>CAYXLI010000009.1:0-123000 GCA_964464925.1 uncultured Solibacteraceae bacterium | reverse complement strand
GTGTCTCCGGGATTCAGGATGAGTTCCGAGCCGTTATCGGCGAGCCAGCGCAAATGCTCTTCCGGCTGGTCACTGAACATCGGGTGGCGTTTGAGATCGTCAAATAGAGACATGTTCGGGGGCGACCTCTAGACGTTACTCAGATACTGATGAACGAACTGGACGGCGACAGAGCCCTCGCCGACTCCAGAGGCTACGCGTTTGACGGATCCCTTTCGCACATCGCCAACCACGAACACTCCGGGAACGCTGGTTTCGAGGAGGCCGGGATCGCGATCGAGCGTCCACCCCTTCGGGCGTTTGCCGTTGTGCACAAGCTCAGGGCCGGAGAGAATGAACCCCTTGTCGTCGCGCTCGACTACGGTGCCAAGCCAGTCCGTGCGGGGCATCGCGCCAATAAAGATAAACAGAGCGCTCGCGGGCTCCTGTTCCACCTGTCCTGTCTCCCTGCAGCGGATCGAAATGGATTCCAGCCGGTCTTGCCCGGATACCCCGACGACTTCGGCGCCCGTACGTACCTCGATGTTCGGAGTCTCCTTGATTTGATCGATCAGATACTGTGACATGGTGGCGGACAGGGACGGCCCGCGAACGAGCATGATCACCCGGCGTGCAAAGCGCGAGAAGTTCATAGCAGCCTGTCCGGCGGAGTTCGCACCGCCAACGACGTACACGTCTTCGTCCCGGCAGGACATGGCCTCGGTTGAGCCTGCACCATAATATATGCCGGCATCGATGAGGCGGTCCATTTCCGGGATGTCGAGCCGCCGCCACTGCACGCCGGTGGCGATGATGACGGCGTGCGCAGAAATTTCAGTTCCGTTGCTCAGTTCGATGATGCGGTAAGTTCCTTCTACCCGCAAGGCACGCACTTCGAGCGGCGCCAGGATCTCCACTCCGAAGCGGCGGGCCTGAATCACCGCCCGGCGCGCCAGATCGCCCCCGCTGAGCCCGGAGGGAAAGCCGAGGTAGTTTTCGATTCTTGAGCTTAGGCCGGCTTGGCCGCCTGGTGCCTCGCGTTCGACAATTACGGTGCGCAGACCTTCGGAAGCTCCGTAGACGGCGGCAGCAAGCCCGGCCGGGCCTCCGCCGACAATGACGAGATCGTAGAACTGGGCCGCCGCACGGGTGTGGAGGCCTACTTTCTCCGCCAGTTCACTGAGAGAAGGCTGCTCCAGCAACGAGCCGTCAGCAAGAAGGACGGCAGGATAACGGACATTCTCCGGCAGTGATTTCAAAAGCTGGCTGGATTCCGGATCCTGGGAGGCATTCTCCACATCGAGCCAGCGGTAAGGAATCTGGTGGCGGGCAAGAAAGTCGCGGATCTCATAAGTCTTCGGAGACCAACGGGACCCGATCACGCGTACACCTTCAAACGTTGGCCGGTAGCCGGCTTGCCAGTCATCCAGGAGATCGTCTACAACCGGGTAGAGGTGCTCCTCTGGCGGATCCCAGGGCTTCATCAGGTAATGGTGGATCTTGACCTGGTTGATGGCCCGAATGGCGACCTCTGTATCGGCATAGGCGGTCAGCAGGGCACGCTTGGCGGCCGGGTACAGTTCGCGTGCGTGGTCCAGGAAGGCGATGCCGTCCATATGGGGCATGCGCTGATCGGACAGCAGCAAGGCGACGGGTTCATTGCGTTTCTTGAGGTCGCGCAACGTGTTGAGCGCGGCCTCGCCGGACTCTTCGCGGAGCACCCGGTACTGGCTCGAATATTTCCTGCGCAGGTCGCGCTCAGTGGCCCGGACCACTTCCGGGTCGTCGTCGACGGCCAACAGCACTGGTTTTATCATGAGAGCCCTTGACCAAGAATAGATCCTTCGCGATGGGAAAAAGATTCAGTCACTAGAATCTGAGTCAATTCGCGCGGGTTACAGGCAGTGGACTGGCAGTTGCTTTGCTAGGTAAGCTGGACTCGCCTTCCGATGATTTCGTATCGTCCCGACAAGACAATCTGAATGGCATCGCTGTACAGCCGATGCTCTTCTTTCAGAATCCGGGCTGAGAGCGCCTCGACCGTGTCATTGTCGAACACGGGGACGGTGGCCTGCAGCAAGATAGGGCCGGAATCGAGGTTCTCGTCGACGAAGTGCACTGTGCACCCGGTCACCTTGACCCCGTAGGTGAGCGCCTGATGCTGCGCATCGAGTCCCGGAAAGGCGGGTAGCAAAGACGGGTGGATGTTCAGAATCCGTCCGGCATACTGACGCACGAATCGCGAAGATAAAAGACGCAGGTACCCGGCAAGGCAGACCAGCTCGACGTTATGCCTGTTCAGTTCGGCCAGGATCAACTCGTCATACACAAGCCGGTCCATTCCTTTTGAGGGAATACAGACCGTGGGCAAGCCAAAGTTCCTGGACGTTTCCAGCCCCCTGGCATCTTCCCGATTTGAGATCACGACCGCGATCTCGGCATCGATGCTGCCGGAGGCAATGTTTTTTGCAATCGCCTCGAAGTTCGATCCGCGACCGGATAGCAGGATGCCGATCCGTCTCATGCGTAAACCACGCGCTCTTTCGCGCTGCGAGGTGTGCGGATCACCGTGCCGACGTGATAGAACTGCTCGCCCATGCGTGTGAGGATCCGTTCGGCCTTGACCACGTCCTTCTTGCCGACGGCGAAGATCATGCCGATACCCAAATTGAAGCTGCGGCGGTAGTCGTCATCCGGAATACTGCCTATGCGCTTGAGAAATTCGAAAATCGGCAACACCGGCCAGGAGCCCAGGCGAATTTCGGCGGAAAGCCCCTTGGGAAGCATCCGGGGCGTATTGTCGGTGATGCCACCACCTGTAATATGCGCGGCACCTTTCAGCACATCGGCCTTCATGAGCGCCTGTATGGGCTTCAGATAGCTGCGATGGACTTTCAGGAGCTCGTCCGCCACGGTGGCCTTCAGGTCGTCCACCCAGCTCTGCGGCTGGTGGCTGGCGACTTCGAAGAGCAGCTTGCGGGCGAGAGAATATCCATTCGTGTGGAGGCCGGTGGAAGGCAGGCCGAGGAGCACATCGCCTGGCTTAATTTTCTGACCGGTGATCATCCGGTTTTTTTCCACAACGCCGACAATGAAGCCTGCGAGATCGTACTCGCCCTCTGCATACATGCCGGGCATCTCGGCCGTCTCCCCGCCGATGAGAGCGCAGCGGTTGTTGCCGCACCCACGCGCGATTCCTTCGACGACCTGCGCGGCGACTGTTGCATTGAGCTGACCGACTGCGAAATAATCCAAGAAAAAGAGAGGGGTCGCGCCCTGAACGGCGATGTCGTTCACACAATGGTTCACCAGATCCTCGCCGACCGTGTTGTGCCGCCCTGTTGCAAACGCCACTTTCAGCTTTGTGCCCACGCCGTCCGCGGAGCTGACCAGCACTGGTTTCTTCCAACCGCTAAGCTGGTATCCTGCGCCGAAACTGCCGATTCCGGCGAGCACATGGCGTGTCATGGTCGACTGGGCCAGCGTCTTGATCCGCGATACCGCCTTGTCGGCTTCATCGATGTTGACACCGGCGTCCTTGTAACGAAATGACTGTTTCCGTCGCATTTAGTTAGAAACCATCTATGATAGCGAGAACCTTATGCTGAGATTGATCGCCGGTTTGTTTGCAGGCGCGATGCTGGCCACGGCCGCTCCGCCGTCCGTGCTTGCAATACGCAATGCACGGCTGGTGACTGTCAGCGGCCCTGTGATCCCGAAGGGGACCGTAGTCGTGCGAAATGGCCTGATCGAGGCAACGGGGGCGGACATTCCAGTCCCGGCGGAAGCGTGGGTGATCGATGGGGAAGGCATGACGGTCTACCCTGGCTTGACCGATGGTTTGAGCACGTGGGGCATTACGGACGAGACGGCTCTTGCGCCAGTAGCGGCCGCGGGGCCAATCCGCGGAACCGGTGCGCCGCGGACGGCCGTGACGGCGAACGTAAATCCGGCGACTGTGCCGCCACCCGCACGTGGTCCGGAAGACCGGCCTGCCACTACGAGCTGGCTTCGGGCCGCAGACCTGGTGAAGCCGTCGGATCGCCGGCTGGAGGCTGCGCGCAGTGCGGGATTCACTTCCTCGGTGACGTTTCCGACGCGCGGGATCTTTGCCGGTCAGGGAGCGGTGATCAATCTGGCAGGAGACAGGGGCGGCAAGATGGTGGTCAGCCCTTCCGTGGGACAGTACGTGGCGACGACAACCATGGGTTTCTCCAACTATCCCGGCTCGCTGATGGGCGTCATGGCTTACATCCGGCAGGTGTATCTGGATGCGGAACACTACAAGCTGGCGAAAGAGATGTACGCAAGAAAGTCCGCCATGGCGCGTCCCGAATATGACCGGGCGCTTGAAGGCGTGTTGGAATCGCCACGCGTTCTGCTGCCCGCCGTGCGCGTGGTGGACATAGAGCGCATGATTCGATTTGCAGCCGAATTGAACCTGAAGCCGGTGCTGTACGGCGTGCCCACTGGCTACAAGGCGGCGGAGGCCATCGCGAAGTCCGGCGTGCCGGTGCTGGTCAGCCTGAAATGGCCAGAGCGGCCGCGCGATGCGGATCCGGAAGCGCCGGAGGATCTGAAGACGTTGCAGTTGCGCGAGGAAGCGCCGACTACAGCAAGAGCGCTGGCGGCGGCTAAAGCCAAATTCGCATTCTATTCGGACGGGATCGAACGGCCTGCCGACGTGCTGCGCGCGGTAAAGCGTGCGATCGACGCCGGGTTGCCAGCGGCAGATGCTGTGCGCGCCATGACATTGAGCCCCGCGGAAATCTTCGGTCTTGCCGATCGCATGGGCTCGATCGAAAAGGGAAAGATCGCAAATCTGGTCGTCACAAAAGGCGATCTATTCATGGACGGCACCAAGATTCAGTTCGTGTTGATCGACGGTAATAAATACGAACCGATACCGGAGACCAGCAATACCGATATTCCGGCGATCGGCCAGGAGGCACAATGAAGCGCTTCGCGCTCACAGTTTTGTTCGGGGCGGCTCTGAGCGCTGCTCCGCCCATCGTGATTCAGAATGCCACAGTGTTGACGATCACCAAGGGAACCTTCAATGGTTCTATTCTGATTCGCGACGGCAAGATCGCAGAGGTGGGGGAAAAGGTGTTGGTGCCTGCGGGCGCGCAGATGATCGATGCCGCAGGCCGGTTCGTCATGCCGGGCATCATTGATTGCCATTCGCACATTGCTGCCGATAGTATCAACGAAGGCAGCGTGTCGGTATCGTCCATGGTGGGGATCGAAGACGTATTGAACAACGAGGACGTGGATATCTTCCGGGCATTGGCCGGCGGCGTGACAACCGCAAACGTGCTGCATGGCAGCGCAAACGCGATCGGAGGGAAATGTTCCGTAATCAAAATGCGGTGGGGGAAAAGTGCCCAGGATCTGCTGTTCCAGGGAGCGACGCCTGGAATCAAGTTCGCGCTCGGTGAAAACCCGAAGCGTCGCGGTGCGCAGACTGCGTTCGGGGCGACGACGCTGCGCTACCCCGCAACGCGCATGGGCGTAGAGGACGTGATCCGCGAAGCGTTTACGCAAGCGAAAGCATATCAGGCCGAGTGGAAGGCGTACGACGCGGCGAAGGCGAAGGGCGAGGACGTACTACCGCCACGGCGCGATCTAAAACTGGATCCCCTTGTGGAGGTCCTGGAAGGCAAGCGCTTCGTGCATGCGCACTGCTACCGGCAGGACGAAATCCTGATGCTGTTGCGCACGGCCGAAGAGTACGGGTTCAAAATCCGCACACTGCAGCACGTGCTGGAGGGATACAAGGTGGCAGAAGAAATCGCAAAGCATGGCGCGGGTGCGTCCACGTTTAGCGATTGGTGGGCCTATAAGGTAGAAGCTCTGGACGCGATTCCTTACAACGCCGCGATCATGATGAAGAAGGGGGTGCTGGTATCACTGAATTCCGATTCCGGAGAGTTGATGCGGCACCTGAACACAGAAGCGGCGAAAACGCAGAAGTACGGCGGCCTGACGGATGACGAGGCTCTTTCGCTGATCACTATCAACCCGGCGAAGCAGCTCGCGATTGACGAGTATGTCGGGTCAATCGAAGCGGGCAAGCAGGCGGACCTGGTGATCTACGACAAGCATCCGCTCTCTAACTTCGCCAAAGTGGAAAAGGTATTCATCGACGGCGAACTGTATTTTGATCGCGCAAAAGATCTGGAGCGGCGTCCGAAAGACGAGGCACTGAAGACCTCACTGATCGAAAAACAGAAGAAGGAACAACAGAAGAGAATGCCCACCGCCCGGAGGCCCTCGTGAGAAAGCTGGCGCTTGCATTGATGGCGGCGCTACCGCTGATGGGAGGACAGGACGACACGTTCTTCCTGCGCAATGTGACGGTACACACGGTGTCCGGCGCGGACATTCCGAATGGATCGGTCTACGTTCGTGACGGAAAGATCGTGGGCGTCGGGGCGAAGATCACGGCGCCGAAAGGCGTGAAAGTGATCGAAGGAAAGGCACTGCATGCGTACCCGGGCATGATCGATTCAGGGACCGAACTCGGCCTCTCCGAGATCACTGCCGTGCGCGAGACCAACGACATCACGGAACTGGGCGACTTCAACCCACAACTGCGGGCCGCGGTTGCCGTAAACCCATCTAGCGAGCACATTCCGGTCACGCGAGCGAACGGGATCACCACGGTAATGACGTTGCCGGGTGGCGGGATCATCTCAGGCCAGGGCTCCCTGATGCACCTGAGCGGCTGGACGTGGGAAGAGATGGAAGTGAAGCGCATGGCAACCCTACACATCCGCTTCCCCACCATCGTGACGACATCGTTCAGCTTTGAAGGGGGCGGCGGCGTCCGGCGAACTCCATACCTGGAGGCGAAGCGGATCTACGACAACCAGCTTCGCGCATTGCATGAGTTCTTCGAACAAGCGCGGCGGTACCAGAAGGCGAAAGCGGTCAATGCTCCGGATTTTGTGACAGACCTGAGGTTTGAGGCGATGCTGCCGGTATTGGACAAAAAGGTCACAGTCATGGTGGATGCGGTGAGAGAGCGCGCGATCCGCGAGGCAGTCGCTTTCGCTGAAAAAGAAAACATCAAGATCGTGCTCTCAGGCGTACGGGAACCCGGCAAGATGGTGGGCGAGTTGAAGGCGAAGAATATTCCGGTGATTCTGGGGCCCACGTTCGAGTTGCCTTTGAATGTGGACGATCCGTACGACGGGCCGTTCACACTTCCCGCGGAGTTGCACAAGGCCGGCGTGAAGTTCGCGTTCGCGACTTTCGGCAACCAGTTCGCGCGCAATTTGCCGTATCAGGCGGCGAACGCAGTGGCGTTCGGGCTTCCGCATGACGCGGCCTTGAAAGCGGTGACTGTGGACGCGGCCGAGATCTGGGGCGTTGCCGACAAAATGGGGTCCATTGAGGAAGGGAAGTGGGCGGACCTGGTCATCACCGATGGAGATCCACTCGAGACCAAGACTCAGATCAAGCAATTGTTCATTAAGGGCAGACCGGTGGATCTGGATAACAAGCACCGCCGGCTGTACGAGAAGTATCTCAATCGTCCTGCTGCTGCGGAGTAGCCGGGTCCAGAGGGGCCGCGCCGGATTGCGCGGCTCTTGCTAGCTTGCCTTCTTTCGCTCGAGCTCCGAAACCCGCTCTTCCAATAAAGACAGCCTCTCGTCAAAACCCACAGTGAGAGTCGTGTTTTGCCGGACGCGCATTTCCATTGCACGAGCCCACCCGTGGAACGCAGTCAGAAGACGAGTCTCGACGCCTTCAGCGCGATGATCCACATAGTGCACGATCTTCGTTTCAAGATTGTCGACGGAGGCTTTCATATCGCTCTCAGAAATGGCTAGGCGTTGGTCGACGTAAGTCTTGAGGGTTGACTCCGTGCCGGCTAAGCGTTGGTCGACATAAGTTTTGAAGTTGTTATCGACCTTGTCTACGTAGCTTTGAATCACGCCGAGGAAGTCGTTCAAATCCTGCTTGGTCGCCGGTTCGCTCACACCCACAGTGTACATCGGGACGCGCTCGCCTCACCGAAGGATTCTTCCGATGGGCTAGTCCATAAACCCACGCCAAGTGTTGCCCTTTTCGTCCCGGAGGATGACTCCATACGAGTCGGAAATGCCTGTGATGACCTTACCTTTTTCGTCGCGAAACCGGTATCTGACGGTCGTGTGATCGCCGCCGTCAAATTCTGCGGTGCCGCGCCACACGTTTCCAAACTCGTCACGGAGGCGAATATAATCACCGTGCCCGAAGCCATAGACGGAATTCTTGCGGTCGTTCTGGAAACGGAAAAAGCCGCCGGGTGAACTCGAATGCAGAGAACGCTTCCCGTAGATCATGGTCCCTCCAAGTTTAGGTACGATCGGGCTAAGCGGAAATCAGTATTTCCCCTTAAGAAGGTACTCCAAAACTTACCTATATGAGCCAGAATTAATCGTCGGCTTGATTACAGCTACGCCGATTCCGGACATTGCGTTTTGGAGTTTCTGGAACATATTCTCGTCTTCAAACGTTCCGACGACCGCTCCGCCGGAGCCAGCGAAGTTCGATGTCGCTCCTACCTGCCTGGATGTCTGAATCATTTCGAGGTTCCCAGGGCTGATGTTATAGATCTCGCTCCGCAGGTCAAAATTCGCGTTGATCAACTTGCCGAAAGTGGCGTAATCACGCTCCATAAGGGCCTGCCTGCCGTCCTCTGCATACTGTCCCCATTTCCGCATCGATTCGACGATCAAGGGATCTCCGGCGCGCCAACGTTCGCGCACGCTATTGTGGAAAACCTCCGTACCCTCGCTCAAACTGGTCCGATAGGCGACGTATACGTTCGGAAGGTTCTGAGTATCGAGCGGCTGATACTCGCCATAACCGCGGGATTCCATCAGATCCTGGCGGAAGTCCATGTATACCAAACCTTCGTAAACCTGAATGACGCGATCCTGCGGACCGGCGGGCACGCCGATCTCCTTCGTTTCCGTTTCCAGCGCGATCTTTGCCTGAATCGGCTTGGGAATATCGACGCGAAAATATTGGCAGAGAGCCCGAAGCGATGCGATGATGATGGCGCTCGAGCCGCCCATGCCAAGCCGCAAAGGGATCGTCGATTCGTACTCGATAGTGAAATTCCGGTTTTCGAGCACGATGCCCTGCTCGGCACAATAGTCCATGAAGCGGACGATGAGAGCCTGAATGATCCGGATGCCGCCGTAATAGCCGCGCCAGCGAGTGAGGGAATACAATTCATCGAGGCTTTCAAAGACAGGCATATCCGCCTTGGACGGTTTTATTTCCAGCCGTGCGCTCGGGTAGAGGAGAACGCGGGCGCGGAAGTTGCGCACCAAGAGAGCAATCGTTTTGCCGAAGTAGCCATCGCTGGGATTTCCGAGTAAACCTGCTCGGGAATACGCATAGGTCTCAATCATGATGGATTTGTTGGGGTCTGCGATAACTTATACCATATGCGTGCCGTCCTACAGCGCGTTTCCCGGGCGCGCGTGGTGGTAGAAGAACAGGTCACCGGAGAGATTGCGCAAGGGTTGGTGGTGCTGCTGGGAATCGAGCAGGGGGATACGGAGTCTGATGCCGACTACCTGGCCAACAAGATCGCCGGCCTTCGCATTTTTCAAGATGACGAGGGCCGGATGAACCGGAGCGTTCAGGAAACCGGCGGGGCCGTCCTGGTGATTTCTCAGTTCACCCTCTACGGCGACACGCGTAAAGGCAGGCGGCCGAGTTTTGACCGTGCTGCACGCCCCGATTGCGCCAAACATCTATATGAATATTTCGTTGGCAGGATGCGCCAGACAGGCTTGAGTGTGGCCACAGGCGTATTCCAGGCGACTATGTCGGTTGAGTTAGTCAACGAAGGACCAGTTACTCTTATTTGTGAGTCTGTTAGATTTTCTCCAGAAAGTTAGTCCACCATCTGGAGGGTCTCGTGCAAAAAGTTCATCGTATCGATGCAGATCCGTTGCTGCTGGAAGCGGCATTGGAGGGGTTGGAGAATAAGAAGCGCCAAATTGAGGACCAGATCCGCAACGTTCGTTCTCTTCTTCGGGGCAGTACCAAGCAGGTTGCCGAGCGGGTTCACAGTGACGTCAAGCCGACGAAGCGGGATTTAAGTCCCGA
Source organism: uncultured Solibacteraceae bacterium (assembly GCA_964464925.1). GTDB lineage: Bacteria > Acidobacteriota > Terriglobia > Bryobacterales > Bryobacteraceae > CAYXLI01. The sequence goes on along the minus strand of CAYXLI010000009.1, from coordinate 112,899 downwards.
GGCACGTAAGCGTATTGCAGCCGCGCAGAAGAAGCGCTGGGCGAAATTCCGCAAAACGGCGGCAGCAACTTAGGCGGGTGTCCAACTGAAGCGCCCCACCAATTCATCCACCGAACCTTCGGCGATAATCCGGCCCGACTCGAAGAAGACTGCCCGGGTGGCGAGGGCACGGGCGAAGGCGATGTCGTGAGTAACAAGGATTTTCGCTTGCTGGAGGTCCCGGAGTAATTGGACCAAGTGTCGCTGGCCCGGTGGATCGAGAAAGGTCGTCGGTTCATCGAAAACCAGAACCTCCGGCGACATCGCGAGTACCCCTGCAATGGCGACCCGCCGCTTCTCTCCGGCACTGAGGTGATAGGGCGCCTTGTGCGATGCGCTTGCCATTCCGGTTCGCTCCAGCGCGTTGCGTGCGAGCGAGAGCGCCTCGACCGCCGGTAATCCCATATTGAGAGGACCGAAGGCAACGTCTTCGAGAACAGTGGGCATGAACAACTGCTCGTCGGAATCCTGGAAAACCACACCGATTTTGCGCCGAATCTCCCTCAGACGAGATCGCGAGACAGGTTCTCCGCCGACGCGGACACGGTCGCTCTGAAAAAGACCGTTGAGGTGCAACACGAAAGTAGTTTTGCCGGAACCGTTTGCGCCGAGGAGAACCACCGTTTCGCCCGGCAGAAGACGGAAGTCCACCTGCTGCAGGGCGACAGTACCGTCGTCATACGTATAACTCAGATTAGAGACTTCAATTAGCGGACTAGCCACAGGCTCGCAATCACGACTATCCCGGCAATCAGAAACCAGGAGTCGGCCGGACGAAACTCCTGTACATACAGCACGGGCCAGGAACCATCGAAGCCACGGGCGAGCATTGCCTGCTGAATGCCGCTGGCACGCTCATACGATCTCTGAAACAGCGAGGACAGCATACCGGCTCCCGCAATTCGGGTAACACCTCCGCGGCATTGCCCAGCCAACCACACGGACTGGGCCTGCTCCACGAGTACAAACAAATACCGGTACAAAAATTGTACAGTCAGCACGATCGTGCGCGGTGCACCAAGCCGCTCAACCGCCTTCAACTGAGCGGGCAGAGGAGTGGTGGCGGTGATCAATAACACGGTCAGGCCGGAGAGATAGCTCTTGACGACGAGGGAAATGGCACGAGCAAAATCCCCGGTGGCCCAACTCACCGCAGCGAAGGTAAGAGAAAAAGGCAAAATCAGCGCGGCGCGCGCGAATACAGCGGGAAGCGGCAACCCGGAAGTGAGAACGCATGCGGCAAGCAGCAACAGGTATCCCGACATAACCGCTCCGGAGTTTGCCGGAGTAGTCGCCACGGCGACCAGCAGAGCGAGCGCGAGCACCAGCTTTGCGCGCGCATCCCGGCCATGCAGCCAGCCCCGCCGCTGCGCCCAGGTCTCAATCCGCAGGTGATGCATGGTTCGTACTCACGGTAGCACGAACCTCTGCAGCTATTTACGATAGCGACGGATACGCTGGTGGCGTGTGCCAGGCGCGCGCACGATGGCGCCTATAGAGCCAAGATTCATGGGGCCCGCGTAGGGACCGGCTGAATCGTCGTATTCGCGCCAACCTTCCCTTGCGAGTGCGACCCGCTTTTCACCGATATCCGATGCGCCGTGACGATCCATGATCTCGGCAATCGCATCGGCAAGCGTGTCGTCGGCGGTCACACTCATCAGTGTTGCTCCGCGCCGGATGCTTTCCGCGTAGAAGCCGGCCTCGATTTCGGGAACGCCGATATCCTGTAAGGCGCCAAGCAAAGCCCCTCCCGTTGCCCCCACGCCGGCGCCCAGAATGGTGGCAGCGAGAGGCCCGGCGGCAAGAATCGGACCGATACCGGGAATAGCGAGGGCTCCCAGTCCCATCAGAAGACCGCCTAAACCGCCGACGAGTGCACCTGCGGCAGTACTGGCTGGCAGGCTTCCATTTGAGAGCTGTCCCATAGCGCCACCTGTTGGGCGGGCGCTGATAAGGCTAATCTGGTCGCGTTCTACCCCGCTTTGAAGAAGATCATCAACTACCGAGGCGGCTTGTCCAAGCGAGTCGAATAGCCCTACTACGGTGTAGGCCATGTAGTTCTCCCCGATATGTGACGATTAGACCCAGTAGAGGCGGATTCGTTTGTCACGGTGACATATCCAGCTCGAGTTGAAATTATCGTGGATCGGTGAATTTCACCTGCCGCGTCCAACAAATTTCGGAGAGAATGGAAGCAACTAGTGCTACAAGCAAGGAAAGTAGAACTCCTCTTGGTCGAGGACAATCCCGCGGACGTCAGGTTATTCAAGGAAGCTTGCGGGGAGAACGGCACACTTTACAATCTCCACGTGGCGGCTGACGGGGTGCTGGCGCTACGATTTCTTCACCGTGTCGGAGAGTTTTCCCGGGCCCCCCGGCCTGACATGATCCTTCTCGATCTGAACTTACCGCGCATGTCGGGGCATGAAGTTCTCGAAATCGTGAAGGCCGATCCTTTTCTGCGAACCATCCCGGTCATCGTCCTATCAACGTCACGATCTCCAGAGGACATCCGCCGATCCTATGACTTGCAGGCTGCCTGTTACATCCGTAAGCCAGAGAACTTCGACGAGTTCCAGCGGATCTGCGCCAACATCCAGAAGTTTTGGATGAAGCGGGCCACTCTGCCGGGTCCGATCGACTCGGAAGTTTGGGCCCGCAGCAATCTCGACCTTCTGCGGTAAACCTAGAGTCCGTTAATGCCAAGGCGGCGCCGCCGGACCTCGGATTCGGCGCGGGACCAATCCTCGTCATCCGGCCCTTGCTCCTTGCCCTGCTGACTAGCGAATTTTTGGGCAAGGCGTGCAATTTCCGCCTTTTCATCTTCGTCAACATTGTTCACGGCGGCGTACCCTTCCAGCGAATTATCTGAGTTCGCCGCGGCTTCCAGGTTTCGGGCAGCCTTCCGGCGCGTTTCCGGAGTTTCCACCATGTCCTCTGTCTTCTCATGATCCATGGGCATAATTCACCTCCCGTCCGAGAGGACTGCATGGACGTTGAAAAGTTTCGCGGGACGCGTCTACTTCGTATGACCGACCGTAAAGGTTTGAAGGTAAGCGCTGAGCAACCTGCGAGCGGACGCGCCGGAGAAAAACATCTGGCCTTTGGAATCAGCGTAGGCATGCGCCTCTGGGAAGAGCAACCTGGGGAAGAAAAGCCGGAGTCTGTGCGCGAATACGAGAGCGTAGGCTATATGATTCGCGGATCGGCCCAATTAGAAGTGAATGGAGAGACGATCGATCTGCGAGCCGGCGATTCGTGGCTCGTGCCCAAGGGAGCCCGCCACCGCTATCGCATCCTGGAAGCACTGGCCGCCATAGAAGCTACATCGCCGCCGCAACATTCCTAAGCTTTACGCGCCACGCACGGTAGTGCCATCCAGCACGTCGCGGACTTTGCGCGCCAGCACATCAGGTGTAAACGGTTTCTGCAGGAATGGCGTGTCGTTCGAGAGCGGACCCTGCCTCGCCATCAGGCTGTCGGTATACCCGGACATGTAGAGGACCTTCAACCCAGGAACCTGTTTTCGCAAATGCGTGCCGAGATCCAATCCTCCCATCCCGGGCATAACAACGTCGGTGATTACGAGCGCGATCTGGTTATGGCATTCCTGGAACTTCGATAAAGCGGAGGCGCCGTCCATGGCATCGAGCACGCGGTAGCCGTTCTTCTGCAGAACGGTGATTAACAGCGCGCGCAAATCCTCCTGGTCTTCCACGACGAGCACCGTTTCTGTTCCTGACGCCGTTTCGATGCCCTGAGCTGTCTTGCTGGTAGGCCGGCCATCCACAACCGGCAGCAGGATGTCGAACTCAGTTCCCTTGCCGAGTTCGCTATTCACCAAAACAAACCCACCACTCTGCTTGACGGTACCGTAGACCATCGCGAGGCCCAGGCCCGTTCCCTTGCCCGTTTCTTTCGTCGTGAAGAACGGCTCGAAGATACAGGCCTTGACCTTGTCATCCATCCCGAAGCCCGTGTCTCTGAGTGCGAGCGAAACGTAACTGCCTGCCTTCAAAAACGGATGCGCGGCGGCCTGCCTTTCCGTGATCTTCAGATTCCGGGTCCGTACCGTGAGTTTTCCGCCGTTCGGCATCGCGTCCCGCGCATTTACGGCCAGATTCACGATCACTTGCTCAATCTGGCGCAGATCCGCTTTGACGCAGTTCAGCTTCGATTCGGGTAAGAAAGCAAACTCGATATTTTCACCAATGAGCCGGCGCAACATCATCTCAACGCCGGTGACCACCTCATTAAGATCCAGCACTTCGGCTTTCATCGGATGGTGGCGGCTGAACGCGAGCAGTTTCTGCGTCAGACTGGACGCACGCTCGGCGGCCTTGAGAATCTGTTCGATGCTGGCGTTTAGGGGATCCTCAGGAGCGAGCTGGGCCTGAGCCAACTCTCCATAACCGGAGATGACCGTCAGCAAATTATTGAAGTCGTGCGCGATACCGCCCGCAAGCCGTCCAACCGCGTCCATTTTCGCTGCCTGCCGTAGCTGGGCTTCCAGCCGTTTGCGGTCACTCATATCGCGCAGGATGCTCTGTACCACCACGCGACCGTCCACTTTCGTCAGGTTCACGCTGGCTTCCACTTGTACTTCATGGCCGTCCGCGTGACGAACCGAAATTTCCTGATTGCCGGTGTTTTCAGGCCAGCCAGCACCGGACACTAACAGATCCGTGAACGCCATCTCACGTAATCGATTTACCGGGATATTGAGCAACTGCTCCGCTTTGAGATTCACTTCGAGAATCCTGCCCGTATCCCGATTCGAGATGATGATGGCGTCGTTCGCGGTGTTGATTAAGTTGCGGTATTTCTCATTCGCCTCCGAGGCTTCCGAAAGCAGGCGCCAAGTGGTTAGAATTCCCAGCGTAAGCAGCAGAACCGCGCTTACGGCGATCACCCATTTCACGATGTCCTTTGCCCAGAGCGCGCCATCCCCAACCCGCCGATTGAAACTATCTTCAAATTCGGGTACCCGCGTCTGCAGCGTGTCGATATCGGCTAGAATTGCGTCGACGGCTTCCGCCGAAGCTCCGGAGACGACGGCATGATGGACCATTTCGCCCTTCTCCCGCATTTGGAGCAGCAGTTTATCGGCGTCTGTCCACGCCTTCATCGCGCCCTCTGTGTAGCTGATTGTGCGGAAGCGCCTATAAAGGTTGATCATGCCATCGACGTCGCGAGGCTGAGTGCCTGCGCGAACCAGAGAAGCACGAACTTTCACCATGTTGGGCCGGGGCTTATCCAACTCGATACGCGCTTCGCGAAGGGAATCTGGCACGGCAAGCGCATTTTGATAGCTTTGGTAGTCTGCCTCCTTCCGGGAGCGCGCATACCGGTTCAGGAAATAGACAGCGCTTTTCTGTGCCTTGGACCAAGTGCCTTCCGCGGAGGTGTACGCGCGAACGGTGTAGAGGATCTCCATACCGTCGCCGGCCAGCAGCAGCATGAACGCCACGGTGAATGCGAACAGCGCCGCCACGGCCATACGAGGCGTGGACAGCGATCGCAGTAGTTTCCTCGTGAATGAGGGTGACGATCCGGGGTCAGGCTGCACTGAAGTTAAATTATCGGGCTAATACCTATCCGCCGCAATAGATTGAAACGCGCCTAAGGCATTTCCATAGCGATATTCAGTAATCTGATTAACATTATTGCTCCGAGCGGTTGCGTGGGCGGGCACCGGTATCTATGATAGGGAGAACCATGAGCTGGCGCCTGGTTCCCTTCCTGTTCGCCCCTGCGCTGTTGGCACAGTCAACCTCCTCGCAAGGTGTTGAGTTCTTTGAAAGCAAAGTTCGCCCTATCTTCGCTACCCAATGCTCGGGATGTCATGGTGGCGCGAGCCCGCGTGGAGGCCTGGTGCTAGGGACGCCGGAAGGCATCGCAAAAGGTGGCGACAGCGGCGCCATCCTTAACAAAACGAACCCGGACGAGAGCCGGCTGCTGCAGGTTATCAGCTATCATTCCAACATCAAAATGCCGCCTACCGGCAAACTGAAAGACCAGCAGATCGCTGATATTACCGAGTGGGTGAAGGCGGGGGCGCCAATGCCGGGCGGAAGTGCGGTTATCTCCTCTGCTCCAGCTCCCGGCGCCAAGAAGAAGGAGTTCACCAAGCGACAGAAGGAGTGGTGGTCCTTCCAGGCGATCCAGAATCCAAAAGTTCCGGAAGTCCAGAATAAAGCATGGGTTAAGGATCCGATCGACGCGTTCGTCCTCTCCAAGCTGGAAAGTAAGGGGTTGACGCCGGCCAAACCCGCAGACAAGATCGCGCTGATCCGGCGGGCAACGTTTGACCTCACGGGCCTACCTCCTACCGAGAAGGAAATTCTGGATTTCGTCGACGACCGTTCTCCCGGCGCGTTCGCAAAGGTGGTAGACCGTCTGCTGGCATCCCCGCGTTACGGGGAGCGCTGGGGACGCCATTGGCTCGACGTAGCCCGCTATGCGGATTCCACCGGAGCCGACGAAGATCATCGATACCCCTACGCCTACCGTTATCGCGACTACGTGATTCAGGCGTTCAACAAGGACCTACCGTACGACCAATTCGTCCGCGAACAGATTGCAGGGGATCTGCTGCCGGCTAAAGACGGGAAGGTCAATCGCGACGGCATCATTGCAACAGGATTTCTTTCGGTGGGTCCCAGACTGATCGCCGAGCAGGATAAGCCGAAGATGCTGTACGACTTTATCGACGAGCAGATCGATGTCACGACACGCGCCTTTATGGGGCTGACAGTCGGGTGCGCGCGGTGCCACGATCACAAGTTCGATCCCATTTTGCAGAAAGATTACTACTCGCTCGCAGCGATCTTTGCAAATACCAAAGGGTTTAAGAAGATCGGCGATGGCGGCGTATCTCAGATGTATTTCGCACCGTTGGTAGATAAGCCTGTAGCCGATGCCTACGAGGCGCATCAGACAAAGCTCGCCTCGAAGAAACGCGAGATGGACATTCTGGTGGAGGAGCAACAGGAAGTCTACTTCGCACGCTATGCGCCGAAACTTGCGGATTATATGGCTGCCGCATTCCGCATCTGCCATGAAGGGGAATCGGAAGAGAAGCTCGCCGAGAAATTGCAGTTGGATCCGGCTATTCTTCGGAAGTGGCTCGAATACCTGCCCGGAAACGCCGAGAACCGTCCGCACATGGCAGGGTGGTACAAGGCCGACCGAAAGAACCTTCAGGCCGTGATCGCGAGCTTCGTTACGGAATACCAAAAAGGGCAACGCCTTTGGGAAGAAGCGCTCGATAAATGGAAGGTCAAAGTCGCGAAGGCCAATGCAGATGGCAAGACGCCTCCTGACCGCCCGAGGAGCAAGGAGGCGAGAAGCCGTTTCTTTTCTGAAGTGGTGAGCGGCCCGTTTGCGCTTGAGGCGAAGGAGCGACAGAAGATATGGCCTGCGGACGTTTGGGCCAAGTACAAACAACTGGAAGGCGAGTACGCCCAACTGAAGAAGTCGTCACCGCCGGAACCCGAGATGGCCAACGCGGTCACGGAAAACGATCAGTACGTCGAACAGCATCTGTTCATTCGCGGAGACGTGCACAATCCCGGCGAGGTCGTCCCGCGCCGTTTCCCGGTGATTCTTGCGGGCGAAAACCAGGCGAGTATTGAAAAAGGCAGCGGCCGCATAGAACTGGCCGATTGGCTTGTGCGGAAGGACCACCCGCTCACGTCGCGCGTCTTCGTCAACCGGGTCTGGCAGTGGCATTTCGGCGAAGGATTGATGCGCACGCCGAGTAATTGGGGACTTATGGGCGAGCGCCCGACGCATCCGGAACTGCTCGACTTCCTCGCGCAGCGCTTCATGGAGAAGGGCTGGTCTGTTAAGCAGCTTCACCGCGAGATCATGCTCTCCAGCACCTATCAGATGAGCAGCGAGATCACAAAAGAGCAATCCGAGAAAGATGCGGCAAACCGCCTATGGTCGAGATTCCCGCGGCGCCGGCTGGACGTAGAAGAGATACGCGACGGCATGCTCGCACTCGACGGCACACTTGACTACACGATGGGCGGCACGCTGCAAAAGGGATTCGGCACCGATGGAGAAAATGCGGAAGGCCGCATGAGTATCAAGCCCGAGAAGGAGAAGCGGCGTACCGTGTATTTGCCGCTGCGCCGCAGCAATCTTCCCACGCTGCTGAACCTGTTCGATTTTGGCGATGCGACAACCACCGGGGAAGGCCGCGCCAATACCAACGTTGCTCCGCAGGCGCTGTTCATGATGAACAGCAACTTTGTTACCGAGTGTGCGAAGACGCTGGCGTCGCAGATACATACGATCGAAGATGCCTACGTACACGTGCTGAACCGCAAGCCAAGCAAGGACGAGGTCAGCAGCGTCAACGATTACATCCAGAGCGTGGCTGCGAAGCGTTCGCAGCCTGCCGCCTGGGAAAGTTTCTTCCGGATTCTTCTGTCCTCCAACGAATTTATTTATGTCGACTGATCGATCGCCCATTTCCCGCCGCGCCTTGTTGCGCCAATGTGCCTGCGGTTTCGGCACCCTCGGGCTGACGTCCCTGATGGCCCAAGCGGCCACCTCGGCGCCGCAGAATCCGATGGCGGTACGACAGCCGCACTTCCCCGCCAGGGCCAAACGCGTCATCTTCCTCTTCATGCACGGCGGCCCTTCCAGCATCGACACATTCGACTACAAACCGAAGCTGGAGCAGTACAACGAAAAGCCGCTACCCTTCAAACAACCGCTTACATTTGCGGCCGGAAACACCGGGGCGCTGATGAAATCGCCGTGGGAGTTCAAACAGCACGGGCAAAGCGGTCTCTGGGTCAGCAGCCTTTTCCCGAATGTAGCGGAGTGCGTGGACGACCTCTGCATCTTGAAAAGCGTTGTGGGCGACAGCGTGGCGCACGGCGGAGCCAGCCTGCAACTGCACACCGGGTCGAACACGTTCACGCGGCCCAGCATGGGTTCCTGGGTGACCTACGGTCTCGGCAGCGACAATCAAAACCTGCCGGGCTTCATCACGATCAAGCCGTCGCTTGCCCATGGCGGTGCAAAGAACTGGAGCTCCGCGTTCCTTCCCGCCGCCTACCAAGGTACTGCCATCGGCAACGCGGGCATGAAGATCCAGGACCTGACCGAACCGATCGAATACCTCACGAACAAAGGCCTCACGCCCGAGCAGCAGCGCTATGAACTCGACATGCTGCAGAAAATGAACCGGCAGCACGCAATGGTGCGCGAGTACGATGGTGAGCTGGAGGCGCGCATTCAAGCGTTCGAACTCGCCTTCCGCATGCAGACGGAGGCGCCTGAAGCGTTCGAGATCGAGAAGGAATCCGAAGCCACCAAGAAACTGTATGGGCTGGACAAAGAAGAAACGCGCGACTTCGGCTGGCAGTGCCTCATGGCGCGGCGCCTCGCGGAACGCGGTGTACGCTTCGTGCAATGCTCGCACAGCTACAAATGGGATCAGCACAGCGAACTCATCCGGCTCCATACCAAGAATGCCAAAGAGGTCGATAAGCCCATCGCGGGCCTGCTGAAGGACCTGAAGGCGCGGGGCATGTTGACGGACACGCTCGTCGTCTGGGGCGGTGAGTTCGGCCGCACTCCGGTAGTGGAGGGCGGCGACGGGCGCGATCACAATCCGTATGGCTACACGATGTGGATGGCCGGCGGCGGCGTGAAAGCGGGCTTCAGCTACGGCAGTACGGACGACTTCGGATATTATTCAGTGGAAGATCGCATGCACCTGCATGACCTGCATGCGACGATTTTGTACCTGCTCGGTCTGGAACATGAAAAGCTCACTTACTACTATGCAGGCCGGAACTTCCGGCTCACGGACGTGGCCGGTGTCGTCGCCAAAAAGATTATTGCTTAGCTTCCTTATCGCGGCTTCCGCGTTTGCACAAGTTCCGGACAACTTGACGTATCTTCCCGACCAGGTTTACTCGAATGCACACGAGAACCTGGCGGCGGACTTTCTAAGACCGAAGGACGCGCAGCAGCCTCTACCGCTGATCGTGATGGTGCACGGCGGCGGATTCCGCGCCGGCAAGCGCCAAAGCAAGATTCCACAAGCGATTCGTCTGGCGCAGAATGGGTACGCCGTCGCTACGATCAGTTACGGCCTTGCGCCAAAGTATCCCTTTCCCGCCGCAGTTCAGGATGTGAAGACCGCGATTCGGTTTTTTCGGTCCAATGCGTCGAAGTTCGGGATCGATCCGAGCCGGATCGGCGTAACGGGCGATTCCGCCGGCGGTCATCTCGTGCTGATGCTCGGTCTCACGGCGAACGTGCCTGAGTTCGAGACTCAGGAATACGCAGGTGTTTCCGACAAAGTGCAAGCCGTCGTGAACTACTATGGCCCCACCGACCTTACAAAATCCTGTGGCAAGAGCGTAGACGCCTGCGAGGTGCTGCCGCTGTTCCTCGGCGGTGACGTGGAGCACGCCCGCGCGCGATACATCATGGCCAGCCCGCTGAACTGGGTGACGCCGGTAGCCGCTCCGGTACTGACGCTGCACGGCACAGTGGATCGATACGTGAACTACGAGCACGCGGGGTGGATTACAGATCGCCTTAAGTCAGCCGGCGTCGAAACGAAGTTAGTGACGTTCGAAGGAGCGGACCACGGCTTCAAGGGTAAAGACGCGGAGGCAGCGGAACGCGAGATGATCGCCTGGTTCGACCACTACCTGAAAGGCAAGTAGCTCAGGGCTTCCCGCGAATTGCATTCAGGATTGTGGCCGCGCCAGCTTTACGGTCCTCGCCGAGTGCCACAAAATTGAATTTGCCGCCGGGGATGCGTATGTGGAAAGAGTTCTGCCCGCCGAGGGCAGAGTTGCCCCGGCCGAACGCTTTTCCGAGCGCGCGTACGAAGCCGTTGTTCATCTTCGCCTCAATCAAGTCCATCTTCTTGACCTGAAACGTGTGCTGACTGCCACGGAACTCGATGCTGTCGCCGCTGACGATTAATTGCCCCTGGCAGTTGTCTGAGAAGGATCCGCCATGGTCATGCGCAACAGCGACCTGCACGACTCGATCTGCCGGTTTCGCGACCACAGGCGTTGGCGCTGCAGCCGCGGTCCCCTCTGCCGCCTTGACGGACGTTGGCACCGGCGAGGGCGCATTCACCGGCATGGACGATGGACGTTTCGTGTCGACTTGACCAGGAGCAGGCACGCCCGTATCCGCAACCGGAGGATTGGCCTGCTGAACCTGAGCGGGTGCGGGAGCGGCAGCAGGCTTGTCGTGCCTGAAGATGGACAGCATCACCACAAGTCCAATAGCAAGCCCGCTTCCAACTGCAAACATCCACTTTGGAAAGCTTCTCTTCGGAGCAAGCTCCGCTGCCGCAGCAGCTAATGAAACCGCCGCAGCGGGCAGCGGAGCCGATATCACCCTCGTCTCTTCGTCGGGCTCAGGGATGCTCGAAACGATCCTGGACGGGACTGCTGCCGCGGCTGCGGACCCCGCTCCCGTTTGTGTGTTGACCCCGGCACCACGGCCGCAAGGCCACCCGATTGCCGCCTGGAAGTCCTCCATTGTTGCGAAGCGGTCCACTGCCCTCACGGCGAGCGCCTTCACCAGAGCCGCTTCCGCTTCCGTAGGCATCTCCACGCCCAAGCCGCCCGGGCTTTGCAACTCGTCCGTATCCAGGCGGTCGAGCGCAGAGGGCGGTCGATGCCCGGTAATCGCCTTGTAGAGCGTAGCCGCAACGGCGTATACGTCGGTCCAAGGACCCTGATTGCCTTTGGTGCGATACTGCTCTTCCGGCGCATAACCTTCTTTGAGGATGATGGACAGATTCCGGCTGTGCTGGCTAATCGCATGCCGGGCAGCTCCGAAATCGAGCACCTTCACCGGACCGCTTCTGCACAGGTAGACGTTGTCCGGGCTTATATCCCGATGCATGATATTGGCCTTGTGCACTTCGCGCAGCGCATCCATCACGGGCATCAGAATCCGCAACGCCCGGTCGAACCCGATGCGGCCGTTCTTGCGCCGCAGGTACTCGTCGAGAGTGATCCCGTCGAGATAATCCATGATCAGATACGCGGTGCCGTTCTCCCGGAAGAAATTCAGCACCGCCACAATGCCGGGATGATTCTGGAACTTGGCGAGTGTGCGGGCTTCGTCCAGGAACCTTTCCAGTCCCCATTCAAAGTCCTTTTTCGCCTGGCCGGAGTGCGCGACTACTTGTGCTTCTCCCGTGATGCGGGACGCCATGCCGCTCGGAAGATATTCCTTGATCGCGATCTTCCGCTCCAGCATCAGGTCCCAACCGAGATACGTGATTCCGAAGCCGCCGTGCCCGAGCATCCTTCCGACCAAGTACTGTTCCTTGAGGACAGTTCGGTGCTTCAGATATAACGCCGTCGTAAGCGGGGCGGCATCGTTATACCCACAGCGCGGACACACCGGAGCAGGCCCGCGAGCCTCCATGCAGCCCATGCAGAGCTGCGCAGCTTCCGTCAAGCGAGCCTCCAGATTGCGAGCGCCGAATAGTTGTCCTGCTCAGGATCGCTCGCCTGACGGATTCGCAACTGCATGCGTTCGAGCCACTCCTCCGGCGAGCGGGCGGCTTGCAGATCTTCTTCCATCTGGTGCTCCACCACCGGTTCCCAGAGCCCATCCGAGCAGAGCAGCATCGCGTCGCCGGGCTGCGTCGAGAATAAGGCGGCGACTTCTGGCTTCATTTCCTTTTCTGCCGACCCCAAGGTCCGGAGCAAGCTGTTGCGATCCTCATGCCTGCGAATCGCGGAGAGCTCGATCTCACCCGCCTCAGCCAGGGCCTGCGGCACGCTGTGATCGCGGGTATGGCGCAGAATCCGTCCACCGCGGAAATGATAGAGGCGCGAGTCTCCGGCATGTCCTGACACAGACATAGATTCGGACGCAATTATGGCCACGATCGTAGACCGCATGATGCTTAACTCCGGTGCATTCCGCTGTCTTTCCACAATAGCCTGATTTGCGGCGAGTAAGTGGCTCCGCATCGATTCCGGAGTGCAGTCCGGATTGCGTTGGAAGGCCGCGATGATCGCTGCCACCGCAAGCCCGGACGCGATTTCTCCTCCGTGATGTCCGCCGAGTCCATCGGCCACCACCCAGCAGCCCCGGTTCCCGTCTACGAAGTAATCAACCGCATCTTCGTTTACGCGCCGGGCGCCTCGATCGCTCAATTTTGCTGTGAGGAACATCAGTCCTTTGTTCCGGCGCGAGGCTCGTCAGCGGTGAGAGCTTGAGGTGGATTCGCCGTTGACAGTTTAGAGGATTCCCTCGCAGCGGCGCCTCGCCGCTCCGGCCGGGAGCCGCCGATCATCGCATGCCATGTCAGCCCCGCGGCAGGCAAGGTCAAAAACAGTGCCGCGATGAGTCCCCAACCGTTGCCGATGTTTTTCGGAGACACGGCCGGTTCCTGTGCATCAACCGATACGGTGATGACTGACACGTTGTCTTGTCCAGGCCGTTTCTGCGACAGGACCTCCGCGACGAGCGCATTGCAACTCGCCTGCGCATCGGGTTTCATTGTCTGCACAATGTCAGCCGGCTGCAGCGCACGTGAGAGCCCGTCACTCGCAAGTATCACGCGGTCACCGGCACGAAGCGGCACGGGCACGGGCGATTGATCGATCTCAATCAGCGCCGGGATTCCGACGTAGCTGGTGAGGGAGTCCCGCTCCGGGTGCACCTCCGCCTCTTCGGCCGTGAGGAGGTTCGCGTAAACGTGCGGCTTGTTCACTTGCTGCAATGAGCCCTCACGCAGCAGATATAGGGGGCTATCCCCGATGGAAATCCATTCAAACTGCCCAGGCGTCACATGCGCGGCAATCAGAGTAGTGCCTGTATTTCTCCGTAACGCCGCCACAGCCGCGTTCGCTACACCTCCAGCTTCAAACAGTGAGCCACGAACGAGGAAGTAGTCCCGGAAGGCGGTGATCGCGGTCTGGGCCGCGAGCTGCCCGCCCTCCAGGCCTCCCATGCCATCGCAAAGAATGGCCAGTACGCCGCCGCCCGGCGTCTCCACCACTTGCATGGCATCCTGCTGGTTGGAGCGCGCGCCTATATTTTGCGCGGATCCGCTCGTGATGACTATGCCCATTCGATGAGATCATCGGCTGCTGCGGCGATCGGGGATGGAAAGAACGGGCGGCGCGGCCTGAGAAGGGAGGCGCATGCGCTCATGCACTCGGCCCTTGTCCGCAGGCCGTGCAGTATTCATCGGTACGTTTGATCGCGCCGCAGGAGCAATGGATTACCTTCGAGTCGTTCGTCTTCCGGGGCACGGGCGCCGGCGCTGGACTTTTCGCATTGATCGCATTGAGCATGTCTTTCACCGATAGTGTCACCGCGCCGAACCGTACCTCATCGGCGGCAAACACCTGCTCCTGTTGCACGCGCTTTTGCGTGCCCGCCCGGAGCAAGGTGGTCCCGTTGCTGCTGCCGCAATCGCGGAGAACGATCTGTCCACCGCCGGAGAACGTAAGCTCGGCGTGCACCCGACTGACAGAATCGTCCGCGATCGGGATATCGCATCCGCGATCGCGCCCGATGGTATAGCGCATGAGGCCCTCCCTGAACGTCAGGGCACGATTATAACGCGAGCCGCTAAGCTCTTCCGAGCGCGAGCACGAAGTACAGCGCCTTGGTGTCGCCTACGTTTTTCCACCCATGCTCCTCGTTGGAAGCCACGAATGCCGCCGATCCTGGTCCAAGTCGCGAGGCTTTGCCATTGATCGTTACCTCAAGCAATCCCGACTGGATCAGGACCATCTCTTCGTGTACATGATGATGCGGCGGATGGGGTTCCTGCCCTGGCTGTAATTCGGTCAAGTGCATTTCAATAGGGAAATTGTCATGCGTCCCGCCGCTCAACACGGCTCTCCCCTTTGATCCGTTCTTATTCACCTTCACAGGGAGATCTTCGAATGCATAGGTTTTCGATTCCAACTTCTTCGTATCCGCCGCACGCGCCAGCGCGAGCGAAGCAATTGCCAGAGCACAGTCACGTCTTGTGTGAGACATAAGTGCTTACCAGTTTATTTCGGATTTAGCAGAGCGTTCGCGCAAAGAGAGGAATGTGAACGTTACTATAGCCATATGCCGCGCTACGCCGCGATCGATATCGGCAGTAACTCGGTTCGGATGGAGGCCGCTGAAGTGCTTCCAGGAGCGCCAACGCGCATTCTCGCTGCTGACCGCGAAGTTACCCGCCTTGGCACCAGTGTGTTCAGTACAGGCTCGGTCAGTGCGGATGCGATGACCTTCGTTTGCCAGGTCCTGGCCCGAATGGCCGAAACATATCGCAAGTTCGACGTCCATGGAGTCCGAGCCGTCGCGACCGCTGCCATACGCGATGCCAGTAACCAGGCTGAATTCATCGAGCGCGCTTCCGAAGCGGTGGGCACCCGCATTGAAGTCATCTCCGGTTCAGAAGAAGCACGCCTCATCCACCTGGGAGTCCAGACGCGCTGGCCGCATCCTGGCAAGCGCCTCCTTATGATCGACGTCGGCGGCGGCAGCGCAGAGATTATTCTCAGTGAGAACGGCGCCCTGCAGGAAGGAGTCTCCCGCCCGCTCGGCGCAGTCCGCCTCAGCGAGGTGTTTCTCAAATCGGATCCGCCCGCCGAGGTTGAACTGCTTCGCATGGAGGAATTCATTGAGGAGAAACTGCAGGCGGCGCTGAAGCGTATCACTACGTTCGGGTTCGATCGCACCGTTGCCACGTCTTCGAGCGCTGCTGCGGTAGTCTGCGCGATCAATCGAATTCCTCGCGCGCGCCGGGAAGAGGCAGATCACCTGCGTGCCACCACGAATCAGATTCGCAAGTTTTACAGTGAGGTCTCTCACAAGACGCTGGTCCAACGAAAGAAGATTGCCGGTATAGGCCCGCGACGTGCCGAGCTAATTGTCGCGGGTGCGGCGGTATTTCTAAAGGTTCTCGAGGCGTTTCAGTCGCCGGCGCTCTACTACTCAACGGCGGGTGTGCGCGACGGCATCATTGCCGATCTCGCAGCGCGCGGCGTGGGACGCGAACGCAGCCGGCTGACTCGCGAGCAGTTGCGTGCGGTTGAGGCCTTGTCCCGCAAGTTCGGGGTAACCACGAAACACGGCAGAAAGGTCGCCGAGATCGCGCACGTTGTTTTCGAGTGTTTGCAGCCGATGCACAAACTGGCTCCAAACGATGGGAAGATTCTGGAGGCCGCTGCGTATTTGCATGACACCGGTCATTACATCAGCGATACGGGACACCACAAGCATTCCGAGTACCTGGTTGTGAATTCCGATCTTCCGGGCTTTACGGACGAGGAGCGTCTGCTCATCGCTCAGTTGTGCCGGTATCATCGGAAAGCGGTCCCAAATACCCGCCACACTCAGTTTCAAAAGCTTGCTGCGGAAGGCAAGCGCACTGTGACGGCGCTCATGCCGATTCTGCGGCTCGCCGATGCGCTCGATACCAACCGCGAGCAGCGGATCGAAGACGTGCATTGCCATCTCGGTCCTTCAGGGCTCATTGTGGTTGTACGAACCAGCGCCAAGGCTGACCTGGAACTCTGGGCCGCCGAGCGCACCGGGGAATTGTTCCGCCAAGTGTACGCCCTGAATCTCAACATCGCTCGTGCGAAGAAATAGCCATGCAGACGATTCGTACTTTCGGACTAGGTAAAATCGATGCTCTGATCAATGAGTTCGAGTCGGAGCTTGCGCGCGTCCAGCGCGACCAGGGGGAAGAGCCAGTTCATAAATTGCGCGTATCGATCCGCCGCCTGCAACAGGGACTGCGCGTATTTCATCAATTCGTCGATGCGAAGGCTGCCAAGGAAATACGCGGTGAAATGCGGAAGATTATGAAGTTGGCCGGAGCGGTACGAGAGCGCGATATTGGAATACAACTGCTCGCCAAGGCCAACCTTCCACACGATAGCGTACAGGAGGAGCGATCGGTTACCGGCCGACGTTTGGAAAAGGCTGTGAGGAAGCTTTCCAAAGACGACTGGCGCAGCCGGTTAGGAGTGGATACCCAATGAAGATTCGCTGGAATGAGGGCAAGCCCCTGCCGGATGAGATCCGCGCCGAGATGGCAAAAACAGTCAAGAATTATTTCAAATCCGGTGATGAAGCGTTCCGCAAGAAGATCCCATGGGCGGAACTGCACCAGTTCCGGCTGGCGAGCAAGCGGTTCCGCTATACTCTCGAACTATTCGTGGAGTTCTACGGCAAGCCTCTCCAGAGCCGTATCAAGGAGCTGAAAGAGATTCAGACTTATTTGGGCGACATCAATGACCTTGTCGCGACTCGCGCGCTGCTGAAGGGCCACCGGGCGTTTAAGAAGGAACTGAAGGATCGGGCCGATAATAAAATGGCTAAGCTGCGCGACCATTGGAAAAACACTTTCGCAGCAGAAGGGCGCCGCGAAGCCTGGCTGGCAACGATTGCGGAACCAAAGTTGTCGGCAGGGCGCCGGACGCGCTAAACTGAAAGTTCCGTCCCGTTGGGAGGTCGTCTAACGGTAAGACTGCAGACTCTGGATCTGCGTATCGGGGTTCGAATCCCTGCCTCCCAGCCAATTCCGCTTATTTTTCTACTTTTCCTGAGCCGCCATTACTACCGGCACGCCAGCCCGGCTGATATCCCCACTCCCCACCTGAGTCAGATTGACGGGAACAGGCAATCTCCCTTCCCGTCCGGCTCCGAGCACGGCAACCGGCACTGCCGGGTCTATCACATGCACCGGAACGGAACCCTTCCCGTCGCTCCCGCCTCCCGCGAGGGTGACCGGCACGGCCGCATTCTCACCCGCGCCGAGGATGTTCACCGGCAGGCCGCGGCTTAGGTTGTTCATGTCAAAACCGCTAATCACGACGCGCAGGCCGTCATTCTGCGCGGCTGCGGGCGGCGGATTCTGCAGTATGCGGAAAGAAATGGTCATAAGACAGGCCGCGATCACGGTCAGGACACACTTGGTATACAGGTCGGCTTTCATGCAGGTTGGCTCCGCAGAGTAGGACGCAAGCAGCCGCCGAACCGTGCAATCGAAACCGCCACTCAGCCCGGAACCCGAGCACTCTTGCGATACGCGAGATTCCCGAGATGAGCTGCCCGAGCGGCTGCCACCGCGGTCTTCACACCGGCGTTCGGAGCCTTTCTGCTCCTCACGCAATCGAGGAAGTTCTGAATGTGCTCGGGCGTCCCCACGCTCATGGTCCGCATTGAGATTTGCGGCTCGGGATAATGTGTCTTCTCGCCTGGCACGACGCGTTCCGGATATACGGCAAATCCGTCGCGATTCAGCTTCATAACTGCGTTGCTTCCCCGGAAGACGATGTTGCCGCCGTCCAGGGCCCCATTCAGGGCACCGGTGTGCACAATATTAAATCCGGGATACTCGAAGCTGGCCATGATCGTGTCCGGGCACTCGTACTCCGGAAAAGCGTTCCGCGATCCCATCGCCTGCGCCGCAACCGGCGAATCCGTGCCCATCGCCCAATGCACGACGTCGCCAAAGTGACTGTACAGATCAGTCAGATGTCCTCCGCCGAAATCCCAGAACCAGCGCCACCGCGCGAATCTGAGCGGCACGAAAGGCTGTTCCGGAGCGGACCCGAGAAACTTCTTCCAATCGACCTTCTCCGCGATAATTTCCGGCAGCACTCCACGATTCCGCAGGTAATCCTGATACCAGGACACCAGCACCAGCGTGATCTTTCCGAGTTTTCCGGCCGCTACGAAATCGCGAGCCACGCGAAAATGTTCCCAACTGCGCTGCTGATATCCGACCTGAACGACCTGCTTCGAATCGGCCATGAACTTCTCCAGCCGCTCGCCCTCTTCGATCGAGTGGCTGACCGGCTTCTCCACGTAGACATCCTTGCCGGCCTTCACGGCGTCCATTGTCATGGGTACGTGCCAGTGATCAGGAGATCCGATCACCACCGCGTCGATGTCTTTACGGTCCAGCACCTCGCGATAATCGCCGTAATCCTGTGCATCCTGGGCGCCCACCTTCAGCTTTACCGAGAACATACGGGGCGCATACGCATCACATACGGCGACCAGTTCGGTGCCTGGCGCCTTTACCGCCAGCCCGAGCAAATAGGACCCGCGCCCGCCCATGCCAATCCCGGCGAGCCTTATGCGATCGTTCGCACCCAGGATCCTGCCATAGGAAGCCGCCGTAATTGCCAGGAACGTGCGCCGGTCCGGTTTCATGCCTTGGCCGCCTTGGTTTGCACGGCCTCCCAAGATCCATTGCGAGCCGACTTCAAAACAGCGTCGGTCACGTAGTCGGTGGCCAATCCGTCGCGGAACGACGGCCCAGGCACTTCTCCAGTGCCAAGCCCGGTGAGAAAGTCGGCAGCCTGGTGAGTAAACGAATGCTCATATCCGATCTGCAGACCCGGCACCCACCAGTGCTTCATGTACGGATGGTCGCCATCGGTGATGTGAATCGACCGCCATCCGCGCAGGTTGCTCTGATCGGCATGATCGAAATACTGCAGCCGGTGCAGATCGTGAAGATCCCACCGAATGGACGCGTGCTCTCCGTTGATCTCGAGCGTGTACAGCGCTTTGTGCCCGCGGGCATATCGGGTCGCCTCGAACAGCCCAAGAGAACCATTGGCGAACCGCGCGAGGAATGCGCTCGCATCGTCAATTCCGACTGGTTCCACCTTGCCCGTTAGTGTGTGCGGACGCTCTTTGACGAACGTCTCGGTCATTGCCGTAACTCGATCGATTCCTCCGTTCAGCCACATTGCCGTATCAATGCAATGCGCCAGCAGATCGCCCGTCACGCCGCTGCCCGCGACACTGGCATCCAGTCGCCAAAGGCCTGCACCGCCCTGCGGCAGATCCGCCGAAATTGTCCAGTCCTGCAGGAACTGGGCGCGGTAGTGGAAGATTTTTCCGAGCCGTCCCTCATCGATCAACTGTTTCGCGAGCGTCACCGCGGGGACGCGCCGGTAGTTATACCAGACCATGTTCGCGACGCGGGCCTTCTCGACGGCTTCCACCATCGCTTCGGCTTCGGCGGCGGTGCGCCCAAGGGGCTTCTCGCACATCACCATCTTGCCTGCGTTCGCCGCGGCGATAGCGATCTCCGCGTGTGTATCGTTGGGGCTCGCGATGTCGAGCAGGTCGATATCCTTGCGCTCGATCAGCTTCCGCCAATCCGTTTCGGCCGATTCATAGCCCCATTGCGTGGCAAACGCATTCGTCTTCTCCTGGCTGCGCCCGCAAATCGTCTTCAAGACGGGCTGGTAGGGCAAATCGAAGAAGACACCTGCCTGGCGAAAGGCATTCGAATGGGTGCGGCCCATAAAGCCGTAGCCCACCATGCCTACATTCAGCTTCTTCTTGCTCATGCGTTTGCCTCCTTCACGTTCCAGCCGTGCGCATCGCGGACGGCGATCATGATGGCCAAAATGTCATTCCACGTCTTTTGCTGCATCATCGTCGCATTGGGGAACATGCAGCCATCCCAGCAGATGTGCTGGAAGGCCTTCGTTGGCTGACCGTCGGATCCGCGCATCCAATAGCCGGCGTATTTCACCACGTCCAGCTTCCCGTTCGGGTCGTTCGGCAGACAATGGTGCCCCGTCTTATCGTGGGATCCGGAGCCCTTCACCGTTGCATCGTTCTGCGCGACATGGAAGTCGATGGTCCACGGCCGCAGCGCATCAGTCACCTTTTTCAACGCGCTGTCGAGTTCCTTCTGATCCTTCCAGTCGTATTCTTCCGGCAGTAGCCTATCCTCAGGCGCGTTGTACCCCATCGTGAACAGCAGCGTGTGGGCCATATCCGCCTGGAACCCGAGCACTTCCGGCCGTCCGACTGCCTCCAGCAATTCCACCATCTTCTTCCAGCTCTGCATCCCTCCCCAGCAGATCTCACCCTCTGCCGCGAGCCGCTCGCCGTGATCTGCGGCAATATCGCACGCGGTGCGGAACGTATCCGCGATCTTCCTGGTATTGGCCGCCGGATCCGCCGCCCACTCACCCACGCCACACGCGGAATCGACGCGCACGACGCCATATTTACGGACCCCGAGTTCCCGAAGCGTTTTCGCAATCTGACACGCCTTCCGCACCTGCGTATTGAACTTTGCGCGATCCTCGTCGCTGCCCATCGCCGATCCGCCGCCTGTCCCTCCCCATACGGGAGCCACGAGCGAGCCCACGGTGAGCCCCCGGCCACCGATTTTGTCCGCCAGCCGCTTCAGTTCATCGCCCGTGGCGTCGATGCTTGTATGAGGATCCGCAAGGAACAGGTCCACGCCGTCGAATCTGACGCCGTTCACTTCGGCCGCGGCTGTCAGATTCAGCATGGTCTCCAGGTCGATCGGCGGTTCGGAATCAGGGCCCTTGCCGACCAGTCCGGGCCACATCGCATTATGCAGTTTGGGATAGGAATTCACGTTCTCGCCACTCCTTCCATGGCGGGTGCGTATCCCAATATATATGCACCAAACCGCGAGCTGCTGCTGTCGGTAGAAAAATGTATTTGACTTGCGAACGTTATCGTACTAATTAATTAGTATGCGGTCACGCAAACCGACCCTCACCGATCAGGAACTGGAGATCATGAAGATTGTCTGGGACCTGAAAGCCGCCACCGTTCGAGACGTCTACGAGAAGCTGCTCGAACGCCGGAAGATTGCTTACACCACCGTAATGACCATGATGAAGATCCTGGAGCGTAAGGGTCATCTGAAGAAATCCGAACAGGAAAAGGCGTTCCTTTACCGCCCGTCGCAGCCCAAGCAAAAGGTAATTGGCGGCATGGTTCGCGAGTTTCTCGATCGCGTTTTTAACGGCTCGGCAGAGCCGCTTCTGCTCCACCTGGTGGAAGATGAAGCGCTGAGCGCAGACGAACTGGCCGAAATCGCACGCCTGGCTAAGAGGAAGTCATGACGGCTTTGAACTTTACAATCTGGAGTCTGCAGGTGGCTCTCATCACCGCGGCCGGCTCCTTCCTGCCCAAACTGTTCCGTCTGGAATCACCAAAGCTGCGGCTCGCCTATTCGCAGGTGTTGCTTCTGGTCTGCCTGGCGCTGCCGCTGGTCCAGCCATATCGGGAAGGACAGCCACAAGGGCGAGCGGTCATCTCTGCAACCACTGGTCCGGTAACGATCCGATCCGGCACCGACGGAGTGTTCCCTGCGTGGTCGCTCGAAGAGATGGCACTCGGGATTTGGATCGCGGGTGTCACTGTCCGGCTCCTGCTGCTCGCTACTGGGTTTGTACGGTTGCGGCGGCTTCGCCGTTCGGGAATGCCGGTGCAATCGTTGGCTGAATCGCTGCCGAAGACGATGCAACGAGTGGCCGCTCACACGGAATTCTATGTGTCGGAAGCCATTACCGGCCCGGTGACCTTCGGCTTCCGCAGGCCTGTCGTCCTTCTACCCGCGGGCTTCCCGGAACTCGCTCCGGAGCGTCGTGAACCGATCCTTTGCCACGAGTTGTTGCACGTACAACGCAAAGACTGGCTTTATGCGGTCGCGGAAGAACTGATTCGTTCCGTGCTCTGGTTCCACCCTGCCATCTGGTGGCTGCTGGGGCAGATCCAACTAACGCGCGAACAGGCGGTCGATCAGGCCGTCATCGAACATACAAGAGCCAAGGACGAATATGTGAACGCCCTACTCGCCATGGCCGCCGCGCGTATGGAAGCGGACCTCGCGCCCGCTCCCCTTTTTCTCAGGAAGCAGCATCTGCGCCAGCGGATCGCTTCCATTTACCTAGGAGTAAGTATGCCCAAGCGCCGTCTCATTCTCTCCACGTTCGCCGTGTTTTCCGCGCTGCCTCTGGTAGTGGGAATCACGGCTTGGCAATTTCCTCTCAGTGCTACGCCGCAAGAGGTCAACGATAGCCCGGGAATCGAGGTGCGTTCCGGCGCTAATCAGATCCTGCATCGTCCCGGCATTGCCTACCCAGCCGGCGCCCTTGAGAAACATATCTCGGGCGAGGTAATCCTCACGGCAAACGTGAACGCCAAAGGCGAAGTCATCGACGCCCGCGTCGTCAGCGGCCCCGAGGACTTGCGAGGGCCGGCGATGCAGTCGGTCCTCAGGTGGCACTTCGTACCCATGGCGGAGCGCACCACAACCTCACCGGTTGAAGTCGCCATCCGGTTCAGCGCGGATAAGATCTCCGCTCCGGGTGCAACATCAAATCCGGGAATGGGCACGGCATATCCGCTGGAGAGCCTGGATCTGAACCGTCTTCCTGCAAGCATTCGCGAACGGATCGCCCGGGCCAATCTCGTGCAACCCGGCGAATTGCTAAGCCCAGACCGTGTCCAGCAACTGCAGGATGGTCTGCGCGGGATCGACGATCACTTACGGCTGACCGCCTCCGTACGAAACAATCGGCTGGTCCTGCAAGCGAACCTCAGCGATGCCGCAGAATCCGCGCAACCGCCGAACCGGATCAAAGTTGGCGGAAATGTGCAGGCTGCAAACATCATCAACAAGGTTGTGCCGGTTTATCCGCGCGATGCCAAAGAGGCGAGAGTGCAAGGCATTGTCCGGCTTCAGGTGGTGATTGATAAGCAAGGGTACGTCACGGATGTCGATCTGATCAGCGGCGACGCCTTGTTGGTCCAAGCCGCAATCGATGCCGTGAAGCAGTGGGTTTACCGTCCGACTCTCCTGAACGGGCAGCCGATAGAAGTCATAACTACCGTTGACATCAACTTCACGTTGCTCGACTGATCCCCTGAAAGGGGACCGGCCTCTCCGACCGGTTCCCTTTGAGTCACAATAGATACTTCGGAGGCTTCATGAGTTCCCGCCGTCCGCGCTCACTCTGCGCAGCGATCACCTGTATGGTGTTGCTGGTGATGCTCACCTTCGCGCAGTCCCGGAAGAGTCCGGTGGACGTGCAAGTCCCCGGTGACAAGCAGTGGACCGACACCGGCACCGACCTGCAGGACGGCGACAGCGTCATTTTGACCGCGTTGGGCACTCTCCAATACTTAGGCATGAAGGCATCCGGACCGGACGGCCTGGCGCGTGGATTCCGGGACCTCCTGCGCATCCTGCCGGTGAACGAGGCGGGGCGGGGTGCGCTGCTCGGACGCATTGGGGATACAACATCGCTCCCGTTCCTGGTCGGCACGCGCAAGGAACTGCAAGTCGCACGTGGCGGGCGGCTGTTCCTCGGCGTGAACCAGATGGGCAACGAATCGGCGGAAGGATCGTTCCAGGTCAGGATCGAACTGCACGGGCAGACCGCAGCGGCCTCGAAGCGAATCGACGTGAAAATGCCGGAAATTTCACCGGCCTTTATCGACCGGATTCCGCGGCGGGTGAACGACGCGGACGGCAATCCCGGTGACACGACGAATTTCCTGATCATTGGGTCCGAAGACAAGATGAAACAAGCCCTGCAGGCGGCCGGTTGGGTGCTAGTGGACAAAGACAGCAGGGGGGCCGTTCTGCACGCCATTCTGGGGAGCCTCAGCAAGCAGGCCTACACGCAACTGCCTATGAGCGAGTTGATGCTGTTCGACCGTGTGCAGGATTACGGGTACGCTCACGCCGAGCCTTTTACGGTTGTTGCACAGAGGCATCACTTCCGGCTCTGGAAATCGGAGTACACACTAGCAGGGAAAACGGTGTTTGTCGGTGCCGGCACGCACGACATCGGCATCGAAAAGGATCAGCGTAACGGCAAGCTAACCCATAAAATCGATCCGCAAGTCGATATGGAGCGGGACTACATCGGACAGTCTCTCGACGCAACCGGTTTTGTTGCCAAGATGGATTACTACACGCCTTCGGAACCAGTGAGGAGCACGAGGACTGCAACGGGTGGCGCTATAAGTTCCGACGGCCGTGTGCTGGCGATTTTGCTGAAAGAGCCCCAAGAAGATATCTTGATGACGGGCTTTGCCGATTTGTTTTGCGCGGTAATGAGTTCGGAGAATCCGGACGGCGGCGATTGGGGAGCATGCACACAATACCTGGGCACCTCCTGGAAAAACCGCCTGACCCTGGGCCCGATTACAAATAAATACCGGTTGCTGATCGTACCAGGGATCATGAACTCGTGCGTCGCCTCAGCGGCCCCGGCATTTCAGGAGGGCCAAGTGCATTTGAAGGAGAAGCACGACCTTACGGTCGAACTGCTCGCCGTGCCAAACGACTCCTCCGAGGCTAACGCGCAGCTTATCGGGAAATACCTGAAGGACCATATGGCGGCCGATCAGCGCAAGTACATCGTGCTGGGCTACAGCAAAGGGGCGCCGGATGTGCAGGTGATGTTGGCAATGGACCCGGAAGCCCGGAACGCGGTGGCCGCATTCCTCTCGGTCGCAGGAGCGGTGGGCGGTTCGCCTATCGCCGATGTTCTCCCTGCGCAGGCAGAGCGCTACATGCAGCAACTCAAGTTCGGCACATGCCAGGGCGACATGTCCACCGGCTTCAAGAGCCTGCAACGCTCGGTGCGGCAGGAATTCCTGCAGAGGTTCCCGACGCCGTTCGTCCCGACGTATTCGCTGGTTGCCGAGTCCGATCCATCCACCACGTCGAAGATGCTGCAACAAGCCTGGCAACTCCTGTCCGCTTACGACGTTCGGCAGGACAGTCAGCTTACGGTGCCGGACGCGATTGTGCCGGGTTCGAAGTTCCTGGGCTCCGTGAGAGCGGATCATCTGGCCGTGGCACTGCCGTTCGATAAAGGCGGGGATCCGAAGATAGCCGCATTGATGGACAAGAACAGATTCCCGAGGGCGACACTCCTGGAAGCTCTAGTGCGGTACGCGGTTCAGGACCTTGCCCGGCAGAACTAGCGATTGTTAGATCCAGCGCCAGGACTGGCAATCAGGGTGGAGTTCACCTTACTCAGGACTGAACTAACGTCCTCAGCGATGCTCGGAAGTAACGCGCCGGCGGCAACCACGAGAAACCCGGCAAGCAGAGCATACTCAACTAACTCCTGAGCCTCAGTATCTCGCCAGACGACTGTCGCCGGTCTAATCACCAGTCATATTGTAACTCTGCCGCTAGTACCCTGCGGCCTTGTCTACTACGTTTCGGAGCGGCTGGCCATTGGCATATCGCCCGATGTTTTCGGCAAACAGATCCACCAAGCGTCGCTCCCGTTCCTCTCCCCAACCTGACGTGTGGGCGGTCATAACTACATTCGGCAGGTCGAAGATAGGGTGATCCGAAGGAGGTGGTTCAACGGGAAACACATCTAATCCGGCGCCCCTGATCCACTTCTCCTTCAGTGCCTTCACGAGCGCCATGTCATCGAACAGCTTCCCGCGGGAGACGGCAATGAAGTAGGCAGTCGGCTTCATCATGCGGAAGATACGTTCGTTGAACATACGCTCGGTCTGGGGCGTTTGGGGAGCGGCGCTCACCAGCACGTCGGCTTGTGGCACCATCTTCTCGAACCAGGTAGGATCGTGCAGTTCGGCGACATAGTCGGGTTTGGGGATGGGCTTCGCGTCGGTGGCGAGGATCTTCATGTCGAAGCCGTAATGCGCACGGCGGGCAATCGCACTTCCGATGCCACCCATGCCCACGATGCCCATAGTGCGCCCGGCGAGTTCGATGTGATCGGCGGAGCGGATCGTGCCGACCGGCTTCATCTGGTGCTTGTAAAACTGCGGCATGTAGTAGGTAGTAATACCGCGGGTGAGACATAGAAGCAGGCCCATGGCTGTTTCGGAGATGCCTGGGGCATAGATACGTGCCATGTTCGTTACCACGACTGGATGGCTCTTCAGGGCCGGATCCATGGACTCCATCCCGGCGCCGGGCCATTGCAGCCACTTCAGCTTAGGAGCAAAGTCCAGTTCGTTCGCGCGTAGGATGCCATACACAACGTCGGCGTCGCGGAGATTGCGGCGGAACTCGTCGCGGTCCTTAGAGACCAGGATCTCGACGCGGCCGGGCGCGGCATTGCGGAGCTTTTCGAGTTCCTGGGAATCGAATTCGTTCATGGCGGCGATCCGGATCATGCCTTCCGGTTTGCCGACTGGGCCTCGCGTGACGGGGTTGGTGACGACTTGCGCCGCAGCCGCGGCAGGTACAGTCCCTAAGAATAGACGGCGATTCATTTCGCTCACTAGTTCGCTCCTTATTGGGAATACTGTATCAGACGGGAAATGCGCAGCCGCTTGCATTTTTTTCGGGAATGTCGGGGCCTCGCACGACACCGGTACCAGGGGGGCAGGGAAATCTGAGGAATTGAGGTCGCTGTCCCCTGTTGGAGGTTGCGACGAGACCGTGAGGTGGGTCATCCTATGCGCATGTCGACGACATTAGTGATTGGCGGAACTGGGATGGTTGGAAGCCACCTGAGCCGGGAGTTAATTTCGCGCGGCGAAGCGGTGCGGATCTTGACCCGGTCGAAAGAAAAGGTGCTTCCGGCCGGCGCGACTGCCGTGCCTGGCAGTCTCGAGGACAAAAACTCGCTGCCTCGGGCGATGGAGGGCGCAGATCGTGTATTTCTCCTGACTCCGCTATCTCTAACCGAGAGCGAGCGGGGGCTCGCGGGGATTCAGGCGGCGAAGGCGGCCGGGGTGAAAAAGGTGGTCTATCTTTCGGTCCACAAGGCCAGACTGGCTCCAGAGATCCCGCACTTCGCGTCGAAGTATCCGATCGAAGACGCACTGGCGGCCTCCGGGATTCCGTACACGATTCTTGCGCCGAACAATTTCTACCAGAATGACCTCGGGCTACGAGACCCGATTGAGCAGTACGGAGTATATCCGCAACCCCTCGGCGGAAAGGGATTGAACCGCGTGGACGTCCGTGATATCGCGGACGCGGCGGCGAATGCGCTCCTACAGCCGGGGCACGACGGTGAAACATATGCGCTGATTGGTCCGGATGCCTGGTCCGGGGAAGCTACCGCGGCAGTGTATAGCCGGCATCTCGGCAAGACGGTGGCGTATGGGGGAGACGATCTGAACCAGTGGGCGGAAGCCGTGAGGGGAGCTATGCCGGACTGGATGGTCACTGATCTTGTGATCATGTACGACTGGTTCCAGAAGAACGGACTGCTCGCAACGGAAGAGGAATTCGAGAAACAAGCTAAAGTGCTCGGGCATTCGCCACGGACGTTCGATGCGTTCGTGGCGGAGACGGTTGCCGCGTGGAGGGGCGCAGCAACCGCCTGAGATGAACTACTTCACTTTATTGCCGGCGATGTAGACCTGCTCGAGAGTACGAGTGTTCTTGATGTCCTCAAGCGGGTTCTTCTGCATCACGATCAGGTCTGCCCACTTGCCCTTTTCGAGGGTGCCCAGATCCTTGGCCTTGAGGAACTCCGCGGAGTTGCGCGTGGCTGCGGTGATGACCTGCATCGGCGTCAGTCCGGCCTCGACCATGAGTTGCATTTCCATGTGTTCGAAGTAGCCGGGGAAGCGCGCGGGCGGCCCCGTGTCCGTGCCGAAGCCGTACTTCACGCCCGAGTCCACCAGCTTCTTCAAATTACGTTTGGCTGTTTCGAAGAAGCCCTCGTACTTGGGGAAATCATGGTCGGCCCTGATGTTCTTCTGGTATTCGGGGCTCTTGAGACGTGCGAGCACGTCGGCTGAAATGCCGCGAGTGAAGAACGGGTCAGTTAGGAACGGCGCCGGCTTAGCGTAGATGAACATCGAGACTTCGCGAGCCAGTGTGGCGGCCATCTGCCAAGCTCCATGCTTCTTCATGGTGTCGATCAGAGCCTGATCCACATCTCTATCGCGAACGCTGTGGGCGAGACCGTCGAGTCCGGCGTTGACGAGGTTCTTCGCATCGTCGAGGTAGAAGACATGCGCGCCGACTTTCAAATTGTGTTTGTGCGCGTTTTCGATAATCGCCTTGGAGAGATCCATCGGGATCTTGCGTTCCTTGCCCAAGTGATCATCGACCCAGATCTTCACCAGGTCGACTTTCTTGGCAGCAAGTTCGTTCACGTCATTAACGACCTGGTCTACATTTTCGACTTCATACGGCACGCCCTTCATGCCCATGGCTGTGGTGGGATAGCCACCTTTACCGGTGAAGCCGCGGCCGGCCGTAAAAATGCGCGTATATGTGGGGCGTCCTGCGCGCTGCGTGGCGCGAACATCGAAAACCAGCGGTTGGTCGCTTCCCATGCTCATGACGGAGGTGACGCCGTACGAGGCATACAATTTCAGGTTCGCTTCCAGATTCTGCTGAGTGAAGTTCTTCGGGTCCTGCACCAGGCCGACAGTGTTTCCGAGATGGCCGTGCAGATTGATGATTCCGGGCATCACGTATTTGCCCTGGAGGTCGACCACCTCAGCACCTGCTGGCGCCTTGACCGAGGAAGCCGGGCCGGCTGCGGTGATGCGGCCGTTTTCCATGACGAGCACGGCATTCGGGACGGCGGCCTTGCCGGTCCCGTCGATGAGGGTGAAACTTTTCAGGACTCGCACTTCCGCGAGCAACGGCGTGATGAAGATGAGAGCAGCGAGAAACAGTCGTTTCATTTGGATTGGGAACGAGCCTCCTCGAGGATGCGCTTCGCGCGGGAGGGATTGAAGACTCCGCAGGAACAGAATCGCGTGAGATACGAAGCGGCTTCTTCCGGAGTGCGGCGGCCTTCCTTCACCCAATCCACCATTTTCTTTGCGAGCGAATGCGCGACCATGCCATGGCCGCACATAGTGGATAGCAGCATGACCTGCGAGTTGGGCAGGAACTCCGTTTTGCCTTCGAAGCCTAGCGAGTAGCCGACGCTATGGCGCGGAATGCCCGCGGCGTGACAGCACTGTTCGGCGCCATCGATGGAGGTAGAGATATTGATACTGAGGCCAAGGTCGGCCGCTTTTACGGCCTTGACGAAATCTTCCGCCTTCACCCGGTCATCGAACACTGCCGCAGCGGTAGTCGGTGTGTCGAGGCCCTTGATGACGTTGAGGAAGTCCGGCTTGCGATCTCGATCCCAGTGCGAGGTCGGGTTCATGCTCTTGCAGGGTCGCAGAGCGCCGCCGTGCCGTGCGTCGCCCAGGTTCACGGGGCCGAAAGGAACCGCCATTTCGAGAAACTTGCGGAGCTTTTCGACGGCGCCCTGATCGTTCTTTCCGCGGCTCGCGATCGCGAAAACGACGAAATCGTCACGGAAGCTGTTGGCGTCACCGAAGCGATGCAGTGTGTTTGTCATGCTATTTCACTCCTACGGTTTCGAGCGCGGGTGCTGCATCCTTGTTTGTGATGCGGCCGAGGCCGATGTTTGTCTTCGCGCGTTCGAGTTTGTAGCCGAGGCGCTCGAGGATGGGAGCCACGACTTCGTCTTCGCCGTTCTCATCGCAGCGCGTTCCCACGCCGAGAGTCACGACTGTGTTCACCTGTTTTTCGATGTCCCAGACCAGGCGGACAATCTCTTCGGTGCGCTCGACGGGAACCTTGATTTCGACGATAGCGGACATGAGTTTTTCGCCCAGTATGTCTTCGCGTAACGTGCCGGTGGGCACGTCCGTCATGAGGGACGTGATCGGGTTCTTCTTCTCGAACGAAACGCCGGCTTTCGCGAGAGCCCAGCAGGCCTTCTGGATGTCGCGAAACCAAACGCCGACGCCCGGGCGGCCGAACTCGATGGTGAAACCGACTTCGCCGACTTTGACGCGGCCGCTGATATCGTTCGTTTTTACTTCTTCAGTGCCGCGGCCTTCTACTCCGGTGGACTCGTGCGGAACACGGGGATCGGAAAACGCGCGACGAACGATGCGCGGCCATTGCAGTTCGTCGGGTTCGAATGCGGCAGTCGGGCAGACGTCGGGCTCGGGATCGAAGCGCAGGCGCATCATCTGGAAAACTTTGCGCATGGTGCGGACCATGGTGGGATTCAGGTGCTCCTGGCTGAGCCCGTTGTAACAGGAGTAGCACTCGACGCACTCATCCCGGTTGATGGTGGCCCGGCGGATATTTGGATCGATGTAGATGGCACCCATCGGACACACGTACGTGCAGTTGCCACAGGCTACACATTTCTTTGGATTGATAGTCATGGTTCACATCGCAGCGAAAATCTTTTTAGTAGCGTCTACGCGGAGAAAGAGGATGCCGGCCACGGCACACAGCCCGGAAGATACCAGGAATGGCACTTCCCAACCGTATCCTTTCACCAAGTAAGCAAGCAAAGCAGGCGAAATCGCGCCTCCTATGTTACCGCACATATTCATGACCGAAGAGGTCGTTCCTGCGTAGTCACCCCCGATGTCGAGGGGCAAAGCCCAGGAGACTCCGACGGTTAATTCTACGCCGAATACGGCCACGCAGCTAAACCAGATGCATGCGCCGGCGTCATGCGTGAGGGCCGCCGGCAGGATTGCGGCAGCGGCAAGTACGTATCCGCTGGTGGCAACGGAGCGGCGGGCGAGATTCAACTTGCCCGTGGCGTGCAATACAAGGTCGGATGCCCATCCGCCCAGGAGATCGCCCAGAGTTCCGGCCAGTAGGGGCAAACTGGCGTAAAGGCCCATTTGGGCGAGGCTGAATCCGCGGTGCTCCTTCAGATACGTCGGAAACCAGTCGAGGTAGACGGAGATGCAATAGGCGTAACAGAAGTATGTGAGCGACAGTAGCCAAAGTGTCCGGCTGGACAGGATCTTCCTCCAGGGAACATGCGGGCTTAGTCCCGCGCGATTCACTCCGGCGGCGGTCGCAATAAGGTGCTTCTCCGCCGCGTTCGGCTGCGCGTGCTGTTCCGGAGTGTCGCGATACCAGAAGAACCAGACGGCCACCCACAGAATGCCAACACTGCCGAAAACGAAGAACGGGGACCGCCACCCGTAGTGGACCATAAGCCAAACGACCAGGGGCGGCGTGAGCGCTGCGCCGAGACGCGAACCGGCATGAGTTACTCCTTGGGCGAACCCGCGCTCAGCGGGAAGCATCCAGCGGGAGAGGGAACGCGTGGCGATTGGGAACGCTCCCGATTCGCCCATTCCGAACAGGAAGCGGCAGACGGCCATACTGGCGGCACTCCAGGCAAGCGCGGTGGCGCAGGTGAACATGCTCCACCAGCCGACAATCAGGCTGAGAGCCCGGCGCGGGCCAATGCAATCTCCTAACCATCCGCCCGGTATTTGGAAGAGCGCGTAGCCCCAACGGAAACTGGCCAGAATCCAGCCGACGGTGACCATGTCGAAGCCGAATTCCTTGCGGATGAGGGGCACGGCAGACGAGATTACGACCCGATCCATGTAGGTGATCATGTATGCGGCAACGGTGAGCGCAAGTACCAGGTGACGTACACGGGTGGGGCGTACGATGTGTGACGGCGTCTCGATCGCAGCTCTCGAGGGCTCCATGCAGGTAGTCAGAGTTATATCACGGTGCGTTGCTAGGATAAGTGGGGCATGCGTAGTCTGGCTGAAATTGCATTTCGCAGCAAGCAAGAGATCGCGAATTTTTCGCTTTGGCTAACGCCGCCTGAGCTGCCGAAGCACGTGCGGGTAGCGTCTCCGCTGAATGTGCTTCCAGATCCGCTGGCCGTGATCGAGAGGTGCAGGGGGACGGAGTTCGAATGCACAGTGCTGGAACTGGCGCACCGGGCGGCGCGGCATCGCTTTCCGGTTCTCGGTTATGAGGTTGACGCGGGTCCGGAGATTCACTGGCGCCGGGATTATGTGCACGGGCAGGAGACTGCGCAAGGCTACTTCCGGCGGATTCCTTATCTAAGCTTTGAAAGGGCCGGCGATCACAAGGTGATCTGGGAGCTGAACAGGCACTCGCATTGGATCCTGCTCGCGATGGCATACGCTTCCTCGGGAGACCGGCAGTGGCTGGAGGAGTTGGAAGCGCAGGCGCGGGACTGGCGATCACAGAATGCGCTGAACGCAGGCATCAACTGGACGAGTGCGCTGGAGGTGGCATTCCGGGCGCTGTCCTGGATGTGGGTGTGGCATCTGGTGGGGAACGCACTGAGCGCAGAAGGGCAGGACCTATTTCTGCAGGGAATTTACCGCCACGCCGTTCACCTGCGGCACAACTTGTCCGTTTACTTTTCGCCGAATACGCATCTGCTTGGAGAGGCCGTTGTATTGCACGCGTTGGGAAAGGCTTTCCCGGCGTTCCCGGGCGCGAGCGAATGGGTGTCGGTTGCGGATGCCATTGTGGCGGAACATGCTCAGATCAAGGTGCGGGGGGATGGCAGCTACTATGAGCAGTCCTCTTACTACCATGTATACGCACTGGATATGCTGCAGTTCCATCGCGTGATGGGCGGAACCGTGTCTGACGCGAAATTGCATGCGATGGCCTCTTATCTGACTGCGCTGATGGGGCCCTGCCGTGTCCTGCCAATGATGGGCGATGACGATGGTGGACGATTCTTCCTGCCCTACGGCGAACGCGACCGGTTTGGCCGCGCGACCCTGGCAACGGCTTCCTGCTTATTGAATGATTCGTTTGGAGGTACAGAGGAGGACTTGCTTTGGCAAGCGGTGTGGTGGCTTGGCGAAGCGAATCTCCCGCCTCGCGAGCCCGTCCATAGATCGTGTCTGTTCCCCGATTCGGGGAACGTCGTCATGATTGCCGGTGAGAATCAGGTCATCGTGGATGCCGGGCCTTTCGGAGCGGGCTCGGGCGGGCACAGCCACGCGGATACGCTGAATATTCTTGTGCGCCGCAGAAGTGAGGAAATTCTGATCGACCCGGGGACGTATACGTACGTTTCTGACCCGGAGTGGAGAGAGCGGTTCCGCGGAACCGGCGCACACAACACAATCCGGCTAAACAATATGGAGCAGGCCACCCCGGCGGGACCGTTCCGCTGGTTGCATCCCCCGGCGGCGCGCATTCTGGTATGGACACCTTCGGCGCGCATTGACCTGCTGGATGCGGAGTGCACGTATAGCGGCTTCCGGCACATTCGCCGCGTAAGGTTTCTGAAGCCGGACATCATCTTTGTGCTGGACGACATTCGCGGCGGCCCGGGCTCGCACCTGGTGGAGCAGTACTGGCACCTCGGATCCGAGCAGGAAGAGTCGCGTTTGCAGACGGCTGGTTACGGCTTCCGCGAATATATTCAGGGCGGCGAATACGGCTGGCGGTCGCGCGCGCTCGGACACAAAGAGCAAGCGGTCACGATTCGAGTGAGTTATCAGGGCGTGCTGCCGGTATGCCTGGGTGCTGTCCTCGATTTGGCAGAAGAGGCGCGGCGCGACGTTTTGCAGATGCAGGCAAACGATAACGAGATCGTACTGACCTATGGTACGGCTTCGAGCCGGTTCTTGGTGGAGGCGTAGAACTCGGGCAAGGCGCCGACGAGATCGAGCACAGGCAACCCGGACTTCTCGATTTTGGCAATGAAGTCGGGTGAGGGCTTCTGCGCGATCACGAGGTACTCGGCCCAGTTGGTCAATTCGTCGAACGAGGGTTCCATCAAGCGCCCGATGTGAGGAATGGCGCGCATGATGTATTGCTGGTTGGTCCCGTAGATCAGGTCGAGCTTGATGTAAGGATCGAATACCTTGAGGTTGCGGCCTTTCCCGATCAGTTGTTCGAGCAGGGTGACCACGGCGCTTTCGCGCAGATCGTCTGTATTCTCCTTGAAGGCGAGACCGAAGATTCCGATGCGGCCGGCAGGCAGGTCGAGGACTGCATCGATTCCGCGCTGCAGGTGCTCGCTGTTGCTGGCAAGGACGTTGTCGAGCATTGGAAGCGTGAGATCCATGCGGTTCGCGCGGTAGCTGAGTGCACGGAGATCTTTGGGCAGGCAGGATCCGCCAAAAGCGAAGCCGGGTTTCAAATAGGCCTTGGAAATATTGAGCGAATGGTCCTGGCAGAGCGTATCCATGACCTCGAACGGATTCACGCCTAACCGGCCGGCGAGAGCACCGATCTCGTTTGCGAAGCTGATCTTCACGGCATGGAACGCATTGCAGGCATACTTGATCATCTCCGCGGTGCGGAGTGACACGAGGCAAGGCTTCACGTTGAGGGGCGCGTACAGATCGGCTACACGCTTGACGGCGAGGTCGTCATCGCCACCTACGACGACAATCGCCGGTTCGATGAAATCGCGCATCGCAGTTCCTTCGCGGAGGAACTCCGGATTGGAGACCACCAGAGCCATGCCCTTCACGGCAGCCATGACTACTTCTTCGCAGGTCCCTGGGAAGACTGTGCTACGGACGGCGATGATGAGGGGCGGTAGTTCTGCTGGGCGTGCCGGCAAGATTTCCGCGATCTCGGCCGAAACGCGCCGCAGTTGATCGAGACCTAAATTCCCGTTCTTTTCCGAAGGCGTGCCGACGCAAATCAGCGCGACATCCGCTTCTCGAACCGCTGCCTGCAATTCGGTAGAGGCACTGAGCTTTCCCGCCGCCGCCGTTCGCGATACGACGTCACCCAAGCCGGGTTCGTAGAAAGGCGCCTGTCCGGAATTCACGCTGCGGACCTTGAACTCATCCCGGTCCACACCGACGACACGATGCCCCAAGCTGGCGAGGCAAGCGGCTGTTACGCAGCCAACGTAACCGAGGCCGAGAACGGCGATGCGGGATTCGAGAACAGCGGGCGTGAGCGACATAAACAGTTTCAATTCTCCCATGGTCAGTCACAGCAATTGCGAGATTTCTTCTTAGTGGTGCAAGGCCAACAAAACAGAGGTGTTGTGTTTAGTTTTCAAGGGTCTGAACCACCCTGAGTTGAACAGGGGTTTTGAGAGCCTCGTGACCAGGTGAGATATGTCTGATAAACGATTCAGAGTATTCGCGCTGGCGACGCTTGCAAGCGTCTCGTCCGCGCTCATTGCACAGACGCAAATTGATCTGCGCACCCAGACGAAGTCAGTGGATTTCAGCGGGGCGCAAATGACGAAACCCTTTCGTACCGGAACCTCGTTGCCGGCCACGTGTACGGTGGCAGAGGTATTCTTCAACAATTCAGCGCCTGCCGGTCAGAATTTGTACGGCTGCACGGCGGCGAACACGTGGACGCTACTCTCCGCAAACTCGGTGGCAGGCGATGTGACTGGCACGTTATCGAGCATCGTAGTGACTGCGATCAACGGACGTGCGGTTTCGAGTGCGGCGCCTGCGGGTGGCAACGTGCTGGCCTGGAACGCTTCGACCAATCGCTGGGAACCGGCTTCTGGTGGAAGCGGAACCGCTAATCACATCCTGGCGGGGACCTCGCTACCGGCCACGTGCGTAGCAGGCGACGTGTTTTTTAACACCGCGAACAGTGCCGGGTCGAACTTATACGGCTGCACAGCGACCAATGTGTGGACTCAGATGGCGGGTGGCGGGACTTCGGCAGGCGGGGTCACAAATCCGGACGGCAGCCTGAATGGCACTTCGAATCTTCCAGTGCTGTCCGGGACCACGGCGGGAACGGTGAAGACCGGAGCGCGAACGGGCAACACGGCAACGTTCCTTACTTTTGATAACGGCTCCAAAACGACCGCCGATGTGATCGTGTTCGACGCGCAGGGGAATGCGACAGATGGCGGTGCTCCGAAAATTCGACAGTGTACGGTGCAGCGGACCAGCGCCACGGTGTTGACTCTGGCACCCAATGCAACCTCGAGCGCGCCATGCAACGTGCCCGTGTACGGTGCTCCAACTCTATCGATCGCGGCTCCAATCACGCTTACGATTGCGAGCGGCGCAGGTACCGCATGGCTGGGTATCGATAACCCGAGCGGAACCGTAAAGGCGTACCTGAATGGGGGGATCAGTGCAACCTGTTCGGGAACGTGCACCACGGGTACGAGTACGAATCCGCCGGATACGTTTCTTCACCTCTGGAAGTGGACTGCGAGCGCCAACGCTTGGGATGCGAGCGGCGGAACGGATGAGACCCCGGAGTTGCCGGGCGCACCTACGATTACCCCGGGACCCGGAGCGAGCATTTCGGTCAGCGGGAACCAAGTCACGATCTCTACGGATAGCTCCGTCATCCCCCAAAAGTTAACGGGTTCCGCCAGCATCGCCTTCGGCTCGGTTACAGCGAATAGCTGTATCGAAAATACGTTCACGCTGAATGGAGCCGCCGCGGGTGGGTATGTCGTGCCCGGTCTTCCGGCAGCTCTGACGGCCAACGTTACGGCCACGATGCGCGTATCGGCGGCGAATACGATCAGCGTTCGCGTATGCAACCCGACCACGGCTACGATCTCGGTGGCTGCAGATACGTTCTCGGCAATGGTGCTTCAGTAGGGGAACTCAATGAAGAAACTCATTCTGTTCGTGATCTGCATCGCGGCTTTTGGGCAGACAATTTCGAATATCCACGTTCGGCCTACATCCGGAACGGCGATTGTGGAATTCGATATCTCGGATCCGTCTCTCCCCTGCAACATTGACCTCACTTACAAGTACAGCGGTGGCGCGCCGGACTGGACCAACGTCCTTCCGTGGGCGAACCGTGCGTTATATCCAACACAGTCTGTCTCCGGGGCTGGAACCATTCACCGGCGTAAAGTGATGGGTGCATCCAATGTCCTTGCCGGGACTGACGGGATCTTGCAATCGATGGCGCTGCCACAGGCCACCCAGCACACTGTAAGGATCGTGTGTGGTTCGGCGTCGACAACGAAGGAGTTCGTGACCAATCCGTACCCGCTAGGATTCACGAAGCATCAAAAACTCATAGCGGACCCGGCGAATCCAGGGGGCTATTTGATTCCTACGAATCGCCTGGATATTCCGAACCAGGAGACCGTGAATCCGCTGTATCACACAATCCATAAGCGGTACAGCGGACCTGGGATGTACGCGAACGATGGTCCAGCAAGAATTGATAACTGGAACTTTGCTTGGGCTGATCCTATGGGCTCTTCGGCTTGGACCAACGCGGGTAACATTATCGCGGATGACAGCAGTTATGCCGCCTACAGCGGTACCTCTCAAGATAAGCTCTTTCTGCATTCTCAACCGGATATGACGGAAGGTGCGCAGCCAGACTGGTGGTGGGTGCGTTTCAAGGGCTGTGGCGACGGCGCCGATGTCCAACTCGATATTTGTTGGACGAAGGATAAAAAAACTTGTTTTTCGAACACCCGAACTGTGACCATTCCGAATGGTGTAAGTGCGGATCACCTTTCCTGCATTAACAATTCAAATTACGCGGGTAGCGTCCCAACCAATCAGCCGACCGGCTACGATCTGTGGACGCCCTATCCGGCGAGGCAGCCGAACATCTACGACTTCGATTCGAACATCATGACGCATGATCACATGGAGTGTACCGTCACGGGAGCTTCCAATACCAAGCCGATTCGAATCACCGTCTCCGGCTGTACCGGCAGCGGATACCACTTCAAAATGTCTGTGTTCGATGTGACTGGCAATACGGCAGCGAACGGCTGGTGGGACATCACGGACGTAGATGCAAACCACTTCGACCTGGCGGGTTCGGATGGAACGAACTCCGGCGTCTACGCTGGTGGCGGCGGTATGAGCACCTACAACTATCTTGCTGGCTTCCTGGTCTGGCCGCACAGCAACACAAATCAGAGAGTACTGCTGCAATACGCGAGCTATGAAGAGGAGAAATCAGTTCCCGTGGGGCATTGGTATGGCGGATATTCTCACACCACCTCACGGGTGAAGCGCCCAGACGGCAAGTATAACGGGATGATGCCCGGGAGCCAGCCGACGTACTGGGTGTACGATCCGGTCAAATTCAATATGGTCTACTCGGGTACTCCCTACATGTTTGGAGTGAACAACCAGTTCTCGACAGGCCTCGGTTCGGAAACATTTTCGGGTGTTGATCCGAACACTTTTTATGGAATCCACATAGTGGACGGTAGCCTCTACTACTATTACTTGAACGCAGATGGTATTACGCAGGCTAGCAGTTGGGCTTCTTTGAGCTATGCTTCGATTCTCGCGGACGTAAAAGGTGCAGTCAGTGCATTTAGGACCGCGCACTCCGACAAGTACGGGGCGTATCCGGATATCGGGGGCAATCTTACTCTCGAAGAAGTGAAATCTTTTGGCGGATTCGATTACGTAATGGTCTCTTTGCGGTCTGGCAACCAGGATTCGTATTGGACCGTGGCTGCGATAAAGATCGATCCCACGAAGAACTCGACAGCATCACCGGATGCCAAAGTGGTTGCACTCTGGATAACCTATGCAAGTCCCGCTTTCCGGTGGGGTAAGGCGCACTCTCCGTATGTCAGCCGGGATAGCCGCACGTTTAATCTCGGGCTGAGCTACCCAAAGGATGCAGACGTAGGCGGCAATCCCATGCGCTGGAAAACGGTCAACCCGCAACTTCAGGGCGACACGACTGTGCAGTTCGTCACGACGAATTGTGATGGCGTGAATGGGCCGGGGACATGGTATCCATGTGCTGACGTTGGCTCTCTCACGATGTCCATCATGGCTCCCAAAGTAGGAGACCTCTGTATAGGTCCTGCGTCAGGAGATTCCTCGCACGAAGGGCTGGAATTAATTAAGATCACTTCGTTGACCTATGATCCAACGACTCACGTGTACACGGCTGGTTTACAGAGAAACTTCAACGCTACCGTAAACGTTCAGCCGTGGCCTGCGGGGCAAGTCCTCACATTTGCGATCAGCCCTGCAAAAACAACGTACCCGACCAAGTATTACGATATTCCGCTCCCTCACCTGATGTGGGACTTCCTTGGTGACCCATACGGAGAAAGAGCCGTTCAGGCGCAGTACAACAGTTCCTCTCACGACTTCGGGAGCCAGAATGTGATCGGCGGAGGAAAGGGCACTTTTCTGATTACCGGTCCCGGAACGGATGCCAGCTACGATGGTGCGACTTCCCAAAGCAATGTCTACGTCAACCTGGAGTCTGTGCGTTGGAACTACGCCTACAATATGTGTCACGGAAATGGATGCGAGTCTCACCCAAGCCGGAACCAGACGGACGCGAAGGGCGCCAATGCCGAGCACAGCGTCGATGTTCAACCTTGGCTTGGTGGAGCAGGGTATCAGGGTTCGATGTGGGCGGCTGTCGCGGGCTATACGAATATCTACAAGCTCTCGACGATGGGCGCTTACGAGTTCGTGGGCAACATAAAACCCGAGTACAAAGGCAACGGGTTCCTGATCGTGAGCGGTCAGTCTCTTTTGCAGGACAAGAGCGGCCCGGGCGCTGTACTCAGCGATACGGATACATACAAGTTCTGTTATGCGTATCGCGGCGGCGAGTGTATGCCGGGCAGCGCAGTGGGAGATGTTTATGTGAATGTTCCCAACCTGCAACATCTCAACTGCCAGGGCGTAGAGTTCACTAACGGATGGGATGACCTCTGCGCATTCAACAGCGGCGCTACACTCGCCACGGCATTTGCCCTCGGTTACTCGCGCATGGGGCAGGGAAGGGCCGGCATGATTGGCAGCGCTGATGGTGGCGGCGGTGGAGGCGGATTCGATTGGTCGCGGCCGGTTACTGATTTCTATGCCAAATACCGGCAGTTATCGGCTTCGATCAACGCTCGTGTGGATACGAGCGGAACGGCGCTCATAAGCCAGTACGGCTCGCCGCAAGATTTGCGTGGGGATGGATTCATGGTCAAAATGCCGCAGCACGACATCCAGGATTGGCGACTTCGGGATCAGTTGGACACCTTCAACGTCAAAATCAATGTCCCGGCTGCCCTGCAGTCCACGGCAAACAATGCTGTGGTCGAATTCGGCTATACCCCGCAACTCTACTGTGTGGGTTATCAATCCGGCAGCGCCTGGATCGGACGTTCCGAAACGTGCGTGAAGGGCAACCAGCCGATTCAATGGTTCAGCCGCAATCTGGCCGATCCCTCACAGAACGTTTACGTTGGCTCTGACCCCGGCAAGAATTTCGATTTCGCCGGAGATGCCGTCACTGGCGTTCCGTGTGCTACCAACTGCACGGTGACGATCCCGGTGACTCCCGATTCGGTCTTTTATTACCGGTGGAAAAT
This sequence comes from uncultured Solibacteraceae bacterium, assembly GCA_964464925.1. Classification (GTDB taxonomy): domain Bacteria; phylum Acidobacteriota; class Terriglobia; order Bryobacterales; family Bryobacteraceae; genus CAYXLI01. The sequence continues at coordinate 71,989 of CAYXLI010000009.1, read as the reverse complement.
CCGGGACGCAGCGAACCGGGTCATTTTCACCAGTCACGCCTGTACTTCGGAGCAGGATTGTATGGTGCAAGTGGCTCGATGAATAAAGCCCCGGCAGGGTTCAACGCAGCAAAATACCAGCCCTGTCGGGGCTTTTCATTAGCTATTAGTTTTCATCTTCTGTTAAAACTAATCTGCTAATATATCAAAATCGTGTCGCAAGCTCTCGCTGTTAAAGAATCGAACTCGGTGGCTGCCGCATCAATTGCGGTTTTGATTCCGTGCTACAACGAAGCCCTGACGGTTGCTCAGGTCGTTTCTGATTTCCGGCGAGAACTGCCTGAAGCGCAGATATGGGTCTTCGATAATAACTCGAAAGACGGAACGGATGAGATAGCGCGGCGTGCCGGTGCCATCGTTGCTTACGAGCAGCGTCAGGGTAAGGGGTATGTTGTGCAGTCCATGTTCCGGAAGGTGGACGCGGACATCTATATCATGGTGGATGGAGATTCCACCTACTCGGCGAGCTTGGTTCATCAACTCATCGCGCCGATTCTTCAATCTGACGCAGACATGGTCATCGGTTCCCGGCTGCTCGCGCAATCCTCGAGCGAGTTCCGGCTGCTGAACCGCTTTGGCAATCAGATGTTCCTGTGGGTATTGCACTGGCTGTTCGGTGTTCGGCTGACTGATCTGCTCTCCGGTTACCGTGCCTTCAGTCGCCGTCTGGTGCGTGGGCTTCCCCTCTTTGGAGGCGGGTTCCAGACCGAAGCGGAGATGACCATCAAGGCGTTGCAGCGCAATTTCTCTATTATGGAAGTTCCCTCAGATCTCGGCACGCGCCCCGAAGGAAGCCATTCCAAGATCAACATTTTGGGTGACGGCATGGCAATCCTGAACTGCATGATTACGCTGCTGAGAGATTACAAGCCGCTTACATTTTTCGCCACGTTGGGTACCACGCTGATCCTGCTCGGGTGTATTCCCGGAGCGCTGGTAACCGTGGAGTTTCTCAAGACCGGGCTCGTTCCGCGGCTGCCGTCCGCACTGCTCGCCGTTGGGCTGGTGCTCGCCGGACTGATTTTTATTTTCGTTGGATTAGTACTGCACACGATCGTCCGACGATTCCAGGAGTTGGACTGGCAATTGCAGACTCTTGGAGACGAGTTGCGTTCGTTGGTAGACCGGTAACCGCGCCTCGCGCCAAAAGACTGCAGTCACGAAACCTCCCGCCATCAGAGCCACACTCCATTCGAGCGGGTAGCTGTAGCGGCTCACATATTGCATAAAGTAATAGGGCAACGGATAAACGGCCCAGAACACAAGCACCGCTTTGAACGCGACATGGAACCTGCGCGCGTAAAAGAATAAGCCCAGAACGCCCATGCATCTCATCAGGATGTGAGGAATTCGCCTAGAGAGCTTCTCGTTCGGCGACAGCCAGAATGCGGCGACGCGGCTCTTGGTCAAATCCCAGACCCGGTCCTTGTGCGCTATCATCCACGCGATCGCTTCCGCTTTTCTCGCCTGATGAAAATTGTACTCTCCCATTCGGGCTACTTCATCGGCCTTACTCTTGGCGTGGTACGGATGGTTCTGGAACCCGTGACTGGGTTCGGTGACATAAATTGATGCGTCATCGTTTTGCGCCACTGACAGTTCCAGCCCAAGATTATCGCGAAGGAAAAAGAGGTGACCGAAGGTCTGGTAATTCCGAATCGTCCACGGCGTGAGTACTCCTCCGGCACAGACCAGCGCGACGCTGGCGAAGCGTAGATATCTGATTGGCGTACGCCGCAGCAGTAAATACCCGGGCACAATCAGCCAAGCGAGCACAATCACTAAGAATCCAGGACACGTAAGGATGAGGAATCCCCAGGCCAGTCCGCAAACAACCCCATCATGGACTGCAAGCCGCTGTTTCTTGACGATGTGCACCGTAAGCATGCAGCAAAGCAGGAACAGGAGAGCCGAAAACGCTGCCTCTTTGCCCTTCGTCTCCGTCAGGAAAGCCGCCGGAGAAAGCGCGGCTATCAGGCCTGCAAAGAACCCAGGTGCGATCGCTCCGAACAACATTCTGGAGAAGAAAGGCAATAATCCGAATGTGATCGCAGCGAATAAGACCGTGAACGCTTGTTCCAGCCACTCAGCGGCCATTCCTACGCCGGCCGCGCGATATAGGAGCGAAAGGAGGAAAGGGTATACAGGCGCGCAATGGGCGGTGGGGCCGGTGGGAGCCGCATATGGATCGGCGAAAGTGCCATGGTTCAACAGCGACAATGCAATGTTTTCGATTTCGCTCCGGAGTATCACCCCGCTACGCTTCAGCAGGAAGAAAAGCGCCAAACGCACGATTATGGTAATTACAAATATCGCCCAGAATAATCGGACGGGATCAATTGTTTCAATCCGTTGACGCAGCGTCTGAAGCCGAATCATAGCCCTCAATAATAGCAAACGATCGTCCTTTAACCTTTTCTTAAGAAGCCGGAACGCCCTCCGCGCTTATACTGAGAAGAGCGCAAGAGCCTCTGTTCGCTCGCCAACCTGTCCTCATGAAACAAGTGATCCGAAAAGGCCTGAAGCACATCATCGTGGATGAAGTGCCCGACCCGGTAAACATTCCACATCACGTGATTGTGCGTCCCGTTTACTCGCTCATCAGTAGCGGTACCGAGACCGCGAGCATTCATAACGAAGCGCTTGTGAAGGAAGTCGCCGAGAATCCTTCGCATTTGGCCAAGATTTGGAATGTGACGAAAGTCGCAGGTCCGGTCCGAACGTTTGCGGAGGTGAGGGCGAAATTCAGCGAATACGCGCTGCTCGGCTACTCTGGCGCCGGGCAAGTGGTGGATAAGCATCCTACTGTTTCAGACCTCGCGGTTGGAGATCGTGTTGCCTACGGCGGAGAGGGCACTGGCCACGGCGAATACATTCTGACCGGCCGCAACCTTGTGGCCCGTGTCCCGGAATCGGTTCCTTTCGATCAGGCCTGCTTCTCGACTCTCGGCGCTATTGCGATGAACTCTGTCCGCATTGCAAACTTCGGTCTCGGCGATGTCGTCGCCATTATCGGCATGGGCTTGGTCGGCCAATTGATCGCGCAACTGGTACGCGCGCAGGGCGGCGTTGCGATTGCTATCGACTTGAAGGCGGACCGGCTGGAACTCGCATCGCGACTGGGTGCGGAGCATGTCGCCGTGGGAGGGTCTTCGCTGCGCGATTCCGTACTGGCCATTACCTCAGGACGCGGGGCGGATTGCGTGATTGTCGCGGCCGCTGCGAAGTCGGCGGCTCCGTGCCATCAGGCTCTGGAGATATGCCGGGACCGTGGCCGCATCGTTGTGGTAGGCGCAGTCGAGATGAACTTTCCGTGGGGCGACATGTACATGAAGGAGATCCAACTCTTCATGGCGCGCGCTTACGGGCCGGGAAGCTACGATCCTTCATACGAGCGAAAGGGGATCGACTATCCCATTTCGTACGTGCGGTGGACCGAGAACCGTAACATGGAAGAATTCCTCCGGTTGGTATCAGCCGGCAAGGTGACCGTCGAGCCGCTGATTACCCACCGGTTCGACCTGGAGAGCGCGCCCGCGGCGTACGAGACGATTATGAATCCCGCCTCCGGAAGCCTTGCGGTGGTTCTTCGTTACCCCGAGCGGCAGGACGTTGATGCTCCCGTATACACGCCGGCGCGTCGCGTAGATGTTGCAGCAGCGGCTCCAAAGGGAAGCGGCGAATTGCGCTTCGGCCTGATCGGAGCAGGCAATCTGGCCCGGTGGGCTCATCTGCCGAATCTCAAGAAACTGCCGAATGTGAATCTGCATGCCGTGTGTTCCGCGAGTGGCGCGCGCGGCAAGAGCTATGCGCTGCGCTTCGGCGCGAAGTATTGTTGCACTGAGTATGAGGAGATGTTGAAGGATGATTCGATCGACGCAGTCATCATTCTGACCAGGAACCAGCATCACGCGTCCCAGACGGTGGCGGCACTTCGCGCAGGCAAGCACGTCTTCGTCGAGAAGCCGATGGCGATTACCGAAGCTGAGTGTGCGGAAGTGGCACGGGCCGTACAAGAATCCGGCAAACAGCTTACGGTCGGATTCAACCGCCGGTTCGCACCGGATTACGTGGCAGTCAAGAAGGAGTTGAAAGGGCGCACCTCACCCGCGGTACTGCATTGCAGGATCAATTCGCCAGGTATCTCGGGCGCCTATTGGATGGCGGATCCCTCGATCGGTGGAGCAATCCTCGGCGAGGCCTGCCACTTCACGGATCTGTTCTATTGGCTTCTGGAGAGCGAACCGACCATGGTCTCCGCGTTCTCTCTTCCGACCGGTAAGGCAGAGCCGATCGGAGAGAACAACACGGTGGCCAGTTTCGCCTTTGAAGACGGGTCGATTGCAAATCTGACCTATTGCACCGTGGGTAGCCGCACGTCCGGTGGGGAACGCCTGGAAGCTTTCGCGCCTGGTATGGGAGCGTTCGCCGAAGATTTCAAGCGTGTGGTGATCCGGACGGGTCGCGAGTCGGAGCGAAAGCGCTGGTTCGCGGACAAAGGATATTTCGAGCAGATGAAGGACTTCGTCGAAAGTATTCGGAGGGGCACCCCTCCGGCTGTCACCGTGCTGGACGGCATCCGCTCGACGGTAGCCTGCCTGCGGATGATGGAGTCTGCCCGCGAACTGGCACCGCGTGCGATGCAGTGGCGATCTCTTCTTTAACACGATGCGCGTACTGCAACTCGGGCCTTATCCGCCTCCTCATGGTGGAGTGCAATCGAACCTCGTCGCCATTCGCGAGTATTTGCGGCGGCACGGGCACAGCGCGCCGGTCATTAACATCACGCGGCACCGCAAACCTGAGGCTGATGAGGTGTACTATCCCGAATCTGCGGCTGCTCTCACGAAGCTGATTTTTACTCTTCCGTATGACATCCTGCACTTGCACTTGGGCGGTGATCTTACCAACCGTCTGCTTGCGCTGTGCACCGTTTGTTGCTCGGTGCCGGGGAAGAAGAAGGTCCTTACGTTTCACTCAGGAGGTTATCCTTCTTCGCCTCAGGGGAAAGCTGCGAATCCGGGCACAAAACAGGGCTGGGTGCTACGGCGGTTCGACCGGTTGATCGGCGTCAACCAGGAGATCGTAGACGTGTTTCATCGTTTTGGCGTGCCACCCGATCGTACCAGGTTCATTTACCCCCACGCGCTCCCGGGCATTCCTTCTGAGGAACGACTGCCTGACGGGTTAGAGAGCTTCTTCGAGACGCACTCGCCTGTATTCGCGGCAGTGGGTTTGCTGGAACCGGAATACGACCTGCCGCTCCAGATTCGAGCTTTGCAAGCCCTCCGCGGTCAACATCCGGATGCCGGCCTGATTATCATCGGCTCCGGAAGCTTGCACCAGGCATTGGAGCAATCCATCGCTTCGCTTCCTGAACCAATGCATGTACTCCTCTACGGCGATCTGGCTCACCAGCATACGATTCAGGTAATCCGGCGCTGTGACGTCTTCCTGCGAACGACTCTTTACGATGGGGACTCCGTGTCGGTTCGCGAAGCTCTTCACCTTGGAACGCCGGTCGTAGCTAGCGACAATGGAATGCGCCCTGCTGGCGTCACGCTGTTTCGGATTGGCGATCTTGCCTCTTTGCTCGAGAGCATAAACCGGGTCTTACGGGCAGGAAGGATAGGGAGAAACAATGCTGCCGCGGATGAGGAAAACGTACGCGCCGTGATCGAAGTCTATAAGGAGTTGATGCGTCGCCGCTGAGGCTCCGCGTTAAACTAATGGGGAGCAATTTTCGCTCGGTCTGCCACGGCTGTTCCAAAGAATGAACATTGGAATTATCACCACTTGGTTCGAGCGTGGGGCTGCGTACGTGTCACGTCAGTACCGGGAAGTGCTGCAAGGACCGCACGAAGTCTTCATTTATGCGCGGAGCGGCGAGAAGTTCGCCATCGATGACCCCCGCTGGAATGACGATCGCGTTACGTGGGCAAAGCAAGGTGTTGTGCCCGTGCCGATGTCGATGGATCTCGATCACTTTGCGTCCTGGCTTCGGGAGAAGCGGATCGACGTCGCCTTTTTCAACGAACAGCACTGGTGGGAACCGGTGGTGCTTTGTGACCGGCTCAAGGTCACGTGTGGCGCATACATAGATTACTACACGCGGGAGACGGTTCCTCTTTTCGGCGCCTACGATTTTTTGATTTGCAACACGCGCCGTCATTTCAGTGTGTTTGAGAATCACCCGCGCGCTGTCTACATTCCGTGGGGTACGGATCTGGATGTTTTCCGCCCTCGTACACTGGCGCCGGTGCGACCGGGCGAGGTCACCTTCTTTCATTCCGGCGGGATGAATCCGCCGCGCAAGGGTACGGACTATGTGATTCGGGCGTTCGCCGCGCTCGATGGCCCCTGCAGACTGGTGATTCATTCTCAGCTGAATCTGGAAAGTGTGCTGCCGGATCTAGGCTCGACCATCTCCGGGTTGGTCGGCGCGGGAAGGCTCGAAATCCGGCAGGAGACGGTCGGCGCTCCTGGACTCTACCATCTTGGGGATGTCTACGTTTATCCATCCCGTCTGGATGGCATCGGCCTCACGGTTGCCGAAGCGCTGGCCTGTGGCCTGCCGGTAATCACTACGGACAACCCGCCCATGAACGAATTCGTAGACGGTACGAATGGAAGAGTTGTGCGGGTGAAATCGCACGGCGAGCGCCAGGATGGATACTATTGGCCTCAGAGTTTCGTCGATGAGGAGGACTTGAAGATTCAGATGCAGTCCATGGTTCAGGATCCAGACTCGTTGGCATCCAGGAAAACGGCCGCGCGCCAATACGCCGAGAAAAATCTCGATTGGCGCAAAAATGCGGCGCCGCTCGCCGAAATCTTCGGCAGCATGCAGCGAAGTGCTTCACCCTCGAAGGCTGCTGCGATTCGAGCAGCGAAACAGTTTGAATCCCGCCGGGCAAGGCAATCGGTGCGATCATGGCTGTCGTATCACTACCCCGCTGTAGTCCGGTCGGCCCGGGACCTGTTCCGGGCGCTGCGTTCTTCCGCGGCGGGAGCGCAATAGATGCCGCAGACGGCAACAACCGAGCCGGCGAACTCCGGAGGCAGGGCACTTCATTACTTGAAGAGCGTAATCTGGATCTGGGTCGGCGCGGCCACGAATCTGGTGGTCGGAATCTTCCTGACGCCCTACACGATCCGAAAGCTTGGCGCCGCCGGTTACGGCGTGTGGGCCACCGTATTTTCACTGGTCGGCTACTATGGGTTCCTCGATTTCGGATTTCGCGCCGCGCTGATCCGGTTCTGTGCGCATTACAGGGCAACGAATGAGAATCAGCGGGTTAACGAAATCCTGAATACGGTTCTCTTTTATTACACGATGGGATCTTCTATTGTCATCGTTGCCGCCAGCATCGTTGTGTGGAATCGCGATCGTATCTTCCCGAACATCACGCCGGACTTCCGCAACGATTTCTCCTTTCTGATTCTGATGACCGCGATGTCCTGGCTGTTTGCGGCGAATCTGTTTTCAGGCGCGCTGGAGGCGTTTCGGGAATTCGAGGTATCCAGTCACATCTACATCATTTGCCAGGTGTTTCGAACAGTGGGTGTGATCGTACTGCTCGCGTCGGGATTCAAGCTGAAGGCCCTGGGGCTGAATCTTCTTGCGGCCCAGTTGTTGGGCACAGCGCTGAGTTATCTGGCGATGAAGCGGGCGTTCCCGGACTTCCAGCTTGCCCGTAAGCACGTGAAAGTTTCCACGTTGAAGGAACTTGCCGGATACGGGAGTCATTCCTTCCTCGGGAACATGGCATCGTCAGCGCTGGACATGAGTGCGAACACGATCATCGCCATGCAGCGCCCGTCGGAGTTCGTTGGCTTTTACAGCGTGCCGAACCGGCTGTTAATGTATGCAGGCGAGATCATCTGCCGTGGCGCGGCGGTCACGGCTAGCAATACGGCCGACCTGGGCGCCAAAGGCGAAATGAAGAAGATCGGCAACATGGGCATCTATGCGAATCGTTACGCGCTGTTGCTGTTTATGCCGCTGAGCATCTTCCTCCTGGTGTACGGAAATGAGTTGCTGAAGCTGTACGTCGGCCCTCTATACGTTCAGTGGAGCGGACCTCTCATTCTCCCCTTCGTGCTGTCAGTGAGCATCGCGATCGCCGGCCAATACAACTCGACGAACGTGCTGTACGGTCTCGCGAAGCACAAGAAATACGCCTGGTCACTGGTTGCAGAAGCTGTGCTCTTCGTTGGCGGACTGTTTGTCGTTACGCCGAAGTACGGCATTTTCGGCGCGGCGTGGTTGAGTGCCACGCTGATGATTGCGAATCGAGGCATGTTCACGGCGTGGTTGGTCTGCCAGAGCGTGTCGATCAATTTCTTTCACTACCTAAAGGAAATCTACCTGCGGGCAGTGGCGCTGGCCGTGGTCCTTGTGGCGCTGGCCTGGGGGATGAAGCAATCGCTGATCCCAGGTCGAAACTGGCCGCAACTGATCATCGCAGGCGGCCTCCTGGCAGCCGTGTATCTGGGCATCGCTGTATTCTGGTGCGTGGAACCACACCATCGTGAACTGTTGTTTGGATGGCTGACCCGGAAGTTGCGCAGCGCCCGCCAGGCTGCCGCTTAGCTCCCCAGTTTCGCCGCTGAATGCGCTGGTAGTGGGCATACGGCGGGCCTATGCGGATTCTTTATGTACTGCGGCAGATGTTCTCTGTAAAACTGCAGTGTGGCGTGCAGGCCGTCTTTCAGCGGGGTATGCGCTTCCCAGCCGAGCACATCTCTGCTTAGCGCTGGGTCCGAGTAGTAGCTTCCGATATCGATCCGTTTACGATCTTGTGGAAACGGTAGAGTCCTAATCGTCAGGCCGGGGCATTGGGCTACGAGAACTTCGGCGATGTACCCGAGCGACACCGGTCGCGACGCACCGATGTTGAATGTGCGCTCCTGCGGGTTCTCAAAAAGGCCTGCACGCAAGAATGCATCCACCACATCGTCCACGAACACCGGATCCCGTAATTGCTGCCCATCTCCGAATAGTTCAATCGAGCCGCGCACCAAAGCCTGCCGCACAAAAGTGCCGAAGAAGCCCTGGCAGGGCACTTCCAGCGACATTCGCGGACCATAGATGTTTGTTAGCCGCAGCACGAGCGCGTCCAAGTGCCCTGACTGCCACAGCATCATGTGGTACATCGTCGCGGCGTACTTATGAACTCCGTTGAAGTCTACAGGGCGAATGGGATGCAATTCGTCGACGGGCAGATATTCCGGAACGCCGTAAATCTGGCGAGTACCCGCATACACGATCCGCACGCCCGGACGCACGCGGGAGCACTCGTGCAGGAACTGCAGTTGTGCCTCCGTGTTGATCGCAAGGTCGCGCTCCGGAAAACGCATGCTGTGGATATGGCTGATTTCCCCGGCGAGATTGAAGATGATATCCGCCTTCTCGATCACTGGGGAAACGCGGTCAAGATCGCGCATATCGCAGTCGAGTACTCTGGCATCTTTTTCGATGGGCGCGATGTTGTACCGGTTCGCGCCGCAGCCCGGAATGGACGGATCAATGATCGTGACTTCGGCGCCTTCCTGCACGAGCCGGATCGCAAGATTGCTGCCGATGAAGCCGAGTCCCCCGGTAACGATTGCATGCTTGCCACGATAGCTCATCGACGGTAGAAACTCCTCACCGTCTCGGCGACACGCTCTACGCTGCTGTCAGGCAGATGCGGCCACAAGGGAAGGGAAATAACTTCGCGGCAGGCCTGCTCCGCGTTTGGATAATGACAGTCCCGCTGGCAAAAGGCAGGCTGTTCGTGCAGTGGGACTGGATAGTGAATCCCCGTTTGAATGCCCCGCATTTGAAGCCATGCGCGCAGTTCATCACGGCGCTCAGCGCGTACAACGTACAGGTGGCAAACCGACTCTCGGCCTCGTTTCACCTTGCGGATCCCCTCGCAGTCCCTGAGCAGTTCATCGTACAACATCGCGCGGCTCCGGCGGCTTCGATTCCATTCCGTAAGCATTGGGAGAAAGGCCCTCAGATAGCAGGCATGCATTTCATCGAGGCGGGAATTGATGCCCGGTGCACGGCTCACCTGATCGTTATCGCGGCCACCGTCCCGGAGCAGGCGCAACCGGCTGGCAATGCGACGGTCTGAGGTCGCCACGGCGCCACCATCGCCCAGGCAAAAGAGATTTTTCGTGGGATAGAAACTGTACGCCACGTGCGGAGACCAGTCTGTCAGCGGCTTGCCCGCCCAGGTTGCGCCATGCGCCTGACATGCATCCTGAACGACAGGCTTACCGAGGGCCGTGAGTTCCTCCAGGTTGCAGGGATCCCCATAAAGATGAACGGGCAGAATGGCGGCTGTCCTGGGTGTGTACACTGCGTCTGCTTCCGCTGCGGTGATGTGTAGCGTCTCGGCATCCACATCCGCAAAGCGGAGACTTGCTCCTGCCGCAAGAACAGCCTGCGCCGTGAAGAGCGATGTGAGCGCCGGCACGATCACTTCCTGGTCCGGCCTTACGATCCCGGCTTCGCGAAGGCAGAGCTCAAGCGCCGCTGATCCCGTGCCAACACCGACGCTTTCCGAAGCGCCGCAATACGCCGCAAACTCGAGCTCGAAGCGCTTCTCCTGCTCGCCCAGGATGTATAGTCCAGAGGCGTGCATCGCCGCCAGGTTCGCATCGATCCGTGATTGTGCCGAAGCAAGGAGCGGCGCGAGATGTACCGACGGTATCAGGACCGTCTGTTTAGGCTGAGACAATCGAAGGCGCTGTCCGGTTCTCGTAATTCTTTTCGTAAAAGTTTTGGTATTCGCCCGATTTCACACGAGCGACCCAATCTGCATTCTGCCGGTACCAATCCACGGTTTTTGCGAGCCCCTCCTCAAAAGTCATCTGCGGAGCCCATCCGGTCTCCCGCATCAGCTTTTCGCTCGATAGCGCATAACGGCGATCGTGTCCCGGCCGGTCCGCCACGTACCGGATGAGCGTTTCAGGCTTCCCGGTGGCTTCCAGAATCCGTTTCACGACGTCGATGTTCGGCAGAGATCGATTCCCGCCGACATTGTAGACCTCGCCTTCACGGCCTTTGCTGATCAGCGTTGCGATCGCGCGGCAGTGGTCTTCCACATACAGCCAGTCGCGGATTTGCATGCCGTCACCATAAACCGGAAGCGGCTTGTGCTCCAACGCATTGGAGATCATCAGCGGGATCAGCTTCTCCGGAAAATGATATGGACCATAGTTGTTCGACGCCCGCGTCACAACCACCGGCAGCTTGTAAGTCGTGAAGTACGAAAGCGCAAGCAGATCGCTGCCCGCCTTCGCGGCCGAATAGGGGCTGCTGGTGTGGATCGGATAGTTCTCATCCGCTTCGAGCGGAGCCGGAACGCTTCCGTACACCTCGTCTGTGGAGACGTGCATGAACCGGCCGATTCCATTCGTGCGCGCCGCCTCCAGCAGCGTAAACGTGCCGCGCAGGTTGGTTTCGAAAACGGGCAGAGGCGAAAGTATGCTACGGTCCACATGAGATTCAGCCGCAAAGTGCACGACGACGTCCGGCTTCTGCTCCGCGAAAATCTTGCCGACCGCGGCTGCATCCGCTATGTCGCCTTTCACAAACTCGAATCGCGGGCTGCTCGATACGGGGGCGAGATTCTCGAGATTGCCCGCGTAGGTCAGCTTGTCCAGAACTACGACGTCCGCGTCCGGCGTGTTGGCAATCGTTTGGCGGACGAAACAGGATCCGATGAAGCCCGCTCCGCCGGTAACCAGCAATTTCATTTGTGCTGCGTCTCCCAGTCGTATTGAATCTGCGGATCGTTATAAGCGATGCGGCCTTCGTCCTTCGGGTTGTAAAACTTGTTGGTCACGTACACCAGCATCGCCGGACCGTTGCCGATCACCTTGTACCCATGACCCACGCCCGGCGGAATCAGGATCTGCCATGGCCTCAGCGCGCCCACATAGAGAGTGTTCTTCCGGCCATAGGTCTTCGAGTCTTTCCGGAAATCGACAAGAGCCACCTGGAACATACCCATCACCGGCACCCAGAAATCCGTCTGATGCTGATGGTAGTGGAACGCCTTGATGGTATCCGGATAGCTCAGTGCCGCCGAAACCTGCGTCGTCTCGGGCGAATAATCCGCCGCCAGGCCATGCCCGAGTCGGATCACTTCCAGGAAGTATCCGCGGTCGTCCGGCCACAGAGGATACGGCTCGACTTTGACTCCCTCAATCAGATCCGCCGAAGACGGCGACTGAATCAGCTTGCCGATTCCTTTGTCACACTGCGGAACGGCGAGCGAAAGAACATCGGCATGAATTGCGGATGCGCTCATTCCTGTGTGGCTGCCTTTCCGAGTTGGGTTTCCGCCACCAGATTTGTTGCCCGTAACAAAGACTCGAACGTGCCGGCGTCCGTCCACCAACCCTCAAGAAAGCTGTAGGTCATACTTCCTTCGCCGATGTATGCGTTATTCACATCGGTGATCTCCAATTCGCCGCGGTTGGAGGGTTTCAGCGTCTTTACTTTGTCGAACACAGTGCCGTCGTAAAGGTAAATACCGGTTACGGCGTAGTTCGATTTCGGATTCTTCGGTTTCTCTTCGATGCCGACGATCTTGTCACCCTTCATCTCGGCAACGCCGAAGCGGCCCGCATCGTGTACTTCCTTCAGGAGAATCTTCGCCCCGCGATCCTGCTGTTCAAACTCCTCGACGGCGCTGCGGATGCTCTTTTGGATAATGTTGTCGCCCAAAATCACGCAGATCTTCTCGCCGTCGGCGAAGTGCTCCGCCAGCGCGAGTGCATCGGCAATTCCACCTTCGCCCTCCTGGTAGGTGTAGTTCAGGTGATTCAACCCGAACTCCTTTCCGTTTGCGAGCAGGCGCAGGAAATCTCCCGAATTTCGGCCTCCGGTAACCAGCAGAATGTCCTTGATTCCCGCATCTACCAGCGTCTGGATCGGGTAATAGATCATCGGCTTGTCATAGATCGGGAGCAGGTGCTTATTGGTGATCTTCGTGAGGGGAAACAGACGGCTGCCGGTGCCGCCGGCTAAAACGATGCCTTTCAAGTCTTCTCCTTATAATCCCTCAGGATACCGCACGGAGCCCATCACAATAGCCCTTTTATACGGTAATAGGCGATCTTGGCGGATTCCAGGCTGACATCCAAGAAGGCGGGCCACCGGCCAATCCAGGTGCTGGCGCGTTTGCGCGCGTCCGGAAATGGACGCGGGAGAATCTGTATACCTTCACGCGCAAAGAAGTGCGACGCTCGGTACATGTGATAGTCGCTGGTGAGCAAGACCTTGGTGCCCGGCATGCCCGCTAGCACAGGCTTGAGGAAGCGGGCATTTTCTAGGGTACTGCGAGCCTTTGTTTCCACAACGATAGCCGAGGCTGGCACTCCGTGCAGCACAAGGAATTCACGCATCAGGCACGCAACCGGCGTCCCGGGCTCGCCTCCGCCAGTGATCACGATCTGTTTGAAATGATCCTGCTGCCACGCCAGCAGTGCATATTGCGCACGCAGGAATGAGTTCGGCCCGAGGATGTCCGTATCGGCCATCGAGCCTCCCAGAACCACGAGCACGTCGCCCTTAGGATCGTTCCATGGACCGGCAAGGCGGCCGGCCCACCACCCGACCAGTGCCGTGCAGCTAACGGCTACAACGAGGGCTCCGAGCAGGGCCAGACACGACACTACGATTCGCCAGGCCCATCGAATTGCTTTCATGCGGCGGTCTCTAATTCTAACGCGGAGCCAGTTTCTTTCGAAGTCCGGCGAGCGGTCCCAGGCGTACCACGCGATTGCCTGTTGCAGCGATTACGTCAATCGAGGATCCGAGCAGGTCCTTGATCTCCCTCGGGAGCCCGGCATTCACTCTGTACCCGGCCGCGAAAGGAGAGAAGGCTGGAAGCACCGAGGCCTTCGCTCCGGCCAGGAACACGGGGATCCGCTGGCTGGCACCCGCGTCGTCATGCACCGAAAGGGCCGGATGCAGGTGCCCTAGCAGGACGTGGCGGGAACTCTCTTCCGGCGTCGGACGGTCTCCGTGGATTGCGACGATGCCGCCGGATTGCCAGCGCTCGCACATCCGCACCGCGAACTGAGGATAATCCGCGGCAAATCCGCGATCGTGATTGCCGCGCACGAACACGATCTCCGCGCGCTCATTCAGCAGGCGGAGCGTCGATTCCACAAGTTCCCGCTCCAGAATGGCGGGCCTTGGCGCGTGGACGATATCGCCGAGGAATACGATCCGAACCGGCTCCAATTCGGAAACCAGCAGCGCCAGCTTCTCCCGCGCGCCGCCGTCGCTCACCGGTCCAAGCTGGCCGCGCCTCCGTTGCGCCCATCCGTAACCGAGGTGGACATCCGCGATCAGGGCCGTGCGGATCTCCGGCAACCAGACGCACCCACTGGCGTGCGCGATGCGTCCGGGCGCTAGCTCAAACGACTTCTGCATGCTCGTGATCCCATTCGGAATACAATGCCGCGACCAACTCATCCAGCGCCTTTTCCGGATCTTGGGCCAGCAGTGTCTCCCGGCTGAATGCCGCAAACAACGGCAGCCCGAAGGGGCTGGGGCGGGGGAGCCGAAAGACCTCCCAGGGTGATTCGAAAATACGCGCCGCCTCCCGCGCCGAATGATCCACATCCATCATGTCTTCCATCGCTTCGCGCACGGCTTCTCTTAACAGCGGGTGCTCGGGTTCGTGCTTCAGCAGCGTTGTATAAAGCAGCGTCGCGTTCCAACTCGATGACTTTTTTGCGGTCGGCCCCCGATACGTGCGCCGCGGAATCAGTTGTCCGATCTCGGCCACCGGACGGAAACTACGGCCCAGCATCTCCGTGCCCTGCAGAATGCGCCGCAAATCTTCGTGCCAGTTGCCGGGATGAAACGCGGCCCGCAGTTCTTCTTCTCCAGGTTCATTCTTGTGACTGACAACCAGCAGGAAAGCGTGATCATCATGGTTTGCAACCACACTCCCTTGAATCCCGAGCCGGTGCGCCACCACCCACGCCAGAGAGCGGTTCACTGCTCGCCCGGCAACCACGTGAAACAGAATCAGCAGAGACCGCCCTTCGCGCACCATTTCTACCTGTACGGGCGAGGTGACCGGAATCGGAGCCGCCTCATTCTGCCGTGCCAGAAACGTGATGACGCGGTCGATCACGTCATCCTGCACATTCCATTTCTTCGCAAGGACGCGCCGTGCCACACGTTCGCCTCCCTCATCCCACGCGGCGCGGAGATCGCTCCGCAGCCGTAGTTCTTCCTGCGCCAAGCGCGCCGTCAGCGGCATCTTCGCACCCATCCAACGCGGAGTTTGCACACGCTCTCCCTTTGCCGGCTTCACTACGGCGATGTTCTGGTGCAACCGCTCCAGCGCGACTACTTTCCCCCCGATCGTGAACGCCTCGTCCGGTTGCAGTGAAGCGAGGAAACCCTCTTCCACCTCGCCTAGCCTGTGATTCGCCCGCGTCACGATGCGTATCTGGAAATCGTCGCTGATCGTTCCTATGTTCATGTAGTAGTCGCGCGCGACCTTCTTGGACGCGACTCGTATCTTGCCGCCTTCGAGGACAATTTTTCCGTAGGTCCCGTACGGTCCCAGCACTTTTCCGCCGCCCGCCAGATATTCAACTACGGAATCGAAATCCTTACGGCTCAGTGCCGCGTAGGGCCCGCTGCGGCGCACCAGTTCGTACGCTTCATCAAGCGGCCACGCCCGCTCGATGCTCATCCCGAGCAGCGCCTGCGCAAGCACGTCCAGTGGAGCCGCCGGAACCCTGAGCGCGTCCAACCGTCCCTGCTCGGCCGCATGGCGCAGTGCGATTGCCTGCAGAACATCCGGCAGACTGAGCGGAACCAGCGAACCTGACGCCACGCCTCCCACGCGATGTCCGCTGCGTCCCAGCCTCTGCAGCGCCCGGCTCACTCCGCGTGGCGTGCCCACCAGCAGCACCTGGTCGACACTCTGGAAATCAACGCCCAACTCCAGGCTCGACGAGCAGACTACCGCTCGCATGCCGCCCTCGCTGAGTCTTTGTTCCAACGCCAGCCGCGTTTCCCGGTCGATGGCGGAGTGGTGCACGCCAATCTGATCTTCCAATTCGGGCAGCAGAAAGTTCAGAGCAAGAGCCAGCCGCTCCGCCCCGGAACGCGTCTGAAGAAAGATCAGGCTGGTATTCGCTTGCTCCACCAGGTCCGCCACTGTAGGGGCGATCCGGAAAGGATTGTAGCCGGCAGGCGGAAGCCAGTGGTCAGGCCGAGGCACCGCGATCTCCAGCTTGTGCGCTTTCTTGATGTCCACCGATGCGATCTCGCATGCCCTGGCTCCGCAAAGCAACCGCGCCACCACTTCGACCGGATACGCCGTGGCGGAAAGGCCGATTCTCTGCAGAGGGCGTTTCGATTCCAGCCGCTCCAGCGTAAGCGAAAGCAGCGATCCGCGCTTGTTCTCCGCAAACGAGTGAATCTCGTCCACGATGACGGTCTCCACATCGAAGCCGTCGCGCCATCCGGACTGCGATAGCAGTGCGCTCAGGCTCTCCGGCGTGGTGAGCAACAAGTGCGGTCGTTTCCGTTGCTGCTTACTGCGTTCGGACGCTTCGGTGTCCCCTGTCCGCACATCCATGCGAATGCCCTGCTGGTTGAGTGCGGCCAGCGGTGCTTCGAGATTCCGATGAATATCCCGGTCCAGTGATCGCAGCGGCGAAACATAAATTACGCGTACCGCATTGGGCAGCGTACCTGCTTCCGCCTCATGCGCCAACCGCGACAGCGCCGCAAGGAACGCAGACAGAGTTTTCCCGCTTCCGGTCGGCGCGAGAATCAGCGTATTCCGCCCTGCGAGCGTATGCGGCAGGGACTTCTTCTGAATATCCGTCAGATCACTGAAGCGCTCGCGAAACCATGCGGCCAACGCGGGATGAAGTTTGTCCAGGAGCTTCATGCGAGCGATGCCTCGTAGAGCGCCCGTACCTCCTCGATGCCGTCGCACTCGGCCGCGCTCTTGTCTTTCCGCCAGCGTAGAATCCGTGGGAATCGTAGAGCATACCCGCCCTTATGCCGGGAACTCTTCTGCACGCCATCGAACGCCACTTCCAGCACCACTTCCGGCCTTACCAGCATCACGCGGCCGAACCGTTCCAGCGCGCTGGCCCGCAGAATGCGCGTCAGTTCGCGGACTTCCTGATCCGTCAGGCCGGAATATGCCTTGCCCACATTGACGAACCCTTCCCCCGCGCGCACCCCGAACGTATAGTCCGATAAAAACACGGCCCGGCGCCCATGCCCTTGCTCGGCCGCTGTGATCACAACATCGAGCGTGCCATACGGCCGCTTTAACTTCAGCCATGTACCGCTGCGTTTCCCTGACTCATATGTGCTGCCTCGCCGCTTCAGCACGAGACCTTCATTGCCACGCTCGCGCGCATCAAGGAAAAACCTGTCGATCTCCTCCCGCGTCTTCGCGGTGTACCTGGTTGAGATCAGCAACGGCGGCCCATGTGGATTCAACAACTCTTCCAGCGTTCTTCGCCGCTCCTCCAACGGCGCATCGTCCAGCATGCGGCCCCGGCAGTAGAGCAAGTCATACGCGACAAACACCACCGGGATCTCCGCAGCCATCGCCTCTGTCAGTTTCTTCCGCGCGATTCTCTGCTGCAGAACGCTGAACGCGAGTGCGCGCCCATTCTTCCATGCCAGGAGTTCTCCATCCAGAATCGCGCTCCCTGGAACGGCACGGACCGCTTCGCAAATTTCGGGAAATGACCGTGTGACCTCCTCCATGCCTCGGGTGAATATCCTTACGCGCTCTTCCGCCACATGAATTTGTGAGCGGATGCCATCGTACTTGTCCTCGATCCACCAGTTCTCCGGATCCGCAAGATCTTCCAACTCATCCAGTGGCTTCGCGAGCATGAACTCCATGGGATGGAACAGGCGCGCTTCGATCTGGTGCAGCATGCCCCGCCGTGCCGCCAGGGCCGTCCTCGCCAAATCGCCTGCCCGATTGTTTGCATGCCGGATTTGCTCGTGCGGCACGCCCGTCGCCTGCGCCACGGCCTCCTCCACCATCTTGCTCTGCAAGCCGATGCGCAAATTCCCCGTAATCACTTTTACGAAGAACTTCAGCGTCCCGGGCCGGTAGGTAACGAACACCTGCCGCAGCAGTTCCACCTTGTCCGCTGTACGACGGCTCTTGAACAGGCGCGCATAGAGATGTTCCGCCTCCTGCAAACTCAACGGCTCGTCGTTTGTGCACCCTCGCATCAGGTGCGAAACCGTCTCGCCTGAGTCGCCGACCTCCCGATAGCAGACCGCCAGAATGTGTGGATCCAAACCCGTTGCAGCGAACATCGCGTCCCGCATAGTGGCGTATCCGACCGACAGTTTCCCGCCCGGAATCGGACCGCTCGCAAGGAATCGGACCGCGCGATCCAGATCGGCGTCATCCAGCTTTCGGAGATACGCCGCCAGAATGGAAATCTTCCTGTTCTTGGAAGAGAATCGTGCCACCTCTTCGCATGTGAGAGCCAGTTCGTCCATCAGCCCTCCGGCACTTCTTCCCCGGCGCGAGCCGCCATTGCCCGTGGGCAACGCGCATGAAGCCCGCGCTGAGAGAGCACGTGCGCGAACGGCTCCGTGTATCCATGCACCACGTCCACTTCGTGCGCGCCGCTGCGTTCCACAATCTCCAGCAATTCCTCGTAATCGCCATGGTCGGAGTACGGAATCAACTCATCCGCACCGGCACGCGTGCGCGCATTGTCCAGCGCTGCCCATCCCGATACATACGCCAGCCGCATCTTCTTGCCGCTGGCTTCCAGGACATTGCGGAAATTCGGAACCACCACTAGCGCCTTGCCCTCCGTCTCACTCGCAAGATAAGGCATCCAGCCCGGAAACGCGTAGCCCGCCTTCTCATAGACAGGAATCATTCGCGCGATCGAGCCATGAATCGCAGTCGGAATTCCCGCTTCGCACAGTACGTGCGCCGCTTCCTGTCCGCGCCCCAATGGATAGCCGATAAACACGGGGCTGATCCCGTCCTGCAGGCATTCCTGCGCGAAGCGAATGATTCTCTCGCGCGCCTGCTCGCGGGAGAGGAAGTGATAGATCGGCAGTCCGAAGGTTGATTCGATGATGAGCCGGTCGCACGGGATCACCTCGGTCGTAGCGCCGCAGATCGGCGGACGCAGCTTGATATCTCCCGTGTAGACAACGCGCTCACCTCGGAACTCAATCAGCAATTGCGCCGCACCCACAATGTGACTGGCCGGAAATGCTGTCAGGCGAGCGCCGTCAAACTCCGTGCTTTCGCCGTAGTTCAAGGGCCTCAGATTCTGCGGCTGTCCGGGATCCTCACGCCAGCGAAGCCTGTAAATCTCCAGCGTTTGTTGCGTGGCGATCACATCGCAGTGCAGGCCGCGCGCGTGATCACTGTGCCCGTGAGAAATCCAGGACCGGTTGCACTTCTCTTGAGGATCCAGCCAGAGGTCGATTTCCGGAAGATAGATGCCCTGCGGGGTAAACTCGATCTGCATGCACCTGACTTCAGGTTAGCGCCTGCAGCCGCACTGTGTAATTCCAGCGGTCCTTTGCGCCCCAGCGGTACTTATAGGCCTCACCGCCGCGCAGAAAATCGAACTCGTTGCAGCCCTCTTCCCGCGCCCGTTCAATTGCATAATGGACCAGCAGCGCGCCCGGGCTGTGCCGCGCGTACTCTGAATCGAACCCGCCGAGATAGTAATACGTTCTGCCTTTCGCCGCGAAGCAATACAGGATCGAGATCAATTGGCCTTCCAGCCTCATGCCGTAAAACCGAAGCAAGCCTGCTTGGGAAAGCCCAGCCGCAGTGCGCCTGTGAAAAGTTTGAACCCATGAATCCCTGAGAACGCCCGGTTTTCCGCGGCCCTCCCAGCGCTTCGCGTGCAGCCGGAAGAGTGCATCCATGTATTCCTCGAGATTGTTGCTGACGGCGCTCTCGAACTGTACGTCGAGCCCCCGTGCCGCTGTTCGCAAACTCTTCAGCACACGAGCGGGAATCTCCGATCCGAGAAGATCCAGCACCGGACACGCATTCCCGCGCTCGTCGGGAGCGGCATCCCGCAATGCCGAATGCGCCGGTACATCGGTGAATTCGCAACCGAACTGATGCCTGCGTAGCCATTCCAGGGTTGCCCGAGCCGTATTCTGCTCCTCGCCCGGCGAAGCAAGCAGATCCAGATAGTCGCTGATCCCTTCGCCCAGAAACCTCACTACGCCATCCGCAATACGCAACGGAGCCAGCCCCACTACCCGCCCATGCCGCCACACCTGTAACAGAAGGCGGTCCTGCGAAGGGAAACCGCGGAGCCAGGCGGGATGCTGAAAAGGCGTCGCGCGCTCAGATTCTTCGAACAACCGCTCCCACTCTTCGCTGTCCGAAACGGCTTCGACTTCGTACCCCGGGCGATGCTTCAGGTATACGTAGGTCCCCAAATACCTCTGTGCCATCCGCTCTTCCGAGAAGTGCTCCTCTGCCCAGGCGCGGCAAGCGTCCGGCGATACTTCCTGATCCGCTCGCCGCAGCGCGTCCGGCAGCGCATCTGCGCGCTCTACCAGCAGGCCGGTGTTGCCATTGGCCACCAGCTCCGGCAGCGCTCCGGAAGGAAATGCCACAACCGGCGTACCCGAAGCTGCCGCTTCCATCGCCACCAGCGAACTCGTCTCGGCAACAAGGCTCGGGATGACCACGCATCGCGCCGACGCCAGCAGGCGCTGTTTGCGCTCGCCTCCCACGGCACCGGCGAAGAACACGTTCGGCTTTGCCAGCCGCGGTTCGATCTCTGTGCGGAAATACTCCTGGTGTGCCGCGTACGCGAACAGCCCGCCCGCCAGTACGATGGGAAGCCCCGCCTCTTGTGCCGCATCAATCGCCAGGTGAAAGCCTTTTTCCGGACAGATCCGCCCCATCGCCAGAACGTAATCGCGTTTGCGCACGTCCAGCCCGTCCGGAAGAGGCACACCGTTCGGAATCGGCGGCAACAGGTCGGCCGAGTAAGGGCAGCTTCGCTCCTGCGATTCCGAAACGCAATGCAGGAACGTGTCCGTACGCCCCAAAGCGAACGTTGACGCCGGATACCAGTCCGGTGGCAGATGCAGTGTGGCCAGCACCGCCGGCCCTTGTTCCGGCAGGTACTCGCAAAAATCAACGCCATGCAGATGGATGACGTCAGGCTCGAACTCTCGCACGGCCTTTCGGATCGCCGTTCTGGTGGCCTCGTGCGCGGCTCGCCTCGTCTCCTCGTCCAACTCGCCTGCGAACGCCGGGGTAGGGACCAGAGTGCCCGCAACCTGCGATCCTTCACACGCGATCACGATCGATCGATGTCCCGCATGTACCAACGCGCGATCCAACGCCGCCACCACCTGCTCGGCCCCTCCCACTGAGGCTGGGCCGACCGGGGACAGAGGATACGCGACTGTCAGAATCGTTAGACTCAAGCGCACACCCCTGCTTCTTTCACAAGCTCGCAGAACCGCGCTCCGGTCATCCCCCACGGATATCGCTCGTAATGCAACTCCCCTTCGTGCGGCCGCTGGTCGAACCTGTATCGCGGAGCCATCCGGAAGCTCTCCACCGAAATATCGAACATCCGCAGCGTCTCACGTTGCGTGGCGAAGCACTCGAACATGCGTCTCTTCTGTTCATGCTGCTCCGGACGGAGCCAGAGTGGGCGCCCTAGCTCGCCATTATTCAGAAAGCAACCCGTGCGCACGTTTCCGTTGTGCAGGTGATACGAGGCAAACTCCGCTACCTCGGGTACCACTGCGTTCACGGCGAATGCGCACGCATCATGATCCGGGTGGCCCCCTTCATAAGGATGCGTCAGCACAAGCTCTGGCCGGAACCGATCGACGACAGCCGCGATCTGGTCAGCCATCTGCGCCAGGTGCAACGCAGCTTGCTGGTCCGGAATGCCGAGCGAAACCCATGGCCTCGGCCGCACGCCGGCCACCTGGAAGGCATCTTCCAATTCACTCCTTCGCGCCGCCGCATACTCTTCGGCGCTGGCAAAACCGTGCGCGCGCGCATCCTGCAGATCTCTCGGTGCCCCGTCCGTCACCTCAATCAGGGCAACTTCGGAAAATCGCGCCAAACGGCTGCCCAGCCCAATGACTTCGTCGTCGGGATGCGCCGCCACTATTAACGCGCGGGGAAGGTCTTGATCTTGATACAGCCGGTCGAGCGCGCTTCTAGCCGGCTTAAGGTAAGCTGCCACACAACGGAGACGAACCTATGTAGAAGCCGTGTCGTGTTGTCACGGTGAGTTAATGCTTCGTAGTACCTTCAGAATCTTTAGCTCACCCGGCACCGCACGGGCATCAGAGTCTCTTGGAAATCATGATCAGCCTTCGCAAAGGCACATGGATGCAGACGATTCTGTGGGCGGCGGCAGCCTACAACGTCCTCTGGGGAGCGTTCGTTGTGCTCTTTCCGGGAGCCATTTTCGATTGGGCGGGAATGGTGCCTCCGGCATATTCGGAAATATGGCAATGCGTCGGAACGATCGTAGGTGTCTACGGCGTCGGCTACGCGGTCGCGGCCACCAACCCCACCCGCCACTGGCCCATCATCCTGGTCGGTCTCCTCGGCAAAATCCTCGCTCCGCTCGGATTCCTCCGCGCGGTCCAGCTTGGGCATTTGCCTCTCGCCTTTGGCTGGACCATCGTTACAAATGACCTCATCTGGTGGCTTCCCTTCGCACTCATTCTTCACCAAGCCCACGAATACCACCTGAACGGTGAGCGAACGATTGCCCCGCAGATCATCCAGTTTGCGCTCCGCACCCGAACCAGCATGGGCGCTACGCTCGATGAAGTCTCACGTATATCACCCGTTTTGCTAATCTTCCTTCGGCATGCTGGTTGCCCGTTCTGCCGTCAAGCACTGGTAGACATTGCAGCCCAGCGGCAGGAAATCGAAGCGGCCGGCGCGCGCATCGTTCTCATCCACATGGGCACGGAGCAGCATGCCGGCAGGTTTCTGCCGAAGTACGGTCTCGGCGGCGTGCTTCGCATCAGCGATCCGAAGCGCGCGCTTTACCGCGCCTTCGGTTTGGGCCGCGGAACTCTACTGCAACTGTTCGGCCCGAAGGTGCTGGTGCGCGGTTTTCGCGCCGGCATTCTGGAAGGCCACGGCGCCGGCAAATTGGTCGGAGATGGTTTCCAGATGCCTGGCGTCTTTCTGCTCTATCACGGTGAGGTCGTGCGTGCCTATCGTCATCAGACCGCGGCGGACCGCCCGCAATACGCTCGCATCGTTAGGCAGGACAACATCTTCGAACTCGGAATACAGCCTTGACCGAACCTGCTAATCTCAAAACAGGATGGATCCGGCCGCACCCCAATCCGGACAGAGCCAGCCTCCTCGCGGACAGCCCGGCTACGCGGGTTCCGTTCGTGTGTTCGGTGTTCCTGTCCGACTGCACTTTACCTTCATCATTCTTCTCGCGTTCCTGATTCTGATTGGCGTCGGCGGCGGCCAGTCGACGCTCATGAGCGTCCTGTACATCGTCGCACTATTCGCCTCGGTACTGTTACACGAACTGGGTCACGTGGTTGTCGCGAAGCGTTACGGCATTCGCACGATTGAAATTACCATGTACCCCATCGGCGGCGTATCCCGTATGGAACGCCAGCCGAAGCCGAACGAAGAGCTCTGGGTCTCGCTCGCAGGACCCACCGTCAACTTAGTCCTCAGTGCAGCTCTCCTCGGATATCTCTATGCATGGGGGCAACTCGTGCCGTTTGCCCATCTGTTTGCCCCATCGGATAAGAACCTGCTGCAACGAATCGCCATGGGTAACCTGATTCTCGCTGCCTTCAATCTCATCCCTGCGTTCCCCATGGACGGCGGCCGTGTGCTTCGGGCGATCCTCGCACGTTCACGGCCCGCAGAAGAGGCTACTCGAATGGCCGCCAAGGCCGGCATGATGCTTGCGTTCGTCATGCTGTTGGTCGGTGTCTTCAGCATGCAGTTCATGCTCGTCTTTATCGCCTTCTTCGTTTACCTGGGTGCTTCCCAGGAGCAGGTCGTGGCCGTCGGCCGGTCGCTCGCTCACGGCGTCCCGGTTCGGGCCGCAATGGTCAAAGAGTTCCACACGCTCTCGCACGGCAATTCGGTTCGTGACGCTGCGGATTTGTTGCTCGCAACGTCTCAGCAGGACTTTCCCGTCGTGCTTGGTAATCAGGTCATCGGTCTACTCGGCCGCACGGCCTTGCTTCGCGGCATGGCCACGGAAGGTCCGGACGCCTACGTTGCGGGAATTATGAATCGCAATTTCGCCAAGGTAGATCCCGAGATGGACCTTGCCGATGCCATTCCGGTTCTCGGCGAAGCGGGCAACTGCGTCCTTGTAATGCATGATGAGGATCTGGTCGGCCTTCTGACCCGGGAGAATCTATCGGAGTTCCTGCTCCTTCGCCGATTCGGGATGCAGGCGCCGGTTGCATCTGCATGAGCGTCTTAGTGATCTGGTTCGTTCAGGTGAGATCGATAATCAAGACGTCCGCTGCTCTGCTCTCCCTTCTGTCTGGTCTCGGCGTTGGTGCTCCTTAAGAATCTATGGCACATAAAGTCGTAATTGTTGGAGGCGGATTTGGCGGGCTGTACGCAGCCAAGGCGCTCCGCCACGCCCCGGTGGATGTGACTCTCATCGACCGGCGCAATTTTCATCTGTTTCAGCCGCTGCTTTATCAGGTCGCCACCGGCGCCCTTTCTCCAGGAGAGATCGCTGCCCCCCTGCGTGCCGTTCTTCAGAAACAGAAGAACACCACCACCCTCCTTGGTGACGTAACCGATGTGGACGTAGCCGCGCGGAAGCTAATTCTAAAAGACGGTGAGGTTCCATATGACACCCTCATTCTCGCCGCTGGCTCGGTCAACTTTTTCTTTGGCAATGACAACTGGGAGGAGTACGCGCCCGGTCTGAAGACCATCGAGGATGCAACCCGCATCCGCCACAAAATTCTCTATGCCTTCGAGGCCGCTGAGCGCGAACATGATCTCGAAAAGCGGCGCGCCTGGCTGACGTTTGTAGTCGTAGGAGCTGGCCCTACCGGCGTCGAGTTATCCGGAGCGCTGGGCGAGATCGCGAATGACGTGCTAAAGGACGATTTCCGTTCCATTGATCCGGAAGAAGCTCGTATCCTGCTGCTCGATGGTTCTTCCCGTGTCCTGCCGCCGTTCGATCCTTCGCTATCGAAGAGTGCCGAAAGCCAACTGATCAAGCTTGGCGTCCGCTCGCGCAACGGCATGCATGTGACCGGAATAGATGAGCGTGGCGTAACTTTCAGGGGAGACCGCGGAGAGGAGCGAATTGATGCCCGCACCGTGCTCTGGGCCGCGGGTGTCAAGGCTTCGCCTCTTGGAAAGACTGTGGCGGATCGAACCGGCGCTCAACTGGACAAAGGCGGCCGCATCATCACAGCGAACGACTGCAGTATCCCGGGTCACCCCGAGATTTTAGTCATCGGCGACATGGCCCACTTCGAGCAGGATGGCAAGCCCGTGCCCGGCGTCGCGCCTACGGCGATGCAACAGGGAAGTTACGCCGCCAAGCTGATCCAAAAGCGGCTACAAGGCAAACCGGTAGAGCCGTTCCGCTATTTGGATAAGGGCAGCCTCGCGGTGATTGGCCGCGCGGCCGGCGTCGCGGAAATTTGGAAATTCAAATTCAGCGGCCTTCTGGCTTGGCTGCTCTGGCTATTCGTTCACCTGATGTATCTGGTGAATTTCCAGAATCGCTTGATTGTTTTCATCCGCTGGGGATTCGACTACATCACCTTCAACCGGGGCGCGCGTCTCATCACGGGCGAGCCGGAGCCGACTGAGGACGAGAAACGCCTCAAGCGGCTTCTGCTTTTGAACAACAAGTAGCTACCAGCTTCGCGCGAGTTCCACGAAGGTCCGCACGCACATGCCGCTCGGACCTTTTGCTAGAAACGGCTTTGCATCATCCAGCCACGCGGTGCCCGCGATATCCAGGTGTACCCACGGCTTGTCTTCAGTGAATTCCTTCAGGAAGTATGCTGCCGTGATCGAACCGCCCCACCGGCCGCCGATATTTGGCAGGTCGGCAAACGCGCTCTTGAGGTAATCTTTGTAGTCGTCGTCCAGAGGAAACTGCCACAGCCGCTCGCCCTGGGCCTTCGATGCAGCCATCACCTTACTCAGAAACTCCTCGTTATTCGTGAACGCACCCGCGTACATATGGCCCAGTGCCACCACGATTGCTCCGGTGAGCGTCGCCGCATCCACCAGGTGCGTGCAGCCTTGGCGAATCGCATAGGTGATTGCATCGATCAGAATCAGCCGCCCCTCCGCGTCCGTATTCAGCACTTCCACGGTTTTACCGTTGAGCGAAGTCACAATGTCGCCCGGCCGTTGCGACCGGTCGCTGACCATGTTCTCCACTGCCGGAATAAATCCGGTGACTGTCACCGTGGGTTTCAATTGCGCGATTGCCCGCATCGCGCCGATCACAGCGGCTCCCCCGGCCATGTCGTACTTCATCTTCTCCATGCCGTCCGCAGGCTTAATGGAGACGCCGCCTGTGTCAAAGGTCACGCCCTTGCCGATGAGTGCGAGATGGTCCTTGCTCTTGGCACGGTCCGGCCTGTAGCGCAGCACGATGAGCGCCGGCGGCTCCGCGCTCCCTTGTGCAACTCCGAGCAGCGAACCCATGCCGAGCTGCTGCATGCGGTCCCGATCCAGAATTTCGCACTCCAGCCCAAACTCCTCGGCCATCTTCCGCGCCCGGCCGGCAAGAATCATCGGTGTTAGCCGGTTTGCCGGCTCGTTGACCAGTTCGCGAGTGAAGTTCTGGGCTTCGCCAATGATGCGCGCTTCGTTCACAGCGCTCTCCAGCCCAGCGTTGGCGCCGGTCACAACGAAAGCTTCCAGCCGCTTCTCGCCCTTCTTGGGATCGGTCTTCAATTGGTCCGGTTCGAAGTCGCCGGTGAGGGCGCCTTCAACAGCGGCGCGCACATACTCAGCCGAATCGAAGCCGCCCGGCAGGGCGAAGGTAATCTTTCGCAACGACCGCCCCTTCAACGCGCGTACCGCGGTGCCTGCCGCTTTGCGCAGTTCCGTCGCGTTGAACTTTTCGCGCGTCCCTGCACCTACGAGTGCCAGGCGCTTGGCTTTCATGCCGCTCGGCCGATGGAGAATCGCCGTTTCAAACGGCTTTCCCGCGAACTCTCCGCTGTCATACACTTCGGAAACCCAGTTGCCCGTAGCCGGCTGCAACGGATGCCCGCCCGCCTCTTTCTCGAAAGCGAGCGCAACCAGAACCTCTGCCTCGACCTGTTCGGGCGAGCCTTGCCTGTAAGAGATGTCCATATTCCTCTAATCGTCGAACCGTGCGTTCCGCTGCTGCATGGCTTTGCGTGCTTCTTCGTTCTGTTCGCGGGCACGCTCAGTCTCACGCTTATCGTGCAATTTCTTACCTTTGCCGATGGCGAATTCGCACTTGATCTTCCCGTTTTTTAGATACAGTTTCGTCGGAACCAGCGTCAGGCCTTTTTCCTGAACTTTCCCGGCGAGCTTATCGATCTCCGCCCGGTGCAGCAGAAGCTTGCGCTTCCGCACGGGCTCATGGTTCTCGCGGTTACCGTGAGAGTATTGGCTGATGTGCGCGTTGAATAGCCACGCCTCATTGCCCACAATATCCGCGTAGGCGTCCTTCAACTGCACCTTGCCCGTCTTAGCCGCCTTCACTTCAGTTCCGGACAGGGCAATCCCGGCCTCGTACTTGTCGTAGAGGTGGTAGTTATGTCCCGCCTGGCGATTATCGCTCAGGATCTTGATGTCCGACGGTGAATGGGCCAAGGTATTTTGATCTCAACGCGTTGGATGCCGGAATCGTCAGTACCTTTGTAAGCTGACGTTTCATTCTTGAGTGTAGCACAGCTGCAACTTAGATAACATGTCTGTTTTGAATAAGTTAGGAAAGCCTCTGGCTTTCGCCATGCTGCTCGCCACAGGCGCGGACGCACGAACTCGGGCCGGAGACAAGCTCCTCAAGGAAGGGCAGCAGGCCGAAATCCGCAAAGAGTGGGACAAGGCCCTCGAATTCTACGAGAAGGCGCTCTCTTCCGACCCGTCCGACCCCGGCTATCAGTTGTCTACCAAACGCGTCCGGTTCCAGGCAGCCATGGCCCGTGTCGACCTCGGTCAGAAAATCCGTGAGCAGGGCAAACTCGAGGAAGCCTTCACGGAGTTCCAGAAGGCCTATGCGATCGATCCCTCCTCTTCCATCGCCTTACAGGAGATGAAGCGAACCAAGGAGATGATCGACAAGGATAAGGGACAGCCACATTCGGCCAACCCCGCCGACCGCGGCCTCACTCCGACGCAGAGGGCGCAGAAGGAAACGGACGAACGTTCCGGCCGAATTCTCCCGCCGCCTGAACTGAAGCCGATTACCCGTCAGATCGCTACGCTGAAAATGAACAACCAGCCGGTGAAGGTGCTCTACGAAACCGTGGGCAAACTGGCCGGAATCAATGTGATCTTCGATCCCGATTACCAGCCGCCGCCGGGAAAGTCTACGTTCACGATCGATCTGTCCAACACCACGTTGGAAGAAGCCCTCGATTATCTTGCCATTCAGACGAAGTCCTACTGGAAACCGCTCTCTTCAAATACGATTTTCGTCACCAGCGACAACGTCACCAAGCGGCGCGATTATGAGGACTACGTGGTTAAGGTGTTCTATATCAAGAACGCCACAACCGTTCAGGAACTGCAGGAAATCTCCACCACCGTTCGATCCGTAACCGAAATCCGCCGCGCATTCACCTACAACGCTCAGAACGCGATTCTCATGCGCGGTACTGCCGACCAGATGGCCCTGGCGGAGAAACTGATTGCCGACCTCGACAAGCCGAAGCCCGAGGTCGTGATTGACGTGGTCGTGATGGAAGCGGACCGTGCGCGCGTCAAGGACCTCGCCGCAACCATGACGACCGGAGGCGCGGCGGGTATCAAAATTCCGATAGGCTATACGTCCAGCGCCGACGGAAAGTCGACCACCGTCAATCTGAACAGCATCAGGAACATCGGCAGCAGCGATTTCTCGTTCGCCGTTCCAGGCGGGCTCTTGCAGGCTGTCGCGACCGATAGCATGACTCGTGTCCTGCAGCAGCCGCAGTTGCGCGCAGTGGATAACGGCAAGGCGACTCTGAAGATCGGTGACAAGATTCCTTACGCGACCGGCAGCTTCGGAAGCGCCATTGGCGGAGCCGTCGGCGGCGGTGTCAGTCCCCTGGTCAGCACGCAATTCAACTTCGCCGAAGTCGGCGTGAACGTGGACATCGTGCCGAAAATTCATGGTACCGACGAAGTATCCATGCACGTGGACGTGGAGGTTTCGAACGTAAATCGCTACGTGAAAATCGGCGATCTCGACCAGCCTGTGATCAGCCAGAAACATATCGTGCACGACATCCGCCTCAGAGAGGGTGAAGTCAATCTTCTTGGCGGTCTCATGCAGCACCAGGATGCCAAGAGTCTTGCGGGCATCCCGGGGTTAATGAACATTCCGATCATCGGGCACTTTTTTGGAACCGATCATACGGAAAAGAGCCAGGGCGAGTTGCTCATTGCTCTCATCCCGCACATCGTGCGCACGCCGGACCTGAACGACCACAACCTTAAGGCCATCGCTTCGGGTGTAGATCAAACGGTCAAGCTTAGTTATGCGCCGCGCAAGGATAACTCGATCCCGGCGCCTGCCGCTCCAGCCGTTCCAGCGGGTGCCCCGACACCCGCTCCGGCCGTCACGCCCGCCCCGGCTCAGGGGCCGCCGCCAGCTACGGCCCCCAAACCGCCTGCCGATGCGGCAGCGGCGGCGCCGGCGGGTCCTTTCGCTATTGTGCCTGCCTCCCCGACGATAGAGACCAAACAGGGTGAGAATTTCAACGTTGTGGTCAACGTCCAGAATGCGAAAGATCTTTACGGAGTGCCGCTGCAATTCCGGTTCGACCCCAAGTTGGTCAAGCTGGTGAATGCGCGTGCCGGAACGTTCCTCGGTAAGGACGGCGAACCGCCGATGATGAACAACATCGTGCAGGATGAAGGTGTCATGTACACGAATCTGATGCGCTCGCCGAACTCGGCTGGCCTCGATGGGTCCGGTGAACTCGTGGTCTACACGTTCCAGGCCTTGCAGCAGGGCTCTGCGACCATCACGATGCCGGATGCCCGCGTATTCCATAAGACCAGCGATGCCGAGCCATTCAAGGGGGCCACGGTCACGGTCAACGTGAAGTAGCAGTCCATGCGAAGGAGAAGGAAGACACAGGCCGGTCTCACTCTGGTGGAACTGATCGTGGCGTTCACGATCATGATGGTCCTCAGTGGAATGGCCGTACCGCTGGCCCGGTATAAGGTGCGGCGTGAACGCGAGAAGGAACTGCGTCACGCTCTTCACGAAATGCGAGGCGCCATTGACCGCTACAAGGACATGGCTGACCAAGGCAAACTGGGTCAGATGAAAATGGACACGAACGGGTATCCGGAGAACCTGGATATGCTGGTGGATGGCGTGAAGGTGGCCGGGCAGGTCGATCAGAAAATCCGCTTCCTGCGCAGGATTCCAAAGGATCCGTTCACCAATAGCACCGATTGGGGGCTGCGCAGCACACAGGACGACCCGAAGGCTGGCGCGTGGGGCGGTCAGAATGTATTCGATGTGTATTCAAAGACAACGGAGAAAGCTGGAGATGGCACGCCATATTCGGAGTGGTAGGCGTGGCTTCACGTTGATCGAGTTGATGGTCGTGATGGCCGTCATCTCGATCCTCGTTTCGATCGCCGTGCCTTTTTACCAGAAATCGATCTTGCGCTCCAAAGAAACGGTGCTGCGGAATAATCTGTTCACCTTGCGCACGGTTATCGACGAGTACACGTACGATAAACAAAAGGCTCCGCAGCAACTTGACGAACTCGTCCGCGAAGGTTACCTCCGAGCCATTCCCGTCGATCCTATGGTGGGCAACAACACTTCCTGGAAGATCGTCATGGAGGATTCCACCAGCAGCGTGAACCAAAGCGAGCCGGGTATCTTCGATGTGAAAAGCGGCTCCGACAAAACAAGCCTGGATGGCACGCCGTACGCGGACTGGTAGAGTCTTGTAAATTCTTCGTCCCTTGTAATCCGTACACCCGGCTCTTCCGCGCATCCTCCTCAAATGTCTTGGTGCTGGCTCTAGGTCCGGTAATTGCTCTACAACAGGCGGCGCGAGTGCCGCGGAGTCATCCTGATCTCAAGCTCGTTCGCACAATCCGCGGCTCCCGCGCACACTTGAGGTACGAGGAGAATCGATGGCGGTTGCTAACCAAACCAAGACAGTTGTGGGTATTTTCAATTCCGTGCAGGAGGCAGAAAACGCCGTTTCCGAGTTGGAACGCGCGGGCATTCCGCGAGGTGACATTAGCCTCGTTGCGCATAAGCACGCGATCGGTTACAAGTCGGATACAGAGACAACCGATAAGACTTCGGACGTCGTTGCCGATGCGGGCATCGGCGCAGCCATCGGTGGTGTGGGTGGCTTGTTGTTGAGCGCCGCTGGAGCATTGACCATCCCGGTTATCGGCCCAATACTCGCTGCTGGACCGATTGCCGCTGCCCTGACCGGCGCCGGCGTAGGGGCCGCGGCGGGCGGTTTGATCGGCGCGCTCACCGAGTCTGGAATTCCCGAGGGCGAAGCGAAGCACTACGCCGAGGGCGTGCGTCGCGGTGATGTTCTGGTGACCGTGAAAACGGATGCCATCAACGCCGAACGCGCCCGCGACATCCTCGATGCCAACGGATCGGTTGACGTCAACGATCGCGTCTCAAGCTGGCAGAATCGCGGCTGGAAGGGTTACGACCCGAACGCCGCGCCCTACAACGAGAATGAATTCACAGAAGAGCGGCGCCTGTACGGCGGCAGTTATCCAAGTAGTCCGGCGTACCGGTCAGGCTCGACCATCAACCGGGCCGAGGATCGGATGCGTGATGCGGGACACTCCATCGAACGCGGTGCCCACCGGGTCGGGGAAGAAGTTCGCGATGCCGGCCGTTCCGTACGGCGCGGGGCTTCCCGGATTTACGACCGGCTGACCTAGACAAAACGCGCGGCCCTGTTTTAGAGGTACCAGCCGCGCGTTTCTCTGAACAAAATACTACTTGCCGATATAGGCGATGCAGTCGATCTCTACCTTCATGCGTGGGTCGGGCATTACCGCCTGAACCGTAGTGCGCGCAGGCTTTTGGTCGCCGAAGAATTCCGAATACACAGCATTCATTGCAGCGAAATCCCCAACATCCTTCAGGAATACGGAGCACTTCACCACTTGATGCATGCTCGCTCCGCAACCCTCCAGAATTCGTCTCACGTTGTTGAGAACCATTCGCGTCTCGTGCTGAATATCACCGAATGACATCTCGTTCGTCTCCGGGTCGGCGGGACCCTGTCCCGAAACGAACAGGAGGTCGCCGGCCCGAACCGCGGGCGAATACGGCCCGCGCGGCGTCACCACGCCAGGAGGATTCAGTCTCTCGATCATTTAGTCGGTCGCCTTCTTTCGAGTGGTGCGGCGCTTTGGCCGTTCCGTACCTTCGCCGGACGCTGCAGCCCGCTTGCGCGGCTTTGGAGCGCGCTTCACCGGCTTCGGCGTAATCGGCGGGGTAGGCGCCACCATGGAAGGCTGCCCCTCCACGATCGGTTGCGGACCGTCCTCCTCTTCTTCCGGAATCGACTGCTCTTCTTGCGGGGGTGGTGCCGGCGGGTAAAACTCAGCACCCAGGAAGACCATCAAGCCCTTCTCTTCGTCGGGTTCGATGCGAACAACAAGCTTGTCCTGCGCGAAGTTCAGGAACTCCGGGAATTCCTGGAAGCCGTAGTTCTTAACGTCGATGTTCGGGTGCTCGTCCCGCATCCAGGTCTCGAGCTCTTCCGCGGCTCCGCCATTTTCCATTTCCATGCGGTGCGTTTCGAGTACGTCACGTAGAAGCGGAAGAAGTTCTTCGGGCTTCGGCTTGCCGATATCCGGTGACACCGAGCCTTTACGCTCGATCAGATAACGCCCGCCGGTTCCGCTCACGTTGACGAAGTCGGCCTTCCGCAGCTTGTCGACAAAGTCGGAAAAGCTGTTGGCGCCGTAAGCTCGCTCGCTGAATGCCGAATCAAGTTGCAGCATGGTTGATTTCAGCAGACCAAGCTGCGGTTGTACCGCGCGCCGCTCCAACACCTGCAATGCTCGCTCTACGAGCGGCATTGCCTGCGCCAGATCCAGCGGAGCAGGACGGCCGCGCTGTTGTTGGTGTTGCGGCTTTTCGGCGGGCTTCTCGCCCCCTGCACCCGCACCTTCGGCCGCGGGCCGCTCCTTTCGGTCTTTCCACTTGTCCTGACGCTGCTCGCGCCGGCTGCCTGGTTCATCGAGCAGGGATTCGTAGCTGATGAACTCGTGACAGTTCTGTTGAAGGATGGTGCTGGTGAATGCCTTTCCGCCCACGACGTAGACGGTCTTGCCGTACTCTTTGAGCTTGTTCACCAGAGGAATAAAGTCACTATCGCCGCTGACGATCGCGAAGGCGTTCACGTGTTGATGCGTGAATGCCATCTCGAGAGCGTCGAGCGCCAGATTGATGTCGGCGCCGTTCTTATCCCCGCGCGGGGACGGAATTCGCTGCACCATCTGAACAGCGTTCTCAGCCATCTGGCGCGTTGCGCCTTCCTGCCGGCCCCAGTTGGCGTAGGCGAATTTCGCCACGATGTCGCCGCGCTCCTTGAGCGCTTCCAACGCCACGGATACATCAAATTCGCGGCGCAGTGTCGATTTCACGCCAATCTCAATGTTGTCGTAATCGACGAAGACTGCAATATTCAATTTTTCTTGCATGCAAGATCTCTTCTCGACCCGCTCCTAAAAGCGAGTGCAGTTATTATTCACTGCCGATCGAAACTTCTTCAGGGCGCACGCTTTGTTGTATGAACGAAACAATCGCGTCCAGAGAGGCGCCGGGCTGGAACACAGCAGCTACGCCGCGTTCCCTGAGTTGCGCTGCATCCTCATCTGGAATGATACCTCCAACGATCACGAGAACATCATTCATGTCCCGCTCCCGCAGAAGATCGAGCACCTTTGGGACGATGGCATTATGAGCACCGGACAGGATCGACAGGCCAATAACCTGTACATCTTCCTGCATCGCAGCGGTCACGATCATCTCAGGACTTTGCCGCAGCCCAGTATAGATGACCTCCATGCCGGCGTCGCGCAAAGCGCGAGCGATGACCTTGGCTCCCCGGTCGTGTCCATCGAGGCCGGGTTTGGCAACCAGAACTCGGATTTTCCGCTCCATGACGTTGCCGCTCAAACTAGACTGCGTTCCTGATACGTGCCGAATACGTCCCGCAAGGCATCGCAAATTTCGCCAAGCGTCGCGTACTCGCGCACTGCATCCAGTATAAGCGGCATCGTGTTGGCTTTTCCGGTTGCCGCCTCGCGCAGGGCGTCGAGCGTCCGGTGTACCCGTTCGCCGTTCCGCCGCTTCCTGAGCGCTTCGAGCTTCGCGACTTGCACGTTCTGCGACTCATCATTCATCTGCAGGAGTTCGATCGACTGCTGCGCCTTGTCCTGAAACGCGTTCACGCCAACGATGATTTCGTCCTGCTTCTCCACCGCGTGCTGGAATTGATAGCTCGCATCGGCGATCTCGGCCTGCGGGTAGCCGCGCTCGATAGCAGGAATCATGCCGCCCATCTGGTCGATCTTTCGGATGTACTCGTTCGCGGCTTTCTCGACCTCGTCCGTGAGATGCTCCACGAAGTAGCTGCCGCCGAGCGGATCCACAGTCTTGGTGACGCCGCTCTCATGAGCGAGAATCTGCTGTGTTCTCAGGGCAAGCGTCACCGCGCTCTCGCTCGGCAGCGCGTAAGCCTCATCGAGCGAATTCGTATGCAGTGACTGGGTCCCGCCCAGCACGGCAGCGAGACCCTGAATCGCTGTGCGAACGACATTGTTGTACGGCTGCTGCCACGTGAGCGAGCATCCGGCCGTCTGCGAGTGAAAGCGCAGTTTCCAACTGCGCTCATCCTTCGCTCCGAAGCGGTCGCGCATGATGTAGGCCCACATACGCCGAGCCGCGCGGTACTTCGCAATTTCCTCGAACAGGTCGTTGTGCGCATTAAAGAAGAAGCTCAGCCCGGGTGCGAACGCATCCACCGGCAACCCCCGCTCCAATGCCCAATCTACGTACTCGATGCCGTCCCGCAGCGTGAACGCGAGTTCCTGAATTGCGGTCGAGCCGGCCTCGCGAATGTGATACCCGCTGATCGAGATCGGATTGAACTTCGGTGTGTTGTATGTCGCGTACTCAATCACATCCGTCACCAATCGCATCGACGGCTTGGGCGGATAGATGAACTCCTTCTGTGCGATGTATTCCTTGAGAATGTCATTCTGGAGCGTTCCGGAAACGGCCTTCAGATTCGCTCCCTGTTTCTCCGCGACAACCAGGTACATGGCCCAGATCACCGCGGCCGGCGAATTGATGGTCATCGACACCGTCACGTCGCTCAAGGGGATTCCGTTGAACAGGGTCTCCATGTCTTCCAGCGAGGAGATCGCAACTCCGCACTTGCCTACTTCCCCTAGCGCGTTCGCGTGATCGGCATCGTAGCCCATCAGCGTTGGGAGATCGAACGCGACCGAGAGACCATGTTGTCCTTGGGAAAGCAGGTAGCGGTACCGCTGATTCGTTTCTTCCGGTGTGGCGAACCCTGCGAACTGGCGCATGGTCCAAATCTTCTTCCGGTACATCTCCGGATGGATGCCACGCGTGTAAGGGAACTCTCCGGCGACCGGGCCGTAGCACGCCTTAACAGGTACACCGCTCGACGTCTTGAACTGCTTGGACTCGGCGGCGGACTTCTTCACGGCTTCATTGTAGCGCTTGGCGCCACAGGGGAAGCCCGGCCTAAACTGGTATCGTGAGCGAAAAGTTCAATGAGCCCCGTATCGCTTTGAACCGTATCTACACCCGGCGGGGAGACGACGGCTCAACCAGCCTCGTGGGCGGCCAGCGCGTGCCTAAAGATTCGCTGCGCATCGAAAGCTACGGCACCGTCGATGAACTGAACTCCTTCGTAGGCATCGCGTCTGTGTCCGCCGGAACCGACGTGGCTTTATACCCGCTCCCGTCCATCCTGAAACGGATCCAGCATGAATTGTTTAATCTCGGATCGATCCTGGCGACACTTCCGGAGGACGTCCATCCCAAGCAGCCGCGCGTCACGGAGAGCGAGATTGCAAGACTCGAAAGCGAGATGGACGAGATGAACGCCGCTCTTCAGCCGCTCCGTTCATTTGTACTGCCGGGAGGCTTGCGGCTCAATGCCGAACTGCATGTTTGCCGTACGGTATGCCGGCGTGCGGAACGGCTCCTTGTCGCCTTGCAAAGAGAAGAACAGGTTCCACAGGAAGCGATTCGCTATCTCAATCGTCTGTCCGACGCGTTCTTTGTTTATAGCCGATGGGCGAGCCTTCGCCTCGGGACTCCGGAAGTGCTCTGGGAGCCGAACCAGTAACTACCTGGTCTTTTGCACGAGCTTCACGCGCCGCGGTTTCCTCACTGCCGGCTGAGCGGAGAAAGCATCGTCGACAATCAGGCGCTGCTCCTGCTCATGCCGTTTGCTGGTGCCGACGGCTGGACTTGCGCTTTCCGGCCGCCCGGCGTAAAACGGAGTGCGGCGCGTCGACTCGAGCATATCCATCAGGTTCTCCCGAACGAAACGCCAGCCGCCCATGTTGCGCGGCTCTTCCTGAACCCAGAACACCTCAGCCTTCGGCGAATACTGCGCCAGCAGGCTTTCCAGATCGTTCTTCGGGAACGGATACAACTGCTCGAGCCGCAGGATCGCAACATGCTTTGCGTCGCGTTCCTCGCGGCCTTTTTCCAGATCGTAGTAGACCTTGCCGGAGCAGAGCAGGACGCGAGTGATGTCCTTCTCCGGAGCGCCGCCCACATCGGGGAAGACCTCGTAGAATCCCTTGCGGGTGATATCTTCCAGATGCGACACCGCGCGTGGATGCCGCAACGTTCCCTTGGGCGTGAAGATGATCAGTGGCTTGCGCAGGGGCTTTCCATCCTGGCTGCCTTTCATCTGCCGGCGAAGGATATGAAAGAACTGCGCGGGCGTAGAACAATTCGCCACGATCATGTTGTTTTCGGCGCAGAGCTGCAGGAAGCGTTCGATCCGGGCGCTGGAGTGCTCCGGCCCCTGACCTTCATAGCCGTGTGGCAACAGAAGTACAAGGCCGCACGGCGTCCCCCACTTGTACTCGGCGGAGGACAGGAACTGGTCCACGATGATTTGCGCGCCGTTTACAAAATCGCCGAACTGCGCTTCCCACATCACCAGAGCCTGCGGGTTCGTGATCGAATAGCCGAACTCGAAGCCCATTACCGCGAATTCGCTCAGTGAACTGTTCCAGACTTCAAACGGTGCCTGGTTGGGATCGAGGTGCTGCAGGGGAACGTACTTCGCGGCGGTTTCGTAGTCAATGAATTCGGAGTGGCGGTGGCTGAACGTGCCGCGTCCGCTATCCTGGCCACTCAAACGGACCGGGTAACCCTCCAGGACGAGAGAGCCGAACGCCAAAGCTTCGCCCAGACCCCAGTCCATCGGTGCTCCATTCAGAAACTCCTTGCGCTTTTCGTTGAAGGCCTTGCCGAGTTTCGGATGCAGGTGGAAGTCCGGCGGTACGGTCGTCAAGCCATGAATAATCTTTTCCACCATCGCCTGATTGATCGCTGTTCGATCGTTCACCAATTGGAGCGGCGCCGGGGGGATCTCCTGCAATTCATATGTGTCGGCATTCCGTCGAGCCAGGTCGAATGCCTCGTTGAGTTTCATGACGTAGCTCTTCCGGTGAGTCTCGTACTCCTCCGGCGTCAGCACGCCTTCGGCGATCAGCTTCTCCGTGTACTGTGCAATGACGGACTTGTGCGCCCGGATGTTCTTGTAGATCACCGGCTGCGTATAGGTCGGATCGTCACCTTCGTTGTGGCCGTACTTGCGGAAGCAATACATGTCGACCAGCGAATCCTGCTTAAACCGCTGCCGGAAATCATAGGCGAGTTGCGCAGTCCGGAAAACCGCTTCGGGATAATCTCCGTTTACATGGAAGATCGGGCACTGTGCGGCTTTGGCCCAGTCACTCGAATAGGTGCCCGTGCGGGCGTCATTCGGGAGCGTTGTGAAACCTAGCTGGTTATTGATGATGAGGTGAACCGTCCCGCCCGTGCTGTAGCCCTGGAGCTTGGAAAGATTCATCGTTTCCGGCACGACACCTTGACCGGCGAACGCGGCGTCGCCGTGGATGAGCAGCGGGAGAACTCTCTCCCTGGCAGTGTCACCCAGTTGGTCCTGCTTGGTGCGAACCACGCCTTCCACGACCGGATCTACCGCCTCAAGATGGCTCGGATTGAACGCGACCGATACTGTGACTTCCTTGCCTGTACTTGCCTTGTGAATTCCTTCCGCGCCCAGGTGATACTTCACGTCGCCCGAGCCGAATGTATTGGCTGCGGCGTTGGGCGCTTCATCGAATTCGGCGAAAACCTGATGGATCGGCTTGCCGACCAGATTCGCGAGAATCGCAAGGCGGCCACGATGGGCCATACCCATAACCACTTCCTTCATGCCGTCGTTGGCAGCCCTCTCCAGGATTTCGTCGAGAGCGGCCATGCTCGCCTCCCCACCTTCGACGGAGAACCGTTTCTTCCCTTTGAACCGCTTTTCCAGGAAGTTCTCAAACTCTTCCACTTCCATCAGGTTCTCAAGGATACGAATCTTCGTCTGGCGGTCGAGCGGCCAGTCATTCGAAGTGGATTCCATTCGCTCGCGCAGCCACTCGCGCTGAGCCGGATCGTGCAGGTGCATGTACTCGACGCCGATCTTGTCGCAGTAGGTTTTCCTGAGCTCTTCCAGAATGTCGCGGAGCTTCTTACCGCCTTGCGCGAGTACGGGGAGATCGAGATCGGCTTCTGTCAGGCCGTAGGTATGAAAATCGAGGTCCGGTTGCGGGGGACGCGGCGTGCCTAGCGGGTCAAGCATTACAAGCAAATGGCCGCGCACCCGGTGCGCATGAATCAGGGACGCGACCGCTGCTTCCCGGATCGCATCGGATTCGGAAAGTCCGGCAGCCTGTGTCTTTACGGGAGGTGCGACCGCCTTCGGTTGCACGTTGAGCGCGGAGTAGATGGAATCGTAGAAGCCGCCCTCGCCGTTCAGGAGTGCATGGACTTTGCCGAGAAAGCGTCCGGAATCGGCCCCTTGGATGATGCGGTGATCATAGGTGCAGGTCATCATCATGACCTTACTCAGGCCGAGCGATGCCTTGGTCCCGGCGGGAACCGAATCGAAACCCGCGGGGTAGTCCATTGCGCCGGTCGCGATGATCGCTCCCTGACCGACGACGAGGCGAGGGACAGAGCCGGCAGTCCCAACCGTACCCGGGTTTGTTAGCGAGATGCTGGTGCCCTGGAAGTCCGGCATCTGCAGCTTGCCGGTTCGGGCGCGGCTGACCACGTCGTCAAATGCCGCGAGAAACTGCACGAAGGTCATGGAGCCGGCGTCTTTGATATTCGGCACCAGCAAAGAAGAGTTTCCGTCCTTGCCTTTCACATCGACTGCGAGCCCGAAATTGATCTGCTTGCGAACGATGCGGCAGGGATCGCCATTCTGAACGGTAAACGCGTCGTTCAGCGTGGGGAATTCCTTCAGAGCCTGGATCAGCGCCCAACTGATGAACTGCGTATAGGAAAGTTTGCTCTCTCCGCGCGCGGAGCGCTGTTCATTGATTACGTTGCGCGCGTTTTCGAGCGCTCGCACGGAGATCACGCGCTGGGAAGTAGCGGTGGGCACCGTCAAGCTCGCCATCATATTATCGGCGATCTTGGCAGCTACGCCGCGCAGCGGCTGCAATTCTTCATTCGGGCCGACTGTAACGGCAGGTACGCTGGCCGAAACGGGTCCATTACTTGTGACCGGCGGGTTTGGGGCTGGTGCGGACGCCGAGTGGCCGTTCACCTTCACATGCCCGTTGGTCTCGAAGACCGATTTCCAGCTTTCGTCAACGGCTTTCCGATCGTGGAGATAGTTCTGATACAGCTCATCTTCGAGCCAGCTATTAATGCCAAACTTCGCTTCTTTTGGTTCGGACATGGAGACGTTCTTGTTTTGTGAGCGTACGAATATTTGCGCGCCTGCAAGCAGGCCGAACGGACGTACCTTAATGATACCGAAACAGATCGGCAACCTGAGTACGTCTCAGGCGGCGAAAGGCGATTTTTGCCGTTCCGCGTCGACCACCTGGGCGAGAGCGCGAGTCGCTTCATTCATTAGAGTCAATGTGAGTTGCAGGCGATCCTTCGGTCTGACGAATCGTCCAAGGGAGGCGGCGATGGTTGCAGTGAGGTCTTCGGAGATACGGCAGATTGCGGAACGGCGTTTATTTATAGTTGTTTCGCGGGCCATTAACTCGCCATAGCGGACGCCGGCGGTGCAGGTTGCGTTGATGATCTCTTGCTCGACAAGGAGGATGGTCCTGCCAGCGCTGCCCAGCTTCCGTTGTTTTTCGATAATTCCCTCCGCGAGTGATGGCCGGTAAAGGTGTGCGCGTGGATACCCTTCCGCCTTCAATCGGCGATGCACCTCAGCCAGAACCGGAGGGAGTGTCCACCGGGTTACATGGAAAATTCCGTTTACCGACTTGGGTGAGAGAAGGTCCCGGCAGATGGTCTGGCGGGTTGGCCCAGCCGCACAGGGACTTGCTTTATACATCAACATGGCGTGACTGGCGGAGGTTGCATCGTAGGAACCGGTGTAGCTAAACCAGGTTGCGGGAAGGTGCTCGCGGAGGTTCTCCTGGAGGATCCGCGAAACGTGCCGGTACACCGGTTTATACATACGCGACTCTTCCGTGGGTGCATCCAGCCAGCGGCTTGGGAACCGAATAACATTTTTCTCCACGCGCATGAGGCAAGCCAGGGAGAGGCTGTAACCCGCCAGAGCCGCCTGGTTTGGGATCGCGAGCACGTAAATATCGCGTCCCTTCCGTTCTACGACCGCATCATCCAGTGGAGGCGCGGTCGTGCGGCCGTTCAGGAGCGGAATATGGAGATCGATCGGCGAGGGGATGGCGCTCCCGGCGGCGATTTCCTCCGCCAGTTGGCGAACTTCGGCGACCAGCCGCTGATTTCCTTTCAGGACTTCGAAAAGATCGTCCGGCCCGATCTCGCGGCCGTCCTCGAAAGCGACACTAGGGCGGCGGCGCCACAAACTATA
This sequence comes from uncultured Solibacteraceae bacterium, assembly GCA_964464925.1. GTDB lineage: Bacteria > Acidobacteriota > Terriglobia > Bryobacterales > Bryobacteraceae > CAYXLI01. The sequence continues at coordinate 30,564 of CAYXLI010000009.1, read as the reverse complement.
GAGACTGAATCGAATTGGTTGCATAGCATCTTTACCTACGTCCACGGTAGCGGGCGAAGATCGAAAAACGGGCTATGCGGTGCTGCGAAGCGAAGCCATTTCAATACGTATTCTCATGCAGTGCATGAAGTTAGAGACGAAGCGAAAAAGTTTGCAATCGGCGTGATTGAAAAAGGTCCGGCCGGGTGTCGATTGCAGCGGTGCGGCTTCGCCCAGCCCGATTCTGCGAAGCGAAGCCATTTTTCGAGCAGGGCTCTTCTAGAGAATGAACGGAGCCGTCAGCCTCTCGGGCCGGCGTCCGCGCTGGGGCTTTGCACGGCGGTACCGCTCCAGGAAGGAGTTTACATCGTTGATAGAGGCGAAGAGGCCGATGAAGCGGCGGTCGAGCCGGGAAGGACAACGACGGCGCGCCTGGAAGTCAGGTGCGCGAAACCTGTCGGAGAGGGCGATGACCGCGGCACCCATGGGTTTGTACTCGTGGGTTCCCTGTGCCCACGCCTGTTCCTCCTCTATCCACAACGCGAATCCCACTTACTGGCTCTCCTGGGGCGAGTCGCAACCGGCCGGCTTGCGCACAGGGTTGCATCGCGCAATGCCATGTTCGAACCGGACCGAATATTTGGAGCCTTCCGCGCGCTCGTCATAAGGGAAGTCGGTGCTGAGGAGTTGGGCTCCGCTTGCCATGGCTTTGTCCCTGCGGTCTGTTTTGCCTTCGCGCGCGCCGGTCAGGCCGGGGTCAGTCATGGTCCGGACGAGGTAGCCTTTCTTCACAAGTTCCGGGATGCGGCCCGGATCCGTGAGCGGATCGTTGACTTCCACGAATGCCGCCTCCGGAGTGCCGGGCGTGGAGTTTGTGAACAGGACGCGACCTTTCAACGACGGGTGTCCTTGAGCGTACATGGAAGCAAGCCTGCTTTGGTCCATCAGAAAAATGACCTTACCGCGTGCCTGCTCAACGGTCGGCCAACCTCCGTTGAGCACGGCACTTTCGAGTGTCTTGTGCGAACCGCGCACATCATCGGGCGTGATCATCTCCGATGGAGGGAAGACGGACCGGATCTCAGCATCGAGCGCGTCAAAGAGCGCGGGAGTCATCTTCTCGGCTGCCGTCATCGTTTTGGGATTCGGGGTGTCGTCCTTGTTTTCGATCAGGATGAAGATGGGCAAGTGTCCCGGGTGGCCTTTCGACCAGTTACGAATGATGGTCAGGCATGCGGTGAACGGCTGGCAGGTGCTGCGGTAGTCGTAGTCCTGAACGTGGAGGACCTTGAAGCCGGGCTTTTTCATCAGCCCCGCTGGATCAAAAGGGGCGTCTGCCGGGAGTCCAGCTTTCGCCGCGCCACGCGGGCCGGCCGGATCGGCGAAGCGCCCGCCGCGCGAATCGGCGAAGATGTCGATTTCAAGCTGGCGCACGCCATGGGAAAGCTGGAGGTCAAGCGGCGGATGGCGATAATCCCAGGCCGCAGCCAAGTCCGGCCTCGTTCGCCGGAGAAGAGACGCCTCACTGGGAGCGATGCCGGCGTGATAGCTGTTGTGACTGCCGACGACCTGAATGTCGTTCAACCGGACCTGTCCGGCGGCGTCTCCGAGGACTGTGATCAAAAGGAGAATGCACGTGCGCATGTCTCTTCAGCGTAGCCTGCCAATAATGGATTGCGTTGATACTATATACGCATGACTCGACGATCCTTTGTGCCTACCGTGGCTGCTATAGGTTCCGTGGCCGCGGCATTCGGGCAGGGCGATGTGAAGCCGGTAGTCCGAAAAGGCAAGTTGAAACAGTGCGTCACGGGGGGCGTGTTTGGCCGGAACATGCCGAACCTTGAGGATCGCTGCAGAGAGGCGGCGCGGTTGGGCGCCAAAGGCTTCGATCTGATTGGACCGAAGGACTGGCCGACTCTGAAGAAATACGGCTTAATTCCCACGATGGTCCCAGGCGGCGGTGGAACGATTCCGGACGGATTGAACCGTGTGGAGAATCACGAGCGGCTGGAGAAGGACATGCGTGCGATGATCAACACGTGTGCGGAGTACGGCGCGCCGAACCTGATCACGTTCTCAGGTAACCGCAAGGGCATGGCTGACGATGCGGGATTGGAGAACTGCTACACCTTCCTGAACAAGGTGAAGGCGCAAGCAGAGGACAAGGGAGTAACGATCTGCATCGAATACCTGAACAGCAAGGTGAACCATGCGGACTACATGTTCGATCATTTCAAGTGGGGCTTGGATTTGTGCAAGCGAGTCAACTCTCCTCGCGTGAAAATGCTATTCGACATTTATCACGCACAGATCATGGACGGCGATATTGTGCGTAACATCCGGGACAATATCCAATGGATCGGCCACTTCCATACAGGCGGCAATCCAGGCCGGCACGAGATCGACGACACGCAGGAACTGAACTACCGGTTCATCGCGAAAGCAATTGCGGATCTCAATTTCAACGGTTACGTCGCGCATGAGTACAGCCCGGCGCAGGGGCGGGATCCAATCCAATCTTTGATGCAGGCAATGGACATCTTTGACGTCGCGTAGCGTCCACTGATGTGATGGGCCCTGTCCGTCCTTCCATGGTGGAGAACGAACCTTCCTTATTCAGTCCGATACTGACCTCGACGCGCGACGAGAAGAAGTCGCCGCGCAGGCGATGGCTATTTGCCGGGCAGTCCCTGGACAGCCCCCACGCAGAAGGAGAGCGTGTTCATCCCTGGTATCTGGTTTTGTGGCTGACGGGCGTCGATTACTTTTCAACGCTCGGCTATCAGCCGGGCATCGCTTTGCTGGCCGCAGGCGCAATTTCGCCAATTGCGACCGCGGTGCTCGTACTGGTTACCCTGCTCTGTGCGCTTCCGGTTTATTCGGAAGTCGCAGGGCGGTCGTACGTGGGGCAGGGGTCGATCGCGATGCTCGAGAACCTGCTCAGCGGCTGGACGGGGCGGATTTTTGTTCTCGCTTTGCTGGGGTTTGCTGCGACGGATTTCGTGATCACCATGACGCTGTCCGCGGCAGACGCGGCACAGCACGCAATTGAGAATCCTTACCTGCATGTATACCTGCAGGGTCACTCAATGACGATCACGCTAGCTCTGCTGGCGTTACTCGCCGCTGTATTTCTGAAGGGATTCAGCGAGGCAATCGAGCTAGCTTCGATCGTCGCGATTCCCTATTTGTTGTTGAACGTCGTGGTGCTGGCTCGGTGTGTCTTTGCTATCGCGAATCACCCCGAGGCTTTTGCAAACTGGCGTGCAGCGCTGCACAGCAAGGGAGACTGGACCGGGCTGATTCTTGCTTCCATGCTCATTTTCCCCAGGCTGGCGCTCGGGCTGAGCGGATTCGAGACCGGCGTCTCCGTAATGCCGCTGATTGAAGGCGATCCGGATGACGAATCGAAGCCGAAGCCGGAAGGACGCATCCGGAATACGCGTAAGCTGCTGGCAGCCGCGGCTATCCTGATGAGCGTACTGCTGCTGATCTCGAGTTTCGTGACTACGCTGCTGATCCCGCAATCGGCTTATCGCGAGGGCGGGGAAGCGAGCGGGCGTGCGATTGCATACCTGGCCCATCAGTACATGGGCAACTTCTTCGGCAGCCTATATGACTTTTCCACCATTCTGATTCTTTGGTTTGCCGGCGCGTCCGCGATGGCCGGACTGCTGCACCTGATTCCGCGGTATCTGCCGAGGCTGGGAATGGCGCCTTCGTGGGTGGCATATTCGCGGCCACTTGTGCTGGTGCTGTTTGTTGCCGATGTGATTGTGACGCTCGTGTTCCGGGCGAACGTGGAAGCGCAGGGCGGCGCATATGCAACGGGCGTGCTGGTGCTGATGCTATCGGCAGCGGTTGCGGCTACCCTCTCCCTCTTCCACCAGGGTCGGCGCGGGCACGCCTTCTACTCCGCAGGCGTGGCCGCCGTGTTCGCCTACACGCTGGTAACGAACGTCATCGAGAGGCCGGACGGCATCATCATCGCAACCGCGTTCATCTTCTTCATCCTGACGGTGGGCGGAATCAGCCGGTATCGCCGCGCGACCGAATTGCGCGTATCGGAAGTGACCTTGTGTGATGCGGAGACGGCGCGGCTCTGGCCTGAGATCGTCGGTAAGCGAGTGAACCTGGTTCCGGTTCGGTCCTCCACCCCCGAGGCGCGCGCGGCGAAGGCTCTCGAGATCCGCAAATTCTATAAGGCGGAAGGCAGATTTGCTTTCGTGTCGGTGCACCAGATTGACAATCGTAGTGAATTCTTCGCTCCATTGACAATCGAGGTCCGGGCGGAGATGGACAACTATATCATCCAGGTTTCGCAGGCGAGCGCAATTCCGAACACGATCGCGTTTCTGAGCGAGTTGATTGACCCTGTGGCAATTTTCCTGACGCTCACCCGAAAGAATCAGATGGCGCAGGCGTTGCGGTACTTGCTATTCGGTGAGGGCGAAATTGGAATGATGGTTTACTCGGTGCTGCTGAAATACTGGGAGTGGACGCCCGAAGAAGACGTGCGCCCGCTGATCTTCCTGATGAGCGACTAACGGCCGCGGCCGGTGCGCAGGTCCAGGTTGTTGACGAGGCGGTGGAGGTAGTTCACGTGAACGCCGAGAAGCTGCGCGGCGCGTGTGAAGTTCCCTTGGGTTTGGGAGAGAGTATCGGCAACGACTTTGCGTTTTGCTTCGCGGACCGCGGCCTGCAGGACGCCTTCGACCGCTGCCACCTGCCCTCCGGAATCCATCAACTCTTCGGGCAGATCTTCCGGCAGGATGAGATCCGTGTTCCCCATGACGACCGCGCGCTCGATGGCGTTCTGTAGCTCGCGCACGTTGCCGGGCCAGTCATAGCTGGTGAGGACGCGTTGCGCGCGCGGAGAAATGCCGTGGATCTTGCGGTTGGTGCGTTCGCCGTAGACCCTCATGAAGTGCTCGGCGAGTGCCATTATGTCTGAGCGGCGTTCGCGAAGGGGCGGAGTCCGAAGGGTGACGACGTTCAAACGGTAGAAGAGGTCCTCCCGGAAGTGGCCGCTTCGCGCCTGGGCCTGCAAGTCGCGATTGGTTGCGGCGATGAGGCGAATGTTCAGCTTCAACGGCTTCGTGCCGCCCACGCGTTCGAATTCGCGCTCCTGGAGGACGCGGAGGAGTTTGGCTTGCAGTAGAGGGGACATCTCGCCGATTTCGTCGAGGAAGACCGTGCCGCCCTCACCCATCTCGAGCTTACCGCGCTTCTGAGCGATCGCACCTGTGAATGAGCCCTTCTCATGTCCGAAGAGCTCGCTCTCCAGAAGAGTGTCCGTCAGGGCAGCGCAGTTCACTGCTACAAAGGGCCTTGTTGCGCGGTTGCTGTTTTGGTGTACAGCGCGCGCGACCAGTTCCTTACCGGTTCCGCTCTCTCCCAGGATGAGCACAGTGCTGTCGGTTTGTGAGACGCGCCGAATCTGTTCGAAAAGCGCCTTCATGGAGGTGCTGTCACCAACCATGCTGTGACGAAGATCAATCTCAGCCTGCAGGCGCTCGTTCTCCTGGAGCAGCCAGTCGAAAGTGCGGCGATACTCAAGCGCTGCGGCCGCCATGACGGCGACGGCTGCGAGCAGTTGGAGTTGCTGCTCATCGAAGCGGATCCGGCTCGAAGTGAGATAGATAACGCCCTGAACGGCTCCTTCGGCGAGGCCGGCATTGACCAGGTCCCGGACCAGAAGCGGTGCAGCGATGATGGATTGATCCGCTTCGTCGATCAGCATCGCGACCTGCTCCTGACGCACCCGCCCGACGAGCGCCTCATATTTATCAGGCGCAGGGGCATCGTCGATGACGACGGCTCCGGAGTCCGCGGGAATCAGATCGGTCGCGAGGTTGAGCAGGAGCAGTTCGAAAACCTCACGCTCAGCGGGTGAAGTGAGCGTCCGCATCTCCCGGATCGTCGAGAAGAGCAAGCTGGTCATGAGCAGGGCTCGGGTGCCGGCTTGGGAGGGCTCCAGATGGAGAATCTCTTCGGGTTTCAGCTCAACTTCAGGCTTGGAAGGCTGCGACAATGGCAACATTATATCGTTTTTCGAGTACTAGAACTCGCAGAAAAGCGAGTACTCTCACCAATAGGTTACGAAAGCGGATTCTGACATGTTCCTTAAAAAGATCCTATCTTCACGCTAAGTATCCTGTGTTCTGAGCGCTAGCGGGAAAGGGCTCGGAGCAATGCCTGTTTGGCCGCCCGAGTGCAGTTCTTATTGCGTCACCTGGAAACAATGGAAACGTGAAGGAGACCTCCTAAGTAACAGCGAGTAGCAACACCCCTAATTAACACCCCTAAACATTCCTGCGGAGAGGGCGGCTGGCGAGCCGCCCCTTTTTTTGTTTTCAATTAGAATTTTCGGAATTTCACTGCAACTCCCGCCAAAAGATGGACAGTCTCACCGGAAGGTGAGGGAGTGGGAATCCTGCCGCAAAGAGAACCGCAAGCCGTAAAGGCCCAAAAACAACAACGTTCCTCATCAGGCAGTGGCCTTGGCGCGCGTTGGCTAGCAGAGTGCAACATCTCAATGCGTCCTCGCACAAGATCAATTCACAAATTGAGGGGACGACAATGCAGGTCATTAGTAGGTTAGTGGCGACGATGATCGTCGCGGTTGGAGCGGCTTCGGTCAGCTTTGCCGGCCAAAGTCCGATCCGGGTCAAGGTTCCATTTGCATTTGAAGCCGGTGGCACAACCCTGCCAGCCGGCGAATATCAGGTAGCGGAGAGTTCTTCAGACATCCTTCGTATCACTAACCTTGATACGAAGCGGCAGATTCTTCTGTCCAACACGAGCGGCACTTCGGTCGGGAAGACGGCAGGAAGATCCCGGCTTGTCTTTACACGGTACGGCGAGCGGTATTTCCTGCACCAGATCTACGATGGCGGAACGATGTGCATCCACGAATACTCAGGAGGCAAGGCCGAGAGAGCGGCACGGGCGGCGGCAAACGCTGAGCGGAGCCAAGCGGTTGTAGCAGCCAAATAGTTTTCACCCAAAGCACGTAGAGGTGAAGAGAGCGGCTTTTTCCAAGGAAGGGGAGCCGCTCTTCGTGTTTTTTATTGCGCGATTTTTTTACGGGCGCCTGAAATGTTTTTCAATCCCGCTCACCTCCATCCAAAAGATCGTGGATTTCGCGGAGTAATTGCGTGAACCGCCGGTCTGCAAGCACGAAGAAGCGGTCTGCGGCCGAAGCCGGACACTAGTTCTTAAACAGGGCCTTCGGAATCATGGCGTGAACACCTTTGTTGCCGTCTACCAATTGCGTAATGCGCAGGTCCACGCCGACGCTGATCAGCATATAAGCGTCATCCCGAGTGAGATTCTTTGAAGTGACCAGAAAGTCAATCGCTTCACGCACGCAGAGCTTTGTAGCCTCGTTCAGATCTTCATCGAAGCCCATCGCGATGTAATGCGTGGGCGTTTCGGCGCGAGGCCAACGCAACCGCATGTCCTTACGCACGATGAATCGGAATGTCCCTGTCAGGGAGGTTTCGAGGGCAGTGATGTCCACCTCGCCATCACCCTGGGCGGCGTGGCCATCACCCACTTGAAAGAGCGCGCCGCGGGCGTGCACCGGAATATACAAAGTGGTGCCCGCGACGAGTTCTTTGTTGTCTAGATTGCCCGCGTGAATCCAGGGCGGCGCGCTGTTGATCCGGCCGTTTGCCTCCGGAGGAGCGACACCCATGCTGCCGAAGAAAGGGCGCATGGGAATTTCGACGCCTGGTGCGAAGGTCGCTACGTTGCGTGCCAGATCGAGCGGAATAAGTTTGTTACGAGCGTAGGGAAAATCGTTCTGGAGGTAGCCTGCCCCTGGCCGAAATGAGTTCACTGCGTAAGGCGCCGTGGGACGGATCTTCTGAATCTGTACCTCGAGAACGTCGCCGGGTTCGGCTCCTTCTACGAAGACTGGCCCTGTGAGTATGTGGCCGCCTGGTCCTTTGTTCGATACCCCCGCATATATATCGAGGAGTGCCGGGCAGATCCGGTCACGCGGAACTCCCAGTGACATCAGGAGCTCCGGACGTCCGGAACAGGTCTCAATCTCTACGGTGTCCCCGGATCGAATCCGCAGCACAGGCTGAGTGTTTGCTGCATAATAGCCCCAAGCGACAGTCCCGGGCGACAGCTTGAGCGTGAGGTCTTCCGCGTGAGCGATTAACGGAAGCAGAACAAGCAGCAGGAACTTTAGGTCGCGGTAACAATTTCCAAAAAATGAGAATTCATTCATATTTTTATTCCAATTTTGGGACTAAAACCGTAGAATGAGGTCGAGGCGGAAGGAATCGCTCCACACGCGATGAGTTCCGCCGGAGTGGACTTAGGCATCATGACCTTCTCCGTCTGTAGTCGTGACACAATCGACTCCGGTTTCCCGGCCGGGGGAGCTACAGGCGTCCATGCTGCTCAGTTTGGAAACACCCGCACCATGGCGAGCGTGCCGGACAGAGGATGGCTGCGGCCATCCATCATTCGGCCTGGGTGCGGAAACGGAGCTCCCAAGTGGGTGCCAGGAAACAACGGGTTCAGGGTGGAGCACCAGTAGTCGAATTACGCCCGAAACCTGTCGGCACACCGGCTGAGTAGGATGTTCGAAGAGCGGCTGTCCGGGTGCCGTTGCCCGAAGAGCCGCTCTCCGACACAAACGCAGCGATCGCGAAGCGGATAATAAGAATGTCAACGGATGCCCACTGAACAGAATCCCCTAACTTCCATTTCTTTTCAAATCCTATTCGATCTTATTCGGGCGGAGCACGTGCAGCCCGCGATCGATGAGCTGCTCGCAGAGGCGCGCCGCGACCAACAAGCGCTCGCCGCCAGCACCGGCCCGAGAACATTTGAGAATACGATGCTGCCGCTCGAGCGGATGACCGAGAAGCTCGACTATGCCATGCGAGTGGTCGGGCACATGGAGTCAGTCTGCACGTATCCGGAATTGCGCGCCGCATATAACGCGGTGCAGCCGACAGTGAGCGCGTACTACACGAACATCGTGCTGGATCCGGGACTCTGGCGCATGATCAAGGAATATGCGGCGACTCCGGAGGCACAGGCTTTGACGGGTACGCGGAAGCGGCTGCTCAAAAAGACGATCGATTCGTTCCGGCGCAATGGAGCGGACTTGGACGAAGCGGGCAAGAAGAAGCTGGCGGAACTGGACGTCGCTCTCACCGAGGCCACGACGAAGTTCGCCGAGCACGTCCTGGATTCGACGAACGCGCACGAACTGATCATCACCGACGAGAAGCAACTCGCCGGGCTTCCACCGTCCGCCCTGGAGGCAGCGCGCGAGAGTGCAAGGACGAAAGGTGTAGAAGGCTGGCGATTCACGCTTCAGGCACCGAGCTATGTGCCGCTAATGACGTACCTGGACAACGGCACGATCCGGCAGCAAATGTGGCACGCATACAGCACGCGTGCGACGCAGGGAGATTTCGATAATCGCGGCCTGACGCAGAAGATTCTGGAGTTGCGCCGGGAAAAGGCCGCGCTGCTCGGTTACGCCAACTTTGCGGATCTGGTCCTGGAAGACAGGATGGCTCACAAGGGAGCCACGGCACTGCAATTCCTGGAAGATCTGAAAAAGAAAACGGAGCAGCGGTTCAGCGAAGAGAACTCTGACCTGCAGGCGTTCCGGCGTGAGTTGGAAGGCACGGACGCACCCGCGATTCAGATGTGGGATGTAGCCTACTACAGCGAGAAACTACGCGCGAAGCTGTACGAGTTTGATGAAGAGGCCCTTCGGCCGTATTTTCCGTTGCGGCAGGTTGTGGCCGGAATGTTCGACCTGGTTCAGAGGCTTTATGGCATCCGCGTAGAAGAAAAGCAGGGAGTGCCTCTGTGGGATCCGGCCGTGAAATATTACGCCGTACTGGATACGGACGGCAGCCATCTCAGCTCCTTTTACGCCGACTGGTATCCGCGTGAGAACAAACGAGGCGGCGCGTGGATGGATGCGTTTCTGACCGGTGAGCCAAAGGGCGAAGGGTTTGAACCACACCTGGGCTTGGTTTGCGGGAATCTGACTCCGCCGATCGGCGACAAGCCGGCCTTATTAACGCATCGCGAAGTCGAGACCATTTTTCATGAATTCGGGCACCTGCTGCATCACGCTTTATCGCGCGTCGAAGTGAAGAGTCTGTCCGGTACGAATGTGGCGTGGGATTTTGTTGAGCTGCCATCGCAGATCATGGAGAACTGGTGCTGGGAGCGGGAGTCCCTGGATTTGTTCGCGCGGCATTATCAGACCGGCGCGCCGATTCCGGACGAATTGTTCCAGAAGATGAAACGGGCGAAGACGTTTCGTGCAGCCAACGCGCAGATGCGGCAGCTCGGGTTCGGCCTGCTCGATCTGAAGCTCCACATCGAATACGATTCGGGCCGCGATGGCAATGTCTTGGAGTATGCGCGAAAGCTGGGAGCGCAGTTCTCGCCCGCTACATTGCCGCACGATTACGCGATGGTGGCGGCCTTCACGCATCTATTCGCAAGTCCGGTGGGTTACGGAGCCGGATACTATTCGTACAAGTGGGCCGAAGTGCTGGAGGCCGACGCTTTCACGCGATTCAAGAAAGAAGGCGTGTTCAATCGGGAAACCGGCATGTCGTTCCGCAAGGAGATTCTGGCCAGGGGAGACAGCGACGACCCGGCGCAACTGTATCGCAATTTCATGGGGCGCGATCCGGATGTGAACGCTTTGCTGGTGCGGTCAGGATTAGCGTAGACTGCGGTAAACAAAGAATTGGGAATCTTGGAAAGGCCCCTGGAATGCGGAGCAGGAGCATGGGAGAAATGAATTCCCGCGCAAGCTTGCAAGCCGGGGCTGACGTGATTACCTAATTCACACATTCACCGTGAATACGCTGGATTTTCTTCTCGAAGAAAGTTCCGGGAGTGTAGAAACTCCAGACGAAAGTACCTCATATCTATTTGAATTGCATAGGTGCGCCCACTGGTGCAGCGATTGCCGTATAACGATGCAAGGAGAAAGCATGATTCGACTTACTCACCTTGCCGCAATCGCCCTATGTGGCACCGTCGCCTTTGCCGCTCAGGCACCGCAAACGTCCAGTCAGACGCCCCCAGCAGGAAGCAGCACGGACGCAACCCAGAGCTCTACGCAGACCCAGACAGAGAAAAAAACCACCAAGACCAGAACCCGCACCTCTGAGGCTTCTACACCCAGTAGCGGTGAATCGATGGTGGGCGAGATGGACCGCAACTTCCTCATGAAAGCAGCCGAGGGCGGGATGATGGAGGTGCAGCTCGCGCAGTTGGCTCAAAAGCAGGCCGCCAATGACCAGGTGAAACAGTATGCCCAGAAATTGGAGCAGGATCATTCTGCTGCCAACAAGCAACTCATGGACATTGCGCAACGCCGCGGTGTAAACGTGCCGAGCACGTTGAAACCTGAAGATCAGCAGACGATTGACCGGCTATCCAAACTTTCCGGTGCGGAGTTCGACCGTGAGTACATTCGCCACATGGTCAAGGATCACCGCAAAGACGTGAAGGAGTTTGATAAAGAGTCGCAGAAAGCCATGGATACGGACGTGAAAACCTTCGCGGCAAACACATTGCCGACCTTGAAGGATCACCTGTCGAAGGCGGAGGAAATTGACCGCACTACGAATACCGGTGGATCGCGTTCGCGAACGAAGGAGCATAAGGAAAAATCCAAAACGATGAAGGACGACACGACCCCTGCGACAACTCCTCCTTCGCAGACGGCAACTCCTCCTGAGACGACAACTCCTCAGACCACTACGCCTCCTCCCCAGACCACCACGCCTCCTCCGCAGAGGTAACCTTTTTCCTGCTGCCATCCGGCTCGCCGGTGCCCCGAGTACCGGCGAGCGGCAGCATGGTGCCTGCCCGCTGGTATTCTGGAATTTTCCGGAAAGCCCATGTTTCTCAAAATTCTGATGCACCCCGTGTTTGCGAACCTGAACTATCACATGCCCATGATTGTGGACCTTTCTCATCCGCTCATCATGATCACGGGTGAAAACGGTTGCGGCAAGAGCACGTTGCTTCATTCCATCTGGTACGCCTTACGAGGGCAGCAGGTGGAAGGATACGCGTATTCTCTCGACAAGGGCTCCGTCTCCTATTCAGAAGTGTTTCTATTTGACGCGGAGGCTCACAATCCGCGCACCCAGTTGGAATTTTTCGAAGACAATCCGGAAATGAAGGAATTCCTTCAGATGGCAAGCCACGGACAGGTGATGCTTGCCATGTTCCGCGAGAACTTCCCGAACCTGCCGGAAGGTACCGTGCTGATTCTGGACGAGCCTGAAATGGCACTCTCCCAGTCCAACCAGCGGCGCATCCTGAAGATGCTGATGGAACTTGCGGATCAGAAAAAGTTCCGCATTATTGCCGCGACGCACTCCCCGGTGTTGCTGGATGCGAAAGAAACGTATGTGATCAATATGGACAACCACATCAATCGAAACATCGATTCCATGATGATGGGGGCTGAGGGCGCGAGCACTTTGCAGTAGACTGGCAAGAATTTGGCTAGTACGTTCTCAACCTTGGGAACGCGTCGGCCAGTCACGCACGAGCGCGATCTAGTAGAACATTCCTAGGCTCAAAAAAGGCAGGGTCTAGTCTGGATGAGAGCAGCAGAACCTCCCATAGAACGCCGGTATTGCAAGTTGTGTTTGATTCAGACAGGATTGCGCGCTCAATTGACAATGTTGACTGCAATACATTTCAACCGATTAGTACTAAAACCGCAGAGCGGCTATAGGGCCGCGCCCTAAGTCTGGAAGTAATAGTACTGATTCGCCGTACCGGTACGTCGGCGCGATTGATGCCAACGCACATTTTTGTTCATACTGTTGGAACAGTGCGACGCGACGACTTCCCAGACTATTACGAAGTCTTACAGATCAGCCCAAACGCTCACCTGGAGACCGTACAGCGCGTATACCGCCTGCTTGCGCATCACTATCATCCGGACAACAAGGACACCGGAGATCTCGAACTGTTCAATCAGGTGCTGGAAGCCTACCGTGTGCTAAGCGACCCCGAGCAGCGTGCAGGCTACGATGTCGAGTACCGCACGTTCATGGGAGTGAAGTGGAAGATCTTCGAAGAAGCGGGATCCATGCAGGGGGTCGAAGGTGAGAGGCGGAAGCGGATCGCGATTCTATCTCTCCTGTGTACCAAACGGATGAATGAACCGCATCAGCCAACACTGAACATCTTCGAACTGGAGCAATTCATGGGCTGTCCCAGAGAGCATCTGGAACTCAGCCTCTGGTATCTGAGAGAATCGGGCCGCATCGTACGGACCGATAACGGGCGTTACGCGCTGACCTTCCGCGGGCTGGAATATCTGGAAGAGAGCACCGAGGCGGCCTCGCCGAGATTGCGCTTACCGGCGCCGGAGATGGCTCCCCAGGAAGCAATGGCTTAGTACACGCAACAAACCGTTCACGTGCTCTGGTGCCAGCTGAATGAATGGATTCGAGCGTCCCTGGAGAGATTCTCGATAATGGGATCGAACCGCGCATTCTCCGTCGTGGCGTCGAACTGCATGTCGGAGGACATTTGAGTGACGGTGAGCGGCTCGGTCGTTTGAGAACTGATATGGAAGCCTTGCGTGCGCGCCGACTCCAGGACTGAGGCAAGCGCTGCCGCTTCCGCATCCCGGTCCACGACAAAGCGAAGATGCACTCGCATGGCGGGAACAGGAGGAGGAGAGTCGCCGCCGATGCGATTGCTCATCCTCCGAATCACAATATTGACGAGCAGCACGGCGGCCGTGCCGGCGGCTGCCTCGAGATACAGTCCCATCCCGGCAACTGTTCCGATTGCGGCTGCACACCAGAGGGTCGCGGCAGTGGTGAGTCCACGAATATGGAACCCGTCGCGGAGTATCACGCCACCGCCGAGGAAGCCGACACCGGTAATAATCTGCGCCGCGACTCGAGATGTTCCTCCATCTCCTCCCAATGCGAGGGCCAGCGTGATATACAACGCGGAACCGAGAGATACCAGCGTGTTCGTTCGTAGCGCGGCTTCGTGATGATGAATCTGTCTTTCGAGGCCGATGGCTCCTCCCATCAGGAGCGCCACCAGGAGGCGGACAGCCAGATCCGGGGGATGGAACGTCACGCCTTGGCCGCCTTAGCAGCCTTACCTTTTTTGCCCCAACGTCTCCAGTCGGCCTGCACCGCCTCCGTCATAGCGACCGAGTGCTCGTGCAGCCAGTGGGCCGGCCGGCGGTCCAGATCTTTGAGGATTTTCGGAATCGCTTTCGTAGTGCCGAGATGCACGTTGCCGATTTCGAATCCCATCGCCTGCAGAAGCTTCGATTGGTCGCGCACCTTGGCCAGGCTGCTCAGCTCAATCCGGCAGCAATCCGGTGACAACCGGCGGAACAGCCAGGTCTTTGTCACACGCAGGCATGGATCCTGATTGCGGACGGATTGCTGCAGAATGTCGTCATAATATTGACGGTCTCTCTTCTTGCCCGCGGCGAACACACAGGCGGAAGGGGTCTGCGATTTTGCCTCGCGGGCCAGCAATCCGCCGCACCATTCCGTAAGCGCGACGATGCGTTCGCGGCCCAGGCTTCCCAGTCCGCTTGTGCGTTTGAGGTACACGACCTTGTCCGCGTTTTTAGGAATGGTCTTATCCAGAGCCTTACGGGCATCGGCCGGCACCTTTCCTTTCCACGGTTTGAGAGCCTTGAGCTTCTCCCAAAAGTGCACAGGGTCGCGCAATTCATTCCATGCGGCGTCGCGAAGCCAGACATGGTGCTCGGCCAGGAGAAAAGGCTTTCCGCCTCCGTTCAGCGCATCCCGATAACCGGTGAGGATCGCCTCGCAAGCGTCCCGGCGCGCAAGAGCCGGCCTGGCAAGGTGCGAACTTGTCGCCAGGCGGACCAGGTCCTGCGTGTAGGGCAGGGGATAAGCTTCATCGAAGTCGTTGACGCCCCACACCAGCCTTCCTTCCGTATCTCGCCAGGTGCCGTAGTTCTCGATGTGCAGATCTCCACAGGCAAGCACCTCGGGCGCATCTTCGACATCGGCGCAGACCTCGGGCCAGAGTTGCATCCAGCGGTAGAACGTAGCGCGGAAGAAGGAGAATTCGTCGGCCGCCATTTGCTCGTGCTTGAATGTGAGGTCTTCCGGAACGAGGCGAATCGAACGGCCGAGCCACTTCTCATAAGCAGCTGTCGCTTCCTGAATGTCCATGACAGACAAGCATAACGGAAATCTCAATAACTCAGCAGAGGAGTCTTATGGAGAAATTCGTCAGATGCGAGTTGCGATACGCAGAATTGTGCGAGATCCGCGCGGGAAATCCGGCCGGCGCGGCGTAGTGAGCTTAAGGAGTGTGTAGCTTCGTAATGGCGTGTTGCCTTTCCGTCGACTAAACGAGCTGGGCGAACGATGATCCAATCGCACGAGGAGGCACGGATGAGATCTTCCTGCTCGCTCTTGTCAGCAAGGACGTGGCGCGCCAGTACATTTTCATACAGCCAGTTACCGTGGCCCCGGCTGTCGCCAACTCCAAACGCCGTGATGCAAATCAGCCTTTGCACCAGGTGCTTTCGCATAGAGGCGAGGACAAGGCGTGTGCTCTCGCGGTAAAAGGTAATGGGAGGAAATATGTTGTCGTGAGCCAGAGCATAGATGACGGCGTGTTGGCCTGCCATGGCAAGGTCAAGCGACTCGGCGTCGAAGACCGAGCCCTTGTAAATGCGGACCCGCCCGGCATGTGAACGCACGCGCCGAGGTTCGCGGGCCAGTACGGTTGCTTGATGACCCTGGCCAAAAAGTTCGGAAACAATCAGACTGCCGGTGCGCCCGCTGGCGCCGAGCACAAGAACATTCACCGCCGCGCGAGCAGAGCGCGCGCTTTCCGCACGGCGTTCTCCGCATCCGGTCCGAGCGCGGTGAGGTGGCCCATTTTACGGCCCGGACGGGCTTCGAGCTTCCCATAAAGATGCAGCTTCACGTTGGGGACCGAAATTGCTGCCGGCCAGTCGGGCTCGCCGTCTGCCCACAGGTCGCCAAGCAGATTGGCCATCGCCGCGGGACACAGTTGCTCGGTCGAGCCAAGAGGCAGACCGCATACGGCGCGAAGCTGCTGTTCGAACTGGCTGGTGACGCATGCATCAAAGGTGAGGTGTCCTGAATTGTGCGGGCGCGGCGCAAGTTCGTTGATCAGGACCGATCCATCCTTCCGTACAAAAAACTCTGTGCAGAGCACGCCGACTACTTCCAATTTCTCCAACACGGTGCGCGCGATTTCCACTGCATCCTGCAGCGTACGGCCGCTGACGTGGGCCGGTGAAATGGAGACGTCCAGAATACCGCGCTGATGTTCGTTCCCGATTACCTGATAGTGAGCGAAGCTGCCGTCCACGCCCCGCGCCGCGACGACGGAGACTTCACATTGAAAGTCGACCAGCGCTTCGAGAACAGCTTGTTTGGCGTTGACTGCCCGCCAGGCCTCCACTGCTTGGGCCTCGGTATCGATGCGGAACTGGCCCTTCCCGTCGTAACCGAAATCGGCACTCTTGAGGATGCCGGGAAGGCCTTGGTGCTCGATAGCAGCGTGCAGCTCTTCCAGCGAGTTCACCTCGGTGAAGCCGGTGATGGGAAGACCGGCCGCGCGCAGAAAGCGCTTCTCCCGCAGGCGATGCTGCGTTGTGTGGAGGACGGAGCCCGCCGGACGCACGATCGTACACTCCGCAGCGGCCGCGGCAGTGGCTGCGGGCACGTTTTCAAATTCAAACGTGACCACCTGGACGGCGCGAGCGAACTCGCGCACACGATCGAGGTCGTTGTAGTCGGCCTGAATTTCGAGGTCGGACACCTGCCCCGTGGGTGTGTCCTCGTCCGGAGAGAAAGTGTGGACGCGGTAGCCCATGCGTCGGGCTGCAATAGCGAACATACGGCCGAGCTGGCCGCTTCCGAGCACGCCGATGGTTGCGCCGGGCAGGACAGGGCTCATGAAAGTTTGTCTTGTTTGACTTTCGTGGTTTGATCGGTTCGAAACTGCTTCAATTTCCTGCGCAGGTCCGGACGCGAGTTGGAGAGAATAGCAATGGCGAGGAGAGCGGCATTCGTCGCGCCCGCCTTGCCGATCGCCAGCGTCCCGACAGGAATTCCGCCTGGCATTTGCACGATGGAGAGCAAAGAATCGAGTCCGTTCAACGCGCGGCTCTGGACAGGCACGCCGAGCACAGGCACGCAGGTCTGCGATGCCACCATGCCGGGGAGATGAGCTGCACCGCCTGCTCCGGCGATGATTACTTCGATTCCGCGCTCTTCAGCGGATGCTGCGAACGCCGCCATTTCGAGCGGCGTCCGGTGTGCGGAAATGATGGAGCACTCATGCGGCACGCCGAAGCACGCCAGCATTTCATCCGCGTGCCGCATCGTCTCCCAATCCGACTTGCTGCCCATGATGACAGCGACTAGGGGTTTGGCCGTATCGCTCATTGCCCCTGGCCGAGAGAGTACCCGGCCTGACCATCGAAGTTGCAGAGGCTCTCCAGCTTGATGAAGTCGAGCTTTGCTTCGTTCACACGCTGCAGCAGATCGAGGATCTGGCCGTGCGAAACAGTACCGCCCTGCTGCTTATTCATGAAGCGGCAGCGCCAGGTGTCACCGACGACGGTGTCCGGCAGACCGTCGGGGTAAACCTTCGTCCCGCGGTTATCAATCATGACCAGCTTCAAATCGCTGCCGCAGAGCTTCTCGACCATGGCGCCGAGTTCATCCGGAGTGCCGCCCACCCAATCGAGGAACACGTCGACGCCGACCATGTCCTTCTTCTGTCGCGGATGCTTGCTCGCGGAGACTGTCTGCTTCGGCTGCGGCTTGTAGGAAGCGGCCTTCAGTTTCTCCGGCTTCTGGCCCAGGCGCGCGACCACAGCTTGGGCGAATTCCTTCGTTCCGACCTTCTGCTTGCTGATGCCTTCCACAAAAATGTCATAAGTGTGGATGCCGTCTTCGATGGTGCGGAGCCACGCATTGTGAACGCGCTCGGCAACGTCAGCCTGGCCGATGTGGGCCAACATCATGACACCGCCGAGGAACAGGCCGCTCGGGTTCGCCAGATTCTGACCGGCGCGGCGCGGGGCAGACCCGTGGATCGCTTCGAACATCGCATACTTCACACCGATATTGGCCGAGCCGGCCAGACCGACCGAACCTGCAATCTGCGCGGCCACGTCGGACAGGATGTCGCCGTACAGGTTCGGCATCACCACTACGTCAAATGCTTCGGGCGTGTCGGCAAGTTTCGCCGCGCCGATGTCCACAATCCAGTGTTCGTTCTGAATGTCGGAGTACTCTGCCGCCACCTCATCGAAGACCTTGTGGAACAGGCCGTCGGTGATCTTCATGATGTTGTCTTTGGTGAAGCACGTGACCTTCTTGCGGTCGTTCGCGCGGGCATAATCGAACGCGTAACGCACGATGCGCTCGCAGCCGCCGCGGCTGATCAGCTTCAGGCACTGCATGGTGTCGTTGCTCTGACGATGCTCAATGCCGCCGTAGACATCCTCTTCGTTTTCGCGCACGATAACGACATCCATCTTCGGGTGCTTGGTGTCGATATAGGGGTGATAAGCGACGCAGGGCCGCACGTTTGCGTACAGGCCGAGCATCTTGCGCGTGGTCACGTTCAGGCTCTTAAAGCCCCCGCCCTGGGGGGTGGTGATCGGAGCTTTATAGAAAACCTTCGTGCGCCGTAGCGAATCCCATGCGCTCTTGTCAATTCCGGCACTATTGCCGCGCAGGTAGACTTTTTCGCCGATCTCGATCGTTTCGATATCGAGCCGCGCGCCACCTTCCTTCAGGATGTGGAGGCTGGCCTCCATGATCTCAGGGCCGATGCCGTCGCCGTGGGCGACCGTTATGGGAGTTGAATTTGCCATGGGGGTGAAACACTAAAATATCACGGCAGCCTCAACTGTTAGGCAATTTCCGGTTCGACAACCGGCGGATCAATACCTTCTGAAACCCCGGAGCTACTGCTGAATCCATTCAATTAGAGAGACAGACTCGAAACGGGGTACAATACTATTTTGGACGAAGCAGCAGGGGAAGGCCGGAGTGCCGGTTGTCCCTCATTCCTTGGTAGCGCCTCACATCCAGTCACAGCAGCCGCGGTCTTAACGACTGGCCCGCTCGGTGCCCCGGGGGTGTTTCTATGCCGGTAAATCCCTGATGAAAGACTACATTGCGTTAACGAAGCCACGCATCACCTGGCTGATTCTGATGAGCACCGGTATGGGGTTCTACTTCGGCGCCCAGGATGGCTGGACGTGGTCTGTGCTGCTTCATACGCTTGTAGGGACGGGGCTTATCGCTTCGGGAACGGCGGCGCTGAACCAGTGGTGGGAGCGCGATGCGGATGCCAAAATGGCTCGTACAAAGGGGCGTCCTATTCCTGGGCACCGCATTTCGGCCAACGGCGCGCTTGTGTTCGCGACGTTCCTCTCTATTGCCGGCTCAGTGGAACTCTGGTTCGGGGCGAACCCGCTGACGTCTCTGCTGGGTGTTTTCACCCTATGCAGCTATCTCTTCGTCTACACGCCCCTGAAGCAACGCACGCCTCACTCCACTACGATCGGCGCGATTCCTGGTGCCATGCCTCCCCTGATTGGGTTCGCGGCGTCACGCGGCGAGATCACGGCGGAGGGCCTGGCGCTGTTTGCGATCCTGTTCCTCTGGCAATTCCCGCACTTCTACGCCATCGCGTGGTTGTATCGGGAGGACTATTCAAATGCGGGCATCAAGATGCTCCCTGTGGTGGATGACAACGGAGAACGGACCGTCCGGCAGATTCTGTTCTACTCGCTGGCCTTGATTCCCATCAGCCTGGTTCCGCGGTATCTCGGCATGTCGGGCAACTTGTACCTGCTCGGCGCCCTCCTGCTGGGTGCCTTGTATTTCTACTCTGGCGTAATGATTGCCCGTCACCGGACTCGGGTGGAGGCCAAGCGAGTCCTGCTCGCCTCCATCGTGTATCTCCCCGTGCTTTACGGTCTGATGCTGATGGACCATCCGAAGTTGTGAAACGCGCGGTCCTCCTTCTCTCTATCCTTCTTTCAGCCTGTACCAGAACTCCACCGCTCCCTTCCTGGGGAGTCGTTCCCGATTTTGCTCTCACGGACCAGACTGGTCAGCCGTTCGTAAGTAAGGCGCGATTGGACGGACATATCTGGGTTGGTGACTTCATCTTTACCCACTGCACGGGCCCCTGCCCGCGCATGAGCACGCAGATGAACCAGGTGCAGAAAGCTGTGAAGGAGTCGAGTGTACGGTTTGTCTCGTTTACGATCGATCCCGACCGCGATACCCCGGAAGTCCTGGCCGCCTATGGAAATCGTTACAAGGCGGATCCGGCACGCTGGTCACTTTTGACGGGCACGCGGGCCGAACTGAAAAAGCTGAACTACGATACGTTCCATCTGGGTGACCTGGACGGATCGCTCGAGCACAGCACGCGTTTTGTCTTGGTTGACGAGAAGTCCCGCATCCGCGGTTTCTACGACACCTCTGAACCGGAAAACATCCAGAAGCTGATTTCGGACATCCAAGCCCTATTGAGAGCCAGTTCTTGATCACGGTCCGGGATCTACCAGCAATCAACGCAAGTCTGAACGCCACGGCCGCGCTGCTCCTCCTATGGGGCTTCACGCTAATCCGGCGCAGAAAAGTGGAAGTACACCGCCGCGTCATGGTGACCGCGTTTGGCGTCTCGGTGGTCTTCCTGATCAGCTATCTCATCTATCACGCACAGGTCGGGAGCGTCCGATTCCAGAAAACCGGGCCTATTCGTGTGGTTTACTTCTCCATTCTGCTGACGCACACGGTGCTGGCTGCAGTAGTAGGAGTGATGGCGCCGATGACTCTGTTTCGCGCGTGGAAGGGTAACTTCGCCATGCACAGGAAACTGGCGCGGATTACGTTTCCCATCTGGTTGTATGTCAGTGTTACGGGGGTGGTGGTCTACTGGATGCTCTACAGGATGTAAGTCAGCGCCGCACCCGGACGGGCGATAGCTCGCCCTCCTTATCGCCGTCTAACTCATAACTCATCAAATCGATCCAGCGGTTTTGCACCGTGTTCTGCACGAAGTGCATGGTATCCACAATGAACTGGCGAGGTAGTCCGGATTCCTGCCACCGCCGCCGCGCGAGTTGGAACAACCCCGGCACATTCGCACTGTCTATGTTCTGGGCAAGCGTGATATGCGGGTGATACGAGTACGGCTCCTTGTAAGCGACCATGCCCGTGTTCAGTTCGTTATGAATGCGCCGCAAGTCGGCACGGCCGATGCCGATCTCCGCGAAGATTACCGAGGTGGCAGCGAAGACGTCGATGTCCTTAATCTCGATAGTGAAAGGGGCGTATGCCCCGATTCTGTCGCGAAGACTTCGTCCTGCGGCGGCACCCTCTCCGCACACAGGGCGCGGAGGAAGGACGGTCACATGCGCGGGAACCGTGCAACCTGGAACCAGTTCATCCCTCAGACGGGTGAGGAAATCGCCCAACCGATTCTCAATGTAACTTACGAGGGCGAAAGAATTTATGCGATCCGGACTCGGATCGTGATCCATCTAACTTACACTCCAAAAAGCTATTGGGTAATGGGCGGAGCACCCGCGGCCAGAGGAATCGATTCCAATCCCGTTCTTACTTCCGGGACCACCCATTGCGCCTCCTCAAAGCCGACGTACTTATAGATGCGTAAGTCTCCACCTTCCGCTTCTAATATATCTCCCACTTGAAGCGCATCTCCAGTATCCTTCAATTGCATCCAGAGCGCGTAGACGCCGCCCGCTTCCACTGTGTTAATCAATTCGTAGTCACGTGGCTTCGCCATGGTAATCCCGATAGTGTGAGGCGCCCAGCGGAATTGCTGGCGAACGGACTCTTTCATGCGATATATGCGATAGGCCGCCACTGTTCAATTCTCCCCTTGGCAAAACAGAAACAAGCATCCACGTTCAAAACATTCTACAACTAAATGTTTCATCTTGCGAGGGTTAATTCACGCTGCGGCTTTGGTATCAAGCCAATGGCAACCCCGCAGCGCCGCGCGAGCATCCGCCTGGCCCATCGCGATCAGGGCATCCGTGTTGGAGGGCGTCCAGTACATAGCGTCACGAATCGTACCGAGCGATCCTGACGGTTCGATCAACAGCAGATCGACCCCGCTCGTGTCGGGACGGCGATAGTTTCCGCAAAGCCCAGCGATTCGAGCGGCGGCTCGAACCGCAACCGGCCGGTTCACCAGCAGATTCACTGCAACGATCTGTTGTGCGCCCAATTCCAGAGCCGCCCAGACCGGTAGCGGGTCCACAAGGCCTCCGTCGGCGTGCAGGGATCCGTCAATCCGATGCTGCTTCAGCAAGAGCGGCACGGCGCAGGAAGCCGCCAGGTGGGTCCAATTCAGATCCGGCCACTGAAAGAGCCGCGGGCGCATGGTGCAGAGTTCCGTCGTAACCAGGGCGTACTCACAGCGAGGCTTCGCAACGGAGAAGATCTCACGAATCCACTTCTCGACCATGTGGCCCCGGACGAATCCATCGGACAGATACCGCGGAATCTGGAACTGATGATCAGCCGCATCGTGCAGGGTCAGCCACCGATGGACCAGGTCTGAGGCGGGAACGCCCCCGGCGACGAACCAGCCGTTGAGCGAGCCGATGGATGCGCCCACGACGAGATCCGGTCTAAACACCTTTTCCAATTCAAGCCAGACGCCGGCTTGATAGGCGCCGTACATCCCCCCGGCGGAAAAAACTAAGGCCGTTTTCCCTTTCAACCCCATGCGCGCTCCCATGACATTCGATTCTTCAACTTGCGTTTCGGTTACGGATTCCCCGATGTACCTTTCTGCCAAAATAGTATTTTGATCATTCCATTCGATTCTTCCAGTTACGGTAAAGAGGTAGAAACGATTTTGGCGCTCGACGGTGACGGCGAACGCCTGATGGCGCTGGCGGCCGGTACCGCGCCGGCGGGCGCAAGAAATGCTCTCGAAGGCAAACGGGCGAACGATCTGTTTCCGAACAGCCGTCATCCGGAGGCTGCGCTCAGTGGCCTGTTGCTTTATTTCTCATTTCATGAGGAATCGCACGCACTCTCACAGAACATCTCTTCTTCGGAGGGAAGTTTCTGGCATGGCATTATGCATCGCCAGGAGCCCGATCCGGACAACGCTGCCTACTGGTTTCGCCGCACAGGAAAGCATATGATCTTCCCTGCGTTGCGTGACGTGGCGGCGGGTATAGTGGAAGCGCGGGGTGGATCATTCGGGGTTGGCAACGCCTGGGATCCCTTCGCGTTTATCGAATTCTGCGAATCGGCGAGGCGGAAGCCGGGCTCGGCTGACGAACGGCTGGCCATGGAGATCCAACGCGCCGAATGGCAGTTATTGTTCGACTGGTGCGCAAAAACAAAATGATGAAGGTCCGTGCTGCAGTTCTTACCGAATTTGGGAAGCCGCTGGAAATCCGGGAATTCCCTCTGCCTGATGAGTTGAAGCCGGGCGAGGCGTTGGTGCGCGTCGAAATGGCGGGTATCTGCGGGACGGACGTCCACCTTTGGCTTGGTCAGTTGGCCATCCCTATTCCTGTGATCCTGGGGCACGAAACGGTAGGGCGGATCGAGAAGATCGGTCCCGGGCTTCATGCCGACTGGCGCGGAACGGCGCTGCGGGAAGGTGACCGCGTATGCTGGGCGAGTTCCATCTCCTGCGGCGAATGCTACTACTGCCGGGAAAAGGGTCAACCGACCCGCTGCACATCCCGCAAAGCATACGGCATTTCTTACCGCGCCGATGAGGCGCCGCACCTGCGAGGCGGATACGCCGAGATGATTCTGCTGCGCGCCGGTACTTCTATCTTTCGTATACCTGACGCATTGCCCACTGAATCTGTTGTGGGCGCAGGTTGCGCCCTGACCACCGCGATTCACGGCCTGGAGCGTGCCCCCGTAGCCGAAGGCGACCTCGTAGTCGTTCAAGGCAGCGGACCGGTGGGTCTGGCCGCCCTTGCAGTGGCGAAGGAATCCGGCGCCGCCCACACCGTCGTGATCGGCGGACCATTGCACCGGCTAGAACTCGCCCGGGAATTCGGGGCCGATGCAGTGATCGATGTGAACGCCTACCCTGACCTGGCGGAGCGCCGCGAGAAAGTGCTGAGCGAAACGACTCCCTATGGAGCCGACGTCGTAATAGAGTGTGTCGGTCTGCCCGAGGCGGTGAACGAGGGCTTGGACTACTGTCGCGATGGTGCGAAGTACCTGGTCCTCGGTCAATACGCTAATGCGGGGAACATCTCGTTCAACCCGCACACCATCACCCGCAAGCAGTTGCAGATGATCGGATCCTGGGGGTTTGAGCCGCGCCACGTGGATAAAGCACTGCGTCTGCTTGAAACAACGGAATGGAAACACCATTTCGCGCGTCAGATTACGCACCGGTTCCCCCTGGACCAGGCAGACCAAGCGTTACAGACGACGAAAGGATGGCAATCGGGGAAGACGGTGATTCTGCCGAACGCCACGAAGGCTTGAGACGCGGATTCCTTTTAATTTTGATAACCGTGCTCGCATTGGCGGGCTGGGGACTGCTGCGCCGTTCCGCTCCTCCCGAGGTGCCGTTCACGCGCGTAACTCGCGAGACGATCGAAAGTGCGCTTACTACGAACGGGAAGGTGGAACCCATCGAGTGGGAGTCTCTTCGTGCGGAGCGGCCCGGTCCGGTGGATCGCGTGCTGGTTCACCGTGGAGACACCGTGAAGAAGGGGCAGGTTCTGGTGCAGATGGATACAGCGGAAGCTCGCAGTGAACTGGCTAGTGCGGTTGCGAGAATCGCTGGCGCACAGGCAGACGCGCAAGTCACCCGGCAGGGCGGACGCGCAACGGATCGCACCGAGATCGAGAGCAGCCTGAATCAGGCCCGTGCGGAGTTGGCCAACGCGCAGCGCGACCTCGCATCGTTAGAGAAGTTGGCCGCAAAGAACGCCGCCACGCAATATGACGTGACCCAGGCCAGGGAAGCAGTTCAGAAGATTCAATTGCGGATTCAGTCTTTGGAGTCGAGGCGGATTTCGCTGGTGAGTGCTCCGGATCGGGAGGCCGCGCAGGCGCGCGTCCGTGAGGCCCAGGCCGCCGCAGGTGCTGCGAGAGTTCATGTCGAACAGGGCATAATCAGGAGCCCCATGAACGGCATCGTATACCAGATTGAGCTAAAGCCAGGCGCCTTCCTGAATGCGGGTGATCTGGTCGCCAGTATCGGCGTGCTGAATAAGCTTGTGGTCAAGGTCTATGTGGATGAGCCGGAACTTGGCCGTGTAGCCAAAGGGATGCCCGTCCTCATTACCTGGGACGCACTGCCCGGCAGGCAGTGGAAGGGAGAGGTGGATCGCGTACCGACGGAGGTGACCGCGCTCGGCACGCGCCAGGTCGGCGAGGTCTCCTGCGTCATTGATAATCCGGACCTCACGCTACTGCCGGGCACCAACATCAACGCGGAGATCCGGTCGAAAACAGTTCAGAATGCCATCGCTCTACCGAAAGAGGCGCTGCGGCGCGAAGGCACGCAGAACGGAGTTCTGAAACTGCAGGGAAGCAAGGTGGTGTGGCAGCCCATCAGCCCCGGCATCTCGAGCGTTACGCGGATTCAGGTAATCTCCGGTCTGTCGGAAGGGGACGCAGTCGCGCTCCCCGTGGATCGCTCCCTGAAATCCGGCGACGAAGTTAAGCCCGTTTTCCGATAGATTCTGTCGGGTAGCCCTGGTTGATCCAGGCGTCCAGACCACCCTCCAGCGGCCGGACACGCGTGATCCCTTTGGCTTTCAGCCGTAGCGCCGCACGGGCGCTGGTGGCCTCGTTCGGTCAAGTGCAATAGAGAATGATGTCCCGGTCGCGGGGCAGTTCCTTATACCTCGCATCGAGATCCTCCAGCAGCATGCGAATCGCGCCTGGCACAATCGGATCCCCTTCACCGGTGTCGTGGCGCATATCGAGGATCGTCAGCGGCTGGCCCTTCTCCATTTGTTCGTAAACCGACTGCGGTGAGATTCGCGCCGTGCGCAGGCTATGCACGAAGCGGCGGCGCTGCACGTACTTGAATGCGATCCACGCTCCCAGAAGGCCAACGGCAACGAAGCCAGCCGCGGATCCGAACCGCCCCACAGCCTCGGCGATTACTTCCACCTGGTCGTGGAACAGATAGCCGAGCGTCAGGAAACTTGCCGCCCAGAACATACTGCCGGCGGTATCCGCCAGCACAAACCGGCCGAACGGCATACGCGTCAGCCCCGCCATCGGAGGCGCCATGGTGCTCAATCCGGGGACGAATTTAGCGATCAGCAGCGCGCGCGAGCCCTGCCGCCCAAACGCATCGCGCGTCTGATTCACGCAGGAGTCCGGTTCGAGCGAAATCCTGCACAGCAGTTTGAGGACGGAATTCCCCCGCGCTCGCCCGAGCGCATACCAGATCGCATCTCCTATGACGCACGCCAACACCGAGAGCAGGAACGCAATGACAAGAGAGAATTGGCCAAGCCCGGCCAGTGCTCCCATTGCAAGCAGGAAGGGAACTGCGGGTAATGGAACTCCCACCTGTTCCGCCAGCACGGACGCGAAAAGAACGACGTAGCCGTGCTGAATCAGAAAGTGGATCAGCGTCTTCACTGCTTATCGAGACGCTCGCTCAGCCAACGGGTGACGTCGGCGAAGCTTTCCGGTGAGACGTAATGCCCCATCGGGTATTCTTTGTAACCGAACTTTACCGGCAGTGCGTTCAACTGGTCCCGAATCTCGCGGCCGTACTCGATTGGGATCACCTGGTCTTGCGTTCCGTGCACAACGATAATTTCCAAATGCTTCAACCGGTCCCTGGAGGCCAGGCCCGGCACGGCTTCGGGAAGCAGTCTGCCCGACATCCCCACGACGCCGGCGAACTTCTCCGGTTCTGTCAATGCGGCGTAAATACTCATGATGCAGCCTTGGCTGAACCCCATGAGGTAGACGCGTTTGGGATCCGCCTGGTACTCGCGCACCGCCTCGTCCACGAACTGCATAAGTTTTTTACGGCTGGCTTCCGCTTCCAGCGGATTCATGAGGAAGCCGGCCGGAGCGAACTGGACGTGGAACCATGCGAACGATCCAGGTCCGAGCGTTATCGGAGCACGTGCGCTCACGATCAGAAAGCGCCCGTCCAACTGCGGCGCGAGTCCCATCAGATCCTCTTCATTGCTGCCGACCCCGTGCAGCAAAATCAGCATGGGTGGAGGTTGATCGGATACGATCTGGGGTCTGCGTACGAGGTGCTCCAGGGAGAAGCTCATGGGTGTTGTTCGTCAGTTAGAAATCGGGTTCGATCAGCTTCCCGGCCGGAACACGGGATCTTCAAAGCGCTTAAGACTTTCAGTTTACCCGCCCGCGCCCTGAGGTCGTGATCAATGCGGGCGCTGAAGGAGAAAGACCGCACAGGCGGTTGCATTCAGCGTGATGTGGGCCACCATCGGAGCCACCAGGTTTCGTGTCGCGGCGAAGACTCCGCACAAAACGATTCCGAGCACGAAGTAATACGGCGAAAGCAACAAGTTCATGTGCGCCAGCGAGAACAGGGCAGACGACAGGAGCGCGCCCAACCAGAACCGTCCCGAAGAATAGAGCGGCGCGAACATCCCTGCCCGGAAGAACAGTTCCTCCGCTATCGGGCCGAGCACTGCAATGACGGAAACCACGATCGCGGCGCGCCAGCCCGTCGTTCCTGCCAGCATCTCTTCCAGCACACGCGGCAGATTTTGCGATCCGAAGGTTTTTGCCAGTAAACTGATCAGCCCGATACCTGCCAGCAGGATCCCTCCTCCCGTCAGCAAGCCGGCTGCTAATCCGCGCTTCAGATCGCCCGTGAAGACCTCATCTGAAACCAGGTTCAGCTTCAAATTGCGCCGTACCCGCCACAGTCCCACCAAGACGAAGGGAGCTTCGGAGAGCACGAGCAATATTGCCGTATCGCCGCCCCTAAAATGTCCCGAGCGCACCTTCCAAAGGAGTGCCACCAATACTCCGAGTGCCAGACCGGCGAGGATTGCTAATCCGGCATCGACAAAAGGCTGGAGCACAAGCCGCGTGGTGTCAGGAACAGGCGGATCGGCGGGAACGAGCTGTGAGGAAGCAGCCATTGTCGCGATGGTACCGCAATATCCCCGACGCCTCTTTGAATGAAATGTAGATTGTACGGCAGATCGCTGACCCACTGCGGCACGTGCTTGTGGACGGCTAAATGCAAACGGTTCGTTTTTCCTAATCCTCCGCGCCGGCTCAACTCACGGGCGATCAGGCGGACCGGCGGCAACTGGTCTCCTGGATGGCTGCGTATCCTGGCAGTTGCAGGAGTAGTGGGGCTTTCCATTATGCTGTCCAGGTAGGAGGGTCTCTCATGCACCTGGCCGTCGCAGCGGACCACGCCGGCTTCGAAATGAAGAATGACCTAGCCCAGTATCTTCGCGGTCTGGGCCACGTCGTCGAAGACCTCGGAACCTGCCAGTCCGGCCAACCGGACGATTATCCCGACTTCGCCGCTGCCATTGGCAGACAAGTTGCATTCGGCGGCGTAGAACGCGGCATACTCATTTGCGGCAGTGGGGTGGGTGCTTGTGTCGCCGCGAACAAGGTCCACGGCATACGGGCCGGGCTGTGCCACGATACGTACTCTGCCCATCAGGGCGTCGAACACGATGACATGAATATTCTGGTGCTCGGCTCGCGGATTATCGGCAGTGAACTTGCCCGGGAATTGGTACGCGCATTTCTTTCCGCAAAGTTCAGCGGAGAGGACCGGCATGTGCGCAGATTGCGGAAGATCGCCGCGCTGGAAGCGCAGCGGCCCTGAAACTACGGCTTCTTCAGCGATGCATTCGCGGGGGCCGCATTCGAGTAGGGCAGCAATCGCGCACCCGGCCGGTCGGCATCGATCACCCAAACTTTTCGGTCCGCAAAATAGCGGACCAGTGCTGCGTCGCTCTCAGGATCCACCTCTCTGGCCCAAACGATTTGAGAGGCATCAATGTCCGCGCGATTGTAAACCCACTCGTTGTAGAAGTGATGGTCCGCAGCGTAGCGCACGAAGACCAGGTGTTTGCCTCCGGCCCGCTCCAGTTCCCGGATGACATCGAATTTCAGCGTGCGCGCCGAAAGAAGTTCCTCCTGCGGCGCTTTCCAGTTCTGCATTGCCGCTAGTGGGACCGCGGCGAGAACGGCGATGGCACCCACCGGGACACCAAATGGCCGCCACTTCCGCGCGAATCGCATTCCGACGAGAATAAAAAGAAAGCACATGCTGGTGTAAGGGGCCAGGTAGTGCACTTGCAGGATCGGGTACAGGAAGCTTGCCGCGAAGGCAACAAGACAGAGACCCAGCAACAGCCGAATCCGCGGATTCCGGATGGCTACGAAGGGAATGAGCAGTAGGAACGGTGTGAACTGAAAACCGGCATAGAAGCTCCATACGCGCGCACACATCGCGATCTCGGCACGGATCAGTTCCCTCGGCGAGTAGCGTTTCATGTACTCCCTCTTTTGCCATTCGAAGTTCTCCTGAATCGCTTTTATTCGAAAGGGTCCGCCTGGCATTGCGGACTGAAAATAGAACGCCATCGGCACGCCGTAGATCTTCTGTTGCAGGCGGTTCGGCACCACGAGCGGATCGCCCGTCACGCGCCAATTATCGTAGAACGTGAACGCCGCGGCGAGCGAGAGGACAGCCGCAATTGGCGCGATGATTCGCGTTCCGAACGGCAGAAGCGCCATGCCCGACTCTCGCCGTATCCAGACGAGCAGAAATACCGCGATTAGCGTTCCGAGCACAAGAGCTTCATAAATTCTGGTAAACCAGATCAGCGACCAGCCAATGCCCAGCAACATGCCATAGAGAGGGCGCGGTTTGATCCACAGACGCGCGAGAGATCCGAAAACCAGCGCGCCGCCAAGCGCCGCGACGGCGCCACCCCAGTAGCTGTTCATCCAGTAATCGAATACGCCAAGTCGCATCACCGCGATCAACCCGCCGAGCAGGGACCAATTCGCAGGTAACCAGCCTTGTAGCATCCAGCAGATCGCTCCGCACATCAAGCCTGCAGTCAGCCAGACGCCAAACCACGGCTTGCCGGTCAGGACTTGCCCCAACGCCAGCGCAGCGCCCTGTCCCGGTGGATACGGCGCCAGGTACGTCGGCTGATGGAACACATAGATGCTTTCGAAATGCTTCCAGAATGGATGTGCCGGATTTGTCAGACGGCCAGAAGCAAACGTGTCGGCGATTAGCAGGTGGCCTGCTTCATCGTGTGGGCCGGGCTTGGGGATCGGCATCCAAGGCAACAGTGACAGACGGATCGCGAGCGATAATCCCGTGACGGCAACCACACTCAGCCGTCTCCGCCGGGCAAAGCGGTTGAATGCGTGGATCGCGCTACGCGTCTGCTTTGGCCGGAAGATCAGTAAGAAAGCGACGGTCAGCGCGATGAGGCACAGCAGCAGCGCCTTAACGACGAACATC
>CAYXLI010000008.1:246229-250012 GCA_964464925.1 uncultured Solibacteraceae bacterium | reverse complement strand
TAAAGGTTCAACGGTTTTCGAGACCGCCCGATTCAACCGCTCTCGCACCTCACCGCATCGGGGGGAACCATCCATAGTGTAGCAGGGGCGGCCGCTATTCCAGAACTACCAGTTCATAATCTTAGACTCCAGCGGCTGTCTTGACCAGGTCGGGCATGATCGGTGCCGGGAATGCTGCGTCGCCGCAGACCTCACGAATTGCCATATTTTGTGGCAGTAAGGCGGAACGGCGAGCATCGGACCGGCAAGGGTGAACGTGAGGATCTCCACGTCCGGCGCCCTGTTTGGTGTCGGCCGCCGGCGATCTGCGCCACCAACTCCACGCGGCGGAATGGATTCGCCATGAAGTTCTGGATGTTGCGCGCTTTTTCACGGTCCGCATCGACCGGTATAGGCATTCGCTAGAATCGGCTCATCAGATGAAAGAGACATTTCTGTTAGCACTGATGGGCGTCCTTTGCGGAATTCTGCCGGCGCAGATCCCGGCGAAAGAACGCATGGTGATTGTGATCAGCCTCGATGGCTTTCCGGCCAATGCCCTCGAGGATTCAAAGCTGCCGGTCCCGACTTTGCGGCGGCTGATGAGAGGCGGTATATCGGCGCGTATGACGACGATCAACCCCACGGTCACGTGGCCGAATCACACGACGCTGGTTACGGGGGTGCGGGCCGACCAGCATGGGCTGCTTGTGAACGGCACGATTGTGCCGACCGGCAAGTGGCCGCCGGTCAAAGTGGATCCGATGGTCGATAAGGACAAGATGGTGCACGTTCCAACGGTCTACGATGCCGCTCACGAGGCCGGGCTGACAACGGCACAGGTGGACTGGGTGGCCATTCACAACGCACGCACCATTACGTGGCCCTTCGCGGAATGGGCCTCTCCGGAAGGACCCGTGGAACAGGAGATGATCCGGAAAGGCGCGATCGGCGCGGCGGACGTGAAGGACTTCACGAAGTTCAATATCCTGTGGCGGGATCAAGTCTGGACCAAGGCCGCGGTGCATCTCATCCGTGAACACAAGCCGAACCTGCTGCTGGTTCATCTGCTCTCACTCGATTCCGTGGATCATCAGTATGGTCCCGGCACTCTGGCGGCGACGGCGGCAATCGCATTTTTGGACGGGTGCGTCGAGAAGATCGTTAATGCCGTCCGGGACGCAGGGATGCAGGATCGCACTACTTTCTTCCTGGTGGCAGACCACGGGTTCAAGGCGTATACGGAGCAGATTCGGCCAGCGGTGGCATTTGGAGCGGCGGGCCTCGGAAGTAAGGCATACGTGCTGCCGGAGGGGGGAACAGCTTTCGTGTACGCCGAGCCATCCGTGCTGCCCGCGGTGAAAAAAGCGCTGGAAGGAATCGAAGGACTGGACAAGGTGATCGGGGTGGAGGGCTTCCCGGATTTGGGACTGCCGGTGCCTAGCCGAGATCCGCAGATGGGGCAGTTGCTATTGACTGCGAAGAGCGGGTACTCCTTCTCCGGCGCAACTGGAGGGCCGGCAACGGCGGCGCTCCCGCAGGCAGGCGGGAGCCACGGATATGTAGCGAGCGATCCGGACATGGATGCTCTGTTCCTTGCCAGCGGCTATGGCGTGAGCGACGGGAACTCGCCGGGCAGAATCGCCAATGTGGATGTTGCGCCGACGCTGGCGAAACTGCTCGGAGTGGAACTGCCCAGTGCGAAAGGGAGGCCGATCGCCGGCGTGGAGGCGCGGAAATAGGGCGATCGAAGTCCGCCCGGCGGGGCCTGAACGCTACGCTAGGAAATATTCAGTTGAGAAAGATCGACGAGGCATTCCGCCTCGGTTCGTTTTGCAATTTTCGCGTTTGCCCGTCAGACCGAAAACCTGAAGGGGTTCGCGGGGTGACGCGGAGTGGCTTCGTTTTGTACGGGAGACTGAAAGGCCTTAATTCGCGCGCGCATGCGTTCCCAAGTGTCGAGAGGCTGGTGGGAGTAGTCGTCATGAAAGTTCGAGCGTGCCAGAGGGGCGCATCGGACGTTGCGCTCGGCCGAGATTTTCTTTAACTCGTTGTAGGCCTTGTAATACGTGCGCTCGATGGCGGAAATGTAGAGAGTGAGGCGCTCGAGCTGGATGGCAATCTTTTCTTCGTCGCAGGCGAAAGGATTCAGACTCTTTTCGAGCAGTTCCGATTCCATGCGGCGGGCGCGGTCCAGGCGCCACATTGCACCGGCGAGTTCGCGAGTGAGAAAGATTTCGTGCTCGGCGAGGGGCTTGTATTGACGGAACTGGGCAGCAATATGAGCCTCGTACGCTTCACGGTCCTCGCCTTCGACGAAGGCCCAGCCACCGGTGAGATTGTGCTTTTCCGAGTTTCGGGACGATTTCTGTTTGCCCTCCTGGTTGCGTGGACCTGTGGAGTGCTGCGCGTTGACGCGGTTTGTGTCGATCTGGAGTGCGGAAGCGGCCATGAGGTGTTTTCTCCTGTAATGTCTTGAAATGAAAAAAGACCCGGCTGGAGGCTCAGGTCCTTATCTACTTGTAGTGTACGGAGGAGGGGCCAAATTTCTTGTAGTGTACGGAGGAGGGGCCAAATTTCCGGGGGCGCCCAGTGGGCGAGGATGTCTGCAAGTTATTGAGGTAAAAGATACAAAAATATATTTCTAAGACCGGTGATGATCTTCGATGTGGGCAGACCGGTCTTGTGAAGGTCCGCGTTAAGGACGCGGCACACGAACGGGCCGGAAACGGGCTAGCAACGGATCCATTTGGGCATGCTCGGGCATGCTGGATTTCCGGACGATGGATACGTTTGAACCGTCGATGAGGGACGATCCGGTGTCTACGACGGAAGGTACGAGCGCGCGCAGATCCTGGCTCCAATCGCCGTCGAGCTTGGAAAGTTTATTGTGATGCAGGTCGTCCAGCAGCCGTAGGCCATAATACGCCATCGTGAAGGGCTTCTG
This sequence comes from uncultured Solibacteraceae bacterium, assembly GCA_964464925.1. GTDB lineage: Bacteria > Acidobacteriota > Terriglobia > Bryobacterales > Bryobacteraceae > CAYXLI01. The sequence goes on along the minus strand of CAYXLI010000008.1, from coordinate 247,086 downwards.
GGCGACGGTGGCGGCGATTCCTCCCTTTTCGATCCAATCCAGCGTGCCGTCGTCGGTATCCATCGCGATGACGGTTTTACCCAGCACCTTCCGGCGGCCCAGCACGTCCGCGACCTCTTTCCCTGCCGTGGCCTCCAGGCACACGAAACCGTCCACATTCACCTTTCCTGTCTGGAGGATTTCCACCGTCTTATCAAATGCGAGAGATGGATCGCCGCGCACATCAACCAGTTGGATAACCTTGATGTTGGTATCAGCGAGCGCATCCTCATAACCGCGGAGGCGTTCGATCAAGTTCGCCTGAGCGGGAATGGTGAACACGACAATGTTGCCTTTCTTCTTGAGCCTTTGGGAGAGTACGCGTCCGCCGGTGAGTCCGGCCTGATAGTTGTTCGTCCCGACAAAAAACAGGCGTTTGCTGTTCGGTGCGTCGGAATCCACTGTGATAACGGGAATGCCGGCGGCGATGGCTGAGTCGATTTCGGGCCGCATTAATTCCGGGTCGGCAGCGGAAATCAGAATGCCGGCGGGTTTTTTCGATACGGCGTGACGGAAATCTTCGCGCTGCGCTTTGGCGTCATAGGTAGCAGGACCGAGCATTTCGGCCTTGACTTTGAGGTCCGAAGAGGCGCGGCTCAGACCGGCAAGTGCTGCCTGCCAGTAGGGCAGCTTGGTATTGCTTGCCACCAGATAATAGCTCTCGGTGGGATCATGACGGGAATTGGAACAACCGGAGGTGAGCAGGAGTGCTGCTGCTACCAGCGGTAAGGAACGAAGGTACATAAGTCCTCCTCCGGGACGGCCGTTTCAGGAGGGAGCCGTCCTCTTCCGCAGAGGATTCGATTGTACGGCAAATC
>CAYXLI010000008.1:0-246129 GCA_964464925.1 uncultured Solibacteraceae bacterium | reverse complement strand
CCGTTTCAGGAGGGAGCCGTCCTCTTCCGCAGAGGATTCGATTGTACGGCAAATCCGGGTGGAGGGGAATGGAGCAGTGATTACCAGCTCACCAAGGCAATTGATCTAGCCAGTGCAGGAAGAGCAGCGCCCTATTTTGGGGCAAACACTTTCCTTTCCACCAGACGACATCGCTTGCAGGAAACATTGGATTATCGGGATGCGACAATAGTAGATCACCCTCCATGCTGAAGAGCATCACTGTGCATGGTGCGCGGCAGCACAATCTCAAGAACATAGACGTTGAGATTCCGCGCAACACGTTTACTGTCATCACCGGACTCAGCGGGTCGGGGAAGTCGTCCCTTGCCTTCGATACCATCTATGCCGAGGGGCAGAGAAGGTACGTCGAGACGCTCTCGCCGTACGCCCGGCAATTCCTCGATCAGATGGAGCGTCCCGAGGTGGACTCCATCGATGGGTTGTCGCCGGCGATCTCGATCGAACAGAAGACGACGTCGCGGAGTCCGCGGTCGACCGTCGGAACGATTACCGAGATCTATGACTATCTGAGATTGCTCTACTCATCTATCGGCATTCCCGCGTGTCCGGATTGCGGGATTGAGATCTCGCGGCAGACTACCGAACAGATTGTCCAGCAGGTCATGGGGCTTAAGCACGATGAGCGCATCATGATTCTGGCGCCGATGGTTCGAGGCAGGAAGGGCGAATACAAGAAAGAACTCGAGAAGCTGAGGCGCGAGGGATTTGTACGCGCGCGGATCGATGGAGAGCTTAGGAGCCTGGACGAGGAGATCATCCTTGATAAGCGGAAGAATCACACGATCGACGTTGTGATTGACCGGTTGGTCCTCAAGGCAGGAATCGAGAAAAGGCTGGAAGCTTCCGTAGCAACGGCGGTGAAGCTTGCGGATGGGCTGGTGATCCTCGCAGTGGTTGGGGGCGAGGAAAGGCTGTTTTCGCAGAAAATGGGGTGCCCGAATTGCGGCAAGAGCGTGCCGCAACTGGAGCCGCGATCCTTCTCCTTTAACAGCCCGTATGGTGCGTGCGAGACGTGCACGGGGCTGGGGAGCAAGTGGAGTTTCGATGCGGTGAAGGTCATCGTAGACCCATCGAAGCCACTCCTGGAGGGCGGCTTGGGGCCGGGCGGCAGCAGCGCCTATATGAACGAGAAACTCGGGCAGGCCGCGGCGCGGCACCTGGTCGATCTTTCGGTGCCCTTCGATCAGATGCCAAAGAAAACCCAGCATCTCGTGGTCTCTGGCGGAAGCGGGTTTCCTGGGATTCTCAAAATCCTGGATGAAAGTTTTGAGAATGCGACCGAGGGCTACCGTGAATGGCTGATGGAATATATGTCCGCCACCGAGTGTCCCGATTGTCAAGGCAAGCGGCTGCGGCCCTCGAGCCTTGCGGTGTCGGTAAAGGGATCGACTATCGCAGATATAACGGGCATGCCGATTGCGCGGGCGCTTCCAGCGATTAAGAGCTGGAAGTTGAATCCACGCGAGGAGCAGATTGCGGCACGAGTGCTGGAAGAGATACGGCACAGGCTGGAATACCTGGTTGCCGTGGGGTTGGATTACCTATCTCTGGAGCGCGGGTCGGCGACGCTATCAGGAGGCGAAGCGCAGCGAATCCGCCTGGCGACACAGATAGGCTCGAAGCTGCGCGGGGTTCTCTATGTGCTGGACGAGCCTTCGATCGGGCTGCATCCACGGGATAACGAACGGCTGCTGGGGACGCTGCGGCAGCTTAGGGACCTGGGAAATACGGTGCTGGTGGTGGAACACGACGAAGACACCATCCTGCAGGCCGATTACGTGATCGATCTGGGGCCAGGAGCGGGAAGGCTTGGCGGGGATCTGGTGGCGGCCGGGACGCCGGATGAGATTGAGGCGACTCCGGGGTCACTCACGGGGCAGTATCTCGCGCGGAAGATCACAATATCGGCGGCTCCGGAGAGAAGGCCGGGGAACGGGAAGGCGCTGACGGTCAGGGGCGCGAAGGAGCATAACCTCAAGAATATTGATGTGGATTTTCCGCTGGGAATGTTCCTGTGCGTAACTGGCGTTTCGGGCAGCGGGAAATCGACACTGGTGAACGACATCCTGTACCGGGCGCTGGCGAAGCATGTGTATGAATCGCGCGCGAATCCGGGAAAGCATGACAAAATTCTCGGCCTGGAGAATATCGATAAAGTCGTGGAGATCGATCAGGCTCCGATCGGGAGGACGCCGCGGTCGAATCCGGCGACGTATACGGGGGTGTTCACTCCCATTCGAGAGCTGTACGCGATGCTGCCGGAATCGCGCGAGCGGGGCTATAAGCCAGGGCGGTTCAGCTTCAATGTGAAGGGCGGCCGGTGCGAGGCGTGCCAGGGCGACGGGCTGAAACGCATCGAAATGAATTTTCTGCCGGATGTGTACGTCACGTGCGATGTTTGCCGGGGCAAGAGATACAACCTGGAAACACTGCAGGTGAAGTACAAGGGGCTCTCCATTTCGGATCTGCTGGAGACGACGGTGGAGGACGCGCTGCCGCTGCTGGAGAATTTCCCGCAGATCCACGCGAAGATCAAAACGCTGAACGATGTTGGGCTGGGGTATCTGCACCTCGGACAATCGGCGACGACGTTGTCAGGCGGAGAGGCACAGCGGATTAAACTGGCTCGTGAATTGAGCAAGAGGCAGACGGGGCGGACTTTCTATATTCTCGATGAGCCGACGACCGGGCTGCACTTCGATGATGTCCGGAAACTGCTGGATGTGCTGCATAAGCTGGTGAGTTTGGGCAATACTGTACTGGTTATCGAACATCAGCTGGATGTGATCAAGAGCGCCGATTGGATCATCGATCTCGGGCCGGAAGGCGGCGAAGGCGGCGGTGAACTGGTGGTGTGCGGGACTCCGGAGCAGGTGGTTCGGAATAAGCGGAGCTACACGGCGCGTGCGCTGGCCAAGATCATGCCCGGCAATGGAAAGGTTGCATGAGCAAATATCATACGCTGCCGTTGGACTTTGACGGTCTGAAGACGGTACCGATCAAAGCCCGAGGCGGCAAGGTGAGGACCGAGCATTTCGGGCAGCCGCATCAGCCGGGCAAGACGGTGCTGGACCTGATGGCGTCACTGCCGCGGCTGCTGGCGGCAGATTCCCTGCGCGGTGTGATTGAGGCGATTCTGCAGGCCAAGGCCAAGGGCAAGCCGGTGATCTGGGGCATGGGCGGGCACGTGATCAAGTGCGGGCTGGCTCCGATTCTGATTGATCTCATGCGGAGGAAATTCGCGACTGCGTTTGCGATGAACGGGTCGGCCGCAATTCATGACTTCGAGATCGCGATTGCAGGGTGCACGAGTGAAGACGTGGAAGCGGTGCTGCCCGACGGGCGGTTCGGGTCGGCGGAAGAGACCGGGCGCGAGTTGAACAACGCGATTATCGAGGCGGGGCGGTTCGAGTCGGGAATTGGGGAGACGGTTGGCAGACATCTGGAGAGGATCGCCGACCCTGCGTACGCTTCGCAGAGTTTGCTGCATGAGGCGTACAAGGAATTGGTGCCGGTGACGGTGCACGTGGCGATTGGGACGGATACTCCCCATACGCATCCGCAGGTGGACGCGGCTTCGCTTGGGGCGGCGACGCATAGAGACTTCCGGTTGTTCTGCTCGCTGTTGAGGGAGATGAATGACGGCGGCGTGTATGTGAATGCCGGGTCGGCGGTGGTGATGCCGGAGGTGTTTCTGAAGGCTATCTCCGTGGTGAGAAACCTGGGGCATCCGTTGGCTGGGTTCACTACAGTGAACTTCGACTTTCTGCAGCATTACCGGCCCTTGGCGAATGTAGTGAACCGGCCTCATGCGGGGGGCGGCGGAGGAAAGGGGTACTCGATTACCGGGCACCACGAGATCATGATTCCGCTGTTGGCGGCGGCGCTTGTGGAGTGCGAGGGGTAATCGTTGGAAACGGCGCGACGCGAACCCGTATGGGGATACGACGATCTGTTCCTGCTGCTTTGTCTCGCGGCGCCGTGCCTGCTGTTCGGGTTTTTTTCATGGCGCGTGGTGCTGTGGCTGGGGCACATCCATTTCACGCCCGCCGTGGAGGCTCTGCCCGCGCAATTCATCGCATATTTCCTGTGGTTCGCGTGTGTAGCGGCGTTGTTGAGAGTGAAGTACGAAGCGCCGTTCTGGCCTTCGCTGCATTGGGTTCTGCCGGCAAGGTCGGCCGTACCGGCTCTGCTGAACGGATTGCTGCTGGCGATTATTATCGCCATGGTAGGAGTGCTGCTGAGGACGCCGGCGATCGATTCTCCGATGCAGGAGATCATGAAAGACAAGACGGCGAAATGGCTGGTGGCCTTTGCGGCGGTCACGCTTGGGCCTGCGAGCGAGGAATTGATTTTCCGCGGATTTCTGATGCCGCTGTTAGTGCGATCTGCCGGCGTAGTTGGCGGGATTCTGCTGGCGGCACTGCCATTTGCGCTTTTACATGGGCCACAGTATGCATGGTCCTGGCGGCACGTGCTGCTGATTTTGATGGCGGGGTGCGCGTTCGGATGGGTACGGTATAAGACAGGATCGACTGCCATTGCGGCGTTGACGCATGCGGCGTACAACTTTACTTTTCTGTCCGTTTACCTCGTGAACGAGGGGCACTGAGGCTAAATGGGACATTTGGCGTTCAAAAGATATGGTTGAAACTATTTATTGGAGTAATGACGGCGTGGTCATGATTGACCAGACGCGACTGCCGCGTGAGCAGGTGTTTGTCACGTGCAAGACTTATCAGGAAGTTGCCGAGGCGATTCGGTCAATGGTGATTCGCGGAGCTCCGGCAATTGGGGTTGCCGCGGCCATGGGAGTGGCGATCGGCGTCCTGAAATCAGGGGATCCGGATCGCGAATTTGAGACGATCTGCGAGACGCTCGCCGGAACGAGGCCCACTGCCGTAAATCTGTTTTGGGCGATCGACCGAATGAAGCGCTTGTATGCGGAATTGAACGGCCGGCCGATTGACGAACTTCGGCAGAGGCTGATCGAAGAAGCGAAGCAGGTACGTGCCGAAGACATCGCGATCTGCGAAGCGATCGGCCGCAACGGCGCCTCGCTGGTTCCGGATCAGAAGACAGTTCTGACGCATTGCAATGCGGGCGCGCTGGCGACGGCTGGATATGGAACTGCGCTGGGCGTAATCCGAGCCGCAGTGGAGGCGGGGAAGAACATCGATGTATTCGCCGATGAGACCAGGCCGTTCCTGCAGGGGTCGAGGCTGACTGTTTGGGAATTGGAGCAGGACGGAATTCCGGCGACGCTGATTACGGATAACATGGCCGGACATTTTCTGAAGTCGGGACGGATCGGATGCGTCGTCGTGGGCGCGGACCGGATCGCGGCGAATGGAGATGTGGCGAATAAGATCGGGACGTACTCGGTGGCGGTGCTGGCCAAGGAGAACAATGTGCCGTTCTATGTGGCGGCGCCGATCTCCACGCTGGATCTGACGCTCGAGTCCGGAGACCAGATTCCGATCGAGCAGCGGGCGGCGAGCGAAGTGACGCATGTTTATGGCGTGCCGGTAGCACCGGAGAATATTGCGGTGCAGAATCCTGCGTTCGATGTGACGCCGAACCGGTACGTAACCGCGATCATTACCGAGCGCGGCGTGGCGCGGGCACCCTACACAGAATCTCTCAAGGCGGTATCGAAATGACGCGTTTTCTCACGATTGCATTGCTGGCTGGGGTTGCTCTGATGGCGCAAACGGCGCGGCGGGCTCCGGGCTTTTCCCTGCCGGATGCGAAGTTGCAGCAGCACGATCTCTACGACGCGCGCGGCAAGGTGGTGCTGCTCGACATCGTTCGCACGGATTGTCCGAAGTGCATGGCGTTGACGCGGGAATTGGCGAAGGTCAAAGAGAAGTACGGCGACAAGGTGCAGATCCTGTCGATCGTAACTCCGCCGGACAATATGACGACGGTGACGGGGTTCATCAAGAACGAAAATGTGACTTGGCCGGTGCTATTCGACTGCGGGCAGGTGTCCGCTTCGTATGCCGAACTGAGGCCCGACAATCCGAATCTGCCTCTGCCCCAACTTTTCGTGGTGGACCAGGCAGGGATGATCAAACTGCGTGTGAGGGGCGATGGGAATCCGGCCGATCTCGGGGCAAATTTCTGGCAGCCCACCGTGGACGCTCTTCTGAAGAACACTAAGAAGTAAGCTAGGGTTAGCTGTGTTCCGGTTGTTGATGTTTCTGCTGTTCTTACTGCACGCCGCGGATGCGGCGGAACTGCACGCCGCTGCGCGTAACGGAGACCTCGCGAAGGTGGGGGCTCTCCTGAAGGCAGGAGCAGCGGTAAACGAGAGGGATTCCCTTGGCGGCACAGCCCTGCACGACGCCGCGTGGGCAGGAGATGTACCGATTGTTTCCGCGCTGCTGGACGCCGGGGCTGACGTCAATGCGCGGCATCTTGAATCGGGATCCACGCCTTTGCAGTATGCTGTAACGACGCATCACACTGACGTAGTCCGGATGCTGCTGGAGCGCGGAGCGGATGTCAACTTGCGATCGGCCTCCGGAGGAACGGCTCTGCACCTTGCTGCAAACCGCGGATACCAGGATTTGGTGCAACTGCTGGTGGAGAAAGGTGCCGTGGTGAATGCGCGTGACGTCAGCGGTGCAGCACCGCTGGATGAGGCCGCTTGGAAGGGACAGCCGGCGGTGGCGGAGTACCTCCTACGGCATGGCGCCGATGTGAACGGGAAGACAAAGGAATCCGGTGTAACCGCGCTTCATGAGGCTTCGATCAAGGGGCACGCGGATGTGGTTGCGGTGCTCCTGAACCATGGCGCCGATGTGGAAGTCCGGGACACGGCAGGAGCCACGCCCCTAGACGAAGCGCTCCGGTACAGGCACGGCAAGGTGGTTTCCCTGCTGCTGGACAAGAGCGGCAAGCGGGATACTGCCGGACTGAAGAATTTGCAGGATGCCGTGCTGCGTGGGCAAACGGACATGGCGGCGCTGCTGCTGGGGAGAGGTGGGGATCCGAATGCGGCGACGGCAAACGGGTCTACCCTGCTACATGACGCGGCGCTGAAGGGGCATACGCAAATTGCGGAATTACTGCTTGCGCGCGGGGCCCGGATTGACGGTCTAAATGCTGCGGGTGCGACGCCTCTGCACGATGCGGCACTTGCCGGGCAAAAGGCAATGGTTGAGTTCCTGTTGGAGAAAGGCGCGGATGTGAACGCGCGTGACAAACAGGCGGGGGATACACCGCTACACCGGGCAGCGTCATGGGGACGGACTGATGTCATCGAGGTGTTGCTGGCGCATGGCTCAGACGTGACGGTGACAAATAGGGTCGGGCAGACGCCGTATGCTGCTGCGATTGCAGCAGACCAAACGGCCGCAGCGGAACTTCTCAAGCACAGGTAGAAACGGTTTCGCGGCTTAGGTTGTCATACGGTCATTAGGCGGGATTTATCCGGGCTATGATTGTCGCGATTTCCAGGTTTCGAATTGCAAATGGGATGGAAGAATCTGTCAGGAAGAGTTTCCTGGATCGTCCGCGGTTCGTGGACGACCAGCCTGGCTTCCTTGGGCTTGAAGTGTTCACCGATCAAGCGGATTCCTCAACGGTGTATCTGCTGACGCGCTGGACGGATAGCGAGAGTTTCCGGAACTGGCACTCCAGCGAGAATCATCATCGCTCCCATGCCTTCATACCGAAGGGTTTGAAGCTGGACGCCACGATGACGAAAGTGATTCAGGCAGAGAGAATCGCAAGTTCGTCGACGTTTGAAGAGAGCGCCGCGGATTCCTCGCCTTTCGTTGCAAAATTCCTGGCGCACAGCGACACGATTCACTATATTGCCGCAGATAGGGATGGAAGAATTCGTGTTTGCAGCGGAGCTGTGACGGCGGCTCTGCACAAGTCCGTGGCCGAGATCGTGGGCACGTCGATATACGACATTCTGACCGCAGGGGACGGCGAAAGGCTGAGGCGGCTGGCGGAGGGAACAGATCGCCATCCGACCGATAAGTTTCTTCTCAATTTCGTTGATTCTGAGTTTCGCCCGTACACACTCCAATGCCAGATCGATAAGCAACCGGACGGTTTCGTGCTGATTGGGGAACGTCGGGCGGCCCAAGAATCGGCACTCGAGAACGAACTGATTCAGGTGAACAACGAACTGGCGGTGCTGTCGCGCGAAAACATTCGCAAGACGCGGGCGCTGGAACGGACAATGTCGCAGTTGGAAGACGAACTGAAGGAGCGCCAACGAGTCGCGATGGAGTTGCGGAAGTCGAACGAGGATCTGGAGCAGTTCGCGTACGTGGCTTCTCACGACCTGCTGGAGCCGCTGCGGACGATTTCCGGGTTCGCACAATTGCTGCGCCGGCGGTATAAGAACAAGCTGGATCACGACGCCGATGAATTTATCGAGCATTGCGTAACCGGCACGCGGCGTTTACATGCGCTCATTCGCGATCTGCTGGCTTATTCCCGCGCGAGCAACCGGGAGTTGCGGTACGAGTGGGTGGATCTGAATGATTTGGTTCGCGAGATTCGCATGCTGTTGTGGGCTTCCATCGATGAGGCGAAGGCAGACATCACGTATGAGGATCTTCCGGTGATTTACGGCAACCGGCATCAATTTTTTCAGGTGCTGGAGAATCTGATCGGCAACGCGATCAAGTTCCGCAAACACGATGGAACGAGAATCCGCGTCGCCGGCGAAACGTCTGATTTGCACTGGACCATTTCGGTTCAAGATGATGGGCCGGGCATCGAGGAGCAATACCTGACGAAGATCTTTGAGCCATTCCAGCGGCTGCACGATCGCAATTATCCGGGGAGCGGAATCGGTCTTGCGCTCTGCCGCAAGATCGTGGAGCGGTACGGCGGCAAGATTTGGGCGGAATCGACGCCTGGAGTGGGTACAAAAATCCTATTCACGATCGAGGGGATGGCGGACTCCGCCGAGACTTTGCGGAAGCAGGCCGTTCGATGATTCAGTACGCGCAGCCCTTCGCGATTGAAAAACGAATTCTTCTGGGCGAAGAGATTCGGAGCATCCAGAGTGATATCGCGGAACGCGTAACGGATGAATTCTTTGAGCGCCATCCGGATTGGAAGGAACAGTACGGAATGCGCGGGCGGATCCGCGGCATTGAAGACGCAAATTTCCACCTGGATTTTCTGTGTGGCGCTGTAGAGAGCGGTACCGAGGAAACGTTCGGGGAATATGTCCGGTGGGCGGTCCGCATGTTGGAGGCACGGAAGATCGGCGCGGAGTTCTTCGCCGAGAACCTGGAGCAGATCAGAGATGCGCTGGAAGGGACACTGCGGAATCCGGGCAAGGAGATAGCGCTACGGATCCTGACAGAAGGAGCGAGGCTGGCTCGATCCAGCCGTAACGCGGAACCGGCCCCACCGGAGGCGAGCACTGCGCAGCAGGTCTACATGCAAGCCGTGCTGATGGGCAACCGGCGGGCGGCTCTGAACACGGCACTGGAGTTGCTGGATAAAGGGCACTCAATCAGTTCAATCTATACCGAAGTGCTGCAGCGGACTCTGTACGAAGTAGGCGCGCTTTGGGAGAAGAACAAGATATCAGTCGCGGAAGAACACATGGCAACGGCGATCACGCAATTCGTTATCGCACAGCTCTACCAAAGATTGAAGCCGGCCGGGACCAGCCGCGGGCGCGTTGTGATTACGGGGGTTCAGGGCGAGCAGCATCAGGTGGGCGCGAACATGGTGGCGGATGTGCTGGAGGAGATGGGCTGGGATGTCCGGTTCCTCGGTACGAACATGCCGCATGCGGGAATCCTCAACGTGGTGGAAGAGCATCGGCCGCAGCTAGTGGGCATCTCCGCCACGATGTTGTTCAACGTGCCACAGGTGCGGAGGCTTGTGAGTGAACTGAGGAGCCGTTTCGGTGACGCCAGCCCGAGGATTGTGGTTGGGGGCTCTGCGTTCCGCATGGCACCGGAACTGTACAAAGAGATCGGAGCCGACGGTTTCGCTTCGGACCTTGCTTCCCTGACGGAACAATTATCAGAACAGGCGTAGCTGCCGATCCCGCGGCTTGCGGTCGTCGAAGACACTGCGGCCGTTCATCGATTTGGATATCGCGTGTTCGTGCGCTACAACGGCGGGGAAGTCGGCAACCGGCTCACATTGCTGTTCGACGGCGCGGACGAACTTATCCAACCTCTTAAACCCATCGAGTTTGTCGGTATCGCCGACGCGTGCTTTATCGAGAGAGCAGCGTAGGACGTCCAGAGACTCGTCGTAGGTTTTCAAAGGTACGGGGAAAGGGTGCCGGTCCTTGCCTCCGAGCGCGAAGGAGAAGCGGGCAGGATCAGTGAACCGGCTCGGCGTGCCGTGTATGACTTCAGCGACCATGGCGAGGGTTTGGAGCGTGCGGGGGCCTAGTTTCTCGACGAGGAGGAGTTCGGCGAAGTTGTGCAGGTTCTTTTCATACGCGACGGCGAGTACCGCGCCAAGTCGCTCCAAGTCGACATCTTTGGCACGCACGTCGTGGTGAGATGGCATCTTCAGATTTCGGGCTTGAGCGATTTGGAGCATGGCGTCCTGCGCGGGCTTAGCGTGCGCGTCGACCAGATTCATGATTACGCCTTGGGGTTGCCCGACGACACCGGTGTGCGGTTCGAGTGTAAAGTCACAGACGGAGGCAGAGTGCCAGTGATAGCGGCGTGCGAGGCCGGAGTCGTCATTGAGCCCTTGCTGGACCACGGCCCACTCACCTTGCCTTGTCACGATGAAGCTGTGGAGATAGATCTGGAACCCGTCGGCTATGGCGTTGTTGTCCACGCGGGCAGTGAGGCGGCTGGTGCGGACGAGTTCATCCCCATCGAGTCCATGCTGATCCGCAATGCAAAGGAGTTCGTCCGGAGTTCTGCGGGATTGCTTGCCGCGCCCGCCGCATACGAAGATGCCGAGGTCGGAGGCGCGCGGGTTGAGGCCGCGCTTGAGGGCTCCGACTACGGACGTAGTGATGCCGGAGGAGTGCCAATCCATACCCATGACGCTACCGAACGCCTGGAACCAGAAGGGGTCACTGAGTCGCGAAAGGAAAGCCGAGGGTCCGTAATGCAGCGTGATCGCTTCTGTAATCGCGGTCCCCATTTGGGTCATGCGATCGGCTAACCAGGAGGGCACGCGTCCGCCGTGTAGCGGCAGGTCGGCATGTCCGGAGCGCTTCATACTTTCAGGCTACACCGAGGTCGGTTTGAGCGGTCCCGAGCCAATGTGACGAACGGGAAACCGTGACGTTTCTGGGCTAAATGTTGAGAGTGGCCACGTTAAAGACGCCTACGGGACATCCCGGACGTAATTGACCTTTCACCTGAAGTATACTCGGGTTACAAGCGTGGCCCGGGTAGGGCCCCTTCGTAAACCACGTCTCTGGAGTGTCGCACGTGAAGTTCCTGCCGTTGCTCCTGCTGGCCGCGTTGCCCGCAGCGGGCGTTGATTTCAATCGCGAAATCCGTCCTATCCTTTCCGATCGCTGCTTCACTTGCCACGGACCCGATGATCAGAAGCGGCAGGGGGGGCTGCGTCTGGACATGAAGGAAGGCCTTGTTTCCCGCGCGCCGAAAATCATCGCACGGATTACAACGGACAAGAAAGGCATGCGGATGCCTCCGGTCTCCACCGGGCCGGCACTGACGGATACGCAGATTGCTCTGATTAAGAAATGGATCGAAGAAGGCGCGAAAGTCGAGGAGCATTGGGCGTTTGAGGCGCCGAAAAGACCAGAGCTGCCGGCCGTAAAGGATGAGAAGTGGGCAAAGAATGCTATCGACCGGTTCGTGCTGGCGAAGCTGGAACGGGACGGGCTGAAGCCGTCGCCCGAGGCGGATAAAGAGACGCTCATCCGGCGGGTGACTTTCGATCTGACGGGGTTGCCACCCACGGCGGCTGAAGTGGACGCCTTTGTGAAGGACAAGTCGGCTGACGCGTATGAGAAGGTCGTCAACCGGCTGCTGCAGTCTCCGCATTACGCCGAGAAGATGGCCATGCACTGGCTAGATCTGGCGCGTTATGCGGACACACACGGTTACCATATCGACAGTCACCGGGATATGTGGCCGTGGCGCGATTGGGTGATCCGTGCGTATCAGACTAATAAGCCGTTCGACCAGTTCACGATCGAGCAGATTGCCGGAGATCTGCTGCCGAACGCCACGATCGACCAGAAGATCGCGACAGGATTCAATCGCAATCACAATATCAACTTCGAAGGCGGTGCGATTCCGGAAGAGTATCAGGTGGAGTACGTGGTCGATCGCGTGGACGCAACTTCGACCGCGTGGCTGGGACTCACCATGGGCTGCGCACGATGCCACAGCCACAAGTACGATCCGATCTCGCAAAAGGAGTTCTACCGGTTTTTCGCTTTTTTCAATACGGTTTCTGAAAAAGGGCTGGACGGGCGCGAAGGCAACGCCAAGCCGTTCCTGAAACTGCCTACGCCGGAGCAGGCCGAGCGCGAGAAGCATCTTCGCGAGGAGATCAAGGCGACCGAAGCTGTCCTGAAGGCTGCGGACAAAAAGGTGGACGAGTGGCGCACCACGATAGGTGCTGAGGTTCCGGCCGTCGATAAGAACGCCCTGGTGGCCTATTACGATTTCGATGGCAGCCTTGCGGATGTCTCGGGAAATTACCGGAATGGCAGGACGGTGAAGGGCGATCCGCAGTTTGGGCCGGGGCAGGTGGCACGAGCACTTTCCTTGGACGGCCAAACAGTGGTTGCGCTGCCCGGGCCCGGAAAATTCGAAACAAGCGATCCGTTCACCGTGGCATTCTGGATGCGCCATGGCGGCGCGAAACAGGACATGCCGGTTATTCAGGCAATCGATCCCGGGACGCGGCGGGGGATGGAGATATGGTTGGAAGACCCCGACCTGGTGGGGATTCAGCGGCGCGCATCGCGGCTGGTAATCCGGCTGACGTCGGAGTGGCCAAAGAGTGCAATCGTTCTGCGAACGCACGAGCGGTACACGCAGAACGAATGGGTCCATGTGGCGTATACGTACGACGGCTCGGGCCGAGCTTCAGGATTGAAACTTTATATCAATGGGCAGATCGATACGCCCGAGGTGGTGACGGATTCGTTGGCCGGGTCCATGGCGAGCAGTGCGCCGCTGCAAATCGGCTTCAAAGAGCCGGATGCAAAGGCCTATTCAGGCCAGCTCGATGATCTCCGGTTTTACCGCCGGGTTTTGCCGCAGGCAGAGATTCAGTACGCCGGGGTGCAGTATCCGATTCAGGCGACGCTTTCGGGCCTAGGGGGCAAGCTCAGCAAGGCGGATGAAGACCGCACGCGCGACTACTACTACCGGTATGTGGCGGCGCCCGAGTTGAGGAAAGCCTATATTCATCTGGCGGCGTTAAAGAATGAGTCCGCGGATCTCGAGAAGCACATCCTGAACACGATGGTGATGGATGAAATGGAGAAGCCGCGCGATACGTTCGTATTGGCCCGTGGGGATTACCGGAACAAGACGGACAAGGTTACGCCAGGCGTACCGGCGATTCTGCCTCCGCTGCCCAAGACAGAAGACGGCAAGGTGAACCGGCTCACCCTGGCTAAGTGGCTGGTGGATCCGGCGAATCCGCTGACGGCGCGAGTGGCCGTCAACCGGTACTGGCAGACGTACTTCGGGCTGGGACTGGTGAAAACGGCGGAGAATTTCGGATCGCAAGGGGAGCCTCCGAGCAACCAGGATCTGCTGGACTGGCTGGCCACGGAGTTCATCCGGACAAAATGGGACGTCCGCGAGATGCAGCGGCTGATCGTGACGTCTGCTACATACCGTCAGTCCTCGCATGTGAGCCGCGAGCTGCTCGAAAAGGATCCAGAGAACCGGTTGCTGGCCCGCGGCCCGCGATTCCGGCTGCCTGCGGAAGTAATTCGCGATAACGCGCTTGCCGTCAGCGGACTCTTGAACGAGGAGGTGGGCGGGCCGAGCGTGTTCCCGTATCAACCAAAGGGCCTCTGGGAGGAAATGGCGTTCGGCGATGGCTTCAGCCAACAAACTTATGTGCAAAGCCATGGAAACGACTTGTACCGGCGCAGCATGTACACCTTCCAGAAACGGACGGTGCCGCCGGCGCAAATGGGCGTGTTCGATGCGCCGGACCGGGAGAAGTGTACTGCGCGACGATCCGTGACGAACACGCCGCTGCAAGCGCTGATCCTGTTGAATGATCCAACTTACATGGAAGCGGCGCGAGTGATTGCGGAGAAGGTGCTGAAGGAAGCTCCGGGGCAGCCTGCAAAGCGTGCGGACCTGGCATTCCGGCTCGTCACGTCCCGCAAGCCCGATTCCAAGGAACTCAAGGTGCTTACCGACCTGGCCAAGCAAGAGCTTGTGACTTTCAAGAAGGATCCGAATGCCGCTCACAAGCTTTTGTCAAACGGAGAGTCAGCGGTGAACATCAGCTTGAACCCCGCAGAACTGGCGGCATGGACAACCGTCGCCAGCACGTTGTTGAACCTGGACGAGACCGTTACGAAGGAGTAGCTCACATGGATCCGATTAAGCTTTTAGAAACACGCCGGCAGTTTTTTGGGCGGATGAGCACGGGGATCGGTGTGGCGGCGCTCGCTTCGGTCTTTGAACGCAGCGGCTTCGCCGCGTCCGCACTCAGCGGGTTGCCGCACTTTGCGCCGAAGGCAAAGCGCGTTATCTACCTGCACCAATCGGGCGGACCGTCGCAGATGGATCTGTTCGACTACAAGCCGAGGCTGACGAAATTCCAGGGAACGGATCTGCCGGATTCCGTACGGATGGGTCAGCGGATCACGGGAATGACATCGGGGCAAAGCTCGCTGCCGGTGGCATCATCCATTTTCAAATTCGCGCAGTATGGCAAGTCCGGAACGTGGGTGAGTGAACTGCTTCCGCATACCGCGAAGGTAGTGGATGACCTCTGCATCATCAAGACGGTGAACACAGATGCGATCAATCACGATCCGGCCATTACGTTCATTCAAACAGGCAGCCAGCAACCTGGCCGCCCGAGTATGGGCGCATGGGTGAGCTATGGGCTCGGTAGCGAGAACGACAATCTACCGGCGTTTGTAGTGTTGTTGTCGCAGGCGCATGCGATCAACACGGATCAGCCGCTGTTCTCGCGGTTGTGGAGCAGTGGATTTCTGCCTTCTAGCCATCAGGGAGTGCGATTCCGCGCCGGCAGTGATCCGGTGCTGTATCTGCAGGACCCTCCGGGCGTCTCACGAGAGACGCGCCGAAACATTTTGGATGCGGCGGCTAAGCTGAACCGGATGCGCTCGGATGTGTATGGCGATCCGGAGATCGATACGCGCATTGCCCAGTATGAGATGGCGTACCGGATGCAGAGCTCGGTTCCTGACCTGATGGACTTATCGAAGGAGTCCGAGAAGACCTTTGAGATGTACGGACCGGAATCGCGCAAGCCGGGTTCATATGCGGCCAACTGTCTGCTGGCGAGGAGGCTGGCAGAGAGGAACGTCCGGTTTATCCAGCTGTATCATCGCGGCTGGGATCAGCATAATGACTTGCCGCGTGATCTCGGTTTGCAGGCTCGCGGCACGGATCAGCCTACGGCCGCGCTGGTTCAGGATCTGAAGCAAAGGGGACTACTTGACGAGACGCTGGTGATCTGGGGCGGCGAGTTCGGGCGGACAGTGTATTGCCAGGGTAAGCTGACCGAGACGAATTATGGGCGCGATCATCATCCGCGGTGCTTTACGATGTGGCTCGCGGGGGGTGGAGTCAAGAGGGGATTCACGCTCGGCGAAACGGACGACTACAGTTACAACGTGGTGGCGGATCCTGTACATGTGCATGATCTGCAAGCCACGGTGCTGCACTGTCTTGGCGTGGACCATAAGCGTTTGACTTACAAATTCCAGGGCAGACACTTCCGGTTAACGGACGTTCATGGAGAGGTTGTGAAGCCGATCCTGGTGTAAGGAACGCATGAGCGGGCGGGTGTATCCAATGGGAAGATCTATGATGCGTTCGCTCTGCGTCTTCTGGTTTGCAGCGTTGTCCCTCTTTGGCGGGACAGAAGTTGCGGGTGTCTCCAACTTTCACCAGGTGAACGACCGTATTTACCGGGGGGCTCAGCCGACACGAGATGGATTTGAGAGCCTAGCCAAGATGGGCGTGAAAACGGTGATCGATTTACGATCCGAAGGTAATCGCGCGGCCGAGAAGGGACAAGTGGAGGCAGTGGGGATGCATTACATCGCCGTCCCGATGAGCAACTTCGGTGCGCCCACTGATGCGCAGATTGCAAGAGTAATGGCGGTTTTGGATGACAAAACCGCGGGCCCCGTATTCATTCATTGCAGGCGAGGCGCAGACCGGACGGGAACAATAGTGGCCTGTTATCGTATCTCGAAAGACCGTTGGCCAAACGGCAAAGCACTCGACGAGGCAAGATCCTGCGGGATGAGCCGATTCGAGTGGGCCATGCAGAGCTTCGTAAAGGCGTACAGGCCCACCTCAGCCACCCAGTAGCGGCGTTACTATCTAGGAATGAGCGATGCCAATGTTCTGGTGCAGCCCTTGGAAGGTGCCGATCACCGGGAAATAGCCGGAGTTCAGCTAGATATCTTCCGGACGGGGGCCGCCCGTGTAAAGCGGATGATCTACCCGCCGGGATTTCGCTGGTCTCAACACATGAAGCCGATTGTGGGCACAGATTACTGCATGCACGCGCACGTCGGTTTTCTGGCAAGTGGGCAGATTCACGTCGAGTATGCCGACGGGTGCATTCTGGAGATGGCCGCTCCGCAGGTGGTTTGCATCGACCCGGGGCATGACGCCTGGGTAGTGGGCAAGGAGCCCGCCGTCCTGATTGAATTCGACTTCGAGAGCAATACTGTTCCCCGTCTCGGCCTGCCTGAATTTCATACTCACAAGTAGTGCGCGTTAGAGCGGCATGTTGCCGTGTTTTTTGCGAGGCATGGTGTCGACCTTGGTCTCGAGCAGTTGGAGCGCGCGGATGACCTTGGGGCGAGTTTGCCGGGGCTCAATCACATCGTCGATGAAGCCGCGCTCGGCGGCGACGAACGGGCTGGCGAAGCGGTCTTTGAATTCGGCAATTTTGCGGTCGCGGAGCGCGGCTGGGTCTTTGAGGCCGGATAGCTCGCGGCGATAGACGATGTTTACGGCGCCTTCGGCTCCCATGACAGCAATCTCGGCGGAAGGCCACGCGAAGTTTATGTCTGTGCGCAGGTGCTTCGAGCCCATCACACAGTAGGCTCCGCCGTAAGCCTTGCGCGTAATGATTGTGATCTTCGGGACGGTAGCTTCCGCATAGGCGAAGAGGAGCTTCGCGCCGTGCCGAATAATGCCCCCGAACTCCTGCGTTGTCCCGGGGAGGAAGCCGGGCACATCTTCAAAGGTCACGATTGGAATATTAAAGGCGTCGCAGAACCGGACGAAGCGGGCGCCCTTGGTGGACGAATCGATGTCGAGACAGCCGGCGAGGAAGGCTGGCTGGTTTGCGACGATTCCCACCGGCCGGCCATCGAACCGGGCGAAGCCAATCACGATATTGCGCGCGAAGTGCTCCTGCACTTCGAAGAAGTACTCCTCATCCACCACAGCGCGGATCACATCCTTGATGTCGTAAGGCAGGTTGGATTCGGCGGGAACGATGCTATCGAGCGCTGGGTCCTGACGCGAGACAGGGTCGTGACAAGGCCGGCGTGGAGGGTCTTCCTGATTGTTCTGGGGAAGGAAGGTCATCAATTCGCGGATGGAGCGCAGGCAATCCGCATCGGTGTGCGCGAGGAAGTGCGCTACGCCGCTGGTGGCATTGTGCGTGAAGCCGCCGCCAAGACGCTCTTTCGTCACATCTTCGTGCGTGACGGTCTTGATCACGTCCGGACCCGTGACAAACATGTAGCTGCTCTTATCCACCATGAAGATGAAATCAGTCAGCGCGGGTGAGTATACGGCGCCGCCGGCGCACGGCCCCATGATGGCTGAGATCTGCGGCACCACGCCGCTCGAAAGCGTGTTGCGGAGGAAAATGTCCGCATAGCCGCCGAGCGATAGCACGCCTTCCTGGATGCGGGCTCCGCCGGAATCGTTCAGGCCGATCACGGGAGCGCCGGTCTTCAGCGCCAGATCCATGATCTTGACGATTTTTTGCGCATTCGACTCCGAAAGCGACCCGCCGAGGACGGTGAAATCCTGCGCAAACACGTAGGCGGGGCGGCCATGAATCAAGCCGTGGCCGGTGATGAAGCCGTCTCCGTCGATGACCTGATCTTCCATCCCGAAATCGCGGCAGCGATGGCGCACGAGCGCGTCGATCTCCTGAAACGTATCCTCGTCGAGCAGCAGATCGATTCGCTCACGCGCCGAGAGCTTACCGTCTTTGTGCTGCTTCTTGCGGCGCTCCTCACCTCCGCCTGCGAGCGCGGCAGCATGCCTGCGGCGCACTTCTTCCATTCGATTGGCTGACATCTAGAAGCCACGGTAACACTCCCGAAGCCTATACTGTGGTGTATGTTTGCGAAAGCCTACCTCCTGCTGATTACGGCAGCGTTGATCAGCGCGGCTCCCCGGTTCGAAATACGATTCCCTGCCTCAGCACGAGCGACGCCGGTGGATGGACGGCTGATCCTGGTGGTCGCGACCAAACCGCAGCCGGAACCCCGGTTTCAGGTGGCGTGGGATGTTTCTACCGCGCAGATCTACGGCATGGATGTCGAAAACTGGAAGCCGGGCCAGATGGTCCGTATCGACGAAAACACCGAGGGCTATCCGCTGGCCAGCGTGCGCGACTTGAAGATCGGCACGTATTCGGTGCAGGCTGTACTGAATGTTTATGAGACTGTGAAGCGGTCCGATGGCCACACTTTGAAGGTGCCATGGGACAACGGCGAAGGACAGCAGTGGAACCGGTCGCCGGGCAATCTGTACAGCAAGGCACAACAAATCAGCATTAGCGGCAATGATGCGATTGCGATCGAGATGTCGGAGGTGATCCCGCCGATACCTGAGCAGAAGGATACGAAATATATCCGGCACTTCCGCATGCAGAGCAAGATGCTGACAGAGTTTTGGGGCCGTCCGGTTTATCTAAGCGCGATCGTGCTGGTGCCGCCGGGTTTCGATGAGAATGTGGCTCAGAAATATCCAGTGGCGTTCAACCAGGGCCATTTTCCTGCGCAGTTCCGCAGTTTCCGGGAGGAGCCGCCCGCTGACGACGGCCCGATGCGCGAATACGCCGTGATGGGATACCGCTTCTATCAGGACTGGTCTGGCGGCCGTTTGCCGAAGATGCTGGTGGTGCTGACACAGCATCCGACGCCTTATTACGACGATTCGTATGGTGTGAACTCGGCGAACATGGGGCCATACGGAGATGCGTTGACGAAGGAGTTCTATCCGGCGTTGGAACAAGAGTTCCGGGCCATTGGGGAGCCGTGGGCTCGCGTGCTGTTCGGTGGGTCGACCGGCGGATGGATGACGCTGGCGGAACAGGTGTTCTATCCGGACTACTTCGGCGGGACGTGGAGCTTCTGCCCGGACCCGGTGGACTTCCATGCGTTCCAGACGATCAACGTGTACAAAGACCGGAATGCGTATTTCGACATCGGACCGTTCGGTAGGATGCCCAAGCCGGTAGGGCGGTATGCGGATGGACGGCTGCTCGCCACTATGGAGAGCTTCAGCAAATTGGAGCACGTGCTGGGTGAAAAAGGGAGGTCAGGCGGGCAGATGGACGCGTTCCATGCGACGTTTGGTCCGGTGGGCAAGGATGGATATCCGGCGCGGCTATGGGATGCTGCGACTGGCGATATCCATCCCGATGTCGCCAAATATTGGGAGGAGCACTTCGACCTGACTGCCCGTTTGAAGAATAATTGGGAGGCGATTGGGCCGCGTCTGGTGGGAAAGATCCACGTCAAGATGGGGACGAAAGACACGTTTTATCTCGAGACCGCGGCCGGATTTCTGGAGGAATTCCTCGAGAGTACGAAGATGCCCGGGAAGGGTCCTTACTACGGCGGCAGTATCGAGTATGGAAATAACCAGCCGCACTGCTGGGCGGGCCTGATCCCGAAGGGTCAAACGATCGAGCAGTTCTATCTGCCGGTCTTTGCGGAGCACATGAAGAAGATGGCGCCGGCTGGAGCGGATACAACAAGCTGGACGAAGTAAGTCTAACGAGGCGGATGCAGTTGAACCAGCACGGGCTCGTTCGCGCCTGGTTTTGCGAATACCTCAATCCATTGGCCCCGGCGCTCCCATCGGCCGGCTGGAACCAGGCCGAGAGCCGTAGTAATTTCCGCGCCGGTGATCTGTGGTTCGTACAGATAATAGCGGGTCAGAAACTCGCGGATGAAGGCAGATCGTAGAATGCCCCATTCCGGTTCCCAGGTCCGTGAGTAGAGAACAAACACGGGCGGGGGAGCCGATTGCAGCGCGAGTACCGTGGAGAGATGGAAATCCTCGATCCCTTTGGTCTGCATCGGTCTGGTGACATAACCGAACTCCGGACGGCGTAGCGCATCAGGGAATGGCCACGCGCTCGCGACGACTTTTCCCGGATAGTTTGCCTCGACGAATTCGGCGGCTTCTTTCTGCAGGCGAACGAAGTCTACTGCCGCCAGGTTATTCTCAAACGGGGATGGCCAAGGCGGATTCCAGAAGAGCCCTCCAATCAAACCGCACAACAGAACTACGAACGACCACCGGGCACGGACTTTGGGCATCGTGGTCCAGGCCGCGCCCACGGCAATGTAGAAGACCGGGAGCGCAGGTAGAAGGTAGCGCTCCAAAGTGGCTCCCCCGAGGACGGACACCATCAGGACATGAAGCGCGGCAAAGGAGCCGGCCAGGGCCCAGGCTCGTGTGCGAAACACCTCCGTACGGCGCCAGGCGTAAATAACCGCTATGGTTCCAACCCAGTGCCAGTTGTCAATGAAGACGTAAAACATGCGGCGCAGGAGGGAAGTTGCGAGACGGACAGGATGGAGAGGAAACCAGAGGTTGTAATGGGTGAATCCGCGATCTCCGAATAGTTGGCCTGTATGCTGCTTCAGCAGAAATAGCCAGATGGCGAGCAGAATGAATGACGGCAGAAATGCCATGGCATCCCGCGGCCGTTTTTCCCTTAGCAGCCACAAGACGAACAGAACCGGAACCAACGCGCCGGTTTCTTTCATCATCACCAGCACCACGCAGACCAGGGCTGATGAGACGATGCGGTCCTGCAGGAACAGAAGAAGAGCGAAAAGTGTGAAGACCATGGCCGGCATGTCGAGCTGCGCCATCATAGACTGCGTGTAGAACAGAGGACTGGCGAACAGGAGCAAGACCGGAGCGAATGCCGGAGTCCCGCGAAGACCGCGGCAGAGTTCGATGGAAAGCAGGAAGGTCGCGAGAATACCGGCGGCAGCAAGTGCGATCATGGCGCACCGAGTCGCCAGGATCGAGTAGCCGAACAAAGACCAGACCAAGGCGAGATAAACCATGACGCCCGGAGGGTGCACGTTGGGGACTGTCGAGTGAGGAATCCAGGCGTTGTCGCGGAAGATGTCGAGGGCGGCCGGTACGAACTGGCCCATTTCATCCCAGAAGTAGGGAAGGGTCAGGAACGGCGCATG
Organism: uncultured Solibacteraceae bacterium; assembly: GCA_964464925.1. Taxonomy (GTDB): domain Bacteria; phylum Acidobacteriota; class Terriglobia; order Bryobacterales; family Bryobacteraceae; genus CAYXLI01. The sequence goes on along the minus strand of CAYXLI010000008.1, from coordinate 224,465 downwards.
AAGCAGAATGAGCGTGAGCGCAAAAGCGCAGAAGAAAAAGCCGTAAGTTGCTAGCTTTGGACCACGCGGCGGCGTAGACACCGTTCGCTACTGAATCGTGTTGCCCTGGGACTGCGGCTCGAGGCGAATTTCGCCGAAGGTGGCTTCGTACTGGTTGATGTTCTGCTGAAGTACGTTCAGAAGAGCTTTTGCCTGCTGGGGGCTGAAGTAGATGCCCTGGAAATTCTGGATGGCGACGGCGTCAGGCGCTGTCTGGTTCAGCGTGCCGAACAGGAGGAAAAAATCCCAGAGATTTGCCCGGACCTGCACGCTGTTGGCGTAGCTCTCGCGGTATTCGGCCGAGGTGGAGAGCTGAATCTTAGGAGGAGTGAGTGGATCAGTCATGAAAGGCTTCTCAAGGCGCGGGGAGCGCGCTGACACTCTAGAATTCTACAACTACCAATGAAAGAGCGGAAACGACGTTCAAGAGGAAAGAATTGGCGGGGACGACGGGGCTCGAACCCGCGACCTCCGACGTGACAGGCCGGCGTTCTAACCAGCTGAACTACGTCCCCGTCTGAACGACGTACATCAGTCAGAATAGCATATGAGAGCCTCTTCTGCACCTTGGCGGCGGATGTTTTTTCTCAACACGCATCTCCGGTCGGCTACGATGGAGAGGTGAATTTTCGCTGCATCGCCTACGTAGCGGCACTCAGCGTCCCGGTTCTCTACGCAGATGCGGCAAAGGATGTGACCGTTCAACGAATGCTCACATTATTCGGCCATCTACGGCAGGCGGAGTTTGCGAAAGCCGAGGGCCGGCCGGCGGATCGCGTCAAGTTTGACCTGCCTCAGGGTGAGGTGAACTCTTACCTGTCAGAAACGCTCCGAATGACGCCGCGGCCTGGGTTGAAAAGTGTGACTGTGCGGTTCTTTCCGGCAAACTACGTTTCCACTTTCACTCTGATTGATTTCGACGAAGTCGAGAGGATGCGGCCGGGACTGATTCCGAAACTGCTGCGGCCCGTTCTGACGGGCCAGAAGACCGTATGGGTAGACGTGCGGTTCCATGTTCAGAACGCCAAAGCGACATTTGAAGTAGAGAAGGCGTATTTCCAGGGCGTCGCGCTGCCGTCCGTGGTTGTGCAGAAGGTCATAGAGGCAGTGGCGGCGAGACAACCGGAGCACTACGACACGACCAAGCCAATCCCACTGCCTTTCGCATTGAAGAAGTTGTGGACGCAGGCAGGACTGATCTCCGGTGAGAATTAGGTCCGGCGGCGGCACCGCTAAATACGGCCGAACTTAGCGACGGCTTCCTTAATGGATTTGAACTTTTCGATGAAGGGGAGCATGCGATGTTCCGTGTCGTCGAGTTCCTGGGCTTTCTTCAGCACTTCAGCGGCTCTTGCACGAGGAACAACAGCCACGCCGTCATTGTCGGCCACGATGATATCGCCACCGTTGACGCGGACTCCTGCGCAGGTGATCGGGACGTTCGTACCGGCAAAACGGTAGTGATTGATGGACGTAGACGGTACGACGCCAGTACTGAAGACCGGAAACTGGAGGCGCGTGATTTGCGGCGTGTCGCGGATGCCGCCATCGATGATCGCGCCGGCGAAGGCGCGCACCTTCATGGCTGTTGCCATGAGGCCGCCCATTCCGGCGATATCGGAGCCGTCTTCTACAGACATAACGTATACGGAACCGGGCGGCGCAGCATCGATCGCATCGAGCATGCCCTGGGAGGCGGGAGCACCATCCTTATGCTCTTCCTTCTTGAGTTTGACGGTCACGGCCGGCCCTGCGAACTTCGACATGAAGAGGGGGCGCATCTGATGATTCATGTACATGCGCTGGCCGTAAAGCTGCTCCATAGCATCCGCTACAGAGGCGACTTCGACGAGCCGCAGGCCTTCAATGAGAGGATCTCCGGAAGGTTGAGCGGCCAGCCAGGTCAGGGTGGCCGCTCCTAATAAGAGAGTGGGTACTAGAAACCGAGTCAGCTTCATGATGATTCGGCGGCATTATAACAAGCAACGTGCCGCCGAGGTTCAGTGACGGGATTCGCCGCCGCTTCCGACGATCGCTACAAGCTGCTGCACGACCTCCTGCATCGTGGCGGACTGATCCAGCATGGAGGCGCTGGCGCTGGCACTCTCTTCCGCACTGGCAGCGGCCTGTTGCGTAATCTGCTGCACACGCGAGAGCGCTTGAACCACGTTCTCGATTCCTCGCGCCTGCTCCTGGCTGCCACTGTTCACTTCTTCGACCAGCTGGCGGGCTTCTGCAGCGCTCTTGGTGATGCTGCGAATAGCGCCCGCCATCATGTCGAGTTTGTGTTTGCCCTCGGCCGAGCTGGTGATGGACGCCTGGATGAGTTGGGCCGTATCACTGGCTGCCTGAGCGCAACGGTGCGCCAGATTGCGGACCTCTTCGGCGACCACGGCAAACCCCATACCGGCTTCACCGGCGCGTGCGGCTTCCACTGCGGCGTTCAACGCGAGCAGGTTGGTCTGGAACGAGATCTCGTCGATGACCTGAATAATGCGGGCGATCTTTTCGCTGGAAGATGTGATGCCGTTCATGCTGGCCACCATCTGGTCAAGGCTTGTATTCGCATCACTCACCTGGCGGTCTACGTCGGCGATCAGTGCGGTCACCTGACGGGCGTTGCTTGCGTTCTGCTGCGTCATCGAACTCATCTCATGGCTGGCCACCGTGGTCGAATCGAGCGATTCCGCCTGGTGAGACGCGCCCTCGGCAAGCGAGCGGCTGGCACTCGAAATCTGTCCGGCGGCGCTGGAGACCTCTGCGGACGCGTTCGCCATTTTCGTGGTCACAACGCGAAGAGTACGCGACGTGGAGCGCGCGCCCAGCAGCGCAAGGCTTCCTGCTATCGCACATAACAAAATTGCTCCGGCAATGATCCATTTGCTGGCCCCGGAAGTGGAGGCTGCCCCGGCGGCGACCGCGCTCAATTGAGCAACCTGCACGTCCACGAGCGCCTTCGCCCGAGTGCTCATTGCGTTGAGGTGGGGCAATAATGTCTCATCGAAAGCGGCCAGAGCAAGGTCCATCTGCTGTTTCGAAAGCAACCGGAGCATGTCCGCATGTGCGCCTTGAAGAAAATCGAACTCCCGCTGCAGGGCATCGAGCTCCAGCCGGCTGCGGTCGTCATTCGGAAGCAGCCGGAAGGACTGCAGAGCCGTTCTCACCCGGTCTTCGGCGTCCCGGTAGGAGGACTTGAACGCTGCCGCCTTGTCCGGCTGTTGCAGGACTGTGCTGAATGCGATGCCGCGTTCCAGTGCAGTCATGTCAGACGCACCTGTGCTGATTTGGCCCGCGAGGAGTTCTTTCTTTGCTGTTACGTTGATGGCCTGATCGAGATCACGGCCAAGGTCACTGTTGATTTTTAGCGATGTAATACCGGTTAGCAGCACCAATGCCAACATGCCAGAGGTGCTTAACAATAATTTCGTTCCGATGGTAGCGTTCCAGGCCATGATCCATCTCCCCGACTAGGGCTTGAAATCGAAGACGAGGTTAGCCACAGCTTTCGTCGCCTGTCCGTTTGCGGTGAATGGCGTGAATTTCCAATGCTTTACCGCGCTCACCGCGGATGTGGTGAGCAAGGGGTTGCCCGTAACGGCCTTCACGTTCTCTACGCTGCCGTCGGAATCAATAGTTACTTCGACCTCAACGCGGCCCGCCACCTTCATTTGCCTGGCGACCGACGTGTATTCGGGTTGCGGCTTGTTGGTTGCCGCCTTCAGCGCATCCTGCATGCCGACGTGGATATCGGCCCTCAGTGCACTCGCCATCATGAGCGCGAGCATACCTGACTGGAAAATAATCTGTTTCATCCGGATCCTCCTGAAAAAGTTCCTACAGAACTCTCATCGGACCCGAACCGCTGTTTTTGAGCGTTATGCGTTCTTGCCGTCGAGGAGGGTGGAGCGGCGGAGCTTGCCGAGTTCCCGGCGCGCAATTGCGCCCCATGCACTCCCCGGATCCAACCGCAGATAGGCTTTCCAGTGGCGGACGGCTTCCATCACCTGACCGTTGCCCTGATAAAGCAGGGCCAAATTGTAATGGGCGTCGGCATACTGCGGATTGAGGGAAACGGCATCGCGATAATGCTCCAGAGATTTGTCGTAAGCGCCAATCTCGTCATAAAGATTCGCGAGATTGAAGTGGGCGAGCGCGTATTTCGGATCCACTGCAACGGCTTTGGAGTAGTACTCTTCCGCTTTCGGGAACCGCCGCGCGTTGAAATGGATAGTGCCCAAATTCACCCACGCCCCGGCAGAGTGCGGGTCCAGACGGACGGCTGTTTCATAAGCTTCAATGGCCTGTTCCACCGGTGCGCCGATCTGCTCCAGTTCCAGTCCCCGCTGGAACCATCGTTCGGCGTTCTCTTTCTGTGCCTGCTGGTCCTTCTTGCGCGATGAGGAGGCGGGGAAAGCGAGCAGCCGGCGTAGTTCCTTCTGGTCGAAGTTGAATAACAACTGGCCCGAGACGGGCTCCATTTGCTGGCCGGATATTTCGACGCGGATGTTCTTGCCTTCCGAGAAGACCTTCAGCTCCTTCAGAGGATCTTCGACGTGGCTCATCTTTTCGCGAATCGCATTTACGGCCAGCCGAATCTTTGGAGAAGAGACGTGACTCTCGCGCAGTTTGATCAGCGTTCGCAGCGCAATCAAGTCGCTGAATGAGAAGAACTCCGCCGGGCGGATGAGATCGTGACGTTCCCAGGCGCGCATCTGGCGTTCCGAAATGTTGAGAAGGCGGAGCACCTCCATACGGGTGTAGGAGTCCTTCGGATTGATTTCGGCCACCGGATGGATTTTAGCATGCAGTGACGGCAGTGGCGGCGCAATTGAGAATCGGGGCGAAAACGCACCACAGATGCAACTGGGCTGCGCGTTTCAGCGCTTCAACCTCGATCCGGAGCCACTCAGAAGCTATTGATTTCACTTGGTTGGAGATTGTTGACAACGAATGGCAAGGAACCTGATACTGAAAGAGACATGCAACTGAGTTTCAAGAGGCGGAAAAGGGCGGCCACTTGCGTCACCCGGCCAGCGCCGGTTCATGTCGGTGATCTTCGTGAAGGGGAAGAGGCGGTTTTGGAGCGCCTCGATCTTCCGGAAGATACCGCTATTCGCCTGATGGAGTTGGGCTTTGTTCCCGGCACAACTGTAGTTGCCGCGCGCAGCGCTCCCAGTGGAGACCCCAGGGTTTTTCGTGTCGACGGCTCAGAAATTGCGCTTCGCCGCGAGACCGCCGCTCATCTTCTACTTAGAAGGTAACTTTCTATGAGTGATTGCCACGGTTGCGCACTGGCGAGTTTGCATCATCCTCCGCCAGGGGCTGCGGTGACGAGCCGGCAACATACGGTTGCACTCATCGGTCCTCCCAATTGCGGTAAAACAACTCTTTTCAACCGATTAACCGGATTGCGGCAGAAGGTCGCGAACTTTCCCGGCGTAACTGTGGAGCACCATACAGGCCGGGCGCGTATCTCGTCAGCCCGGGAAGTAGTCTTAATCGACCTTCCGGGGATTTACAGCCTGAAACCGTGTTCGGAAGACGAGCGCGTAACGTACGACGTTCTAATGGGGAAAGTTCCGGGGACGCCGAAGCCGGACGCGATTCTCCTCATCATGGACTCGACGAATCTGGGCCGGCACCTCACGCTGGCTGCCCCGATTCTGTCACTGAACATTCCCACGCTGGTCATCCTCAACATGGCGGATGATCTGAGGGCTCGCGGAGGACAGGTGGATGCCGCCGCCCTGGCAGCTCAATTGGGAGCGCCGGTGGCCATGATTAGCGCGGCTACGGGCGAAGGCGTAGACAAAATCAGCCAGTTTCTGGAAGGTACGGCAGCGGCCCACGCCAGAACAGAGCCGCTGGTGCAACTACCTGTTTTGCAGGATGTTCCGAAATGCCGGGCGTGGGCGACACAGGTTGGAAGAGGCTCCTCCTATCAGCCTCCGGAGCCTTCCAAATGGACGAAACGGCTCGATGCGATCTTCCTTCATCCGATTGCCGGTCCGCTAGTGTTTCTCGCGGTTGTAATCGGAGTTTTTCAGACTATCTTCAGCGGGGCAAAACCGATCATGCAGGCTGTCCAGGATCTGGTTTCCTGGTCAGGTACCTGGGTCGGTAACCTGATTCCCAATGCACTTTTGCGGTCGCTCATCGTGGACGGAATCTGGAGCGGCGTCGGGGCTGTGATCGTGTTTCTTCCGCAGATTCTGTTGCTCTTCCTCTTTATTGGCGTTCTGGAAGATTCGGGTTATCTGGCCCGGGCCGCGCTGATTGCGGACCGGACGATGCGCCGGGTTGGGTTGCAGGGCAAGAGCTTCATCCCGCTTCTGTCGGCTTACGCCTGCGCGGTTCCGGCCATTCTGTCGACGCGGACCATCGAAAACAAGAGGGACCGGATCGCTACGATTCTGATTGCACCGTTCATGACCTGCTCGGCTCGCCTGCCGGTATATACATTGCTGATTGCTGCGTTCATTCCGGAGAAGCGGTTGTTGGGCGGCATTCTCGGTAGCCAGGCAGCGGCGATGCTTGGTTTATATGCACTTGGCTTCCTCGCGGCTTTTGCAACAGCGAAACTTTTGAAATCGTCCGTCTTGAAGAGTGAGCGGGCGCCGTTTGTGCTAGAGATGCCTCCTTACCGACGTCCTACACTTCGCTCTCTGGGGCTGCGGCTGTATGACCGATCGAGGGTGTTTCTGCACCGTGCCGGTACAGTGATTCTGGGCGTTGCCATTCTTTTGTGGGCGCTGGGGCATCTTCCGCTTGAGAACGGACAACCACCGACGATCGAGAATAGCTACGTTGGGATGGTCGGACACGCGGTGGAGCCAGTGATTCGGCCGCTCGGATTCAACTGGAAAATCGGAGTAGGGCTAATTACATCTCTGGCGGCGCGGGAAGTCATCGTGGGTACGCTTGGAACGCTCTATGGTTTGGAAGCGAATACCCAAAAGGAAAGTCTACAGGAGGCTCTCCACAAAGACCTTACGATGGGTGGGGCAGTGGCACTCCTGGTCTTCTTTGCCTTCGCGATGCAGTGCATGTCGACGATCGCGGTTGTACGGCGTGAGACAGGTGGCTGGCGTTGGCCCGTGATGCAGTTCACTTACATGACAGTTCTCGCCTTTGTCTCAGGTTTTGTAGCAAACCATCTATTTTTGGTGACGTGAATCATTTTCGCGAGATCAGCATCTACAAAGCTGCTGAACCGGTGACGCGCGTCTCGATATTTCCTAAGTGAACTACCGGAGCACCTAAGGTTCGGGCTTCTCCTGGGCGCGCGTCCCCTTTTGTCTCTCTGGCAACACGGCGAATGCCGTTGCCCCGCGCGTGTTAGCATTGGACTTACCCTTCTCAAAACACATGCGAAATGTCGTAATTATCGGCTCCGGCTGCGCTGGGAATACGGCAGCTATCTACACCGCGCGCGCCAATCTGAAACCGCTGGTGATCGCGGGTCATGAACCAGGCGGCCAGTTGTCCCTGACTACTCTGGTGGAGAACTTCCCAGGATTTCCCGAAGGCATCAACGGTCCGGATCTGGTCGAGAACATCAAAAAGCAGGCCGAGAGCTTCGGCGCGGAGTATCTTCATGGGTCTGTCCTAGAGGCCGACCTGAGCAAGAGACCTTTCCGGCTGAATATCGAGGGCGAGTGGATCGAGACTCGCACGCTAATCATTGCGTCCGGGGCCTCAGCGCGCTGGCTGAATCTGCCGAATGAACAGAAGCTGATCGGTCATGGTGTGAGTTCGTGCGCGACTTGCGACGGCTTTTTCTACCGCGATAAGAAGATCATGGTGATCGGGGGCGGCGACTCGGCGATGGAGGAGGCAAATTTCCTGACACGGTTCGGGTCCGAAGTGGCACTGGTTCACCGCCGGGAGAGCTTCCGCGCCTCAAAGATCATGATCGACCGCGCAAAAGCGAATCCGAAGATTCAATTCATCATGAACACCGTGGTGGACGATGTCTTCGATATCGAAAAGGGGCACGTCACCGGAGTGCGGCTACGCAACCTGGTCACGGGAGATGTAAACGACCGCGAAGTGGACGGATTCTTTGTCGCCATCGGCCACATTCCGAATACAAAGGCCTTCCTCGGACAGATTGAGACGGATCAAGACGGGTATCTGATTTCGCACGGCGGAGCTCGGACGAGTGTGACGGGCGTGTTCCACGCGGGGGATGTGCAGGACAGGGTATACCGTCAGGCGATTACGGCTGCCGGGGCCGGCTGCATGGCAGCGATCGAAGTGGAGCGCTTCCTGGAGGCCGAAGGGCACTAAAGCGCTTTCACAATGAAGGGAAGTGCCGTTTGTGGCGCGGGATGTGCTTGCTGGTGAGCCGTTCCGCCTATACTGTGCTTCGCGTTCTTCGGGTTAAGGGGACGTCTGGTTCCGGTATCCCGGGTTTGCCGCCGCCGGACGATCCCAGCCAGCCGAGCGAATCAAAAAGCACGGCAACCAGAATAGCGATCGCGCCGATGACTCCCCCTGACACAAAGCCCCACCACCATCCCACACCTTCGTAATGGAAGGCAGCGTGAAGGATCTCACGAAAGAACAGGGGCGCTGCCACTGTGAACCAGGCAAAGAAGAATCGCGGTAGCGGGCGGCGCATTGTTGCGAGGGCGAAGGTGATGCCCACATACACGGCCCAAAGCCCGGTCGTCGCAGCCATTCTCAATAACTGCAGGTGGGAAAAGTCTCCGCCGAAGTCCCATTCCATCGCCGCAGCGACGAAAGGAGCGGTGACAATTCCACAGATCAGGATGTTAACGCGTTTATCCATTCACTACATCAGGTGATATTTGGAAAGAAAAGTACGGATGGTTGTGAATATCAGGACGCGCTCGCCGGGACTGAAGTTGCCGTGCTTCCCATTCGGAATCGTCAACAATAGGTTCGGGACATCGGCCTTCGTTAGTTCATCCCGGAGGCGTGTGGCGTGCGTGTAAGGAACCGTCGGATCGGCGTCCCCGTGGATGGTAAGAATCGGCGGCAGACCGCGCCGAACGTACGTGAGTGGAGAGACACGGCGCGCGATGATTTCCCGATCCGGCGCGCTGCCAAGCCACTCCACGGCATAACTCTTCCGGTCGGGCCCGTCGAGCAGGTCCACGACATCGGTAATCCCGTACCAATTCAGGATCGCTGCCACCTTGGGGAGCGGTGCGCCCGGGCACTGGCGGTCGAGACCGGCGGATTCCGGAATCATCCCGGTGGTGAGTGCCAGGTGTCCACCGGCCGAGCCGCCGGTCACTACCAGCCGATTCACGTCAAAGTTATACTCCCTGGCGTGTGCGGCCACCCATTTCAGGGCGCAAAGACAATCCTCAACCGCTGCAGGCGCACGAGAAACACGGCCCAGCCTGTACTCCACGTTTACTACATTCCAGCCCATCTCCAGGAAAGGCATGAATTGCATCTGCACCGATTCTTTGCTGCCGCCGACCCAACCGCCGCCATGAATGTAGATCAGCGTCGGCTGAGGGCCGGAGCCGTCCTTGCGCTGATATACGTCGAGCTTCGATTCGTAGTTGTTCGCAACGAGGTACGTGATGTTGGCCTTGACCGCATAATAGTTCTCGGCCTGCGCCGTCCAGGTCTGGGTGGGGTTCAATTGCGCGGCGCCTGCGCCTGCAGTGAGTAGTGCAATGATCAGGGTTTTCAAGCGTTCACTCCTCGATAAGGTCCGAATAGGTCTGTCGTGAAGTAGCGCTCCATCCGGTCCGGGAAAACAGTCACGGTCTGCCATTCCGGATTCTTGCGGAGGATGCGCTGTGCGGCGGCATAGTTGAGTCCCGATGAGGGGCCCACCGGGAAACCAAGCCGCAGGAGCTTCCGAGTGATATTCATGGCTTCGTCATCGTGGATCTGTTCCGTGATCAGCCCGGGCATAGCATCTTCGTGAAAGATTTTTGAAACGCAGTCGACTACGCCAGGGATGCGAGTCGAGAAACTGCAGCACTCCACGTCAGCCGCCGAGCCGGTAATGTTCACGGGGCGGGCGCACACAGGCACGATTCGGCAACCGGCATCGCTCAGGCCGTGGAAAAGTCCGACCAGGGTGCCGCCTGTTCCCACGCCGGACACGACAGCATCCACAACGCCCCCTGGAATCTGGTCCATGATTTCGCGCGCAGTTCCCATCTGGTGCGCGAGGGCGTTGTCAGGATTGGAGAACTGTTGAGGTAAAAAAGCGTTCAACTCCTCCGCGAGACGTTCCGTTTCCGCGATAGCGCAACCAATCCCCCCCTGTTTCGGCGTGAAACGGATCTCTCCACCGTAGGCTTGGATGATGAGGACTCGTTCGCTGGAAACGCCTTCAGGCATAACGGCAATAAAGCGGACACCCAATTGGGCGCAGGCGAGGGCCATGGCGATCGAGGTGGACCCGGAGGAAGCCTCGATGACGGTGCCACCGGTGCCGAATTTGCCTTCGCGCCACGCCTTTTCGAGGATGAAGCGCGCGATGCGGTCTTTTGTGGATCCGGATGGATTCAGGAATTCGAGTTTGCACCAAATAGGGGCATCCTGAGGCTCCAGCGCAATGGGTACGAGGGGCGTCGGGCCGAGGCGGTTCAAATAGAACGCGTGTCTTTCAGGCAGCCTTTGGGACAAGCCATGATTATAAAACCGTAGCGCCTAAGACTCTCGGAATCCTGGAAACATCCCAATTCGGAATCGCCCAATTCCAGATTTCATGTAGAGGCCGGCGCACAAGTTCCTCCGGCGGGTTCTGTCCAAGAAATCGAAGCGCACGCATCAACTCCATGGCGGCACGGGCGGGATCTATGGCAGGCGCCAGCGTTTGCTTGCTGAGCTTCTCGCCCGCTTCGTTCTGAGCCACGGGTAAATGCAGATACTGCGGCTGCGGGAACCCGAGCGCCTGCTGCAGCGCGATCTGGCGCGGAGTAGAGTCCAGAAGATCGGCGCCGCGAACGACATGCGTGACACTTTGCTCGGCATCGTCCACCACGACGGCGAGTTGATAGGCGAAGATTCCGTCGGCACGCAGGATCACAAAATCGCCGGAGGTAGCTGTCAAACTTTCCTGCAACAACCCCATGACATGATCTTCGAACGTGATGAGTGATTCCGGAACTCGCATGCGCCACGCGCGGGGCTCCCTTCCGGCTGGAAGGCCCGTCCGGCAAGTTCCCGGATACCGCTGCGAATCGGCGAAGTCCTTGCGCGAACACCCGCATGGATACGCCAGTCCTGCCCGTTTCAGTGTTTCCAGGGACGCGGCGTACACGGACCTACGGCGGCTCTGAAAGAGAACTGTTCCGCTGATTTGGAAGCCGAAGGCCGTAAGGGTCTTGAGGATATCGTCACTCGCACCGGGCACCGTTCTCGGTTCATCGACGTCTTCGATACGCACCAGCCATTCTCCATCCGAATGACGTGCATCGAGATAGCTGCCGGCCGCCGCCACCAGCGAACCGAAATGTAGAGGGCCGGTGGGAGAGGGGGCAAATCTACCGTAGTACCGGCTCATCTGACTAGTAGGATCACATGGCCCGGGAGAGTGTAACGAGATGTCGCTTTTTGGAGTCGAACAGGCTGATTAGCGCTGTGAAGAACGGACGAACTTGGCGTATCTACTTGGCGGAAGACAATCCGGGCGATGTTTACCTGGTGCAGGAAGCACTGAGGTCTGCTCACCTGGACTTCAACTTGACACTATTCGAGGATGGGGATCAGGCATGGAAATGGTTCCAGCGTATTGAAACGGACGGGCACGATGCGTCGCCTGACGTTCTCTTGCTTGATTTGAACCTTCCAAAGGCCGATGGCGAGGAGGTGCTCCGGTCGTTACGGGAGACTCACGCGTGGAAGCAACTTCCCGTCGTGATCCTCACGTCATCCGAATCGCCCTCTGATAAAGCACTGGCATCCCGATATGGCGCGCGCTACTTCCAGAAGCCCAGCGACCTGGATACATTTCTATCCCTCGGCGAATACGTCCGCGGTATTCTGTATCCCGGAAACGGCGGTGAGTCGCCGATGCAGGGCCAGAGAGACATTGATCCGGGCGTGAACGCGGAGACGCGCTAGTTGGGATGGTGGACGCAGAGCGGCGATTCGCCGGCGCGCTTTCCTAGTCGACTGCTGAGAGTTGACCGACACTCGTCCGGGCATTGCATCGCAGGGCGGGTACAGCGCCGCCTGGACGCTAAACGGAATCAACGGAACTGTAACGTAACTATGGTGGGCGGTGAGGGACTCGAACCCCCGACTTCCTGCTTGTAAGGCAGGCGCTCTAACCAACTGAGCTAACCGCCCGCATTTCTCACTCTAGCATGCTCGCCTTTGCGTCCTCCGCGCGAAAGGCTCTACACTACTCCCTTGCACTTCTTTCAGATCAGTACCGGTCTCGGCGCCGGCAATCTGGGCGACGAGTTGATGGCGCGCGCCTTCTGGCAAGCTCTCCCACAGGAGTGGCACGGAGATGTGGAAGTGTTTCCGATGGCACATCACTATCGCGGCGGCTATCCGGAGCAACACAGGTACCTCAGCGTTCACGGTCCGGGGTATCGGGAAGCAGCGAAGGCCGGAGTGCTGGGATTGCTCGCAGGTGGGACACCCGTGCATGAAGTGGAGGGGTTGGATTTTCCAATGAGCTTCATCGCGGAACGGTTGGACAGCTTCCACACATGCAGGACATCGGTACATGCCGTCGGAGTAGGAGTCGATTTCCTGTATACGCGCCGGGCGCGCTCGCTGTTTCAGAGGAGTTTCCTTCCGATTGCGTCGTGGTCGGTTCGAAACGAAGATTGCCGGCATGCGTTGGTGGATATGGGTGTTGAGCCCGGCAGGATTGTAGTCGGCGCGGATTGGGCTTGGCTGTACAAATCCTCCGAAAATAAGCGCGACTGGGCAGCCGAAGAGTGGAAGCGCTCCGGAGTCGATCCTGCGCGGCCGATCATAGCGGTCAATATGGTCAATCTTGTGTGGCGCGGAAAGACGGAAGCGAAGCTCGCCATTGCCGAAGCGTTGGATGAGGTGGCGCGGCAAAACGGAGCGCAGATCGCGTTCTTCTCGAATGAGACACGTGATGGCGATCAGTTCGACCATGCCGCTGCACAGGAGACGATTGCTTCGATGAGAACGCCCGCGACGCTAATGCCGAATCGCTATTGGTCAATCGACGAAGCACTCGGATTGCTCGCTTACGCGCGAGTGACCCTGGGGATGCGTTATCACTTTGCGATTATGACTGTGTTGGCTGGAGCGGTTCCTGTATGCATTGCGCGATCCCAGAAGATCCAGGGACTTTGTGCGGATCTGGGGATTGAGGCGCTCGGTCTGCGGGACGTGACGGCGGAACACACGGCGGCAAAGCTTCGTGACGCTCTGCGGGATTCGAGCCAGCTTACAAATTTGACAAATGCCGCAAACAAGTTGCGTGCCCGTGCGATGAGGAACCTGGAAGGCCTTGCCTCCGCTACTTCGGTTGTCTCGCGATCTCCGCTTTGAAGATCCGGAAGTTCAGCGTTCTGGGGTCATTCGGCGTGGGGCGGCCGCCCTCGTCCGTATGCAGACGGATGGTTTGCATTTCCGGGCCCCGAGCGAGTGGGACTTGCACCCACTCCTTAGATCGAACCGGCACGGACAGCAACCTCCGGCCGCTTTGATCGAATACCAGAAGCGTGAACAGGCCTGACCCCACGCCCGGACCCGGTTCTACCTGGAGCTTCAGAACCCGTGCTTCAGTGGATGGCGGAACCAGAAGTGTGCAGTCGTTCGCTACCCAGCGGAAAGTGTCGTTCCCGGCTCGCTCGAATGGATACCAGTGATCGCCCAGGGCAAGTGCCTGATCCCCGGTTCCCGGCGCCAGGATGTCGCGCGCTGGCTCAACTGCGGCAGCCACTTTGCGCTGAAACAAATGCCAATGGTTTGACCCCGCATGGACGCGAACCACTTCGCTCCAGTCCGGCAGAAGCGGGGCCATCATCTCCAGCATGTTCAGCTGAGGTGAAGACTCGCTGAAGTAGAGGAGTGTCGCCCGGGCCGAAGCGAGTTTGGCAGCGAGTTCCTGCGGGCTGCCTATGGGGCCGAGTCTATTCAGATCCACAGGTGTGCAGCGCCGGTAGCCAATGTAGTTGCACATCTCAGTGGGGAACGTGTCGGACACAAAGACGGTGTACTTCGCGTAGAGAAGGCTTTCGAACTGGCTCAGCCGTTCGTAATGTTTCAGGACTTCGCGCGGATTTGCCTCAGAGTAGTGAGCCGGCAGGAATAGCAGCAACAGGACAGCGATTACCGGCTGGACCGTTTTGAAGAGCCGTTTCTGCCCGCCAAAGAGAACGGCCGCACACGTGCCGGTAATCGCCATGAGCACGGCGGAAAAGAAAAATAAGTACGACGGCCGGGGCCGTTGGGTCAGCACCACCACGAAGAACAGCGGCAGGGCCGAGGCCATAAAGACGTAGGCCCAAGTTCGAGCAGCCAGCCAGGCCCGGTCCGTGCTGTTGTTTTTCATGCGCAGGAATCCGGCGAGTACGATGGCGCCCACCAGCAAACTGAGGAGACTTGCCGCCTTGGACTGACTGTTCACCGGGGTGTAATCCGGATTGTCCGGCCCGCTCGCCGCATTGAAAAGTCCAACCTGAAGCCCGCTCGGAACCAGCCGGAGATTCCAAAGAAAGTGCTCCATCATCGCGCGCGGATTGAGTCGTAAAGCCTGGATCAGAGTTGGTTCCGCATTTCCGAAATCGCGCTTCATCAGTTCGGAGCACTGCGTCCATGGAGATCCTTTCCAATCCGTGTGGCGCTGCTGATAGCCAAATGCATACACTTGGCAGACGTTCACGACGTGCTTGGCTCGCGTGATTTCGCGATAGGCCTGCGGATCGCGATCATGCGCGTAGTAGTACAGGACGATTACCATCGCGAGCATCACCGGAATGCCGTAGCCCTTGAGAATCTTCGATCGGGTGGTTCCTCCCGAGCGTATGCTTTGCCAATCCGCAACAAGGGCGACCGCGCCAAACACTAGCACCATCAGACCGGCTTCAAGGCGTAGCAGGAACGCGGCGGCGATGAGAATCGCAAGCGCGGTGCCTCTTGCGAGGGGGCCGCTCAGACGCAGCAACGCAGCGAGGGCGAGCATCCACGGTAGGAACGAGAAGAGATGGACCTCATATAAAGTGTCGTAGTTAATGGGCAGAATGGCCCACCAGACTGCAACCAGCCACGCGGCCCACTCGGGAAGAAGTCTGCGCATGACGAAAAGCACGAGGAGCGTAGCCGCAAGGACGATAACCACGCGGTGTGCCACCGTTGGCGCATAGGCGCCCGGCAGGTTGGACACGAACGCAGAGTAGAACGTGGTGTAGAGAGGGGACCAAAGCACGTCGATGAGGCGCTTTCGATGCCAGTCCTGCGCATTTACAAAATAGAATGACGTGTCAGCAAAAGGCAGGTCGCGGTATGCCCAGAGTCCCCAGATTACTTTCATCTGGATCAACAGGACCGAGAGGTAAGCGAACCAGCGCTGCTCGGCTAACCGGCGAAGAAAAATCCCTATTTTAGACAAACGAAGTCCCTCACGAAACTGAGAAAAGATACGTTTGTCCGCACTCGTGGCGAGTCCGCCTCGAGCATCATGCATATACTGAACACTTGGTTATGAATCTAGCATCCCTGGAGACCGGACAACGAGAAGAAGCCGGAGACAGAGGGGTTTTTGCGCCGATTTGGACAGACCGGCGCGCCTGGATACTCGTGTCCTTGCTGGTTGCCGTTCAGTATCTGCTCTTTCGTGCCTATGTCATTCGCGAAGTCGTCTGGGCTTATCCGTCCGGGAGCGATCAGTCGAGTTATCTCGCGAGTTCGTACGAAATTCTGGACAAAATGCTCTCGCTCGGCTTCTGGCAGGGTCTGTTATTCGGACTTGGCTACAATACGCCGAACGGAGTTTTATTCCAGATCCAACTCGCGATTGCATCGCTGTTCTTCGGCGCTGGCCGTCTAACCGCTTTGCACCTCACCTTCGCGTACTTCGCCTTGGCCGAGGCCGTTCTGGTTTCCACCATTCACCGCATTACGAAAGACTGGTCGTGGGCATTCTGCGGGCTCGGATTGCTTCTGCTTACGTCCAGCCGTTTCTATACCGCCGGCGGATTAGATGATTTCCGAATCGACTGCCTGGCCTGGTGTCTGTTTGGCGTGGTGATTTGCCTGCTGATTCGTAGCGCGGTCTTCGCATGCCGATCCGGAAGCCTCATTTTTGGTTTTGCGGCAACCATCCTGATTCTGTTCCGTTACATCACGATCGTTTACTTAGCCGGCATCGAATGCGTAATCCTGGCCGCGCTGATCTGGATGCTGCGCAACCCGGAAACAAGATCGTCGGCAAAAAGTCGAATTCACAATCTACTTCTATCGGCATTACCCATCATTCTGTTGGCAGTCCCAATGATCTTGTCCAAGATGGAGGTGCTGAAGCAGTATTACGGGAGGCACGTTTATTCGTCTGAACGAGGCATTCGTGCGGCGCAGGAGGGCGTTGCCTCGCAGTGGGACTCTCTGATGTATTACCCGAGATCCCTGATCCTGGTTCATCTTGGCAGCGCCTTGTTGTACGGCGCCGTGATTCTTGTGTGCGCGGCGGTGTTCGCCAAACGAAAGGCGACTGAGAGCGGAGAGGACTCAGGAATCCGGAAGAGCGCCTTGCTCTACGGACTGGTTGCCCTGCTCGCCGCGCTGTTGCCTATGACCGCGCTCAGCTTTGACAACATCAAGACTCCGATCGTCGTCAGCATTACGATAGTGCCATTCATTCTTGCGCTGGTGCTCCTGATTCGTGGTCTTGGAACGACTGGACGTTCGGCCCTACGGGTCATCTCGGTCCTCCTGATCGTGGCCAGCATGGCCTTCACTACGGCCGCGAATTCACGACACTCTAGTCACTCCGTGAACCGGTTGGAAGAGGAAGGGGTGCTGCGGATGTATGACACCCTCGCAGCGTATTCGGCGGAAAACGGGTGGAGGGAGCCGTGGATTGCAGTGGATCGGATTTCAGAATACGCGTCGGCGCTTACCTTCCGCGTAATGATTTTTGAACGCCAAAGTACGTACTTGCCGGTGCATCTGAGCATGGCGAATGATCTTTTCGCAATCGGGCGTGACGCAGCATTAGCCGCGATGAACAAATCGGAATTCGCGATTGTTTCCCAAAAAACTTCCACTATCGAGGCGCCGTCCCTGTTTCCTTTCGACCGCGAGATGGTAGAACTGCAGCCGGAGTTGATGGAGAAGGCGAAACGCGAGATGGTGCAACTTGGACAGTACCGGCTGCGAGGGCACGATTTTCTCTTATTTGGACGAGTGAAGATCGACGTCCAGGGCGCCTCGGGAGAGTGGCTGATGACGGAAGGAGCGAAGCTCAATGTGCCTTGCCGGATGCTGCAAAACACCAAGCATCTCTTATTCGGAGGCAAGACGATCGCGTTTGAGCATCTGAAGGGATCTCTCGGGCTTCACGCGTATCTCGAGACAGGCGGCACCGAGGCTGAAATCCCATCCTCACTGCCTGAATTAGGGCCGCACTACACTGTGGACCTTGATT
Organism: uncultured Solibacteraceae bacterium; assembly: GCA_964464925.1. Taxonomy (GTDB): domain Bacteria; phylum Acidobacteriota; class Terriglobia; order Bryobacterales; family Bryobacteraceae; genus CAYXLI01. The sequence goes on along the minus strand of CAYXLI010000008.1, from coordinate 206,839 downwards.
TCACAGGGAAGGTGTTGTCGGAGTCGGGGAGCTGTCCGGTTCGCCTGACCTTCGATCGTTACTTCGTTCCGAAGGATGTGAATGGAATCGATGACACGCGGAAGCTCGTCGTATTCGCTCCTACGGAGTTCCGGTTTCGCTAATCCTCACCCTGCCCAGTCGATCTCGTGAAGCACGTATGCGAGGCGGCGCCGGTCGGCACTCCCGCAAATACTCGCAGGGACACACGTTCTTGTCGCACGCACTTCCAGTTCGATTGCGGATTGTGCGGCGTGTGTGGGTATGGGCGCCTGGAAGCAGAAATCTCCGAACGAAATGGGTTCGCTATGGATCTTCTGTCCATCGCAGAAGATTTCGAGCACCTGTCCTTGCAGTTGAGGCCCCAACTCAGGAAGCATTCCCGCGATCTGTAAATTGCCATTCCCCGGCGGCAGCATGAAGCGAACGGTATGGGTCGCCCAGCCGTCGGAATACCAACCCTGGCACTCACGAATTGTGCGCTCAATCCACTTGCCGCAAATGAAGTTCACGGCTTGCTGCAATTTCGTTCTAAGAAATTCCGTAGGCATCCGGCGCTCGATCCAGTTGCGCCATACCTTCAAATACGTATCCAGCCCGTAAATGAAGTAGCCCGGCGGATATCGCATTGTCCCGTGCCGCCGTAGAATCATCGCCAGCTCGCGAAAGCGTTTGTGCCCGCCGGCAAACGTCTTTGCCTCTGCGTACTCCCGCAGGCAGCCCATGTATTCCGGGATATACACAAGTTTGTATCGCTTTCCGATACGGATCAGAATGTCCCAGTCCATCCCGAAGTGCAGGTCTTCATCGATATATCCGATCTCGTCGAACACCGCATTCCGGAAGAACACCGTCTGCTGCAGGATGTAGTCGGAAACATACACCAACTTCCACAGATTGAATTTCTCGGTTACGGGGAAGCGTGACGTGACGTTCCCGTCGTAGTCGATCAGGTAGCCTTCTCCGTAGATTGCGCCTGCATTCGGGTTTTGCTGGAACGCGTTCACCGCATGCATCACTGCGCCCGGAAGCAGGACGTCGTCCGAGTTCAGCCACGCTACGATCTGGCCTTTGGCCATGCGGAAGCCCTTATTTATGGCGTGCGACTGGCCGCGGTCCTTTTCGGAAATCCAGGTGAGCCGCCCGGCGTACTCAGCAACCACTTGTGCGGTCTCGTCGGTCGAGCCTCCGTCCATGATGATGTACTCGATATGGGGATAATCCTGGCTGAGAACGCTCTCGATCGTGGCACGTATGAACTTGCCCTGGTTGTAGGACGGCGTAACTATCGTGACTAACATACACGTCACCCTTCAAACCAACCGGGTGCTAGGCTCCTGTGAAGGCGAACCCTTCATTGTAGGCGGAAATCCTGCGGTGTAGAAAGCAAACGGGCCGTTTCTTCCGGGATAATGGTAGCCAAAGTGTCCCGCACTATCGTTTGCCAGTTGGGTGGTCTCGGCGATGTGGTTCTCACATCGCGCATTGTCGCATCTCTCAAGAACGCGCAACCCGCTCAACCCGTTGAACTCATCTGCAGGGACGAGTTTTTAGCAGTTACAGATCTCTATCCTGTAAGACCGGACCGGAGCACGGGACTCGGACTCAATCCTTATGTCTGGAGTGCTCCCGATGCGGATTTGCAGGCTGTCCTTCGACGCACGCTGCAGAGCTTGGACGCGAAGGGCGTGAGTTGCTTTCTATCGGCCGAATATCAGCCGACCTGGTTCACTCATTTTCTTGGATCGTGGTTTTCTTCTGAACGGGTTATCGCGGCCACGCATGGTAATCGAAGCTTCTCGTTATCGCGGGCTCTCGCCAGAAAATTTCAAATAGAAACTCGTCCGCTGGAAGGCCCTGTAACGGAAGCCAACCTGCCCGAGGCGGAGCGCCAGCGAGTGCTTCTTCAGGCCGTTGGAGCCGAATATGTGCGGCCAAAATGGAACGTACCGGCCGTAGCGTTGGAAGCAGCGGAGAAGCAGTTGGCCACGTGGGGATGGCAAAAGCAGGGATACGTGATCTGTTTCCCTCTGGGCGCACCGGCCATACCGTTTAAGCGATGGCCGCAGGAATGCTTTGCTGAGGTCCTCAGGGAGTTGGTTCGCAGGGAAGGCATCGAGGTCCTCCTCACGGGAACAAAGTCGGAAGAAGCAGACCTGCGGAAGTTAGCCGCGGAGGTCGGCACGGATGCCGCTCGAGTGTTCGCAGGAGGTCCGGAGGAACTTGCGTTACTGGCGGCGTTGACAAGCCTCGCGCGCGCGTACTTGGGCAACGACACCGGGACGATGCATCTTGCAGCAGAGTACGAAATCCCGGGTGTAGCCATCTTCGGTGGTGGGCATTGGCCGGTTTATACGCCCTCTGCGTCCGGATCGACTGCCTTGGTCCACCCCCTCCCGTGCTTCCACTGCGATTGGGACTGTGCCTTCGGACACGGCATTTGCGTCGAGAGTATCCCTGCGTCCTTCGTCCTGGAGTCGATTACTGCCGCGATTCACTCACCGAACGCCGAGTTCACAATACGGGAAGCCGCCGAATTGGACGCCTCCGAACTGTCACTAATTCGGAGTGCATCCGCTCGCTATCGGGAAGCTGCTCGCGAAAGGGACCGCCGATTGGAATGGATCATCGAACTGCAGGACTCCTTGCGGCAAAGTGAGAGCGAAAGCCGCCGGCTTCAGAAAGCGGCGGACGAGAGGCTTCACGAGCTTCGCGGCAAGGACGAGGCATTGCAGCAAGTCCGGGGTGAAGCGGATCGAGTCCGCATCACGGCCCAGAACCTGACGGATATTGTCGATGCCCGCGATCAGTTGATCGAAGATCTGGAGCGATTGGCCGCGGAACGTCTGGCGGCCCTGCAAGCGGAGAGTGAAGAGAGAAAGCACATCTCCGTGGAAGCGGAGCGCAGGGCCGAAGGGATGCGTGAGATGGTGAAAACCATCGAGAGGCAGCAGGAACAAATCGGCTTACTCTCGCGCGAATGCGATATGCGGCTGGCGGGAATGCAGGCCGCTAGCGCGGAGGCGGAATTGATCCGCGTGGAAGCCGGCCGGCGGGAGGAGCGGGTAATCGAGCAGCTGTCAGCCGAATGCGAAGCGCGATTAGCCGCCCTGCGGGACGCTCATAGGGAGGCAGAAGGCGCCCGGCGCGAGGCGGAACTGCGTTCGGAAGAAATGATTCGAATGGCCGCCGTCATCAACTCGCAGCAGGAGCGCATCATGATGCTGAGCCAGGAATGCGATCTTCGCCTGCAAGCGTTGCAAAGAGTAACGGCCGAACACGAAATGTTGCGGACTGCTGAAGCGGAAAGAAGCGCTCTAGCCGAACGAAACACCCAGGAACTGCGAAATGCGAATGAGCAGCGTCTCGCGCATTTGGAAGCCGCAACCGCGAATATGGAGCTGATTCGGGTGGAGGCGGAACGGCGTGCCGCTGAGATGGAAAGAATGGCGTCCGCACTGCAAGCTCAGCAACAGGAAATATCGATGCTCGCTGCTGCCGCGCAAGAGCGATTGGATCGCCTGGAGGAAGTGGATCGCATGGCACGGAGTCTCCGCGAAGAGAAGACTCGGGCCGAAGCGACGATTAGCGAACTCAGGGAACGTTTGGCCGTGGCGTCCGGAGGGCCGGAAAGAGAGCGGGCGGCAAGCAGGCCCAGATCCTAGCCCTTTTAGTATTGTTTGGCATAGGGTACCAGTACTCTGGACAAATTGATTGAAGTGGGAGGGGAATCCCTGTACAATCGCCTAATCCGACGTATAAGGGGACTCGTGGGCGCGGACGCGCCGGCTAACCATGAGAATTGCGGTCAATCTGCGGACATACGGAAGCACGAATGATCGCACTGCCGGTCTCAAGTGTTACGTTAGGAATGTTGTCCGTCTGTTGGATACGGTTTCGCGCCGGGACCGCATCGTTGTATATGCCTTAGACGCCCAGGTTGACGTCATTCGCAGCATTGCGCCGAATGCGCGGATCGTGGCACTTCCGGAGTTTGCCGCCCAGGCCGCCATTCAGGAAGATCTATCCCAAACCCGGCCCGATCTGCTTTTCTGCCCACTGGGTTCGCTGGAGCCCGAAGACACGCTGGTACCCGCGGTAGTCACTTTCTGCGACCCTCACTTCGAGCGTCTCCCGCAGCCTTTCGATTCCAATACTCTGGCGCGATTCCGCCAGATTTACAGCGGTACGGTACTTCGGGCGAGCAAGGTCTTCGTTTTCTCCGGGCGCACAAAGCAACTTTTGGTAGAAACGTTCGTAATCGATCCGGACAAGGTGGAAGTGGTGCGACCGGCTGCCGACGAACTCCTTTTGCCTTTGCTGCATTCTGGCAGTGCCACTTCAGAACCGTATTTGTTGGTGCCGGATCGTCTCCGCTTATCTCCGGAAACATTGAACTTGCTGCGGGCGGTGAAGAAATTCATTGAGAGCGGGGCCGGCGTAAGATTGGTAGTCGACGGCAATCTCTCCGGACCCGACGCAGACCGCGCCTTTGACGAAATCGGTTTGGGTAATGTCATCGAGAAGCGTGATTTGGCGGACCGGAGAGAGCTTGGCCGGTGTTACTCCGGAGCACAGGCGGTTCTGATTCCGTCCCGGCCGGAGCCAGGCTGCGCCTCAGTTCTTCACGCCATGCACGCCTCCGTTCCCGTTCTCGCTTTTCGCAACGGATCGGCAGAGGAGGTTGCCGGAGATGCCGCCCTCCTGGCGGACGGCTTCGATTCCGAGAGCATCCTTGAAGGAATTAACCGGATCGTAAACGATTTCCGGCTGCGTGAGTCTCTTCGCGTGGCCGGGTACCATCGGTTCGCCCTATTCACTTGGGACGCGGTCCTCGAGACCACGCTTGCGGCTTTCCGCAGGCTGGCGGATTCCGATCGCATGTTCCATACCGTGGCAGTAGCAGACTGGCCGACGGTCTCAATTGTGACGCCGGCGTTTAACATGGGCCGATTCATCAAGCAGACAGTCGATAGCGTGCTGATGCAGGACTACCCGAATATCGATTACATCGTGATGGACGGGGGCTCAAGCGACGAGACAGTCGAGATCATGAAGGCCTATCGCGGCCGTCTGCGCTTTGAGTCGAAACCCGACAAGGGGCAGGCCGATGCGGTGAATCAGGGTTTCGCTGTTTCGCGGGGTCGCATCTTCACGTTTCTCAATGCCGACGATACCTACTTGCCCGGCGCGGTTGGATGCGCCGTCAAGCACATGCTCGCTAACCCCACTATGGGGGTGATCTACGGTGAGGCGAACTATGTGAAAGAGGATGGATCCGAAATCAGCCGGTACCCGACGCGGCCCTTCGATGTTCAGGAGCTCAACCGAAGTTGTTTCATCTGCCAGCCGGCCGCTTTCATGTGGCGCGAGGTCTTCGATAGTGCCGGCAGAATGAATCCGGATTTGCACTTTGCGCTCGATTACGACTTGTGGATCCGCGTTGCCAAACAGTTTCCGATGTTGAAAATTGACGAGGTTCTGGCCACGTCGCGCATGTACCCGACGAACAAGACGCTCGCAAACCGCCGCTCCATGTACATGGAAGGTATCAGCACCGCCAAGGAGCATTATGGCTATGTTCCCTTCGATTGGGTATTCGGATACTCGTGCTACGTGATCGATGGGAAGGATCAGTTCTTCAATCCCTCCCACCCCACAGTCGCCAAGATTGGTCTCAGTTTGCTGCTTGGTTCCTATTACAACCGCTCTCGGTTGCCGCGGTACTGGCGGGAGTGGGCGCACCATCTCGGGATTGGCTCGAAATTCAGCGGGCGATATGGTGATGGATGGATCTCAAAGAAATACACCAGGGATCACTGTTCCATCAATGAGAGTTGCGATGAAATTTGCGTTGAAGGCCGCAATCTCGCACCTTTCACAAAGGGTCTTGACCTGACGATTCGATTCGAGGACCGCGAACTGGGTCGGTTTCACGTGCAGGAGAACGGACCATTCTCGATCCGCATGAAGTGTCCGCCGGAATTACATGGCTGTTCAGGGAAACTGGTCATTGAAGCAGCAAGAACCTTCCGTCCAGGGAAAAACGGCGACTACCGGCGCCTCTCCTGCATCATCGACTCGATGTCCTTCGGTGACGCTTCGGGCCGCGATTAGACCGTGAACTTTGAGGCGGTCGCGTCGTCGTGGAACATCTTCACCGTCTCCAGCGAGTAGTCCGCAAGGTCCTTGCCGATCAGTTCCAGCTTCTTCAAAATATCGTTCGTGGCGGTGATGATGTGACAGCCGATGGAGTCCGCCTGAAAGATGTTCAGTAATTCACGAGGGCTCGCCCAGATCAGTTCCATTCCGGGGTGAGCCGATACCAGACGCACGGACTCCGCCATCATCGGAACCGGATCGCATCCGGTGTCCGCAATTCGTCCCGCAAAAACGGAGACACAGGAAGGAGCGCCGCCGCTGAGTGCCGCCGTCACATCACGAACCTGGTCCAGCGTCAATAGGGCGGTCACGTTGAGCTTCACGCCTTTATGGGACAACTCGTGGATGAGGTCGCAGGAACTCTCCCGCCGCGTATTCGTAACGGGAATCTTGACGTACACGTTCTCGCCCCAGGTCGCAATCCCGAGCGCCTGCCGCCGCATTTCATCAAACGTGTCGGCGAAGACTTCCAGGGAGATAGGGCGGTCCGGGATGCTTGCCAGGATGTCTCGCGCGAACGCCTCGTAATCCGTGATCCCTGCCTTCCTCATCAGAGTGGGATTGGTCGTGAATCCCTGGATATAAGGCCGGGCGTACATGTCGAGCATTGCCTTCTTGTCAGCCCCATCGGCAAACAATTTGGTTCGCAGATCTTCAAGCTTCTTCACTTCAGACGAACTCCCTCGTTCAGAATCCACGCAACAGCTTCGGAGAGAGAGGAGCAGGTCGCGTCCGGCGGCTGTTCCGGCCCACGCTCCCGATATCCATAATCAATGAACACGCTGTGCGCACCCGCCGCTTGCGCCGCGGCAACATCGCGCCAACGATCCCCGATCAGAAAGCTATCGCTCAATCGTAGCCCATATGCGGCGGCAGCCTTCAGGAGCAACCCCGGCTTGGGTTTCCGGCAATCGCAGTGATCGGCGTCGTCGTGATAGCAGACGTAGAAGTCGTCGATCGGCAACTTGGATCGCAGAGTAGAATGCATCTCTTCCACAGCCTCGCTTGTCTGCCGCCCGCGTGCCACGTCTGGCTGGTTGGTTACGACAATGAGGCGGAAGCCCGCTTGCTTCAGCAGCGGCAGTCCGGAAAACGCATCCGGAAGAATCTCCATTTCCTGTAAATTTGCGGGCGGATATGGTTTACCTTCGCGCACGATCGCACGATTTACCACGCCGTCCCGATCGAGGAAGACCGCTACTTCACTGATTCCCATTTTGTTTCCGCCTGCTTCAGGTCCGGGTGAGATACCAGCAAGTGCCAGACGACCGCTTGAAAGGCTTCGGAATGAGGCGTCACGTGTACGGGATTGACCGTCGGCACAATCACGCAGGCGTCGGCAACCGTTGCCGTAAAGCCTCCATCACGACCGACAATGCCGAGAATTCTGGCGCCAATCTGGCGAGCATACTGGAGTGCCGCCACCAGGTTCGGGCTGACCTGTTTTTCCAGGTTCCCGCCGCCCACGGACAACACGAGAAGGGCATCCTCTGCGCGCAATCTGCTGACCCGCAGCCACGACTCGAAGATTCCCGCCCACCCTTCGTCGTTCGTGCGCGCCGTGAGTTCGGACACATTATCGGTTGGAGCATAGGCCTCAATGCCTACGATCTTGCGGAAATCGTTTACTGCGTGAGAGGCATTGGCCGCACTGCCGCCGACGCCGAGAATGAATAGCCGGCCCCCGCTCTTTCGGGTCTGCGCCAACACAGAGATCATTCCTTCGATCGCGCCGCGATCCAGTTGTTCCACCACGCGAATCGTTTCGGACAAGTAGTCATCGGCAAAACTCATCGTTTCTCCTCACTCCTCAAGTAATCCTCCAGTTCCCGGAGGCCCTGTACGGAGCCAATCTCGTAGAACCGCTCGCTCACTTCGAAAGCGGCCAGTTGTCCGGCCGCCAGCAGGTCCGTATAAATCTGAGCCAGATCGCACACCCGATCCGCAGGAAGCCGCAGAAAAATATCTCGCCGGAAGACGCCGAGACCGTAATCGATGTGGTCCATTTGGGGAGTGCGGTTTCGTTTGTTATAAACGACAATCTGGCCGTTCCGGAATTCCACATTGCTGGTATCGAATGCGTTCCGGTTGTGGTACACGGTCATGAGTGCCGCTTTTCCGCTCTGTTCGAACCGGGCCTTTATGGCCTGATAATCGCACGGCAGATATGAGTCACCGTAAACCACGAAGAAAGAGTCGTCGAGCAGGTGAGCTGCCCGGCGGAGCGCTCCAGCAGTTCCCAGCAGGACCGGCCCATCGAACGAATACTGAACGGCGACACCGAATGGGGAGCCGTCGCCAACGTACTCCTGAATCTGCTCGCCGTAGTGGCCAATACACAGCACTACGCGCTCGATCCCGTTAGCGCGCAGCAGTTCGAGTTGATGAGCGATAAACGGCCGGCCATTCACCGGAATCAAGGCCTTGGGTATGGAGCGGGTGAGTTCTCCGAGCCTCGTCCCCAAGCCCCCGGCCAGAATAGCGACAGGGAAACTCATTGGCTTACGATCTTGGTGCCTTCGAAATCAAACCGGAACCGGACCTCACGAAGTCCTGCCTGGGTAAGAACGTGCCGCAGGCGCATCTTGTCTTCGGCATAGAACATCAGGAATCCGCCTCCGCCCGCCCCGATCAGCTTTCCGCCGAGCGCGCCATTATCCAGAGCCAGGCGATACCAATCGTCTATCGTCGAGTTGCTCATGTTCCCGGAGCGCTGTTTCTTGTACTCCCAGTGCACGTTCATCAGCCGTGCGAATTCGCGCAGATTCCCGGTCTCAATCGCCCTGCAGCTCTTCAATCCGATGTCTTTGATGAAGTGCAGGTTGTCGGTCATGGGTTGATCGTCCTGCTTACTCTTATCGTCCTGCTCCTTCAGAATGGAGCTGGCCGAGCGGGAGTAGCCGGTGAAAAACAGAATCAGATTGTCCTCTAGATTGAGCAGCGTCTCATTCGACATCTGCAACGGATATGCTTCCACGCGATCGTCCGGATGAAAGTGGAAGCACGTAATGCCGCCATAAGCGGCAATGTACTGGTCCTGCTTCCCGATGGGTTCCCGAAGCCTGTCGATTTCTACCTCGCAGGCCTGGGCGGCCAAATCCGAAGGATGGACGAGGTGTTTCTGATAAGCGTGCAACGCCTTCAGCAATGCCGTGGTAAAGCTGCCTGAGGAGCCGAGTCCCGTCCCTGCGGGTATATCGGCCATGCTCGTGATCTCGATGTTCGGGTGGCTGATTCCGGCCAACCGGAGGCTCTCACGAATGATGGGATGCTGCACTTCCTCAATGGTCGTCGCCTTCTCCAGGCTGGAGTACTTCAGAATGATCTCATCGATGAACGTCTGATGAATGGTGATGAAGACGTATTTATCGATGGCTGCCGCAATCAGAAATCCGCCATGTTTTCGGTAATACGACGGAAGATCGGTGCCACCGCCGCCGAGGGAAAGCCGCAAAGGGCTACGCGTGATGATCATGCCTGGAAACCCTTATAGATTTGCGCAACGATGGCGAGAGCGGCACGCGCGTCCTCAAGCGATGGTCCGGCAGCCGCCCCGCGCTGAATGCCTTCGAAGAAGAGCGCCAGCTCCGTTCGCCACGATATATCCTCGCCCGGAAATTCCCAGATCGTGGTTGGCGGCGGACCCATTTCCGGCAGCATTTTATAAAAGGCGATTCTCTCCACGCCATAGCTGCCGCCCAGACCGTCGACCTGGAGCTTTCCTGTCCGGCCGTAGATCTCCAACGAGAACAGATTCTTCCATTCGGTGCAACTGGCGTGGATCCACGCGGTCTGCCCGGCCGCCGTGCGCAACGAAAGGAACGCGTTATCATCCACGGCCATATCCCAGAAGTAGGTGTGCGCGTGTCCCTCCACCGTTGTGAAGTCGCCCAGGAACCAGCGGGACAGGTCAATCAGGTGTACGCCCTGGTCGATCAGCTCACCGCCGCCGGACAGTTCGGGATTCGCGCGCCATTCTTTGTCGTAGCCCACCCGGCCTCCATGGCCGTAGCGTCCGCGAAGGAACATCAGTGGTCCGATTTCGCCGGAGTCCACGATCGCCTTCGCCTTCTGCAGGGCAGGATGGAAACGGTGGTTGAAGCCGGTTTGCACACAAACCCGCTTCTGATGAGCCAGAGCTATGATGGGGTCGAGTTCTTCGGCACGGATCGCGGCGGGCTTCTCCACCAGCACATGCTTGCCGTTCTCCACGGCGCCAAGCGTGATCGGCGCCAACGCGTGATTCACCGTCGCGATGATCACAGCATCTACGTTAGGATCCGAAACTGCCACACGCCAGTCGGACAATGGTTTGCTGTCCGCCTGCTCTGCCAGTTTTCGCGCGCGTTCCTCTTTTACATCGACGGTGTACAAAATCCGATGCTGCGGCCGGAGAGCACGAACGCGTTTCTGGCCGATCAGTCCACAACCAATGATCGCGAAGTTCATTCTTCCCAAGCCAAACCGCGTTCCTTCGGAATGATGCGGCGCAGCGTATAGACATCGGTTCGCGCCAGTTCTTCTGCGCGTTCCGGCAGCGATTCCCAAGCGTCCCAAACGGCACTGATCAGACGTCCCGTGACCGCGTCGCTTTCGGAACTGAGCAGAAATACTGCAAGGGCCGCCGCTCTTTCCAATGAGGCGCCACCTTCTTCCTGCTGTTTCAACCCGCGTTGATAATAGTGATCGCCCACCTTCTCACGACCTGCCGTGAGCAACTGATCCAGCATCCTCGTGTTCAGCGCACCCGGAGCGATGGCGTTTACCCGGATACCTGCGTCTTGCGTTTCCTGAGCGAGCGTTTCGGTAAACCGGACGACGCCTGCCTTCGACGCCGCATACGCACTGATCCGCGGCATCGGTGCTGTTGCCCCACCTCCGGAAAGATTCACGATCTTGCCATAATGCCGGCTTCGGAAATGCGGGATGACGAACCTGCACATGAGCGCCGTACCCATCAGGTTCGTGTTCACCGCTGCGAACCATTCTTCCCAGGGCACGTCTTCCAAGCGCCCCATCGGGCCCCACACTCCTGCGTTGTTCACAAGCGCGGAGAAGTTTGGCAGTTCTGCAATGGCTTTGGAAACGGAAGCCCTGGCCTCTTCGGGCGAAGCAACGTCGGCTGCGATGGTCAGAACTCTCTGTCCTGGTTGAGCTTCGGCTCGTAATTCCGCAGCTGCTGTTTCAAGGACTGTCTGATCCCGAGCAGTGAGCAGCAGATGCGCGCCTTCTCTCAGGCAAGCCGCTGCTATGGCTTTGCCTAAGCCTTGGCTGGCGCCGGTGATCAGAACTCCGCGGTCCTGCAATCTGGTATTTCGAATCATTGTGGTCTTTGGCGGGAGAACCTGAGCCTATATCCGAAAGATGCCAAGTCATTAGGGTAGCTGCTCCCGTAAACCGAAATCAATGGCGTACTGGATAACCGGTGGTAAAATGCGAGAGTAATTGTCTCTGCAGCCCCAAGTCACACTGATATTGCCGGCGTTTAATGAAGCTGCGTCCATTGGTGCAACTGTTTCACAGGCAGTGGCTTACTTCGATTCGCGGGCTATTTCCTATGAAATCATTGTGTCGGCCGACGGGAACGACGGTACTCGTGAAAAGGTGAGGGATCTGGCGAAGAGCAATCCGGCGCTTCGCGTAATTGGTGAAAACGCCAGGCGCGGCAAAGGTTTGGGCATCCGCGAGGCTGTGGCTATCGCCCGGGGCGAGATCGTCGGATTCGCTGATGCGGACAACAAGGTTCCGATCGAGGAGTTCGATCAGATCCGCCCGGTGTTGGAGTCAGGCTATGAAGTGGTGATTGGCTCCCGCGGGCTCTCCCAATCCCGATTGGAGCGGCGGCAACCGCTCTACCGGCATTTGGGGGGTAAGGCCTTTAAGTTTGTGATGCGAAACGTCACAGGCTTGCAGGGTGTCTCCGATACCCAGTGTGGTTTCAAGTTTTTTCCGCGTGGGATCGCGCAGAACCTGTTTGCCCTCCAGAGGGTGGATGGGTATATGTTCGATGTAGAGATTCTGGTTCTCGCGAGGAAACTTGGCTACCGCATCAAAGAAGTGCCGATCCGGTGGCGCGATGACGGCGACAGCCGCCTGAATGTAGTAGCCGGAAATCTCCGGAACGCAAGGGACATCCTGCGGATTCGGTACATGCACCGTGGCGTCCGCAAGAGCGACGTCGGATCCGATATGCAAAGAGACGCTGCACTAACAAAACGATAGGACGATCATTGACCATAAAAATTACCCACACCCCGAATCGGAGGGTGGCAGGTTGAGGGCTTTCGTAACGGGCGCCGCCGGTTTTATAGGCAGCACACTAGTCGATCGTCTGCTGCTGGCAGGCCACGAAGTTGTTGGATTCGATAATCTCTCCACCGGCAGAATAGAGTTTCTCGAGATCGCGCTGAGGTCCGCACGTTTCCGTCTGGTGCGGGGAGACGTTCTGGACTATCCGTCTCTCGAGGCTGCCATGGCCGGCTGCGACACCGTCTTTCACCTTGCGGCCAATGCGGACGTTCGCTTTGGCACGCAGCACCCGCGCCGGGATTTGGAACAGAACACGATCGCCACTTCGAACGTTCTCGAAGCGATGCGGCTCAACGGCGTTCCGCGAATCGCATTTGCCTCCACAGGATCGGTTTACGGCGAAGCTCAGGTGATTCCGACCCCTGAAGATGCACCAATGCCGGTTCAGACATCGCTTTATGGAGCATCTAAGATTGGGGCGGAAGGCCTCATTTCCGCCTATGCGGAAGGCTTCGGCATGAAGGCGTGCATCTTTCGTTTTGTTTCGATACTTGGCGAGCGATATACGCATGGCCACGTTTTCGACTTCTATCAGAAGTTGCAGGAGGATCCGGCCAATCTCCGCATCCTGGGCAACGGTCATCAAAAGAAGTCTTACCTGTACGTTCAAGATTGCGTGTCCGCAATTCTGATCGCCTTGGAACGCGCGGCCGGCAAAGTGAACGTGTTCAACCTCGGAACGGACGAATACTGCGAGGTGAACGACTCCGTCGGCTGGATATGCGAGCACCTGAATGTGCGCCCGCAACTTAGTTATGCTGGCGGCGATCGTGGATGGATCGGAGACAACCCGTTCATCTTCCTGGATTGCAGCCGCATCCGCGCCTTGGGATGGAGGCCCGAGTTGACTATCCGTGAGGGCGTGATCCGTACTCTCGAGTACTTCCAGCGCAACCCATGGCTGCTCGAACGCGAGCCGAAGACCATATCCGCCTGAATTACGGCGTCGTCCAGGTTCCTTTGTTCGTCCAACCTGCCGCCGACGTGTTCAGATCCTGCGTGTAAAGATACAGGTTCTTGAGCCCTGAGAATCCGGCTTTGAACGTGAGGCTCACGCCCACTGTCAATGTACTCCCCGACGTCGATGCCGAGGAGAGACTTCCGTTGAGGATGCACTGGCTGTTTTGTAAAGTGGCGCTGGACCCGGCCGCAATCGGCCCCAGATAAGTTCCTGCTGCATCGTCCAGCAAGTAGAATGCATTACTCGCCGGGACAAACTCCCACATGCAACTGTTCGGCAAACTGATCTGCGCCGCGATCAGGCCCCACACTCCAGCCAGTTGAGATACTCCCCCGGAATCAGAGTACTGATAGTTGAAGACCGAGGAGCCGCCGCTGCCCGTATTCGGCGTTACCCCGACGATCGATGGAGAACTGCCTCCCGGAACCGTCCATGTCCCTTTCGACACAAACCCCGTCTCCTGACCGGATAGGTCGACCGCGTCCAGGTATACATTTTTCACGCCGCCGAATGCCGAGTTGAATGCGATCTTCGCATTTATTGTCAGGTTGGTAGACGAACCTGTTGCGGAGAAGGCGGACGTGTCCATGCTGCACTGCGTGTTTTGGAGTGTCCCTGCTGCTCCCGCTGTATTCGGCCCCAGATACGCGGTCGCCGCGTCGTTCAGTAACCAGACAGAGCCCGTCGCCAGACTGTACCGCCACATGCACGCCGACTTCAAATTCAGACTGCTCTGGAACAGTCCATAAACGTAATTCAGTCGTGTGTATCCAGCTGTGTGGCTAAAGGCGAAGGCGAAAGAACTCGAAGCGCCCGAGCCACTCGATGGCGTGACCGACACGACGGACGGCACCGATGAGCCTGGTACAGTCCAGGTTCCATTGGCAGTCCACCCGGCACCCTGGTTCAATGTGTCGGAAGCATAGAAGTAGATGTTCTTTGTGCCGCCGAAAGCCGCTGCAAACGTAATCGGCAGAGTCACGCTAAGCGTATCTGCGGCAAAGGTTACCGTGGTCCCACTGCCGCCGATCGTGCATTGGCTATTCTGCAAATTTGATCCGCTGGATGGTGTGATCGGACCAAGATACGCGGTGGCCTGATCGTTGAGGAGCCAAAGCGAATTGCTGGATTGCATATACTTCCACATGCACGTTGACGGCAGGCTTGTTGACGGCCCCACCAGGCCGTAAACGGCGACCAGTTGGCTGAACCCGCCGCTATGTTTGAACGGAAACGTGAGAACGCCGTTCGTTCCGGATCCTGCCGATGGTGAAACGTTGCCGAACGAAGGCGAACCGGTTACGGCCAGTGTCCAGGTTCCTTTCAGATCCCAGCCAACCTGTTTGCCGTAGAGGTCCATGGAGTAGAGGTATATGTTTCTGGTTCCCCCGAAGAAAGCAGACGCCGTGACTGGTAATACGACGGTCAGCGTGTTCCCCGACCCGCTAATGCTTGTTCCCGGACCTCCAATCGTGCACTGCGAGTTCTGCAGCGTACTGCCGGAACTCGGATTGATTGGCCCTAGGTACTGTGTTCCTCCATCGTTCAGCAGCGACAACTCATTCCTTAGGGCGTTGTATTGCCACATGCATGCATTCTGGGAATTGGTCGAACTCTGAATAAGTGCCCAAACGCTCGAAATGGTCGTGAAACCCGCTCCGTGCGTGAATGTAAACGTGTAGGATTGGGTCGTTGCTGATGCAGATGCTGGTGTGACTGTGCCGTTTTGCAGGTTCCCGTTAAAGTTGTACTTCGTCAGGAATGCATTACCTTCCGTGTATCCATAGTTCTGGTAGGCGCCGTTCCGGGGAAAATCTGTCGACGTGGTTTGTCCGGCAAGGTACACTGCCCCGTTCGCAAGCGCAATGGCGTTCGCTGAATCGGCGCCGCCACCTCCCAGATACGTCCCGAATACAATCGATGGCGTCCCGGTGGCGATCTGGACCAGAAATGCATCCGGATTCGCGGCCTTTGCCGGTTGTGTAGCACCGGGCACGGGGAAGTCAATCGAATTCGTAGTGCCGGCCACGTAAACAAATCCGCTGTTGTCCACGGCCAAAGCGTTCGCAGCATCGATACCCAAGCCACCCAGATAAGTCGCGAAGACAAGCGTGCCGGTGGAACTCAGTTTTCCGGCAAACGCATCGAGCCCTCCGCCTCCGATCCCGGTTTGAAATGCTCCCGGATGGGGCAAATCCGTGGACGGAGTCGAGCCCGCCACATAGATGTTTCCGGAAGCATCCAGCGCCAGGGCGTTGATCGATTCGGGCGTGCTCGTCATCCCGCCGGATCCGCCGAAGTACGTGCTGAAAACAAGACTGCTCCCGCCAGGAGCCAGCTTCGTGACGAATCCGTCCTGACCGCCGGCGTTCGCCGGCTGGAATGCATTTACGGTGGGGAAGTCCGGAGAAGTCGTGTTCCCTCCAAGGTAAACCGCACCGCTCGAGTCGACGGCAACGGTCATTATCCGGTCATCACCCGAGCCTCCGACATAAGTCGAATACAGTTTCGCCCCGGTCGGACTCAACTTCGTCAGGAATCCATCCGTTAGTCCCTTGTTCGTTGCCTGATACGCATTCACTACGGGAAAATCCGCCGACTTCGTCTCTCCCGCTACGTAGATGTTGCCCGAACTGTCGACCGCCACCGCGTTCGCCGCGTCCGCTCCGGATCCGCCCAGGTAGGTGCTGAAGACCAGGGCTGTTCCTGCCGCGTTAATTTTCGTAACAAACGCATCTCTGCCGCCGGCCGAATATCTTTGGGAGGGGTAGGCGATGGGGAAGTTCGTGGAAAGCGTGTAGCCCGCTATAATCACGTTTCCAGAACCATCAATCACCATTCCGCTGATTCGGTCCTCGTAGGTGCCCCCTAGGTAAGTCGCATAGATTAGCTGGGTCCCCGCCGGATTGAATTTTGCGACGAACCCGTCCACTCCGTGTCCCGACGTCGGCTGGAGAGGCGCCGCCAGAGGGAAATCCGTCGAATCCGTATAGCCAGCGATATACATATTTCCGCTCGCATCTACTGCTACGGATGTGGCCGCGTCAACTCCAGAGCCGCCCAAATACGTGCTGTAGCTCAACTGCGGGTCGATGATGAGAGGTTCTGCAGGATCGTACTTTGCTATCTCAAAGCCGACCTCGCACTCCCCGGTCAAACGATACCGGATCGGCACCGCCCTCTCGACTCCGTGGATGACCTGATGTGCCGAGGGTGCAAGTTCACGAACGGTTCCCGCTTGGGTTTCCAACACAAGACTCTGGTCCGCTTCGATGCGGGCTCCGTCTGCTCCTGCGTATCGGATCCGTATCTGCGCCGGGTCTCCACCTCGCCGGACGACGAACTCGGATTTCAGTGTTCGGCCATGGCTCGTCCATTCCATGTCCACGTTGGGATACAGTTCCGAGTACCTCACACCGCCGAACAAGGGGATGTTCGTCTCGGATTCTCCTGGCGTTCCGGTCAGGCGGTTAAGTCTACCCGGCTCGGGATATACCAGGTCTGGGGCCACTGTCTTCGCGTCTACTGGGACCACGGAAATGGCGGCAGGCCCTATCCGTACGTTGATTCGACCGCGCTCGAAGGAAGCACGCAATCGCTCACCCTGTGCCACGGCTCCAGTTCGATTGCGGTAGAACAACACGGGAAGCGACATGGCAGTTCTTTCCGCGCCGGCGGCAACCCCGGTCACAGCGCAAAGAATAATTCCGATGTAGTGGATGAACGACCGAAAACTTCGCACTCAAGTCTCCTGTTAATTGCTTTCGGAGAATAAGTGCGCTCTCTTTAGAAGATCCAGGGGTCAGATTGTCCCGAGGGAATACTCCTAAGCTTCGGCTCTCGCGGGTACTTCTACGCCCAGTAACTTGCAATCGGTTTCGACCATTTCACGTACAAGGTCTTCGAATTGCGTGCTCGGATGCCAGTTGAGCACTGATTGCGCCTTTGTCGATTCACCGACGAGTTGCACCGTCTCGCCCCCGCGGAAAAGGTTAGAGTCCAGGACTAGGTATTTCTCGTAGTCCAATCCCACAATCGAGAAAGCCAGCCGGGCGAAGTCGCGCACGGAGTGCGTCTCGCCCGTCGCGATCACATAGTCGTCCGGCTTGTCATGCTGGAGCATTTTCCACATTGCTTCCACGTATTCGCGTGCGTGTCCCCAGTCGCGCCTGGCATCCAGATTCCCGAGCCGCAGACTGTTGGCGCGCCCTGCTACGATGCGGGCGACACCCGAAGTGATCTTTCGCGTAACGAACTCATATCCCCGTCTCGGCGACTCGTGATTAAACAATATTCCGCTACTCGCGAAAATCCCATAAGAATCGCGGTAATTCCGCGTCAGCTCAAAACCGGCAACTTTGCTGATGCCATAAACCGAACGCGGATGGAAGCGGGTCTTTTCGTTCTGCGGCACGGTTTCCGCTTTGCCGAACATCTCGCTCGATCCGGCGAAGTAAAACCGGCACTTCGGTGCAAGCGTCTTCAGGGCGGCCAGCAGGTAGTGCGTGCCGTTTATGTTGATGTTCAGCGTGGAGAACTCATCATCAAAGGAGTAGCTTACGAAGCTCTGCGCCGCCAGGTGATAACACTCATCAGGCTGCACCTCCGAGATCGCCTGATGGATGCCCGCATAATTTTCGAGCGAAGCGGAATGCAGCTTGATCTGGTCCAGAAACGGCATCAGCCGCCAAAGTCTCTGCTCCGGAGCTTCCAGAACCACACGGCGCACAAAGCCGTGCACTTCGTACCCTTTAGACAGTAGTAACTCCGCCAGATAGGATCCATCCTGCCCGGTGATGCCAGTGATCAATGCGCGCTTTCTATTCAAGTCCTCATTCTAGCTCGCAATTCGTTACGCCCCGATGTAGCGCGCGTACAAACTGCGTGCGATTCCCGGATCTGTTGTGCCTTTGATAATCGCCCTTCCGTCGGGGAAAATGGTCATTTCATAGGGAGGCTGGAAAAACCGTAACGCGAATTCGTTCACGCGAACGTCACCAAGACGGCGAAGTTGTTCAGCCAGTTCGTCCAACTGGATCGGGCGATGACGCTCGTGAATTTGAACTGCGTTCCTCCCGCACAAACTGATCGGCTTTCGTTTTTCGCCGTTCAGATACCCGAACTCTCTCCGGACGCACACAGGACAATCCGGATCGCGTCCCGGTTGCGGCAGTTGCCGCATGAAGCCGGTCCAAACATCAATGGTCGTCAGATTCCGCGGAACCGTTTCTGTCCCGCGGGCGAGCATCTGCAGCGCCATGCTCACCTGGAGAGAAGCGACGATCGCTGTGATGGACCCCAGAACGCCGGCCGTTTCGCAGGTTGGCTGAGCTCCCGTGGGTGGCTCGGGATAGACGCACACCAGGCAGGAAGTCTCGCCGGGAATCACGGGCATCGTCAGGCCGTAGCTGGATACTGCTGCGCCATAGATCCACGGCTTGCCTTCCCGCACTGCGTACTCATTCAACAAATAGCGCGTTTCGAAATTGTCCGTTCCGTCCAGCAGCAACTGCGCTTCTCCAAGCAGATCGTCAATGTTCGAGGCCGTAAGATCCGCTATGTGAGCTTCGACTTGGCAGGAGCTATTAATTCTCCCGATCTGCTTCGCCGCGGCCGCCGCTTTCGGTAGACTCGCTTCCGCATCGGACTCGTCGAAAAGCCATTGCCTCTGCAGGTTGCTCAACTCCACATAATCCCGGTCGATAATCGAAAGTTTGCCGATGCCTGCGCGCGCCAGAGCGGCGGCGTGAAACGTTCCCAGAGCGCCGCATCCAACGATCGCAACATGGGCATGCACAATTCTTTCCTGGCCTTCTTCGCCAATGCCGGGGAAGAGAATCTGCCGCGAGTAACGTTCCTTGTCACCGGGCTGCATACGCCTGCGTCATACACCTCAGATGTTAGCAGCGAGTGGGCTAAGATGGAGGCTAGTGTGCGTCCGATGCAGCCTCCGGCGGCTCACGAAGTTCACCGGACTGCGAGAGGTGTCGGTTCTGTGGCTGGTGCTGCTCGCTACACCCATGCTCTACGGTGACGCCGCGGAATACGAGGGCAAGACGCTCGTTGCGGTCCGGTTCGAACCTGCAGAGCAGCCGCTGACCGCCGCGGATCTGAATGCCAAGATCCAGGTCCTGAAGACCGGCCAGCCCTTTCATCTTGCCGACGTCCGCAAGGCCATAGAAAGCCTGTACGGATCGGGCCGCTACGAGAACATCATCGCCGATGCGAAGTTCGCCGCCGGTACTCCGGCTTCCGGCGTCGTCCTGACATTTCAAACCACTCAGGCACGCTTCATCCGCGGCGTCGTGATCACCGGCGTTCCCGATCCCCCCAACCAGGGTCAGCTTGTGAATGCCAGCAAACTGCAGTTGGGCCAGCCATTTAATCGCACACAGCTTCGCCAGGCAACCGAGAGCCTGCTTGATCTTCTGCGTCTCAATGGCTTCTATCAGGCCCAGGTCGCGAATCGGACAGAAGACTTGAAGGACACCGAACAGGTCGATGTTACTTTCGACGTCGATACAGGCAAGCGAGCCCACTTCGCTCCGCCTGTGGTTAAAGGCCAACCCAACAAGCCACTAAATGAAATCATCGGCGCAACGCGTTGGCGTCGTCTGTTCGGGATTGGCGGATGGCGCGAGGTCACGGAATCGCGCGTGCAGAACGGGCTGGACCGTATTCGCCGCTCCTATCAGAAGAAGGAGTTCCTTCAGGCGAAGGTCGCGCTTGACCAGATGGAATATAACGACGACACGAATACTGCCGTACCTATCCTCACCATTGAAGGCGGACCGAAGGTGATTGTCCGGGTGAATGGCGCCAAGGTCTCCGGCGGCAAGCGCCGGCAGTTGTTGCCCATCTATCAGGAACAATCCGTGGATAAAGACCTTCTCGTGGAGGGTCAGCGCAACCTCCAGGAATACTTCCAATCCCAGGGCTATTTCGAAGCCGAAGTTACCTTCGACATCACCTCTGACGGCACAGGACAACAGGTGATCGTGTACAACGTGGAGCGCGGTCCGCGTCACAAACTCGTCGCCTTGAATATCCTGGGCAATAAATACTTCGACTCCGCCACCATACGCGAACGTATGTACGTCACGCCCGCGAGTCTCCTTCGATTCCGCTACGGCCGATACAGCCCGGATTATCTCAAGCGGGACATCAATGCGATCAAGGACCTCTATCAATCGAATGGCTTTCACGACATCCAGGTGGAGCAGGATGTAGAAGACGACTACCTGGGCAAGACGCGTGACGTCGGTGTCATCCTCACGATCATGGAAGGCCCGCAGTCGTTCGTGAATACCGTTCAATTCAAGGGAGTCGGCCAGGAGGATCAGGATCAACTGGAAGGCATGATCCAGTCCTCAGTCGGCCAGCCGTTCAGTGATCTGAATGTCGCTAATGATCAGGAGACAATTCTGAATTATTACTTCAACAACGGCTATCCCGACGCGGCCTTCGATGCCACCGTCAGGCCGTCTTCCATTCCGAATCGTATGGACCTGGTGTTTACCATCAAGCCCGGCAACCGCCAGTACGTCCGCCGCGTCCTGACCAGTGGGCTCAAGCGTACTGACCCTACGCTAGTGGACGAGCGCATCCGCAACCTCGAACCCGGAGAGCCTTTATCCCAAGCCGCCATGATCGAGAGCCAGCGTCGCTTATACGATCTCACGGTGTTTGCGCGCGTCGACACGGCGCTCCAGAATCCGGATGGCGACGAGGCGTACAAGTACGTGCAGTACAGGTTTGAAGAAGCCAGCAAATACTTCATCACCGGTGGCATCGGCGCCCAGATCGGCCGCATCGGAGGGGGTACCTTCAACACATTCGACGCGCCGGCGGGCAAAACAGGATTCAGCCCGCGCGTGTCTTTCGGCATCAGTCGCATCAACTTCCTGGGCCTTGCCCATACCATCGGCGTGCAGACCCGCCTCTCGGACGTGCAGCGCCGCGTTCTAGTGAACTATACGGCGCCGCAGTTCAAGGGGAACGAGAATCTCAACCTCAGCGTCGCTGGCCTGTATGATGATTCGCGTGACGTCCGCACCTTCAATGCCAAGCGCCAGGAGGGATCGGTCCAACTCGGCCAGCGGCTGACGAAAGCGAATACAATCCAATACCGTCTCGCCTACCGCCGCGTCACCGTCGACAAGAATTCTCTTCAGATCAGTCCGGGGCTCATTCCACTTCTCTCACAGCCCGTTCAACTCGGCATCGTTTCCAGCTCATTCATTCAAGACCGGCGGGACGATCCCGGTGATCCGCGTAAGGGTATCTACAACACGATAGACGTCGGTTTCGCCTCGAACCTGTTTGGATCCAAGACCAGCTTCCTCCGTACCCTCGCCCGCAATTCCACGTATCACCGGATCTCCAGGGACCTCCTGCTCGCCCGCTCTCTCAGCTTCGGCGTCGAGGAGAAGGTGGCACGCGCAGATGTCCCTCTGCCGGAGCGGTTCTTCGGCGGTGGCAGCGCGTCTCATCGCGGCTTCGCCGAGAATCAGGCTGGCCCGCGCGATCTCGATACCGGCTATCCGCTCGGCGGAAAAGCGTTACTCATTAACAACACAGAACTCCGTTTTCCCTTGCTTGGAGACAATCTCGGCGGAGTCCTTTTTCACGATGCGGGAAATGTCTATTCGAAAGTCGGCGCCGTCTCGTTTCGCTTTCATCAGAAGGGCGTCACTGATTTCGACTACATGGTTCATGCAGTCGGATTCGGTGTGCGCTATCGCACTCCCATCGGTCCGGTGCGAGTAGATTTGGGTTACACGCTGAATCCGCCCGCGTTCTATGGCTTCAAAGGCAGCCGCGACCAATTGTATGTTCCTAATCCGGATCCTAGCCTCCGCGTCTACCAGCGCTTGAGTCATTTCACCTTCCACTTCTCTTTAGGACAGGCGTTCTGATCATGCGGAGCATCCTCGGTGCACTCTTCCTTCTTGGTTGCAGCCTCCAGGCGGAAGTTGTGGATCGCGTCGCCGTCGTCGTCGGCAAGGACGTCATCACCGAGAGTGAGATCCTGCGCCAGATCCGCCTCACGGCATTTCAGAATAAAGAAAAGCCGGACACCAGCCCGGAAAACAAACGTGCCGTCGCTGAGAAGCTCGTAGAGCAGACTCTCATCCGTCATGAAATTGAAAGCAACCGGTACGTCCTCGGAGACCTGCCGGACATCGGCAGGACTCTTGCCGGGTTCAAGGCAGAGCGCTTCAAGACAGACGCGGACTACCGGGCGGCCCTGAAGGAATATGAGATCACGGAAGACGAGTTGAAGGAGCAATTGAAATGGCAACTTACACTTGTGCCTTTTATCGACGTCCGTTTTCGTCCCGCCGTACAGATTTCCGCGGACGATATCAAGGATTACTACGAGCACGAACTGCTCCCGAAATGGCGTAGCCTCACGGAGAGGCCCCCCACGCTCGAAGAGGCCACCCCCTCGATTGAATCGATCCTCACCTCGGACCGTGCCGATCACGCCCTGGATCGCTGGCTCGGCCAGATGCGCACGCAGACTCGAATCCGCTTCCATCCCGAGGTGTTCCGGTGACGCGCCGGCTGAGAGTCATTCTCGGGATCGCCGGCGCTCTGCTGGCCTTGTTGGGAGTGCTCGCTCTTGCGGCCCTCGTCATCCTACCCTCGGCCTGGTTCCGTGAGAAAGTGCGCGAACGAATCGTGTATGAGGTGGAGCGAGCCAGCGGCGGCCGCGCCGAAGTTGGATCTTTTCAGTTCGATTGGAAGACACTCACTGCCGATGTCCGTCCCTTCGTTCTGCACGGGACCGAAACCGCCGGGCAGAACCCGCTCGTGCGAATCGAGTCACTGAAAGTCGGCCTCAAGATCATTTCACTCTGGAAAGAGAAATTCGATCTCTCGTCGGTCGACATTCAACATCCCGAGATCAACATTCTTGTCGATGCGAATGGCCACACGAATTTCCCTGAGCCGAAGATGCGCCGCCAGTCGAAGGATCCCATACAGCAGATTCTCAACCTGGCCGTGAAGCGCATCACCATACGCAACGGATTCCTCCACTACTCGGATCGCGTAATTCCCATCGACTTGAATGGTGAGAACCTCAACGCAATCCTCGATTACGATCTGAAGGGTCCGAAATATGCCGGGGATCTCGGGTTTGAAAAGCTCACGCTCAACACCGATAAAACGCTGCCGCTAGCCCTCAGTGTCGCCACAAAAGTCACGTTGAGTGCCGGTCATATCGTGATTCCGGCCGCCCATCTCGCCACGCCCAAGTCCACGATAGAGGCGAGCGGCGCCATCATTACGCTCAAGAATCCCTCTGCCGCTTTCGACGTGAATGCCGTTGGCGATTTAAGTGAACTCGCCAAGCCATTGCGTATTCCCGGAGTCTATGCCGGTGTTGTCCGCTTCCAGGGGAAAGCCGCCTACGATAGTGCACAGCGGTATACCCTCACCGGCGCGGTGCAGGGACGCCAGGTCAGTCTTTCCGAAGGCCCCGTACATCTGCGTGACGCGGCGCTTTCCACTAACATCGCACTCACGCCTGACGAGATTCGTCTCCGCGCCGTGGAAGTTCACGCATTGGGCGGCTTTTTCCACGGCACCATGGACATACGGGAATTCCAATCGTACCGGGCGTCTGGAGACGTATCCGGATTCACGCTCCAGAATGTGGCGCAGGTATTCGACGTGCGCGACCTGCCGTGGAGCGCAACCCTATCGGGTCCTGTCGATCTAAGCGGATCCTTCTCGGCCAAAGCTCGTGACTTCAAAGGCAGCGGTACATTCTCAGTCGCGCCGGCTCCGGGCAAGAGACCTGTTGCCGGTTCCGTCCAGATCGCTTATGACCAGAAAAGCCAGACCCTTCAGTTGGGACAATCCCACGTTGAGACACCTGCCACTCGTTTGGACGCCAGCGGGACTCTGGGCCAAATACTGCAGGTAACGCTGCATTCGGCGGATCTGAATGACGTGCTTCCGGCTCTCACGCTGGTAGGCGATGGAGCGCCGGCCAGCCTGCCTGTCCATCTGGAAAGTGGCGGCACCGCTGTCTTCAGCGGTACGGTCACCGGCCCGATCAATGCTGCCGAGGTCGCAGGCACCCTGCGTCTCACCAGATTCGGTGTGGAGGATGAGAAAATCGACGGCGCGGAGGCGAGCTTCACTGCCGGGCGGAACGGCGCACGTATCAGTAGCCTCGCGCTGGGCCAGCAGCAGTTGCGCTTGACCGGCTCAGCGCAAATTGGCTTTACGAACTGGAAAATCACCCCGACCAGCCCTATCTCTGGGAACCTGCGGCTACAGAACGCGAGCCTGGGTAAGCTGATCGCCAGCCAAGGTCAAAAGCTTCCGATCGATGGATTGTTGAGTGCAACGGTGAATCTGCAAGGCACTTCGGGCGACCCTAAGGCCAATATCAACATCATCGTCGAGAAACCGTCTTTCTTTGGAGAACGGTTCGATCGGTTCCGCGGGGAGGTCCGGTATGCGGGCGCCGGTATCGAAGTTGGTAACGGCTCGCTCGAAGAAGGGCCGGCGCGTATTCTACTCTCCGGCGCATACGACCATCGTTCCGGCGATTACAAGAACGGTACTTTTCGTTTTCAGGTCACATCCAAAAACGTCAGCCTGCAGCAAATCGAGTTCGTGCATGATCAGAAACCCGACCTTCAGGCACAGGTGGATGTCCACGTCATGGGGCGGGGCACAGTGAAAAATCTCGAACCGCTGCTGAGTTTTCTCGAAGGCCAGGCTTCGCTTCAGAACGTTGGCCTCGACGGCAAGCCCATAGGGAACTTTTCGCTCGATGCCCGGACCAGCGGCAACACGCTTACGGTCGGTACCGCGGGCGATGTTCGGGGTGCTCCCATTCACGGCAATGCAACGTTTCAACTGACGGGGGATTACCCGGGTCGCGGACAGGTCGACTTCGCTCCTTTGAGTCTCTCGGCGCTTCGCGACTTGTCTCCAATTCCGACATCGGCGTCGCTACCGTTTGACGGCGTCGTCTCCGGCAAAATGACCTTCGAAGGGCCGGCACGTAAGCCGGAACTGCTCAAGGCGCGCATTGAATTGGCCCGCCTGGAAATCGTCTCGACACGGCAGACACGTACCGTGAAAGAGAACCAGGATCTCTCGCTACACAACGCAGTCCCAATCGTTTTGTCAGTCGATGGCAAGTCCATTCACATTGACAGCGCACAATTTCTTGGAACCGGCACAAATCTCAGCATGACCGGTACCGTCGCGCTGCAGAACACCGGACAGTGGGACCTTAGCGTCAAAGGCGGTGTCAATCTCGCGGTTCTGCAGAACTTCGAACCGGATTTGGTTTCTTCCGGCATCTCCACCGTGAACGCTACGGTGCGGGGGACGCTGAAACGCCCGATGCTGAACGGGCAAATGGAACTCAAAGACACTTCTTTCTATTTACGGGACATCCCGAACGGTATCGACAAGGCAAATGGAGTAATCCGCTTCGATCAGAACCGCGCGACCATCGACGATCGCATTCGGGCGCAAACCGGAGGCGGCGATATTTCGCTCGCTGGTTTTGTGGGCTATGGCACGGACGAGATCAATTACAACTTGCAGGCTCAAGCCGATAACGTTCGCGTTCGCTATCCCGAGGGTGTCAGCACCACTCTCAACGCAACACTTGCCTTCAGCGGTACTTCCCAGCACAGTTTGCTTTCCGGACAGGTGACGGTACGGCGAGCCGGCTTCAATCCGCGTACGGACCTGGGCAGCCTCCTCGCCGCCGCCAGCAAACCCGTCTCCACGCCGACCACACCGAATGAATTCCTCCGGGGCGTTCAGCTCGATGTGCGGGTGGAATCGGCCCCGAATCTGCAGTTTCAAACGACCCTTACCAACAACCTGCAGGCCGAGGCGGACCTCCGTCTGCGGGGCTCGGCTGTGCGCCCCGTGCTCGGCGGCCACATCGCTGTCAATGAGGGCGACATCCAGTTCTTCGGCAATAAGTACACCATCAATCGCGGCGACATCTACTTCTACAACCCCGCGAAGATCGAGCCCGTGCTGGACATGGACGTCGAGACCACAATCCGCGGAATCGTGGTCACCATCAACTTCCAGGGTCCCCTGAGTAAATTGAATGTGTCGTACCGGTCGGACCCTCCGCTCCAGTCGAGCGAGATTATTGCGCTGCTCACCGTAGGCCGCGCGCCAAGCAATACCTCTTCGCTCGCCTCCAGCCAGACCGTGTCTCAGAACTCTCTCGCTTCGGGCACAAACACCCTGTTGGGCCAGGCCGTCTCGGCTCCCGTCTCCAGTCGGCTCCAGCGCTTTTTCGGAGTCAGCCGCTTGAAGATTGACCCGCTCCTCACCGGCGTAAATGCCGTCCCGCAGGCGCGTCTCACCGTCGAGCAGCAAATCTCGAAAGAAGTGACTCTCACCTACATCACAAATCTCACGCAGGCTAACCAGCAGTTGGTACGCGTGGAGTGGAACCTGAATCGCAACTGGTCCGTCATCGCCGTACGAGAAGAGAACGGTGTCTTCGGAGTGGACTTTCTCTATAAAGCCCGGGTCAAGTAGGCTTACTTCTTCACTGCGCGGGCGCTCAAAATGCGAACGGGCGGAGTCAGCTTCTGGCCGTCCGCTGCCGCTGATTGAATCGCACGGATTACGTCCATGCCTTTTGTCACTCGCCCGAACGCAGCGAAGCCCTGGCCGTCGGGGTTACGCTGGCCTCCGAAATCCAACTCCGGTTGATCTCCGATGCAGATGAAGAAGTCGGTCGTCGCCGTGTCCGGCTGGTCGCGTGCCATTGAAACCGTACCGTCCCGATGCTTCAGCCCCGTAAGGCGCGTTCGCTCCAGCTTGATGGAGGCAAACTCAGCCGCACCTTCCCGCGTGCGGGCCTGAATCACCTGAATCTTTACCTTGTTTAGCGGTTGGTTTTGCAGCGTCACTGCCCGATGAAACAGACCGTTCTCATAAGCTCCCGCGCGGACGTAGCGCAGAAAGTTCGCCGCCGTTGCCGGGGCGTGCGTTTCGTCCACTGCAATTTCAATCTCACCCATGCTCGTCCGCAAAACGACTGTCGTATCCGCAAACGCGGCCGCGATCGCAAAGCACGCCCCAAGCCATTTCATTTGAGAAGATCCTTGGCGGAGAATGCCACCAGGGCCAGCGTCAAGCCGATCATGACCGCCACCGAAACCCAGGCGACTAGGTTGTAGCCGCGCGACGCCACCCACTCTTTCATCAACCCTTGTTTATTCACCAGCAGGATCATGTAAATCAAAACCAGCGGCAGCAGGACTCCGTTGAGCACCTGCGACAGCAGAATCATGCGCACCAGCGGGAAGTTCGGCAGCAGGATCACCCCCGCGCCCAGCACAATCAGCAAGGTGATAAGCCAATAAAAGATGGGCGCTTCGCTGAATCGCCGGTTCACTCCGGATTCGAAACCCATTCCTTCACAAACCGTGTAAGCCGTCGAGAGCGGCTGAATACAGGCTGCAAACAGGGACGCATTGAACAACCCTGCGCAAAACAGCAGGTAGGCGTAATTCCCGAACGGTTTCAAAGCGAGCGCCGCCTGGCGTGCATCGGAGATTTCCCGCGGGCGTACTGACCAGATGGCACCGGCACAAGCCACGATAATGAAAAACGCGATCACCGACATGACAATGCAGCCGACAATCACTTCGATTCTCGATTCCGCGTACTCCTTCGCCGTGATCCCTTTTTCCACCACTGCCGCCTGCAAATAGAACTGCATCCAGGGTGCGACGGAAGTGCCCACCATCCCAATCAGCATTGTGATGTAGTCCGGCTCCAGCATCAGCACCGGCTTCACACTATAAATCGCAGCTTCTTTCCAATCGGGTTTTACCAGAATGCCCGAGATGATGTAGCAAACGTACAGCGAGCAGGCGAACAGGAACACCTTTTCGATTCGTTCGTACGTCGACTTTACGATCAGCATCCATACCGCGATCCCGGCGATTGGAACGGTGATGTATCTGGAAATTCCAAACAGCTCGAGCGAACTCGCGATCCCCGCGAAGTTCGCCATCACGTTCGTCAGGTTCGCCAGCACCAGGAGCGTCATCACCACGAATGTGGTGCGCAGTCCGTACTCCTCCCGGATCAGATCGGAAAGCCCTTTGCCTGTCACTGCCCCCATGCGGGAGCACATTTCCTGGGCCACAATCAGCAGCAGCGTGATTGGCAGCAGAGTCCACAGCGGCAGGTACCCCCAGCGTGCGCCTGCCTGTGAGTAGGTGAAGATGCCGCCTGCGTCGTTGTCGACGACGGCCGTGATAAAGCCGGGCCCAATCACCGAGAAGAACACCGCAATGTGGTAGCGGAACCGTTTGATCATCCGGGGCGCTTATCTCTGTCTGAGCACCGTAATAATGTCATCGGCGGTGATCACACCCTCCAGACGCCCCTCGGACTCGACTACAGGGAGGGTGAGGAGATTATATTTGTCAAACAGTTCCGTTACGCGGTCCTGTTTCTCTTCGGTCGTCACCTTGATAACGGGATCGCTGATCAGCATACGCAGTGGCGTGGAACCGGGAGCGACGAACAATTTCGCCAGTGGAACCGAGCCCACCAGGTTGTCGCTGCCGTCCACCAGGAAGAGCGTGTTCAAAGACTCGAGCAATTCCTCGTGCGTCTTCAATGTTTCCATGGCGGATTCAACGGTTGCGTCATCCTTCAGAGCCACATATTCGGTGTTCATCAGCGACCCGGCCGTATCTTCGTCGTACTCGATCAGCTCCCGAACTTCGGTCTTTGCCTCGACGTCCATCTCCTCGAGAATCTCTTCCGAGGTTTCTTCTTCCAACTCGGCAAGTGCGTCAGCCGCCACGTCGGGCGACATCTCCTCGATGATCTCAGCCGCCTTCTCGGTTTCCAGTGACTCCAGGATGCTGGCCTGAATATCGGGATCCATTTCGCTCAGCGCGTCGGCAGCCACCTCTGCGTCGATCGTCTCCATGATGGCTTCGCGATCGTCCGGCCCCAGCTCTTCCACGATGTCCGCCAGATCGGCAGGGTGCATCTTTTCAAGCGCGTCGTTCGAAATGTTCAGCCTGAGCCTTCGCTGCGGATCCGGTTCGACAATATTGCAGAATTCCCAGCGGATCGAGTTTGGCGGGATTGGCACCTGCAGCTTCCGGATGAACCGCGGCGGCAGCACACCCTGCATCACGCGCCGGAATACGCTGCGCAAACCGATATCTACTTCCAGCACTTTGAGAATCGTCCCGCCGGGGACCACATGCATTTCGAACGTCACGTCGGTGACCCGGACCACCTTCCGGCCCTTCGCATCGATAATCTGCTGATCCAGCAGATCCCGCGCGATCCGAAGCATGTACTCGTCCGAATGATACGGAGTGAGATGTTCTTCTTTGAGGTAAATCCCGCCGAGCGAAATCGAATATACCTGGTCGTAGCGGATGCTGAGCCATGCCCAGCCCCCTCCCACCAGATAGCGGTCTACACGGCTCCGGTCAATCAGAGGTACAAGTGCGGCGTCTTTGACACGGCCGATCCTGCGGCCTCTTGTGTCGAACACATTGAGGCCGATAAGTTCGGTTCCGAACAAGATGTTGGGTGCCGTCTCGACTGCCAACTGGGACCTTCCATATAAATTGCGCTATTGCAGCCTGGCCTTTAGAATCTCGTTCACCTGACCAGGATTCGCCTGCCCGCGCGATGCTTTCATCACCTGTCCTACCAGGAAACCGACCACAGCGGTCTTGCCGCCCTTGTACTGCTCTACCTGCTTTGGATTCGCTGCAAGTACTTCGTCCACGATCTTTTCCAGCGCTCCGGAATCGCTAATTTGCTGCAATCCTTCGCGTTCCATAATCGCGCGTGCCTCATCGCCTGAGGCGAACATCTTCGGGAAAATCTCCTTGGCTAGTTTGCCCGAGATCTCTCCCTTTACCACCATGCCCACCAGATCGCCTAAACGCTCGGGAGAAACAGGCGAATCGCTGAAATCCTTGCCTGCCGTCTTCAGCAAGCCGGTCAGTTCTCCCATCACCCAGTTCGCTGCCGCACGGCCGTCGCCCGCTCCCGCAACCACTTTTTCGAAGTACTCGCTGCTCGATCGTGTAAGCGTCAAAACCTGTGCATCATATTCACGCAGTCCGTAGCTCTGGACGAACCGCTCGCGTTTTTGCTGAGGCAGTTCCTGCATCTCGGATGCGAGGCTGTTCTGCCACTCCTCGCTCACCCGCAGCGGAACCAGGTCCGGCTCGGGAAAGTAACGGTAATCATGCGCCTGCTCTTTGCTGCGCATGCTGACCGTCTCGCCGGTCTCAACATTGTAAAGCCGGGTTTCCTGAACTACTTTGCCGCCGCTTTCGATTAACGCAATCTGCCGCTCGATCTCATGCTCGATTCCGAGTTTCACGAACCGGAACGAGTTCAGATTCTTGACTTCGGCCTTGGTTCCGAACTTCTCGGCCGCTTTCAGGCGCACGGAGACGTTGGCGTCGCATCGCAAATGCCCCTTCTCCATATCGCAGCTCGACACATCCAGGAACTGCATCATAAGCTTCAGCTCCGTCAGATAGGCGTACGCTTCGTCCGCGCTCCTCAGATCGGGCTCGCTCACAATCTCGATCAGAGGCGTGCCGGACCGGTTCAGATCGACATACGAGTAGCGGTCGGAGTCCTTGAATCCGTCATGGATGCTCTTCCCGGCGTCGTCTTCCATGTGTACACGAGTGACTCCCACGCGCTTGTGAACGCCTTCCACTTCGATGTCGATATACCCGTGCTCGGCCAGCGGCTGGTCGTACTGCGAGATTTGATAGCCCTTCGGCAAGTCCGGGTAGAAGTAGTTCTTACGGGCAAACCTGGAGAACGGATTGACCTTGCAATGAAGCGCGAGCGCACCCTTGATCGCCATCTCCACTGCCCGCTTGTTGAGAACCGGCAAAGCCCCGGGCAATCCCAGGCAGACCGGGCAGACGTTCGTATTCGGAGGAGCGCCAAAGCTGGTCGGGCAGCCGCAATAAATCTTCGTGCGCGTCGCTAATTGGACGTGCACCTCTAGCCCGATGACTGCTTCATATTTCGCCATCACGGCTGCGGACGGCCGTTCAAGGATCGCTGACGACATCAATACCATGCTACCGCAGCGATCTATTTCGTCCATACGAATTTATAGCGGGTGAACAACTCGTGCCTGTCCGTTGCCCGCCTCGATTTGTTTCAAATTCCTCTCCCGCAGACCTAAACAACTCCCGCGCAAGTGTCGATACTTAAGCGTCGCGTAGTGTCTGAGCGGCCCTAAGTGTGCTTCTCCTGCGCGGCTCTCAGTCGCCAGATAACGCATGCGTTCATTACGTCTAGTACTATTTCTCTGCGGTGTTTGCTCTATGGTCGGTCAGGTTATCACCCCGTCCCGGCCTCGCACACCTTCCAAGGAAACCGATTCGGTTCCGATCATCAAGCCTAAAACCGGCCTGAAGGAGTCCGAAAAGGAGATTAAGCTCGGTGAAGACGAGCCTGGCTGCAAGGACTCCGAACTGCTCCCTCGTATCCCGGGCTGCAGCATCATTCAGTGCGATCTCAAGCCCGAAGCCACCGATCTCGAAATCCAGGTCGGCGTGAGTTCGGACGGCGCTGTTCAGACCGAGGCTATGGACGGTAACGCCGAAATTCTTTATTACCTCTGCCCGGCCCGCATCACCGTCGCCCAAGTCGTGAAGCTGTCGGACATCTCGCTGTCCAAGGCGGGCTACAAAATCGTTCACCAGGGCAAGGATGCCGAGGACTTTCCGATTGTCACCGCGCTCAAGGACAACCAGTGGGTGCAAGTCTCTACCTATAACTACAACGAACACACGGCTTATGTTCAGACGGCCATCAAGGTCACGCCCGACACAAACGCTGGTGCCGAAGCCCTCGCCGAAGAGATGAACAAGAACGGCCGGGTCATCATTACGGAGGGTCTGTTCGAGAGTTTGGCGAAGGACGACTTGAGTTCCGAAGCTGAGAAGGTCCTGGCTCCGATCGCGGCCTTGATGGTGCGGCAACCCGACTGGCGCATTCGCGTCGAAGCGCACTTGGCTCCCGGCGACGGCGGATCGAAGAGTGGCCTGGTCGAGCAATCTCAGAAGCGGGCCTCTTTGGTCGCTATGTGGTTGATGGAGCATGGGATCGATAAATCCCGGGTCAGCATCATGGGGATGGGCGACTCCAAGCCTCTAGCAGACACCGCAACCTCGGATGGCAAAGCCAAGAACCGTCGCGTGGAACTCGTAAGGTTCTGATGCAAGGCAGGCTGAAGCCTGTCCTGATTGGAGTTGCAGGAGCTGTAAGCGCCCTGGCATACGGCGCACTCCTGCGATCCCCTTCCCTTCCCGTCTTCTTCGGTTGCATCGGGCTGGCCGCCCTTGCCTACCTGTTCGTTTACAGCTTTTTGCGAAACGAACCCATTCCCAGAAGCTGCCGGTTGCAACTCGTGGCTTGGGCCATGTTGTTTCGAATCATCGGCTTCGCCGGCGCTCCGCTGTATGAAGACGACTTTTACCGGTATTTGTGGGATGGCCGAACGTTCGCGGTCCAAGGCACTCCTTATGGTCAAGCCCCGTCAGCGTCTTTCGGCGGCGAGCTGCCGGAGAAATTTGCCGACATCCTCGGTCGAATCAATTACCCAGACATTGCAACGATTTACGGACCCGTCTGCGAGTTGGTGTTTCTCGTGGCTTACTGGATCTCGCCCGGAGAGTTGTGGGCGCTGAAGTTGCTGTTGCTGTTGGCCGAC
The DNA here is from genome assembly GCA_964464925.1 of uncultured Solibacteraceae bacterium. Lineage (GTDB taxonomy): Bacteria > Acidobacteriota > Terriglobia > Bryobacterales > Bryobacteraceae > CAYXLI01. The sequence continues at coordinate 173,621 of CAYXLI010000008.1, read as the reverse complement.
GCCACACTGCTCTGGATGCTGTGGCGGGTGGCCGGCTCGAAAGCGAACTGGATGCTCTACGCCTGGAGCCCGCTGGTTATAAAGGAGGTCGCATTCACCGCACACTCCGACATTATTGTAGCGGCCTTCTTGCTAGGTTCGTTTTGTTCGCTCCAGCGAGGGCGGCCGAAAACGGCCGGCGGGCTTCTGGCATGCGCCGTTGCGGCGAAGATCACGGCTCTTCTTTTCGTGCCGATTCTGTTATGGAAACGGCGAGCAGAAGCCGGAGCGTTCGTGATAGTACTGTGCTGCTTGTATGTACCATTTCTGGTGCACGGTGCAACAGAATACAGCGGGTTGAAGGCGTTCGCGGCAACCTGGGAGTTCAATAGCTTCGGATTCGGATTGCTTCGATGGCTGGTTGGCTGGGATGCCGCGAAGTTCCTATCCGGGGTGCTGTTTGCGGCGGCGTACATTCTTTATTTGTGGAAATGGCGCGACATATCGCACGCTACAGTTCTGCTCGGAATTTTCTTTCTGTTGAGCCCAGTCGTAAATCCCTGGTACCTGCTGATCTTCGTACCATTCGCCGCCCTGGAACCTGCAGCCTGGAGCGTGGCTGCAACCCTGACTATCATTCTTGCATACGCGACAGGCTCGACTCTACAGAACTCAGGACTTGGTCCCTTTGACCATCCGTCCTGGGTTCGTCCGCTTGAAGTCATTCCGGTTTTGTTTTTGGCGGGCTCGGAATGGGTTCGCTTCGTAAAAAGAAGAGCTAAAGCCGCCGTGGCCTAGTACCGATGATATGGGTACTAAGCCGACCATATGTGGAGACAACCTCAAGGCGAAGCTTTCTGGATGACGTTAGTCATCACAGGCCTAATTCTGTTAAACATCTTCCAGTACACGCATCTTCGGACCGTGAACCACCGCCTGGACGCCGCGCAGACTGCGGTGTATGCGCTCCAGCAAGACCTGGGAAGTCTGAAGCAGCGCACGTTGAACCTGGAGAACCGGAACGTATCAGATCCGGCAGCGCCCGCGACGGTGGCCAATCCGGAGGTACAGTCTTCCGCCAACGTGGCAGACCTGCAAAAGCAGCAAGAGCGAATCCAGCGCCAACTCCAGCGCGAACTTCAGAAGCTGCGGGCGGCGACATCTTCCACCGAGGCGAAGATCACTCAAGTGTCGGCAGAAGTAGGACATGTGCGGTCGGATCTTGCGGCGAAGGACGCCAGCATTGATCGCTCCATGGCGGACCTCAAGCGCGTGATGGGGGACCTGGGTGTCCAAAGCAATCTGATTGCGACCAACCGGAAGGAACTGGATGCCCTGCGCGCCACAGGAGACAGGAACTACTTCGATTTCGCACTCGGGCGCGAAAGAGAGCCAAAGCGCGTCAGCGACGTGGGAATGCTGCTGAAGAGGACAGATGCCAAGCGAAGCCGCTTCACGATCGAATTGCTGACGAGCGACAAGCGAATCGAAAAGAGAGATCGAACGCTGAACGAGCCGATCCAGTTCTACGTGAGGAAGCGCGTCGGCCCCTATGAAAAAGAAACCGACGTGCTGTACGAAATCGTCGTCAATGAGATCAGACCGGACCGCGTGGTCGGGTATCTGACTACCCCCCGCGGGTTGAACCGCTAGGCGTTCAGCACGCGGCCCATACGGTCAATGGCCTCGTCGATCTCCGCTGTTGTTTTGTATCCGATAGTGACCGCATCGACCTTGGCAACGTTGAACGCGTGCAGCAAGGCTTTATCCCGATCCTCAGCCGTGGTGAAGCGTCCCTCACCGACGAGCTTCATGCCGATAACACCCGTGCCGCCGCCGCTGATTTTTTGAATTCGGGAGGTCACCTCCGTGACATCGCCGCGCTCCTCGCCATCGCCGCCCTGCAGGGTATCCATGCGAGTGCCGTTGTGGTTGCATCGCAGCAATGCTACGTCTAACCACTTGTTTTCCGGGAAAGCCCGTAACGGCAGCAAACCGTGGCAGGAAGCGCCGTGGGCCAGCATGACCTTTTTCTCCTTCGCTTCAGAGAAGACATCGCGAGCTGGCTTGTACTCTTCCACCCAATTCGGAATTCGCACGCAATGGATCAGGAGCACATCGAAGTAATCGGTGTTGAGATCCTTGCGCAGACGATCGATTGTGGGTGCCGCGTTCGCCGCATCGCGCACGCGCATCTTCGACATCAGGCGGTAGGAATCGCGCGGGATTCCCTTGAGCGCCGTGGCGAGCATCTGCGGCATTCCGGTGTAGGCGTCCGCAGTCTCAAAGAAGCGGATTCCGCGATCGTAGGCGTGCCGGACGAGTTTCGTGAAATCCTCCTGCCCCAGTTCGCGCTGTATGCGGCCGCCGTATGTGCCGGTCCCAAACGCGAGGCGGGTGACCTTGACTCCCGAGTTGCCCAGCGTCACCCAATCGGTGGCAGATCGTTTCGCTCCAAAGGCCAGCGAGCCTGTACCTGCGAGTGCGGTTGCAGCAACAGCGCCCTTCAGAAAATCGCGGCGCGAGAAGTGAGACATGCGGTGCGCTCCTTTCGACGACACACAGCATATCAAGTTTCCAACATCTGGACAGAATTACCATCGATAGGCACACCGTAGGTAAGTTCTTCCTTCCCCATTCCGGCGCTACATTGTAAGTTGCTGATTGTGCGAGCGTAGCGCTTTGGCACCAGTCGTGCTGTAAGGGAATACGGAATGATTTTGGTGAAAGCTCAAGGAATGACGGTTATCCCCAAGTAAAGCCTCTGCTGTCGCCCTACCAATTCAAATCTGCTAATAACCTCTTAAACCCCGCCGACCGCTTCCTTGAGCAAACACCCTTGCCGGCGGCCCGATCGAAACCAGTTCCAGCTTTACTAGTCTACGAATCGAGGGAACTGAATTGACATACATCGAGCGCATGATCACGGTGCAGGCTCCGCCCAAGCAGACGTTCGAATTTCTACGCTACGTAGAAAATCTCCCCAGCTACGTGCCGCAGATCCGGAAGGTCAACCGGCTCGAGGGGGACCGCGTGAAAGTTCGATTCGAGATTGCCGGACGGTCGATTGACTCGCAAGGAGTCTTCCGGGCCGACGAGAAGACGATGCGCATCGAATGGCACGCCGATGACCGGCACAGATACTCAGGTCTGCTCGAGATAAAGGGGGGAGATGCCTCTACGGATATTTCCGATGTTATGGTTCATCTCAATGTGGACGAGAGTGCGATGCATGGAGGCCCCGCCCACCCCCAGCTTGAGAGCAAGCGTACCGCGTTCACCGAAGCGATGCTGGATGAACTCCAGAAGGCGCTGGAACTGATCCGGCGGGTGGTCCAGGAGCGAATTGGCGAGCATCACAAGTTCGTGCCGTGAGCGGTTTGCGACACCTGTCAAGGCTAATTGTTCAACTTCGCGCGCTCATACGGCTGCTTGAGATAGCGGGCCGCTTCCTCTTGCGCCCCCTGCGCATTGTCCTTGGTACGAGCCGCAAGCTGATATTCGTTGACGGCGCGGTCGCGCTGGCCTGTGATATCGAAGATCTTTCCAAGGTTGATGTGCGACCACACTTCGGTCCACTTCGGATCCAGATCGCCATTCAGCGCTTCGCGAAATTCATTGGCCGCAGATTGATAGTTGTTCTGCAGCATGAAGACTTCCGCGACGCGATAGTGAGCCAGTGACCCGTTGCGGTTTACGTCGAGCGCCTTCTGGTACTCCTTTAGGGCTTCGGTGAACTCGCCGATCTCAGCGAACTGCTCGCCCTTTTTGACCGCGACGGCGACGCGGATCGGGTTGCTGAAGCGCAATACCTGATTGTTCGGGTCGAGAATTACTTTCTTTGGTTTACCGAAGGTATCGACCAGGAATTCAGAGGAGGTGCCTGAAACTTCGACCGTCTTTTCTTCCGGGTTCCCTTCGGTCTCGATGCGCAGGTGCACCGGCATCCGGAAGGTATCAAGGTCCTGCGAAATCTTGCCCATGACACGGAAGCCCTTGGTGGTCCGGAACACGGTGTAATCCATCTTGAACTCGGGCGCCCCGTTCGACTCGATCCATTGCAGGAAGAAGTACTGCAGGTTCTGTCCGGAGATCTCTTCCGCAAGCTTGCGGAACTGGTCCGTGCTGATGCTTTTCCAGCTATAACGCTCCGGCACGGTTTTCATCAGAACGCCAAACTTGTCATCGCCCATGATGCTGCGCAGCATATGGAGGACCGCCGCACCTTTGCCCGCCGTCGCGGCCCAGTATTCGGGCGAATAGTCTTCCAGCCGTGCTGACTGAATCAACGGTACCGAATCGACAGTGAGTGCTTCGATGTAGCTGTCACGTACTTCGGCTTCCAGCGCCGAGGGGCCGTTCAGGTGTTCGAAATAGAGAAACTCCGCATAGCGCGCATTGCCGTTCTGAATCCAAAGGTGATTTCGAGTTGCGGGCGATACGAGCACGCCCCACCATTGCCTCGCGATCTGATTTACCAGCAGGCGGGGATTGACCGTACTGCCGATGGCCTTGGGAGAGAGGAACAGGATGCCCGGCGCGGAATAGCCGTTCGGCGTGCCGTCTTCGGTTTCGACCACGGTGAGCGACCGGTTCGGAGGCATGCCGTAGACGCTGGTGAGGTACGTCATGACTTTGGCGATTTCCTCGCCATAAGCCTGGACCATGTTCTTCTGCTTGTTGAAGTAGAAGTCTGTGCTGACTCCCTCCGATGTAACACGCTGCGGATTGCCTTGGAGAACGGCGATGCTTCCCGGGAACGAAGGGCTGGTGATTTTGAACTTGTAGGCGACCTTGTCGCCCGCCAATCGCTCAGGCGATTCCTCGAGGCCGCTCGCAATCACTTTGAAGCCGGCGGGTACCGTGATCTTCAGATCCGCGGTGTAGCGGTCCGACGTATAGTCGTTGATCGGGAACCAGCGGGCGGGGTACAGCAGATAGGCGGAGTCATTCTTTATGGCGGCGAACTTGATGCCGTAGACGGGAGATTCCTCATTGCCAGTCAGGCGGCCGTCGTAGGTGAAGGTCAGGGTCCCGGTCTGACCCTTCTTGATCTGCTCGGGGAAGCTGAGCTTGACGCTGAAGTCCTGCTGGGAACGCGAGGCGGGAATCTGACGTCCCGCCGCGTCCACAATCCGGGAGACGCTTAGCGCGTTGTTTAGTTCGAATGATGCCGACGATACATTGTCATCTAGTGCCGCAAACCGAACGCCTACATTGGCGGTCAGCGTCTGCGTACGCGGATTCACCTCGGCATCGATCGAATAATGCTCCACGTCGATACGGGAGCGCCTGGTTTCCTGCGCGAAGGCTGTCCCTGAAAGTACAGCGGCAACTGCCACTAACGTCCCAAACTGTCGAATCATGCCCGAATCTTCCTTAACTGCTCCAACACGATCTCTGCTGCGTATTCCATGGGGTTACGCCCGGTATCCAGCTTTTGCCGAACTTCGGCCAGGTCATCGCGCGTCTTTTCGCGAACGGCGGAGTTGCGGTACAACTTCATGATTTCGGTCGCAAGATGCTTCCCTGTCATCTCGTCTTGCATGAGTTCCGGCACGATTTTCCGGCCTGCGACCAGGTTTACCATCGAGTAGAAAGGTACGTTAACCAGAAAACGTCCCATCCACCAACTTAGCCTCGTGACCCGATAAAACGTCACCATCGGAGTGCCCAGCAAAGCGGCTTCTATAGTCACCGTGCCGCTAGCCGCCAAGGCCAGGTCTGCATGGGCGATTACATCCCAAGTCTCACCTTCGATTATTTGGATGGGCGCCCGGCCAATGCGTTCCTTAAAAAATTGCAATCCAGCTTTATTTTGGAAACCTGGCGGCGTGGCCAAGAGCAATTGAGCCCCTATCTCGCGATGCAACTGTAACGCCGCCTCGTCGAGGGCAGGAAGGTGTCGAGATACTTCTCCCCTGCGGCTACCCGGCAGGATCGCAATTACAGGACGGCTGTCATCGATTCCATGTTTCCGAAAAAACGCTTCTTTTGAGAGTGTTGGGCGAACAATTCGAGGTAGAGGGTGTCCAATATAGTCCGCAGCCAAGCCTTTTTCCCGGAACCAGCCTGACTCAAAAGGAAAGATGACCAACAATCGGGCCAGATCCCGGCGCATCCGCTTCACCCTGCCTTGCCGCCAGGCCCAAACCTGGGGTGCAATGAGATATATGACTGGAATCCCCTGGTTATGCAACTTCGTAGCTAGCCTGAGATGAAAATCGGGGCTATCGGTCAGGATGGCCAAATGCGGCTTTTCCTGGCGGGCGGCGGTAATAAGTTTCCGGAACTCACGATAAATACGAGGGATATGAGCGATCACCTCGACCAGGCCGACCACGCCCAGAGTGGAAGCGTCGACAATCGTCCGCACGCCGGCAGCCTGCATCCTGGGACCGGTACAGCCGAAGAAGTCTGCATCCGGAAGATGCTGCCGTAGCGCCATTACCAGTTCGGCAGCATACAAGTCACCAGATGCTTCTCCAGCCGAAACGAGGATCCTGTAAGCCACTCACGGTTAGAATAGCAATCCGGATGAGATTCCTGACGGAAAGTGCCTTCAAAATACGCTTTTCAGAGTAGAGGCTTGGAGTATGCGTGAGTTGATGCAGCTAATAGCAGTAGGCGCCACCGTCCTGTTGTGCTGGAGCGTGTGGCAGTGTTTTCCCACTTCACCACCAAAGTGAAGTTCACACGTGCGGCACCGCCCACACGGTCCTAGGTCGGCTGGCAAGCCGATCCAGGGAATTGACCTCATGTACAGGGCCGGCCAGGTGGGATACTTCCGTACATGGAACCCAAGAAGTTGAACCACGCCGGGAAGGGCGCGGCGTTTGCTGCGCTCCATGCGCGCGCAGGTGCCTTCATTATTCCGAATCCGTGGGACGCCGGCACAGCCCGCCTACTGGCAAAGCTCGGCTTCGAGGCTTTGGCCACGACCAGCGCCGGGTATGCCTTTTCAGTGGGCCAGCGGGATAACAAGGTTGGCCGTGACGAAACGATGGCGCACGTGGCCAACATCGTCTCGGCGACAGACCTGCCCGTGAGCGCCGACCTCGAGAATGGCTTTGGTGACTCGCCCGAGAGCGTCGCGGAGACAATCCGGCTTGGAGCGGAGGCAGGGCTGGCCGGAGGATCCATCGAAGATATGGTCGGCCGCAGCGTGTATGACATTGAGCATGCCGCCGACCGGATCCGCGCGGCGGCGGAGGTGGCGCGCGGGCTGCCATTTCGGTTCACACTTACCGCGCGTGCTGAGAACTACCTTGTGGGGAGACCGGACCTTGCGGATACGATTGCGCGGCTGCAGGCGTATCAGGATGCTGGTGCCGATGTGCTGTACGCGCCGGGATTGACTTCGAAAGATGACATAGCTTCCTTGGTGCGCTCGGTCGATCGGCCGGTGAACGTGGTTATGGGTCTGCAGGGCGCGGCGTGGTCAGTAGCGGCGTTGTCGGAGATTGGCGTGAAGCGGATTAGCGTCGGCAGCGCGCTTGCCCGTGCGGCACTAGGGGCGTTTCTGCGTGCGGCGCGGGAAATGCGCGAGCGCGGCACGTTTGAGTTCGCCGATGAGGCTGTGAGCTATCGAGACATTACCGCGATGTTCTCCTGAGAAGCGGTTGAATCTCCTGAATCCGGCACGGTTACACCGTCCATTCGGCTCTTGACCGTGACTAGACGCTGACCCATAATCGGTTCCGCATTGCCCACATTGGAGGATATGTATGCGCCACAAAATGGCGTTTGTGGTCCTTACTATCGTTGCGACCGCAGTAAGCGCTGCAGGTCAAACAAAGTTCATTCAACAGGACAAGAGCGCAGGAGAGGGCGATAAGGCAGCCGCCGCGCAGGAGAAGTACGATGATCGTGCTTATCCGAATGCTGACGTGACTATCGAGCAGCAGCAGGCCGCGGCCGCCGCTTTCCAGGCTTTGTCCAAACTTCCAGGCGGTAAAAAGACGAACTGGCAACTGACGGGTCCTCGGATTGGAAACGTGCCCGGCGTTGTGACGTACACGGGGCGCGCAACTGTCAACTCCGGCCGCGTGACCGCTTTGGCGCTGTCGCCGCTCTGCTCCGCAGCGGACTGCAAGATATTTGTCGGCGCGGCGGGTGGCGGAGTGTGGGAAGCGGACAACGCCCTTGCTCCGCAACTGAACTGGGCTCCGTCGGGCAACGGCATTCCGTCGAATGCAATTGGCACGATTGTTTTTGATCCGACTGATGCAAACGGCCGGACCCTCTACGCCGGAACGGGCGAGCCGAACGGGTCAGTGGATTCGGAAGCGGGCGTTGGTCTTTTCAAATCCACGGATTTCGGGCGTTCCTGGTCATTAGTGGGAACCAGCTTCAACATGTCCGCTGCGCGCGCGATCTCCTCGGTTGCGATCGATCCTACGAACGCCAATCACATCTACATGGGCACTACGTATGCGATTCGCGGGGGCTCTTCCGTAACCGGCGGTGCCGTTCTACCGCCTGGACCAACTCCCGGGCTGTATGAAACCTTAGACGGCGGGCAGACGTGGACGCGGGTGTTCACCAGCGAGATCGCAAAGATCCAACTCGACCCAAAGAACCCGGACACCGTTTACGTTGCGATGGGTTCGGGGTTTGGGACCGGCCCTGGCGGTGTATTCCGGAGGTCGAAAGTTTTGGATGGCGATAGTGCGTTCCACCAGGTACTTACGGTGGGAATGTTCGACCGAACGGATATTTCCGTGACTTTGAAAAACGGGAAGACCCGAATCTATGCGGGATACGGCGGCGGGAGTGCGGCGTCGCAAGGGACGTTTAAGCGTGTCGATAACGCAGATCAACCGGCAGCGACCGTGCTCGCAAGCTGGATTACTCTCTCGAATGCCACCAAGGGAACCCCAGGCTTTGCTTCTTACCACTTCTGCGGCGGCCAGTGCTGGTACGACATTGCCGTGGCATCTCCGCCCGGTCAGCCAGATACCGTATGGCTGGGCGGCCAGATGCAATACGGCGAGATATTTACGGGCAATCCGCCTTCAAACGGGCGGGCCGTACAGAGGTCGATCAATGCCGGTGTCAGTTTCACCGATATGACCAACGATTCACAATCGCCACCGCTCGGAATGCATCCGGATCAGCACTCGATTGTGTTCGCGCCGTTCAATCCGGATGTCGCTTTCACCGGTTCCGACGGTGGAGTTGTGAGGACTAGCGGGTCGTTCGTGAATGCATCGGCGGACTGCGCGGGGCGCGGCCTGACCGGCGCCAACCTGGTCGACTGCACGATGTGGTTGAGCGCCATTCCTTCCAGGATCGATAGCTTGAATCGCAATCTGGCGACATTGCAGTTCCAGAGCGTGTCGGTGAATCCCTTTGACCCGTTGAACGATGTGATCGGCGGCACACAGGACAACGGAACGTGGGCCTACAACGGGCAGGGCGCCGGTTCCTGGTTCGAATCGGTGGGCGGCGATGGCGGACAATCCGGCATCGATGCAGGAGCGCCAAACATTCGGGCTCACACTTATACAGGCCCGTCTGGAGACGTGAATTTTCGTGGCAACGATCCACTTGGTTGGAACTGGTGGGCAGACCCGCTGGTGTTCAGCGGTGAGCCAGCGGCGTTCTATACGCCCATGATCGCCGACCCCAAAGTGAGCGGAAGCTGGTTCATCGGGATGGGGCGGGTCTGGAGGACACAGGATAACGGCGGCAACCAGAGTTTCCTGGAACAGCATTGCAACGAGTTCACGGGAGATCTGTTCTTCACCGGTGCCTGTGGCGACTGGAAGCCACTGGGGGTATCAAGGCTTACTAGTACGGCGTACGGTTCTACAAGGGCTGGTGGTACCGTTGCCGCTGTTCAGCGTTCCGCAGGCGACAACGGTACTTTGTGGGCAGCGACTAGGACCGGGCGATTATTCATCTCGAAAAACGCCGATCTGCCGAACAACTCCGCTGTTACTTTTACGCGGCTGGATACGGCAAACTCACCGGGCAGGTTCATCAGCGGCATTGCTGTGGATTCGGCGAATCCAAACCACGCATTTGTCTCGTTCTCCGGATACAACAGCTCGACACCGACGACACCCGGTCACGTCTTTGAAGTCACGTACAACGGCTCAACCGCGACATGGAACGACATCAGCCACAATTTAGGCGATATACCGATTTCCTCGGTCGTTCTGGATTCGTTAACTGGAGACCTCTTTGCAGGAACCGATTTCGGCGTGCTGACACTGACAAGTGGCAGCAAGACCTGGAGTGTCGCGGCCGGCAGCCTGCCACCCGCCGCGGCGTACGGATTGACGATCGATTCGCCAAGCCGGATTCTTTATGTCGCGACACACGGCCGCGGAATATGGTCATTGAATCTTTCGGAGTAGACTGACTCCCGGACAGGCGGCGTGAGATTCAGAAAGCTGCGCCGCCTGTTTTAACGAGCTGAATTACTGCACGCGAGCTTCAGCGGGAGCGGATTTCGCGCTCTCGTTCCCGGTCTGATCCAGGGATGAGACAGCATAGCGATAAATTTTGCCGGCCTGCACTTGTTTGTCGCTGTAGGCGGGAGTGTCCACATCCGCGACGGGCGTGAATACGCCGTTGTCTTCGGACCGGTAAACGCGGTAGGCCTTCAGATCCTCTGCCGTGCTGGGATCCCAACTGAGTTCCACGGTATTGATGCCGGCCAGAGCCGTGACGCCCGCGGGCACTTCGGGTGGGAATACATCACGCGGCGTGATTTTCACATACGGCGACCATTCGCTTTCGGCATTTCCAACAAAGGCCTGCAGACGGTACTCGTACTCCTGGCCGAATTTCGCGTCCGTGTCGGTGTATTCGGAACCACTGGCAACAGCGATCTGCTTGCTGTCCTTGCGTTGGATGCGGAACTGTTCGTTCGGCCGCGGGTCCGGCTCGCTCCAGGAGACGCGCACTCCTTTGGGAGCGGGCTGAACCTGGAATGAGGCTGGAACGGCAAGAGGACGGATTACATTTACCGCGACCTCATTGGACCACTGCGAGAAACGGCCCTTCGCATTCGAGATCCGAACCTTGATGGAAGGATTTTGCCCGACCCAATCCGCAGATGGAAATTCGGCCGTGAAGGGTCCAGACTTCTCCAATTTCACCGGCAGGGTTTTGTCGCCGATTTGCGCTTCCGCCGCGCCGAGGTTCTTGAGAGCGATGCCCTCGGTGGTGGTGGACGGAACCGTAAACGTAAGCACGAGCGACGAACCGCGCTGCACAGCGGTCAAGTCGGTGACGCGAACCGGGATGTTCAAGGCCGGAGGCTGGATTTCGCCTACGTACCCACAGCCGGAGAACACAGCGGCAGCGACGCAGACCAGGAGGGTGCAACGATGGCTGGGCATCTAGAGTATGTACCGGGTGAGGTCCTGATCCTTAACTACGTCGGCGAGCCGCTGGCGCACATAAGCGCCGTCGATTCGGATGGTTTTCTTCTTGATGTCCGGGGCGTTGAAAGAGATCTCTTCGATCACCTTTTCCATGATGGTGTGGAGACGGCGCGCGCCAATGTTTTCCGTGGTTTCATTCACCTGGGCAGCAGTCCGGGCAACCTGTTGCAGGGAATCGTCCGTGAAATTGAGTTTGATGCCTTCGGTTTCCAGCAGCGCGACATACTGCTTTACGAGCGCATTTTTCGGTTCCTTGAGGATGCGCAGGAAATCTTCCGTGGTGAGACTCTTCAATTCGACCCGGATGGGGAAGCGGCCTTGCAGTTCCGGGATGAGATCGCTCGGCTTAGAGACGTGGAACGCACCCGCGGCGATGAAGAGGATGTGATCGGTGCGAACGAATCCGTGACGAGTGTTGACAGTGGTGCCTTCCACGATGGGCAGAATATCCCGCTGCACGCCTTCGCGGCTGACATCGGGGCCGTGACCGCCTTCCCGTCCGGCGATCTTGTCGATTTCGTCCAAAAATATGATGCCGTTCTTCTCAACGCGTTCCAGTGCGACACGCGTGACCTGATCCATGTCGATGAGCTTCTGCTCCTCTTCCTGAACCAGGTACTCGATGGCCTCACTCACGCGCATTTTGCGGCGGCGGGTGCGGTTGCCGAATAAGCCAGGGAGGATGTCTTTGAGGTTGACATCCATTTCGTCCAAGCCAGTGGCAGTGGCAAATTCAACCGTGGGCCCACGTTCTTTGACGTCGAGCTCGACGAGCTTATCGTCGAGTTTGCCGGCGCGCAGTTTCTCCCGGAGCTTTTCCCGGGAACGGTCAGACGATTCGGTTGGCTCTGCAACGGGCGGCATCAGCAGGTCGAGCAGCCGCTCCTCCGCATTCCGCTCGGCGCGTTCGGCGATCTCCTCGAGACGCTCCTCGCGAACCTGGTCAATGGCGATGTCCACGAGATCGCGGACCATGGATTCAACGTCACGACCGACATACCCCACTTCGGTGAACTTACTCGCTTCGACTTTCAGGAAAGGGGAATTGGCGAGCTTGGCTAAGCGGCGGGCGAGTTCCGTTTTGCCAACGCCGGTAGGACCGATCATGAGGATGTTCTTCGGCATTACATCGTCGGCCATCTCAGGGTCGAGCTTCTGGCGGCGGATGCGGTTGCGGAGGGCAATAGCGACAGCGCGTTTCGCGTCGGCCTGACCGATGACGTACTTGTCTAGTTCGCGGACGATCTCACTGGGGGTAAGTTCGTCCAGGATGGGCCGTTCTTCGAGCGATTGACTGGGCAAGTAGATGACCATCTTAGCCCAGTTCTTCCACGACAAAATTCTCGTTCGTGTAGATGCAGATCTGACCTGCGATCTTCATCGATTTTTCGACGATTTCCCGCGCGCCCAGTTTTGTATTCTGCATGAGTGCCGTAGCGGCAGCCTTGGCGAAGGGGCCGCCGGAACCGATGGCAGCGAGGTCTTCATCCGGTTCGATGACGTCTCCGTTTCCGCTAATGATGAAGATGTTTGTCGTGTCGGCGACCAGAAGGAGCGCTTCGAGGTGACGGAGTACGCGGTCCGTACGCCATTCCTTTGCAAGTTCGACGACACTGCGAGGGAGAATACCGCTGTGCTGTTCGAGCTTGGCTTCGAAGCGGGAGAAAAGTGCGAAAGCGTCCGCGGTGGAACCGGCAAAGCCGGCTAGTATTTTGTCCTTATAAAGGCGACGGAGCTTTCGGGCAGTCGCTTTCAGAACCTCTTGACCGAGGGTGACCTGACCGTCTCCGGCCATAACCACCTTCCCGTTGCGGCGCACGCACAGAATCGTAGTGGAACGAATCCGTTCTTTCATGTGGGCGCTAGGACTAGTGTAGCGCGAGGAAGCGCAAATCAGGAGTGCCGGTTATTTCGCAGGGGTTCGGATGCTGCGATGGTGCGAAGGCAGAACGCAGGTGAACGCACATTCACGTTAAGCTTTGTACAACATCGATAACCTGCAAAAGAAAAAACACGTTTTTTCCGGTGAAGGAAGGTGACAAAAGGACCTTCCGGAAGAGGAGAATGACCATGCGTTACTCCAACTGGATTGCTTGTTTTGCTCTGGGCCTCAGCCTGGCGGCCGCGGCCCCGGCAGAGGATCGATATGAGGACCGGTATTACGAAGGCCGCGACTTGCGCCACGATTATCGTGACCTCCATTACGACTACGCGGCCGTGGATCGCCTCAGGGCCGACGTGGCGCGCGATCGCTGGCGCTTGAACGAGGACATCCGCTGCGGGCGGCAGTATCGGGCCGCGGACGATGCGGCCGACCTGGCTCGCGATCAGCGTGCGTTGGGTGCGTTGATGCGGGATATAAGGCACGACCGGCGTGACATCCGCCGTGACTGGCACGAAGACAACGAGGGCTGGCGGTAAGGCAGGCGGTGTCTGGTCAGGCGAATCGGACGGCCTCACCGATACGGACGAGCGAATGCTTCTGGAACTCCGGGCGAGGATCGGGGAAGTCCGTGCGGTGATGGCCGCCACGGCTTTCCTCCCTCGCGAGGGCGGACTCTGCGATGAGGAGAGCGACCGTGTGCAAGCTGCGGAGTTCGAAATCCGGGCGCTGCGGGATTAGCTTCCGAATTTGGATGAATGACTGCAGTTGATCGATGGCAGTTTTCAAGCCTGCGCGGTCGCGAAGAATCCCGCAGTATTGGCTTGCAAGGAAGCGGACATCCTGCTCGGTGGCGTTCGGGAATTGCTGTGACGGCCGCGGAGCGCATTTCACCAGGGCGCCCGTATCCAGCATGGCTGCTCCGGCGCGCTTGCCGTAGACAACACCTTCGAGGAGAGAATTGCTGGCGAGGCGGTTCGCTCCGTGGACCCCTGTACAGGCGACTTCGCCCGCGGCGTAGAGGCCGGGCACGGACGACCGCCCGTTGAGATCTGTTTTTACGCCGCCCATGGCGTAGTGCGCCGCAGGGTGGATGGGAGCCGGCGTGGTGCGGAGATCGACGCCGAGGCGCAGCACCGTTTCGAAAATGCGAGGGAAGCGCTTCGGGATCCACTCAGAGTCCAGGTGGGTCAGGTCGAGATAGACATTTGGGGCGCCGGTGCGGCGCATTTCGCTGATGATCGAGCGGGAGACTACATCGCGCGGAGCCAATTCGCCCAGTTCGGAGTAACGCGTCATGAAGCGCTCACCATCCTTATTGCGCAGGTAGGCGCCCTCGCCGCGGAGCGCTTCGGACAACAGAAAGCGCGGCGCGCCGGGGACGAAGAGAGCAGTCGGGTGGAACTGAACGAACTCGATGTCGGAAATGACTGCTCCGGCTCGGTAGGCGACCGCGACACCGTCTCCGGTGGCTACATCGGGATTCGTGGTGTCCTGAAAGACGCGCCCGAGGCCGCCCGTGGCGAGTAGAACCGACTTCGCGTAGATGCCGATGTGGCAGTGGGCCTGTTTATCGCACGCGATTGCACCCGTGACGACGCCGTCGGCGACCAGCAGGTCGGTAATAGCGGAGTAGCTATGAAACTCGATGTTCGACAGGGAGGAAGCCTTGCGGTAGAGGGTGCGGGCGATCTCGCTGCCCGTGGAATCTCCGTGGGCGTGAAGGACACGGCTACGGCTGTGTGCGCCTTCGCGGGCGAAGAGGAGTTTCGCACCCTCGCGGTCGAATTCAGCGCCCCAGTCAATCAATTCCTGGATCGCGTGCGGCCCTTCCTCGACCAGAGTGTGCACTGCTTCGCGATCACACAGTCCCGCTCCGGCCTTGAGCGTGTCCTGCTCATGCAACTCGATATCGTCATCATCACTGAGCGCGGCGGCGATTCCGCCCTGCGCGTATTCGGAGGATGATTCGCGGAGGCTGTCCTTGGCCACGACGATGACACGTCCGGCGCGAGACAATTCGATGGCGGCGCGAAGCCCCGCTACTCCGGCGCCTACTACGAGGTAATCGCACTCAATACTGCTTTGGGATGTAGGATTTGCGGGCGGCGTAATAACCCCATGGTACAACGAGGATGTGCCGAGATTTGAAGTGAATACAGGCCACACGACCTATCCCGTGGTGGTCGAGCGCGGCATCTTGTCCAAGATTTCCGGGTTCATTCCGAAGAAGGCGGGCAAGGTGTTTGTGGCCACTACTCGTGACGTGTGGGGGCTGCATGGAAGCGCCGTAGAACAAGGGCTAAACGGGCGCGAGATCCATGCCCTTTTCTTCCCCGGCGGGGAGGATCGCAAGCGATTTGAGTCCGTCGAGGCGATGGCCGAGCAGATGGTGCAATTGGGCGCCGATCGGTCCAGCCTCGTCGTTGCGTTCGGCGGCGGCATCGCGAATGACATGGGCGGGTTCCTGGCTGCAATCTTTATGCGCGGCATTCCCGTGATTCAGATCCCGACGACGCTACTAGCCCAAGTAGACGCCGCGGTCGGCGGTAAGACGGGAGTGAACCTGGCCAGCGGGAAGAATCTAATCGGTTCGTTTCATCAACCGCTGGCCGTGCTGATCGATCCGAAAGTATTAAGCACTTTGCCGGAACGCGAGTATCGCGCGGGTCTTTATGAAGTCGTGAAGCACGGGATCATCGCGAGTCCGGAATTGTTCGAGGTGATGGACGGGCGCGTGAGTGATGTGCTGGCACAGAAACCGGACGTGGTGGATTATATGATCGCCGAGTCGGTGCGAATCAAGGCCCAGGTCGTGTCTGAGGACGAGAAAGAGAGCGACCTGCGCAGGATTCTGAACTTTGGCCACACGGTGGGGCATGCGCTGGAGGCGGAAACGAAGTATTCGCGCTTCCTGCACGGGGAGGCGGTGGCGTTCGGGATGCGCGCGGCGACTTATCTTGCGGCGAACGCGGGGGTGCTGGGGTCCGCGGATCAGAAGCGGATTCTGGAATCCGTAGAACGGTACGGTCCCATTCCGGCGCTGAAAGGCATCACGGCGGAAGCGCTGGCATCGCGGCTTGTCAGCGATAAGAAGAGCATTCAGGGCAAGGTGCACTTCGTTTTGCCGGACCGGATTGGGCACGTGGTGATCCGGTCGGACATCGCCGAGCCGATCGTGCTGGAATCGATACAGGCAGCATTGGCATGAGCGGTACAACGCCCCGCGGCGTAGAAGGCGAGCAGGAAATCTCGGCGTGGGTACGCGATATGTTTGCGGCGGCCGCGCCCCGTTATGACCTGCTGAATCACCTGCTTTCGTTCAATGTGGACCGGTACTGGCGGACTCGCACGGTGCGGGCGGTACGCGAGTGGTTGATCCGGCCGGGCGCCCGGATTGTCGATCTCTGTTGCGGGACGGGCGATCTGATGCTGGCACTGCAGCAGCGGTCGGTGAATCCTGTGCTGGGAAGCGATTTCTGCCGGCCCATGCTGATTTCCGCGAAGGAGAAGGCCGCGCGCCGGACACTGCCGCCACGGTTGTTTGAAGCGGATGCACTGAGTCTACCGATGGCGAACGCGTCGGCGGATCTGATCACGGTTGCCTTCGGTTTTCGGAATTTCGTGAACTATGAGCGCGGACTAGTGGAGTTGAAGCGAGTGCTGCGGCCGGGCGGCGCGGTAGCGATTCTGGAATTTTCGCAGCCGCCGAACGCCCTGTTCGCGAAGCTATATAACTTCTATTCGCTGCATGTACTGCCGAAACTCGGGAATGCGATCTCCGGGTCGAAGGGCGCGTACAACTACCTGCCGGAATCGGTGAAGAAATTTCCAGGCGCGGAGGAACTCGCGGTGCAGATGTGCTCTGCGGGCTACCGCGAAGTGACGTTCGAGCGTATGACGTTCGGGATCGTAGCGCTGCACATCGGACGGGTGTAGATTAAGCCGTAATGCGCCGGCCCTCGCGCAGGGACTGCATCGCTTTGCAGAGCACGATATTCGTGGCTTGCCCCATTTCCACGGTGGCATTCGGTTCCTTGCGGGTTCGGATGCATTCCAGGAAGTTGCGGATGTGAGCGCGCGCGGCGGATTCAAACGTTCCGGGTTCACTTTTCGAAGTGGAGGGTTTCATTTCGACGGCGTTCGATTGAGGGTACAGCGCATAGCCCTCACGGCTGACGTCAAACCGTGCTTTGGATCCGTGAAATTGTTTCATCTGGTCGTTCGCGGGATTGTAGTGCATGGCTTTGTAGCCTACGGTGAATACGGCGAGGTAGTTCTCGGGGTATTCGATCGTCATGCAAGTGGTCTCGGGAACCTCCGCTCCCTGCAAGTTGACCCGGCCGCCCGAACAGGTAACCGCCAACGGTTTGGACGAGTTCATGAACCAATGAATGGCATCAACGACGTGCGCGGCCTGGCCGATCATGAGGCCGCCTGAATAGTCCCAGAAGTAATACCAGTTGAAGAAGCGTGTGGGGTCGGCATTTCGCTTGGGCGCATTGCCGAGCCACTGCTGCCAATCGAGTTTGCCTTCGAATTTGCGATTGGAGAGCCCGGCCTGATTGTTCAACCACCAAGCGTTGACCAGTCGAATGTCTCCGAGCGCGGCGGAGTCCATGATCTGTTTGGCCTCCTGGAAGAGCGGGAAACTCCGGCGCTGCATGCCGACCTGCACCACGCGACCGGTTGCCCGGACAGCTTTGATGATTCGCTCGCCGTCTTCGATGGTGTGGGCGAGCGGTTTCTCTACGTAAACATCTTTCCCGGCTTGCACGGCATCGATGACCATTTGGGCATGCCAGTGGTCGGGTGTAGCGATCACGACGAAGCCGAGTGACTTGTCTTCCAGAAGCCGGCGGTAGTTGTCGTACGGTTTTGCTCCCGTAGATGCCGCTTTGAGTCCAGCCTGGAGGTTCGGCTCATAGACGTCACACACCGCCGCCATCGCCGCGCCCAACTCCTTGAAGTTGGCTGTGAGATAGCGGCCACGGCCTCCGGCGCCGATGATGCCCCCGCGAAACTGGGCGTCGTCTTGTAGAAAGGGAACGGCGGAAGTGAGCAGGAAAGCCCGGCGTTGCATGCATGTATCCTATGACAAGTTCGCAACTAAGTTCGTATAACCGGGTTCATTGATAATCTAAGTCCATGCCAAAATTCCTGCTGGTACTGGTGTGCCTGCTGGGCGCAAGCCACCTTCACGCGCAGTGCTCATTCTCGCTGGTACCGAACAGTGCCTCGTTCAACTCTTCTGGAGGAAACGGGCTGATTACAGTGACGGCGAGCTCGGCGGCTTGTTCGCGTACGGCAAGCAGCAGCGTCCCATGGATCACAATCTCGTTCGGAACGCCGGGTACGGGGAATGGCACAGTCGGCTACACGGTGAGTGTGAACACGTCGCCGGCTTCGCGGACCGGCACTTTGACAGTAGCCGGGCAGACCTTTACGGTCAGCCAATCGGCGGCGACCTGTACCTTCAATCTGAATCCGGCCAGCGTCATCGCGAGTGGATCGGGAGACACTGGAACCGTCAATTTCGGTACGAACTGCTCATGGACGGCTTCTACGGCAACGACGTGGATCAGCATAACTTCGGCAACATCCGGGATGGGGGACGGGTCGATCTCCTGGTCCGCCGCCGCCAATCCTACTACGAGTACGCGAACCGGATCCATCACGATCGGGAATGCCACGTTCGCTATCAGCCAAGGACCAGGAAACTGCACGTACACGATCAACCCGGGCAGCGCGGCCTTTCCGAATACTGGAGGGAATGGATCCTTCTCATTGAGCACGGGCTGCAATTGGACGGCCGCTACACAAGCCAATTGGATCACGATCACCTCGGCGACGAGCGGGACGGGCGATTCGGTGATCAGCTACACGGTCGCGGCAAACACGGGCGGCACCTCACGAACAGGCACGATCACGCTGGGCGGGCAGAGCTTCAGTATCACGCAGAATCCGCTCTGCACGCTGACTTTCTCGACTCCCAACGCGACTATTCCGGCGACGGGGGGAACAGGATCGGTGGCGGTGACGGCAAGCGGCAGCACCTGTGACCGAAGCGTGACTACGGACTCGAGTTGGATCACGATCACAGCCGGCCAGACAGGGACCGGGAACGGAACCGTCTCGTTCAGCGTGGGGCAAAATCCGGGGTCCGATGGGCGATCGGGAACGATCTTCATCGGGGGGCAGGGATTCTATGTGACGCAATTGGGCGGCACATGCACCTACACGCTCTCACCGATTTCAGCGAATGTTCCGATCAACGGAGCGTCCGGTACGTTCGTCGTGACGACGAGTTGTGGTTGGACCGCGACCAGCAATGTGCCCTGGATCAGCCTTGCGGGTACGACGTCCGGCACGGGGGCAGGAACGGTGACCTACACCGTACAGGCGAACGGCAGCGGCGAGCCGCGATTCGGCAGTGTACAGATCGGCACGCAGGCCTTCAATATTTTCCAGGCGGGCGCGGTCTGCAGCGTGACGCTCACTCCGAACTCGGCGACAACCGGTTCAGCGGGTGGGGAGGGGAGCGTGAACGTGACTGCGCCGGATGGATGCAGTTGGAAAGCAACTCCATCGGCTCCCTGGGTCGCGGTCACTTCGGGGAACACCGGTACAGGAGAGGGCACGGTCACGTGGCGCGTGGCGGCGAATAGCGACGCAAAGCTACGTACAGGGGCGATCGCAATCGGCAACCAACTGTTCAATATCACGCAATCTGCGTTCACGTGCGCTGTGAGTTTGTCCTCTACAGGGATCAGCGTGCCCTCCGTTGGAGGGGCGAATTCGTTCGGCCTCAGCGCGGCGTGTAATTGGACTGCCGCGAGCAGCGTGCCGTGGATTCAGATCACATCGCCTCTCACCGGATCGACGGATGGGACCATTACGTTTCAAGTGCTGGCGAACAATACCGCCAACGCGAGAACCGGACTGATTACGGTTTCGGGGCAGACGTTCACGGTCTCGCAGGCAGGTGCGGGCTGCGCGCTGACCATTACGCCTGTGGCGGCGGATGTACCGGCCAGTGGCGGGGCCGGAACGATTACGGTAACGGGAGGGCCGGCATGCTCCTGGACGCCTGCGAGCAGCGACGGGTGGTTGAAGGTGACGTGGTCGAATGTTTCGGGATCCGGAACGGTCACCTATACCGCCGCTGCAAGCGATCAGTTTACGCCGCGGAGTGCAACGATCACGGTCGCCGGGCAAACGGCAACTATCACGCAAGCGGCGGCAGTCGTGAAGGTGACCAGCATCCTGAATGCTGCCAGCTATGCTACGGTTGCGGTGGCTCCGGGCGAAATAGTGACCATTTACGGATCGACATTCGGGCCTCCGGCTCTGGCACGGACGGAGTTGACGGATGACCATGCGTCTATAAAGACGATCCTCTCCGACACACGGGTGTTATTCGATGGCGTACCGGCGCCCATGATCTACGCCGTAGCGGGGCAAGTGAGTGCGGTCGTTCCGTACAGCGTGAGCGGCAAGCAGACGACGAATGTGCAGGTGGAATATAAGGGGGTGCAGTCCGATGTCTTCACGGTCGATGTGGCCGCGTCGGCGCCGGGGTTGTTTACGATCGATGCATCCGGAAAAGGGCAAGGCGCGTTTCTGAACCAGAACAACACGGTCAACTCAGCGACCAATCCGGTTGCCCGCGGCCAGTACATTATTCTGTTTGCCACGGGCGAGGGTGCTACGAATCCAGATGGCGTGGACGGCAAGTTGGCGGGAGTACCACTGCCGCGGCCGCTGCTGCCGGTGGCGGTGCAGATCGGGAACGTGAATGCGACGAATATCTCGTATGCCGGTGCGGCGCCCGGACTGGTGTCGGGCCTGCTGCAGATCAACGTCCTGGTGCCATCGAATGCGCCGACCGGAGCGGCGGTTCCGATCTTCGTACGGATCGGGACGGCTACGAGCCAGGCGGGCGTGACGTTGGCGGTCCGGTAACAGATTCGACCTTGGCGAGACGTGCTTTGAGATCCGCGAGATCCCTGCGCACGTCTTCCAATCGGGCCAAGGCAGCGAGTTGCCGCAGGTGCTCCTGCAAAGGGCGCGCGGGAGTACCCCACATCACGTGACCGCTGTGAACGATTTTCGACGTGAGGATGCCGGCGCCGGAACCGATCACCGCTTTCGATTCGATCTTTGCTTTATCGCCGACGCCGACTTGTCCGCCGATCACCGCGTAGTCGCCCACTTCGACGCCACCGGATAAACCTGTCTGTGCGGCAATGACGACGTGCCGGCCTACGCGGCAATTGTGCCCGATATGGACCATGTTGTCGAGTTTGGTGCCGTCCCCGATCGAAGTGACACCGAGCGCCGCTCGATCAATCGTGCTGGTTGCGCCAACTTCGACGTCGTTGCCCAGAACGACGCGGCCGATTTGCGGAAATTTCTCGTAACGATCCCCGACGAGCGCGAAGCCGAAGCCGTCGGCTCCGAGGACGCAACCGGAATGCAGGATGCATCGATCGCCGATTGCGGTGCTGTCATAGATGGTCACGTTCGCGTAAACCGTGCAGTGTGCGCCTATCGAGACATCGGATCCGATCTGGGATCCGGCGCCGATCACGGAGCCAGGCCCGACACTGGTGCGCTCACCAACCGTGACATGGGGGCCGACTGTGCACGTGGGGTCGATATTGGCCGAAATCGCAAGAACGGCGCTGGGATGAATGCCGGGAGGGGGGACTGGCCTGGGATGCAGGCGGGCGACGGCGCGGGCGAACAAGGCACGCGGCTGGACGGCGCGGATCACCGTACGGACCTCACGATTGTCGTAGTCCATGGGGACGAGCAGACACCCTGCCAAAGAAGCGCGAGCCGCCTCGAGCGCCTTTCGATTTCCGACGAAGGACAATTCTTCCGGGCCCGCAGTCTCCAGCGGTGCGACCGAGCGAATTTCGTGCTCGCCGTCACCCTCAAATGTGGCCTCAAGCCATTCCGCCAACTCCCGCACGCGCAAGACCCACCTCCTGACTTCCGTATGATACAAGGGAATGCCCATAGCTCCTTCCGCAGTGGTGGCTGCCACTGCGCGTATTCATCCGGACGCCGTGATCGGCGAGCAATGTGTTGTTGGCGAGTATTGCGTCATCGAATCCGATGTAGTGCTGGGCGCGCACTGCACGCTGGAGCCGTACGTATACATCAAACGCTGGACGACGATGGGCGAGAGGAACGAGATCTCGGCGGGAACCGTGTTGGGGACGGATCCGCTGGACAAAGTGTTCACGGGCGAGCGGAGTTATCTGCGAATCGGAAATGAGAACAAGATTCGTGAGCATTACACCATTTCGCGAGGCACCAAGCCGGAATCAGTTACCGAGGTTGGAGACGGCAACTACATCATGACGTCCGGCCACATTGCACATAACTGCAAGATCGGCAGCAACACGGTCATTGCGAGCTGCGCCCTGGTGGCCGGGTACGTGGAGGTAGAGGACCAGGCGTTCATTTCAGGGGGCGTGGTGATTCATCAACATTCGAAGATCGGCCGGCTTGCGATGATCGGCGGGAACTCCCGGGTGAATCAGGATGCGCCGCCGTATTTTCTGTATTCGGAGTTTGATGTCGCGCCGAAGGGTTTGAATCTGGTGGGGCTGAGGCGTGCCGGGTTCACCGCCTCCGATGTTGGAATTCTAAAGCGCGCATTCCGGCTGCTATACAAATCCGGCTTGAAACTGCAGGAGGCTCTACAGAGAATCGAGACAGAGTGCGATTCAGAGCATGCACGGTATCTAATAACGTTCATCCGATCGAGCAAGCGGGGCATTGCGAAGGCTTCGCGCAGTGGTGCAGCAGTGTTGGAATCTTAATCGAATCCTAAGATCGCGATGTTAGAGTGGAAACCTATGCGTTGGATCGCCGGGGCTCTGCTTGTCGGCACACAGTTTGCGTGCGCGGCGGAGATGCTGACGTTGCAGCAGGCAGTGGACCGGGCGGTAGCTCAGTACCCTTCCGTGCGAGTATCCAATGAGCAGATTGCCGCAGCCGCTGCTGCGATCGATCTTGCACGAACCGCATACCTGCCAAGAGCCGATGTGTTGGCGCAGTTCAATCGAGCGACCCACAACAATGTTTTCGGGCTAGTGCTCCCGCAGCCGGTGATTCCATCCATCTCAGGTCCTGTGCTCGGCACGAATACAGGGGCGAGCGTTTGGGGCAGCGCGGCCGGCTTTCTTGTCAGTTGGGAGCCGTTCGATTTCGGCCTGCGCAAAGCGAATATCGGGACGGCGGAGGCAGGGAAGAGGCGTGCGGAGGCAACAGTCGCACGCACGAAGTTCGAGGTGGCCGCAATGACGGCCGACGCATACCTGACGGCCCTTGCGGCCCGGGAAACGGTGAGAGCCGCGCGAGCCCAACTGGATCGAGCAACTCAAGTGAACACGATTGTGGATGCTCTGGTCAAAGCCGAGCTGCGGCCTGGCGCGGACGCAAGCCGGAATCGTGCGGAGATCGCCGTCGCGCAAGGGCAAGTCATTCAAGCGGAGCAAGCTGTGCAGATCGCCGATGCGTCATTGAAGCAGATGTTGGGCGCAGACATTTCGGTGACTCCAATCGCGGCTGCCGCAGCCGACATCAGCGAGACGGTGTTAGCAGACAACCCGTTTGCCAGGGAGCAGAAGGCCGTAGTTGCGGAAGCGGAAGCCCGGCAACACGCGCTGGACCGGGCTTACTACCCGCGCTTCAACGTGCAGGCTTCGAGCTATGCACGCGGCACGGGTGTTCAGCCGGATGGGACGACCGGCGGAACAATGGCCGGCATCGGTCCGAATATTCAGAACTGGGCACTAGGCATGACGGTCACTTTTCCGCTACTGGAACTACCTTCGCTGCGTGCGCGGAGAATGGAAGAGGAACACCGGAAACGGGCGGAGGATGCCCGATACGACCAACTGATCACTGAGTTAAACGGGCGAGTGGAAAAGGCGCGCGCGGCGGCAAACGGCGCGCTGCGGATGCTTGAAACAACCCCCGCGCAACTCGAAGCGGCGCGCGCGAGCGAGCGGCAGGCGACGGCCCGCTATCAGGCAGGGCTTGGAACGTTGATTGAAGTAGCCGATGCGCAGAGGGTGTTGACACAGACCGAGATCGACGATGCGCTGGCGCGCTTGAACGTTTGGCGGGCATTGTTGGGGCTGGCGGCCGCACGGGGAGACCTGCAGCCGTTCCTGGAGAGGATCAAGTAGATGTGGTTGGTATTTGGTGCTCTGCGAAGACCAGTGACCGTCATTGTCGCCGTGGTGGCCATTGCGATGTGTGCGGCGTTGGCGCTGCAGCGAATGCCCGTGGACATCTTCCCCGATCTGGGAGCCCCGGCGATCTATGTTGCGCAGCCATACGGCGGTATGGACCCGGCGCAAATGGAAGGATACCTGACTTACTACTACGAGTATCACTTCCTCTACATCACCGGGATCGAGCACGTCGAATCGAAAAATATTCAGGGCGCGGCATTGATGAAGCTGGTCTTCTATCCGGGAACGGACATGGATCAGGCAATCGCGCAGACCGTGGCGTACGTAAATCGTGCTCGCGCATTCATGCCTCCGGGGGCGGTGCCTCCGTTCGTGGTCCGGTACGATGCGGGCAGCGTACCGGTCGGCCAGCTTGTATTCTCAAGCCCGACGCGCACGCCGGGAGAGATGCAGGATTTTGCGCTGAACCGCGTCCGGCCCCTGTTCGCGACGCTGCAGGGCGTCTCGGCTCCGCCGCCCTTCGGCGGGAACCAGCGCACGATCGTGGTGCGGCTGGATCCGGACAAAATGCGGTCCTATCGCGTGTCGCCTGAGGAGGCGATCGCGGCGGTCAACCGGTCCAGCAGCGTAATGCCCTCGGGCAACGTGCGCACCGAGGACCTGATGCGCATTGCTACCAACAACGCGGCGATCAGCGGCAATCTGCAGGAGTTGATGGACGCGCCGGTTCGCGCCGGCTCGGGCCCGTCCGTCTATCTGCGTGATCTTGGCGTGATCGAGAATGGCACAGACATCCTGACCGGCTACGCGCACGTAGACGGCAAGCGCACCGTTTACATCCAAGTAACGAAGAGGTCGGATGCGAGTACGCTGGCAGTTATCCAACGGGTCAAGCAGGCGCTCCCATCATTCCGGGCCGTTGTGCCCGAAGACGTGAAGGTCACGCTCGAGTTCGATCAGTCGCAGGTGGTTGTGAACGCGATCCGCAGCCTGACGAACGAAGGAGTGCTTGGCGCAGTGCTGACGGGGTTGATGGTGCTGATTTTCCTGCGCGACTGGCGGAGCGCCCTGATCGTGATCATCACGATTCCGGTGGCCTTGCTTTCTGCCGTGATTTGCCTCTGGGCGGCCGGGCAGACGATCAACATCATGACGCTTGGGGGACTCGCGCTTGCGGTTGGCGTCCTTGTCGACGAAGCGACCGTCGAGATCGAGAATATCCACACGCACATGGACATGGGGCTGGAGCGGGCCAAGGCAATCGTCGAAGCGTGCTCGAAAACGGCTACGGCCCGGCTGCTCTCGATGCTATGCGTGTTGGCCGTGTTTGTGCCGGCATTTTTTATGGTTGGCGTAGGACGGCAATTGTTTGTGCCTCTCGCGCTTGCGGTCGGCTTTTCGATGATCTCGTCGTATTTGTTGTCGAGTACGTTGGTGCCGGTTCTTTCGACCTGGTGGATGCGTCCGAAGCAGCATCCAAGCGGAAGAGGATTCCGCCTGTATGAGAAGTACCTGAACGGCGTGATGCGGGTTCGATGGCTGGTGGTGGGGTTGTACGTGGCCGGAGCCGGGCTGATTCTCTTCTTTGGACTGCCGAGAATTGGTCGGGAAATTTTCCCGCTGACCGAATCGAATCAGTTTCAAATCCGGCTGCGCGCCCCGGCCGGAACCCGGATCGAGCGTACGGAACTGGTGGCACTGAAGGCGCTGGATGTCATCAAGCAGGAAGTCGGGCCGGAGAATGTAGCAATCACTACGGGCTTTATCGGCGTACAGCCGTCGAGCTACCCCATCAATACGATTTACCTGTGGACCAGTGGGCCCCAGGAAGCCGTGTTGCTGGTCGCATTGAAGCCGGGAACGCCTGAGAAGGGTGAAGCTCTAAAAGAGAAACTGCGGGCACGGTTCGCAAAGGCGATGCCGCAGGTAGCGATCTCATTTGAGGCGGGTGACATCGTGAGTCAGGTGATGTCGTTTGGCTCTCCGACTCCGATTGATGTTGCTGTCCAGGGGCCGAATTTACAGGCGAATCGCGCGTTTTCGGAAAAGGTGCGAGCCGAGCTCGCAAAGATCCCTTCACTGCGCGATCTGCAACCCGGGCAGCCGCTCGATTATCCGACCATTGATGTAAATGTCGACCGTGAGCGGGCGGGGCAATATGGATTGAGCGCGTCGGGCGTGGTGAAGTCCCTGGTGGCCGCCACGTCTTCGAGCCGCTTCGTGGAGCCGAACTATTGGCGCGATCCGGCCAGCGGCAATGCGTTCCAGATTCAGGTGGAAATTCCCCAGAACCGCATGACTTCGACGAGCGATGTGGAGAATCTGCCTGTGATGCCGGGCGGCGAGACGCGTCCGATGCTGAGCGAGGTCGCCAGTGTGAAGTATGGAAAAACGATGGGCGAGATCGACCGGTACAACATGCAGCGGGTGGTGAGCTATACGGCCAATATTCACGGCAAGCCGTTGGGCATGGTGGCGCCTGAGGTGCGGGAAGCGATCCGGCGAGCGGGCGATCCGCCGCGTGGCGTGACAGTAAACGTGCGCGGGCAAGTACCGCCGCTGGAGCAAACGCTCTCGGGTTTGCAGACTGGACTGTTGCTGTCCGTTGCCGTGATCTTCCTGCTGTTGACGGCGAACTTTCAATCGGTCCGGCTTGCGCTCACAGTGATTTTGACGACGCCCGCGGTCGTGTGCGGAGTGGTGATCTCGCTGCTGGTCACCGGCACGACACTGAACGTGCAGTCCTTTACGGGCGCGATCATGGCTATCGGCATCGCGGTTGCGAACTCGATCCTGCTTGTGACCTTCGCGGAGCGCACGCGTACTGCCGGGGCGCGCGCGACAGAGGCCGCAGTAGAGGGAGCTCGCGGGCGGCTGCGCGCGATTCTGATGACTGCGCTGGCGATGACGGCAGGCATGTTACCGATTGCGTTCAGCGGTGAGAGTGGTCCGTTGGGGCGCGCCGTGATCGGAGGATTGTTGCTGGCGACACTGGCGAGCTTGACGGTGCTGCCGGCGATTTACGCGATGCTGCAACCGGATGGAGAGGCGGTATGAGACTTCTGATCGGGATCCTGCTTACGGCGATTGGCCTGCAGGCTCAAGTGGAATTGGTCGCGGTAAAGCCGGGTGCGCCAGAACGCAAGGTGCCACTGACGGGCGAGTTCATTCCTTATGAGAGCGTGGATGTGTTTGCGCGCGTGAATGGTTACGTTGAGAGTGTGGCAGTGGACCGGGGCAGCCATGTAAAGAAGGGCGAGTTGCTTGCCGCGCTGAGTGCTCCCGAGATGCAGGCACAGCGGGCCGAAGCCGAGGCTCGGGTCCAAACCATCGAGAGCCAGCGGACGGAGGCCGAAGCGCGTCTGGTTGCGGCGCAGAGTACCTATGAGCGTTTGCAGAGGGCCGCGGCCACTCCGGGCGCCGTCGCTGGAAATGAAGTGATCATAGCCGAGAAGGGCGTTGCGGCGGGCAGGGCGCTGGTGCAATCGCTGGAGGCCACGAGGAAGGCGGCGCAGGCGGCCGTAGAAGCCATCAAAGACTTGCAGAGCTATCTGCGGATCACGGCGCCATTTGATGGAGTGATTACGAAGCGCATGATTCACCCGGGAGCATTGGTGGGTCCGTCCCATGGTCCGCTGTTCAAACTGGAGCAGCAGAGCCGGCTCCGTTTAGTTGTGGCGGTTCCGGAGAACGTCGCGGGGGGAATCGTCCGGCGCGGGTCCGTCCCATTCACTGTGCCGTCGTATCCCGGCGAGACATTTCAAGGTACCATCGCGCGCATTCCGAACAGCATCGATCCGAAAACTCGTACGATGCCGGTAGAACTGGACGTAAACAATACGAGAGGACGGCTCGCGCCGGGAATGTTCCCCGATGTATCGTGGCCGGTGCGTGCCCATAAGCAATCGTTGTTGGTGCCGTCCACGGCCGTCGTCACCACGACGGAGCGCACCTTCGTGATTCGAACGAATCACGGTAAGGCGGAATGGGTCAACGTGAAGAAAGGTGCGCCGGCTGGGGAGCTTGTGGAAGTGATGGGGAACCTTGCCGAGGGTGATCAGGTGGTGAAACGTGCGACGGATGAGATTCGAGAGGGAAGCGCGCTTACTGCAAAGAGATCGAAGGAGTAGCGGGGAATAGCTTCACCACAGCATGCGCCGGTAACGGTCTGCTGATCAGGAATCCCTGGACGAAGTCTGCTCCCAAATTGCGAACAATCTCCAGTTGGGACCGGCGCTCCACGCCTTCGGCAACTACATGCAAACCGAGGGTGTGGGCTAACGTGAGGATCGCACCTACGACGGCGCGTGACGAAGAGAGTTCAATCTGGGAAACAAACGATTGATCGAGCTTCAGCATATCGATCGGCAGTCTTTGCAGATAGCTGAGTGAGGAGTATCCCGTACCGAAATCATCCATGGCGAGCGTGATGCCCAGGGCGCGCAGCCGTTCCATTTGGCGGACCGACTCATCGAAATTTCGCAGCATCATGCTTTCGGTCAACTCCAGTTCGAGAGCTGATGCCGGAATGCCGGATTCTTCCAATGCCGTTCTGACAACTTCAGGCAAGTCCCCGTAATACATCTGGAGGGGTGAGATGTTTACGGCAATCCGAATGTCGGGAAAGCCTTGGCGAGCCCATTCCGACTTTTGGCGGCAAGCCTCTTTCACGATCCACTTGCCGATGGGCTGAATGAGTCCGGTTTCTTCGGCAAGCTCGATGAACTCTGCTGGAGAAAGCAGTCCGCGCTTCGGATGGTTCCAGCGGAGTAAGGCCTCCACGGCGACAACCTTCCCCGACATGTCCGCTTGGGGCTGATAGAACAATTCGAGCTCTCCCAGTTCCACGGCATGACGCAAATAGCTCTCCAATTCACGGCGAAGAATTGCGTCGGATCCGATTTGAGGATCGTAATCTACATAAATATTGCGGCCTGATGCTTTGGCCCTGTACATGGCACCGTCGGCATTTCGCTGCAACGTGGTGCCGTCAAGCCCGTCATCCGGGAAAACGCAGATTCCTATGCTGGCGGTGACGAACAGTTCATATTGCTCAATCTGAAACGGAAACCGGAACGCCTCAACGATCCGGCCGGCCCGGTGTTTGGCTTCGTCCCGGTCTTGAATGTGGGGCATCAGCAGGGCGAACTCGTCCCCACCCATGCGGGCGAGCGTTTCGCCCGGCCCTATGCAACTTCGTAACGTGTTGCTTACTTCCCGGATGAGCAGATCGCCAATGCGGTGGCCGAGGCTGTCATTCACTTCTTTAAAGCGATCCAGGTCGATCCAGAGAATGCTCACACGATGTTGGTGCTGGCGGGCAAGCGAAAGTGACTCCTCCAACCGGTCGGCGAAGAGAGAGCGGTTCGCAAGTTGCGTCAGCAAATCGTGATTCGCCTGGAATTCGAGGCTCTCATAGAGTTGCCGATGCTCGATGGCAACCGCAGCGACATGGCTGAGACTTACCAGGAACTCGAGTTCCTTCCCGTCCGGCTCATGCACGACCGGGCGAAAGACGCTGAAGGTTCCGAGAACTTCGTGTGTGCCAGATAAAATCGGCACACTGCAGCCAGAGAGGAATCCGCATTCCCGTGCCACGTCGGCCTCGTGCCGGCCGGCTAGCTCGTTTGGCAAGTCCGCCAGAGTGATGCTTCTGCCGAAGTAAGCGGCACGGCCGCAGAATGCCGCATTCGGGGAGATGGAAACGCCTTTCGAGAGTAAATTCAAGTAGGCGGAGGGAAGGCCAATCCCGCCGCATGGGTATAGTTTGCCGTCCAGCACGCGGGCGACCGAACAAACCGTGCCCGGCTGATGATTCTCTACGAGACGGCAAAGCGAATGAAAAATATTGGAAAGCGACTCATTTCGTGCCACCATCTCCAACACTGCGTTACGATGCCGCTCGAGTGCCTCCGCGCGGCGTAATCCGGTGATGTCCTCAATGACGCCTTCGAAATAGTCAATGCTGCCGTCCGGTGCGTAGACGATCTTGGCGGATTCCCGCGCCAGCAAAGGACTGCCATCCTTACGGCGAAGGCGGATCTCGCGTCCGAATACCTGCCCCGTGCGGGTGATGTCCTGTATGAACTGGGCCCGCTCCACGCTGTCGAAATAGAACGTCTCCGCGTTCGCTTGAATGAACTCTTCCGGGGCAGAGTAACCGAACATCCGGGCGGCGGCCAAATTAGCGATCAGGATGTGACCGTCCGGTGTAGTCCGGTAAATACCGGTGAGGACACTGTTAAACAGATCGCGGTAGCGATTTTCACTGTCGCGCAGGGCGGCCTCGGCCAATTTCCTTTCGGTGATGTCAATCGACACGCAGCCCAGGTACGTGCCTCCCTGCACCACCTGAAGCGGAAATCGCGCCATAAGCCAGTGAGTTTCCGTTCCATTTGCGCGTACGCGAACTTCCGTTTGGCGAGTGCACAGATTGCGAATCACCTCTGAATCCGTTTCGGAAAGGATACGTGCCATCGCGGGATCCCAGAGTTCCTCGTCCGTCTTCAGATACCAGTCCTCAGGCTCTTTTTGGAATACCTTTTCCCACAACTCGTTAACGAATACATACCGCCCGGCAGAGTCCTTTACAATCGCCAGGCATGGAAACCCTCGCGGCAGGCTTGTAGTCCGGGCTCCGATGGACCAGAGACTCATCTCCGTGAGCTTGCGCAGATCCGCTACCGGGTGCTGTGGGCTGCTCAACGTGACTTGCAGAGCATTGAGCTGCCACGTCGACAGGTCGTTCTGCGTTTCTGCACAGAGGCCGATTGTGGATACGGGCGAAGAGCGGAATCCATCCTCTGGCATCGCTTAGCTTATCGGCCAGTTCGGATGCTGATGTGAATTAATAGAGCGAAGCCGGTATGCCCTCGCGGAAGGACGCATAGCGCAGGCGGGCTCCTAAACGCTCCCGAATTGCGCGACCGTCCACCCGCCGGTCGGCCCGCCGGGTTTGATGGGCATCTTCGTACGGAATGGATTTCGGCATCGGAACGCGAAGGAGTTGCGCGCAAAACTCCGCAATCTCCAGCGAAGTGCACGGTTCGTCGTCGGCGACAGGCCATGCACCTGTCAGATTCGAAAGCAGCGCCGCTTCGGCTATCGCCGCGAGGTCATCCACATGTATGCGAGACACATAGTTGCTGCCATCTCCGACAAGATAAAAGTCGCCTTTCTGGATAGATACGTGCACGCCGCGTCCCGGTCCGTAAATTGCCGCGGGGCGCAGAATCAGGCTGGACCAAGGTCCACCCTGGACGGCCGCTTCAGCCTGCAGACGTAACGATTCGCGCGCGGACCTCGGTTGCGGAGGAGTTTTCTCATCGACGAACTTGGCATTTCCGTAAACGCCCGTCGTGGAGAGATACACGATGCGAGACGGAGCACCGCCCAATGCGCGTAAAAGGGCGGGGGTCGGATCCGAGTCCCCCACGGTCGGAAGAGAGTGAAGCACAAGTGCACCCTCGGGAATTGGAAGGCAGCGGATATCCCCCGCCTCGTAGCGAAAAATCTCCACCCCAGGGAGTGCGAGCCTCTCCGGTTCGCGAGTGGACGCAAGCACGCGCGCGCCGCGGGCGAGAAAACGCGCTGCCACCCTCTGCCCTGTGTAGCCAGCGCCTGCAATGAAAAGCACCATCCTTTCGATCTTACGGCTTAACCCGGCATCTAAGAACTATATGGGAGAATACAGGTGTATTCTCCTTTTATTCGCCTATGGACGTTAAATCCAAGCTCAAGATCCTTGCAGATGCGGCCAAGTACGACGCCTCTTGTGCGAGCAGCGGGTCTGTCCGTCAGCGGGCTGAGGGAGGGTTGGGGAATACCGAGCGCATCGGGATTTGCCACAGCTACACGCCGGATGGACGGTGTGTGTCGCTGCTGAAGATCCTGTTGACGAACTACTGTATTTACGATTGCACATATTGCGTAAACCGGATTTCGAGCGATACCCCGCGCGCGCGATTCACTCCGGAAGAGGTTGTCTGGTTGACGGTGGAATTCTACCGGCGTAATTACATCGAAGGGCTGTTCCTGAGTTCAGGAATCATACAAAATCCGGACTACACGATGGAACAACTTATCGCTGTCGCGCGCACGTTGCGGGAAGAGCACCTGTTCGGGGGATATATTCATTTGAAAGCGGCGCCGGGTGCTTCGCCGGAGTTGTTGCAGGCGGCCGGAAAATGGGCGGACCGGCTCAGCGCGAATATCGAGTTGCCGGTGCAGACGGATCTGGACCGGCTTGCTCCCGCTAAAACCCATGCGGAAATCGAGTCATCGATGAGCCACATCCGCGACGCCATTCTGGAGGCGAAGGACAAAACCAAGCGCGATGGTGAAGCGCCCCGGATGGCGCCTGCCGGACAAAGCACGCAAATGGTGATCGGCGCGACTCCGAGTCCCGACGCTCAAATCCTGGAGAAGTCGGCAACTCTGTATGAGAAGTACAAGTTGCGGCGCGTGTACTACTCTGCGTTCAGTCCATTTCCGAAGGCTGATCCGCGTTTGCCTCTACAGCGCGCACCCTTAATCCGGGAGCATCGTTTGTATCAGGCAGACTGGTTGATGCGGTTCTATGGATTCGACGTGAAGGAGTTGACGACAGTCGATGCGCCGAATCTTCCGCTGCACCAGGACCCGAAGCTTGCGTGGGCGCTCCGGAACCGGGATTTTTTTCCCATAGACGTCAACAAAGCTTCACAGCCGGCGCTCTTGCGTGTGCCTGGATTCGGAGTAAGGAATGTGAGGAGGATTACGCAAATCCGCAGGCACCATTCGCTTACTCTCGAGGACCTGCGGCGGCTGCAGGTGCCTCTGGAGAAGACCCGGTTCTTTGTTGTGACCGCGGATCATAACCCTGCGGTGTACCAACTCGACCGGGAGCGGCTGGATGCGAAGTTCGCTTCGCAGCCCCGGCAGTTGTCGCTCTTCGGAGCGGTGACAGGTGAATTATGATCGCCCTGCCGCTACCGGAAAACTTCGACGAGTGGCGGCGAAGTGCTCGAGACTTGCTCTATGCCGAAGTGTCTCCCGGGGATGCTGCATGGGGAGCCTTTTTGTTCAGCGGAGAGCCTCCGCCCAAGGCGAGCGGACCACCGCGCTCCGTTCCAAAGGAATTCCTGCAACTGGGCCGCACGCTGGCATGTCACCGCGACGATACGAAATGGGGGTTGCTGTACCGCCTGTTGTGGCGAATGACGCATGGAGAGCGAAAGCTGCTGGAGATCGAAGTCGACGTGGACGTGCGCGAAGCACTGCTGATGGAAAGGGCAGTCCGCCGGGACATGCACAAGATGAAGGCCTTCGTGCGGTTCCGAAAAACACGCGACGGTCATTACATCGCCTGGCACAGGCCGGATCATCTGATCGTGCAGGCCATGGCTCCATGGTTCGTTAAGAGATTCGGCGACATGCAATGGGCGATTCTCACGCCGGACCGCAGCGCATTTTGGAATCAGAAAGAGCTGCGCTTCGGTCCGGGTGTTCCGAAATCGCAGGCTCCGGCGTCTGACGATCTGGAAGACCTCTGGCGCTTGTACTACGCGTCGGTATTCAATCCGGCGCGATTGAAGGTGGACGCCATGAAGAAAGAGATGGCAGTGCGGCACTGGGCCACGCTGCCGGAGGCGCAAATCATTCCGCAGCTTATTTCGGAGGCGCGGAATAGGGAGCAGGAAATGCGAGGAACGCAGAAAACATCGGCAGCGCCGTTCGTACCCCAGACGCGCTCGCTGAATGTTCTGACAAGGGCCTCCAAGGACTGCCGAGGGTGTGCCCTGTATCAGTTCGCAACGCAGACAGTGTTCGGCGCCGGTCCTGCACAGGCGCACGTCATGATGGTGGGCGAACAGCCGGGAGATCAGGAAGACCTGCAGGGAAAGCCATTTGTCGGACCGGCTGGCGCAATGCTCTCACGCGCTCTGGAAGAGGCCGGTATTGAAAGAGATGACGTCTATGTAACGAACGCCGTAAAGCACTTTAAATTCGAAGAGCGCGGCAAGCGCCGCATCCACAAAAAGCCGGGAGGGCTGGAAATCGCTGCTTGTCATCCTTGGCTTGACGCGGAAATCTCGGTCGTGCAACCGCGCGTGATTGTGGCTCTCGGCGCGACGGCCGCTCTGTCTTTAGCCGGCCGCGATTTCAAGTTGACGCGCGACCGCGGTAAATTCTTGCCGCATCCCTCTTCGGCAGAACTGTTCGCGACGATCCATCCGTCGTTCCTGTTGCGCGTGCCTGAACCCGAGCGGCGGGAAGAAGAATATGCCCGGTTCGTTGACGACCTGCGCCTTGTACGTGAAAGGCTGCTCAGAGCGGCGTAGTGGTGCGAAGCAGGATTACTGCTTTTCGAACACCAATACGCTAACGAAATCCTTGCCCTCAGGGCTCACCCCTTTCGTATTGGTGGTCATTGTCGCACCGTCGTCTGATATTACGGTACGGCCGATGGCCTTATACGACCCGCCTGTTTTTTTCCGGTCATCGGTTAGTGTGTTCGCGTCCACTTGCTTCACAGAGATAGTGTCGTAGAGCGGATTCTGACCCTCGACCATAGACGGTGAACCATCATATTTGGTGGTGTAGGTGGTGTGGATCGGCGTGCCGTCTGCCTGTTCTCCGGTGACAGTCACTTTTACTCCGCCATCAGACGCTTCTCGAACGACCGTCAAGCTCTTAAGAGGAAATGGGGCGGGAGTGTATTTCGACTTCTCGGTGTTGAGCTTCCACGTGCCGAGCGAGTTATCGGCCCCGGAGGCCACCAGTGTAGAAATCGCGAAAAGCGCAAACGCAGTACTCAGAATCTTTCCCATATTCGTTAAGCTCCTATTGCCTAACAGCATCGGACCGCAGCCGTCTGAAGCCATTCGTGCCCGAGATAGCCAGCTCGGCCACTAGTGGCGGGAAATTCCGAAAGGGGCTGACCGTCTCAAACAGCATCCCGGGCGATCAGCTTTCAGGCGATGCTAGCACGGATAGTGGATCGTGGGAAGGGCTGAATGGGGCTCGCCCGCATGGGCGCAACGGTTCTACCTGCGATTGTTAACATTATTTGGGAGCCAATCTTGCCCGGTGGTAAGCACGGTCTTCAAAACCGCTGAGCGGTCCATCGGATCGCTGGTCTGTTCGACTCGGACTGGTTCCCGCCATCCGCTTTCTCTACAATCAGAGAATGCTTCGGATATGCGTGCTCTGTCTCCTCTTGAGCGCGCCACTAGCGGCGGAATCCGATGGGTGGAAAGCTCTCCAGTTTCTTGTGGGTGAATGGGTAGGCGAAGGCGGAGGCCCTCGCACGGGCCAAGGCAGCGGCGGCTTCTCATTCAGGCCGGATGTACAAGGTAAGGTGATGATCCGGCGGAACTGGTCTGACTATCCCGTGGCGAACGGGAACTCCGGCTTGCACCACGAAGACATCATGATGATTTACGGCATAAACGGTTCACCGGAAGCCTTGTACGCCGACAATGAAGGCCACGTAATTTCATACAGGATCGAGGTAAGCGACGGAGGTGGGGCCATCCGTTTCGTGAATGCGCAGCATCGGCTCACCTACCGTAAGACCGGCGCCAACACCCTGGCAGGCACATTCGAGATCGCCATACCCGGCAAGACGGGAGAGTTCAAAGAATACCTCGCATGGACGGCCCGGCGGAAGCAATGAAGTACGCGATCCTTGCCGACATTCATGGAAATCGCTGGGCGCTGGAAGCCGTGCTCGCCGACATACGGCGGCGGGACATCGGCACCATCCTGAACCTGGGAGATCTCGCGTACGGACCACTGGATCCGGCCGGCACGATGAAGCTGCTGGATGAGGTCGAATGGACTCATCGCGTCGTCACGATTCGCGGGAACCAGGACCGGCTGTTTGATGAGCAGGGAGCCTCCCTCAATTACACACGCGCGCAACTCACGGACGAGCAAATCGAGAGGCTCGTCAGTTTGCCCCCAAAGCGCAAGGTTGACGGGATGCTCCTCTGCCATGGCTCGCCGGAGCACGATATGGCCTATCTGCTGGAGCGCGTAGACCAGCATGGAGTTCAACTTCGAAGTGCGTTAGATGTCGCGCGATTGCTTGGTAAGTATGCGCAGGGGATCGTGTTTTGCGGACATACACATGTGCCGCGCATCGTGCAGGTAAACGCCAATTGCATGGTGGTGAACCCGGGCAGCGTAGGTCTGCAGGCCTATACGGATGATGTTCCATACCAGCACGCGATGCAGACGGGTTCGCCGCATGCACGATATACAATTCTGACTCGAACGGATGAGGCGATTCGCGCGGAACAGATTTGCCTGGAATATGACTGGCACTCGGCAGCGCGAAGCGCGGAAGAGAACCGCCGTTCCGATTGGGCGTTTGCTCTGCGCACGGGCTTCGCGATGTCGCATCAGTTGAGAGAGGCGAATCAGGCAGACCTGGAAGGAATCTCTGCTCTGCTAGAGGTCAACAAACTTGCAAGGCCTTCCGGCGAGCCCATCTCGTTTGTTGTCGCGGAAGCAAGGGGAGAACTGATTGGCGCTGCCGGGTTGGAAATTTACGGCCGCATTGGGCTGCTCCGTTCGGTAGTCGTCAGCCAGGAGCGGCGCGGATACGGATTGGGCAAGCAACTCGCGGAAGACCGCTTGCGATTTGCACGCGAACACGGATTGGAGACGTTGTATCTACTGACCGAAAAGGCGGCCACGTATTGGACACGATTCGGATTCGAGACGATTTCTCGCGATGAAGCGCCAGCGAGAATACGGAGTTCCCACGAATTCGCGCACGCGTGTCCGTCCTCTTCGACGCTGATGCGGCTCAATACCGGTTCTCGCAATTTGCCGCGCGCCGCCGGTTTGTGACCTGACCCTGTCCGTGTAAGTGTACGGCTGGAAAGCAGTTCCGGTGTGTTCATCCCCTTCAGCCGCATGTTTCGGAACGCTTGCATTCCGATTCGCGTCTACCCGGGGGAGGGCTGCATGCAAATCTCCGAACAGGTCGATTATCGCGATCCTGAGATCGTGGACCCACGTCTCGAGTCCGTGGAGCGGCTCGCCTATCTGATGGACCGGTCTATCAACTTCGGTAGCTTCCGGATCGGGTTGGACGGCATTATCGGATTGATCCCAGGCATAGGAGATTTCGTTGGCGCACTGATTTCCATGTATGTGGTTGTGATCGCGGTGCGGCTCGGGTACCCGCGAGTGACCATCGTCCGGATGCTGATGAATATCGGAATCGACGCCGTTATCGGCACAGTCCCGATAGCGGGAGATTTGTTCGATTTTGCATTTAAAGCCACCACTCGCAACGTGAAACTCATGCGCGCCCACATTGCGCAGCCACTGCGGCAAAAGCGTCGTGACGTTCTCTTCGTGATCGTCTCTGGAGCCCTGTTGCTGGCTCTAATATCGCTGCCGGTCGTCCTGGTGATCTGGTTGGTTCACCGCTTTGGGCTGTTTTGAGCTAAAGCCTTTTGGATGCTTGCCGCTACTTGTGTGGCCAGCACTTCATACCCCTTCCCGGTGAAATGTACGTTCTGGGGACGCTGAATTTCCGTCAATTGGGGCATGCAGAGCGCGTAGAGATCATCCACGGCAAATCCGAAATCCCGCGCGACCCGGAGAGCGGCTGCATTGTAGGCCGGCACGTCTTCAGTGCGGCGTACCGGAGTTTGAGCTCCGTTCGGTACCGGCGTGGTTGTGGCCAGGATGATCGTGGCGCCGGTTGCTTTCAAAAGTACCGCGATTTCCCGCAGATTGCGCTCGTATTCATCCAACGAAACCTGTTGCTTGCCGTCCTCCATGAGCTTGAGGTCATGCAGCCCGAAATTGAAGTGAATGACAGACCAGTCGCCGTCGCTCAACCAAGCGCGAATATTTTTAACTCCGTTGCTCGTTGGGCCGCAATTCGACGGCGGGCGATACACGTTCGCTTTTCCGGCGAGCAACTTGCGGACCGGCAGCGTGTAACCGATCGAGATAGAATCGCCCAGCAACAACACACGCGGCAGACCGGGTATGTCTTGAAAAGACGCGTAGGCTGGATCCTGCGATTGCGCGAACACCGGCAGGAGGAGCGCGAAAACGAGCAGACGCTTCAGCATCGGTCTCATCTTATCCGGGAGTTGGTATAGAGTGTCGGGTATGGTACGACGGACTTTCTTGGCCGGAACCGCAGGGCTGTATGCCACCAGTCTGTTGGCGGATGAGAAACGAAGCGCTGGCAGGAAGGTTTACATCTTCTCAAAGCACCTGCAGTTTCTGAACGGCGAGGACCTTGCGGCCGGTGCGGCGGAGATCGGCTTTGACGGTGTCGACATTACGGTTCGCGAGAAGGGCCATGTCGAACCGGCAGTAGTGGCGCAAGTATTGCCCAAACTGGTCGGGATTATCCGGAAGCACGGGCTGGAAGTGCCAATGGTTACCGCGGGTATTGTGGATGCAGAGTCGCCCCACGCGGAGGATGTACTGAAGACGCTGGCATCGCTGGACATCCGTAAATACCGTTGGGGTGGGTTTAAATACGATTTGAACCAGCCGATGGCGCCGCAATTTCAAAACCTGCAGCGGCGCATCCAGAAACTCGCGGCTCTGAATGCGAAGTACAAAGTGACGGCGATGTACCACACGCATTCGGGCGTGGGTCAGGCGGGCGCATCCGTTTGGGATATCTTCATGCTGCTGAGGGAGTTCGATCCGAAAGCGGTCGCTATCAACTATGACGTGGCTCATGCCACCATCGAGGGCGGTCTGGGGGGTTGGATCCACTCGTTGAGAGGTAGCGCTCCTTATGTAGCCGGCGCGGCGGTGAAGGACTTCTTGTGGAAGAAAGACGCTAAGGGGGCCTGGAAGGCTGAGTGGTGTCCGATGGGAGAAGGTATGGTGCACCTTGCGCAGTTTTTCAAGACGCTGAACGACTTGCAGTTCGCCGGACCGGTCCAGATGCACGTCGAATATTTGCTAGGCGGGGCGGAGGCGGGGAAAACGGCGATCAGTTTGCCAAAATCGGAAGTTTTCGCTGCTATGAAGAAGGACCTGGCCTCGGTCCGATCCGCTATGGCGTAAATTCCTAGAGAAAAAATCCGAGAGAGAAGGGCCAATTCGGCCACTACTCCTAGTGAGAAGGAGTAGAGTGCCACGACTGTTACGCAGTGTC
Organism: uncultured Solibacteraceae bacterium; assembly: GCA_964464925.1. GTDB lineage: Bacteria > Acidobacteriota > Terriglobia > Bryobacterales > Bryobacteraceae > CAYXLI01. The sequence goes on along the minus strand of CAYXLI010000008.1, from coordinate 133,997 downwards.
CTCTCCGTTTCTGGCGCGAACGCTGTTAATGGCGTCTTGGGTTTGCTCGTGGTCCCGGTGGCGCTCCGCTGTGTAGGTGCCGAGGGCTACGGTTTATTCGCGGTGTACGGAGTGATTGCGTCGTACGTGGCGCTTTCCGACCTTGGCGTCAGCAAACATCTTCTTCGCACCCTGGCAGCCTCGACGAGCGAGGCAGAGCAGATTCACAGCCTGCGGACCGCACTTACCGTTTATTTAGGACTTGGGCTGGTCTTGATAGCGCTCATTCCCCCAGTCGTTTTGCTGACGCCGAAGTATCTGTTCTCCATTCCGGAGGCGCAAGCCACAGCAGCCGGATGGATCGGCGCGATGGCGCTGGTGGAGTACGTGCTCGGCATTCCGATTTCCATGATGCAATCGGCGTGCGTGGGGCAGGAGCGGTTTGAGCGGTTTGCTCGCTTTAATCTTGCCTCGGGTGTGGTCCGGTATGCGCTGCTGCTCGGTGCATTCGCTGCTTTTGGCTCGCCCATTGCAGCAGCGGTCAGCCAGGCTGCCCGGCGGCTCATCGATTTCGTGCTCGCAGTGCGTCTCATGGGCGGACTACCCGCGCCGGCGTGGAAGCCTCGGTTAGACCGCGCTGGAGTCCGCACGATGGTTGCGGAATCCAGCACATTGTCGATCGCGCAGATTCTTTATCTAAGCACCATTCAGGTTCCCTCGCTCCTGGTGAACTGGTCGTTCGGATTGCATGCGCTGGGAATCTATCGCGCGGTGTACGATCTTTCGGCGAAGGTCTTCTTCTTCGGGAACGTAATGGGATTGGTGCTGTTCCCGCGGTTCGCGAAGACGAAGGCTGGCGACAGATTCTCTCGCAGCCTGCCTTCCGTCCTGCAGGTGAGTTGGAACTTCTACGCCGCGATCGCTTGCGCCGCCGCTGTGGCTGCTCCCCTGGTTCTTGCCTACGTTGGAATAAAGGAACCAGCAGGGATCGCGACCTTTCCGATGATTTGTCTCGGGTTGTGTTTGAATGCGCACGGAATCATCAGCACGGAAGCCTTGCAGGCCGCTCGTTTGTGGCCGCAGATGACCGGAATCGCCTTGATGTCTCTGGCCGTCCTCGCCGTTGTGTTCTACGGCGGCCGGTGTGCGCTCGGCTTCACTGCGATAGGTGTGGCATGGATCGGGGCACAGGCTTCCTTTGCGTTACTCGCAGACCACACGGTTCTGAAGGCCAGGGCTTTGCAGGCCAACGAATGGACTGCAATGGCGTTCAAACTTGCCGCCCTTGCATTGTGCTGTCTCGCGGTGTGGCCAGATGCTCTAACGGCTCCGCTCCGCTTGTTGACTTTTTCTGTTCTGCTTTCAGCGTTTCTTTACACAGCGTCTCCGCTGTTGCGACAAATTCAAAATCATTTCGTGGGGAGAGACTGATGTCCCGTACTTCGACATTCGAAGCGATCTCTGAACAATTGATCCGCGAACCGAAGCCGTTTCGCTTCTTTGCTTCGCGCCTGCTCTGGAAATCCGGGTTGTGCCGCGCGCTAACTATTCGGCGCGCCGGCTATCGATTACGGTTCTATCCGAGCGCATACTCCTCGCTGCTTTGGCTGGATCCTGCGGGGAACGCGCAGGACGAGCAAGTGCTGAACCGGATCCTGCGGCCCGGCGATATCGTAGTTGACTCCGGAGCGGATATCGGAACGCTGACCCTGTGTGCGTCGAATGCGGTCGGCGAAACAGGCCGGGTGTATGCCTTAGAGGCGCACCCGAGGACGTTTCATTTTCTGAAAGGCAACCTAAGCCTGAACCGCGTCCGCAATGTGGAGGCGATGAATGTTGCGGTCGGAGATTCGAACGGCCAGATTGTTCTCATGGACGGCCATGCGGTGGATTCACGCTACCACGCATCCAAACATGGAACTTCGGTGACTATGTGCACGCTTGATACCTTGCTCCGGGGCAACTTCGCGGTGCGGCTGCTCAGAATCGGCACAGAAGGCTACGAGTTGCCGGTTTTGCGCGGTGCTTCCGAACTGCTCAAGCGTGTTCAATACGTTCAACTGGACTGTTGGGACCGACATGTCGAACGGTATGGGTTCCGTCTCCGCGATGCGCTGCAACTGCTGCGAAAAGCCGGACTAGAGCCCTTCCGGTTCAGCAGCAAAGCCCGTTTGACGCGGGTGCGGGAAGACGCGTCCTTTCCGGTCTGCGAATGCGTACTCGCGGTACGCGATTGGCGATCGGCGCAGGATGAGACCGGATTGGAATTTGAGGACCAACATGACCAAATCTTTGCAGCGGCAAACGCTGGCTATTGATGCGGCTTCGCTCCGCGCCTTTTTCCAGAGCCAGCGTGCGCCGGTCGCGCGAGCGAGCCTCACCGCTTCGATTGCTGTCTACGTATGGGTGATCCTACTGACGTCCGCCGACATCAAGTCGATCACTACTCCTTATATCCACTGGTGGACGTTGTTGCCGCTGGGTACACTTCTATTTCCTACGTTAGTCCGGGCGCATTGGCGCCTGGATCTGTCCGCACTGTTTGCGGGCGTTTTCTTTACAGCGGCAGTGCTGATCAGCGGATGGGAAGATCCGAAATATGCGGCAGAGCAGGCGGGGAAACTCGGAGCCATTTGCCTCGGAAGCGTCATCCTGTTTCAGCAATTCCCCGCGCTCACGCGTGTCGCCTTCACCGCGCTCCAGCATGCAGTCATTCTGAATACGCTCTGTCTGGCAACCATCTTTTTCTTTCCCGGGCTGGCGGCAGAACAGATGGCCCCTGGACGCTGGGGTACCGTCATGAACGCCCCGGGATCACTCTGGCGAGTCGGCATCGTGACCTTGGTATATGGTGCATATCTGCTTTGCGTGGAACGCCCGTTTCCGATTCGCGGATTCGTGCTGTTCGCGTGCAGTGCCACGTTGATTTACGCCGATGGTTCCCGTACTGCCATGTTTCTGATCCCGCTCAGCGTCGTTTACCTTGGATTTGTTCTACTGCGAGAAACGAAAACCCACGCAGACACACTGCGGCTGGCTTGCCTGGTCATCATTGGTGTCTTTGCAGCTGGACTCTTCCTGGACGCGCGCAGCCGAATGTTCGGTACGTACTCTGATAACGCCGACGCGTTGACCCGCTTCACGCAGTTTTCCGATCAATTGTCCAGTGACGGCCTGGTCAATTCCGACCCTGTGCGCTATGAAATGGTGCGGAGTACATTGGACCGAATCAAAGAGCAGCCATTCTTCGGCCGAGGCATCGGACAGACGCGTGTAAACACCGATGCGGGACCTATGGTGGTCCACATGACCTACCTGCAGTTGTGGGCGGATCTGGGAATCTTCGGCCTACTCGCGTATCTGTGGGTGATTTGCGGTTGGACTCCCCGGCTCCGTCGTGCTTTGGTTGCAATCGGAAGGTACGGATCCGCTCGCGACCGCGCGCTGTATTACAACGCCGTGTTCGTCCTCATGTTCTTTGTGTTCAGCGGTTTTTTTCACCCGGTGAGCACGGAATGGTCCGAGTGGATTGCCTTTGCCGTCGCGCTTGGGTTCTTCACGCAGGTCGTGTCTGCGATCCCCTCTGCGGGTAAGCGTGTATTCGCCGTCGTCAGAGCATCCGGGCCGATCCCGGCGAGTGTATATGATCGGAGCAGATGATGGAACCTGCGCAAATCGAGCAACAGCTAATCGCAGTCCTCGGCCTGCAGCGGCGGCCTGTCCCGATGATTCCTACGATGTCAACGCCTCCGGCGGAGATCGTCTACTCGCCCCTTTTCTGAGGCGCCGCTGCCGCCCGATGCCGTGATCCTCCCGGAAACTGATGCTGCTTGCCGAGGCTGAGATGCGGGCGCAAGTGACGACCGGCTTGCCTCTGCTCGCGCGTCCACCTGTATGTCGATCCCTGCCGAAACGGAATCTATACGGATTTGGGCGAAGACGAATTGTACGCGGTCGTTCCTGGCTCTGAGACCGGCAAAGTCGCCGATGCGCTCGGCACGATCCAGGAGGCGAACGCCAAGCTGGAGGAGTATCATATAGCCCGGCGATCGCTCCTGACCGTCCCGAACTAGGAGGCTTTCTTCTGCTGCGGATGGCTTCCTTCCGCAAACTCCTCAATCATCTTTCGGTTGAAGGCCGGAATGTCGTCGGGCTTGCGGCTTGTGACCAAACCGTTGTCAGTGACGACTTCCTGGTCCACCCAGTTTCCTCCGGCATTTCGAATGTCGGTTTGTAGAGAGGGCCAGGACGTGATTGTCCGTCCTCGAGCCGCTCCTGTTTCCACCAGCATCCACGGACCATGGCAGATAGCCGCCACGGGTTTTCGCTGATCGAAGAAGGTTTTCGCAAACTGCACCGCCTGCGGGTTCATCCGCAGATGATCGGGATTCATTACGCCACCAGGTAGAAGGAGCGCGTCGAAATCCTGTGGCTTCGCTGAGGAAAGCGGCACGTCTACTGGAAACTCATCTCCCCAGTGGTCGTGTTGCCACCCCTTCACCTTGCCCTTTTGAGGAGACACGATCTGTGTTTGTGCCCCGGCCTCATTCAGCGCCTTCCTCGGCTCCGTAAGTTCCACTTGCTCGAAGCCTTCATCTACGAGAATGGCGACTCTCTTGCCTTGTAGTTGTCCAGCCATGTTTTTTAGATCTCCACTCGGTAGATGCCACTCGTAGACGCGAGGAGAGGGCTCACGGTAACTCAGGAGGGAAACGCAGCCGTGAGCCGCATCCCTTCTAATGAAGGGCGCGTCACAGCGCAATTCGAGACGGTCAGCGCTTTATGGACCCGAGCCGCAATCCGGCAGTTCTCTCGTTACTGGATGTCTACGAATCCAAAACTGCCGCAGCTACGTCTTATTTAACGCTGGTGACGGAGCAGGGTGAGATTCACGCTATTCGTCACGATGCGGAGAATGCACACTCTGCGGTGCTTTGGGTGTGCGGTGCTGGCGGAGGTCTTGACGGTCCGGCAGGAGGAGTATATGAACGGTTGGCACGGCAATTGGTCCCCGAACATGTTGCAAGCCTGCGGCTCGACTATCGTCTACCGGGCCAGTTTCTTCCCTGTGTCCTCGACGTATTACTGGGGATCGCGCATTTGGAAGGATTGGATTTTCACCGCATCGTACTCGTGGGGCACTCGTTCGGCGGAGCAGTCGCTATCCACACTGGAGCCCTTAGCCAGTCGGTCATAGCCGTGGCGGCGCTCAGCAGCCAGTTGTACGGCGCCGATATTGTGGACGAACTCTGCCCCAGACGGCTGCTGCTCGTCCACGGTGAACTCGATGAGGTCAATCCACATTCGTGTTCAGATACTCTGTACGAGCGTGCAAAGGAACCAAAACAGTTGCTGAAGTACCGGATGTGTGCGCACGACCTGGACGCATGCAGGGACGATCTGGACCGTGACTTGTACGAGTGGCTTTTGGAGGTGACATCGTCCGATTTGCCAGACGGGGAAGACTGCGGTGATAGACTTAGATCGCGATGAAACGCAGAAGACTGCTGCAGTCACTGGCAGCCTTGCCCGCTGTTGGAGCAATTCCGCTTCCCGCACAAAACGCGTCTGCGCTCAGTCCCTCAGCCGCGGCAAACTTTGCCGTTACGCTCACTCAGCCCGATGGCCTCGCACTTCCTAATCAGCAGTTCTTTACAGCCGAACAGCGTAGCGCGCTAGTGCGCCTCGGCGAAGTGCTGGTTCCAAAAGCTGGCGATCGTCCAGGCGCCATCGAAGCGCAAGCTGCCGGCTTTTTGGAGTTCCTGATCTCTCAATCGCCCACTGACCGGCAGACGCTCTATCGGGAAGGTCTTGACCGGCTCAACGCACAGGCGAAGACGGCGGGCGCGAGCGGATTCCACTCTGTGAACGAAGATCAGGCTGCCGCCATTCTGAAACCGCTCGCCGGGGCTTGGACCTATGCCGGTCCGGAGGATCCTTTCGCTCAGTTTCTGATTGCAGCAAAAGACGACTTCCTCCGCGCCACCATCAACTCCCGCGCGTATGCCGAGGCGCTCGCCGCAAATTCGCGCGGAGCGGCCGGGACAAGCTACTATTGGTTCCCTGTCGAATAACATGCCCAGCAGCACTAACTACGACGTCGTGATCATTGGCTCCGGTGCGGCCGGCGGTATGGCGGCTTATACGCTGACCAAGCTGGGGGTAAAGTGCCTCATGCTGGATGCGGGTCCTCTGCTGGACCTGGAACGCCATCGCGTCCTCAAGCCTGTTTCTGACCTTCCGTATCGCGGCTTCGGTCGTCCCGGTCGTTTTCCGCACGTCACACAGGCTTCCGAGTTCGACGCGAATCTCTGGGCGGACGAGAAGCAGAATCCTTATACGTACGATCCGGGCGATCCCTATTACTGGGTGCGCATGCGGATGATCGGTGGCAAGACGTTGCGATGGGGGCGGGCGTCGTGGCGGCTCAGCGATTTCGAGTTCAAGTGCAAGGACCATGACGGAGAGGGCGAGAACTGGCCCATTTCCTATAAGGACCTGGCCCCTTACTATGATCGCGTGGAGCCGATTTTTCGGGTGTCCGGCAGAAATACCGGCCTTCCGCAGCTGCCGGACGGCAAACTGCTGGAGGACAACTCGACCGACTCGGAGAGCGTGAAGCGCTTCCTGGCGTCTGCCGGGAAAATGGGAATCCCGACGACAAAGCCGCGCATTGCCACTGGCGCATTCGCTAGCTCCGCTAACCTTTTGCTGCCCGATGCTGTTGCTACCGGCAATCTTCAGATTGTGCCGAACGCAGTAGTTCGCGAAATCACAAAGGACAAGAATACGGGCCTCGTGAACGGCGTGTCCTTCGTGCACCGGACGTCCAAGCAGGAGTTCTTCGTTCCTGCACGCGTGCTGATAGTTGGTGCATCCACGCTGGAGAGCACGCGCTTGCTGCTGAACTCGAATCTGGCGAATTCGAGCGGGACATTGGGGCGCTACCTGTTTGATCAAATCTACGTGAAGAATGTTGTACAGGCAGTCATTCCAGAGGCAAAGGGAGGCAGACCAAAGCGCGGATTGACAGGTGGCGGAGGGTACATCGTTCGCTTCCGCAATGTGAAAGAGAAGCATGCGAACTTCCTTCGCGGTTATTCCTACGACTTTGGCGGTGGGGGAACTCCGAACCCGAGATATCTTCCGCTCTACGGAGAGGCTCTCCTGAAGGAGCTGCAAAACCTGCAGGGCGCCGGCTTTTCAATGACTACGATGGGCGAGGTGCTGCCCAGATATGAGAATTTCGTCCGCATAAATCCGGCCGTGCAGGATGAATGGGGCATTCCGGTCCTGCACATCACGCAGAAGTACGGTTCCAACGAACATGCGATGGCGAAAGATTCGATGGAAGTGGCGGAGGAGCTTTGCAGGGGCGCCGGGTTCGAAGTCATAGCCAAGCACTCCACCATGGTGCCTCCAGGTGAGAGCATTCACGAGTTAGGCACCTGCCGCATGGGGTCAGACCCGAAGAAGTCGGTTCTGAATCAATATAATCAGGCGCATGATGTGAAGAACCTGTTCGTAGTGGACGGCAGTTCTTTTGTATCTGGCGGGTGTCAGAATCCCACCTTGACCATTCTGGCGCTTTCGATGCGCGCATCCGAGTACATAGCTGACCACCTGAAGCGCAAAGAACTGTGAAGTCGGTTTTTGTAACCGAACGTTCATATTGGAGCGTTGGGCACGCGCGATAATAGGGGTGACGGATCTATATGCTGGACATTGTTGCTGTGCTTGCTCTTCCTCTTTTCGTGGTTGTATATCATTTTTCCACCTACTCCCGTCGTGGACGTCGCTGGGGCCAGTTCTAATATTCGTTAGCCGGCGCTAAGCCGCCAAGCTTCACAATCGCGCACTCTAGAATAAGCTACACTCATCGGTTCGGGGGCAACCATGAACCTGATTGGAATTCTGCGTCGCTTGATGCGTGTGGCAGCGTGGTTACATCCGCACGTCCAGGCTTGGAATCATAATCGCCAGCGGAACCGGCGTGAAGCCGACAGGCACACGCAGGCGGGTAATTTTGGTGAAGCTGAGAAATCACTCCGCTTAGTTCTCGCGGAAGCGAAAAGCCGACGGAAGCCCGCTTGGAAGGTCGGTTCCATTCAACTGGAACTCGCCGCCGTTCTGCTGAAGCTGGACAAAGTAGACGAAGCCGAGTCCCTTGTTCAGCAGACCATTACGGCCTTCGGCCGGGCGATTACGCCTGGTCTCGAGATGCAGGCGCGTATTGCGACCTTGCGCTCGAAGCATGCAAACGCCCAGGAACTACTAAAACAGGCGATCCACCAGGAAGAAGCGAGGGCAAAACCTGACCTGGCGGTACTCGGTAAGCTGCAGCAGGAATTGGCAACCTCGCAGTCAGTATCCGGCGACTTAGATGACGCCGAGAAAACGCAACGCATCGCGCTCGACCGCCTGGAACAATTTTACGGCGTTTCGCATTCCGCGGTCGCGGATGCAAAGTGGATTCTCGGCGATATCTATTTGAAAGAGGGCAAACATCAGCTCGCAATGGTCTGCTTTGAAGGCGCGATGGCGGTGCACCGTACGGTCGAGGGCGATTCCCGGCCGGTTACTCGGGATCTTATGTCTCTGGCCCAAGCAGCAATGGGTGCCGGCGATGTGGCTAGGGCTACCACCGAATACGAGCGCACCTTATCGATGATGGAGCGGCAGGTGGGTACGAAGCAGACAGACGTGGCGCATGTGGTGTTGAACCTTGCGCGCATCTACGAGGCTTCTTACCAGATCGCGAAGGCTCAGGAGGCAGTTCAGCAGGCGATCGGCTTACTGGAGAGTGAGAAAGGACAGCAACTGGCAGAGGCGCTGGAATTGATGGGGCGGCTCTACATACGAAGCGGTCGCTATTCCGACGCACTCTCTCAATTTGAACAGGCCCAACGCCTCTGGATGGAACGCGATTCCAATGCGGAGCAACTTGCCGTAAACGCGCAGCAGCAGCAGAAACTGCGGGACCAGATGGCTGAAATCGAGGCGGCGCGCCGCAATTCGGCCGATGCAGCCTCAGCCTAGTAAGTTCACCGCAGTCTGAGACATCTCATTTTCCGACGTAATTAGCTTCGCGTTCGTGGTGAAGGAACCCTGGGCCGCCAGCAAACTCAGCATAGCCGAACTCAGGTTCATCTGATCCGGACTCGAACTCAGATCTCCGGCTTTCGGGAGTTCTCTGGAAATCCGGTTCACGCGTGTTTCGGCCTGTTGCATGCCGGCAAGTCCTAGCGCCGCGATTTGCATACTTGCTCTTCTTATCGGCCAAAGACATTGAATTAGTGGGAATTGTTTGGCAGAACCTCGTTGAGTTTGTGCTCTACTTCGCCGGCCTGTTCTTTGATCTGAGAAAATTCTTCCCTCAAACTGGAGATCACTTCGTCGGGAGCGTCTTCGAGCGCTACAAGTTGTGTCCTCGCTTCGGTGACGGCGCGCAGCAATTCATCGAGTTTCAGGTGCATCGCCTTCGCGTCGCGGTTCTGTGTTGCCTGGATCAGGAATACCATCAGGAACGTCACGAGGTTGGTTCCCGTGTTAACAACCAGTTGCCACGTGTCCGAGTAGTGATAATACGGACCCGTAGCGGCCCAGAACAGAAGGATGAGAACAGCAAGAACGAAGGTTCCGGCGGAACCGCTTCTGTCTGCTGTCCAGATTGCAAAATGTCGAAATTTGTCACGCATCAGCGTCACTGCCACTCACTCCCACCTTCTAGACGCACGCAGAGTTCCTTTTTGGTCTAGAAGTGTTTCCGGAGGTCCTCAAATTTCTCAAGGATCAGCAGTTTGTCGCCGCCGTTGGAAAGTTCGGTGCGCTCCAAGTGCCAGGTACGCTCATGCGGAACGAAAGCAGCATTTAACCCTGCTTCCAATGCGGGGTTAATATCGGATTTCGGCGAGTTGCCTACCATCCAGGCCCGCTCTGCATCGAAGCGTAAATCGGCCACGAGTTGGCGGTACGCGTCTGCGTCCTTCTCTTTGACGATCACTGTCCGCCCGAAGTAAACACCGATGCCAGACCGGTCCACTTTTAGCTTTTGTTCCTCCGGATGGCCTTTCGTGAACAGGACCATGTCATGGCGCATTGCCAGGTATTCGAGCGTTTCCCGGACACCGCTAATGAGCTCGATGGGATGGTGCATGATCCATTCCGCGAAGCTCATAATCGTCTTGATGTCGTCGGGTTGCACCTCCCGTTCCACCAGCCGCTCATAGCATTGCGCCATATTCCGGGCGAAATTAGCCGACCCGTAGCCGTGGATTTTGTTGTTGACCAATTCGATTTCATCCAGGGCAGCGCGTATCTCCTCCGGAGTCATTGTCGAATGGTTCAGAAAGTCCACAAACGAGTCGAAAGCCCGTTCAAAGTAGACATTGTTTTCCCAAAGCGTATCGTCCGCATCGATGATCAGATGCAGGCGTTCTTGTTTTGCCATTTCAGTGTTCGAAACTACTATGACCGTTCCTCGGGGCTACCCGTTTCACGTGCGTTATGTGCTTCAGCTTCGTGATGTAAACCGGCGCAAACTCCAGCAATTGGCGGATCCGCTCGTTTTCCGAACGGGTGTTCAATATCATTTGCCGGAAGTCGAGATCGGCGACCAGTTGCGCAAGCTGGAAGCTAAGTCTTGGATCGCCGACTTTGGGTTCGCCGAAGACCAAAGTCTCTTCAGCGGCCTTCATATTCTCGAAGCACGCAATCGCTTTACGCTGCAAATCGAGAGGGGCTTCTTCGTCTTCCTCGTCGTCGAAGAACTCAACCGATCCGCGTAGATAGGCCCGCTCGTCGTTCAGTTGTATGATCTCGAAACGTCTGCGGCCCACCGTAAGTATGTCCAGGCGTCCGTCCTGGTAGCGTTTCAGGATGCGTTCGATGCTCGCTGTGCAACCGGTATTCACGATTCCTTTTTCTCCGGCCTGCACGACTCCAAATTCGCGCTTATCCCGAGTGACATCCCCAATCATCGCCTTGTATCGATCTTCAAAGATATGCAATGGAAGAGGGGTGTTGGGCAGTAGAACGAGCTGCAACGGAAACAGCGGTAGGAGTTCACCCTGCATGCTACCATTATGCTTCCCGGCGAAACGGCACGTTCGGAATTCATGAATCTGCAAGGGAAGGTAGTCCTCGTCACTGGCGCGTCGGAGGGCGTTGGAGCGGCGTGCGCGCGCGCATGCGCTGAGCGCGGTGCCAGAGTCGCACTGGTTGCAAGAAGTGAAGACAAACTGAGGGCCCTCGCACGGCCGGAGGATTTGGTGATTGCCGCCGACTTGAGCACCCCTTCCCAGCGGGCCGGCATCGTCGAACGCGTGGTGAGCGAGTTCGGCCGGATCGATGTGCTCATCAACAACGCCGGCGTCGGCCTCTACCAGCCGTCTTACGCGAGCGACATGGAAGCGACCCGTCATATGTTTGAGGTGAATCTGTTTGCGGCCGTTGATCTGGCGCAACAGGCAGTTCTCACGATGCGCGATCAACGCTCCGGGTACATCGTGAATGTCAGCTCAATCGCAGGCCTGACCACGTTACCCTGGCTCACTCTATATTCGGCGAGTAAAGCCGCCCTCTGCTCGTTCAGTGATGGTCTGCGTACGGAAGTGAAGCCATTCGGAGTTCAGGTGATGGCGGTTTGTCCAGGATACGTACGGACGCGGTTCCAGGCCAATATTCTCGCAGGCAGAGCGCCTGACCTCGGAGAGAATACACGCCGCTGGGCCATCACGGCGGAACGCTGCGCGGCCGATATCTTGAAAGGTATTGAACAGAACGAAACGTTTGTGATCACTCCGGCAAGCGGCTGGGTGCTGGTGTGGCTGCAGCGTTTGTGGCCCCGTCTGTTACATTCACAGTTTGAGAGAATCTACCGCAAGGACCACGCGGAGAACCAAACATGATCCTGAAATTGAAGCGCACCCCGGGAATCTATCTGGTCGGGTTCATGGGCTGCGGAAAAAACACGGTCGGCCGGATGCTCGCGGAAAAGATCGGCTGGCGCTTCGTATGCATTGACGAAGAAGTCGAGTCTGCGCAGAAGAAGACGATTAGCGATATCTTTGAAACGGTTGGCGAGGAAGAGTTCCGCAAAATCGAAAGTGAAACCATCCGGCAGTGGGTGCGAAAAGTGCAGGCAGGTCATCCAATGGTCGTCGCGCTTGGGGGCGGTGCATTCACGCGCCAGGAGAACATTGACCTTCTTACCAACAATGGCGTAACCATCTGGCTCGACGTGGACTTTAACGTTCTGTGGAAGCGTGTTGAATGTGCGACGCACAGGCCCTTGGCGCGCGACCCCGAGAAGTTCCGGCAGCTTTATGAGCAGCGCCTGCCCCTCTATCAAAAGTCGGAATACCGGATCGTGGTGCAAGGGGATGATTCGCGCAATGCACTGGAGCAGATTCTTGAGCTGCCACTCTTCCACGTATGAAACCGGAAAAAGCTGCGTTGCAGATCTTTGACGCTGCACTACGGGCGGCAGATCCCGAGGAGGCCGTTCTCCGGCACGTCCAAGTCGAAAATGGCATCTTGATGGTCGGGCGGCGACGCTACGATCTCTCAAAGTTTGAGCATGTGTTCGTCATCGGCGCCGGGAAAGCCAGTGCTTCCATGGCACGGCCAATTGAGAAATTGCTCGGTAAACGAATCAAGCGTGGATCGATCAATGTGAAGTATGGCCATACCGCAAAGCTGAAGCGGATCGAACTGAATGAATGTGGCCATCCGGTGCCCGACGAAGCGGGCTTGGAAGGCGCGGAACGGATCGAGGCAATTGTCCGAAATGCCGGTCCTGCCGACCTTGTAATCTGTCTCATCTCAGGAGGTGCTTCGGCGCTTTTGCCCGCTCCGGTTCCACCCGTGACGCTCGTGGAAAAACAGAGAACCACGTCGCTGTTGCTTGAGTGCGGAGCAAACATTCACGAGATGAACGCTGTCCGCAAGCACCTGTCGCGATTGAAGGGCGGACGTCTGGCGGAGTTGGCCCAGCCGGCCACGCTGATCTCACTGCTTCTCTCCGATGTCATCGGCGATGATCTGGACACGATCGGTTCCGGACCTACGGCGCCGGACAACACGACTTTCCAGACCGCGCGCGAGGTGCTTGAAAAGTACAAGCTAACGGCCCGCATCCCTGCTTCCGTCCAGGAGGTGCTTGCGGGTGATGCGGAAACTCCCAAGCCGGACAATCCAGCATTTTCGCGCACGCAGAACGTGATCATTGGCAGTAACCGGCAAGCCCTGGAAGCGGCAGCCGCCGAGGCCCGCACCCTCGGCTACCGTACACTGCTGTTATCCAGCTTCCTCGAGGGTGAGACTCGAGACGTCGCCCGGGCGCATGCTGCGATTGCGAAAGAGATCCGCGTATCGGGCAACCCGGTGAAGCCGCCGTGCTGTATCGTATCTGGCGGAGAGACGACGGTCACGATCCATGGGAAAGGCCAAGGGGGACGAAACCAGGAGTTCGCGCTCGCTGCCGCGCAGGATATTGCGGATCTCCCCGAAACGGTTGTCTTCAGTGCCGGCACCGATGGCACAGATGGGCCAACCGACGCCGCCGGAGCGTGGTGCGACGGGGGAACGATCGAACGGGCGGCAAATGCGGGACTGAGCGCAAAGCGGTCTCTTGCAAATAACGATTCGTACGCTTTCTTCGATCAGATCGGCGGACTGGTGAAGACTGGCCCTACCGGTACAAACGTTGCCGATATCCACTTGGTGATCGTAGGCAAAACGCACCGGACAAAATAAGTTCCCTTACTGGGCATCTACGACCGCGACCGCAGCAACGTTGACTACCTCGGCGACCTCCGCATCTCTCTGCAACACGTGCACAGGTTTGGAGAGCCCCATCAGAATGGGACCGATTTGCTCCGCGCCCCCGATGCGCGAGAGCAACTTATACGCGACATTGCCGGCCTCCAAGTTCGGGAACACCAGAACATTCGCGCCGCCCTTGAGCGTTGAAAACGGGAACGTGGACTCGATGATGCCTGGATCGACTGCGGTATCCGCCTGCATTTCACCGTCGGCCATCAGGTCCGGCGCGGTGCGGTGCAGAATTTCAACCGCCCTCCGGACCTTGTCCGCAAGGGGATGACGCACGCTCCCGAAATTCGAGAATGAAAGCAGTGCCACTCGGGGTTTCACATCGAAGTGCCGTGCGGCCTCGGCGGCGTGCATCGCAATCTCCGCCAAGTCTTCCGAACTCGGTTCGATGTTTACTGTCGCGTCCGCCAGGAAGTAAATATCGCCCTTCGGCGTGATCAGAATGTATACCCCAGCCACCCTGCGAGTCCCGGGCTTTAGCGGAATGACTTGCAGGGCCGGACGCAGCGTGTCGGGATAGTGCTGTGAGATACCGCCGACGAGTGCGTCCGCAAATGCCAGGCGGACCATCATCGCGCCAAGAAGATTGGGGTTCTGCAAAGCCACGCGCGATTCCTGCTGCGTCATGCCTTTCCGGCTCCGCAGCCGGTAGAGTTCGTCCGCATAGGCTGGTAACTCGGCAAATTTCGATGGATCGATGATTTCGGCGAGGTCCGGATCGAGATGCAGTTCCGCCATTCGTGTGCGAATCACCTGCTCATCGCCGAGAAGAATCGGGAACGCGATGCGTTCGTCCTTCAACATCTGACATGCGCGCAGAATGCGGCGGTCTTCACCTTCCGGGAATACCACTCTCTTCGGTTTCAGTTGCGCCTTGTGAATGACGATGCGCATGACGCTGTGCGCTTTCCCCAGCCGTCTCTCCAACTCTTCGCGATATTCCCTTAGATTGCGCGGAGTCTGCGCCACACCCGTCTGAATGGCGGCCTCCGCGACAGCCAGCGAGCCCTGCACCAGCACTCGCATGTCGAATGGCTTCGGGATGATGTAATCGGGGCCGAACTCCAGTACGTCCACGCCATAGACGCGGCGTACCGAATCCGGCACGTCTTCTTTCGCAAGTTGCGCCAAGGCGCGGGTGGCAGCTAGTTTCATTTCATCATTGATCGTCGTAGCACGTACATCCAGCGCTCCACGAAAGATGAAAGGAAAACCGAGCACGTTGTTCACCTGGTTTGGGTAATCGGACCGGCCTGTGGCGACGATCGCGTCCGGACGTGCCTGACGAGCCGCATCGTATGTGATTTCGGGATCAGGATTTGCCAGTGCGAAGATGACCGGCTTCGGAGCCATACTCTTCACCATCTCTTGGGTGACGACATTCCCGGAAGAGAGGCCAAAGAACACATCGGCGCCGTCCAGGGCCTCCGCGAGCGTGCGCCGATCCGTCTCTGCGGCGAACTGCTGTTTGTAAGGGTTCATTCCTTTCGTGCGCCCTTTATGAATCACGCCCGCGCGATCGCACATCAGGATGTTCTCGCGCCGGACGCCAAGACTTATATAATGCTTTGCGCACGCGATGCCGCTCGCCCCGGCTCCGTTGAACACCACCCGAACCTGATCAATCTTCTTGCCCGCCAGTTCCAACGCATTCAGCAATGCTGCGCCGGAGATGATCGCGGTGCCGTGCTGATCATCATGGAAGACAGGGATATTCATCGTCCTGCGCAGAGTGTCTTCGATTTCAAAGCATTCAGGCGCTTTGATGTCTTCGAGGTTGATGCCGCCAAACGTCGGCTCCAATAGCTGGCAAGCTCGGATAATCTCTTTCGGATCTTCCGAGTTCAGCTCGATGTCGAACACGTCTATATCGGCAAACCGTTTGAACAGGACCGCCTTGCCTTCCATCACTGGCTTGCCCGCGGCCGCGCCGATATTGCCGAGGCCGAGAACAGCCGTGCCGTTCGTCACGACCGCGACCAGATTCCCTTTGCCCGTATAGCGATACACGTTGCTGGGTTCGCGCTGGATTTCCAGGCACGGAACGGCAACGCCGGGGGTGTAGGCAAGACTGAGGTCACGCTGCGTGCTGCAGGGCTTAGTCGGGTGCACCCCGATCTTGCCTGCGGGATCAGAGCCGTGGTACGCAAGCACGTCTTCTTTGCGAATGATCATGTCGGTTTGAAACAGCTACCTGAGCAATCGAGAGGCCGTTCCCGACTTTGAGAATGTTAGGTGATTAGAGCACTCAGTGTGTGAAATCACCCAGTCCTTTACAGTCGGGGCTTCGGCAGTGTCGCGGCTTCCCACGGCAATACGCCTTTGCGGCGCAGATGTCTCCGGTATACCTTGTCCCCCGCCGTGACATACAGCCATTGCATGTCCGGACCCGCAAAGACAGCGTTGGACAACGAGCCTGCCCAGGGCTTGCTGATAATGGCGACAACGCGCCCGGGTTGGTCGCAGATCTGGATGCCTAATCGCGTCGCCACATAAAGGTAGCCATCGCTGTCGACGGTAAAACCGTCAGCACCACTTGCTGAGGAGTCGTCCCAGGTCTCCAGATGGTAGAAGGCCTCTCCATTTGCGAGCGATCCATCCGGTTGAATCTGGTACGACCAGATCCATTTATTATTCATATCGGCCACATAGAGCAGCGACTGGTCCGGAGATACGCGCACTCCGTTCGGGAACGCGATGCCGCTGTCTACAACTACGCGTTTGCCGCCCTTCGCACTGATCAGCCAAACCTTCTTACCGGGAGGATCGGTGAAGTACACATCTCCCTTGGCGGTAACTGCGAGATCGTTGGACTGAACGTCCTCCGCAAGCACGGTTTCTTTGCCTGACATGTCATAAGTGACAATGCGCCTGCGCCCGTTTTGGGCCGCGTAGAGACGGCCGTCCGGACCGAACATGGTTCCGTTCACCCCGCCTGTGTCCTCCCTAAAGATGGACACCTTTCCGTCCGTTCCAATCTTGTGAATGCGGTTGTTCGGGATGTCGCTGAAATAGACGTTTCCCTCTTTGTCGATGGAGGGTCCTTCCGTGAAGCGATGGCCTTGCGAAACGAGTTCCCATTCGCTCGCCGGATCGAGAATGTCGCGGATGAACTGACGCTCGCCATTGCCGCCTTTTGAGGCTACGATGGGCTTCTGCCAGTCGGCCCAGACCCAACGCAGCGCATCCGGTAGAATCGGGCCACCTTGCTTCATGTTGTGGCCTTCGGTGCCTTCCACGAATTTCACGTCATATCCCGCATACTTCAGCGCCCAGGACATCGTTTGATTCGCCATCCACCAGGAACCGAAGAAGATGTTCAGATCATTACTTCCATCCTGCAGGAAGACGCGTAATGGCTTCGGTTCGTATTTCCGGATCAGGTTAGGATAGATGTCTCCCCCGCGCAGGTTGGTGTAGCTGCCAATGAAGCTGAGAACGCGCCGGAACTGATCCGGCCGATTCCAAGCGACAGTAAAGGCGCAGATCGCGCCGGAACTGGAGCCACCGATGGCTCGTAGATTGGGATCGGTCGTGATGTTGTACTGCTTAGTGACCTCGGGAAGGATCTCTTCCAGCAGGAAACGCGAGTATCGGTCACCCAGGGCATCGTACTCGAAGCTGCGGTTGAGCCGGGGCTGTTGAGTTGGGCTCAGCGGGTTGAGAACACCGGGGTTGATGAAGACTCCGATGGTGACCGGAATTGCGCCTTTATGAATCAGGTTGTCAAGGACTAGCGGCACACGCCAACTTCCATCGTCCTTCACCACGCCTCCTCCATCCTGAAGGACTAACAGGGCAGCGGGTTGAGCCGCCTTATATTGAGCCGGCACGTAGACCCAATAGTCGCGCGTGGTACCCGGGAAGATTTTACTGGTCCACGAATGCTGGGTTACAGTTCCCTTTGGAACGCTGTCGTGGCGTTCGGAATCCGGGCCAAATTTGTACTCTTCAGCGGCAACCAGGGCGGTGATTGCGAGGAACAGAGCTACGGTTTTCATAGGCGAGTCTCGCCATATGCTATCTCATTACAGTTCCAGGCCGATCTGCGAAGCCAAGTGGTCGAGTGACGCGCCGTATGCGGGGAGACAGGACGTCAACTGGTCGGCGTGATCGCGGAGGAAAGAATCGGCTTCTGCGGTTGGATGGAGACCTCCATCGAGCCCCTGCAATTGGCGCCAGATTTGCATCCAGCGATCGCCCACGCTTGTGAGCGTGCCCAGCGGAGCGCCATCCTTGAGCACGCGCTTCATCGCGCACGTCAGGTCTTGGGTCTCCAGAAGGCCGAGATTAGAACTTTGGACGCCGATGGGCGCTGTCAGGTGAGCGGCATCTCCGGCGAGCCACATGCGATTGCTGCCGAAGGAAGTCGCGAGGCGTTTTTCGAAACGCACTAGAGTGCGCCAGCGTACGTCGTCGATAGATCCGTTGAACCACCGCGCGCGCTCATGCAGGAACATCTCAAGATTGCTATCTTCGAGCACCGGAGATTCGCCAGCGCCCGAGAGGAAGAGCCGGTCCTTCCTTCGCTCAGAAGGCATGCCGTATGTTTTCCGGTAATCAGCCCAGCGATCGACGACCGGATCGGTATACTTGCGCAGCTGAAATCCCCAGCGGCAATAGCCGTCGGGAAGCGGCCAGAGAACGTTGATTGTGTCATCGGAGAAGACGACGCGGAGTTCATCTTCCATATCGAAGTCCGTGTAGAACTCGAAAACGGCGAAGTGAAGCGGGGGCGCTACCTCAGGGAAGTCGATTCCAGCCGAGCGGCGCACTCCAGAATTGTAACCATCTGCGCCGAGCACGAAGGGAACTTCAATGGGAGTAGTTTTAGCGACCACCCATTCCGTATGAGAAACGACGTAGCCACCTGATTCCTTCTCATATTTATGAATAAGGCCAGACACATTAGGGCCCCGATCTACCAGGCCCGCAGCTTCGTGTCTCCATTGCACGGCTACGCCTTTTTTTTCGAGTGCGCGTTCGAGTAATCCTTCCAGGGCATCCTGCGGTAATACGGCCACACGGGACGTCGGATCGCCCTCTTTCCCCAGTTTGATTTCAGCTTTGCGCACCGGCCCTTCATACAGCCCGATTCTGCGCACTGGATAAGCGCGCTCGAGCACGTCATCCAGAAGTCCATGCTCCTGCATCAGACGGAGCGATTGAGGGTGGAGTGCCAGCGCATAACTATGCGCACAGGGCCACATGCCGGTATCAACGATCTGAACGGGAACGTCAAGCTTGCTTAGCGAGAGTGCGGCATACAAACCAACCGGGCCCGCACCCACGACCAGAACGTCAGGTGTAGGTTTGTCAAACATTACATCACCTTCCGCAGCGACTGCCTGAGTCTTGCCCATCGGCAAGCTCTATCGTCCGCGAAGGCCACACCCGGTCCCGCGCACCAGCAGAACGAATTAGGGCCAGGTCGGTGTGAAACCTGACCCGCCCCGAGTATAACCGATCGCAGATATTTACACCAGACGAATAGGGCAGTCTGCCGCGCGTTTTACGAAACGAACCCATTGTGCCCGTTGTGGTGCAAACGGCTAGCTTGGCGAGCGGAATGTAAGGACGGCGTTGAGTCCGCCAAATGCGAAAGAATTTGAGAGCGCAGCGCGAACCTTGAGGCGCCGGGCTTCGCCGGCGATCAGGTTTACGTTGCACTGCGGATCCAGCTCGCGGAAGTTTGCAGTCGGCGGGAGGACCCCTTCGTAGAGCGCCAAGGCTGTGGCTGCGGCTTCCAGGGCCGCGGCGGCGCCCATGGCGTGGCCGTGCATGCTCTTCGTTGCACTCACAAGCACGTCATGGCTCAGAACCTGCTGAATCGCCAAAGTTTCTGTCGTGTCGTTCGCAGGGGTGCCGGTACCGTGCGCGTTCACATAGCCGATTTCTTCCGGAGTCAGACCTGCGTCGTCCAGTGCCATGCGCATCGCTCGTGCCGCGCCGGACGCCGAAGGCTGTGTGATGTGATGGGCATCCGACGACATGCCGAACCCAGCGAGCTCTGCGTAAATCCGCGCACCACGCCTCTCCGCATCTTCGAAACGCTCGAGCGCAAGCATGGCTGCACCTTCGCCGAGAATCAACCCGGTGCGATCCTTCGAAAACGGGCGGCACGTGTCCGGAGAAACGACGCGCATCGCTTCCCAAGCTTTGAGGAATCCGAAGCAAAAAACTGCTTCGCAGCCGCCGGTGATTGCGCGATCGACGACGCCGTTCCGCACCAGCCAGAGCGCCTGGCCGATTGCGTGATTGGCGGAGGCGCACGCAGTAGACACTGTGTACGAAGGTCCCGTGATGCCGAATTCCATGCAGATCTGACTGGTGGCTGAGTTCGCCATGACACGTGGCACAGTCATTGGATGAACGCGCGGCAGCCCCTTCTTGTAGACCTCGACGTATCCGTCATCGAGCGAGGACTGACCGCCGCTACTGGTGCCGGTCACGACCGCCGTGCGATCGCCGCGGAATTCCCTCCCGGAGTCTCTCTCTGCCTCGCGCGCTGCAACCAAGGCATACTGGGCAAAGCGGTCGAGGTAGGTAAGCGACTTTTCATCGAAGTGCTCGGAAGGTACATAGCCGGCGACTTCCGCCCCATTGCGAAAGCGGAACTGGGAGCAATCCACGGTTTCTATCGGCCGGATGGCCGATCTGCCTTCCGATACGCCCTGCCAGAACGCGTCGCGGGTGGGACCGAGGGCGGATACAACGCCGATACCGGTAATGGCGACTCTAGGCGACGTCCGCACCAGCATCCCCTTGGATCAGCTTTTCTATTCCAGTGACCATATCGCGTACGGTACGTACGCTGCGAATTGCATCATCCGGGATGTTGATGTTGAACTCATTTTCAAGCGCGAAGAGGATGTTGATGCCGTCGAGCGAATCTATCTTGAGCTCCTCGAACGTGCTATCGATGGTGATGCTCCCGACCGGGATCCGCTGCGTTTCGGCCATCACGCGAATCACGCGCTCCACTACTGCGTGCGACATAGAAGATCACTCACCCTTTCGAACCGGTAACCCTGATCTAGGAGACGTGGAATCGCATCGGCCACCGCGTCCAGTGTGTTCTGCACATCGGGATCGGCCGCGGTTTCTCTCCCGTCATGCAGGCAGAGAATAGCGCCGCTTTCCGCACCAGCAAGTATACGCGAGGAAACTACGGCAGCCGCCTCCTTCCAATCCCGCCCGATCGTTGTCCACATCACGTTGAGCAGATCGAAATGTTTCTGTGCTTCGCGCAATCCGAACCATCGCACACCATAGGGCGGGCGGAACAGTTTCGGCGATGCTCCCGTAATCTCACCGATGGACTCTTGCGCAGATTGCAACTCGTGATGGATAAACGCGGGAGATTTCAGTGCGAGTAGCGGATGCGTGTCGGTGTGATTGCCGATTTCATGACCGGCTGCGAGAATGTCACGGGCGATCTGCGGATGCCGCCGAACCTGCACGCCACATTGAAAGAATGTGGCCCGGACCCTGTGTTTTTCGAGAATGGTCAAAAGCCTGGGAGTAGAGGGTGTAGGGCCATCATCGAACGTCAGCGCGAGGGACTTGCGACCTCCGGCGCCGTGGTAAACCGAGGGACCAAAGACGCTCGAAGATCTGCTGCGTACGGCCCAGGTCAGGCCTCCGGCGGCAGCCGCCCCGGCTAAAGCAGCCAAGCGCCACATACCTATTCCGTCTTTGGTGGGTTCGCCCACCGGACGCTGTGATCGCCTGTAACGGCCCAAGTTTGTTGTGGTGAGTCCATGGTGAAAGAAGACCAAGGACCCGGAATCCAGGGATATCTATCGATGACTCGCTCGTCGATTTCTACTCCCAGCCCGGGAGTGCGCGGAACAATGAGGTCCCCGGTATCGATGTTAAGCGGCTCCTTCAACATCTCCGACGCCAGCGGGAACGGATACATACCGGCCTTTGATTGCGTCGAATAGCATGGATACTCCAGCCATTCGGTTACTGTGTCCGGCCAGCAGATGCCGAGGTGTGCGGCCGCCATGACTTCGAGTGCAGTGCCCCAACTATGGAACGCGAAGCGTAGCCCGCTGCTGGCGATCTCCGGCATGATGCGGCGTGCCGTGGGATAGCCACCCTGACAGATTACATCCATCTGCACGTAGTCCACGCACTCATTCAGGATGAGATCGAGATATCGTTCATCGTTCGGCTCGTGCTCGCCGCTGGCGAGCGGGACGAGCCCCGCCTCCTTGATGCGGTGGTAAGCTTCGTGATCGTCCGGCGGAAGAGGCTCTTCGAGCCAGGCGAGGTCATACTCGGCAAGCGCTTCGGTTATTTCGAGCACCTTCTCCTCGGAGTAGCTGCGATCCCCCATGCGCCACCATGTGTGCGCGTCCACCATGAGATCGAATGCGGCACCCGTCGCTTCGCGCATCAAGCGAACGGTTTCGATGTCTTTGTCCGGACCGAGCGCAGGGCGCATTTTGTAAGCGCGAAATCCAAGTTCTGCAATTGCGGCGGCCTCCTCGGCGTACCGCTCCGGAGGCATATACATGCCGGCACTCCCGTAGAGGCGGATACGGTCGCGTATGCGGCCGCCAATGTACTCGCTGACCGGAATGCCATGGGCTTTGCCGAGCGCATCATAAAGACCTATTTCGACCGAGCAATAGATCCGCGCAAGATGAGGGTCCCGACCGGGACCTTTGAGGAAAAGAACGCGAAGCGCATCGGGATCGGCAAGGTTGTGACCCGTCAAAAAAGGAGAGATGGTCCGGTCGATGGCCTGTTTGGCCACCTCGCTCGCCTGGCCTGGAGCCCATCCTACGATCCCGGAGTCCGTTTCGATGCGGATAAGCATCGCATCGCGCTTAAATATGGAGCGTTCTCCGCCGTAGTACCTGTACGTAAGAGTCTTCTCAAAGGGATAAGACAGGAGAAAAGCCCGGACGCTCGTGATCTTCATGTCCAGTTCTCAGCATACAAGAGGCACAAAAAGAGCCGGACGCTGGTCAGGCGCCCGGCCTAAGTAGCACCCACATGCCGCTCGGAGGTGCGACGTGTGGTAGTGGAGGAGATCAATCCACTTAGATCAGGAGGCCACCGTGACCGAGGCAGGCAATCTCCCAACCTGAAATCCTATATCTGGCAAGAACCGCTGGAAGAATCAAATCTACCACATTTGGTTTAGCGGAGCGGAAGCACCCCGGCGCCGAGACAATCGGAATCTCTTCCTTGTAGTTCAGCATGAGGAGATTTCCAGGTTCGACGGGAGCAAGGAAGCGTTCCAAATGGCAGCCCATGTGGGCCAGCGCGCGGCCGATTACATCCTCCGGACCGGCGGGAGCGGTGGTCGAAGCAATGAGGATTCCAGTAGGCCGCATCTTCAGCAGATACGTGAGGCCTTTCACAATGGAGTCTTCGTCCTCGACTGCAGACAATGCATAGTGCGCCATGACGCCGAACTTTTCCAATCGCTGGCGCATGATGTTGTCAAAGAGTTGGCGTGCGCGGTCGCCGTTTGTAGGATCTGCATAGAGTACGGCGATGCTAGGCTGACGGACTGGGCGTGCCTGCAGGATGGGCCCGCGCTCGCGCAGAATGGAAACGACGGTCTCCAATTGCGATTGCGCTATGGCGAAGGGTGCACTCTTGACGGTGGCGATGCGCTGCCCGGCTCTGGCGAAGCTGAGGTTCGGCATAGTCGCGATGGCGATGCTAGCCGTGCAGTTGATCTGCTTCAGCAATTCATCATCAACGAGGACGCAGCAGTCTTCCGTGGCGACCAGATTGGTACGGCCACCTGCGGCGAGACGGATTTCCAGACAACCGCAGCCCATCTCCTGGCCGAC
Source organism: uncultured Solibacteraceae bacterium (assembly GCA_964464925.1). Lineage (GTDB taxonomy): Bacteria > Acidobacteriota > Terriglobia > Bryobacterales > Bryobacteraceae > CAYXLI01. The sequence goes on along the minus strand of CAYXLI010000008.1, from coordinate 110,358 downwards.
AATGGTGACCGCTTCATCTTCCCCAATCTCGCCTTCCTCGAGCTCAGTAACCCAGACTTTTTCCAGGCCCTCCGTTTCGAGCAAGCGGACATCTTCTTCGTTCAGGAGATGTCCTTTGGCCAGCAATTTTTTTCCTCCAGAACGAAATATCGTGCAACAGAGGATTCTACCGGTAGATTCCTTAATCGAAACTGTTTGTGCTTTCATCGTTGGCTCTCCTCAGCGGGTTCACCGGTGTCTTGATTCGTCTCGACACTGATTAGTGGAATTGAAGGCGAGTTTCTCTCAACGCTGATTGAGAGCCTGGCCGTCTTGTTGATCGAAGCGCGAATGCGGGCGAGCGAAGACCGCCCACTTGCGATATCACTCACAGGTACATTTGCGGCGATGCGTGCTTTCACGCAGCCCACCGCATACTGGCGAAGTCCGAGAGGGACGCTGAGGCCTGAAGCTGCTGGAAAGTAGGGGCTTACGGTGTTTGTTGAGTGTGTTTGCATCCGTTGGGCTCTTGCCAGAAGCAAAGAAGGATGCAATTCGAGTGCAAATCAGACTCGAAGCACGAGAGAATTTACTAGTGAGTGCGGGCTAACGTTTTAATATCGGGAAAACGGGAATCTCGACATGTTTCGCAGTTTGGCGATCCGGGTTGGCAACCAAATACTTGACCATCGCGATCTCGTCGCAGCATTGAAACTTCGCGCAGCGCAGACAGTCTTTCCACGCTTTCAGCGGAAGTTCGCCGCGCTCCACTTCCACAAAGCCAAGCTTGCCGAAGAAGCGGTCCACGTAAGTGAAGGCGAAGATCGAGTGCAACTGGAATTCGCGCGCTTCGCGTTCGAGTGACTCTACCAGCATGCGGCCCACACCGCGTTGTTTTACATTCGGATCGACCGCGAGCGAGCGAACTTCCGCAACCGTCGGGCTGTAGAAGTGCAGCGCGCCACATCCGGCCAGTTTCCCGTCAAGGAAGAGCACGGTGAAATCGCGGATATTTTCGGACATCTCAAACTCGGTGCGCGGCAGCATGATGCCCTGTTCCGCATAGCCGTTGATCAGGCCAAGCAGCGGACGGATGTCGTGCATCCCGGCCTTACGAATGATCGCGGCCTCCGCCGTTTCCAACACCGGAGGTTCCAGACTCAAAACATTACGCATTTTGCACCAATCGTGTCCCCAACTGCTCCCCGTTCGCTATCTTTGCGAGCGCAGCCGGTTCAGCGCCGGGCGCAATCACTACCTGTTGGATGCCGCTATGGAGGGCATCCGTTGCAGCATTCAGTTTTGCCTGCATTCCGCCCGTCGCTATACCATCAGCAATCAGCTTTTCGCAGTCCGCCGGCGTGAGAGAGCGCAGGATCTGCCCGTCGCCTCCCCGCACTCCATCCACATCCGTTAGAAAGATCAGCCGGTCGGCTTCGAAACCCGCCGCACACGCGACGGCCATTTGATCGGCGTTTACGTTGTAGATGTTGCCTTGTCTGTCTCCTGCGACACAGGCCACGACGGGGATGTAGGAGTTGGCAGTCAACAAGCGCAATAATTTTGGATTCGTGCGCACCGGCTTGCCGACGGCGCCCAATTCATTGGAAAGGCGCTCGGCTTCCGTCAACGCGGAATCAATTCCACTGAGGCCCACTGGACTGCAGCCGGCCTGCACCAAAGATGCCACGAGCTGATGATTCACCGATCCCGCCAGGACCTTCAGGACGGCATCGATGACTTCCGGACTCGAGACGCGAAGTCCGTTCACGAATTTGCTCTCAATGCCGCGCTCCGAGAGGAAGCGGGTCATCTGCTTGCCGCCGCCATGGACTACGACGACCTCAAGATCAGCGCCTTGCATCTCCGCGATCTCGCGAGCCAGCCGGTTCCGAGACTCGTCGGTGTCGAGAAGAGTGCCGCCCAGCTTGACGAGGACTCTCACAGAAGACCTGCCTCTTCCGGGAAGCCGAGGAGCAGGTTCATATTCTGAACAGCCTGGCCTGCTGCACCCTTGACGAGGTTGTCAATCGCGCTGACGACAACCGCACGGCCAGTAGCCTCATCGATTTTCAGGCCGATGTCGCAAAAATTGGTGCGCTGTACCGCGTTCAGATCCGGAACATGCCCAGGGTTATAAAGGCGCACAAACGGCTCATCCGCATACGCTTTCTCGTAAATGCCGATAAGGTCGTCGGACGTGGTCTTTCCAGAGGTCCGGAAGTAGAGCGTTTCGAGAATGCCACGGTCGAGCGGCAGGAGTTGGGCCGTAAACGTGAATTCGGCCGCCTGCAGATTGGAGTTCTGCAGGACCTCCGGGACATGGCGGTGGTCGAGGATGGAATACGCAGAGAAGTTTTCCGTGACCTCGCAGAAGCTGGTCTTCATGCTCGGCTTACGGCCGGCTCCGCTGACGCCGGATTTCGCATCGCACACCACACCGGCCTGACGATCGATGACACCGGCTGCGACGAGAGGCCGCAGGGCGAGATTTGCGGCAGTCGGGTAGCACCCGGGATTTGAGACAAGTCGGGCCTTCCGGACGGAGTCGCGATAGAACTCGGGAAGTCCGTATGCAGCCTCGGCGAGTAACTCAGGCTGGGAGTGTTCCGCTTTGTACCACTTCTTGTAATTGTCGGCAGTCCGGAGACGGAATGCGCCACTCAGGTCGATGACTTTGGTCCCGGCTTCCAGCAGGGATGGAGTGAGGTCGAGCGAGACCTCCGGCGGAGTAGCAAGGAACACCACGGCCAAGCCCTCGGCATTCACGGCTTCCGGAGTACAGGGGATCCGCTTCGGGCCGTGATGATTGCGAAGCACGGCGGCGTCTTCAGAATCACTGCGATGCTCCAGGAGCACCGGACGTACGTCAGAATGTTTCTCAAGGATGCGGACCAGTTCCGCGCCCGAGTAGCCGCGGAACCCAACAATACCGGCAAACAGGGCCATCTTATGAAAGATTATTCACTCCCGTGAATAATTATACTACAGAGGCTGGTAGGTAGTGTCCGAAGGTTGTGCGTTGCTGTCCTACTGTTATCGTACGTAGCTCTACCGCTGCTCGCTGACTGATCGGTCAGCCAGTTCACCTACGATTGGCAGGTGGTACAACTCCTCCTGACTGGTTTTTATGAGCATGAAGATCCAGGCTACGAAAACCGCCGCTTTTAGGAGGGCCTTCACGACCCGAATCTCGTGGAAGCCTGAGCCGGGGGTAAAACTTAGGAACGGATCGACCACCCAATCTACGATCAGCCAAACGACAAACAGGTACAGGCCCTGGAACGCGTGGAAGCGAACGCGCCTATCATGTTGAAAACGCGGGGCAGCGAGCACAACTACCGACGGGATCCAGCCGATTACCGGGATATAGCACAACATCGACGCAGTCCGCGCATTGATGCCGGAGAGAAAATCGCGAGTTGGCCGCGGAGGGGTCGATTGCCCCACTGCGCCTTGCTTCTGCCCGCATTTGCCGCAGAAGTTCTCAGCGGCGCCGACCGGGTTTCCGCAATTTGTACAGTAGGGCATGTTGCCACCTCCAACTAATGAATACGTTATTGTAACCGTACCTGTTCCGTCGCCTGTCTGCCCTGCCGCTCCGCCGCAAGTACCGGCTAAACCGGCAGCGTATAACGCTCCTCTATGGCTTTCCGGATCAGGCTGCGGCTTTCGCCGGCCCCAAGGCTCTTATCCGCCTCGATCCGCTCTGCGTCAGCGGCCAGGTCATCGCTCTTGATTTCTTTTCGGAACCAGTGAGAGTAATCGTGACGGTGTAAGTGATACAGCCAGGTGTTGTCGTCCACTCCCTCCATGATTTCGAGGAAGAGCACGAGATTGCGTGCGCGCAACTTGAGCTTGCCTTCGGGGCCGCGGAAATAGAAGCTACGACCTTCATCCAGTTCGCCTTGCGCATACTTGCGGCTATGGCGTACACGCTGGCTGCGGGCCGGCGCTACGGAAAACTGAACGGGGGCAACGCCGGAACTCCGCGACCAGATCACAGCCTGACCGTGAGGCAACGGACTTGGGTCAAGGTCGGGAGGAGAGATGCCCGCTCTTTCACAAAAAGCGTTGATGGTGTGCTGAGGATATTCTCCGACGGCAATGATCGTGTCGACTGCGCGAATCGCAGAATCAGAAATGTGGAGCGGATCCAGCGTAATGAGCATTGTGCTGACCGCTTCGGCCAGAGCGGTCTCCTGCTGCCACGTTACGGGCCAGACGTGGTGAGCCTCGTCGACGACGAGCCAGTGAGGGTGGCCGAGGCGTAAGCGGACCTCCTGAATTCGCGGAAACAAGTGCTGGAAGTAGTCCGGGCGCTTTTCCAAATGGACGCCGAGAAGGTTGACGACAACGCTCTGCTGGGGCTTCTCAAGAAGCGTGATCACTTCGGTGGCGGTAGGTTCCCGTTCAGGATCCCCGATTACGAGGGCAGTTTCGAGCTGGGGATAATCGCCTTCCGGGTCAATGAGGCAGAACTGATAGCCGCTGTCGTGAAGGCGTTCGAGCAGGCCCGTGGTCAGGGTGGACTTCCCGCCGCCCGATGAACCGGCGATGAGCACATTGGCGCCGTAAGGATGGAGACGGACTTCCGTTCCATCTTCGCGAGCACCCAGCAGAATATCGTGACGATGCAGTTGCGTGGCAACGTCCGACAGGTCGTTCCGAAGGAGACGTTCGGCCAAGTCCTCTACACCAGCACCATGATCCCGTTCAGTTACAACGTCTGCCCGTTCTTTGAGGGCAGGGAGAGCATTGGCGACGGCGGCCGAACATTCGCAATCGGCCAGAAAGGCGTGGTCGTTTTCGGCGTCTCCAATTGCGACCGTATTGTGCCGGGACAAACAGATGGTCTCCAGGGCAGCACGCAATCCTGTAGCTTTGTTGATGCCCGTTGGTAACACCATCACTGCGCCTTTGTTGAAAATGACCTGTAATTCGAGACCAACCTCCCGAATCGTATCGACGACCTGCTCCCGAAACGGCTCCCAGGTAGCGACGATCACGGCGCCCACGCTGACCGGAACGTCGCGATCCCGTAGCCGTTGCACGAAGGTGGCATCCGGCGGCTCTGCCAAAGCTCGCTGCTCTTTGGATTCAGGGTTGTAGAGGAGAGCGCCGTTTTCGGCGACCACCAAATCAAAGATCTCCAGCTCCGGAAAAACGGTGAACAAATCCGGTAACTCACGACCGGTGACTAACACAATTTTTCTTCCACTGGCCTTTAGTTTTTCTAAACAGTCAAGAGTTGTTTTTAGGACCCGGCCGTTGTGGGCCAAGGTTCCATCGTAATCGGTTGCAAGGACGAGGTATCGCATTCTTGTGACGGACCGCAAGATTAGACGCTTTTCCGGGCACCCTCACTGTTAAATGAAGAAAACTCAATCCATTTTATTTTTCCGGAGCTACCATGAGGACGTGGGGCGAGACTGCGTTCCGCGGCTCGACCCCGAAAAACTCGGTAACGCCAGTTGGCCAAGTCGCCAACACTCTGAGAAGAGCAGAACGAGGAGGAAACTACTAATGGCGAATCGTTATGAGAGCGAATCGGATCGCATGCATGAACGCGGACGTGGAGGAAACGACCGCGAGCCGGAGACCCGATGGGAAGATCGAAGCCGCTATGAAGGCTGGGGAGGAGACAGGGGCCGTGAATCCTGGCAAAGCGGTTCCAGTGAGGGATATCGTGGAGACCAGGAGTACCAGGGGCGCGGCGAAAGGTACAACCAGGGCGGGTATCAGACGGAGCGGTATGGCCAAGGCAGCCCCGGTCAAAGCGGCTATGGCGGATATCAGACAGGATCAGAGGGTCGGGGCGGCGATTGGTCAAACCAGAGCTACCGTGGCCGTGAAACACACCAGAGCCAATGGGGAACTCAGGGCGGAAGCCAGAGTTCCGGCGGAGGAATGTGGGGCCAAGGTAGTTACGCAAGCCGGGGCATGGAGAATTACGGGCCGTCGCGGGAAGGCGGATACGGCGGTTACAGTGGAAGCAGCTACGGCGGCGGATCGGGCAGTTACGGTCAGAGTAGCGGCAGTTATGGCTCCGGCAATTACGGTAACACCGGTTATGGCCAAGGCAGTTCGGGGTTCGCGAGCTACCGCGGCAGCGAGGGCTCCTTCGGCAGCAGCCAAGGCGGATACGGCGGCGGATATGGCGGCTACTCCCAGCAAGGAAGCCAGGGACCGGGCAGTTACGGTTCTCAATACTACAATGAACGCGGCGAACGCGGCGGCCCCTCCACGCGGGAACGCGAAGGATCGCTCGGCGGTTATTACGGCAGCAGCTATGGATCGGGAATGGGCGGGTACGCAGGCGGCTACGGCAACTATGGCGGCGGCATGGGCTCCTACATGGGCCAAGGCGCAATGCCGGGACGCCATGCTGGACGCGGACCTCGCGGCTGGCAACGTTCGGATGATCGCATCAAAGAAGACATTAACGAGCGGCTCACCCAGCACCCTGACATCGACGCATCGGACATCGACGTGCAGGTGCACAACGCTGAAGTTACCCTGACAGGCAAAGTCGACGAGCGGCGTGCAAAGCGCCTCGCTGAGGATGTGGCCGAGAGCGTATCCGGAGTACGGCAGGTACACAATCAACTGCGCGTCGAATCTCTGGAGCAGCAGGGCCCGGTGACAACGCTCGGACTGAGCGGCTCCACTAGCGGGTTGGAAGGGAGTTCGAAAAAGAAGTAGCGTTCTGAAAAGCTCATGTAGTGAAAAGGGCCCCGGCATAGCGCTGGGGCTTTTTTTCCATGTGCCTGCGTCCGCAAATTCGAAGGGCAACTCCGTAGCGATTCAGTTTCGGCTACAATGCTTCGAAAGACTGTGGCCCTGAGTCTCACACGGTGGCTGCGATTTCTCCTGAGCCAGGCGCTCATTCTGGCGATCACGCCCGTGTGTTACGGCGTCTATCACGTGAACAGTACGACAGCCGGCTTTGTTTACCTGATGGGCATTCTGCTTGTGTCGGCCTCCTGGGGAATGGCCGAAGCAGTTGCTTCGTCTGTCACCGCACTCGTGTGCTTCAGCTTCTTTTTCCTGCCTCCGGTAGGTTATCTTACGATCGCGGACGCGGAAAACTGGGTTGCTGTTTGCGCATTTCTCGCTACCGCCCTTACTGCAAGTCATCTGGCTGAACGGGCGAGGAGGCGCACGATCGAGGCGAAAGAGCAGCAACGGGAAACTCATCATCTTTATGAATTGAGCCAAACTATTCTTCTGACCGGAGGGGTCTCGCTATCGGCTGGATTTCAGGCTGTGGATCACGTGAGACTGGCATTCGGGTGCCGCAGGGTTGAGTTATTTGATGCGGATCGTGGAGAATACTTCAGCTCGCCCGCTGGGTCGAGATGGCAAACGGAATTGCGGGCAGCCGCGGCAGGCAACGGGGCGTACCAGCGGCTGGTTGAGCCTGACATATGCATCGCGTCGATCATTACTGAACGCCGTCGCATAGGGGGCATTGCACTAGAAGCTGGCATCTTTTCAGACGATGCTCTGCAGGCGCTCTTGAACCTGCTGGCCATCATGCTAGAACGGATCCGCACGCATGAAGCGGCCTGTCGGGCGGAGGCGGTTCGGCAGAGTGAGCAGTTCAAATCAACGCTGCTCGATGCGATTGCGCACGAGTTCAAGACTCCGCTGACGTCCATAAAGGTGGCCTCCACGTCTTTATTGACGGAATTTCCGGCCGCGGAGCAGGGAATCCGCGAACTGGCTTCCATCATCGATGAAGAATCGGACCGTCTGAATCTGCTGGTAACGGACGCAGTGCGGACAGCACGAATCGATGGGAAAACTGTTCGTTTGGAGAAACGTCTCGTCGGGGTGCACGAGCTGGTTGGCGGAGTCATCGCGGATTTGTCCCACAGGCTGGAGGGAAGGCCCGTGGACCTGGACCTGAGCGGTGGTCTGCCTCCGATACTGGCCGACCTAGAACTGGCCGCGATGGCGCTGCGTCAGGTTGTGGAGAATGCGCTTAAGTATTCCGCTCCGGCCACACCGTTAACCATCACAGCGCGGGACGCGGGCCGCGGAATCACCATCCGCGTGCGAGATTATGGCATTGGAATTCCGGAATCTGAGCGCGAGCGCATTTTCGACCGATTCTACCGGCTGCCGGGCGTTCGCAAAAGCGTCCACGGCAGCGGACTAGGCCTATACATCGCCCGGGAGATTCTCCGTGCGCACGGCGGGAACGTTTGGATGGACACCCCTCCTGAGTGCGGCTCAGCTTTCTGCTTGAGTTTTGTTCCCGCGGACGAGGTTCCCGCATGAATTCGGCGCGCGTTCTGATCGTTGACGATGAGCCCCAGATCCGCCGGGTTCTGCGCGCGAGGCTGTGCGCTCATGGCTATGAAGTTCACGAAGCCCGTTCCGGCGAAGAGGCTCTCGAGTGCCTAAGGGGAGGCCGGTTGGATCTGGTGCTACTCGATATCCACATGGCAGGCATGAGCGGAGTGGAGACATGCGAGCAGATCCGTGCGACGTCCGAGGTTGCGATCATCATGCTGACGGTGAGTGACGACGAGGAATCGAAGGTTGCCGCTCTGGATGCAGGTGCGGACGACTACGTCACTAAACCCTTCGGGATGCCGGAATTGCTTGCCCGCGTACGCGCCAACTTGCGCCGCGTGCCCACATCGCACGACGCCAACAGCGAGCCGATGCATCTAGGCGACCTTTGTATTCACCTGGCGCAGAGACGTGTCCTAGTGAACGGACGGCCTGTCCGGCTCACACCAAAAGAGTTCGATCTGCTCCACTATTTCGTAGTCAATCCCGATATCCCGCTCTCCCACACAAAGCTGCTTCAAGCCGTTTGGGGGCCAGATTACGGCGACCAGGTTCATTACTTACGAGTGTTCATCAATCAACTGCGAAAGAAGATCGAACCGGAACCCAGCCGGCCGCGGTACATCTTGACGGAGCCCTGGCTGGGCTACCGGCTTGCAGGGATGATAAAACCATAATCTTTATTTTTTCTTTATCAAATCTCCATGACTTCCAGATGACTTTCCAGATATGGTCTCTAAGGAGGCTTAGGGCCACACGCCATGGTGAAAGTGGAAGCAGTGATTCATCCGTCCAAGATCGAGGACGTGAAAACCGCCCTGGACCAACTCGAGATTGCCAACATCGTCGTCACCCCCACGTACATTCACAACGATTTGCCGGCAGCACGCGGGAACTACCGAGGCAGTGTAATCCTCATCGATTTGCCGAGATGGAAAGTGGAATTGATCATCTCGTCGCTTCAGGTAAATGAAGTTGTGGATGCCATCCTCAATGCCGCCCGCTCGGAAGTGCCTGGCGATCAGGATACAGTAACGGTGTTCGAACTGGCCGATGCGATCCGAATCAACAGCCGCAAGCGCGTCGGCCTCGCCTGGTCGTAAAGTGCGAGACTCTTTATGAATTCCTGACGTGTTTCTGATGACTTCCTGAAGTCCTGTCTCCTATCATCGACACTATCTTTGCGTGCGCTAGCCTTTGCGAATGCCACGGCTGCATTCGCCGGCGCTTCTGTAACCGCGTCCAACTGCCCTGTCTGCAGCGATCCAAAGAAGCGGTAGGCTCTAGTGGCCGCATTTGACTGAAATTCAAGGAGGCATTCGTGAAAGCACTCAACGAGCACAATAGACGCTCTCGTTTCTTCGGCCGGCTCCGGCGCGTTAGCACCCATCTGCCTATCCTCGCCTTACTGGCCGCTTCGACACTCGCAACCGGTCTTGCCGACGAGCCGAAGCCCGATCCCGCAGGTGTGGCGACTGGCGATAAAACGAGCGTTGTTGACGCTGGAGGCAATGCCTTCGTGCCTCCCGAGCCGACTGACAAGACTGCGCCTACCTATCCGCAGGCGAAGAAAGATTTCGACGAGTTCAAAGCTCAGGCAGATAAGGAACCGCTGGCGATCAAACTAGCCGATTCCGTAGGTCACGTCCGAATTGCGACGAATGCGGCGTGGACCCTGAATACGGGATATCTGGTGCTCTTTATGCAGGCGGGATTCGCCCTCCTTACCTGCGGGTTGGTTCGGAAGAAGAATGCCGCTCATCTAATGATGCTGAATTTCGCAGCCTACGTGTTCGCGTTCCTTGCCTACTGGGCTGTTGGGTACGCGTTTCAGTTCGGGGCGGTTGCGGTCAACGCCGCACCGGGCAATATCGGCGGTACACCGACGCTGAATCAGTTCCTGATCGGCTCGGGACAGTGGGGATTCCTGGGTGGGAAAGGCTTCTTCCTGTCGGGTCCGGCCTACGACGCCGGCAGCAACATCCTGGCGCTGTTCCAGGTCGTATTCATGGAAACGGCAGGGTACATCATCGTTGGCTCTATTTGCGAACGCATCAACTTCGGCGCATTTCTGCTGTGCGAACTCTTTGTGGGCGCGATTCTGTATCCGGTGTTTGGTTGCTGGGTGTGGGGCGGCGGGTGGCTTTCGCAACTCGGAAACACTATGGGGTTGGGACATGGATACGTTGACTTCGCGGGATCAACAGTGGTGCATGCGGTCGGCGGGTTCTGCGCGATGGCGCTGTCTGTAGTCTTAGGCCCCCGGCTCGGTAAGTTTGGTCCCGATGGGAAGGCGCGGGCATTCCCGGCGCACAATCTGGTATATGTCGTGTCCGGCACGTTCATCCTGCTCTTCGGGTGGATGGGGTTTAATCCGGGCTCTACGCTGGGGGCGACGGACCTTCGCATCGGCGTGGTTGCAATCAACACGAATCTGGCGGCCATTGCCGGGTCGGCTACAGCCATGCTTTTCTGGCATTGGAAATTCGGTAAGCCGGACGTCACGATGGCATGCAATGGAATGTTAGCCGGGCTAGTTGCAATCACTGCTCCATGCGCGTTCGTTACCCCGATTTCAGCCGTGATCATCGGCGTGCTGGCGGGGCTGGTGGTTTGCCTCGGCGTTCTCTTCAACGACAATGTGTCGAAGATCGACGACCCGTGCGGAGCTATTTCGGTACACGGCTTCTGCGGCCTACTGGGAGCGATTTCTGTGGGAGTTTTCGCTGATGGAACGTATGGCGCCGGATGGAATGGCGTGGGAGCGACTAGCTATCTCGGGCAGGCCGGGCGAGGTGTGACGGGTCTCCTTTACGGAGATACGAAGCAATTCATGGTGCAATTGCTCGGCGCGAGTCTGTGCGCCGTTTACGCCTTCGGACTGACATTCGCGGTCTTCAAAGTCGTGAACGGCATCCGGTCAATGCGGGTGAGTGAGCAAGTCGAGCAACAAGGCCTTGATATTCCGGAATTCGGGCTGCAGGGCTATCCTGAGGACGCGGTCCACGCCACTGAATTCTAAGTACTGGAATGAAGAAGATAGAGGCCATTCTGCAACCCGGCAAATTTCGCGAGGTTAAGAAGGCTTTGATCGCGATCGGAGTCGAGGGCATGACGGTCACTGAGGTGCACGGCCATGGGCAGCAGAAAGGACACACCGAGATTTACCGCGGTGCTGAATATACGGTGGATCTGCTGCCCAAGACGAAATTAGAAATCGTGACGATCGACGAACGTGTGGAACAAATCGTGACCGCTATCGCCACAACAGCCCGATCCGGCCAGATTGGAGACGGGAAGATTTTCATCTTAACGGTAGAACAGACTACGCGTATCCGCAATGGCGATCGCGACGATGACGCGATCTAAGGCGCCGTCTCAACCCGGTTGAAGGCGCCATCCCGGCACTCATCGATAGAATCAAAGCTAAACCGCTGATTAGGTGGAGCTTATGCCAGCTGTGCGGGGCGGTGTATCCTATAAACTGAGGGTCCATTGTCACGCATCTCGCTTGCCTTTAGAAGTTTCTTTGCGATTTTGTTCGGGGATCAGCTACCTGAGGATATTGCCAAGGCGTTCGGCTATGTGAAAGAGGCCGCTGTGAAGCCTCCGCCTGCGCCGAAGCCCATCATCGAAGTGCGGACGTCGGATGGAGCGCTGCAGATCCTCGGCATCCTGCAAAGAGATGCCCGCCTGATCGACTTCCTGATGGAAGACATCGCACCATACTCCGACGAGCAGGTCGGTGCTGCCGTGCGCAACCTGCACGGGCAGAGCCGCGAGGTTCTGGAGCGCTATGTCGGTCTGAAGCCAGTGATCGATGGCGTGGAGGGTTCCAATACACGCGTCGGCGGGACGGATCCGAACTCAATCAAGCTGCTCGGGAACGTGCCCGCGAACGGGAAAGCATCGCAAGGGATTCTGCGTCACAAGGGATGGCGCGTGGACCGAGTGGACCTGCCGAAACTGACGCCCGGACAGAACGTCCAAGTGCTTGCGCCTGCAGAAATCGAAATCGAGTAGCAAACCTTGCCGTATATCATTGGGATCGATTTAGGAACAACGAATTGTGGTGTTGCGTTTGTGCAAACCGCGCCGGAGCAGGATCTGAGGGAGCTGCCCGGGGTAGAGCTATTTCCGGTAAAGCAACTGGTGAACCCGGGCGAAGTGCGTGCTGAAGGGCTGCTCCCTTCCTTTCTCTACTTGCCGGGCCCGAACGATTTTCCGGAAGGAGCCACCGCGCTGCCTTGGAATCCGCGCCCTCCTTATGTAGTGGGGCAGCTTGCGCAGAAGCGCGGCGCGGAGAATGCGGGGCGGCTTGTGGCTTCGGCGAAGTCGTGGCTGTCGCACTCGGGGGTGGATCGCACGGCGGAGATTCTGCCAGCGGCCGCTCCCGACGGTGTGAAGAAAACATCGCCGGTTGCCGCGTCGAAAGAGTACCTGGAGCACATTCGCTACGCGTGGAACGACCAGAACAAGAACGCGCCCTTCAATGAACAATCGGTGTTCCTCACGGTCCCGGCGTCCTTCGATGCAGTGGCGCGCGACCTGACTCTGAAGGCTGCCGAGCAGGCGGGTTATCGGAATGTAGTGCTGTTGGAAGAACCCCAAGCTGCGTTCTACGCCTGGATTGAACAAAATCCTGATTGGCGCGAGCAAGTGAAGGTCGGCGACCTCGTGCTGGTGGTGGATATTGGTGGCGGCACTACGGACTTCACATTGATCGCCGTCACCGAAGAAGATGGCGAATTGAAGCTGGAACGCGTTGCCGTAGGCGAGCATATCCTGCTCGGCGGGGACAATATGGACTTGGCCCTGGCGCGGACGGTGGAGGCTCAACTGGCGACAAAGAATACCAAGCTGGACGCGCTACAGTTTAACGCGTTGTGGCAGCAGAGCCGCATTGCGAAAGAGAGGCTGCTCGATCCGGCGAATACCGACCAGGATCATCCGGTTACGATCCTCGGGCGCGGTACAGGGCTTGTCGGCGGGACGATTAAGAGCAAACTTACGCGGGAAGGTCTGGAGCGAGTCTTGCTGGAAGGATTTTTCCCTCAAGCCGGCAACGAAGATATGCCGCAGCAGAGAAAGCGGGTGGCCTTACAGGAATTTGGGCTGCCTTATGCGGCCGATGCCGCGATTACGCGTCATTTGGCGAAGTTCCTTCGGCAGCAAGCGGCCGCGACGGAATCGGGAATTGTGCGGCGCGGGAAAACAGGGCTCGCGTGTCCTACTCATGTGCTCTTCAACGGGGGCGTATTGCGGGCCGGACTGATCCGGGACCGAGTGATCGGCGTGCTGAATTCCTGGTTAGCGGCAGAGTCGTTTCCACCGGTGCATGTGTTGACGGGAGACGACCTGATGCACGCTGTCTCGCGCGGGGCCGCGTATTACGGCATGGCGAGAACCGCAGGTAAGGGTGTACGGATTCGCGGCGGAGTTCCGCGCACATATTATGTCGGAATCGAGACGGCGATGCCGGCAGTTCCCGGTCTGCCTGCTCCGATGAAGGCCTTAACGGTGGTGCCGTTCGGCATGGAAGAGGGCACGAAGCTTGATTTTCCGGAGCGGGAATTCGGGCTGATTGTCGGAGAGCCCGCCGAGTTCCGCTTCTTCTCCAGCAGTGCCCGCAAGGACGATCACGCTGGTGACATGCTGGAGGAGGTGACCGGGGACATGGATGAGTTGTCGCCTATCGAAGTGACGCTTACGACCGAAGCGGTAGAAGGGAGCGGGCTTGTCCGGGTGACGCTTGAGACGGAAGTGACCGAAACAGGCGTGCTGCAACTCTGGTGTGTTGCTAAGGATGGGCGCCGCTGGAAGTTGGAATTCAATGTTCGGGAGCGTGTAGCCGCGTGAATATAGGGATCGACCTCGGCACCACCAATTCGGCGTTGTCATACATCGATCCGGCCGAAGCACAGGACGCGGATTTCCCTCCCATTCATGCGCTGCCGATTGAGCAATACGTGGCGCCGGGAACGATTGAGGCGCGCAAGACGTTGCCTTCATTCCTGTTTCTCGGAGATCAGACCTACACGGGAACGTACGCGCGCGAGCAGGGCGCTCTTGTTCCAACAAAGAGCGTTCACTCGGCAAAGTCCTGGCTATCGAATCCGGACGTCGATCGCAGCGCCAAAATTCTGCCGTGGGACGCGCAGGAGGGCGGGCGTGTTTTCTCTCCGGTGGAGGTCTCAGCCAGGTACCTGACGCACATTCGCGAGGCTTGGGACAAGGCTCACCCGGATCTGCCGCTCGCGGCGCAGAACGTAGTGCTCACAGTGCCCGCTTCGTTCGACGAAGAGGCGCGCGAACTCACGGTGCAGGCAGCTCAGGAAGCGGGCATCGAGAAGCTGACACTGATCGAAGAGCCTGCTGCCGCGTTCTACTCCTGGATCGCGAATCATTTATCGGCGAGCCAAAAGAATCTCTACGACGGACAAGTCGTGCTCATCTGCGATGTCGGCGGCGGCACCAGCGATTTCACACTGATTCGAGTGAATCGCAAGAACGACGTAGTGGAGTTTACGCGTACTGCAGTGGGACGCCACCTGTTACTGGGCGGCGATAATCTCGACCTGACGCTGGCGTGGCTGGTCGAGGCGAAACTGAATACGCAGCTCTCGCTGCGCCAGAGGAGCGCTCTGCGGAGACAGTGCGCGGCGGCAAAAGAACGGCTGCTTGCGGATCCGAATCTTCCGAAGGTGGAGATCACGATCTTGGGTGCGGGCACGGGATTAGTCGGTGGAACTCTCAAGACGGAGATCCTCCGCGAAGAGGCTCTGGAATTGGCGCTCGACGGATTTCTGCCGTTTTGCAGCGTCGAAGAGAAGCCGAAGGAAGATAAAAAAAGCCTCTTCCGCGAGCTTGGTCTTCCTTATGTGTCCGATCCTGCCATCACCCGGCATCTTGCCGCGTTCCTGAACACAACCGAGCAGCGGCCTGACGCAATCCTGTTCAATGGCGGGTTCTTCATCCCGGACGTGCTGCGCATGCGCGTGGTGGAGGTGATGGAGCGCTGGTATGGCAAGCGTCCGTTGGTGCTCGAGAATCAGGATCTGGACCTCGCAGTTTCAGTTGGAGCATCTTATTACGCGTATGTGCGCTCGACAGGAGCGGGATTGCTGGTGCGCGGTGGGCTGCCGCGCGCGTACTACATCGGGATTCAGACGGTTGACGACAAACTGCAGACGGTATGTCTGGTGCCTCGCGGTACGGAGGAAGGCTCGACGCTCGAGATCGACCGTGAAGAATTGCACCTGGTGACAAACAAGCCCGTCAGCTTCCGGCTGTTCAGTTCGCTGAGCCGCACGGAGGACAAACAGGGCGACATAGTGGAATTCCCGCTGTCCGCACTCGAAGACGGGACGCTGCATCAGCATGCGCCATTGAACGCGGTGCTGCGTTTCGGCAAGAGAGCAGAGGAACGGCCGATCCCGATCAAACTCGGGGCAAGGTTAACGGAAGTGGGCACTCTGGAGATCTGGGCCGAGAGCCGCATCAGCGAGCACCGCTGGCGTTTACAGTTCGAAATTCGTAAGGCAGCGGCGAAGGTGGGAAGCAAAGCATCGGCCGTCATCAGCGAAGCGGGGTTGGAGCAGGCGCTCTCATTATTGGACGCGACGTTCGGGCCACAATCCACGGTGGAGCCCGCAGATTTGCCTGGACGCCTCGAGCATGCTCTTTCACTGGGCAGGAATTCCTGGCCACTCACGGCGATTCGCACGATGGCGGACCGCATGCTTGTGCTTGCCGAAGGGCGCGGCAAATCGGCGGCTCACGAAGCGCGCTGGCTGAACCTGACGGGCTGGTTCCTTCGTCCCGGATTCGGATTCCCAGGTGACGATTTCCGCCTTGAGAAGGCGCGGCGTGTCTACGCAAGCGGAATGAAGTTCCCGAACCAGGTGCAGAACGAGATCGAATGGTGGATCTTTGCAGGTCGGCTAACCGGCGGATTCAACCGGAATCAACAAGTGGATATCTTTCAGCGCCTGTCCCCAACGCTGCTTCCGAAAGGGCAAAAGAAACAGCGAGTGAACTCGTCTCTGCTCCGAGAAATGTGGCGCACGGCGGCTTCGCTGGAGTTGTTGCCGTTGCAGACGAAAAACGATCTCGGTGAGAATCTGCTGAAGCGGCTGAAAGCGGGAGATGGCGGGCACAGTGAGGTCTGGTGCCTTTCCAGGCTCGGAGCAAGGCAATTGTTCTACGGCCCCATTAATCAGGTGGTTTCGCCCACAACCGCAGTGCGATGGACTGATGGGTTGCTGAAGCTGCCAAAGACGGAAGAGGCCCTCGCCTCTATCGCGCAGCACACGGGCGACGCGACGCGCGATGTTCCCGCGGCCACGCTGAACACCGTGCGCGCGCGGCTGAAGGATAAGCCGGAGTTGCTCGCTGTAGTTGAAGGCCAAACGGATCGCGATGCGGGTAGCGTTTACGGGGAAGAATTGCCCGGCGGATTGGTGTTCGCCAGTGGAAGCTGACGTCATTGCCAAGCTGAAACGAAAGGCGCCGCGCATCGGGGACGATTGTGCGGTGATTCCGAACGGCGATGAAGACCTTCTCTTCACGACGGACATGCTGCTGGAGAGCGTCCATTTCATACGTACTCAACCGGCGGAGTTCCTAGGCGCAAAAGCAGTGCTCAGGGCGTTGAGCGACATCGCCGCAATGGGTGGTGAGCCGCGGTATTGTCTGCTCAGCGTGGCCTTCGGCGACTGGGCGGACATGAGGTGGATCGACCGCTTTTATAGCGGGGCGGTGGGCGCTCTCGGCAAATTCAAGACTGAGTTGATTGGTGGAGACATGGCGCGCACCCGGCGGTTCAGTTGCGATGTGACCATTGTGGGTGCAGTGCCGACCGGTGAGGCCCTGCTGCGTAGCGGCGCGCGAGTAGGAGACGGCATCTATGTGTCCGGCCCGCTGGGCCGTGCTGCATCCGAGCAGTATAAGTTTTTGCCTGAGCCTCGGATCCGGCTAGGGCTGTGGCTCCGCGGGCGAGCCTCGGCGTGCATGGATCTGAGCGACGGCTTGTCCTCAGATTTGCAGCGGATGTGTACTGCGTCAGGGGTCGAGGCGGAGTTGGATGATGTCCCGATATGGGCCGGCGCTACGGAGAAGCAGGCTCTCGATGGCGGCGAAGATTATGAGCTCCTGTTTACTGCATCGGAGCGTATCAATAAAACCGGAGTGAAGCGGATTGGAACTATGGTGGACGGGAAGGCGGGGCTAGTGACGCTGCGCGGGAAGAAGCTCGAGGCGAGGGGCTGGGATCACTTCAGGTAAATCGGATGAGGGAGGCCCGCAGGCCTCCCTTGTGTCTACTAAAACTCCAGGCGTACTCCGATCTGCCCCGTCCGGTTGCCGCCGAAATCCGACTGCGTTGCGGAGGTGATCCTGCCGAAGCTGCTGCTGGAGATATTCAGGCCAGGCGTGTTGTAGTTCGTCCGATCCAGAATATTGGTGAACGTGCCCTGGACGCCGGCACGCAGGCGCTCCGTGATCGTGAAGAACTTGCCGAACCCCATGGAGAGAGTCACTGCTCCGGGTCCTTCCAGGATGCCGACTCCAGAGTTTCCGAAGCGGCCGATGGGGGGCGGGGCCGACCCGCCCGCACCTACTGTGCACGAATACTTATTGGACAGGCTAGCCTGGCCCGCGCAGACAAATGCGCCGCGGTCAATCCAGGCGTTGACGGTCGGATTCGCGATAGTACCGGAGGCAAGCCGGTCCGGACGCTGCGTGCGATAGAGACCAGAGCCCGTTCCCGACGGATCCGCCGATCCACCTTGTGTTGGGGTCATGAATGGACCGGATTGTGCCAGGAAGATGCCACTGATCTGCCATCCACCAACCAGCAGATCTGCCATGCGGTTGATGGATGAGCCGAACTGCTTTCCACGGCCCACCGGCAGCTCGTAGAGGAAGGTGCTGATGAAACGATGGCGACGCGTCGCGTAATCGTTCCCGCGGCTGCCCGCGCGATTCAGGGAATCCATGATGCGGCCGTTACCGGTCTCGGAAGCGAAGTCTGAAGGGTTCGGGCCACCCACATCATTCACGTTCTTTGCCAGCGTGTATGCCGAGGTGAAGCTGAGTCCGTTGGTAAAGCGGCGGTTGGCTTCCAACTGCAACGCGTTGTAGCTGGAGTTGCCGCCGGTATCGCGGCTTTCGATGCGATACCAGTAGGGAAAGGGCCGGCTGGTGAGCGGTTGCTGAATGTACGGAATAGTCGAATAGTAGGACTGATTCAGATTGGGTGCGTAGGGCAACTGCGTTCCTTTCGTACCGATATAGCTCGCGCGGAGACCGGTGTTGAAGCCGATGTTCCGCTCCAATGTGAACGACCACTGCATCACGTACGGGTTCTTGAAATCGATCGCGTTCGCGGTGCCGAAGTAGTTCGTGCCATAGTCGGCCGACGTGACGGAAATGCCGGAACCGCTGGTCTTGATATTGGGCCACGCGAAAATCGGGTTGCCCTTCGCGTCCAGGTTGATGTAGCTGCGGACGTCGGTTTGGGCAGTGCCAGTCAGCGAATAGAATACGGCTCCGCGAATCGGCATGTTGTACACGCCGAATCCACCACGGATCACCGTATCGGAGTCGTCAAACGGCCGATAGGCAAAACCAAAGCGGGGATAGAAGTTGTACTTGTAGTCTTTCCGCAATCCTTCCGGAAGTCCCACCTGTTGTGCGGTCTTGAACGGCGTGCAGCCGACGCCTGGGATTCCTGGCAAGCTATTCGACGGCAGGTTGGGCGTGCCGGGACAAGCGTTGACAGCCAGCAGCAGCCCGGGCGCGAGTAGCGTGGCCGCTTTGGCGCTTGAGGGGTAGATGACAGCGCCCGTCTTCGGGATCGATCTGTCGAAGTTGCCGATATTGCCGGCTTCATCCTGGAATGGCGGGAGGTATTGCCAGCGGATCCCATATTCGAGGGTCAGTTTGCGAGTGGCGCGGAAGCTGTCCTGCATGTAGGCGTGGTATTCGGTGGAGCGCCCGTCATTGTCCTCCAGTACAGTGGAAACGGCGCTACCGGCCGGCAGGCCCAACAGGAAGTTGGCGAATCCATTCCCGGTGAACACGCCGTCGGTGAAGTTGTAGGTGCCAAAGTTGTCCGCGCCGAAGAAGCCGAGGGCCGTCTTCGAGCGATTGAAGAAAAACGTCAGGCCGGCCTTGAATGAATGGCGGCCCTTCATCCATGTCGTATTGTTGTTCAGCGTAAAGGTGCGATACGTGTCAGCGCCCTGGACGCGGTCCACGCCGATTCCGGTAATGTTGTCGATGTTGATCTCCGGGAGGCCGTTGAATGGCAGAACCGGAAGGCCATTGAACCCGAGGCCCTGGGTGAATTTCCGGCCGTCGAATCCGTCAGCAAAGTCCGCTGAGTTGACGTTGGAAGACCATCCGAGACGCAGTTCGTTGAGCAGATTCGGCCGGATCGCGTAATTGTGAGACACCACGAACGAGCTGTCTTCAGGGCTGTTCGCGGTACCTGGAATCATTAGATCGTTCGGTGAAATGGTGTTCACGTCGCGCCTGCTATAGCGCGCGAAGACGGTCTGCTTCGAGTTGATTACCTGGTCCAAACGGAGGTCCCAGAGTGTGCCAGGGATATCGGCTTGTTTATTGACAACGTAATTGGTCGGCTTGAAAACGTCCGCCGGGCCGGAATTGGGCTGCGGATAGAATCTCTCCAGAATCTGTTTCGCGATCGGAGAGATGCGCGAATCCGGAATGCGGTTGCCGGCGAACGGCTGACCCGTTGTGGGGTCCAGGATGGTTCCAGGTTCCTTGCTGAAATCGCCCGCGCGCATGGCGGCGGTAGGGACATCGTTCTGACGAAGCAGGGTGCGCGGGTATTGCCGACCCTCGAAATCCGCGTGGAAGAACGTCCTGTCCTTGCCGTTGTAGATTTTGGGAATTGATACTGGGCCGGCGAAGTTGAAGCCGGCCAAGTGAACTTCCTTCTGTTCCTTGCTGGTGGTTCCGAAGCGCTGTGAATCGAAGTCGGAATTCTGGTAATACCAGAAACCGGCACCGTGGTAAATGTTAGTCCCGCCACGCGTAACGGCCGTGACGTCGCCCACGCCCGCAAATTCGGCGGTGTTGCCGACACCCTGGACTTTCAGTTCCGCGATCGCCTCGGCGCTCGGAAACGTGTTTGATAGCGCCCCGCCACCACGCGGGTTCTGGATGCTGATGCCATCTACGGAATAGCTTGCCTGGCCTGGGAGAGCACCGTTGATGGAGAAACTGGCGCTGCCTGCGGCGTTGTTGTTGCTCTGGACGCCCGGAAGAGTGGCGATTAATTGAAATGCAGAGTTGTTAACGGCCGCGCGATAATTGACCGGCAAATTGATGACGCGCTCATTGCCAATGGCGGAAGTGACGGTCGCGGTATCAGTGGTAATGACGCCAGCCTGCGCCGTAACGTCTACTTTCTGCTCCACTGTTCCAACCTGCAGTTGAGCATTAATTCGCATCGTTTGGCGTGCGGTGAGTACGGCTCCTTCGGCTCGAAACGGCTGGAAGCCGGGGTAGGTGACCTCGACGTTGTACCGGCCAGGCTTCAGATTCGCGGCCTCAAAGAGCCCATCACTCCCGGTATTCACCCGGCGCTCCAGGTTCTCATCGACCAGCGAGAGTACCACCGTGGCATTCACCAGGGCTTGGCCGCCGGGATCGGTAACAGTTCCGAGGATCGTCCCAAATGTCGATTGGGCGATGAGCATGCTATGCAGAGAGACTAGACTGAGCAGAGCTATCAAAAGTGTTCTGTGCAATGAACTTCCTCCAAAGTAATTCTTGAAGGTACCGGACTCCTGCGACAGGAGGTTGAAACGGCGGTGAACAAATGATGAACAGCGGACCCACTAGTCACATGACATAATGTGCCCGATGAAACGTGTGTTGCTTGCTTTGCTCCTGATTGCCGCTGGTGCTCAGGCGGCCGTGAAGATCGAGAAGACAAACTTTCGCGGATGGCCCAACTGCTACCGCATCACGAATGGTGAAGTGGAGCTGGTAGTAACTACCGATGTAGGACCTCGC
The DNA here is from genome assembly GCA_964464925.1 of uncultured Solibacteraceae bacterium. Classification (GTDB taxonomy): domain Bacteria; phylum Acidobacteriota; class Terriglobia; order Bryobacterales; family Bryobacteraceae; genus CAYXLI01. Next base: position 89,019 of record CAYXLI010000008.1, on the reverse strand, counting down.
GTGATCCGTTATGCCTTTGTAGGAGGCAAGAACATCTTCAAGGAGTTCGATGCCGAGATGGGCAAGACCGGAGAGAACAAGTGGATGCCCCGCGGAGGACATCGAATCTGGTTTGCCCCTGAGGATGCAAAACTGACCTATCCAGCGGATAACTTTTCGGTGAAGGCTGATCTGCAGGGAGACGCTATTCTGCTGACCGGTCCCGTGGAACCTGATTCGGGGCTACAAAAAACAATTCGAGTGAAACTGGCGGCGACGGGCTCCGCTGTAGAAGTGACTCACACGATTAAGAACACGCGCGCGAAAGCGTTTCCACTCGCCGCATGGGCGTTGACGATGATGGCTCCCGGCGGAGTCGGGATGACGGGTTTCCCGCCACGCGGAACTCATCCGCAGGTGCTGGCGCCCACGAATCCGCTGGTGATGTGGGCATTTACTGATTTCAGCGACAAGCGCTGGATTTTCATGAAGAAATATCTTGGCCTGAAGCAGGACCCCCAAGCAAAGGCTCCACAGAAGACCGGCTTATTCAACGCGAACACATGGGCAGCTTACCTTTTAGGTGACAATCTCTTCATCAAGCGTACGAGCGCCGATCCGAAAAAGCCGTATGCGGATTTCGGCTGCTCGTTCGAGACTTTCAGCAGTAACGAGTTTCTGGAACTAGAGACCCTAGGACCTTTGGTAACTTTAAAGCAGAACGACAGCGTCTCACATATAGAGCGCTGGTCGCTCCACAAAAACATTCAGATTCCTTCATTTACCGATGAGGCGCTAGATAAAACAGTGCTTCCCTTGGTAGGGAGATAGCATCTTACACCTTATGGTTCGATTCTTGCCGTACCTCTTACTCGCGTCGACTGCATTTGCACAATACACGACGCAACCTGCCGGTGCCCCTCCTTCGGACCTTAGCCCGGCCATATCCTCCATGCTGCAAAAAGATGGAGTGAAGTTAATGAATGGTGACAAAGTAGTCGCCGAGTTCTGGTTTCGTACGAGCGCACCCAGCGGGCCTAAGAGCGCGGAAGATAACGTGACGTTTCCGGCGATTCCCCAGGGTTCTCTCCTGGGTGCGATGCGCGTGTCCGAGCGATTCTCCGACCGGCGCGGATCGGCAGTGAAGCCCGGTGTTTACACGCTACGCTACAGCAACTTCCCCCAAAATGGCGATCACCAGGGGGTTGCACCCCAGCGTGATTTTCTGCTGATCTCGAAAGCGGCTGACGACAAAGATGCGAACGCCACGCCGGACTTCAAGACCCTGGTCGATTGGAGCGAGAAGGCGCTGGGAGCCCCGCACCCAGGTGTGTATAGCATCTGGAAGCAGGACTCTGACTTTAAGCCGGGGCTGTCCAAACGCGAGAACGATTGGGTCTACCAATTCAAGATTGGAGACTTGCCGGTGTCGATGATTATGGTCGGCAAAGCTGAGGGGTAAAGACTTCCTCTTGCGATGCGGATAGAGTGTACGTATGCGCAAGATCCTGATCCTCACCGGCGATGGTGGGGAATCTTATGAAGCTCTTTACGCAGTGCACAGATTTCGCGAAGCGGGCTGGCAAGCCGTAGTTGCGGCGCCGGCCCGTCGCCGTCTGCACCTTGTGATGCACGATTTCGAGCCGGGCTGGGATACATACATTGAGCGGGCGGGATACTCGCTGGAAGCGGATATCGCGATCGATCAGGTCCGAACTGATGAGTACGAGGCTGTGCTGATTCTCGGCGGCCGCGCGCCCGAGTACCTCCGAAATCAAAGTGTCGTCCTGGAGATGGTTCGGAGCTTCGAGCGTTCCGGCAAGTGGGTTTTCGCGATCTGCCACGGGATTCAGATACTGGCGGCTGCGGGGCTGACAAATGGCAAGTCAGTCACTTGCTACGAGCACTGCCGGCTCGATGCGGAAGTGTGCGGCGGCACTTATGCGTCCGACCAGGCCGTGCGCGATGGCCGCATCGTCACAGCCCAAACCTGGCAATCGCATCCGGAATTTTATCGAGAGGTTTTCGCATGCCTGGGATAAGCCGGCGGGATCTGCTGAAATCCAGTGCCGCCGTCGCGCTGAATTCTTCAATGCAGGCGCAGCAGCCCGAAAGCATTCGGCTGATCGTTCAGGGTGACGACATGGCCGCGGCCCACGCGATCAATGTAGGGACAATCCGCGCCTATAAAGAAGGCATTCTGCGGACAGCAAACGTGATTGTGCCCGGCCCTTGGTTCCTGCACACTGTAAAGCTGGTGAATGAGAACCCGGGACTCGATATCGGCGTGCACCTGGCGGTCACGAGCGAATGGTCGTACATCAAGTGGCGCCCGGTCACCCATGCGGCGAGCCTGGTGGAGGGGAATGGCTACTTCCTGCCCAACGGCAGCGCGGTGCGCGAGGCGAAGCCGAAGTTTGAGGATGTGGAGCGCGAACTTCGTGCTCAGATCGAGATGGCGCGCCGTCATATTCCGCAGATCAGTTATTTCTCTGCTCACATGGGCTTTGACAGCATCTTCCCGGAATGGAAGGCGCTGGTACAAAAGCTCGCGGCTGAGCATAACGTTCACCTTGTAGGAAAAGACCCTCAAATCCGAAGTCTAGGGCGAGTCTGGACCAATCAACCGTTCGATCCCGGGGCAGTCCGGGCTGAAAAGCTGGCCTCCCGGTTGGAGACGTTGGCTCCTGGATTGTGGCGTCTACTGGATCACCTGTCGGAAGATGACCCCGAGATGCGTGCCATCAGCCACCCCGGTTATGAAAACGTAGCCGCTGATCGAGCCGCAAATCTAGCCGCGTTCACCAGTCCCAAGGTGACCGAGGTAGTCCGGAAGCGGAATATTCAATTAATCGGCTACAGGGATCTGCATTAGCTCTGAGGCACAGTGGCTGGCCGCTTCATTACAATCCCTGCCACAAGCAAGCCGATGCACAATCCGCCAAGGATGATGATGGACCGGTTTGGTGAAACGGGAGCCTGAGGGATGGAGGCGGGGTCGATGATTCTAAGATCCGCCACGTTATTATGGCCCGTCCAACTCTGCAGGCGTAGTTTGGCGAGGATGTCTTTGACGGCAGCTTGCGCCTTGATTCGGTCCTTGTGTTGAAACCTCAGAATCACACCAGTCGTGCCCAGGGGAGTTACCTGAAGACCCTGCCGCAGGCGCTTCAGATTACTTTCCGAATTACCTGGATAGAGATTCGTCTCAGAAATAACGTCGAGCAGGACCTTGTCACTCAAGACGCTCTTTATCAGTTGCGGGTCCGCACGGACCACCGCAGTGGATGCGTAATGGCTCTGGATGATGTAAGCTACACCGAGCGCGATCATCGCACCCAGAACGCCGGAACCCGCCATGCGTAGCGTCCAGCCGAGAGGTTTGCGCATGCATACTGCAGCGACGCAGGCGGCGATCACCCCGAATAGGAATCCCCATCCGATCGGCGCCAGGTGCCTTCGCAGTCCGACCACTTCGCGTACTGCTGTGGTCTGGCTAACGGTGGATTGGTTTGACTGTTTGAATTGCCGCAAAATCGCTTCGGCAGTTTTCTGCGTTCGCTCCGGCTCCTGATATGCGAATTCCAAACGCACCTCCGTTGTGCCGGCTTTCTCAACGCGGATATCTCTTCGCATGCGCTCGATGACGTCTTCCAACGGCATGTGCTGCCGTTGGAGATAGTACAGATCCTGTTGTTGAATGATTCGTGCAAGCGTGGAACGGCTGAGTGCTTGCGCCAGCAGCAGCGTCATCTCTTCGTGCTCCAAACCCGAGGGAAATTGGATGCTGCCGGAGGACAGGAATTGGCGTGGTGTTTGAAGCGAAACAATCGTGCCACCTAGGACGCCGATCACAGTCAGCAGTATCAGAGTCCAGTTGGGCTTCCGCATGCGAAGTGCGCTTCCTGCAATATCCGGAAGATCTCTCCAACGTGGTTTGGAATCCTCAAGAAGAGCTTCGAATTCCTCTTCGTAACGGGCACGCCAGGATCGGGGGTACAGACGCAGCAACAACTTCCGAACCCGCCTCATGCGTGTTTCAGCCGTTTTAGTGCGGCCCTCGCAATGCGGTCCATGGCCCCGGCTTGGGTTTCGAGATATTGGCGGCCTGCGCCGGTGATTCGGTAAGGCCGGCGACGATCCTCCGATTCCGTCGGCTCAATCCAACCGCGTTCTTCTAATCGGGTGATGGCGCCATAGAGCGTTCCAGGGCCGAGGCGAACGCCCCCGAAACGCTCTATATCGTCCATCATTCCGTAGCCGTGCTTCTCACCTTCGGCAAGGCTTGCGAGTACAAGGAAAACAGGATCTGGCATTACTATTACGTCTCGCGTAATATCGTACGACGTAATAGGAACCGGCGCAAGTCTTTTATTGATTGCACCTCTGCGGGCAGATCCAGTAGCCCGGCATTAGTTTGCCCTCCCGATCCAATGGTGCCGTCCAGGTTTCTCCACAGGTAACGCAACGGAGCAGCAGGTCATAGCGGTTCATCAACTCGACACCGAGCAGCGCGAGTTGCACGCCGGACAGGCGGCGCGGGTCCTCATGATGGGTCATTGGTGTTTGTTCGACGATCTTCACAGGACACCTCCTAATCTCGCCTTCATGGTGGACCTTTACGCAAAAGAGTCAAGCCCCTCGATCGAGTCCGTGGGAACCTGCCCCGCAGTAGACTCACGAATAGATGCGATTTCTAATCTTTTTCCTAGCGGCCTCTTTTCTGCGAGGCCAGTCCACGGACTGGCCGGCGGCTATGAAGCGCGACATCGCAGCAATGGATCAATGGATCCGCACTTACTATGCGGGGGCTGTGGATCCTGAGAATCCCGGATTCGAAAAAAACTGGTCGCTCGCCCTGCGGCTGGCCGAAGAGCGTGCGGCAAGAGCGAATACGGAGGCAGGATATCGCTATGCCGTCCGAGCACTAGCAACCAGTTTGCGAGACGGGAATGTAGCCGTGAATTTCAGTACGCCGCTCAGTGGCCTAAAGTGGGCGGGCGCCGGTGTGGAGTTGCGCGGAGAACGCTACTATTTGCGCCAGTTGGCCGGAGCAGATCTGGACTTTCCCGATGGGGCGATGCTCATTTCATGCGATGGCAGGGCCGTAAGCGAGTTCGCGCGAGAACGCCTCGATCTATTCGTCACGAATTGGGAGATTCCTGCACGGCGGACTGTCTCCACTCCAGAGTTCCTGCTCGATGGCGGGAATCCGTTCGCGCCCCTTCCCCACTCTTGTGAGTACAGAAGAGAACCTTCGATAGCCGTATTGAAGTTGGAGTGGCAGGACGTGACAGCCGCGCAGGCGGCTGCCGCCTTCCAGCCATTCCGCCGCGTGATCGCCGGAAGGAATCAATTCAAGCTCGAATACAAGGGCGATGGAGCCGCCTGGATAAGCGTGCCGAATCTGAATAAGTCTGCTGCGATTACAAAATTGATTCAGGACGTGCAGGCACAACGTGTGCGCTTGGGTTCGGCGCCCTACATTGTAGTGGATGTGAGGGGAAATGCGGGCGGCAGTTCCGAGTACGGCGATCTGCTGGCGCAAGCAATCTGGGGAGAAGGCAGCCTGAGGCCAGGAACTCCGCAGGTACGGCCGAAGAGTTGGCGTGCGAATCCGGCAATTCTCGAAATATTAAGAGAGGTACGCAGCAAGAATGCCGGGCTCTTCGATCGCCTGATTCCACGAATGGAAAGAGCAATTGCCGAGCACAAACCGTTCGTGGCGGAAGAGGAAGGACAGAAGGCCATAGGCCCACCTCTCCGAGAGCCTCGGCCCGCTCCGCCGGTATTCATTCTGACTGACGGAGGGTGCTCACATTCCTGTGTTCTGATGGTAAACCTGTTTCGACGAATGGGCGCGCTGCAGGCCGGTGATGCTACGGACCGCCTCGCGATTTATGGGGAGAGTGCATTTGTCCGCGAATTGCCCTCAGGGAAGGCGCGGCTCAGCATCCCCCTTGCGTATTTCGGGTTTCGAACCGAGGATCTGGGCGGTGGCCTGCCGAATCTACCGTGGGTGGGCGCAGCGGACGACGAGTCCGGGATTGAGCGGATGATTCGCGAACGTGCAGCTAAAAGCCGATCTTTGTCAGGAACGCCCTGAGCCGGGCATTGAACCGCGCCGGATCCTCCATCATAAGGAAATGGCCATAGCCCTCCCAAGCTTCGAACTCCAGGTTCGGGAACTGCGCTCGCATAACAGTATAGGTACGTGGCCCTTTGTAAATGGCCAGTGTAGGAACCTGCACAGGTGCATTGTCCCAGACCCTGGTGGAATAGAGCGCTTCGCGAGCGCTGATGCCGACGTTATGAGGAGTGGAGAGCATCTGCGCCAAAATCTCCTTCCGAAGTTCCGGCGAAGTGTGGGCGCTGAACATCGATTCGACTGTCTTTGTGACAGAGGCATCGTAGTCGCTTCGCATTTCGCGAAAGAGCGCGGTGCGATCCGGCCGCGGAGACCCCTTCGCGGCAACAGTCCCGTCCACGATCACCAACCCTGCGATCCGGGTCGGCGAATCGGCATAGATCTGGCGGATGACCGGAGCACCCATACTGTGGCCGATAAGGACGGCTTTCTTAATACCGGCGTCATGCATCACAGCCTCTACGCCCTTGGCGAAGAGTTCCATCGTGTACGAGACTTCCGGTTTATCGCTGCCGCCATGACCCGGTAGATCGACCGTGACGACCCGCCAGTGGTCGCGAAGACCAGCGACGTTCGCATCCCAGAACGAGCCGGCGCACGTCCAGCCGTGAACGAATACCAGCGCCTTCTCGCCCTTGCCCCAATTCTGATACCGGACGCTGCCTTCCGATATTTTGGCGAATTGATAATCAGAGGCGAAGGTGCAGCCTGCCGCCAAGATCATGCAGAACATAGTTCTCATACTTCCTCTCAGAACTTGAACAGCCGCTTCGCGTTCAGTCCTTGGATCTTCGCCTTATCGACTTCCGAAGCAAACGCGAACATCGCTTCGAATAGATCTGTCTGGCGGTGAAATTCTTCCATGTTCATGCCGAGACCTCCCCAAACCATGCGGTCTGGCCCGAATGCGCCGAGCGCTTTGCGAACGATCGGCTGCGCGTCGCGGAAAGGGAACTGCTCTTTCGAAGAGTAATTCACGCCCGAGTATTTCATGTAGACGTGCGGCAATTTGGCGAGCTTAAGTACCTGATCGTACTCGGCCGGTGTTCCCTGGCCTGCGCGAGCCAAATGGTCGAGAATGACTGGCGCATGCGGGAAAGCCCTCGCAAGTCTCTCGATCTGAGATGCATAGTGCGGCAGAAAGTGCATCTGGATGGCGAGACCGTGGCTCTGCGCCGCGGCCCAAGTGCGCTGCATCGCCGGATCGCTCATGTCGCGATCTCTGATGGGGCCAGTAACGGCCGGCGGCTGCCCGGCAGTTTGCATTTCGTGAATACGTATGGCGACGATCCGGTTCGGGTTGCGCTTGATAAGCGCTTCCATGCGCGCCGGGGTCGAGACGTTCAGCGGATCGAACAGGCACGTACCTTTGAAGAATCCGGGAGAAGGCTCATGCGCGAAACAGTATTCCAGGTAAGCGTGGTCGTCCTGATACGGCTCGGGATGAACGATGATCGCGTTGGCAATGCCCGCCTGTTTGACGAACGCGGAGTACGCCTCCACCGGCTGTGGCTTTGGCGCATAGGGGGCGTTCGGAGCAAACGGAAACTTTTCCCGATCGGCCGCAAACAGGTGAACGTGTGTGTCGATCAGCGGCGACCTTGTCCCGGCTGCCTGAAGCGGCATCAGGGCAAGACTGGCGCCAAGCAGTTCGCGCCGAGAACAATTCATAGGTCATCAATCTTATAAGGAACAGGCTTGTAGCATCAAACGGGTATACTGACGGGCAATGTCGTTTGCGAAACGGGTCCAGGATGTTCGGCGGGGATTCACGCGTACATTTTGGGTTGCGAACACCCTCGAGTTGTTCGAGAGGCTTGCCTTTTATGGAGCGAAGGCCGTACTGGCGGTGTATCTGGCGGAGAAGGTCGGACTGGGCGCGCAAAAGGGTGCGTCGCTCGTCGGCTTGTTTTCGGGGGTGTTGTACTCGCTGCCCATCGTCGCTGGAACGTTTGTAGATCGGTACGGATACCGCCGCAGCCTGGCGGCATGCTTCTCGCTGTTCACGATCGGTTACTTCCTGATCGGTCTGGCGGGCCTGCACGCTGGACAAGGTCTGGTCAATGCTGTCGGAAAAACACCTTACGTGATTTCCGTAATGATGCTGACAGCCGTAGGCGGATCGTTGATCAAACCATGCATTGTCGGCACAGTGGCCAACACGTCAAGAGAGAATACCCGTTCGCTCGGCTATTCGATCTACTACACGCTTGTCAATCTTGGTGGCGCAATGGGTCCGCTACTGGCCCTACAGGTTCGCGAAGGGTTCGGGATCGAATATGTGCTCATCATGTCCTCGATCACTTCCCTCGCCATACTGATCGGCACGCTCCTCTTCTTTGAAGAACCGGCCTCGGCACAAGATACCGGAGGGCGAACACTGGCGCAGGTGTTTCGGGACATGGTAATGGTGTTCGGTAATCTCCGGTTCATTCTCTTCCTGGTCATCGCTTCCGGTTTCTACATCATGTTCTGGCAGACATACTACTCATTGCCGTTTTACGCGCGAGAGATTTTGCACTTTGAAAAATTCGAGTTGCTGGAAACCGTGGATGCATGGGGCATCATTCTGCTGACTGTTCCAGCGACAGCCATGGTGAAACAGTGGAAGCCTATTACAGCGGTTTCGCTGGGGCTGGGGATTGCGAGCGTGTCATGGTTGCTGATCCCACTGTCCCCGACAGTTCCGATGGTCGTGGCGGCAGTAGGGCTCTTCGCAGTTGGAGAGGCCACTCTGGCACCCAGATTTTATGAATATGTTGCCAGCCTGGCTCCGAAGGAACAAGTTGGGACATACATGGGGTTCGCGTTCCTTCCTGTCGCGATCGGGTCGTTTGCTGCTGGTCCTCTCGCCGGTTGGCTCGTGACGAATTACATCAAGAATGCGCAAGATCCGAACATGGTGTGGTACATCCTTTCCGGAATTGGCGTTGTTTGCACGGTAGCGATGGTGATCTACAACCGCATGCTCGCCCGTGCACCGCGACCGCAAACTGCTGCAGTCCGATAGGTCAAATCTCGCGAAGTTTAGGCGACGTTGGCGCGCATCTCGTCAACGGACTTCTTCAGGCTCGCGACTGGATCGCCCAAGGGTAAGTATTCCATGCAAATGTACCCAGAGTACCCGGTCTTTGCGATTGCCTTATAGATGTTCGGGTAATTCATCTCGCCGGTACCTGGGTCGTTCCGTCCGGGGTTGTCGGCGATGTGGAAGACGGCCACGTGCGGCTGCGCCTCGGTGAGCGTGCGAATTACATTCCCGATCTGTACCTGCTCATGGTAGATATCGAACAGCAGTTTCACGTGCGGATTATCTACGTCTTTCATGAGTTTCAGACCTTCCACACAGGTTGCAAGAAAGAATCCCTTGTGATTGACCTTATTGTTGAGCGGCTCAACGATGAGTGTCTTATCCGCTTTGGCGGCCATTTCGCCCGCCCGCTTGCATCCTTCGAGCAGGCTGGCGTACTGTTCGGCGTGTGTCTTGCCGGGAATCTCATTGCCGCTCATCAAAATGATTTGCGGAATCTCCAGCTTCTGCGCGAAGACGATTGATTTCTCTACGTCTTTGAGGAAATTGTCCCGTTGGGCTGGATTTACCATCGAGACCGGCCGTGAGCCCCAGTCCGGCGTGGCGATGATCGTATCCATGCCGAGACCAAAGCCGCGGGCCCGCTTCTTCATGTCATCGATTTGCTGATCCGACCAGTTTGCGTGCTCGCCCACAAGTTCGACGGATTGCAGGCCGGCCTTCGCCGCGATTTCCAGCTTCTCTTCAAAACTACCCTTCAGAGTCCACAACATGACCGACGATGTGATCTTGGCTGTGCGCGGCGGGGCAACGCCGGCACCCTGTTGGGCCTGTACAAGTGCGGCGGATGCCAAGGTGGTGAGTCCGGATTGCAGGAAGCTGCGTCTAATCATTTTGAGACGAGAATACCATGAGATGGAACGTTGGAAGGGTAGCGTGGATTGGCTTAATAATTTTTCACGTGCAGGCTTGGGCAGGATTGAAGCCCGAAACGCAGCAAGGGTTTGAGCAGTACGTAAAAACGGTCGAGCAACGGATGGAGCAGGACGCGGCCTCGGGCAACTTTCTCGTGTTAGGCCAGACCAAGCGGAATGAAGTTCTGACCCGAGAAGGCAAAGACGGCAAGATTGAAGTCCCGAAGGGACAGATTCAACATTGGATCGGCGCCGTGTTTTTTCCGGGCGCGAACATCGAGAAAGTCAAATCGGTGATGCAGGATTATGACAACTACCAGCGCATTTACAATCCGGACGTAACGCAGTCCAGACTGATCGCACGCAGAGGCGATGACTTCGATATATTCCTGCGCTTGTATAAGAAACAGATCCTCACGGTTGTCTTCAATACGAACTACCACGTACATTACGCCTATCCGGCCCGAAATCAGATGACTATCACCTCCAAGGCAACGCGAATTGCAGAAGTATCTGACGGCAAGGAGAAACCGCCCGGGGAGGACCAGGGTTTCCTTTGGGGACTGAACTCCTACTGGCGGTTCTTGGAAGCTGACGGCGGCGTGTACGTAGAATGTGAGGCGATTTCTCTGTCGCGAGACGTTCCGGCGCTGCTCCAAGTCATCGTGGGATCATTTCTAAAGAGGTTTCCTGTCGAGTCCATGCAGAATACGATTGCATTTACGAAAAAGGAAGTGGCGGCGCGATGAAGGCGTGGGTAGCCGGTTTGCTTTGTCTGGCCGCCCATGCGGCAGTCACTGAAGTGCGCGTGCCGTCGGGAGGCATTCAGCCTCAGGTGCTGGTGGATACGGCGGGAACGCTGCACTTGGTGTACTACAAAGGCGCGGCAGGCGGCGGCGATTTATTCTATGTCACGTCGCGCGACTTCGGAAATACATTTTCCACACCGGTTCGCGTCAACAGCGAGCCCTCCAGCGCTATTGCGGCGGGAACGATTCGCGGTGCGCAGATTGCCATGGGACGGAACGGCATCTTGCATGTCGCATGGAACGGATCGTCACTTGCGAAGACAAAAGGGATTGTGAATCCGGATAGCGGCAAACCTGGCGAAGCTATGTTCTACACGCATCTGAATGCGCAGCACACCGGTTTCGAGGCACAGCGGAACCTGATGCTCCACACCTTTGGTCTGGATGGCGGCGGTACTGTGGCAGCGGATAACGCCGGTCATGTTTACGTGGCGTGGCACGGGAAAGCGCCTGGAGCCAAGGCGGGCGAGGCGGGACGTGAGGTGTGGGTCGCGAAATCTGCGGACGATGGAAAAACCTTCTCGCCGGAGACCCCCGCGTGGGATCGGCCGACCGGTGCGTGCGGTTGCTGTGGGATGAAGCTCTTCGCTGACGGAAACGGTGGCATTTACGGCTTATATCGATCGGCGACAGAAGGTACACACCGGGATATCTATCTATTGCGCTCGTCTGATCAAGGCAAGACATTTTCGGGCTCGATGCTGCAAAACTGGGATATCAATGCGTGTCCGATGAGCAGCATGGATTTTGCGACCGCTCCAGGCAAAGTATTCGGTGCGTGGGAGACGGCCGGCCAGGTGTATTACTCTGCGCTCGGATCTGGAGCCAGAATAGTCAGTCCGGCGGGCGAGGGGAAGGGACGTAAGCATCCGCGGATCGCCTCTGACTCAAAGGGCGAAATTCTCATGGTCTGGACCGAGGGCACGAGCTTCGGCAAAGGCGGCTCTTTTGCCTGGCAACGGTTTGATCCACAGGGCAATGTCGAAACAGACCAGGGCAGGGCACCGGGCATTTCCGCACACAGCTTCGCGGCGGTTGCAGCGAAACCGGATGGCGGTTTCGTCCTCTTCTACTAGACGGGCCTAGAGGCGCCGGATTACCGGCTTTGGTAAGCCGTGCCAGCGGTATTCGTAGTGGTGGCTGGCCCGTACATTCAATACGAGCGGTGGGCGGAAGCATGCGACGCACTCACCGCCAATCCGCCGCACGCTGTGATAGATCACACCATTGGAGCCCTCGGCGAGAAGTTTCCTTGCGAGCGCCTGGGATGCTGCGTAGCTCCGCGGATCGTGGTATTCGCGATTCTGCGCGTTGCGTGACCGCAAGTCGTGGAACTGCGCGCGAAAGTCGGCCAAATACAGCCGCATCTGCACGAACGTTTCGTATACACCGATCTCTTCGAGTTCCTTGGTTCGGTGATGAACGATCTCTGCATGTGCCGTTTCCAATTCGGTGCCCGCGTACCACGCGCCTCGCTCGGAGGAATTGAATCGTCCGCCTTGCGGTTTCGGATGGCAAAATGCCGCCATGATGACGCTCGCCATCGGCCGGCCGACTACCCATTCGTCTTCTGGCAAACGATGGAGCATTCCAAGCTCCGTGGAGATTCGATCATTAGTCCAGCTCTCCAGTTCAAATACGAACGGCAGATCCTCGGCACTGGCAACCCTGTCGAGAATTCCGGTGACCGGGTAGCGGCTCGGAACAAGGCGCGCGGTGTTCTTGAGCCGAGCCTCGGTTACTGGAGGTCTCAATTCCAGCTACCCCGCCGCCCGTCAAGCAGGCGTCGTACCTGGTGGAGGCCATCCATACCCGCGTCTATCATCAGCGCGAGCGCGGGCTTGCCTCCAAAGAGAGCGTTGCTATTCGGAAGCCTCAGCCACCGATCCGCGAGAGCTGGATCGGGATAGAGGATGTGCAGGTTTTTGTAAATACCGAGCACGAGCGAAATCCGCATTAGCATGTCGTAGGAAAGCGTGGTGATCTGTCCAGCCTTGTACTTGAAGAAGGTAGATTCCGGCGGCCAGCCCAGCAGTGCACGTTGTTCCTCGTTGGTCAACTCCCACGCATCCGCAACGTGCAGGAACGTGCGCATGGCAGGGCCGGACATCTGCCGCCGCACCGCCGGATCCCTCCGGCGTTCGGGCGAAATTGGCTCAAGGGCATTGGCTGCGCGAGCGCGGCGGGAGCGTGGCTCCATATCTGGAGTCTACGCTATATATCGAGAGTTGACAAGCTTCAGACATTAAAAGGCAAGGCTGCGCTGTGTTGCCGCGAACGCAGCCTCGTGGTCCAGTAGCATTCGCTTCCGCTCAAGACCACCGCCATATCCCGTAAGGGAACCATTGCTTCCGATTACGCGGTGACACGGCACTATGATGGATACCGGATTGCGCCCGTTCGCCGCGCCGACTGCCCTGACGGCGGCCGGTTGGCTCAGCCGTGAGGCCAGTTCCCCGTAGCTGATTGTCACACCAAACGGGATGGTGCGCAGTTCCTGCCAGACGCGGATCTGGAACGGCGTCCCTGAAAGATCGAGTTGCACATCGAAATCCCGCCGGACACCGGCGAAATACTCCTGTAGTTGGCGAATCGCCTCGGAGAAGCGCTCGGGCGCGAGCGATCTTGCGCGCTCTGCCGGAGGATGAGCCCGAACCTCCATCCAAACACCGGAGAGGCCACGCTCGCTGCACGTAAGCAGTAGGTTGCCCACCGGTGAAGCGGTAGTACAAAACCATTCCTGGGCGGGCATGAACTCAGGATAATCGAAGAGTGGCGGTCCCCGGCCACACCTCATGCGTCACGCCTTGATCCCGAGGAGAGCGCACTGATAAACTCAGGCAGCGAACAGGACGTGGATCTATGCCTAAATTGATCGCCCGGAGGACCTTGCTGCGCGGCGCAGGCGTTGCGCTCTCGCTGCCGTGGCTTGAATCCTTCTCCAAGGCCGCTGCAACGGAAAACCTCACCGAACCACCTTTGCGCATGGCATTCATGTTTATGCCAAACGGGGTCCGGCCGGAACACTGGACGCCCGCAGGTGATGGCGAGGACTATGAGATCACTCCGCATCTGAAGCCGTTGGCGAGTCTGAAGAACGATTTCCTGCTTCTGGAGAACCTATGGAACAGGAACTCAGTCGGGCGTAACGGTCACTGGCCTAAGGTGCCGATCTGGCTTTCGGGTGGTTATGTGCAGCGCACGGCGGCCGATGATCTGGATACTGGCGCGGTTTCGGTCGATCAACTGGCGGCTCAACGAATCGGTGCTCGAACTCCTCTATCGAGCATTGAATTGGGCCTCGATCCGCCGCGTAACGGAATCGACGTCGCCGGCGGCGGATTCGCGCGCATGTACGGCTCGTTCATCTCCTGGCGTGACCGCCACACGCCGGTTCCCAAGGAGATTGTTCCTCAACTCGCGTTTGATCGCCTTTTCAGGAATAACCGGAAGTCTGTTGTGTCCAGCGTGAACCCAAAGGACCCTGCTCTGTTGTCATCGCTGCAGCGCGATGATGCGAGCGTGCTCGATGTGGTGTTTGAAGAAGCGAAATCGCTGAAGCGCAACGGGAGCGCTTCGGATCGCGTGAGGCTGGACGAATATTTCGAATCGGTCCGGTCGGTGGAGCAGCGCCTGGAAGCCACCATGAGGCCGCAGAAGCGCTGGATCAACCAAGGAAAGTTCCCGCTGGAGCGGCCAGCTCCCGGAATTCCTCAAACACATGAGGAGCACCTCCGCCTCATGCTGGACATCTTCATCCTGGCGTTCTGGTCGGACACGACCCGCATCGGAACGTTTATGTTCGGCGACGCGCAATCTAGCCAGGATTATTCGTTTCTGCCCGGCGTTAAGGGCAACTTCCACGGTCTCTCACATCACGGCAACGATCCGGCGACGCGCGAACAGTACGGCAACATAATCAACTGGAACGTGGAGCAACTGGCGTACTTGCTTAACAGGATGAAGAGTCTGGATGAGGGCGGAACATCTCTGCTGGATAATTCGATGATCATGTTCGGCGGTTCGTTGAAGGACGGTAACCTGCATGCGGTGGAGAATCTGCCGTTGCTGCTCGCCGGCCGCGGTAAAGGGGCTCTGCGGCCTGGCCGGCGGCTGCGTGCGCCTGAGAGAACTCCTATCTGTAATCTGTATCTCTCGCTGCTGGATCGCATGGGCATTCAAGAAAAGTCCTTCGGAGACAGCACGGGCCGCCTGGACGGCCTGTCGTAAAAACGATGCGAACGCTGTTGTCCGCTGTCGTCATAGCACAGATTGGCCTGTACGCACAGGATGTTGCGCGGGAGTTTACCCAATCGATTCGCCCGGTTCTGGTACAACATTGTGCTGGTTGCCACAATCCAGCCAATAACAGAAATCCAGCGCAATTCCTGCGAGCCGCAAAGGTAGACGACATTGAAGCGAGCCGCGGACTTTGGAGAAACGTTGCGACGCAGTTGCGAAATCGTACGATGCCTCCAACCGCGTCCAAGCTGAGCGAAGAAGACCGGCTCCACATCAGTGTATGGATTGATAACCGGCTCCGCGAGACGGCATGCGCCGCGAACGACTATGCGGGCGCAGGCGTAACGCGCCGACTGAACCGTCGCGAGTATCACAACACCGTTCGCGATCTGTTCGGCATCGATTTCGAAGTGCCCGGAATCCTGCCTGCCGATGGAACGGGAGGCGCCGGGTTCGATACCAACGGCGAGACCCTATTCATTCCGCCGGTTTTGATGGAGCGCTACATGGAGGCCGCGCAGCAGATCCTGGATCGCGTCATCGTGACGCCGCCGGTTTCGAGGACGACGACAGCTACGGAGATCAGTGTCCCCACTTATGTCGAGAGTGCCTTTGATCTGACCGTTGCCTTCGATGCGCCGGAATCGTCAGCGAAGTTTTCGCTGAAAATGGACGGCGCGGAAGTAGGACCGTTCAAAATGCAGCCGCGGCGCATCACGGCGGGGAAACCTGTTCCCGGGCCCAGCATCGCACGGATGCAGGTCAATCTCGCGCGTGGCTCCCACACACTCACGCTCGTTTCTTACCCGGCCGATCTACGTATCACGCGATGGACCACCCAGCAGAAACTAGACCCACCCTCGGGGGAGAAGCGAGGGTTGCACTACCGGCTGTTCGGAATGGAGCCGGGCGACCGTCCACTGCATGCCCGAGACGGTGCGCGACAGATTTTAGAGGGGTTGCTGCCGAGAGCGTTCCGGCGTCCGGTTGCAGCGGGCGACATCGATCGTTTCCTCAGGTTGTACGATCGGGCGGCTGAGCGCGGAGATCCTTACGAAGAGCGCGTCAAACTGGCTCTCAAAGCAGTATTGGTTTGTCCCGAGTTTTTGTTCCGGATCGAAAACAAGCAAGCAAAGCCAGGAATCTATCCGCTCGGCCAATACGAACTGGCAACACGGCTGTCTTACTTTCTCTGGTCGACTATGCCTGATGAGCCGCTATTGCGCATCGCGGAGCAGGGCCGTTTGCAGGATCCGAAAGTTTTGACCGCGCAAGTGGAGCGCATGATCAACGATCCTAGAGCGCGGACTTTCGTCAACAGCTTCGTCGGCCAGTGGCTGGGAACGCAGGACATTGGCGGGCGTGTCGTGCCACTGCTCACCGAGTTGCAGTCTTACTACACTCCGGAGGTTGCAGCAGATTTGAAGGCGCAGCCGGTTCTGCTTTTCGATCGCATTCTGGGCGAGAATCGGAGCCTGCTGGAACTGCTGACCGCAGACTACACCTATCTCACACAGCGGCTCGCAAAGTTTTATCAAATAGAAAATAAGTTTAAAGGTCTGGAAGACACCGAGTTCCGCCTTGTGCAGTGGCCCGATACCCGGCGTGCCGGCCTGATGGGTTTGGGAGGTGTACTGGCCATGACTTCGCGGTACAAGGAGACGAGTCCGGTGCTACGAGGTGCCTGGGTACTGGATACTCTGCTCGGAACATCCGTTCCACCGCCTCCGCCCGATGTGCCGCAATTGAAGACGGAGTCTGAGAATGGCGGCAAGCTGCGCATGAGAGAGCGGCTGAACCAGCATCGGGCGAATCCGTCCTGCTCGGCTTGTCATAACCTCATGGATCCGATCGGCTTCGGTCTGGAGAATTTTGATTGGATGGGTCGATGGAGGGACACAGATGATGACGGCAAGTCCGTGGACGCAAGCGGTCAACTTCCGTCGGGCGAGAGGTTCAACGGACCGGACGAGTTGCGTGAAGCTCTTGTAGCGCATAAAGAAGATTTCATCCGGAATTTAGTCGCCAAGGTGATGGGATACGCGCTTGGCCGCAGCTTGCAGGATGGAGACAGTTGCACCGTGCAGCGTGTGGTGCAAAGTCTGGAGAAGGATAACTACAGGGCCCGTACGCTGATTCGCGAGATCGTGCTTAGCGTGCCATTCCGGAATACCCAAGGTGGCCTAGTTCAATCGGAGCCGGCAATCACCCAGAAGTCTCTGAACATTTCGGAGCTGAATGCGCTGAAGCAGGACGCAGCAAGCCACCTGAACCAGGTCAAGCCGGACAACCTGAAGCCGCCCAAATAGTCTGCGGCTATTTACCACGAAACAGCATCACGAGTTCAATCACCAGGATCATCACGACCAGAAACTCCAGCACAAAGGCCCGAGACTGATGGAATTCATTGGTCATGAACTCGTATAGATCTCCCGCAGTGCGAAGCTTGCGGTCGACCAATTGGCGATAGTCTGCACCGCCCACGCGCTCGGCGATCGTGCGGAACATGCGAGCGTAGAACATGTCGCTGAGGAATTTGATGCTGTTGTCCATCCGTTCGGTAAGCTCTGTAATGTCCAGACGGATGGTGTTCAGACGCTCGGCCTCCCGCGACATGCGCCAGCCTCGGAATACACCGCCGCGATGTTCGAGCATCTTGTACACTTCGGCCAGCACCCGCGTCAGTAGTTCGTCGTAGTAGCGAAATTCGAGCAGTTGCGTATTTGCGTATTCGAGTAACTGAATTACAGGTGCTGCATCCTCCTCATCGTCATAGATGAAGGCAGCCATCCAACCGACAACTAAGAGATCATTTGGATAGTAGGAGATGCTCGGTTGCAAGATCTCGCGGTTTTCTGCGGAAGATAACGGCACAGATTCGCCTCGCACGATTTGGGCGATCGCTGGACCGCAATTGGCGAGCAGAGTTGCAGCATCCATCGTCGGCTCGACTCGGATGATGCAGTAATCCTCACTTAACAAATCCGTATATGGCCTGACGAGTGCTGGGCGGACCCGCATAATACGCTGTCGCACGATTTCGCCTGCCCGTTGCTCTATTTCCGGAGCCGCCACCCAACGATTCGAAAGCTGGATCAACTCGGGCCAATCAGCATCGAAGGTCATTCTCAATTCCAGGCTGATAACGCCAAATTGGAAGTACTTCAGACGTGCATCGAAATGCTGGCCTGCAAAGGTCAGGTTTTCGATTCGCTCGATCACTGGTGGCCCTTGAAACCGAACGTACTCCGGAGTGGGGTGGCGAAACGAGGGTTGGCGAGAAGGTTCTGCCTCTCCGATTTCGCTCCGTAGGATAGCGATGTCGATCGCCTCCGCCACGTCATAAAGCAACAGCACCCAGAAGGAACCTTGCACGCTCACCAGAATAGCTGCGGTGAAATAGCAGAACAATCCCATTAGCCTGGTTGTCCTTTTCAGATCTGCGTGTTGAATCGGTATACGGGGTCGATCCTCGATCGGTCTATTGACTGCCAGCCAACGGATCTCGTATAAAAGATCGGGGCCGTACCGGGAGAGAACGTGCGTCTATCGACTTGCTTACTCGTGTTGTGTGCTTTTGTGTCCGTGTTGTGTGCGCAGGATTATCGCGCGACCATTTCGGGAGCAGTTACGGACAAATCGAAATCCGCTATACCGGGCGCAAAGGTACGCGCGGTGCGCATCGACAGCAATGAAGCTGTCCAAGTAGAGACCAACGGAGAGGGTTACTTCACAATCCCGTTTCTGAACCCAGCGAAATACTCGTTGGAAGTCACTGCCGACGGATTCCAACGGCACACGCGAACTGGTGTCACTCTCATGGTTGCCGACAAGCTGGAACTCGACATAGAACTCGAAGTGGGGCGAGTGTCAGACCAGGTGACCGTCTACGCGGAGCAGGACCTTCTGAAAACCGGCGATGCTTCGACAGGCACCAGTTTCGATCCTCTTCAGATGGAAGAGTACGCGCTGAATGGACGGCAGGTCTACATGCTGATGTCGCTCGCGCCCGGAGTGCTGTTCACTCAGGAGCAATTCGGCGCCACCGGGTTTTCCGGAACACGCGGCTGGGATGTGAACGGCGAGTACGTGATCAACGGCGGCGTGAAAGGGACCAACCAGTTCCTGCTGAACGGAGCGCCAGTGAGCCTGACGGGAAGCTGGCAATTGGCTCCGAATGTAGAGGCGATCCAGGAGTTCAAGGTCATGACCTCCACTTACGATGCGCAGTTCGGGCGCACGGGCGGTGGCACGGTCAACACCACGCTTAAATCCGGAACAAATCGGTGGCACGGTGCGCTTTTCGAGTACATGCGAAACAATGTGCTGGATGCGAACACTACGCAGAATAATCGCGTCGGAGCGCCGCGCGGCAAGCACATCACACATCAGTTCGGCGGTACATACGGCGGCATGATCCGGAAGGAGCGCGATTACGTCTTCTTCAGTTTCGAGGGATTCCGTGAGCGAGTGCCGTTTCCAGTAGTCACCGATACCGTGCCGATGGACCTGCGCGACGGCAAGAACTTCAGCAACTATCGAATCAAGATCTACGATCCGTTGACAAATCACATCTGCCAGAAAGGCGTGGACACTACCGGAAACGCGAACTGCTTCAGCACGTACGTCCGAACTCCGTTTCCCCTGGACGAGATCCCTGCCAGCCGCATCAGTGCCATTGGCAAGAAGATTCTGGGCCTGTGGCCGGCCCCCAATTTCGCCGCGCAAACGCAGAATTTCTACGCGACAAATAACGTCGGCAAGTATCACTATGACCAGCCTATGGGGCGGTGGGATCATCACTTCACGCCAAAAGACAGAGTCTATGGAATCGTAACCTTCCAGCACGGCTGGGAAGACCGCAATTCCACAGGATTCCCTGAACCCGCTCAGACCGGCAACATCATCTCGCAGCGGACCAGCCAGAACTACATTGCGGACTGGGTTCATGTGTTCAACTCCGCGATGGTTTTGGATCTGCGCGCCTCGTTTGGACGCTTCACCTCCTATTTTCCTGATGGGGAGCGGGACTTCGGACTCACTGCACAGGCCCTTGGCATGAATCTGCCAACTCCGCCGACTGTAGCGCGAGCGACGGCTCCGCACGTAAATCTGGATTTGTACACGGGCATCATCGGAAACACCTACACATGGAGCACAGATAACCAGTGGAGCCTTGCCCCGAGTATCACCCGTATCCATGGACGGCACACTACGAAGTACGGTGCCGAATTCGTGCTTGCCGGCCGAGGCAGCGGCGGACCGGGCCGCGCGAACGGCGAGTTTAGCTTCAACCGCACCTGGACGCAGCAATCTTCCACACGTGGCGGCGACCGGTATGACGGCAGTGGCATAGCGGACCTGCTGCTCGGTCTTCCGGCGAGCGGCTTTATCGATTACAACGACACGTACTATCGCAAATGGCCTTATTGGGCTGTGTACGTGCAGGACGATTGGAAGGTCGCTCGCAATCTAACGTTGAACCTTGGCTTGCGTTATGACGTTCAGATTCCGTTCGTGGAACTTCGCGATCGCGTGAATGCTGGGTTTGACTTCAACGTCGTTAACCCACTCAGTGATCAGATCCTGGCGAACTGGCGCAAGGTGAAGGCGGAATATGACGCGACGGACCCTAGATGGCCATATCCCGATCCGCCAAAAGCGATCTATGGTGGCAAGCAGTTCATTAATGGAGACCGCCATACGTATGACACAGACTGGACTGATGTTCAGCCCCGCGTTGGTCTTGCATGGGCAGTGAAGCCAAAATTCGTAATCCGGACGGGATTCGGTATTTACTACAGGACCGCGACACAAGGAAACTACACGGATGGATTCAGCCAGCGGACGAACTATAACGCTTCCCTCACTGGAGGTGTGTTGCCTTCGGCTGGTCTGACCGGACCTTACTCGTTAGAGAATCCTTTCCCGAACGGGTACATATCTCCGAGCGGAACGTCGCTGGGGTTGCTAACGAATATCGGTCGCGGCGTGGGCTTCGACGCACGGCAGAGACCGATCCCCCGTACTTACCAGTACTCGTTCGGATTTCAGTTACGGCTTCCGCGAAACATGATGATTGATGTCTCCTACGCAGGCAGCCAGACGGTCCACGACAGTATGGGGGCGCAACTCGACTATGTGCCGTACAGCACGTTCCTGCAGGGGCAGGCGAACAGTCTCTTCCTGGACAGGAAAGTCCCGAACCCGTTCTGGGGAATTCTGCCGTTGAATGCAGATTTCGGTAACAGCCCGGACATTACGGCTAGAGATCTGTCGCGGCCGTATCCAGAATTCAACGGCATTTCGCAATCAACCAGTCCGTGGGCGAAATACCGTTACGATGCATTGCAGGTCCGGCTCGAGAAGCGTTTCTTTGGTGATCGGAAAACAACAGGCGCTCTATCGTTGGTCGTCTCATACACCTTCGCGAAGACCTTCGAGGCAAACCATCGTCTCAACGACTGGCACTTTGATGAGAGCCCGATTCACGAGCTGAGTAACTACGACAAACCCCAGAACATTGCGTTCAGCGGCGTGTGGGACTTGCCTTTTGGCAGGGGACGGAAGTGGCTGGCTAGTTCAGCGCGCCCAGTGCGTGCGGTTGTGAGCGGCTGGAATTACAACTGGATTTATACATATAATTCCGGTTATCCGGTGAGTTGGCCCGACGCGCTGTTCAGTTGCGCTACGTATGATCCGGTGGTGCAAACGCCTGCGAGTTGGATCAATAATGACAACTCCTGTTATCGCGGGCGCGCTCCGTACACGTTACGCGTCGTACCGGACCGGTTCCCAAATATACGAAATCCCAGTGGTCCGCAATTGAACATGACCCTGGCGCGGACCTTCCGCATCGGCGAGCGATACTCCTTCCAGTTACGAGGAGAAACCTTCAACGCCACCAACACGCCTCTTTACAACGGGCCCGTAACCGATTTCCGGGATCCGCGGTTTGGCCAGTTGCCGATCCAGCAACGGAACTTTCCGAGACTGGTGCAAATCGCGGCCAAGATTTTGTGGTAATCCGGGATCGATTCGGTAGACTGATAGTTCGTTCCCACCATGAACAAGCACGTACGGTATTCGCTGAATCCGGAGGTATCTCCGACCGCACCGGATAGCAACCTCGCTGTTCGTTATGGCATTCTCGGCCAGGATGTTCCAGAAGGTGCGCGCCTGCTTCCCCCATGTTGCCCGACCAAGATCGTTTGCGTGGGCCGTAATTATGTCGAGCACGCGAAGGAACTCGGTAACGAGGTGCCGAAGGAACCGCTTATTTTCCTCAAGCCCCCATCGTCTTTGATCACCAGCGGTGACTCTATCGTCTACCCATCGGTTTCCGAGCGCGTCGACTTCGAAGGGGAACTCGGAGTCGTCATCGGCAAGCAGGCGCGCAATGTGCCGCGCGAGAGCGCTATGGAATACGTGTTAGGCTACACAATCGTCAACGACATCACCGCGCGCGATTTGCAGCGGAAAGACGGTCAGTGGACTCGTGGCAAGGGCTTCGATACATTTTGCTCTGTCGGGCCTTGCCTAGTGCTACGGGAGGATCTCGACTTGGGCTCGCTGCGAATCCGTACAAACGTAAACGACGAGACGAAGCAGGATGGCGGCGTTAGGGACATGATCTTTTCGGTGGATGCTATAATCGCTTACATTACGCAATTTATGACCCTGGAGCCAGGTGATTTGATTGCTACCGGCACCCCTCCAGGAGTAGGTCCAATGCAGCCCGGGGATATGGTTCAAGTCGAAATCCCAGAGATCGGCCGACTCCGTAATCCCGTCATCAGAGGTTAACCAAAGACAATGAAAATCTTTCTCGATACTGCCAATCTCGACGAACTGCGCAAGGGCGCAGAGTGGGGCATCGTAGATGGAGTGACAACCAACCCCTCCTTGATTGCCAAAGAAGGGAACCCGATCGAACAGCAAATTGCGAAGATCTGTGAAATTGTCGATGGGGATATCAGTGCGGAAGTTGTCGCTACCGTCGCGGACGAAATGATACGCGAAGGGCGCCTGCTTTCGAAGATTCACAAGAACGTTGTCGTAAAGGTGCCGCTCACGCGCGACGGCATCAAGGCGTGCTCTGTACTAAGCAAGGAAGGCATTCGTCTGAACGTGACCCTGTGCTTCACAGCGGCTCAGGCGCTGCTCGCTGCGAAGGCTGGTGCTTACATCGTCAGCCCGTTCGTAGGACGCCTGGACGACATCGGGCTCGACGGTATGAACCTGATCAGGGATATCGTCACTGTCTATCGCAACTACGGATACAAGACGAAGGTTCTGGCGGCGTCCCTCCGTACGCTCAATCACGTTATCGATGCTGCCAAGGCGGGCGCTGACATCGGAACAATGCCGTTCAAAACGCTGGACTCCATGTTCAACCACCCGCTGACAGACAAGGGACTCGACCAGTTCCTGAAGGATTGGGGCAAAGTCTTCCAGGAAGCACCTGCCTCTCGATAGCTATCAATGCGCCTGCCGGGTGATCTGGCACTTTATACGGGAATCGCGATCGTAGTCGTCGGCGGAGGCGTGTGGTATCTCACGTCGCTTCGCAAGGATCCGCATGAAAAAGAGCGGCTTCGCCGCCGCGCGGTGAATCGGCACGGCCGAATGGGCGATGCGATGATCATGGATGCGAATCATGAGACGATTTACTACTCATATATGCTGCGCGGCGTGGAGTATCACACATCGCAAGACGTATCCACCCTGTGCGCCAAAATGCCGGAGGACCCGCTGACGCTGATCGGGCCGGCGACGATGAAGTACGATCCTTCGAATCCATCGAACTCGATCCTGTTGTGCGAGGATTGGTCGGGATTCCGAAATAAGTCTGCATCGAGTTTCATTCACAAAGGAGCTTGAGGAAACCATGAAAAGATTGCTCGCTCTGGCCGCATTCCTGGCCATCAGCACATGTGCATGGACGGCAGAAAAGCCGTCGACCGTCGTCCACGTCATCACTGTCAAATGGAAAGACGGAACCACCGATGAACAGATTTCCAAGGCCGTTCATGCTGTTGAAGACATGGCCAAGAGCTACCCTGGCATTAAGCGCGTGTGGTTGAAGACGCTGAAGGTGCAGGGCAAGGGGTACAAGAGTGCAATCGCGATGGAGTTCGAAAGCCAGGATTCGCTGAAAAAGTACGCGGGAAGTGACGCACAGAAGAAATGGTATGAAGTCTACCAGCCAATCCGCGAAGAGAGCACCACGCACGATATAACGAACTAGGTCAACTGTGGGCCGGGCGCATAGGCTCGGCCCTACTACTTGATGACGCGCCTCTGCTGAAAGAACGTCTGAAGCACCTCCAGGCACTCCGCCGCTCGCACCCCCTCCACCACTTCGACCGCGTGATTCAGCAGGTCAGAATCAGCAATGCGAAATTTTGTTCTCACCCCTCCGAAGCGTAAATCCCGGGCGCCAAAAACGAGGCGATCGAGGCGGGCGTGAACGAGCGCGCCCGCGCACATCGGGCAAGGTTCCAGGGTTACGTAAAGCGTACAACCGCTCAGCCTGTAGTTCCCAATTTGCTTCGCCGATTGCCGCAGCGCCAGCATTTCGGCGTGTGCAGTTGGATCGCCCAGGCTGATTGGGCTGTTGCCTGCGCGAGCGATGACCTCTCCGTCGCGAACCATGACCGCGCCGATCGGTACTTCACCTTGAAGTCCGGCCAAACGTGCCTCCTCCAGCGCGAGCCCGATGTAGCGCTCGTCCTGTAAGTTTGATGATTGTTCCCCAATGTCGGGCACTCTATCACTCTACCGGTGAGTCTTTTGGAGCGCTACCCTAGAGTAAAGTTATGTTCCGCTATGTTTCCTTGATCGTCAAGAACGCCCTCCGGAATCGCCGCCGCAGCATTCTCACTGTTTGCAGCGTGGCTGCGTCCCTTTGCCTGCTCGGAGTTCTCATGGCGATCTATCAGGCATTCTTCTTTCAGGAGGCCACGCCGGAACAAGCCCTGCGACTCATCACCCGCAACCGGATTTCCCTCGCGACCATAATGCCTATTTCCTATGGCGCGAAGATCAAGCAAGTCCCAGGTGTAAGGGAAGTTATGGCTACACAATGGTTCGGCGGGGTTTACAAGGAGCCCAAGAACATGTTCGCGCGCTTTGCCGCTGAAGAGCAAAAGGTCTTCGTGATCCACCCGGAGTTCCAGATCGGTGAGGCGGAGAAGCAGGCGTTCATTCGGGACCGAACAGGCTGCGTGATGCACAGGGAAATTGCCGGCAAGTTCAATTTGAAAGTCGGTGATCGCCTGCAAATAAAAGGTGACATTTTTCCTGTAACGTTAGAGCTCACGGTGCGCGGAATTTACGATAGTCCGTTAACGAGCCAAGCTTTATATTTCCACATGGATTATTTATACGAGTTGCTCGGGCCGAGGCGGAAAGACTTCGCCGGGCTGTTTACTATCCTCGCGAACTCGGCTGAGGACGTGCCTCGTGTTGCCAAGGAAATAGACGATATCTTCCGCAATTCACCTACGCAGACGCGCACTGAAACCGAGCAGGCGTTTCAACTGAGCTTCGTGTCCTTCCTCGGTAACGTCAAGATGTTTCTGCTGTGCATTTTCGCTGCAGTGACGTTCACCATTCTGTTGGTGTCCGCCAATACAATGGCGATGTCAACCCGGGAACGAATTCGTGAAGTAGGCGTACTCAAAACACTTGGTTTTACCAATTCCGATATTCTCACGATCATTCTGGGGGAGGCGGCGTTTCTCTCACTTGCTGGAGGCATTATCGGGTTACTGCTCGCTTCCGGTCTGACATTTGTGGTCCGGCAGGCACCGACGTTCTTCGCCCAGCTCAAGATGCTGACCGTCTCGGCCCCTGTCGGATTGGCTCTACTGGCCGTCGGCGTCGCAATCGGCCTGATTAGTTCTTTCCTCCCGGCGTGGTCCGCCTCGCGAACGCCAATTCTCGACTCTTTGCGATACACGGGGTAATGGCATGGCGATTCCCGTTTCCTACAACATCCGCAATCTCACTGTGCGCCGCACCACTACGATGATGACCGCGCTGGGGGTGGCGCTCACGGTCGCGGTTCTATTATCCGTTCTGGCCCTCATGGAAGGGCTGCGGACGGCATTCGCATCCTCGGGCCACCCCCTCAATGTGCTGGTCATGCGGAAAGGTTCGCAGTCGGAACTCAACAGCAACTTCACTCGTGCAGGCTATCAGGATCTGAAATTTAAACCGGGGATTGCCCGTTCGAAATCAGGCGATCCCCTCGCCTCTCTGGAACTGGTAACCGTACTAGCATTGGAATCGGCGGAGAATCCGTCGGGAGGCAATATAACGCTCCGTGGCGTTACGCCGGTTGCCTTCGAATTGCGGGACGGCATCCGGATCGACTCGGGCCGTTGGTTCCAGCAAGGCCGGCGCGAGATCGTCGTTGGTAAGAATGTGGCAAAGCGCTACCCGCAGGCGCAGATCGGCGGCAAGCTGACCTTCGGCCGCGGGGATTGGGAAGTGGTGGGCATAATGAATGCCGGCGACTCAGCGGTAAACAGTGAGATCTGGACTGACCTGAACCAAGCTGCCTCGGACTATAACCGAAGCGAAGTTCTGAGTTCGGCACTCTTGCGCGCCAATGATGAAGTTGCCGCTAGCGCGCTCGTCAATGATATCCAAGCCGACCAGCGGCTCAACATGGACGCCATCTCCGAGCGCGCATACTTCGATCAGCAGACTAATTCCGGTGCCCCGATCAAATATCTGGGGATCTTCGTGTCCGTGATCATGATGGTAGGCAGTTGCTTTGCGGCAATGAACACAATGTATGCCGCCGTCGCGAGACGCTCGCGAGAAGTCGGCACCCTGCGCATCCTGGGATTTTCGAAAGGAAGTATCCTGCTGAGCTTCCTCCTGGAGTCCCTGCTGCTGTCGTTGCTCGGCGGCGTCCTGGGTTGCATTCTGATACTCCCGCTGAACAACATCACGACCGGAATCGGCAGCTTTACCACCTTCAGCGAAGTGGCGTTCAACTTCCGAGTGACTCCTGAGATTATGCTGAATGGAATCTTATTCGCGCTTTTCATGGGTGCGGTTGGCGGATTGTTTCCCGCAATGAATGCGGCGCGGAAAGAGATTCTAGTCGCGCTACGCGAGATTTAATGGATCATGGAAACAGAACTCAAGAGCTTACGAATCGATCGCAATAGTAAGACGCGCGGGGATGGTCCGCCAAAGTGGGCCAGCCGCTGGATTGTTGCCGGTATCACCATTCTTGTTCTTCTCGGGATTGGCCGCCTGATCTACGCGAAGCTGAATGCGGCTACCGACGTAGACATCGTTCGAGTGCGTTCCACCAATGCTGGCGCTCAGTTCGGGGACACGGTGATCCTGAACGCGACAGGCTATATCATTGCGGCGCATAAGATCGAGGTCGCCTCAAAGGTAGTCGGCCGCGTTGCGTGGATTGGGGTAGAAAAGGGCAACAAGGTCACTCAGGGCCAGGTTCTGGTGCGCCTGGAAGACGACGAGTATCGCGCACAACTACAACAGGCCAAAGGCAACCTGGCGGCTCTCGATGCCAAGCTGAAGGAACTGGAGAACGGTTCGCGCCCCGAAGAGATTCAGCGTGCGGAAGCCGACCTCAACGTAGCGCACGCAGACCTCGAGAACGCGCGCATCACTCTGGAACGGACTCAACAACTGGTCGCGGAAAAAGTGAGCGCCCGGCAGCAGTTAGATGACGCCCAGGCCAGATACGACAGTCAGGCGGCTCGCGTCAAATCGTTGGAGCGTTCGGTCGCGTTGTATAAAATTGGTCCGCGGCAGGAACAAATTGAGGCAACTCGCGGGCAGGTCACGCAAGCGAAAGGCGTGGTCGCTTTCGCGGAGACACAACTCGCGAATACCGTGATTCGTGCGCCGGTCACCGGTACAATTCTCGAGCGCAACGTGGAGCGAGGGGAATTCGTGACCACCGGTTTCGTCGGCGACCGGGGCGCCAAGGGATACGTCGTCTCTCTGGCAGATCTCAGTGATCTCCAGGTCGAACTGGACATCAATCAGAACGATTTTGCGAAGCTCGGCCCGACGCAGAAGGGAATCGTCACTACGGATGCCTATCCGGACAGGAAGTACGAAGGTGTCATCTACGAGATTTCGCCCGAAGCGAATCGCCAGAAGGCGACCGTTCAGATCAAAGTTAAAGTCTTGAACCCGGATCAATTCCTCCGTCCGGAGATGAACTCGAGTGTTGCATTCTACAGTGAAGGCAAAGGCCAATCCACCACTTCCGCGGCGAAGCCGGTCGTGTATGTACCTTCCGCTGCCGTGAAAGAGGACTCTGTTTTCGTCGTGCTGAACGGAAAAGCCGTGAAGCGTGCGGTGAAAACAAACGGTGTGACGTCGCAAGGGATTCGCATCGAAGAAGGTTTAAATGGGGGAGAGGACCTGATTCTCAATCCGCCCGCCGATCTCAAGGATGGAGACCGAGTGCATGACAAATCCCGCAAATTCTGAGGATCGTATCAGCCAGATCGTCATCGAAACCAGCCAGCTCTCGAAAGAGTACGTCCGTGACGAGTTCCATGTCTACGCGTTGCAGAACGTAGCTATCGAAATTCACAAAGGCGAATTTGTTGCGCTGATGGGGCCTTCCGGATCAGGAAAGTCAACGTTGCTCCATCTGATTGCCGCTATGGATCGGCCTACCGGCGGGCAGATCGCTGTGCTGGGCGAAGATTTGCGAAAGCTCTCAGACAAGGAGATCGCGCACTGGCGGAATGTTCACATTGGTTTCATATTCCAATCCTTCAATCTAATTCCTGTGTTGACGGCGATCGAAAACGTGGAACTGCCGCTCAAGCTGACGAGGCTAAATCGCAAAGAACGACTGGATCACGCCGAAACGGCTTTAAAGCTTGTCGGACTCGGCGACCGGCTCGGGCACTTGCCACGACAACTCTCGGGAGGCCAGGAACAAAGGGTCGCGATTGCACGAGCCATTGTCACCGACCCAGATCTGATCCTCGCCGACGAGCCCACCGGCAACCTGGACGCTGGATCGGCGCAGGATGTACTCACTTTGCTGTCCCGGTTGAACAAGGAATACGGGAAAACGATTGTAATGGTGACCCACGACCCGCACGCCGCAAAGTTCGCGACTAAGATCCGGCACCTGGAGAAAGGCAACCTCCTGCCCGAGGGCCAGTTGCCTGATGACTGGATGATCACCACCACCTCCCAGGGCGCCTGAGGGGGGCCGGGTCGCCACCGTACCGCATAATGAGGGGATGGGTCGACTCGCTATCTTGCTCGCAGTTTGCCTTCCTTTACTTGCGTGGGACAAGAACGGGCACACCGCATATGCGCTCTCCACGTACCATCAACTCTCGCCTCAGGTGAGGACCAAGATCGATTCCGTTCTGAAGACCCATCCCGATTACCAGAGCTGGATGCAAGCAAAACCGGCAGGTGTGGATGCTGGCGAAGAGGCTTTCCTGCAAGCTGCACTTTGGCCCGACACGATCAAAGGTGACCTGCGATTCAGTGACAAGCCGGATGCGCAGCTTTCACCCACCCTGCCGGGGTTCCCGGATATGAGAGTGCACGCCAACTGGCACTACATCGATCGTCCGTATGTGACGAGCGGCGGGTCTCCTTCAAACACGGAAATTGATCCGGTCAACAATGCACTCGCACGGCTATACGAATTCCGCTCAAGGCTGGATCAACCGTACTACTTGGCCTTTTTCCTTCACTTAGCCTCTGACGTTCATCAGCCCCTGCACTCTACCTCTCGATTTTCTGGCGCCCATGTGGATCCCAGCACCGGCATCGACCAGGGCGACCGCGGAGGTAACTTGTTTCTTCTCGATGACGAGCAGAAGAACCTCCACCGGCTCTGGGATGGCGCTCTTGGACCGAACCTGTCGCGGGACGCCCTGGTCTCTCTTGCCAGCCGGTTCTCGGAGCCCGGAGATCTAGCCGACAAGACGGATCCGAAAACCTGGCTCGACGAGAGCTTCCAAATGGCGAAAGATGTTGTCTATACGCTCGGACCCGATTCGAAGGGCGATGCGCCCGTGAAAGTGACCGATGCGTATAAAGCGCGTACAAGAGAACTGGCCATCCAACGCCTCGGACTTGCTGCTTACCGTTCTGCGGCGATCTTGAACGAGCGTCTCAGTGGCGAAAGTGCCGTATTCCCGTAAATACCATCGCTAGGCCTAGCCGGTCTGCCGCTGCGATCACAGCTTCATCCTTGATGGAGCCGCCCGGTTGGATGGCTGCCGTGATGCCATGTCCGGCCGCTGTTTCAAGTCCATCGGGGAAGGGGAAGAACGCGTCTGAAGCCAGTACTGCACCTTTGAGTGGCAGCACGGCCTTCATCGCGCCGACTTTGACGGAATCCACGCGGCTCATTTGCCCGGCACCGGCGCTGATCAACTGCCCCTCTCTCGCGTAAACGATCGCGTTCGATTTGACGTGCTTGCAAATATTCCAGCCGAACTCCAGAGATCGCCACTCTGCGTCGGTCGGAGTGCGCTTCGTGGGAACTTTCGCTTCAGACCGGACCAGCTTGTGGACGTCCGGGGTTTGCGCCAGATAGCCTCCGCTGATTGACTTGACGACGAGCTCTGACGGGGCGGCTCCTACTTCGAGCACCCGGAGGTTCTTCTTTGTAGTAAGCAGTTTCAGCGCATCCTGTGTGTAGCCGGGCGCGGCGATCGCTTCGATGAAGGTCTTGACGATCTCCGCCGCTGTTTCGTCGTCCACCGTGCGGTTGAAGGCGAGCACGCCACCAAATGCGGAAACCGGATCGGCCTCGAACGCCTTTCGATAGCTCTCTGCTAGGGACTTCTGTTCCGCGCACCCGCACGGGTTCGTGTGCTTGATGATCGCGGACGCTGGATCGGAGAACTCCTGAACCAGTTGCCATGCCGCATCCAGATCTACCAGATTGTTGTAAGAGAGCTCCTTGCCATGCAGTTGCTTTGCGTCCGCCAGGCCGCCATGCTTCGAGGAGTATAGCGCCGCCGACTGGTGCGGATTCTCGCCATATCTCAAACTGAGCGCTCTCGGCGCAGCGATGCTCAAAACGGACGGCACGGCCTCGGTTGAATCTTTGAACTCCTCGCCTTCCACCTCGATCGTGCTCAGCCGGGCGGTGATTGCGCGGTCATACGCTGCGGTTACTGCAAACGCTTTCTTCGCAAGAGACCAATGCGTCTTCTTCGAAAGCGACTTGGCTGGCCTGAGTTCGTCCAGCAGAGCCGTGTAGTCCTCCGGACTTGTCACTACGGCCACGTCCTGATAGTTCTTCGCGGCGGCGCGAATCATGGTCGGACCGCCGATATCGATGTTCTCGATCAGATCCTCAATATGAGCGTCTGGCTTCGCGGCGACCTTCTCGAACGCGTACAAATTCACTACCACCATGTCAATGGTCGCGATTTTGTGCTCGGCCAGTGCGCTCATGTGCTCGGGATTGCTCCGGATCGCGAGAACGCCGCCAGCCACAAGCGGATGGATCGTCTTGACGCGACCGTCCAGCATCTCCGGAAAGCCGGTCAGTTCGGACACGTCTTTCACGGGAATGCCGGCATCGCGAATCAATTTCGCCGTTCCCCCTGTCGAGATCAGTTCAACACCGAGTTCATGCAGCCCCCGGGCAAATTCCGGCAGACCTGCCTTATCGGTGACGCTGAGCAATGCGCGCTGGATTGTAGGCATGAAACCTCCATTTTGCCATGTGCCCACCTTCTATAATTTGAGTGTGTCTTATTCCGTCACTTTGATTCCGGGAGATGGTATCGGCCCCGAAGTCGCCGATGCTACCGTCCGCGTTGTGAACGCCACTGGCGTGAAGATCGATTGGGAGCGCGTCGAACTCTCGGCCGATATCATCATGAAGGCGGGACAAGTCCTGCCGCCTCACGTCGTCGAGTCGATCGAGCGCACCCATGTCGGCCTCAAAGGACCCGTCGCGACTCCGGTCGCGGGAGGCTTCCCCAGTGTCAATGTGGCTTTGCGGAAGAAGCTGGATCTGTTTGCGAACGTCCGGCCCGTGCGCCGCTTACCGGGCATCAAGACGCGCTACAGTGATGTGAACATCGACATGGTGATCTTCCGGGAGAATACGGAAGACGTGTACTCGGGCCTGGAGCACGAGGTGGTGAAGGACGTCGTCGAGAGCCTCAAAATCATCACGCGCTTCGCATCGATCCGCATCGCCGAGGCCGCTTTCAAGTTCGCAATTGCCGGCCGGAAGAAAGTCACCGCCGTTCATAAGGCGAACATCATGAAACTAAGTGACGGCCTGTTCCTCCGGTGTTGCCGTGAGGTCGCTGCGAAGTATCCTGAGATCGAATATAGGGAATTGATCGTCGACAACGCCTCAATGCAATTGGTGATGCGGCCGGAGACGTTTGATGTTTTGCTGCTCCCGAACCTGTACGGCGACATTGTTTCGGACCTTGCAGCGGGTTTGGTGGGTGGTCTCGGAATTGTTCCCGGTGCAAACATGGGCGAGACGAACGCAGTCTTCGAGGCCGTGCATGGCAGCGCACCGGACATCGCCGGCCGTGGCATTGCCAATCCGACAGCATTGATGCTTTCGGCCGTCATGATGTTAAATCATCTCGGGGAGAAGGAAGCAGGCAAGCACCTGCAGAATGCGATCGAAGGCGTCTACTCGGATGGTAAGGCAATTACGGGAGATGTAGGCGGCCAGGCCAGCACGGCCGAGTTCACGGACGCTGTGATCCAGAAGCTCGGCTAAGTACGGGGAGCGCGTTGAAACACATGCAGGCCCACTGCACGGAAAAATCGCGCGCCCAAGACTCCGATCAGTAGCAGCGCACCGAAAAGCGCAATTGCCTCCAGGCTGGCCCGTCCCTCGCGTTCCCAATAGACATCGCGTAGGTTAAGCCAAAGGGCAAATTCGTCTAGCGTGAGCGCCGCTCCGGCGCCAAACAGAGCGCACGTCAGTCTGCCCCACCAGACGACTCCGTTCGTGCCCGTGCCTATCTCGAGTACCCAAAGGTATCCGACCAGCAGCAGCGTCAGAATGCCCCAGACCAGATGGTGGATATGGCGTCCGCGCATGGAAATGTCGTGGAACGGGCCGACCTGGTTGTGAATCGCCCAGGTGAGCGCGCGGACAACGGCAACCGCAACGAAGAAGCCGACGGATGAGATGAACAGGCGCTCTCGGCGACTCTCCTGGAAGTGTTCCTCAAATAGTGCTCGTACGTGCTTCCTGCGGAGAAGAAAAAAGAGGATCGCCAGGGCGGTCCCGATGAGGGCAGGCGCCAGCCACCAACTGAGGTGTGACCGCATATCGCCAGTATCCTTCAAGGGAGATCGCGCTCGCGATCCTCTTCAGTTTTGGGGAGATTAGAGGCCCTTCTTGGCCATGAAGGTCACAAGGTCGACCACGCGGCAGGAATAGCCCCACTCGTTGTCGTACCACGCAACTACCTTCGCCAGCGTGCCGTCCAGCACCTTCGTCAACAGCGAGTCAACAATGGAGCTGTTCGGGTTGTGCAGCATGTCTGAGGACACGACGGGATCGGTGGTGTAGCCCAAAATACCCTTCAGCGGGCCTTCCGAAGCCGATTTCAGTGCGGCGTTGATTTCTTCCGCCGTCGCCGGCTTCTCCAGCACAGCTACGAAGTCCACAACCGAGACGTCCGGGGTCGGCACGCGCATGGAATAGCCGTCGAGTTTGCCCTTCAGTTCCGGTACGACCAGGCCGATCGCCTTCGCTGCGCCGGTGGAAGTCGGAATCATGTTCACCGCAGCGGCACGGGCGCGGCGCAGATCCTTATGCGGGAAATCGAGCACCGGCTGATCGTTGGTATAGCTGTGGATCGTAGTCATCGATCCGCTCTTGATCTTAAACTTGTCCTGCAGCACTTTCACCACGGGCGCCAGGCAGTTCGTCGTGCAGGATGCGTTGGAAACAACGTGATGCTTTGCCGCATCGTACTTGCCGTCGTTGACGCCGAGCACCAGCGTGATGTCCTCGTTCGTCGCGGGAGCCGAGATGATTACCTTCTTGACTGTGCCCTTCAGGTGAGCCTTAGCCTTGGTTGCATCGGTAAACTTGCCGGTGGATTCAACGACCACCTGCGCGCCCACGCTGGACCAGTCGATTTCAGCCGGGTCCTTGGTCGCAAAAATCTTGATCTTCTTGCCGCCTACGGTAACGCTATCAGCATCCGCAGTTACATCCTCATGCAACATACCGAGCGTTGAGTCGTATTTCAACAGGTGTGCCAGTGTCTTTGTATCGGTAAGATCATTGGCGGCGACAAATTCAATCTCGGGATTATTCAATCCCGCGCGAACGACATTTCGGCCGATACGGCCGAAGCCGTTGATGCCCACTTTTATAGCCATGTAAGGGGTCTCCTTGTGGATTGTTCAGGGTTCAATACTTATGATACCAACCGACTACCTGAAACCAGTGAAATCCCCCAGGCCTGAACACGTCTTAGAGGCGTGAAGTTCGTATTGGCGACACGTGATTACTCCGGCTTGGGCTTTGCCGTGCGACTGCAGGATGAAGGCCATGAAGTCATCCTTGCGACGAATCCGGACCCGCGGGATCGTGACAACCCGGCATACCAACTGTGCGGGCAGGATATGGTCCCCAAGGAGCCCTTGACAGACGTCGTAAACCGGCGGGGTGACCTGCGGGATTGGTATTGGATTTGGGACCACAATCACAGCGTCAACGAGAACGAAACGTTGCGAGCGGACGGCTTCCGCGTGCTCGGGGGCGGGGAATATGCGAACCGGATGGAGCACGATCGGACTGCCTGTCTCAATTTCGCGGCGACCTATGGACTCATCGCGCCGCCCTCATTCCCGTTCACAAGCTGCGACGAGGCAATTCGCTTTTGCGAGCGGAATCCTGATACCGCGTACGTATATAAACCGGACGAGGGCGCGAATTACGAAACCTTCTTGCCTGAGTCTGAGGATCCACCGGACGCCAACCAGGAACTCCGCATCCACCTCGCGTCGATTCATAACGACAGGACATTTATTCTGCAGGAACGCAAAGAGGGCGTCGAAACCAACGTCGAGGTTTGGTTTTATGAAGGGGACCCAATCTTCGCTTTCATGTCGATCGAGTGCAAACGGCGGCACGCGCTCGATCTCGGTGAACTCGTCGGCTGCGCCTTTGACTTCACATTCGTGATCCCGCTGGAGTGCAAAGCCGTTCAGGAATCGGTAGCCAAGCTCTATCCGGCGTACAAGAAGATGAAGTACACCGGATTCGGCGACGCCAACTTCATCGCAGCGCGCGACGGCGTTTGGTTCTTCGAAAAATGCGAACGCTTCGGCTACAACGCACATCCAAACCTGCTCTTTAATCTCTCGCGTCGCGGCATTGGCGAGGTGTTCGCTAGCTTGGTCGACGGTTCCTTCAAGCCGGATTTCTCCGGCGGCTTCGGAGCTTCCGTCACCATGAACACGAAGGAAAATGCGACCGGCGGCAAAGCGATTCAGTTCCCCCCAAAACTGCGGCGCGACATCTTCTTCTGGGATGCCTACCGGAAAGGCGATCTGATCCTGACCGCCGGCTACGACATCGATGGATATGTGCTTATCGTGAACGGATACGGATACACGATGCCGACTGCCTGGGAAAACGTCATGAAGAAGACGCAGCAGATCAAGTTCCCATATCGTAGCTACCGTCCCGATGGAGATAAGACGGACTATCCTTCCTCTCCGATCCGCCGCTACCAGGCTCTGATCGCAATGGGGTACATCTGATGGAAATCCATATCAAAACAATCCCGCATGATTCTCAGCGCTATCCAACGGTCGGCGATTACTGGACCAGTGCAGCCGGCGTGGAGGAAGTCCGGGTCTCCGAACTGCCGGACTGGCGCTACGAAGCTCTTGTGGCAGTGCATGAATTGATAGAAATGATTCTTACCAAGCAGCGCGGAATCGCCGAGGAGGCCATTAGCGACTTCGATGTGAAGTTCGAGCGCGAGCGGGAGGAAGGGAAAGCCTTTGGAGAACCGGGTGACGCTCCCGATGCTCCGTACCGCGATGAGCATTTCTTCGCAACGAACGTCGAGCGGTTGCTCGCTGCTGAATTAGGGGTGGATTGGTTCACCTACGAACGACTTGTGGACGCCCTCGGCGTGAAGAAATAGGGCTAACGAACCGACACGTTGACAATCTCCCGAAGTGTCCGGGCCTTGTCCGCACGAGTGCCGTTCGATTCAATCACACGGTCCAGTTCGCGCGTAGCGTTGACCGCGTCGCTCTTGCGAGCGTATGCCTGGCCTAAGAAGTAATGGGCGTCCTCAACATATTCCGAGTTGCCCAGCACAGCGGCGGTCTTCAATTCGCGGATAGCTGCGTCCGTGTCATTGGTCATCAGATAGCAGATACCAAGGAAGAAACGAGCCTCGGCCGAGTGGGGAGCCTTCATTGTCACTTCGCGCAGGGTGACGGATGCCTTTCCGTATTCCTTGCGCGCGTAAGCCTGCATGGCGGCATCAAACAACGAAAGCGCCTCTCCCTCAAGTGTTATTTTTCGCTCGGCTTTCAGCTCAGGAGGAGTGATAGCGCGGACGTCAATAGTGGCGGGGCGCTCGGCCGTCCGCGATTTGGAAGCCTCCGCTGACGGAGCACTCGTGCAGGCCGTCAGAACCGACAGAATTCCTATACAGAGGCAAAATGCTTGGCAACGCTGGTTCGCAAGGTGAATCATCATAGCGCCTCGGGTCTGGAGCGGTTCGCCGGACTACGCAGTCACAGATAAGCTAACCAGAGCACTTCAAGTATACATCGAAATGTGTTGTTTATTCGTTACAGAATTAAGTTTCTGCATTTTCCAGACCTTACATTAAAATGTAACGTAGTTCTAGATCCCTACCCCCTTCTGCGGGTAGCCATCTCCTTCCCAATCAATAGTTGAGCGTTAGCATCCAATAACCGTGACGCGAGCGGAAAGATCACTGTGTCTTCTAATTCGATGTGACTTTTATATAAGTCACGTAGGGCCGATATTCTAGTTTGAAATCTCTCCCGCTCTATCGTCGGAAGCGATCCCGAAGCCAGCCATTCCTGTCCTGTTCGTTCCACAGCGGCATGAAGTCTATCCGCCATAACGTGGTCTGCCTCCAGCAGGTCGAGCTGCGCAAGAGACTCCTCGAGCGCGGAGCTTTGTAAGCCCTTCAGGCGAGGGAAGAGTGACTTTTCCTCATCTTCAGTGTGGCGTGGTGCGGCTTCTCGAAAATAGCGGAGTGCAGTCGCCAGCGCTTTCGACTCTTCTGAACTCAGAGAGTCGCCTGCTTGGCTGGCAACGCGGAAGAGTACGTTCAAAAAGTGTTCGATCCGCCGATGGCAGTCACTGAGCAACTGAAGAGGTGACTCGAAACTATGGTCCCGAGGTCCCCCAATTTGTACAGGCATGAGTTACTTCTCCTGCTTAGCAGCCTTATTCATGCACAAAAGCATGATTGTGGGCGTGCGAGCTACGATGGCATGGTTTAGGTATGCCGGCATATACGCGAAAGTGCCGGGCCCTGCATCCATCTTCTCCGATCCAAGCGTTAGAATCGCATCTCCTTGCAAAATTTGAATCGTAGCCGGCATCGGAGCCGTATGTGCGGACAGTTCCTGTCCGGTGGCAAAGCCGAATATCACTGCCTTCATCGCGTCATCGTTGTGTAACGTGCGGCTAAGTATCCCGTTCTCTGGGATCGTGACTTCGGACAACAGATTCTTAGATGTATAAAGCATTTACTTTCCTTTGGTGGCGATCAGGCAGATAGCTGCTATCTCGCCCGCATGTTCTTCGAAGGCGCGTCTCATAGATAAGACGCGCGCCCGGGCATCTCTGTCGCACAGCAGATTGCAGGCAATGCGAAGCGTTCGCGCCCACCCTTCGTCCCGAAGGATCCGTGCGGGATGCAGAAGGTGCATGGGTGCATAGAATTCGGTTCGGACGCGAAAGCCCGCCTGCTCCAGCATGAGCTGCCATTCGGGTGCGGTTAGCAGCCGGATTCCGCTATGAATCTGAAGTGACAAATCCCGTTCCAATTCGGCTTTCCTGGAAGTCTCCACCAAGCACAATTCATGAATCGCATAGCGACCGCGCGGCGCAAGTAGTCTGGCCGCCTCCGTTATGATCTTTTGCTTTTCGGCAGCAGACTGCATGCTGAGCATCGCCTCCGCAATCACCACGGTGGCGCTGCCGCCGGGCAGATGGGTTTGCTCGGCCGCAGCCTGAACAAAATGCATCCAGTCGTCAGCTCGAAAACGAGCTTGCAGCCGGCGGATCGCATCATTGTCCCGGTCTACTCCTATGTAAGAGAATGGCGCGCACCGGGAAAGCCGTCCCGCTGTATCGCCTAGCCCCGGCGCAAACTCTACCACGCGGTCTGCACAGTCTATTTGCAGCGACGCCAGCATCTTGCGGGTCATTTCGACGCCCCCGGGCCGCAGCACCCGTTTGCCTACACGAGCGAGCAGCCAATGCCCGGGAAGTCTACTGGAGGGCGAGAGTGCGTTGCAGCGAATCGCGGGATTCATGACCTCATTGTTTGGCCAGATCTTCGCCGGAATCAGTGACTTTGGTCACCCCATACACCGCGACCGGTTCCTGTGACTTTTGTCATATGCCCGGATTGCACTCCGACCGTAACCTTGGTCCAGAGGTTCTCATTTTGATCGCGAAATCAGACAATTCGGGGCTCTGGAAACACGGGCTCCTTCTCACAATGCTGTTCGGGTTTACGGTGATGCTGGTAGGAGGTGCATACATCTACAAGACGCGCGCGCCGATTCCGAACACCGTTACCGATAACTCCGGTAAGGTTCTGTTCACTGCTCAGGATATTCAAACCGGTCAGGAACTTTTCCGCAAGCGCAACCTGATGAACTACGGGTCCGTGCTGGGCCATGGTGCTTACCTTGGCCCCGACTACACGGCAGAAGCGCTTCACTACATAACCCAAGCCATGCAGGCGGACCGGAGCGGCGGACGGTTCGATTCCCTCAGCGTAGGCGCCCAGGCCGGCATTAACGCAGAGATTGCTCAAGAGCTAAAGGTCAACCGCTATCGCGAGAGCGACGGAACGCTAATCTTCACCGCGGGACAGGCGAAAGGATTTCAGTCTGTCGTAGACCACTACGCAAACGTCTTCACGGCCGGCCAGCCGGAGCGCTCGCTCAACCCCAATACCCTTGTTCCGCTGAAAGAAGGCGGATCGAATCGGGGCGTCTCCCGGGAAGCTGCGCGGCAGATGTCGGCCTTCGTCACATGGACGGCATGGCTCTCCGTCGCGAAGCGCCCGGAGGCTGCGCACTCCTACACCAACAATTGGCCCTACGACGCCACGGCGGGAAATACCGCGACCGCCGGTGCGATGCTTTGGTCCGGCGCGAGCGTGGCTCTCTTGCTGCTTGGACTGGCTATCATTCTCTACTTCCAACATCGCTACCAACTCTCGCCCGCGGACGTGGAAAATCCGAATCTGCGGATCGATGTGGCGCGCAGCCCGCTCACGCCATCACAAAAGGCAACGGCGAAGTACTTCGTTACCGCACTTGCCTTGTTCCTGCTGCAGACTCTCCTCGGCGGCAAGATGGCGCATGACTACGCGGACGGTGCGAGTTTCTATGGATTCAATCTGGCCCAGTATCTGCCGTTTCAGATTGCGCGGGCCTGGCACTTGCAGCTTGCGGTGTTTTGGATTGCTACGGCCTGGCTCGGCATGGGCATCTTTATTGCTCCGCTGGTGAGCGGACGCGAGCCAAAGGGCCAACGCGCTCTTGTGAATATCCTTTTCGGAGCCCTGGTCTTTGTAGTGCTCGGCAGTATGGCCGGTGAGTATCTCTCCTGGAACGGCAGCCTGGGTGAGAATTGGTGGCTACTGGGCACGCAGGGCTGGGAGTATTTGGAATTGGGCCGCCTCTGGATGTACCTGCTGATCGGCGGAATGGCAATCTGGCTATTCATCGTGTTCCGCGGACTGCGAACTGCATTGCGGGCAGAAAAAGATCGCGGAGGCCTGACTCATCTACTCTTCTACTCGGCGGCCGCAATCCCGGTGTTCTACTGTTTCGCCCTGTTCATCGGAAAAACCAGTCACATCACCATGGCAGACTACTGGCGCTGGTGGTTGATCCACCTTTGGGTGGAAGGCATGTTCGAAGTATTCGCGGTCGTCGTGATCGGTTTCCTCATGGTGCGCCTCGGGCTCGTCACTGCACATTCCACGCTCCGCGCGCTGTATTTCCAACTCATCATCCTGTTGGGCAGCGGTATTATCGGCACCGGCCATCACTATTACTGGGTTGGTACGCCCGAAGCATGGATGGCGCTCGGGAGCGTGTTCAGTGCCATGGAAGTCGTGCCGCTCTCTCTATTAATGGTCGAAGCCTATTCGCAATACAAAGTGATCCGCGATGGCGGTGTGGAGTTTCCATATAAGACGGCCTTTTGGTTTCTTGTGGCAACCGCGTTCTGGAATCTCTTCGGCGCGGGCGTGCTAGGTTTTCTGATCAACCTTCCGATCGTGAGTTATTACCAGCACGGTTCATTCCTGACGGCAGCGCATGGACACGGCGCGCTAATGGGCGTTTACGGCATGTTGGCTATCGCGCTGGCCACCTTCTCTCTACGGAACATCGTCGAGCCGAAGGCGTGGAAGGAAAGCTGGTTCCGCCTCGGGTTCTGGGGATTGAACATCGGTTTGATGGGCATGATCCTGGTCACTCTCCTTCCCATCGGCGTGATGCAGGCGGTGGAGAGCTTCCAACACGGATTCTGGTCTGCTCGCTCCTTCGCTTTCTACCAACAGCCGGTTGTGAGCACACTCTTGTGGCTCCGAATGATTCCGGATACGGTGTTCATCGTCTTCGGCGCTGTACCTGTAGTTGCAGCGGCGACGTACGGTTTCCTCAACATGCGAAACCTCGAACGGACGGTCGTGGTTACGCAGGTCGAATACAAGAAGGAGGCAGTCGGGAAGCACTGAGCTATTCTCTGGAACATGGACAAAGTCGAAGCTCTTCGACAGACGGCCATGTTCCGGGAACTGGGAACCTCTGAGCTGACATTGCTTGCCAGCCGTGCCGTGGAACGCCG
This sequence comes from uncultured Solibacteraceae bacterium, assembly GCA_964464925.1. Lineage (GTDB taxonomy): Bacteria > Acidobacteriota > Terriglobia > Bryobacterales > Bryobacteraceae > CAYXLI01. The sequence goes on along the minus strand of CAYXLI010000008.1, from coordinate 47,777 downwards.
GCTCTCCCGGGGAGATGTGCTCTTCACCTCGGGCGAGCCGGCTCGCGGCATGTATGTCGTCGTGGAAGGAAGCGTGCGCGCCACCCGCGAAAGCAGTGAAGGCCGCGAGCAGGTGATTCATGTGGAGCGTGCCGGCGCTACGTTCGCCGAAGTTCCAATGTTCGACGATGGCGCATATCCTTCAACCGTGATCGCGGAGGAGGACTCTGTTCTGCTCTTTCTGAGCAAGCAGGATATCCGCGCCCTCTGTCTGCAACAGCCTGCGATCCCACTGGCCGCCGCACGGCTCCTGGCGTCTCGACTCCGCCAAACGGCGTCGCTCGTGGAGACGCTCAGTCTTCGGGATGTAGACCGCCGCCTGGCTCGCCTATTGCTCGTGGAAGCAGAATCCCGCGGATGCCGCACCGGCTTCCACGTGTCGTTCGATCTACCCTTGACGCACCAGCAAATCGCCGCCCGTATCGGATCTGTTCGCGAAGTCGTATCGCGTTCGTTCAACCGCCTTCAGCAGAACGGCCTCGTGGGTTTCGAAGGCAAAACGCTGATTATCCCCGATGAGCGGATGCTTCGAGCCTATGTGATGGATTAGTGCTTCGCGCCCGCGTTCTTATTCGTGAGCCTCTGCTGTGCGATCTGCGCGACGCTGGTCGATCTCAAAGCGCTCACCATCTCCGCCTTCGCACCTGCGAGTACGCTATGTAGGCCACACCAGGACCTCTGCCCACACGGCTCTGAATGAACGAGACACGCTCCCAGGCAGGATGTGCCGTCTACTGCTTCCACAACCTGCATCAAAGAAATCTGATCTGCTCTCAGGCGTAGCGTGAATCCTCCGCCCACGCCCGGATGAGAGACGACGATTCTCGCCGTTACCAACTTGCGCATCACCTTGGCGAGGAAGGATTCGGACAGCCTCGTCTGCTTTGCGAGCATCGTGCGCGTAGCGACCGTGCCTTCCGGCAGAGCCGCGAGATACGCCGTCGCGCGAAGTGCATAATCGACCGCTTGGCTGAATAGCATGCGTGCTCCGGATGGTGTGCATGCCAGGGGCCACGTCTTTCCCCTGCCTTTCATAGTAAGAACGTGCCTGCGTGGTCAATGACGCTCCACCAGCGTGGTTTCACTCCGTGAACCGCCGGTAGCGGAGTGTAGCCATCCGCCAATCAAGCACTTAGCAATCATGGACCTTTGGGTCTACAATTGCTTGAATTGGCTCCGGACTACTCATGTTCAGAGCCTTCCCCGGCATCTTGTGTGTACTTCTCGGCCTGCTGATTGGAATCGGCACCTACACGTTTGATTACGCGAAAGGCTTCGCGTACTTCTCGAACGACCCCAATGCGTGCGCGAATTGTCACATCATGCGCGACAGCTTGGATTCTTGGCAGAAGTCTCCACATCATGGACGCGCGGTTTGCAATGATTGCCACACGCCACACGCGCTAATCCCGAAGCTCATCACGAAGGCCGATAACGGCTGGAATCACTCATTGAAATTCACGCTCGGCACCGCGGCGGATCCTCTGAAAATCCGGCCGGTCAATTCGGAGCGCCTTCAAGAAAACTGCATTCGTTGTCACCAGGAGTTTGTAGCCGACATTCGCACCATCGCTGCCCACTCCGGAGCGGGCGATGTCACCTGTGTTCGCTGCCATTCCGGCGTTGGGCATGGTCCAAGAAGGTAACTATCGCATGAATTCTAATCGTTGGAAATATATCGCTATCACCTCAGTGGTTGCCCTTGCGGCGTTCGGTGTGACGCTGCTCTTGATGAACATCAATCAGCGTAAGCAGGAATCGCGGCAATCTTACATTCAGATCGCGAACCTGACGGAAGAGACTGTGGACGCGGCGGAATGGGGTAAGAACTTTCCCCGTGAATATGACGGATTCAAGAGAACAGCAGAAACCGGCCCGGAGACGCGCACCCGTTATGGCGGATCGGAAGCCTTTTCCAAACTCGATGAGGACCCACGCCTCAGGACAATTTTTGCTGGCTATGCTTTTGCACTCGATTACCGCGAAGAGCGCGGCCACGCCTACTCACTAAAGGACCAGGACGAGACCGAGCGCACAAAGAAAAAGGCGCAGCCGGGATCGTGCCTGCAGTGCCACGCGTCGATCATTCCTGCCTACCGCAAGCTGGGCGATGGAGATGTGCAAAAAGGATTCGAAAAAGTGTGCGCCATGTCCTTCAAGGAGGGACGCAGGTTAGTGGACCATCCGATCTCCTGCATCGACTGCCACGACCCCAAGACCATGGCGTTGCGCGTCACGCGTCCCGGGTTCCTGAACGGTATACGAGAGTACATGAAGAACGTGAAGGGCGTGGATAACTACGACCCGAACACAATGGCCACCCGCCAGGAGATGCGCACTTTTGTCTGCGGCCAGTGCCACGTCGAGTATTACTTCAAGCCCGAAGGTAAGACGGTCACGTACCCGTGGTCAAAAGGGTTGAAGGTCGAGAATATCGAGGCCTACTACGACGAAATTAAGTTCAGCGACTGGACCCATGCCGAAACCGGTGCAGGCGTTCTGAAGGCACAGCATCCCGAGTTTGAAATGTACAACCAGGGAATCCATGCGCGTGCCGGCGTAGCCTGCGCCGATTGCCACATGCCTTATAAGCGGGAAGGCGCACTGAAGGTCAGCGATCACCACGTCCGCAGTCCTTTGCTGAACATCGAACGGTCCTGCATGACGTGCCATCCGTATTCGGCTGAAGAGATGAAAAGCCGGATCGCGGTCATTCAGGACCGCAATAAAGCTCTGCTGGGACGCGCTGAAGATGCGCTGGTAGCGCTGATATACGACATCAAAACAGCGCGCGCGAACGGCGCTACTGACGATCAGGTCCGCGATGCGCAAAAGTTGCAACGCCGCGCGCAGTTCCGCGCCGACTTTGTAAATGCTGAAAATTCCATGGGTTTTCACGCACCACAGGAAGCCGCGCGAATTCTCGGGGAAGCCATCGACTACGCGCGCCAGGCGCAACTTTCGCTGAAGAACAGCCCGGGTATGAAGTTGGCTGCAAAAAGGTAGCACGCTATGAGAACGATCGTTACCGTTTTCTTTGCCCGCATGGTGGCGTTTTCACAGACTCCACAGCAGGCCGGTGCCTATGCGATAGTAGCCGGGTTCCAGCCAACCTGCTTCGCCGGCTGAAGCCGTGGATTCGTGGCCGCCTGAACTGCGGATCGGGCGGTAAGAACGGAGATGATTACACGGGCCGCTCATCGAACCGCTCCTCGAGCCTCCCGACCCTCTACGACGTGAGTGCGGATTACGGCCATGCGTCGGCAAATCGTTCCTGCAATCCATCCGTCCCAACAATCCCAATGGCGGCTTCGAACTCTAGCGCGATGCCTTCACCAGCAGCGGTAGGTCCGCAACCCGCTCCGGCAATTTCGGAGCCGCTTCCCACCACAGAGAACGTCCGGAGTCCCCCGATTAATTTCCCCCTGCGCGGCGGGGCGCCGGCATCAGCTTCCCCTCTGGAATATCGTGCTCACTTCTCCGAATTGGCGATATCGCGAATTGACGCCGGCTGACGTCCAGCTCCAATTTGGGGCTCTCTTGTTTATGGCGTCAGCGGAATCTCGTCCTACAAATTCGTTTCGCAGGAGTTGCCCATCCTGAGCGCCCCTGATCTAGGGAACTTTCGCCGCGGTCCGCTCGACGAATTCGGGGAACGGACGCCGACTTGGGATTGGCTGCGCACGACCATCCGCCAAATATAAAACGTAGTCCTTGTTTACCTCAAGCTGCGCTCGGACAAGTGTTTCGTATCGGCGATGTGCCGTGCGCAATCACGGCCTGGGTGCTCGGCATTGACGAGCACTGCTTCATCCACCGTCATGGCTATGCGACCACCCTGTGTGACTTGAAGAATCGCAAGGCCTCGATGGAAGCATATTCGAACCGGTCAGCAACAATTTCCCCAGCGCACCGAAGACTTCCATAACAACTACAGAATGCGACTTAGGGTCTTATGTGGGTGATCTGGGATCCGGGGCTGCTCCCCGGGTTTTGGCGTTGAGCCCGAGCCGAGAAGAGGTTGGTAGCGCTAACGGGAATCGAACCCGTATTTAAGCCTTGAGAGGGCTCCGTCCTAACCGTTAGACGATAGCGCCATGCATTTCTATGTTAGCAACTCGCGCAAGCGAGATACAATCGGGCCAATGCGCCCGTTCCTGCTTGTCCTCTGCGCCGCGGTGATGCTGGTCGCCATCAGCCGCCCTCCCGATATCCCTTTTGAAAAACATACGCTCGATTTGGGAGCAAATGAGTCCTGCACTTTTGCCGATATCAACGGCGACGGGAAACTCGACATCGTCTCCGGCGAGAACTGGTATGAGAATCCTTCCTGGACGAAGCACCATTTTCGCGACCTGAACTTCACCGCCAATTACATCGATGACTTCAGTGATCTGCCGCTCGACGTGAATGGAGATGGTGCCATCGACATCGTCAGCGTGAGCTGGTTCAGCAAGACTCTCGCATGGTGGGAACATCCCGGCAAACGCGGCGGCGAGTGGAAACAACATCCCATCGAAACCCGCTTCAATATCGAATTCGCATTCCTGGTCGACCTCGATAACGACGGCAAGGCAAGAGAAGTTCTGCCGCAATTCGGAAACGAGAATGCGCCCCTCACCTGGTATGAAGCCAAGGGAGGCACACTGGTGCCTCATGTAGTCAGCCCGAAGAGCTACGGGCACGGAATCGGAGCCGGCGACGTGAACGGAGACAAACGGAACGACATACTCACTTCAAAGGGCTGGTTCGAAGCGCCAGCCGATCCGCGCAATGGCGACTGGAAATGGCACCCCGATTGGAACGAGCCGAAGGCGCTGGGATTCATTTATGCCATCGATGTGAACGGAGACGGGAGGCCTGACGTCGTCACGTCCGCAGCGCACGATTACGGTATCTTCTGGTTCGAGCACACCGCTGACGGTAAGTGGGTGAAGCATCTGATTGACGATAGTTGGTCGCAGGCGCACGCGATGACGCTGGTTGACCTGAATGGCGACGGCCGCAAGGATCTGCTGACCGGCAAGCGCTACATGGCCCACAACGGAAAAGATCCCGGAGAACGTGAACCCCTGGGGATTTACTGGTATGAGTCCGCCAAAACTCCGAACGGGCAGCTCGAGTGGGTGCGGCATACCATCGACTACGCTACTCGCACCGGCGGCGGCATGCAGATCCCGGTCGCCGATCTGGATGGCGATGGCGATCTCGACTTCGCTGTTGGCGGCAAGAGCGGCCTGTTCCTCTTCGAAAACCTGACGAAGCACGGGCCAAGGAAGCGTTAGCGGCTACCACACGCGGCACGCCGGCTTGTGAACCATTGGCTGCCCCTGCTTGCATTGGAACGCCTGCCAGAACTCCGGCATGTTTGAGAGCGGCCGGTTGATACGGAACCGCGGCAACGAGTGCGGATTCGTCTGCACCTGGTTGCGCGCTGCCTCCGGCCGTATATCCGAGCACCAACTGAATGCAAATGACAAAAAGAAGCGCTGTCGCGCGGTAAGTCCATCCGCCTCCCGGGTGTCGAGTGACTTCCCTTGCGCCTTGTACACGTTCTCCAGCGCCAACATCGCTAGATGCAAGCCGCCGTTATCGGCGGTATCTTCACCCGCCGTAAGGGCGCCATTCTGCTTTACGCCGTATTCAGGAATTTCCTGGGTGTATTGTTCGACGATGCATCTGTCCTTCTCGTCATATCGCTTTGCGTCGGCAGCGTCCCACCAGTCGCGCAGATTGCCTTTCTCGTCGAATTTGCGTCCCTGATCATCGAATCCATGGATCGCCTCGTGACCGATCACGGAGCCGATGGCCCCGAAGTTCGAAGCCTCGCTCTGGCTGGGATCGAACAATGGAAGCTGCAGGATTCCCGCCGGGAAGTTGATCGTATTCATTTGCGGGTCTTCATAGGCGTTGATGGTGGCGGGCGTCATGAACCATTCGGCGCGGGCCACCGGCTTGCCGATTTTCTTCATCTGCCGGCGTGCTTCGAACATAGTGGCCGCGTTCAAATTTGCCAAGTAGTTTGTAGGCGAGATCTTCACGGAGCTATAGTCGCGCCACTTGTCCGGATAGCCGATCTTTTGCAAGGTGGAATCCTGCTTGATGAGCGCCTCCTTCTTCGTCCGATCGCCCATCCAATCCAACCGGCGAATTTCTTCGCTCAGCGCATTGCGAATTTGAGTGACTAGTTCGTTGGCGCGTTGCTTGCTCGCAGGAGGGAACGCGATATTTACGTAAGCTTGGCCTAATGCTTCGCCGAGGTTATGGTCTGCGGACGAAACACAGCGGCGCCAGAGCGGAAGCATTTGCGGAGTTCCGGTCAATGCAGTCCCGAAGAATTCGAAGTTTGCCTGCTGGAAATCGTCTCCTAGATAGGGCGCGGCCGCGTGTACAGCCCACCAGCGCAAGTAGGCCTGCCAATCGTCCATGGACCGTGTCTTGATCTGCTCCTCAGCTGCATTCAGAAACCCCGGCGCACTCACGATGTAAAAAGGCACAGCCGGGGCGCCCACCAGCTTCAGATACTGGTCCCATCGGAAATCCGGCATCGCCGCCTTGAGTTGCTGGAGGGTTCGTTTGTTGTATGTATTCTCAGGATCGCGGCGCTTCACATTATCCATCGAGGCTCTGGCCAGCGCGGCTTCCATGTCCATTACCGTTTTCGCTTCCGCGGCAGCTTTATCGGATGAGTCACCGGCGAGTTCCAGCATCTTCTGCACATGCTTCTTGTACTTGTCCTGCAGATCTTGGAACCGGGCACTCTTGCCCGTGTAGTAATCGATCGACGGGAGCGCAATCCCTCCTTGGTCCACACCGGCCACCATCTTGCTCGCATCGGCGAGATCCTGGGTAGGTCCGAAGCCGAACAGCGGCGCCCTGGTAGTGTTGTCGTCTGCCTCCCATGCCGCCGGGAAGTTGCGGTGCATGTAGGCCAGCACACCCGCCAGGTCCTTTCTTGACTTCAAAGAAGCGATAGCCTTCAGGTGCGGCTGCAGCCACGCGCGGCCGTTGGCGTTGCGGGCCGATTCATCCATGCAACTTTTCCAGTAATCGCCAACCTGCCGCTCGCTTCCGCTGGCGTTCTTGTCGGCAGCGGCTTTTTCCATCGCGTTTCTCAAAATGGTCTGGTTATACAGATAAAGCGGTAGAGACACACTCGTGCTCGCCATATCCGGCGGAATCGGATGCGCCGCAATCCATTTCGAGCAGGTGTACTGGTAAAAATCCGTGCAGGGGCTTTTGGACTTGTCTATCAAAGAAGCATCGAATGTCGCCAGCTTCGGAAGGTCGGCTGTGTTTGGGGATTGCGCGAATAGAAGGCCGCTAAACAGAGCTGTGAATAGGAGGCAGGGTCGCATGGTCACCGTGGTCATTGTAGCGACTGGCGGAGTAGTCCGACCCTAGCTATCATTCTGCTGTTGCGGTTACTTGAGCTTCGGCTGTAGTTGAAAACACCCGCTGGATGGTCCTTTCAGGCAGGGGACATGCGGATCTCAAGAGTTAACCTCGAACGGGGGGCGTTCTGCTGTGCATTCGGCTCGGCCCTGGCGACGATGTTCTCCATCTCGATCTCCCAGACCCTCCTGGCGCTTGGTGTCGTGCTCCTCCTGGTGTCGCGTGCTCCTTTGCGATTCCCGCCCATTGCTCTGCCTCTCACTTTATTCTTCGCTGGAACGCTGATTTCGCTCGGACTATCGGAAGACCCGGCCGCGGGTTTACCGCAAGTACGAAAGCTGTTCGTCTTTCTCATTCTGCTGCTGGTCGCAAGCACATTCCGTCGCCTACAGCACGCGAAATGGCTCGCCTATGGGTGGATGCTGGCGGCAGTGGTCTCCGCCATACGCAGCTTCTGGCAATTTCACGAACGTTGGGTCCGCGGCGGTTCCGATTTCTATTCCACCTATGTGAGTGACCGCATTACCGGCTTCATGAGCCACTGGATGACGTTCAGCGGACTCCAACTGGTCGCGCTCGTGTTTGCCACGTCGCTGCTGTTGTTCGGTAATCTGCGGCGGGAGCTTAGTATCGCCATTTCGCTCTCCTGCGCGGTGATTCTTGCATCCATCGTGCTTAGCCTTACTCGCGGCGTGTGGATGGCGACGATCGTCGCGGGCATCTACCTGCTTTGGAACTGGCGACCGTGGACTGTCGCGGCACTCCCGGTAGCAGCAGTGCTTCTCTTCTTCGCTGGGCCCCAGGTGGTGCGGGCCAGGTTCGTCTCCTTCACGCGACCGCACGGAGAACTGGATTCCAATCAGCACCGCGTCGTAACATTCCGAACCGGCCTTGCCATGATTCATGCTCATCCGTGGTTTGGACTGGGCCCAGAAATCGTCGGAAAAGATTTTCTGAAGTATGTGCCTCCCGATATTCCGCGCCCTCTGCCGAGGGGCTGGTATGGTCACCTCCATAATATTTACCTTCAGTATGCGGCCGAACGCGGCATCCCGACCATGTTGATGCTGATGTGGCTGCTGGGCAGTGCCGTCTTTACATGGTTGATCGCCCTAAAAAGAGCGACGGAAACCAAGTGGCTGCTGCACGCTTCCATCGCCGCTATGCTGGGCATCCTGGTGATCGGAACGGTCGAGCACAATCTGGGAGACAGTGAAGTTCTGCTGATGGCGTTGACGGTTCTGTGCCTCGGTTATCTCGGCACGGATGCAAGCCGGCCTCCTCACAAGAGATATAGTGACTAGCGGGGGTCTGGATGGGCCGTCTTCTGCTTGCCTGGATTCTTTTGTTCATCGCTCCGTTGTATGCAGAGATTCGTGTAGCCGGCCACGTAACCAGCGACACGAATGTTCCCGTTGCCGGCGCGTCGGTAACTCTGCGGAGCGGATCAGAATCGTATCGATCTCTGACCGACCCCGCTGGCGACTTCGCGATCACAATCCCGGGAGCCGGCGATTTCCGCATTGATGTGGAGCGTCCCGGATTCTTCGCGCTCAAAAACCACCCAGTGATGATCTCGTCGCCGGATAGCGAGCTCAGGCTTGTACTGAATCCCGTCCGCGAGATGTCGGAGAGCGTCGATGTCGCGGCAGGAACGTCTTCCGTCTCACTTGACGAGACCACTTCCGATCAGCAACTCAGCGGCAAGGCCCTGGTCGATATTCCGCAGGCCAACACGCACTATATACAAAACGCGATGCGCGCCCTTCCAGCGGTGGTCCAGGATCCCAAAGGCACCAACCATGTGGATGGCGGAGCAGAGAACCAGACGCTATATCTTCTGAACGGATTCAATATCGGCAACCCGCTAACCGGCGCCTTCGACACACGCCTGTCGGTGGAGGCAGTGCAGTCCATGACGATTGTCAGCGGGCAAGTGCCTGCTGAATACGGCAAGGGCTCAGCGGGAGTTGTGTCCATCTCGACACGAACCGGCGATGATCGCATCCGCTACTCGGCCACCAACTTCATCCCGGGCATTCAGAACAACAAGGGTTGGCGTCTGGGAAGTTGGACGCCACGGTTCAACGTATCGGGGCCACTGCGAAGGAGCCGTGCCTGGTTTTCCGACACGTTTATGGGCCAGTACGATGAAACAATCATTCGCGAACTGCCGCCCGGGCAGGACTCAAGCAGGAGTTGGCGCTACACGAACGTGCTCCGAACGAATGTAAACATCACCCCATCCAACATTCTCTCGGCGGGATTTCTCTCCAGCGTTTGGACCGCACGCCGCACCGGGCTGAGCGCGATCGATCCACCCGAGACTACCTCGGACCGGCGCACACGGCAATTCTTTTACGACATCAAGGATCAGTTGTATTTCGGACACGGCGGCGTGGCGGAATTCGGATTTGCGGCAAATCGCCTTTTCCTCCGGCAGATTCCGCAAGGCCAATCGCTTTATATTCTGACGCCAGTGGGCCGGCAAGGGAACTTCTATATCGACGGCTTACAGGAGCCCTCGCGCAATCAGGTGCTGGCGAATGTCTTCCTGCCGGCTTTTCGCTTTCTTGGAGGACATCAGATCAAGACGGGAGTGGATCTCGATCGCGTCGGCTACCACCAGGACATTCACCGGACCGGGTTCGAAGTGCTCGGCTCGCAAATGACCCCCGTTCGTAAAGTGACCTACGGTGGCAGCGGCATCGTCTCGCAGGTGAATTACGAAGCCTCCACTTATGTGCAGGATGGATGGCGACTGCGTCCCAGTCTGCTGCTCGAGTTAGGTTTACGGTCCGACTGGGATCGCCTCCTCGGGAACTGGAGCACATCTCCGCGCATCGGCTTCGCGTGGGCTCCCCCGCGATTCGAAAACACGAAAATCTCGGGCGGATACGCGCTGATGTACGATGCGACACAAGTGGATTTGTTCACTCGTCCTTACGATCAGTACTCCATTACATCGTGGTTCCCACCCTACGGACCAGTAGGCGTACTTAGCCGGTCCCTTTTTGTGATCCCAAATGAGGCGTTCGCAACACCGCGATTCTCCACGTGGAGTGCGGCGATGGATCATCGCATTGGATCGAGCACCTTCGTGAAGGTCCAGGCATTGCATCGGCGAGGGTCAAAGGGACTCGCGTATACCAGCGGATATGTACAGCCTTCTCCCGCCGATGTCATCTACCAGCTAAGAAACTTAAGAACCGACGCGTTTGATTCGGTCGGCATCACCGTGCGGCAAGCCTTCCGAAAAGAATACGAGTGGCTAGCGGCCTATACGCGATCGGCGGCCAAGTCTAATTCCGTAATCGATCTTTCAGCGGATACACCCGAACTGCTGGCGAACAACCTCGGTCGCCTCCCCTGGGACGCGCCAAATCGCTTTGTGAGTTGGGGCTATATGCCGACACTTTGGAAAGATTGGGCAATCGCCTACTTGATGGAGACACGCAGCGGCTTCCCATTTTCGGTGCAGAATGACGCGGGCTATATCGTAGGCGGCCCCAACGCAAGCCGCTATCCAACATTCTTCGAGTTGAATCTTCACGTGGAGCGGAAGTTCCGATTCCGGAATCAGGTGTGGGCAGGAAGGGCCGGGTTCAACAACATTACGAACCACAAGAATCCGAACACCGTAATCAATAACATCAACTCCGATCGCTTCCTGCAGTTCTTCGGAGGCCAGAGCCGCGCGCTTGTGTTCCGCATCCGCTGGCTTGGAAAAGTTTAGCGGCCGCCCGAATTCAGGAATGTGATGACGTCCGCCATCTGTTCAGTGGTGAAGGTCGGCCAGTCCAGGTGGTTCTGCTTCAAGCGCGCCAGCATCTGAGGTCCGTGGGTCCACAAGGAAGATACGATCGAGACTACCGATACTTTTCCCCGGCGGTCGACAAGCGCCGGGGCAATGCCCGATCCATTGTGGCAAGCCGCGCAGCGCGTCCCGAATACATCCCTGCCCGATTCGATGTCCCCGGCTGGCTCCAGGACCTGCTGCATCCAAAGCTGATCGAGGATCTGGCGCATCTCACCGGCATTCAGCACCGCGGTTTGGCGAATCCTGGAGTGATTCCACATCGACGCCGCCACATCGTTGATCATTTTAGTCCGGACTTTGCGCGCCAGATCCGACTTGGCCTTATGGCACGATGTACAGCCTTTGGTCTCGAGTAACATCGAACCGTCGGAGATTTCGCTATCCATTCTGGCCGTTCGTTTCGGCGTCTGCGGCAGGCTTTGCAGGTACGCGACGATATCGGATAGCTCTTGCCCTTTCAGCTTTACGTCGAACCGCTGACCCGTGAGCAGGCCATGGCTCCAGATTGCGGCCGCGAATTCCAGCGGGCGTCCCAACGAGGCCCACTTCGACGCCGGCTTGGCAGTCTTCGGTTCGTCGATGCCGTGGCATTCCGAGCATCGCTCGCGATCGAACAGGCGTTTCCCCTTGTTCGCGTCCGCAGGACGGTCGAAAAATCGCAGTGAGTAGAAGTAGCCGAACATATCGGCGACTGCCTGCTTGCCAATCGGAACCACCGTAAGCCCTTCTTCGGACATGGCTGACCACATGGTGGGCGCGTGATTCCACATGCGGGCCGCGATGCCAGCGGGCGAATATTCCCGCTTCAGGCGCTTTGCAAGGTCAGGGCCGCGGTCGCCGCCTTTTCCGTTTATACTGTGGCAACGAATACACGGCAGGCTCTGAAACAGTTCCTCTCCCCGTTGAGAATCCACGGAGATCGCTTCGTTGCCGCTTGCTGCCAGAGTGAATAGGAGAAACCCATACCAGAACCGATTCCGGCCCATTTGCCCTCTCGGTTTCCACAGCGCTCCGTGTCGCGCTTGGCGTTTTCGCCATCGGAAACCAGCATGTAACGCGAGTCGATGTACCTGTCATGTTACTGCGATTTAGCCGGAAATTGGGTGCGAATAGTACTGGAACTTTTGTCTCAGTGCAAACGGGTTAGGCCGGTTCTACGTGCACCAGCACCTGTGCCACACGGAGGTGGCGTTCCCGTATAGCGTCCTGCACCTGGTGGGCGATCCAGTGGCCTTCCCTGACCGTGAGATTGCCATCGACAATCACGTGGAGATCAACGAAATAATCGAATCCCATCTTGCGAACCATACAGACATCCAGCCCGATGACTCCCTCCACAGACATGGCCGCTTCCCGGATGCCCGTGCTGACACCGGCGGGCGGAGCCGCATCGGAGAGTTCCGCCAGCGCTTCCCGAAGAAGGCGATACGCATTGAATGCAATGATCACTGCGGCGGCCATGGCCGCATAATCGTCCGCCGGTTCGTAGCCTTTGCCTCCGATCAGGGCGATGGAAATGCCTGCGAAGGCAAGGGCCGATGTGATCGCATCGCTGCGGTGATGCCAGGCATCGGTCTTGACAGCAGTACTCTGCACCTGTTCGCCAACGTTGAAGACGTAACGGAACAGCACCTCTTTCACTGGGATGACGACCGCCAGAACCGCCAATGTAAACGGCGCGGGGGCGTGGTGAGGAGTCAGGATTTCTCGGTAGCTTTCCACGGCAATGAGGATGGCCGCTCCAAAGAGTGCGACTGATACGGCGGTGGCGGCCAACGGCTCGGCTTTCCCGTGTCCATATGGATGATTCTCATCCGGTGGCCGCATGGCAACCCGCAGGCCGAAATAGACAATCAGCGAAGTGAACACATCGGACGCGGACTCGATCGCGTCGGCAATCAGGGCGTAGGAATGTCCGAAATAGCCCGCCGCCCCCTTTCCTGCCGCAAGGGCGACGTTCAGCAGCACGCCCACAAGGGTAGAACGTATACCGTGGAGTGCGGGGTGCTCCCGGCGAAAGGGATTCTGCGTACGGACGTTACCCTGCATGCTTTACGGCTTGGAAGTGGGTTCGTTTCGTTCTTTGGAGGTCCTGTCCGGCACGCGGCAGGAATTTGTCATTCAAGTCGAAACCCCGAAACGCGGCAGTACCCATCGCATGACAGCAAAGTACGCGGCAACGAAAAGGGGTATTGTGAGCCAGTCCGGCATGCGTCTGCTTTTAGCATCGCACGTCTTCCAAGACCCGCGACGGCCAAACCTAAATACCAGAATCTGTGACGAGTGTTCTAAAATCAGAAAGAGCAGCAACTGTCGGGGCGTAGCGCAGCCTGGTAGCGCACCTGCCTTGGGCGCAGGGGGTCGCGTGTTCGAATCACGCCGCCCCGACCAAATCTTCACTGATTCTAAAAGACTTGATCTAACCTCTACCATCGCTCCCACCCGTTTTCGACCCTAACTGTGTCAAAACTGTGTCAAAACCCCTCTAGTTTGGGAGGCCTGTGTCAAAACCCTTCCCGCCTTCGTTGGCGTTCCGGTTCAACTTGCCCAGGGCCTCCCGCTTCATTTGCAGTTTCATCTGAGAGTACTTCTTGAAGACCTTCGCGTCCCCCTGCCGGAGCAACTGCGTTACGAACTCGTCGGCAACTCCGCCAGCGCTTAAACGCGTGGCGTAGGTAGATCGGAGGTCGTAGATCCGGAAGTACGGAACCCCAGCCCGGCGCAATGTGGCACGCCAGGTTGTCTTAAATGTCTTCTGGTGCTTTTCCGGGTCTTCCTCACTCGGGAACAAGAACGGACCGGAACCCGAAATCGCGAGCTGCCGGCGGAACGCCTCGACCGCAATGTCGGTCAACGGGACCTCAGCGACTCCGTTGACGGTCTTGGAGTCCGGAATCCACACTGTGCCGTTCATCAGGTCGAGATGCTCCTTACGCACGGGCGCGAGCTCTTTGTAAATCCGGAGCCCAGTCTCCGTGACGATCTGGATCAGGTTCTTGAGGTACTCGGGAGCGGCGAACTCGATCTTCTGTTGTTCGGACCACCCCATGTAATGCGGCCGAAAGAGGCCGTCGACCTTCGTTGGAAACTCGACCCCGGAGCATGGATTTGCCGCGATGTACTTCTTCCGAACCGCCACGTTCAATGCGCGACGAAGTACACGGTACTCCTGGTGCACCGTTGTCGCCTTCAGCAGCTCCTTCTGGATAACCCCCTTCCCCGTCTTAACCTCAACGCGCTTCTTCAGGCGCTCGCGCAGATACGCCTCGATGTCGTCGGCGGTGAGATCACCCAATCGTGTTTCTTCGAATGAAGCTCTCAGATGCCGCATTGCACGTTGATTGACCTCGTGAGTCTTCGGCGCGCGAAACGGAGGCGTGGAGAAGTTCTTCAAGTAGAACTCCGCCCATTCCCCGAATGTGAGCCCTTGCCCTCTGCGCACAGCGGGAAGGGTGTTATTGTCCCTGGCTTGCAGTCGTTCCCTGAGGATCTGTTGCGCTTGGTCCCAATCCTCAGTCCCCGTCGACTCCCTCTGGCGTTGTCCGGACTTGTCCCGGTACTGCATCCACCAGACGGCCGATTCAGGTCGTCTAAACAAGCCGCCATCATGCTTTATCGGTCGTGCCATATCCCATCTCCTGTTTGAAAGTTGCGCGGAAGGGCTCAAGATCCGATTTGAGGAATCGAATGTTGCGGCCCATCACGCGGAGATGGGGAATCTGCTTTCGCTCAACCCAAAGATACACTGTTTGCGCGCTCACCCCGAGATAGTGAGCGGCCTGGCGGACCGTTAGCGGGCGCTCTCCCGCCTGGATCTCCGTGGCAGCAGCCGCTGCGCTACCGGTCGTGGCAATTGAGGAATGGATTGCGTTCATGTCGATGATTCCGAACGACACCCGAGCGCTATCGGGTCTTGTTCTCCTCCATCCATGCGTTAAGCCATTCCTTCCGAACGACCTTGCGACGGCCGAATGTGAGATGCGGCAGTTTCGGCACTCCGCGCACGCGCCCTTCGATCACATTCAAGGCGTGCGTCTTCGAGCACCGCAGAATGCCAGCGACCTCTTTTACTGTCAGGCTGTCCAGTGTGTTCTCCATGCGTCCCTCCAATCTGTACGGCGTGAAAACTGCGTGGCGTGACGCCAAATCTGCTGGAGACCACACTTGCCGTGGGCGACCGTTGTGCGCGAAGGGCCGCACTAAGGCACATAATGCGCATTCACCCTTCCGCGTAGTCGCATGGTTCGGCATTCTAGGGGCGCTGCGTTCGTTTCGGTGATCGCCGCGTCGGCATTCTGGGGGCGCTCAGCCCGGCTTCGCCGACCGCTGCCCCAGTCTTCGGCAATACGGGGCCACTCGACGAGGGCGCTCGGCATCCTAGGGGCGCACTGCCGAGAACAGCGGAAACGTGCCTGTGGGAAAGTGAGTTTTCCTCGGTTTTGTCGGGGCGCTTTAGGAGCGTTTTCTCGGCATTCCAGGGGCGGCGAGTTCGGCAAAGTAGGGGCGCATAATCCTATAGTGTGCCTGTACAGAACCAGTAGTAGAACGCCACCTGTTTGTGGATTTGTGGAAAAAGAGGGCGAGAGCAGCACCACCTACGGCAGGAGAAAAGAGCGGCCTGACACTTGCCAGCTCAACCGGTCCAAACCAAGTCCGAGGTCGTTGCCTGCGGGGTCGAGGGCGGTAGACCGAAGGGCTGGATCGAGAAGCAGCGGCGGTGATGCAAGGGCCCGGCGCGGTATGCCGTTGAGCCAGTGCCCCGGCACGATCTACCGGTGGAGATCTGTCCGTGTACTTCTGATATGCTCATACCTGATCGGCGAAGCGGCGAACAATTGGTGGACCTTTGTTTGTGAAAGATTTTCGCGGCATCTACATTGCTGATGCCGTATTTTAAGACGGCACCCGTGGACTCCGGCAAGATCATTGGCACTTCCAGAAAACTGAAATTTGGCAGCGGCGGGTCGGGCGCACCGGCCTCGTCTGCGATGGCCTATCCAGTCGCAGATCTGATCCAGACCTTCAAGCCGGAGGTGTGGGAAGACTTCACCGAAGAGTGGGCGCACTCGCAGGAAAAAAAGTACAAGAGGGTCATCCGCTACGCGGGCGCGGGCGATATGGGCCTCGACATCCTCTGCTTTTATACCGACAAATACTTCGCCGGACCGTGGGACAACGTGCAGTGCAAACGTTACGCCTGCCTGCTGCAACCCGCGCAGGTCTATGTCGAGCTGGGCAAAATCCTCTACTACTCGTTCTTGGGCGAGTACCCGCCACCGAAGAAGTACTATTTCGCCGCGTCCAAAGGTGTCGGGCTGAAGCTGAAAAAGCTACTCACGAAACCCGATGCATTGAAAAACGAATTGCGCGCCAACTGGGGAAAGCACTGCAAGACGAAGATCACGGATACCGCTAGGGTTGAGCTTACCGGCAAGTTCCTTACGTATTTCGAGAGCTTCGATTTCAGCATCTTCGACATGATCCCAGTGGCCGAGATGATCAAGGGCCATGCGAACACGGTGTTCTACGAACGCCGTTTCGGCAAAGAGAGTTTTCCGGAGCGCCCGCCGGTCATGCTGCCGCCGCCAGCCGTGCAGCCCGGCGAAAGCCGATACGTTGAGCAACTGTTCGAAATCTATTCAGAAAAACTGTCGATTCAGTTAAGCGACCCGGCGGAACTGGCCAAGCACCCTGATCTGGAGCGGCACTTCAACCGCTCACGCGAGGTTTTCTACCATGCGGAATCGCTCCGCAACTTCCCGCGCGACAGCGTTGACCCCGGCGCATTCGACGAAATCCGGGAAGAGATTTATCACGGCTGCATCGACAAGCACGACATGCAATACGCGAATGGAATGGATCGTATTCTGGCGACCACCAGTCATGCCGCGATACTGACTCCGAATTGCAATGCGCTTTGCGTGCGTGTGCAGACGCAAGACAAGCAGGGTTTGTGCCATCACCTTGCCAATGAGGACCGTTTTGTGTGGGTTAAGAAAAATGCCTGAAGGCGTTCAGACATTCAACAGCCCGATTGAAACCGGCGTGCGCGCGCTAATCCTGCTAGCGGAATCTTACCCGGCGCAGATGGACCTGCAGCGCATCCTTGAATTCGATTACATTCTGGTGCATACCGGGGATGTCGACGGCCCGCCTAGCATTCACCCTGCCCTGCCGCTGCGTTCTGGCGAGTTGTTAGTTCGGCGGCAATTGATCGAGCGCGGCCTGATATTGATGATGAGCCGCGGCCTGGTTGGCCGGTACGCAACACCGAATGGCTTTATGTATCAGGCCGAAGACGCCGCCGGTCCTTTCCTCGACGCGCTGACGGCAGAATATCTTGATGAGCTGAAGGATCGCGCCAGTTGGGTGGTCGATCGATTCAGCGAAATGAGCGACCATGACATTCGCGTGATGCTGAGCCGCGTTTACGATCAGTGGTCGCGCGAATTTCAGGTTCCGGAACAGCCGGGGTTATTCTGATGGCATTCAACCCGCTGCAGCTTCGGTTCATTCGCTTTTTCGGTCCGGGCAAAAAGACGGCCGAATACATCTTTACACCTGGCCTGAATATCCTCTGGGGCTCGAGCGATACCGGCAAAACCTTTCTGGTCGAGGCGATCGACTTCATGCTTGGAGCGAACGATCCGCTCAAGGACATACCAGAGCGGATTGGGTATGACCGAATCTTGCTCGGTCTGACGGCCGGCGGAAAAGACTACACAATCCATCGCAGCATCAATGGTGGTGCGTTTCGAAGGTTTGATGGCCTGCTTCCAGGTCTGCCGGATGATCTGAAGTCAGGTAAGGCACTTTCAGCTGTTCCGTCGTCGAAGAACTTCAACAACCTGTCGAACTGGTTGTTACAGGAGTTAGGACTGGATGGAAAGGAAATACTCTATAGCAAAGCGACCGGAAAGCTGAAGGCGCTGGGTTTCCGCGCACTTGCGCATCTCTGCGTCATAATTTATCCGACGATCACCAAGAAGACATCTCCAGCGCTGACTGGGCAGTGGACTGAAGTCACGCGTGAGTACGGCGTCTTTAAACTTCTGCTGACCGGGAACGACGATGCTCAAGTCACGCCCGAAACTGCCGCCGAAATCGAAATTCCAGCGCCTATCAGCAAGCCTCCGGCGCGGCCTGAAGTGCTGGAGCAAATGATCTATGGGTATGAAGAAGAGCTGGCCACACTGACCGCAAATCCAGACGGGCTCGACGCCGAAGAAACGAGCATTCAGGAAGAGCTTGAAAAGCTGCAACAGACCTTTGACCTGATGGAAGGCAAGATTTCGCAGACCAGCCAGCAGCGAAGGGACGTCTACGACCGGCACAGCCATCTTGGCGTGCGCCGCAATGAGATCAGCGAGTTGCAGGAGCGGTTCAGGCTGCTGGATGCGCAGTATACCAATGACATCAAGCGTTTGGTTGCCATCGAAGAATCGGGCCAGCTTTTCGCTTTGCGCGAACCGATGGCGTGCCCCTTGTGCGGTGCCGCACCGGAAGGGCAAAACCACAATGCCGCCTGCGATGGAAATGTTGCTACGGTAACGCAAGCCGCCGCGGCTGAGATTGCCAAAATTAGAACTCTGCAGTCCGAGCTACAGAGCACAGTCGCGGCGTTGACGAAGGAACAGATCGAAGTTATCCGGGAACGAAGATCGCTGGAAGGCCAATGGAAGCAGTATCAGCATGAGATGGAAACCGCGCTCTCCCCCGACTTCGCGGAAGTGCGGAAAAAGCGAGATGCCCTGGTCGAGCGTCGGTCGACCGTCCTGCAGGCTATTGCGCTGAACAAGCGCATTAGGGCGCTAAAGCGCCGGCTTGACGAACCAGCGCCAGCACCGCCTGAAACACCCGAAGAAATCAATTCGGAAACGCCTGAAGTGGATCAATACATTCCGAAGTCTGTTTTGAGAAACTTTTCTAGAACGGTCGAGCAGATCCTGACGCAATGGCACTTCCCCGATGCGACAGATGTTTACTTCGATGAACTGAAACGCGACGTGGTGATCGGGGGTCGTTTGCGTGGTAGCCGGGGCGCCGGCCTTTGCGCGATAACCTATTCAGCCTTTACATTGGCGCTGTTTGAGTATTGTCGTTTCCGCAAGATGCCGCATCCCGGGTTCGTTATTCTCGATTCGCCGCTAATTGCTTACAAGGAACCAAAGTCGGACGATGAGGGCATCACCGGCACCGATCTGAAGCTTCGGTTTTATGAGCATCTGGAGAGATTTGCCGGGCCCGAACAGATCTTCATTGTTGACAATACTGACCCGCCGCCGCACTTTCAAACGAAGTCAACCCAATTCACAAAGAACCCGGCCATTCCGCGGTGCGGTCTGTTCCCGCCATTGCCCAAGGAAGATGAGGCGAAATGACGAAGACCGCCATGCCAGGAACCCGTACCCCCGCAACTTGCGGTGTGCTGCGCCAGAGCTATCGTGCGGTCTGTTCGATGGATGCGTAAGGGCCATCGAAAAGAACGTCACGATTGACGCGAACGTTGAAGCGGTACCCGACCGGGATCTTGATCGTCGGCTGAACGTTCAGATTGCGCCGGGTGATTTGGGCGCCGAGATCGGCCGCCTGCTGGCCGGCGGCGCTACCGGCTACCTGCGCGGGACTGGGGTACGTCAGCAATGAACGGTTCTGATTCTGCGCGATCTCGGATGCAGCTGCAAAGAGGCTGGTGAGTACGGCGAATCCGACTAGGCGCTTGTAGTGGCGGTCAACCTTGTCGCGGAAGCCAGAGTAGCCGTGGGCGTCCTGGCCGATCATCCCGGAGAGGTCGAGCGACGAGCCGTCCGGATAAATGACGCGATCCCAGATCACCTGAACGCCGTCTTGGCCGTAGCCGATCCTCGAGTTGTACACTCCGACCAGGCGCGCGCCTTGCGGGATCAGCAGAAATCGACCGGTGGCAGTGTCGTAGACATTCGACGACACGAGCGCCTTCAATTCCCCCGGAAGGTCTGAGTTCAACGCCTGTTCGAGAATCGCCGGAATCTCCCAGCCGGCTTTGATCTCATACCGCGACAGGGGTGGGGTTCGAGTGGACTTCAGGTAGTCGTCCATCTGTCCGGCCCGCGCTTTCGCTAGGAACGCTTCTTTCCGCCCTTGCAGGTTCTGATCACCGTCATCGCCGGTGTCACTTCCGGAGCTTCCGCGCGGGCCGACAAGGGAGCGCAACGCGTCAGCACTGACCTGCGATCCGCCGGCGCTCTGCCGAGAAAGGGACTGGATCATCGAAGCGAGCTGGGCGGCATCGTCGCCGTTGTTGAGGCCGGTTTGGCCTGCTTGTGAGGATGTGCCGAAGCCTGCACTTCCGAAGTTGTCTCTGAGCGTAGTAGGCGCGGCGATCGCCTGCTGCTCTCTTTCGTAGGCGGCGAGAAGACGACGCTCCTCCGGAGTTGGCTCGCGGGGCTGAGGGACCTGGGCCACAACTGGCTCTGCCGGCATTGGAGCTTGGCGGACGAAGACCTGACCGCTCGCGCCGCCGGGTATCTGTTGCCCGGCCTGTCCTGCCTGGAGCTCGCCCGGCGGCACCAGTGTTCCCGATTCAGAAGGCGCGCCGCGGAGGGTCGCGGCGTTCGGCAGATTGCCCGTCGGTATGTCTTTTGAGATGTCCACACCGGCAGCGGTTGCTGGTGAGACGTTCCTGGGCGTGTTGCCCTCGGCCAAAGCCGCGACTTGCCGTTGTTGGCGCTTGTACCCGCCGTAAGCGAACAACCCGAGGATGATAGCGGCGATGGCCATGAGCGCTCCGGCCGCTCGTTTGCTGACTCGAACGGGTCTCGGCGGACGCGGGTGTAGATCAAGGCCATCCGGTGCTTCTCCAAAGCGCGGGGCCTTGTGATTTGAGGTGTCGGACAACGTATCAGCCTTTTCGTTCACGGTCGATCTCCACTTTGCGTGCCTTCTTGCCGCTGCCCAGAATCAACTCTGCGCGTTCGAAGAGCCGATCCACGATGTACATGTCGTCCTTGACGCGGTAGTTCACCATCTCTTGCTTGCCGTCCGGCCCGATGACAACCAGCACCGGCGCTTCTCGATTCCGGGCCGCTTGGCTGATCTGGATATAAGTCTTCTTGCCGTCGTCGAAGACACGAACCGGACGGATGTTGTCGTCCCCGCCCTTGAGCCGGTAATTGAAGTACATGGAGTCAACGGCGTTCGGCGGAAGCTCCGCGATTCGAGTAGCCTTTGTCTCTTGGGCCTTCTGTTCGGCCAGGTGCTGCTGCCACTTCTTCTCGTTCTCTTCCTCATCCGGATAGGCGAACGCCACGCGAGCAACGTAGTCGTCGGATTTGGACAAGAGGCGAAGGTAGTAGGCGCGCCGATCGGTCGTGATCAGGAGATTCGTGTCGAGTCCAGGGCCTTGAGGCTTCAGAACGATGACCGAGGTTGCCGATGATCCGTTGCCGTACATCGCGGGCGAAAGATTCCAGCGAACCGAGTCGCCGATATGCGGCTCACCGACGAGCTTCTCGCCAGATTGCAGCTCGATCATGCATACGCGTAGGGGCGCGCAGACGACGGTCGGCAGCCCGGCACCGTAGGAGTACAGCACGCGGCCGTCACGACCGACTGCCGGCTGATTATGCTCCGACATCCACTTCTCGCTGATCTGGACAGCGTCCTGCGCCGTCTTCGTCAACTGAACGTCGGTTTTCGGCTTGAATCCGGGCGGCACGCCAGAATCGTTGGACGCCGGCATGGGATTCACTGGCCCGCCATTCGACTTCGACGCGTCAGGGTCCTGAAGCGCCGAGAGCTGTGCCCCGAAGTCGTACCGGTCGAGGTATGCGTCATTGCTCGACTGCCCCTTCCGCGACGATTTGTCCGGCGGGAGCCGCTTGGCCTGGACCGGAGGAGGGCTGCTTTGCTGTCCAATGAGCGCAACCGATGAAGCGATTGCGAGAGTGGCGGTGATGAAGAGTGTTCGCATTCGTATTCCTTTCCGTTCTAGAGAACCTTGCCCCAACTCGCGTTCGTGACGTAGATTCCGAGGGGGTTGATGCGGGCCATGCGCTCGTCAAGGGGCGGGTTGACGGCAATCGTGAAGGCAGCTTTCCAGTGATCCTGCCCCTTCACCGCGCCGTAGAGATCGCGGGTGGTCTCCATCCACTCGACTTCGAAGGTCCGCTCGCTGGTCGGCAATACAGACCGGACTTCCACGCTCACGGTTTCACTTGAGGCACGTTTCTGCGGGGGAGCGGCCCGATAGAACTCGCTGATGAAGGCTTGCGACTGGGCACCGCTGGCGATGTGGGCGTAGACTCGGTCGATTGCTTTGCGCTGGGCGATTCCGTCGGTCGTGACCGTCCGCAGATCCTCAACCCACGTGAAGAGAGTAGCCCGCTTTAGCCTGTCGTCTGCGCTCGATGCTTCTTCAGCCGGGCCAGCCGCCATGGTGCGCCCGAGCGAGTCCATTGCGACGACGAACGGGACAATGTGTGTCTTCGTGGATAAGCGAATCACTCCGCCGATCGCCACAAGTGCGATCACAGCGCAGACTAACGCCATGATCCGCCAGTTGCGCTCGCGCGTGATCAGATTCCCATATCGTTCATCCCATTCGCGCCGCGCTGCCAGGTATGGGTTGTACGACGTGCCCGGCGACTCTTCATGCGGTCGGGCTTCCTTGATGGCGTGCGGTACGGATACAGGCTCTTCTAGTCTTACGGCGCTGGTCACAATGAGGACCCTCCTTTACTCGTGATGGTCAATGTTCAACTTCGGCGGCGTTGCGTGCGGGCCTGAATCCGGCGGCACTTGGGACGAGATCCGGCGGGGCATGCCGGTCAAACTTCTTGTCGCATCCGATAGTGGCGCAGACGGCTGCGACGGTCGACTGGACGGACTTGGGCTGGGCGCACTCGGGGGCGGTGGCGTTCCCGCGCTAGCACCGCTCGAACCTGCGGAAGCGAGCATCGCCGGTGATGCGGAGCCGCCAGCAGATCCGGCTGCACCACTCGAACCGGCTGCGCCTCCAGCGGACAGGGCGCCTGTGGCACCGGCAGCCGCGCCGAGGGCACTGAGGCCGAGTGATCCGACGGCAATGGCGCCTCCAGCAACAAAAGCACCGGTAGAGACCAGGTCACCTCCGGACAGCGCCGGCGATCCACCCAACACAGCCGCGAACAGCTTGGGGATCTGCCAGCAAAGCATCATGAAGATGATGGATGCGCCCATGATTTCGAGGGCCGACATCGCGGGACTCGAACTCGCTGCGATCTTCTGGGCGTCGGTCATCCAATCAACGGACAAATTCATCCCCGTACCGATCAACAGGTAAAGCAGCATAATCTTGACGCCGGTCGCGACACCGAGACCGATGTAGCGTTCCACATAGGGAGCGGTCCAGCGGGAGCCGCCGAAACCGACGAAGATGAAGCCGGCCGCGACGATGATGTAGCTTTCCACCATGGCAACGACGAACTGGACGGTGATCGCGATGAACGCAAGGGCAGTGATGATTCCGGTGAAGATCATCGCGAGGGAAGTGCCCAGATTGGTGAAGAACGCGGCTGTGCTGGAAGTGGCCATCAGCGCTCCTGCGATATCGATGCCCCTGGTGAACACGTCACTGGGAGCCATCGGCCCCGTGCCGGACGCGGTCTGTCCGATCAGCTCAAAGCTGTCCGTGATAGCGGGAATCCAGTAGCGCCCGTAAATTAGCAGCGCGTAGAACGCGCCCAGCCACATAAACTTTCGGACCAGCGCTGAAGTCCAGGACTGCATATCCGACTTCTCCAGCAGCATGACCGCAGCACTCCACGCGAACTCGATGGTCGCGAGGAGGCCGAAAAGGGTGTTGGCGAACGGCCACACGGCCGTGAACCAGGTCGTCCGCTGATTTCGGTATTGGTTGAGGATTGCGCTTGGGGCCTTCGCCTGCGCCTCAGCAAGTGGGGATAGGAGAACGAACAGGATCGCCAGTCCAGCGACGATGTGAATGATTCTTCGAAACTTCGGGGTTCTCAGTGCCAGCACACACGTATCCTCTAAGCGGGAATTGCCAATCTGAACCGCCCGCGGAGAGCGGCGGTCAGGCTACCCGACTACTTCCAACCCGATTGGAACGTCTCGTGGTCGTTCGACGGTTTACGAATCCATTGCGCGACGTTGCGAGCCGCGGTGCACACTCGCCCTTCTGTCGAATCGGTCCATTGAGCCGTTGCTTTCTCGCGGACGGGCTTGCACATGGTGTCCACCGCTACGGCGCAGTCCCGGTGTTTGCCAAACCAGTCCTGAACCGCAACGGACGAGGTTGCCGACAAGTTGCCCGCTCCGCACGCCTCCGCCTTTTGCACGATGGGACTCGGCGGTTCCTTCAAGCCCGAGCACCCGACCATGATGGCGGCGGCGCAAATCAAAAGAAGTCTCATACACCTCACTTCCAGCCGGATTGGAACTTTGTCCCATCGGAAACCTCCGGCGTCCAATTGAAAAACTTCTCGGTGGCAGCTTCGCTCGCAGCCTGTTTCTGGATGACCGCCGCCTGATAGCTCTGCTTGCTCGACATGTCGGCCATCATAAGTTCGCGAAGCTTCATGAGCTGCTGCACCTGCTGTTCGGAAATCTGGCCCATGACCTGGAGGGCTTCCATTCGTCCGTTCGTGGACTGGGCCATTGATCGCAGCGAGTTCAACACGGACTGTTCGCTTTGGAGTTGCTGGCCCTGCAAACCGGCCGCCCGCAGCGCACCCAGCGTGGTGTCCAGTGAGGTCTGCGACCAATTGCGATACCGGACATAGTAGCCGGTGCTCGAATATCCGTAGCCTGGGAACCGCGTCCGGAACAGCGAATCGAGATTCGCAAGCGAGTAGGAGAGCGCCTGGCCACCTTGCACGATTGCCGCGAGTGCGTTCAGGTCGTTCGAGATTGGACCGAAAATCTGACCCGTCAGGAGCTTGCTGTTCTTGATCATGTCGGTCGTCTGCTTGATCGCTTCCGCGAGCTGCTCCGCCTGCCGAAGGTACTGCATGATGAGCTGGGCGTGGTTGAGCAACTGGGTGTACTCGGTGGCGAAGGCGGCCGCCTCGGCGCGCGGCGGTTCCTGCAACGTCACTGCGAACAGGGTGAATACGGCAATCAGGCTCTTGCGCATTGGTAGCTCCCTTCGAACTCCTTCTGCAGCTTCACGTAGTAATCGGCCCAGCCATCGAGCCGCTCATCCTTCAGGGCACCGGCGCGAACACGAAGCCACTCGCTCTGCCAGGAATCGGGGAATTCGTTCAGGAGATCCTCAACAACCTGGCGCTCTTCTCTGCCGTTCACGCCGACGAAGGAAAGGGCGACGTTGTGAATGCCGAGCGAGATCAAACGCCGCCCCAACGGGGAGATCACGTAATAATGCTCCTTTGGAATGCTCGTCTGCAGTATGTCGAGCTCGCGCGAGTTCAGGCCGACGCGATCGTAGAACTCCTTAGATGCCGGGTTCTTCGCTTCACCGTTCGGCAGGAGGATCTTCGTCGGGCACATTTCGAGGATCACGTCGCTGATCTCGGAATTACAGATGTCGCTAAGGTTCTGCGTCGAAAGCAGGACGATGCCGTTCATCCGGCGCATGGTCTTCAGCCAATCGCGCAGGCGTTCCCGGAACACGTCATTGCGGAGATACGCCCACGCTTCGTCGAGCGACACCAAGGTGGGCGAGCCGTCCAGACGCTTCTCGATTCTGCGGAAGAGGTAGAGGAGGACGGGAATGACGGCCTTGTCGTCGAGTTGGAGGAGATTCTCCGTTTCAAACGTCAGGAACCGACCCGAGCTGAGCACGTCCTCATCGGCATCCAGCAGTTGGCCGAGGGGCCCGGACAGCGTGTAGAACTGTAGCGCCTCGCGGACCTCCAGGTCCTGCACATTCGCGCTCAGTTCCGTCAACGTCCGCGACGGTGATAGTCGCAGTTGCAGAAGCGCCTGCGTGAGCGCGTTTCGATGCTTCGGCGTGACGGTCAACCCGTTGAGGCTGCAAAGATCGTCGAGCCAGGTGACGGCCCATGTCAGATCTGCATCGGAATCGATTTCGCGCAATGGGCAGAACGCCAGCTCGGTCTTTTCTCCCGCCAGGTCGTAGAACTCACCGCCTGCGGCCTTCGTAAGCACGAAGAGCGAATAGCCTTTATCGAAGGCGAAGACCTGGGCGCGCGGATACCGGAACCACTGGGCGGCGATCAGCCCAAGTGCCGTAGACTTGCCAGCACCGGACGGTCCGCACATCAGCGTGTGACCCAAGTCCGACACGTGGAGGTTGACCCGGAACGGTGTTGCGCCAGTGGTTGCAGCAAAGAGCAGAGGCGGACTTTTCTTCGGCATCAGCCGCGACGGATTCTCGCGGAGACCGGCCCAGACGGAGGTGATCGGAAGAAGGTCCGCGAGATTGAGCGTGTGAAGAAGAACGCGTCGAACGTTTCGGTAGCCGTCACCAGGCAGCGTTCCCCGCCAGGCATCGACGGCGTTGATTGTTTCGAGCCGGCATGCGAACCCGAGGTTCTGAATTTTCTTCATCACCAAGCGGGTGTTCTCGTGAAGCCTGTCCAGATCTTCGTCGAGGCAGATGATGTTGCTGGAATACTGGGCGAACTGCACGTCGCCGGACGCGGCCACGCCCATCGCCTGTTCGGCGTCTTCCGCCATGGATTGGGCGTAGATGTTAATCGCACCGTTGTGCGTCTTGAAGACCTGGTCCTTGAAGCCGCGGATTCGAGAGCGCCACTTCTTACGCGTTTTGTCTAGAAGCCCGCGCGCCTCCTCGGGATCAAGCAGGATGGCCCTCGTGCTCCACCGATACTCCATCGGCAGCGAATCGATCTCGCCGAGTATGCCGGGGAAACTGGACTTCGGGAAGCCGTCGAGCGCGATTACGCGGACATGCTTGAGTCCAACTCGCGGCTCAATGCCCGCACAGAAATCCTGCGTTGCGAGAAGCTCATTCAGATAGACCGGGACATCGGGCAACGCGAAGGGGAGATCTTCGCCCGCGACGCATCGCCGGAGATACCGCAATAGCCGATCCTGGACCTGCGGGAACCCGTGATCGTCAGTGAATTCGAGCCTCTTGAGCCGCTCGATCCGGAAGAGCGCCGAGAAGACGTTCTCAAACATTTCGACCCTGGCCTTGAAACGTTCAAGGATCTGATGGGCAGCGCCGGAGCCTTTTCCGTTCTGCCCCTCGAACATCCAGCCCTTGATCTTCTCTTCGGTCTCGATGGGTGGCAGATACGTCAGCGTGAGGAAGTAGTCGCTTTCGTAGTGCGACCCTTCATCCATGAACTGCTGGCGCCGCTCATCATCGATTACCCGCGTCACCGTGTGAGGGAAAGCGCCCGCCTCCGGGTAGCCCGGTGCTCGCGAACGGATGAGGTCCGCGTTCAGCATCCAGCCACTCCCCAGGCGGAGAATTGAATTCAGCCGCATCGTGAGAGCGTGCATCTCCGCATGTGTGGCGGAATGCATGTCCGGGCCGCGATAAGACCAGCCGGCAAGCAATGAACCGTCCTGCTGGAGAAGAATGCCGTCCTCAATGAGAGCGAACGGCAGAAGAAGATCGGCCAAGCCACGCGCTTTTGATCGATGTTGGGTTATCTGCATTCGGCGTTATCTCCAATTGGCGGGTGTTTCGGTGGTCTGACCGTGGAGTCCACTCTTGGCCGGATAGTACGCGCTGTAGCGGATGTGCCGAAGGTAGACCGGCCGCAAGAGAGGGTCGGCCTTGCCCATTCTCTGCAAGGCCGCCATCGAAGCGATCCACAACGCCACCGCCAGGCCGATTCCCCACCACGAGGCCAAACTGAACGCCAGTCCGCCGGCAATCATGACCATCACCAGGACCAGTTCCCGGTCGCCACCGAGGAGGAGGTTGGGCCGGTTTGCGGACTGGTGGATCACCGTTTCTCTGGGTGTGTCGGCCGTATTCATGGTCTAGATCACCGCCGCTGTTACGCCGAAGGCGCTCGACAACATCGGAGCCGCGAAGACGAGCACCGAGACGACCAGGCCGATCATGCAGGCCCGACGCCCGAATTCCGTCAACTCGCCGCCCCACAGCATCGCTCCGCCGGCAATCGCGATGCCGATCAAGCCGATCGCATACGCCACTGGACCGGTCAATGACGTTGCGATGGCCGTCATCGGTCGCTCCCACGGCAAAGTACCCGCCGCCGCCGCGTTCGCCCGAGTGGCGAAGGCATAGGCAAGCGCAAGAACGGCCGCCCCGCGCATTTTGAGGCTGCGCGCGGAGGGTCCGCTAAACCATTCGATATTCCGGTTGTTCACTGAAAGACCTCCCAGTTGTGTTCAGACATACTCGACCTCGTAGCGGCCATCTCGATAGCCGGTGACGAGTGCCAATTCCCTGACCTTGCGCCCAGCAAGAAGTTCGGGCTCTTGGTCAACGAAAACCACAAGATCCACCGCCTCCGCGATTAGCGTCTGCTGCGGGGCGTTTGTTGCTTCAGCAACAAGACTCTCCAGGCGGATCAGTCCACTGAGGGCGTCGTTCGCATGCACCGTCGCGGCGCCCCCAGGGTGCCCGGTGTTCCAGGCCTTTAACATCGTGTGCGCCTCGGCTCCGCGGACCTCCCCGACTACGATTCGAGTCGGCTTCAGCCGCATGCAGGCTCTGAGGCAATCCAGCATGGAAACATTGCCGACTGCCAGCAGGTCGACGTGGTTCTTCACGGAGCACTGAAGCTCCGTCGTGTCTTCAATTGAGATGACGCGGTCATCAGGCGCGACTTGGGCCATCACATCCAAAACGGCGTTGACGAACGTCGTCTTCCCCGATCCTGTGGCACCCACCGTGAGGATGTTCCTTTTCCCGGCTACTGCGGCGCGGATGATCTCGGCGTGGCTCAGTCCGCGGACGTCCTCAATGAAGGTGTCGCGCTTGCGTAGACGGTTGCGCGGATCGGCCTTCCGAGTAAGAATTCCCGATCGTTCATACTCTTCGAGTGAAAAGATTCTCTTGGGACGGAGACGAATTGCGAAGACAGGTTTCCGAACTACGGGTGAAACAATACCTTCAAAACGACTGCCATCCAGCGGGAGTTCGGTTTCGAGGACGGGTCGCTCATGGTTCATGACGGTACCCTTCCAGGCGGCGATCGTGTTTAGCGCGCTCGCGGCTTGCGCTGGCGGCATCTCGCCAACACATTGAAAACCCTCGCCCATCCGCTTCACCCACAAAGCAGAATCAGGGTTGAGAACGATGTCTTCGGTGCGATCATCAGCCAGAAGCTCTAGCACGGTCTCCCCGAGCTCCCGCTTCAACTTAGCCTCGAGGCGGGTATGTTGTTCGTCGTGCCCCAACCCGTTCACGCCTCTTGATTGGCCCTCGATTTGTGTGGTATTTTTCTGCATTAAGGGGGATTTGCCCTCTATTCTGTAGGCCGCCAATTCTCGCGGCCGTGACAGAACCTTCAGAACTTCTTCAGGCGCGAGGGACGGCAATGGCAGTAATCACTATTCCCTTCGACTACGACGAGCGAACCCACCCCACAATCGTTCCGATCTGTATTGCGGACACCGACTCCGAAGGCAACGCCGTCCACCGCGGATGGATCGAGTTGGGTGTGGTGCCCGTGGTGGATCGGTTCTTTAAGATTGCGGAACGGTTACTTGCGGACAAGTTCCGGGCGTCAGAAATCGCCGAGTATGCAGTCCACTCCCTTTCGCGGACGCATGGCGACAACTTCGGCGACCGGCCGACCGTCAAGGTGCTCAACAGCGCCCGACTGTACGCCGTGGACCAACGGGTGGGCGGCCGGCGGTATCGGCGCAGCCTCGATGTTGAACTCTTCCAGGAAACGCTAGAGGCGCTCGAAGATCAGTACGACTTGGCGGCGGACATTGCAGCCTGCGAAACCCTCGACAAGATTCTCGAACAGGTCGAACGACTCGAACTCAATAGAGTGAAAGAAGTTCTCCCGTACATGCTCAGGAACGCGGACGGCGCGGAGCTGACGCAGATGTTCGGCCAAAAGCGCAACACGATCACCAAGCAGTTCTATCGCGGGATGCGCAAAGCTGCCGAAGCGGCAGGCATCACGTGGTACTAAAAACACGTCGGAGGACGTGTAACCCTAGTGCAATCAGTGCCATAATGTCATGGACTGATGCCTCCTGAAGAGTCGCCCGAAGCAAAGTTCGACAGACTCAAGAAGCAGCTTCAGGACTCGATCCTCAGAGACTACCCCAATCCGGAGCGGAAGGGTTGTCCCGGCGACCTTGTCCTTAAGGAGCTCGCTGAACGGCCATTGGACCAGGCTGTCGAGGACGATCCACATTGGCATCACGTCACGCACTGTTCCGAGTGCTATCGGGAATTCCTGACGTTCAACACGGCGTTTCGGCGTGAGGCGAAGGCCAAGCGGGCGCGGGCTGGATGGACACTGGCTGCCGGCCTGGTTGTGGTTGCGCTGGGGCTGATTTTTGCGGTCCGCCAGGGATGGTTCGCGTCACAGCGCCCCCAGAATGCCGAGCTGGCCTACGTTAAGCAGACGGTGGATATCCCCACGATGACCAGGTCCGGCGAAGCGGGCGGAGACCACAAGCCAATCGTCATCGAGCGGAAACCAGTCGACCTGACGGTTCAGCTTCCTATTGGAAGTAGGGCGGGAACGTACGAGTTTCAATTACGACGCGAGAAGCAACCCATAGTCGCCGCGTCAGGTGTTGCCGCTATCCAGAATGGCACCACGGCATTCACGGTTCGAGTAGACCTTTCGACGCTCACACCGGGGATGTACGAGATGTTTGTGCGGCAGGTCGGGTGGGATTGGAACTACTACCCTGTTGAGATTCGCGCCAATTGAGCGCTTGACTCTGTACCTAGGTACAGGGTTTAACCTGTAAGGGTGAAGCAAGCGACCCCTCTCGGCTTGAGGATCGGCGATGTTGCCGAACGGGGCGGCGTGAACCTACAAACCATTCGGTATTACGAACGCGAAGGGCTGCTGTCCCAACCTCCGCGCCTACCTTCTGGGTATCGGATCTTCCCGGAATCCGCCGTGCGGCGTGTGCGTTTCATTAAACGGGCGCAAGAACTCGGCTTTTCGCTCGCGGAAATCCGTGATCTTCTCTCGCTGCGGGATGATGCAGGCGCAGGCGCGCAGGACATGCGCGACCGAGCCAAATCCAAGGTTGCCGATATCGAGGAGAAGATTCACGCACTGCAGGCGATGAAAGATGCGCTGAACAACCTTGCCGAAAAGTGTCCTGGCTGCGGGCCGCTCAGCGAGTGCCCGATCCTAGACTCTCTGGACGCCACAGGACAAGTGGTCTGATGTGGAGACGAACGTTGATTACCCTGCCGGGAGTCGGCGTGTCGCTGCTGCCGAAGCTCGCGTGTCCAATGTGTTGGCCTGCCTATGCTGGCCTCCTTTCATCGTTCGGCCTCGGCTTTCTGATATCGGCGAAATACCTATTGCCCGTGACGGCGGCTTTTCTGCTAACCGCGGTCGCTTCGCTCGGCTTTCGGTCTAAAGCGCGTCACGGCTATCGTCCTATGCTGCTTGGCGTAGTGGCCTCCGCTGCTGTTCTCAGCGGAAAATTCTTATTGGAATCAAATGCGGTGATGTACAGCGCCGTTGCACTGCTCGTGGCTGCGTCGGTATGGAACAGTTGGCCGCGCCAGTCGGCTTCGTGCCCGGAGTGCGTTCCTTCGGGCGGTGGTCTCATTCAACTGAGCGCACCGGAGAAATTAAAATGACCGAAAACAAGCGAAAAATTGAAGTGTTCAGCGCTGGCTGCGCAGCCTGCGAGGAAACGATTGCCCTCATCAAGCGAGTGGCCTGCGAGTCCTGCGATGTGACCATACTCGACATGCACCAGAAAGACGTTGCGGCGAGAGCTAAGGAACTCGGAATCCGCAGCGTGCCCGCTGTCGTGATTAACGGCAAACTAGCCGATTGCTGCTCGGCCCGTGGGCCTCAGGAACAGATATTGCGGGCCGAAGGTATAGGTGTTCGGCTTTCATAACAACACAAAGGGAGGGGCAGATTTACGCGTTCGATCCCACAAGCGGCAACCCCGTAATGTGATCTGACTTCATTACAGCCACTCTATGGTTGAGTCACAGCTTCGAGGGCTGCGGCGAGTTGCGGCGATAAGTTGCCATCTTCATAATCATCTTTCCATGGCACTAGAACATCTGGTTTGATACCGTGGCCCTCAAAACACCGTCCAGCCCAGGTGTGATACGCGGCCTTTGGTATGACCAGCATGTACCCGGCTCCGATCTTTGCGCCCGATCCCGGGATGAGCCTACCTGCCGTTTCAGCTCCAACAATTCTCGCAAGTCGGTTTTCGGAGGCGAACGCAGCGACCATTTCGCCGGCGCTGATCGTGTGCTCGTTGACGAGGATCGCAACGCGGCCATGCCATTTCTTCCGGCCTAGACCTTCTGAGAGCAACGCAACCGAGGTGTCGCGCCCAACGAATTTAATCGCCATATTGGCGATCGCAAGCGGGTTCGGCAAGTTGGTCGGCAGTCGATCCAATTTTGGGAGGCTAGCCTTGTCGTAGCCCTTCTCGGCTCGTTTGCGAGTCACCGTGTAACCGATTGGGATTCGGTCCGGCGTGAGGTGGCTCATCAACCGCAGAACGGCGAGCCCACCTCCGACATGGCCGCGGAGATCGAGGATTAGCCGATCGCAAGATGCTATCGCGGTCATCGCTTCGTCGATGGTTCGCGCCACATCCAGACCGAGCATCCCTGGGAGAATCGGAACTTTGATGTAGCCGGTATTTCCATCGAGAACAGACCATGTGACCGGTTTGAGCGTGGCGGTCGGCTGCTTCCGCGAGCGTGGTGCCGGGATCGAAACTGGCACCGCCATCTCCTGACCACGACGAATGATTCCGAAGCTAACGTCCGTTCCCATTGCGAACATCGGCGGCTCGCTGAACGGAGGAACGACACTGTCGATGGTGCGTACAACATCGCCGGGCTTCAGCCCGGAATCGTGCGCTGGGCCGCCTTCGTGAACGTCCTGCACTATCCAGCGCGTGTCCCCGTTGTTTCCAGCCTTATGGAAGGTGGCTCCAATCGCCAGTCGAGCAGGAACCCGCTTTACCGACTGATGGAAGAATCCGGTGTGGCTGGTTCCGAGGCGTCGGACGAGGTCGTGCATGCTCCGTTCAAATGCCTCGGCGTCGTCGATCGCGAGAATCTGCTGCCGGCTGTCCCGTGCGAGCTCCGGCCACCTGGTCCCATTGAAGTTCGGGTCAAAGTATTCCTTCGTCACCTTCGTAACGGTCTTATCGAAAATTTGCGCCCGTTGATCGAAGGTCAGCATTGTTGGTCTCGATTTTGAGTCTTCTCGTGCCATCGCCGATTACCTCAAAGCCAGCCCACAGGTATGGCTTTGCCTTTTCTCCGTAAGTTTTGATGAAGTCGAGCTGAGCCTGGCGCAGAGCATCGGATACGGTGGAGCCCTGCGCCAAGTGAGTATAGAAAGATTCCATGAGTGTTGCTGTCGAGCGGTCATCGACCGACCAGAGGCTCGCGACCACGCTCTTCGCACCTGCGGTGAGAAACGACCGCGCCAGGTTCATCACGCCTTCCTGGCCCTGAAGGCGACCGCTGCCCGTCTCGCACGCAGACAGCACCACAACGTCCGCGTTCAACCTGGTTCGTTGAATCTCGCGGGCCTGCCAGAGGCCATCCTCTGTATCGCGGCCCGGCAGCAGAACAAGAGCTGCCCGGTCAGGCTCCGATTCACTACTGATACCGTGCGCCGCAAAATGTAGGACCTTGAAGTCGCCAAGCGGCTGAGATTTCAAAGCAGCCTCAGACGATCCGACGCCGTCGAGCGTGACGCTTCCCGGCCCCATGGCCTTCGCTGCCTCGCTGATCTCCTCTCGCCCGAATTGGAGAGGCTTCAGGTTGGCTGCCCGGAGATCCGCCATATCGCGTTTCGTTGCGGTCGGCTGTCCAGCTCCAGTCGCGCTGTATGCGACACCAAGGAACGGCTTCGACGGAGTTGCGCGTTTCGCCGCCGTCCTCAGCGTGTAATAGATCGTGGCCGAAGGTGCCGCTGAAACGGTCAGCCGCGATTCAACATACGAGCCTTGCTCGTCCATGAGCGCGCCGAATGGAACCAAGTGCAGCGATCCGTCAGGGATGACGACAAGCGAGGATGACGCTCCCGGTGTCAACGGTTTCAGCACCTGCTGATACAAAGCGGTCGCACTCGCTTTGGAGTCGGATTGGCTGCGGATGGCCGTCACGAAGGCTTTAGCTGTCTTCCCGATTTCCGCGCGGCCCGGAAGCGCATGTACGCGCAAGCCGGACTGGGTGATTTGGAGGGCGTAGCAAGCGTCCTTGTCGAACACGTATTCCACCAGGCTCTCGCGAGGGCCTAATAGTCGACGTACGGCGGCAACGGACACCGGCGCCGGTCGGCGCAGAGCCATCTCCTTCCGGACCCTCCCGTACTCGACGGGGATGAGGCGGTAGTATGCATCATCCAACTGAGCCAGAATGCGGCGGGTTTGCGCGGCCGTGAGTTGCTGATGCAGGAGTGCCTTCTGTAGACGGACGATCTCGAGTTCCTGCGGCGACTGCTGCGCGGTCGGCGTCGTCAGCCGCGCGTACCGAATGGAGTCGTATAACGTTCGGCCCCGGACGTTCTCGATGATCTGAAACGCTTTAGGACCGTTGTGGAGACGATTCCACGCAAGCCGGAAGTGCGCCACGTAGATTTCGCTCAGAGCGGCAATCATCGAGCTCTTCACCAGGGAACTGGGGGCGTTTACCAGAAGCCCTTCGATCAGGCTGGATGCGCGATCGTATAGTGCGTCCCCCGCTCTCACATTTCCGAGGTCGATCTCCACTTGCGCCTTCTCCGCGACGAACCGAGGAAGGTCATATGCTTCCTCCACACGCTGTACCACGACGATCGAGCGATCGATTGCCACCAGCGCCTTCGCGGGTTGATGCGTCTTCCTGTAGAGCGCTGACAACCGCCGGAGGGCTTCAGCCTCTTCACGCGGGAGATTTGCCTTCTTTGCGATCGCCAATGCCTTTGTGATAGCCGACTCGGCGGCGGCGGTGTTCCCCGCATCCAACTCTAACTGGCCAGCCTGATTCAACAGCGCGCCTTCCGCGACAACAATTCCGGTCGACCGTGCCTGGGCTAGTGCGGTCGATAAGACTTCCCGCGCCGTTTCTCGTCCCTTGGCGAGCTGATCCTCCGGAAGGGAGGTCAGTGCGTTGATCCTAGCCGTGTACAGATCCAGCGGCATCTCATGCCCGGACTTCTCCGCGAGGGCGGTCACCCGATCCAGAAGGCGCAGGGCAGCATCGGGACGGCCATTGTGGGCCATGCCGTTGGCGAGCCATATGGTGAAGTGCAGTTGGCCAGCCACATCACCGAGAGACTCGGCCTTGCCAATAGCTTGTTGTAGGGCCAGTGCCGCGGAAGCGAGGTCGCCGTTGACGCCGGCGAGTAGCCCCAATTCTCCCCGAGCCCGATTCTGCCACTTTGCATCGGAAATTGAGGTCGCGATTGCGAGGACTTCCTGCCAGTCCTCGATTCCCGCTCTCGTATCGATGTTCAGGTCGATGTTGCCCAGCAGCGACAGCGCCCGGATTTTCAGAAGCGGGTCTGCGGTCACCGCAGGATTGGCGAGATCGCGAGACACTTCATCGTGTACCGCCCGGTAGGCACCGGACTCCACGTCCCGGTGTAACCGTCCGAACTTCGCGTACAGAGCATTCCGGGTGTCCCCGGATTTGCGGAAAGCGGCCTCCGCCTCGGCATACAGCGGTGCTGCTTTGTACCAATTCCCTTGGTTTGCGAAGCCATCAGCCTTGGCCAATAGATCGGCTGCGTTTTGGGGAAACACGGCGGTGACGACTGATAACAGGAGTGCAGTTGGCCTTAGGACGCCCAGGATGAGTTTTATTAAGAAGCGCATTCACACAGTAAGCCGCGGCGGCGCGGCTTCGGGACAGAGAATTTCAAAAAGTTCGCGGAAAGTTGCTGGAAGGTTTCAGCCCTAAGGATATAGGAGCGCGCGGAACGGGATCTTGTTTCAGAAGTTTGCCAAAAACTTTCGCTCCTACAAGCCTACCGGCGCGCCAGGCATCTGTCACGGTGGCTTCGTGTCGCGACGTACGGAATAAGGGCAGATTCGTCTGCCCGACGGAGCGGCGCCGAATGGATAGAACTTCACACGCGGTCCAGTCCCAGATCGCAGCGATGGGTGCTCAGATCTTCGAGGTCGGACTTTTCAAGCCTGCAGCCCATGAGCAAGGACAAGCGGTAATGATTCCGCGAACGTGGGATCGGAATACAGTGCTGCGGTCCATACCTTGGCTCCGGCTACAGAACGCGGACGGACGCAATGTCTACATACGCCCGAAGGGCGAGCATGATCTGAGCCTGGTGGATGACCTCACGGCGGAAGCCGTCAAGCGGATGAATGCGACGGGCTTCTCGCCGGCTCTTGTGGTTGAGACGTCGCCGGGGAATTTCCAGGCCTGGTTGAAACATCCCCGACAGCTTCCGCGTGAGCTGAGCACGATGGCTGCGCGCAAATTAGCGGAGGAATTCGGCGGAGACCGAGGTGCGGCGGACTGGCGTCATTTCGGTCGGCTCGCCGGGCTAACTAACCGGAAACCGAAATATATGTCCGAAACTGGCCTCTTCCCGTACGTCCGCCTGATCGAGGCGTCGGGTTCAACGTACCCCGCGGGTGAGCGCTTTGTGGAGACGATCGCCTCCCAGCGTGAAATGGATCAGAACGAAAACCGGCGCAGCCGGCCCACGCATTCGGCGAGTAAGAGCAGAACCACTTTGAAGAGCGTGGACGACTTCCGATCAAATCCACGGTACGGCGGCGACGCCACGCGCGAAGATCTCGCGTATGCAATCTACGCGTTGGCCCATGGTGCCGATAGCGGCCAAGTCTCTGTTGCACTGAAAGGCCGAGATCTGTCCCACAAGGGCGACGCGAAGCGCCAGGAACAATATGTTGAACGTACGCTTGCCAAGGCTCGGAATCTTGTGGAAGGCCGAAGCCGATCCTGATCCCGAGGCCAAAACGGCCGCATCTGCCAAGCCTGCCTGACGGGCCGTATCACGATTCCTTCACCACATCCCTTGCCTTCTTGTCTTCGCGCAATCCCATGAACCGGGTGTGTCGAAGGTGGTTTTCACCGGTCCATTCGAGGAACTCGAACTGCCCTACCAGCAGCGGCCTCAGCCATCGACAGTCGACCATCTTGGCAGCGGTGAGCCCGGCACCCCACCTGCCGGCCTTCTTCTCCGGCAGATTCGCGAACGGGCATACTTCCGTTTCCAGGCCGCGGAACTTCCTCATCCGTTCCTCGCGAATCTTCGGGGTGAAGCCGTTTCGCGTGCGGGCCACATACATCAGCTTCCCGTCCGCGTAATAGCCGAACACCAGCGCGTCAAATGTCGAGCCGCCGATGGTGTATCCGCCTATCACGAATTCTTGTTCCTGGTTCACCCGCATTTTGAGCCAGGCACCCGAGCGAAGGCCCGGCTCGTACCGGCTGCCCTTACGTTTCGCGACGAGCCCCTCGAAGCCGTGAGCCTTGACCGAGGTAATCAAGTCTGAGAGCTTGGCGTCGAGTGTACCGCTGTACCGAATGGGCTCATCAAGCTTGGGCAGAATCTTTGTCTCCAAAAGACCGCGGCGTGCTTCGAGCGTTTCGCCCATCACGTCCTTGCCAGCCAGAATCATGACGTCAAATACGTAGAAGATGAGCGGAGCCCCACCGGAACCATAGTTTTGGAGCAGGTTGAATGAAGGTTTGCCGCTCTCATCCAGCGCCACAACGTCGCCGTCGATGACGGTCTGGTCGGGCATCGCCTGTAACGCTTTCGTGATCGACGAATACCGGGATGCGAAGTTGTTATCGTTGCGGGAGCGAAGGCAAACCTTGCCGCCGGTTTTGAAAGCGATGGCTCGGTAGCCGTCTAGCTTCAGCTCGTAGACAACATCGTGGGACTCAGGCAGCTTCTCCGTTTTCAGGAGAAGCATCGGATCTATAAAATGGGCCTTCGCCCTGTCGGCCATCTTTCTAGACTACGGCGTGCGTCTGGTACGCGTAATACCTTACTGCGGGAAGGCGAACGGAAGCATTGCGGCGCAAGAGAAGCAGATCCTTTTCCCCAGCAGTGCAGCGGTCAGCGGCAGACTGCGTATAGAAGCAAGGCGCAAGCCGCCAGGAACGCAAGCCTTGCCTTAGGTCCCAGCACCGCGAGCCAGAACAAAAACATCCGCATGCTTCATTGTCTCCTGAAAATCCAACGCTACCGTAGCCGCATGCCAAACCAGAGGCCGACGGCGAGCAACATCAACGCCAGTACAAGACCGACGGCAATCCAGGCCGATTTGGGCAGGGTAGCAATCGAGGTGGTTTGGGCTCCGACAGTCCTGGCATCTGATGCAACGCTCGCGGCTTTGGCGATCTCGTCTCGCAGTATCACAGCGCAATCGCGAACCTCTTGCGCCAGTACACCGCCGGCACGCACTTGCACCTTTTCTGTGGCGGCCTCAAAATCCCGCACGGCGGATTGTACGCGGTCCAGCACCTCAGCCACGGCTCGTTCAAACACAAGGCGGTTCAGAGTGACCACGGCCATCATCGGATCGTCCGGGTCGAGGCGGATTCCATGTTGCGCCGAGACCTCAGCTGCGAGTCGCCTGAGATCCATGGGTGTCGTTGGACCCTCCATGTCAGAACGGCACCCGATCTAGTTGTTCGAAGAGATCCCTCTGCACGATCTTCAGTCGCTGCTTCGCCATCACGGGAAGCCTGGCGGCGCCGATCGCCTCGCTGAAGGTCAACTTGGCTGCGATCATCTCTTCGACATCGCGGCCGAACGTATCCTGATTGCGTTTCGAGAAGATCACGGCTCCGCATACCTTCTCGACGTTCTCACGGTAGGCTGCCATCTCGGAGAACTTCTTGCCTTCAGCCTCGACGCGCCCAAAGTACTCGTTCACCCACACGACGATATTTCGCTCCTGCGTTGTCTGGGCAAGCTCATTGAACCCGTTGAGAGTATCAAGCAAAGCCTGGCCGCCCGTGATGACCGTATGCACGTAGACCCGCCGGCCATTCTGCCGCAGGTAGTCCAGAGCGTTGTTCTCAAGCAGGTAATGCCACAACGGCAGGAACGTTGATGCGCCGTTATCGACGACGAATGTTGCCGAATCCTCCATGAGGAAGCGTTCCATCAGCGAATCGAAGGCCCGCTGCTCAATTCGGTTGTGCTCGTCGCGCAGGTTCAGGCGGTCGGCGGCGAGCGACGCATACTGGGCGAATGTCCGATTTACTGGGTCCGTGTCGATGCAACGGACCTCCCGGTCCTTTCCTTTCAAGTATTGGGCCAGGATCGCTGCGATTAGGCTCTTGCCCACGCCTCCTTTGCCCTGCAGAGTGAGGTGAATCGCGCCTGTTGACTCGATTCCGTTCGCACCATTTGTGTTTGGGGCTTTCGCCATCTTCTTCCTTCCTGTTCAGATCAGCTTTTTGATATCGGGATCGGAGTTGTACTGAAAGCCGGGACGCCGGTCTTCTCGCTGTCGAATGTTGGCGAGCGGATCGTGGACAGTCTCGGCCCCCTGATCGGAAACGGTTCTTTCTCTCGCCGCGCCATCGGTCGAGACGGGGGCCGCAGTGTCCCGAAGGCCACCTTTGTCCACAATGGTCGAGCCCTGCTCAGCGGCAGCCGCGGATTGATCCCGGCGCTTCAGTTGCCCGGTGTAATGCGACAAACGCGCATAGCCGATCTCGATCCCGATCTCGTTCAGCCACATCCAAATGTCCTTGAGGCTGTGGCCCGCATCGAAGAGCGCCTTGATATCCGGCCAGGCCTGCCGCACTTGTCCTGCCTTGGTTCGCGGTTTCTCCGCCAATCGCGCGCGGAGCCGAGTCAGATCCAGTTTGTCGTTCGGTGTTTGATCCAAGCGGCCTCTATTCCGTAGGCCGCGAGAAAACATGTCCGTGACGGCAAGTTTCAAGATTTCCACGGAATATTTCGGAAGGTTTCAGCGGCGCGCCTTATCGCAGGCAGGTTTCAGAATGTTTCAGTTTCTTACCGGTTCGTCCCGGCGCGAAGCCGACAGCGAAGATCAATAGCGGCAAAACAGACGGGTAGTGGAACATAAAGGGTTGTTGCGCGTTTTTCGATTCTTCTAGGCCTATCTTCTTTGTTTCAGAGCGGTTCCGCTGCGCACGAATCTTCCCAACATGCGCACGTTCGCGCACACCGCTGTCACGCGCCTCGTCTGCGGCGGCATACAGACTGTGAAGAGCCAAAGGAAAGCCAAAACCGTATGGCGGGGAATTCGGGTCGATGAAGTGCTTATCGGACGGATCGAACGGGCAGCGAAGGACGGCGGCTTCTCGAATACGAGCGCGTTCATTCGAGCTGCCATCGAGCGGGAATTGGCTGGACGTGAGAGCGGCGTGGATGCTGCCGAGGAACGGATCGCCGCAAGTCTTGATCGACTAGCCCGAGAGATCCGCCGCGTCAATCTCGGTCAGCAGGCGCTCTTTGCGTTTGTCGATTCCCTTGTGAAGACGTTGCTGACCTGCATCGCGGAGCCGCCAAGGGACACCTACGACCAGGCTGTCGCACGCGGGAGAGTCCGTTACGATCGATTCCTGAAAAGTGTCGGCGCAGGAATGGCCGGCGATTCTCAAGCTGCTATGACGGAGTTGCTGAACCGTGGCGAAGAACGCTGACGAAGGCGACGACTTTCGAGTCCGACCAAACCGCCCCCATGCTGGTAGAAAAGGTGAAGCCCGCGCTTGGTCGACCGCCTTGCGGACCGTTCTTCGGTATGCCGGCACTTCACGCCGATCGAAGAAGTCGACGGGGACTGGCGCCGGCGGTGGGGCGGGAAGGCGCTTCAATCAGCGTTGCGCTGTCCGGACGATGTATACGGCCAACAAGACGGACGGCCAATGGCGGGCTCATGGCAGGTATATCGCTCGCGAGAGCAGCGGAGGAGCCGTTCTCTCCCGGCTGGTTGACGAAGCGCTGGATGGAGCCCGTCAACCGATGGAACCTGCCGGGGAACTCGAACGGTGGCAGAGTGAGGGTGATCCGCGACTTTGGAAGCTGATTGTATCGCCCGAATTTGGAGAGCGAGTCGATCTTGATCGGCTGGCCCGAGATCTCATGGCCCGCATGGAGAAGGACCTGGGAACGAAATTGGAATGGGTGGCCGTTACGCATTTCAACACTGAGCATCCCCACGTGCACATTGCGCTCCGGGGAGTTCGGGAGGACAAATCACCTCTCGACCTGCCTCGCGACTACGTGCGGCACGGAATCCGGGCCATCGCGGAGGACCTTTGTACTCGACAGCTCGGGCACCGCAATCAACTGGACGCCATTGCTGCTGAGCGTCGTGAGATTCAGGAACGTCGCTTCACCTCCCTGGACCGCATGATCAGTCGCTCGAACTCGGTTGACGGTTCGACCGCTGAGCATTTTGTCGTCAGGCGGATGAGTGGGCGTGGATCTCGGGCGCGCGAGAAGCATATCGACGCGCGATTGGTCGTGCTTCAACAGATGGGATTGGCAACCGCAGGTGCCGGATGCGAATGGCTGGTCCGACGAGATTTCGGAACGGTCCTAAAGGCGATGCAGCGGACGAACGACCGTCAGAAAATGCTCGCTTCACACGGAGCGCTGCTATCCGACGAACGGTTGCCGCTGGTTGTGCTGGACCTCCGCAAGCTGAAGAGTCTTGAAGGTAGAGTACTCTCGCACGGCGAGGAGGAAGCCGGCAAGGGCGCGGGTCGCCACTACCTGTTGCTCGAAGGCACCGACGCGAAAGTGCACCTGATCTACTACACGCCGGAAATGGAAGAGGCACGGAGCCGGGGAAAACTTCGAACCAACTCCTTTGTTCGGCTGCAAAAGCAGTTTGAGAACGGCCGTCCCGTGTTGGAGGCTGAGGATTTGGGCGACGCTGAACGGCTCGTGCGGAACAGGCGTCACCTAGTTGACCGCGCTAAGGAATTGCGCTCGGATGGCCTCGTTACAGTGGGTCATGCCTGGGGTGGATGGCTGGGGCGTTATTACGCTGCATTGACAAAGACTGCTATAGAACTAACCACGTTTGAGTCCGCTCGGCGTGCGGAACGTGATCGATAGGCTTGAGCGCGCGCACCTAAACCTGAACCCCTTGACAACTATACTTCCGAGTAGCCCGTTATCCGCTCGGAATCCGAGAGCCAAGGCTCCACATTCGGGTAAGGACGTTTCCCAAGAGCATGCACGCTCGACAGCCGCCTTCGTCCTTTCGGTTGCTCAATCATGCGGGCGATTTCTCCTTGGCGGCACTAATCACGTTTGCGACAGATGGGACCTCTCACAGGTCACGACGTAAGAACTCTGCTGGAGGCAGCCAAGAACTTCGCTGGGTATCACATTACGGGTCAGCGAAGACCCGAGTGTCTTTCGATGGCCAGCATCTCTTTGACGGCCTGACCGACCGCGCTTAGGAACTCTTCCAAGCCCGACGGCTTCTGGATGTACCGAGCGGCGCCCAGAGAAATGGAGCGTGCTTTGTCGCTCTCGGCCTGCGATGATGTGAAAATCGCGATAGGAACATCAGCCAGATGTGGTGCATTCTTGAGTTGAGCGAGGACATCGAAGCCATCGGTTTTGGGAGTGTTCAGGTCGAGTAGGATGGCATCGGGCACCAAGCGGTTTGCCTCGGTACATTCCGGTGGGCATAGGACCTTCAACGCTTCCACACCGCTCTCGAACTGCGTCGTCTCGCAATCGACGGCGTTCGCCTCAAGCGCTTTTTGCACCAGGAGGACGTCTCCGGGATTGTCTTCAATCAGGACGATACGCCTGGTACTCATTTATTTGCTCGCTTGTCCACCGGAATCGTAAAGTGGAAAGTCGATCCCTTTCCGTAGTCCGATTCGGCCCAGATTCGACCTCTATAATGCGCAACGATTTTCTGACAGATCGCAAGGCCGATGCCGCTGCCGGGAATGTCCTTTCCGTGTAGCCGTTTGAACGGAGCGAAGATTCTTCCCAAGTACTCTTCTTGGATGCCGATGCCATTGTCGCTCACCGAAAAGTCCCACTCGTGATCTTTCTGTTGCGCCGCAACGTGGATCTTGGGCGGTGTGCCTTTGCGGTGGTACTTTAGCGCGTTGCCGATGAGGTTCTGGAACAGTAGCGCAATCGGCAGTTCCTCCGCCATGATCGAGGGCAACGGATCGTGAGTCACCGTCGCGCCCGCTTCCCTGACCGCGATGGCGAGAAGTTCGAGTGCACTCTTGAGAACGGCATTGCAATCCACGCGAACCGGCTGGCCGAGCCTTTCTTCGTTTACCGCCAAGTAGTTGCGCAGATCTCTCAACAACGTCTCCATGCGCTGGGCGCCGTCCACGGCGTAGCCGATGTATGTGTCGGCGTTCTTGTCCAGCTTGCCCCGGTACTCCTTGGCGAGCAGTTGGGTGTAGCTGGTCACCATGCGCAGCGGCTCCTGCAAGTCATGGGAGGCCGCGTAGGCGAACTGCTTCAGATCGGCGTTGGCGCTTCGCAGCATGGCTTCAGAAATCTTCCGGTCGGTGACGTCCTCAATGGCCAACAGTATGAGCGGCGGGCCGTGCTCGATGACACGGGCGTTTAAGAGCATGGTCTTTCGTCCGATGTTCCCGAACTCCTGCTCAACCTCGAAATCATTCATGCTCTTGTTCCGGGGAAGCAAATCGCTCAAAAGCTGGCGGACTTGGGGGATATCCCACTCGCGATTTCCCAGTTCGTACACCAGGTGACCGACCGTTTCTTCCGGGATCGCCTCAAACATCCTATAAAAGGATTCGCTCGCAGACGTCACCCTCAGATCGGCATCCAGCACAAGCAGCGGCTCGCGTACTGTGTTGACGATATTCGCGGCATACGCTGTAGCCTCATCGGCGGCCTTTTGGGCTTCGGCCAGCGGAGTCACATCGGTGAAAGTCGCCACCACGCCGGCGACCAAGTTGTGCGCGGTGCGATAGGGCATGATGCGCATCTGAAAATGTCGTCCGTCTGCAGTCGTGACCTGGCGGACGATCGAGGTGGATGACTCTAACACTTCCTGCACATCGTTCTCGAATTCCCGCTGGGACGACGACGAAAGCTCCGACGCAAGATCGCGAATTGGACGCCCTATGTCACCGGCAATGAGCCGGAACAAGTTCTCCGCTGCCGGTGTGAATTTCTTGATTCGCAGATTCAGATCCAGGAAGAGCGTGGCCAACTGGGTGCTATCGAGTAGAATCTGCAGATCGCTGGACGCGTTATCGAGATCGAGGTTCTTGCGCGCGAGCTCTGAGTTGACGGTTCGCAATTCTTCATTGGAGGATTGAAGCTCCTCCTTGGACGTCTCCAACTCCTCGTTGATC
Organism: uncultured Solibacteraceae bacterium; assembly: GCA_964464925.1. Classification (GTDB taxonomy): domain Bacteria; phylum Acidobacteriota; class Terriglobia; order Bryobacterales; family Bryobacteraceae; genus CAYXLI01. Next base: position 3,102 of record CAYXLI010000008.1, on the reverse strand, counting down.
GATTGGTATTCTTCGTTGGCGGATTTCAGCTCCTCGTTCGAGCTCTCCAGTTCCTCGAAAATCGCATGCGCGCGCTCCTGCGAAGACCGCAGCTCGCTTTCGAGGTACTTTATGGTAGCTTCGGCGTTCGAATCGCGCGTGTCTTTCTTGTCCTGGCGGTCGAGGGAACTGCGGGGAGTCGGCTCAATCACGACAATAAACAAATTGTTCGGGAATTCGGCCAACGGCTCCACGCTCAGGTCCACCTCTGTTACGGACCCATTGGTCTGCACTAAAATCTGCTTTTCCTCAACACGCTCATGCGCCGTGGCGGCGCGGTGCAGTGCGGTCCGCAGGGGGATGCGCAGGCCCTCGCGCGCGATGTTCAGCACGTTGTTGTCCGGTCGGCCGGGCGGGTGGTCGAAATACAGACTAATGCGACCGGAGAAGTACACCGCCTCGCCGTTCTCGCTGACCACCGCACAAGCTGGCGTGTAACGCTGAAGGATGACTGTTTCCAGGCGCTTCGGTACGTTACGATCGTCCGGAGCGGGAATCGGCGGGTTGCCGGTCTGCCGGAAGGGGCCACCGACATCGGTCAGCGGAAATTGGACCGGCACCCGACTCACGGATTCCTTTTTCTGGAAAATCCGGAATTTCTTGTCTACCGTCTGGAACAGCTCGCGATTCGAGGTGATGCCCTCCGACGCGCCCAGGAACAAGTAGCCATTGCGCCGCAGCGCGTAGTGGAACAGGGGAACGATTCGGTCTTGCAGTTCCGGGCCTAGATAGATCATCATGTTGCGGCAGGAGATCAGGTCTTGGCGCGAAAACGGCGGGTCAGTGAAAAAGCTGTGGTGCGAGAAGATGCACACGTCGCGGAGCTCGCGTTTCACATGATAATACCCGTCCTGTTTGACGAAGAAGCGATCCAGTCGGGCCGGACTGACCTGCTCGGCAATGGTGGCCGGGTACACGCCCTTGCGGGCCACCTCCAGGCCGCGATCATCGATGTCGGTTGCGAACACTTGAATTTTGGGCGCGTCCTTCAGGATGCCAGCGTGCTCAGAAAGCAGCATCGCGACGGTATAGGCTTCCTCGCCGGTCGCGCATCCCACGACACACGCTCGAACGTCGTCGGCTGATTTCTTGTCCTCAAACAGCTTGGGGATGACTTCCCGGGCGAGCGTGTCAAAGGCTTCGGGATCGCGAAAGAACTCGGTCACTCCAATGAGGAAATCTTTGAAGAGCCGCTCGCTCTCTGCCGGGTCCTGCTCAAGCACGGCGACGTACTCCCCGACAGTTTCCACCTGCAGAGCCTTCATGCGTCTCTGGAGCCGTCGGCCGATGGTGCTTTGTTTGTATCCGTTGAAATCATGACCCCTGCGCTGGCGCAGCAGGCTGAAAACCTGCCCAATGTGCTCACCAATCTGCTCTTTCATGCCGTCCGCATTAGCGTCAAGCGAGCTCAGATGATCGGCATAGGCGATCAGCTTTGCCGGCATTTGCTCAACCGGAAGAATATGATCCACAAGCCCCGTGGCGATTGCGCTGCGAAGGATGGCGTCGTACTTAGCGGTCTCGATCGACTGGGCCATGGCCATCCCGCCGTTTTCCTTGATCGCCGCCAGACCGATTGTGCCATCAGAGCCCATGCCCGAAAGCATGATGCAGACGGCACCTTCTCTTCGATCCTCAGCGAGAGAACGGAACAGGGCGTCAATCGGCATGCGCTTGCCGCGCGGCCCCTCGGGCGCTTTCACGTGCAGCTTGCCGTCCGCGATGGTCAAAGTAGCGTTCGGAGGAATGATGTAAACGTGGTTGGGCTCGACGTCCGCGTTATCGCGTGCCTCTTCCACCGGCATCTGTGTGTGCTTGCCAAGCAGCTCCGCGAGAGCGCTTCTGTGTTCAGGGGAAAGGTGCTGGACAACGACGAACCCGATGCCTGTATCGGACGGCATGTGTTGGAAGAAATTCTGGAGGGCTTCAAGGCCGCCCGCGGACGCGCCCAACGCAGCGATTACGAATCGGCTCGACGGGGGCTCTTCATCTTTGCCATTTGTCCCCGCCCCAGCGCTCTCCAAATTCCGCTGAATTGGTGGAACTGCTGGGCGTGATTTCTTCTTCGCCATCGTTCGCGCGACCCCTTAAACTTTCCATGGCATTCCCAAGAATGATGATAGCGCCGAGCGACGGGGCTGTGTGCCTCTGCCGGCCTGCGGTGTTCCGAATTCGAGCTAGGTTTTGTTTGCCCGCGTGAGGCAGGAGCCCTCTCGACGCACCGGACGATATCGCGGCGGGACGATCACCCGCCAGGCAAGTCCGGTTACCGGAAAGTGGCCTTCTCCGAGTGGGTTGTCGCCCATCGGGAAGCAACTCTTTCGACGCATCCTTGCTCGACAGTGCTTTTGCCGGCCACATTCATCGATCATGTTCCTGTCACGCGAGGGCCACCTCAAGGCTTACCGGGTAGGCGCCGCGCGCCGGAAGGAGCCAAATGAATCTCCCAAAAACCTCGGAACCGGAAATCCAGGCACGTGGAGGCGAGCCCCTCGAAGGATCGGGTTTTGAAAACGAGAGTCCCTCATCTGCCTTCGAACCGTTTGAACAGCAAGTCGAGGAGGCTTCAGGACGATGACCCCCCGCGACCAGAATGGAGCTGTACCAGCGAAACGCGACCACCGCCAAGAAGTCACCGATTCCATCGTCAGAATGCTCGAAGATGGCGTCGCGCCGTGGCAGAAGCCCTGGGAGTCGGCCGGTATGCCGTTCAACCCGACGACGGACAAGGCATACAGGGGTGGCAACGCTATTCACTTGATGGCGACCGGGCTGGCCCGGGGCTACGAAGATCCCCGGTGGATGACCTACAAACAGGCTGCCGAGAACGGGTGGCAGGTGCGGAAAGGCGAGAAAGGCACCCACATCGAGTTCTGGGAAGTGAAAGCGAAGGCCGAGAAAAAGGATGGCGAGCCAACGAGGAATGGGACCGATGAAGCTGGCAAAGACGGTCAGCGACGCCTGATACACCGGGTTTACACAGTCTTCAACGCCAAACAGATTGAAGGCGTGCCGGCCTTCGAACGCGAGCGACCTTCGGCCTTCGAGGCAGTTCACAGCGGC
>CAYXLI010000007.1:0-258068 GCA_964464925.1 uncultured Solibacteraceae bacterium | reverse complement strand
CCCTCACATCCAATGCCACGATTTCACCAGCAAGACCGCGTTATCCGGCACGATCTTGAGCGCGGCAGTGATCATCGGGTACGTCGCTATGAAGCCATTGTGGTTGCGCGACCGCAAGTACACCGCGCCGGTTAGCGGAGACCCTTATCGTCTGACAAGCAGTTCAGTATAGGGAGAGGCGGTCTTTCGATTCCGTGAGCGATGCGGCGATGCCTTGGAACCACTCGTGGTGCATCAGCGCCGGGAATTCGGTGTTCAGTTGCGCGAGTTCTTCGGGCGACCAGCGGAACGTTGGCAAGAGCAGCCCTTCGGTTTCAGGCTTGATCCAGGTGTCCCTGCTGACGAAAATGTTCGGATGAGAGCCCACATGGGACAGAAGCCAAATAGTCCGGCGCACGGCACCGGGTCCGAGCTCCATGAGGAATCGCCGCCGGAGCAGCAGGTACTTCGGTTCTGACCGAGTGCCCATGCGTCGTAAACCGCGCCCGTCTGAAACGGGTCGGGCGCGAGAAGACTCAGGACAAGATCGGTGGTGCCGCTAGCAGCGTATGCGCGCACCGCAAGGTCATCACATCGAGCGTCTGACGCGCGACAACCGGGACGCTCCCGCCCGACTGCTCGGGATGCGCGCGGAGATACCCGGTCATGTCCAGCCAGCGGATCTGCTCGTCCTCGGGGTCGTACACGATGCCGAACACGGGGACGGCGGAGCGTCGCCAGAGGTCCGCATGATAATCGACGGGCACTGCGTAGCGATCAGCCGTACGGTACGAAACGCCGGACTTGATCTGAAGCGCGACGCAAAAGGGCGTGATTCCAGCGTTGTCCGCAATGTCAACGTATACGTCCTTGCCGATATCCTGTTCTTGATCGACCGCTTGAAACCGGCACTCGTGGTGATCGAGGAGGACCGCGCAGCGTTCACACCATCTCGGCTCGTTACGCGCGCGGAACCCATGACCACATTGTCGCCAAAAAGAGCGGATCGGCCATTCTTTGGGAACGTGGTGTTTTCCGCCGATATCAGGCGCGCTAGTGATCCCCACCAGGATGTCGATCGCAGGTGACATGCCTGAGCTGATCCATTGAATGTCGAATCGGTTGTGCCCAACTTTGTCGGATTGGGCAAAACCTCAGGACGGGCTAAAGTGATTGAAACACTGGAGCCACCCGCCAGGATCGAACTGGCGACCTGCTGATTACGAATCAGCCGCTCTACCAACTGAGCTAGGGTGGCCCGAAATTCTTTTATAACATGGCGGCCTCAGCGGCGTCACTTTCCGGAGCTCAAATATCGCTTAATATCCGGATACAACAGGTTCACCACGTCAGGCGACTCCAGATTGCTCCGCGTCACCAGCGTAATTCCCGAGTCGATATGAGCTGCCGGCGTTTTGCCATCCAGCTTCATCGCCACTGCTTTCGTTGATTCGTAGCCCATTTTGAACGGATCTTGCACTAGCAGCGCGTCGATGAAGCGATGCCGCAGATCTTCGATCAACGATTCCGACGCGTCGAATGCGACCATCCGCACCCTCGCGTCCAGCCGCGTCTTCAGAGCCTGCACTGCACCTGCTGAACTCGATTCGTTATCCGCGAAAATCCCGCGGAGATCCGGATGCCGCGTCAGAATGTTTTCCGTATCGCGCAGGGCCTTCGCCTGGCTTGCTTCGCCGAAAACCGTGGCCACTACTTCGATCTTCGGATGGTTCGCTTTCATCTCCTCTTCAAACCCCTGCTCGCGCTCCATGGTGGAAGCACTGCCGGGCATGAAACCGATGACTGCTACCTTGCCCCAGTCCTCCACCAGTTCCGCCAGTTTGCGCGCTGCCATACGGCCGCCTTCCCGATTGTCGGTAGCCACGTAGGTGATGCGGTGCTGAGTGTCGATGTCGGAATCGAAGATGGCGACGGGGATCGCTGCCCGCGTAGCTCGCTCCACAGAAGAAACCAGCGCCTTACGATCGACGGGAGCCAGCACGATGCCTGCCAGGTGCCGCGTGATCATGGAATCCACGATCCCGATCTGCCGGCTCGCGTCTACCTCGAGCGTAGGTGCGTTCCACTCGATTTCGAGCTTATATTCCTGTGCTGCCTTCAAAGCTCCCGCATGAACGGTTTGCCAGAAGATGTGGTTCGCACCCTTCGGCACCACGCCGACCACGCGCTTCGGCTCCTCACGGCATCCCGTGCACAGCGCTGCCGCAAACAATATCGCGAGAATGCGTTGCATGTTGATTTAATTAGATTATGGCACTCGTTCCTATTGGCCCACGCACGGCTATCTCCGCCGGGCAGGTGTCTGAAGTAAAGGCGGCGAATGGAAAGACTTACGCGGTGTGCGATGTGGAAGGGCAGTTGCATGCCATGGATGGAACATGCCCGCATCGTGGCGGACCGCTTGCTCATGGAGCGCTGCACGGTCACGTGCTCGTATGTCCGTGGCACGCATGGGAGTTCGATTGCCGCATGGGCGGAGTGCCCATCCACGTGATCGACGGGCAGATCTATCTGGACGTGGTGTGATCTGAAGTGCCTGAGCTGCCTGAGGTCGAAACGATCGTGCGTGCGCTCGCCCCGCGCTTGCAGGGCCGTCGCATCCGTTCCGCCGAACTGCTCGCGCCACTAGTGCTGCGTCATTGGCCCGATGCTTCTCCAGAACAGATCACGGGGCAGCGGATCCTGCGCGTGCAACGTCACGGAAAACATATTGTGCTCACTCTCGAGGAAGGTGTACTCGTGATCCACCTCGGCATGACGGGGAAACTTCTGTTCGATGCGCCTCGCGCAGTTCATACCCGTGCGATTTTCCTGCTGGACGACGCGGAACTTGTTTATGAAGACATTCGCATGTTCGGCAGCATCGAGTTTCACGCTACACTCCCGGCTCGTATGGAAGCGCTTGGTCCGGAGCCGTTCGATCTGCAACCCGAAGACTTCTTTCAGCGGATTCGGCAGAGCCGCGCGCCTATCAAAGCTTTGCTGCTGGGTCAGAAAGTCATGCGCGGTCTGGGCAACATCTACGTGGACGAAGCATTGTTCCGCGCGCGCATGCTGCCGAAGCGTGCCGCAAACCGGATCAGCCGCAAGCGCGCTTTTGCTCTGCACACGGCGATCCTGGAAGTTCTGGCGGATGCGATTGCGCACCGCGGGTCATCGATCTCGGATTACGTCGATGCGGAAGGGAATCGCGGCGGCTTTCAACTCAGGCATCAGGTTTACGGAAGGGAGGGCGCTCCGTGCCCGGTTTGCGGAACGCCAATCCGCCGGGTCGTCGTGGCGCAACGGGGGACTCACTACTGCGCTCGCTGCCAGCGTTGAACGGCCTGCGCTGCGGGGGGGGCGGGGGCTGCGGCTCAGGCTGGGCGAGCAGCACGGCATCGGCGATTTGTGCCGCAATTCGCATTTCCAGCACTTCGTGCACGCGGACAATATGAGCTCCGGCAAGTATGCTCGCTGTCACGGCGCCGGCGTTCGCGTATGATGTTTCGCGCTCGTCCTGCCGTGCCAGAAACGACTTCCGCGAGGGGCCGATCAGAATCGGCATGTTGATGCGGACCAGTTCGCCCAGGCGCGCGATGATCTCGAAGTTCTGCTCCTTGCGCTTCCCGAAGCCGAGGCCCGGATCGATCACGATGCGCGTGGTATCCACACCGGCCTTGGCGGCGCGATGCACGGTTGCCTGCAGATCCGAAGCCACAGTGCCCATCACATCGGGCAGGGGAGGCAGCTTCGCCCATGTCTCCGGCGTGCCTCGCATATGATTCAGGATCAGGCCCGCGTTCGCGTTCAGCACTGCTTTGGCCAAACCGGGCTCGTAGGTGAGGCTGGTCGGGTCGTTGATGATGTCGGCGCCCAGATCCAGGGCTTTCTCCGCAACGGCGGCTTTGTATGTGTCCACGCAGATCGGGATGCTCAGCTTGTCGCGCAACCGCTTCAGTACAGGTACCAGCCGCCGCATCTCTTCGGCTTCTGAGATGCGCGTCGAACCGGGACGCGTGGATTCCGCGCCGACGTCGATGATGTCCGCGCCCTGGTCTTCCATCTCAATCGCGCGCGCGTAGGCGCGGTCGGGGTCCAGGAACTTGCCGCCGTCGGAGAACGAGTCCGGCGTCACGTTCAAAATACCCATGAGGAGGGTCCGTTCCCCCAGTTTCAATTCGCGAGAGCGAATCTTCCAGTCAAAGCGTTTGCGGTTATTCATAGCGGAGACACACGATCGGGTCCAGATTGGCTGCGCGATTCGCCGGGTAATACCCGAAGAACAATCCCACGCCGACCGACATCAGTACTCCAAGAATTACCCAGAGCAGAGACATAGTCGCCGGCACAGAAGGCACCAGCGTGCGAACGAGGAACGATAGCAACCCTCCTAACAGGATACCGAGCGCGCCCCCTATGACTGTAAGGACGATGGCCTCAAGCAAGAATTGAACGCGAATGTCGGACTTCCGTGCGCCCACCGCCTTGCGAATTCCGATCTCAGCCGTCCGCTCAGTCACGGAGATCAGCATGATGTTCATTACACCGATTCCACCCACCAGCAGGCCGACCGAACTGATCACCGCGGTCAGAAGCACCAGTGCACCGGTGAGCTGATTCCACAGGTTGCTCAGGAAATCCGGCGAGGTGATTTCGAAATCGTTCTCCTGATTGTGCCGGACCTTGCGAACACGGCGCATGGCCTCGGTTACTTCTCCAATCGCCTGGTCCGCGGTAACGGTCTTCGAGAACGTAAATGCCAGGATCAACTCCTTCGATTCCGGATACTGTTTGTGGAATAGAGAGAACGGAATCACTGCGAACTGATCCACTCCGGGGCCGCCGAACAGACCCGGATCCTGCTCGAACGTACCGACCACTTCGTATTCGCGCCCATTCATGCGGACTACTTTGCCAAGGGGGTCGATATGGGGAAACAGCGAATCGCGAATTGCCGCACCGAGCACCACGACTGGCCGCGCATGTTCCTCGTCGAACTTGGAGATGAAGCGCCCCGCAGTCACATTGAATAGCGGAATCGCGTCGGCGTACTCCGGCTCAGCGCCGCGAATAATGATACGCTCCACGCGTTCGTTCCCGTATCGGATGTCGTTCGTGTCCCCGAAGAAGAAAGCGCGCGTGCCGAACGTAGTCACGAACTGGAGGGATTTGCACGTGCCGCGAAGGACTTCGGCATCTGTATTCTGCAAATATTTCCGGGTGCGGATCTTCTCCGGGAGGCGTCCGAATCGCGGCCCGACCGGGATGCGCGAAATGAAGTAGGTCCGCGCACCGAACGACTCCACCTTCCCCTGTATGTACCGGTTCAGACCCTCGATAATCGCGGCCACCGATATGACCGATGTAACGCCGATCACGATCCCCAGAATCGTCAAGCCGGACCTTACCTTGTGTGCGCGCAATGTATCGAGCGCGACCAGCAGGTTCTCCTTCGCTTCGGCGCGCGTCATCATGTCAGTCCGCTCTCAGCGCTACCACGGGGTCCAGATTTGCGGCTCGCACCGCCGGATAAATGCCAAAGAAGAGCCCAATGATCGAACTCATGAGTAGGCCGAGAATGGCAACCCAGGTACGAACGGCCGCAGGGAACGCTGTGAACTCGCGCAGCAAAAGGGCAATCACGAATCCTCCCAGGATGCCGACGATACCGCCAAAGATGCACTGCAGCACGCTCTCTGCCAGAAACTGCCTCAAGATGTCCTGCCTCGTCGCGCCCATGGCCCGGCAGATCCCAATTTCCTTCGTGCGCTCTGTTACCGACACCAGCATGACGTTCATGATCACGATGCCGCCTACCACGGCGCTGATCGAACTCACCATTAGGAACACGGCGAAGAAAGCACCGCTGATCGACTGCCACAACGAAATGTAGCTGTCGCGGGTGCCGATAAAGAAATCCTCGTCCTGCCCCGGCAGCACATGGCGTCGCGCGCGAAGAATCATGCGCGTCTGGTCCTGCGCGCGCTCGAACGCTTGGGTTCCAGAAGACGCCTTGATGTTCATCGTCAAGCTGAACCGCGCGCCCCGCATGCGTAGATACGTTTGCATCGGCACAATGACGAAGTTGTCCTGATCCTGGCCGAGCACGGATCCGATCTTTTCGAACGTGCCGATGATCATGAACTCGTCGTTATCCAGCCTGATCTGCTTTCCAACGGGATCGTTTCCGGCGAACAGGTTCTGGACGATTGCATCGCCTACCACGCAGACATTTTGGGCATGCTGGTCTTCCACATCGGTGAAATAACGGCCGCGCTCAATCGTACGCGTATCGATGTCAGCCATGTTCGCCGTGTAGCCGTAAAGCGTGACATCCTGTAGATCATTCTCGTGATAACGCACCCGTGTGGTGCTATTCGCCCCCGCGCCGACCGCCTGGCAAGATCCGCACTGGCTCTGGACCGCCTGCACATCTTCCATGTGAATGTGCTTGTTCTTCAGAGCCTTGATCACGAGGTTGAAATCGGTAACGGCAAACGGGGTACGCGCAACTTGGAACACGTCCGTACCGAGATTCGCGATTTTCTGCTCCACATACAGATTCGCGCCCTGCACGATGGTCATGACGGTGATCAGAGTCGCGACGCCCATCATCAGGCCAATCGCCGTCAGAACCGTGCGCAGTTTATGCGCATTCAGTGATCGCGCGCTTTGCCGGAGGATGTCGCGAGGAAGAAGCATTTACGGCACGACGACGTGCTTATAGCGTTTACCGACGCGAACCAGGTATTCGCCCGGTTCGAGCTTTTGCGCCGGGTTCTTTACGGGAATCTCGGCTGCATCCCTGGTAGCCGTCGTTACTGCAACGCCTCCGGCTTTGATTACTTTGTCTGCTTCTGTCACCGAAGGCGCGAACCTGCCCTGCACGAGCACCCGGTTAATGCGCGGGTCGGCGGCCGTCACCTGTTCCAATGTTTCTGCGGCCGGCTTCTCGCCCCATGAGGCTGATACGCGCTCCGCCTCCCCCGCGGAGTGGAAATCCGCGACGATCCGCCGTGCCAGCTCCTTTTTCGCGGCAATCGGGTCTGAGCTTTGGCGCATTGCTTCGATCTGTTGCATCGGTATATCCGTCAGCAGTTCGTAGTAGCGCCACGTCAGCGCGTCATTCATATTCATGATCTTCCGGAACATGTCCGCCGGAGGCTCTGTGATGCCAATATAGTTGCCCTTTGACTTCGACATCTTCTCCACGCCGTCGAGCCCCTCCAGAATCGGTACGGTAGCGACGATCTGTTGTGGCACCCCGTAGTCACGCTGCAACTCGCGGCCCACCAGCAGATTGAATTTTTGATCCGTGCCTCCCAACTCCACATCGGCTTTCATCGCCACGGAGTCGTAGCCCTGCGCCAACGGGTACAGCAACTCGTGCACGGAAATCGGAATGCCCTCCTTGAAGCGCTTCGAAAAGTCATCGCGCTCCAGCAGGCGTGCCACGGTATAACGGCCGCACAGGCGAACCATGTCCTCCCATTGCAGCGGCGCCAGCCACTCGGAGTTGAACATGATCTTCGTCTTCACCGGGTCGAGAATCTTAAACACTTGCGCTTTGTAGGTCTCGGCGTTCCTCTCGATTTCGGCACGAGTCATCGGTGGACGGGTCACGTTGCGGCCGGTTGGGTCGCCGATCAGGCCGGTCATGTCACCGATCAGAAAAATGACTTCATGCCCCAGATCCTGGAAGTGCTTCATCTTGCGTAGCAGGACGGTATGGCCCAGGTGCAGGTCCGGCGCAGTAGGATCGAAACCGGCCTTCACGCGCAGCGGACGATTCTCAGCTTGCGCTTGCGTCAGTCGTTCGCGCAGATCCTCTTCGCGGATCAGTTCCGCCAGACCCTTCTTCAGGTAGGCAATTTGCTCTTCAACAGACTTTATCGGATTCAAATTTCAGTCTACTGTAGTCGGGTCACGGATGCCGGTCACAGCGCTTCCATAATTTCCATCTTCTACATTCCTAATGTGTTAGGCGGTACCATCCCAGCGTTCATTTTGACGGCCGTTCTAGACTCGCGTGTGGTAAGGCGAAACTCGCCTGAAACATTTATGTCAGACAATGTTATTACTGCAAAACCGATGAATATGCGGCACAAACTGGGCGTTGCGTTTTGGATGGCCGCCTTGAATCTGGCGCTCACCTGGGTGCTGGTCCAGCTCTGGCCAGGTAACAATCCTCGATGGACTGGCCTTGCTTTGGAAGCCCGCTTTATCTGGATGACTGCCGCTGCCGGCGCACTTGGCAGTTGCATTCATCTGGCCACGTCATTCATTAGCTACGCTGGCGCGGGCCAACTCACCATCGAATGGGTGTGGTGGTACGCGTTGCGCCCCGGCATTGGAGCGACGCTCGCGCTGGTTGTCTATTTTGTGATCCGTGCCGGTCTGATTGCCGGATCCGGCGATGCTGCCACCGCAACCATGAATCCTTATGGGGTAGCGGCCGTCGCTTCTCTTTCCGGTATGTTCGCCCGGCAGGCGACGGAAAAACTGAAAGATGTTTTTGAGCAGGTACTTGCTACCCGCAAAGAAGTGAGCGTACAGTAAACGGTTTTTCATAGTTCTCCCACACGGTTGAAAGAGTGTTCAGTCACGCTAACGGTATTGATGAACGCACGCCGTTACTTTCGTACTGCGGTTTCACTGCACAGCCACACTGAACACTCACTGGAGAATCTCGGGTTCATCCCTCGACTCAGCCGGAAGGTGCCGATCCTTTCCCAGATGGTCGACAGGCAGCTCGCGCGATATGAAGAGGTCCACGGCACCCGGCTGGACCTGCGGCGCGCCTGGTGGACGCCTCCGCTCAGCGCCAAACTTGCTTATGAGCTCGAGCGAACCCAGATTGAAACCGAATTGGCCCGATACGCTCTGGTTTCTCTTTCGGATCACGACGACATTGAAGCGGGCAGCTCCTTACAAGTCATCTATCCCACTGTCCCCATCTCCGTCGAGTGGACGGTCCCGGTTGGCTCGGGCGGCTCTTTCTTTCACATCGGCGTTCACAATTTACCTGCAAACCGCGCCCGTGCTCTATGGGCCAATATGCAGGAATGTGCAAATTCCGGTCTCGCCGATAAGGTCACCCAGGCGCTGGCGCTCCTGAACGAAAGCCAGGAGACGTTGATCGTGTTCAATCATCCTTTCTGGGATGAAGCGGAAATCGGCGCAGCTACGCACGCGCAGCTCGTGGAAACATTCCTTCGTCGGAATTCCACTTTTATTCATGCCTTCGAATTGAACGGGCTTCGCCCCATCCAGGAGAACAAAGCCGTCGAGAATCTGGCCGACGCCTGGGGGCTGCCGGTCATTTCCGGAGGCGACCGCCACGGATGCGAGCCGAACTCTGTTGTGAATTACACGAATGCAGCCGTTTTCGAGGAGTTCGTCGAGGAGATTCGACGCGACCGGCGCAGCTTCGTCGTCTACTTGCCCCATTACAGTGAGCCGATGCGTTATCGCATTCTGCAGAATCTGGGGGACATTATGAAGGACTACGACAACCTCCCGGAGGGCCGCCGCCGCTGGACCGACCGCGTGTATTATGAGGCGAACGATGGCACGGTTCGTTCGCTCTCCACCGTGTGGCGGGGCGAAGGACCCTTCGTCGTGCGGGCCTTCGCCTCTGGCGTGCGTCTCTTAGGTGCCCCAACCTTCCGCGGTGTCGCAAGAAGTGCGCTAGCCTTGCGGAGGGAGACCTCTTAGTGGGGAGAGCGCGCGTCGCATTCTTTACAGATTCATTTCATGAAGTAAACGGTGTTGCACTAACAAGCCGGCAATTCGACGCATACGCGCGGCGCCATAACCTGCCGTTCCTCAGCGTTCATGCCGGGCCGCGTACTGAGCAATCCACCGACGGCAGCGTCCTCACGTATGAGTTGCACCGGGGGCCATTGTCCTTCGGCTTGGAAACCGATCTCAGTTTTGATGTGGGTCTTTGGCGCTTTTACAACGACGCTGAGCGAACCGTTCGCCAGTTCGCGCCCGACCTCATCCACATCACCGGCCCGGGCGATTTTGGACAACTCGGCGCCGCCATCGCACATCGCAGCCACATCCCACTGGTCGCATCGTGGCACACCAACGTGCATGAATATGCTGGTCGGCGGCTGGAGAAACTCCTCGGTTTCCTCGACGACGAGACGAGTCACAAGATAGGTGCCGTCGCTGAAGACCAGGCACTCCTCGGGGCCGCACTGTTTTACCGGCTTGCGAAAATGCTGTTCGCTCCGAATGAGGAAGTGGTTGACCTTCTGGTTCGGAAAACTGGTAAGCCATGCTTCCTCATGCAGCGTGGTGTGGATACCATTCTGTACGATCCGGCCAAACGGCCGCCTGAAGACTCCGCTTCATTAATCATCGGCTATGTGGGCAGGCTGAGTCCGGAAAAGCGCGTCCGGTTTCTGGCGGACGTCGAACGCGCATTGGTCTCGGCCGGCCGTCAGGATTACCGCTTCTTGATCATTGGCGCCGGTACGGAACGCGAGTGGTTGCAACAGAATCTGCGGCAAGTGGAATTTGCAGGCGTGCTGCATGGAGAAGACCTTGCCCGCGCCTACGCTCGGATGGACGTCTTCGCTTTCCCCTCGGAAACTGATACCTATGGCAACGTTATCCAGGAAGCGCAAGCGTCCGGGGTGCCATCCGTCGTCACTGCTCAGGGCGGCCCAAAGTTTCTGGTACAGGATGGAATTACAGGATACGTTGCGGCGGACGACCACGCTTTTCTCAAGCACATCTTGCATCTCTACGACGATCGCGACGCACTGTCGCGAATGAAACTTGCTGCCCGTGCGCAGGCGATGTCTCTTTCGTGGGACCGTGTCTTCGATTCCGTTTACGATGCTTATGTAAACACCCTCACCCTTGGTGTCTCATGAACTCGATTTTTCGCGACCAGCTTCTTGCCGGCAAAACAGCCTTTCTTACTGGAGGCGGCAGTGGCATCACTTTGCGTATCGCGGAACGTTTTGCGGAGCACGGCGCCCGTGTTATGCTGGTCGGCCGCAGGCAGGAACGGCTGGATGAAGCCGTAGCGGCGTTGCGTGCCGCGGGAAGGGAAGCGCACGGCATTGCGGCGGATGTTCGCAATTATGACGCGCTGCAGACAGCCTTCCGCCGTACCGGCGAACTATGGGGTGAGGTCGATCTTCTCGTCTGCGGCGCGGCCGGAAACTTCCCTTCGCCGGTGCTCGGGATGTCGTCGAACGGCTTCAAGAGCGTCGTTGACATAGACCTTCTGGGAACCTTCAACACCTGCCGCGGCGGTTACGAATTTCTGCGCAAGCCGGGCGCATCCATTCTGAGCATCTCAGCCACCCACGCGTTTGTCCCCATCGAATCGCAGGCCCATGTGTGCGCCGCCAAGTCGGGCATAGATATGCTGACCAAGGTGCTCGCTCTGGAATGGGGACCCTCAGGCGTGCGCGTCAACTGCATCTCTCCGGGTCCTGTAGCCGGCACCGAAGGCATGCGTCGCCTAGCGCCCACTCCTGAGATCCATGACCGCATCGCGAACAGCATCCCCCTGCGCCGCTTCGCCAGTAAAGATGAGATCGCGGACCTTGCGTTGTTCCTCTCTTCCTCGGCTGCAACCTACGTAACGGGCGCGGTCTACGTGTGCGATGGAGGGCAAAGCCTCACCGGGCATTCCCTCGGCACATAGCGGTTATCATGAAGGCATGCCAATACCAGCCAGGTCCGCTGCGGGGCTGGTCCGCCAACTGGGTGTGGTCTCGGCTGCCGCGATCGTGGTTTCAAACATGGTGGGGACCGGTATCTTCACCACCAGCGGATTCCTTGCCGGACAATTGGGAAGCGCAAACCTGATTCTGGGTATCTGGGCCGTCGGCGCCCTCTGCGCACTGCTGGGTTCTTTCTGCTATTCGGAACTGGGTATCAACTATCCCAGTTCCGGCGGCGAGTATGTGTATCTCACCGAAGCCTACGGCCCCACTTGGGGCTTTATGTCCGGCTGGATCTCGTTTTTCGCCGGATTCTCGGCTCCGATCGCCTTAGCGGCGCTCGCGTTCTCTGATTACGTCGGCTACTTCGTGCCTTCAGTAAAGCAGGCGAATGCCCAATTCACCCTAGGCAGCGGAGAAATGGCCTTCACAATCGGCGGTGCGCAACTGCTCGCAGCCGGCCTGATTCTGGTTTTCACTCTGATCAACCTGCTGAACCTGAAGCAGGTCGCGCGCGTACAGAATTCGCTCACCGGTTTGAAGGTGGTGGTGCTGCTCGTTTTCATCTTCTTCGGACTCACGGCGGGGGCCGGCAACTGGGCTCACTTTTCTACGCCGGCTGTCCGTAACGTGAACACTTCGCTCGCTGCGCAGTTCCCCATCAGCTTGTTCTGGATCTATCTCAGCTACAGCGGATGGAATGCCGCGACGTATATCGCCGAAGAACTCAAGCGGCCGGAGCGGACATTACCCATGGCTCTCACCGTTGGCACTGTCCTGGTCTCCGCACTTTACATCCTGCTGAACGTTGTCTTCATCTACAGCACACCGCTTGAGAATATGAAAGGCGAAATCGCCATCGGCAGCATCACTGCTCGGAATCTCTTTGGCTCGGAGGTCGCCGGAATATTTAGCGCGCTCATGGCACTCTCGCTCACCTCCACAGTGAATGCAATGGTCACCATCGGGCCGCGCCTCTATTACGCCATGGCCAAGAACGGCGCCTTCTTCCCGATCGCTGCGCGCATCGATGAGAAGCGGCACGTGCCCACGGTCGCGATTCTGTGCCAGGGGCTCTGCTCCATGATCCTGACCCTTACCCCCTTCCCACAACTTGTTTACTACATTGGTTTTTGTCTGAATTTCTTCGTTGTTATCTCGGTCGGTACGCTGTTCGTGTTCCGCCGGCGTCCGGGCTGGCAGAAGCTTCGGGTCGTGAGCTTCGCGTATCCGCTTGTGCCCGCAATATTCATCTTGATCGGCATTTGGATGACCGTGTATGGCTTGACCATTCAGCCGGTTGTCTCTATGGCGGCGGTGTTGACCATAGCCGCTGGCGCCATCGTCTATCGCCTTCGCTTGAGGTCTCATGTCCGGGAATCCGGCCACACTGCGCTTGAGCGAGTGTGAACTGCTCCCCAGATCGTTTTACGCGCGAAAAACCGTGACTGTCGCGCGGTCGTTACTGGGCAAACTCCTCGTACATGGCGAATCGGCGGGCAGAATTGTCGAGACAGAGGCGTATCTAGGGAATGACGATCTCGCGGCGCACTCCTCTCGCGGCATTACCGAAAGAACCAAAGTGATCTTCGGCCCGCCTGGCCATGCGTATGTCTACTTCATCTACGGCATGTATGAGTGTTTGAACATTGTCGCTGAGCCGGAGAACACACCCGGGTGCGTGTTGATCCGGGCGTTGGAACCAGCCGGCGGCATCGACGAGATGCGCCTGCGGAGGCCCGGAGCCAGAAAATTGGAAGACCTGGCCAGCGGACCGGGGAAGCTTACTTTAGCCATGGGAATCACACGAGCATTGAATGGTGCCGACCTGCTCCATAGTCCTCTGCGCGTCTATAAGCCGAAGCACGAACCCGCTATTCGGATTCGCACCACGCCGCGCATTGGGATCCGGCACTGCGCCGACTGGCCGTTGCGTTTTGTCATCGAGGGGAATCGGTTCGTGAGCAAACGCTAATCTGCTACCTTCGTAATTTATGCTCAATCCGAACATCTTTCGCGAGTACGATATTCGCGGCGTCGCCGATGTCGACCTCAAGAGTCCCGATATTGTCGAGCTGGGGCGCGGAGTTGGTACGTTCTTACAGCGCCACGGCGGCCGCAATATCAATCTGGGACGCGATTGCCGGCTAAGTTCGAATCGTTTGCATGATGCGCTGCTCGAAGGCCTTCTGGCAACCGGCTGCGATGTCACCGATGTTGGCACCGTCCCCACTCCGCTGTTGTATTACTCCACAAAGCATCTTCACGCCGCCGGTGGTTTGATGATCACGGGAAGCCACAATCCGGCCGAATACAACGGATTCAAGACTGTGCTCGGGGCGGGCACCATTCATGGTGAGCAGATTCAGGAAGTCCGCCGCATCATCGAGGAAGGCGACTTCGCACAGGGGCAGGGAACGTTGAAGAGCTTCGACATCGCTACTCCCTACGTGGATGAAATCGCGAGCCAGTTCTCGTTCTCGCGTCGGGTCAGGGTTGTGGTGGACGCAGGGAACGGCACGGCCGGCCCCACCATGCACCGCCTGCTCGAGAAACTGAACGTTGAGGCCACTGAGCTGTTTTTCGACATGGACGGCAGCTTCCCCAATCATCATCCAGATCCGACCGTCGAAAAGAATCTGCTGCATCTTAAGAAAGCTGTCGCGGAGCGGGGAGCGGACCTGGGCATCGCCTTTGATGGCGATTCGGACCGCATCGGCGCAATTGACGAAAAGGGGAATGTCGTTTGGGGTGACTACCTGTTGCTCATCTATGCGAGAGAGATCCTGAGCCGCAAGCCAGGTTCCACCTTCATCGGCGAAGTGAAGTGCTCGCAGGTGATGTATGACCAGATCAATGCGCTCGGTGGCAGGCCTGTCATGTACAAGACCGGCCACTCGCTGATCAAGGCAAAGATGAAGGAAGAGAACGCCGAACTGGCTGGTGAAATGAGCGGCCACATCTTCTTCGCGGACCGCTACTATGGCTTCGATGACGCTCTGTACGCAGCGTGCCGGCTAATCGAAATCGTAGCCGGCAGCGGCAGGCCTTTGTCTGCCCAGACGGAGGGTCTTCCCCGGTTGGTCTCGACTCCCGAGATCCGCGTGGATACAACGGACGATGTGAAGTTTGGGATCGTGGGAAAGGTGGCGGAATACTTCGCTGGCAAGTATCCGATCGTCGATATCGACGGAGCGCGTGTAATCTTTCCGAACGGCTGGGGACTCCTTCGCGCCTCCAACACGCAGCCCGTCCTGGTGATGCGCTTCGAAGCGGACTGTGAACAGTCGCTGAACGCCTATCGCGAGGAAATGGAGCAGGCACTGACGGCAGCGGCAGGCAAGCGGATGACGGCTCAGGGCTGATCGCGGGATATTGACAGTGCCGGTTTCCGGGACCGGCACTGTCTCCGCCGACTTCGAGCGAGTGCCTCCGACCGTCACTCGCGAGTCACAAGCATGGTCGCATATCTGTGTTACGAAGAGATGGAATTTAGCGGTGACTTTTACTCGCTCGGATTTATCAGAGGTGACTAATTTCGCGTGCCGAAACTCTCGGTGCGGCCCGCCAGGGGCTTTACGATGCCGTTTCCGCAAACACCTACTCCCACATTAAGCAGAGCGTTGAGCAGGTTGTACAACACCGCATAAATCATCTGTTCAGTAACTGGCTGTTTCCCAGGCAATCGGAAGGAGGCGGGCAGTTCCTTCGCGATCCTCAGGCGGATCGAATTTGGCAGCATATTGCCGGCGCGATCTCGAATATTGGCCAGAGTGATTGGAGTCTGCAGAACGATTCCGGTCTGGCCATCGACGTAGAACTGACATCGCGAAAACCAGCCCAAGTTGCCAGGATCGGCAGCATCGAAAAGCAACAACGGAGCCTGCCGGTCCGTCGCGAGAAGGTCGAGCGTAAGAGCTCTCGTTGTGTCGTCCACCTTGAATTCGAATCCGGCCTGCCGCGCGATATTGCTTACGAAGTCCGTATCCAGTTCCAGGAGGAGCAGTTTATGGCCGCCGGCCTGCAGAACCTGCATTACTTACGTCATTCTACCGTGATCGCGCCAGTCGAGGGAAGAAGAGCGCCTGCTCCGCCCAGGCTTCACCGGCCAGTGGCGGCGTTGAGCAGATCGATCACATCGAGAATTGCACGGGTACGGCGGTCATATACGACAGCGTATCCATCCACATAACCGCGGTCGGCGTATGGAGGTGGCGGAGGTAATCGCTGAATCACAGCGGGGGGGAATGGACGAAAACGCTTCTCCCATCCGGGCGGAAGCGTACCAGTGCGGTAGTACTTCTTGCGAAGCCCCGGAGGCAGATCGACGGGCCCACCGTAATATCTTCTGAGATAGATAGCGTCTTCCGGTCGGAAGTACCTTCCGCGATGGCCGTTTCCGCGGTGATGCTCGTCTTCGTCATCGTCTTCATCCTCGCGATGACCATGCTTCCTGCCATACCCATTGTGCTTTTCCTCATCATCTCTTGCTAACAACAACGCCGTGCTGCTCGCGAAGATGGAAAAGCCGAAACCAAAGAATGTGCGCCGCTTCAATTCGTAATCTCCTTGCCTCGAGTGCGTGAGAGGTGATGGTGCATCTGTAACGCGCTCCTTTCACTCTAACAACGGTGTTCACGATAGCCCGGCTTTGCCGCTGCGTTTAAATGTCTGGACAGAGGCAACACCGCGTGAATTTCGATGCGGTAAGGGCACGGTTATGGGTAGGGGCTCGTGGTGCACAGCGCCTCGCGCAGCGTGATTCCCTCCGAAAGACCAGGCGCAAGATTGCGCGAACCGAATATACTTCAGCTGGAACATGCTATCTAAAGTTGCATTCGCTTCTTTCGCCGTGTTAGCGGCGATCCCTTGTTTCGGCCAAACAGCCATTCAATACGACTCCAGCCGTCACATTTGGATGCTGACCACTCGACATAACTCATACGCGATAGGTGTCGATCAGAACGGTTCGGTGCAAAATCTTTACTGGGGAGCCCCTTTGTGGCGCATGGAAGATCTGCCGGTCGCGGCGGCACGGCGCGATATCTCGTCCTTTGATCCTCATCAGATGCTGGAGAACGAGGAGTACCCGGGATGGGGCGGTCCGCGGTACTACGAGCCCGCACTGAAGATTGTTCGCTCAGACGGTGACCGCGACCTGGTTTTGAAATATGTTTCCCACCGGATTGAGGGCAATGATCTCGCTATCGAGATGAAAGATATTCGCGACGATGTGGAGGCTACGCTGCATTATCGGGTATATCCGGAACACGGCATCCTTCGCCGCAGCGCGACCATTCGAAATCGCACGGCCGGCACGGTCACGATCGAGAGTGCGCAATCCGCGACGTGGAACCTGCCGCCCGGTGATGGATACTATCTCACCTACCTGAGCGGCCGCTGGGCAGCCGAAACACAGATCAACCGGGAGCCCATTCAGGAAGGCAAGAAGATCCTGGAAAGCCGTAAGGGACACACCAGCCACAATTTCAATCCATGGTTCGCGATAGACCACGGGGATGTGGGAGAAGAACACGGCGGGGTATGGTTCGGTGCCCTAGCCTGGAGCGGCAACTGGCGTATCACGGTAGAACAGACTCCATACCGGCAGGTTCGCGTCGCCGGAGGCCTGAATAGCTTCGATTTCGAATATCCCTTGAAGCCAGGTGAGAGTCTCGAGACCCCTGAGTTTTTCGCGGGATACTCCCAATCCGGTTGGGGCGGCGCATCGCGCCTGCTGCACGCGTTCGAGCGAGAGCAGGTACTTCCGGGGGGCAAGGCTTCCCGTCTGCGTCCCGTCCTGTACAACTCCTGGGAAGCGACCACCTTTCAGGTCGACGAACCCGGCCAGAAAGCACTGGCTGAAAAGGCAGCAAAACTAGGGGTTGAGTTGTTTGTAGTGGATGATGGCTGGTTCGGGAAGCGCAATAACGATCGTGCAGGTCTGGGCGATTGGTTTGTGAACCCGCAGAAATTCCCCCAAGGATTGAGCGGCCTCATCAGCCATGTGAATCAGCTCGGTATGGACTTTGGCCTTTGGGTCGAGCCGGAGATGGTGAATGCCGATAGTGATCTCTATCGTAAGCATCCGGATTGGGTCATGAACTTCCCGGGGCGTCCCCGCAGCGAGTTGCGCAACCAAATGGTGCTCAACCTTGCCCGGGATGATGTCAAAGAATACCTCTTCGGTGTCCTGGATAAGCTCGCGAGCGATTTGAACATCAAGTACTTTAAGTGGGATATGAATCGTTCCTTTTCGGAACCGGGCTGGCCGGAAGTGCCGCCGGCAGAGCAACGCGAACTCTGGGTGAAGTACACGCGGAATCTTTACGAATTGTTGGACCGGTTGCGGCAGAAGCATCCCAAACTGGAGATCGAATCGTGCTCGGGCGGGGGAGGCCGAGTGGATCTAGGCATTCTGCAACGAGTCGACGAAGTCTGGCCGTCGGACAATACCGAGGCATTCGACCGGCTCAGAATCCAGGAAGGTTTCACGCAAGCCTATTCGCCGAAGATTATGTCCGCCTGGGTGACGGACGTTCCGAACATGAACCGGCGCAGCGCACCGCTGCAGTTTCGATTCCTCGTGGCCATGCAGGGTGCCCTTGGCATCGGTGCAAATCTGAATCGCTGGTCCGAGCAGGATTCTGCCCTCGCCACCCGCATGATAACGATCTACAAGCGCACACGAGGCACGGTGGAATTGGGCACGTTGTATCGCCTGATGTCTCCCCGGTCCAACGACGTATCTTCCAATGAGTACGTCGCCGAAGACGGCAGGCAGGCCGTCCTGTTCGCTTTCCGCCATTCGCAGCAATACAACACGGCGGCACCCGCGATTCACTTCCGCGGTTTGGATGAGAAGGCGGTCTATCGCGTCGAATCGATCGACGGCAAATTACAAGAGAAGCAGGCGGAGCTGAGCGGAGCATACCTGATGCACCACGGAATCAGCGTGAACCTCCGTGGCGACTTTGACAGCACTGCAGTAATCCTGGAGCGCACGAATTAAGTTCGGCGCCGGAGGGCCGCACAGCCGAACGCCACGAGGAACATGAGGACTCCGGTGGCCGGTTCGGGCACGAGTTGGCCGCGGATCTCTCCCGCAGGGAACTGCGTCGTGTGAATGTTCAGATAGGTGCTCCCGTTCGCCAGCCCGGCTGCTAAGGCTGCCTCTGCGCCCGCGACGCTGCCATTTGCCGTCACAAAGGAAGGATTGAAGCTTGAGGACATCGTCAGGTCTAACGTGTGGATGTACGTCCCAGAGGTGACTCCCAGAGGAAAGCCGGGGAAAGTGGGTACTGTAGTCGCGACAGGAGCATTCGCCGAAGGCAGTGCGCAGCAATGGATGTGGGAAGCCGTAGTACCTGATCCCAGGCCGGAGAACACAACATCGACGAAGAGCGTGTGGGCTGTCGAATCGTAGATCACGGAAGCGAAGCCCGTGCCTGGCGAACCGGTTGGGGGATTCTCACTGCTGCCCGAAAGGACAGCGGAGGCGGAGATTGTGGCAGCCTGCGCCGTGCTCATTGCGACGACGAGACCACACAGCACTAGTGATTTGATCATGAAGCGACCTCCGTTGAAATAAGGCGAGTATACCCGAAGGCGGCTGGGATTGATCAAATGAAACCGCGAATGTCCGTTATCGGACACCCGCCGTTTCCGTAATTCAGTGCGTTTGCAGGAAGTCGTTTACGCAGGGCGGCGCTTCAGGGTTGGGCGTTCGTCTTCGTCGGTCTTTTCTTTGCCCTTCTGGTCGCCATCCACCGGTACCGTGCCACCGGGGCCCTTCTTCAACTGCGGACGGTTCGCGTCTTTGGGATCGATCTTTCGGCGATTGTGCATCGCGCTCAGGCGAGCCTTCACGTCGTTGAATTCCGAAGTGGTTACGACGTACTCGGGCTTGGCGGCAAGCATTTCCTGGATGTTCTTCTGCGCAACCTTAATCCGGTCGTCCGTCAGAGGATGCGAAGAGAATACTTTGGCCATGGTGCCGGGCTTCTTCTTCTCATCGGATTGAATTTTTTCGAAGAAGTCGACAAATGCGGTCGGGTCGTAACCTGCTTTATAGAGATACTGCAGGCCGAGCATGTCTGCTTCCGACTCGAAGCCGCGGGAGAAGGATAGGAAGCCGAGCGGAACCAGGATACTGGTCGCCTGGCGGATGCCGTAACCAGTCCAGCCGCCCATGAAGATCAGCGGAATGGTCGCGAAGTTTACCAGTTGTCCACGTGTGGCCTGACGCGTACCATGCCGGGCTGCGATGTGGGCAATCTCGTGAGCCATCACGCCGGCGAGTTCGGATTCCGATTCGGCGCGCAGGATGAGGCCCGAGTTCACGTAAAAGAAACCGCCGGGCAGTGCCATCGCGTTGATATCCTCGCTGTCCAGCACCTTGATCGTAACCGGCACTTTCACGTCCGAGTTGCGAACAAGATTCTGTCCTACGCGATTTACGTACTCCGCGATGACGGGGTCATCAATGATGCGGGCAGCGCGCTCCACTTCCTGCGCAACCTGCTTGCCGAGCGCGATTTCTTTCTCCAGCGAATAGAAGTTAACGCCTTTGTCGACATTCCGGTTGCCGATCTCTTCGGGGTCTTTCTTCTTGTCTTTGGCGAGGATGGGTGCCGGGGCTAGCGTAAAGAGCATTGCCAGCAGACCCATGTGGGCGGCGATGAGGCGTTTCATCCAGAACTCCTAAGTGCCAGTAGTGCTGCCAACTTCAGTATAGACCCAAAGATCTGACAGGCGGGGGCCTAACTGTTTAACGTATAGTCGGGAAGATGCGTTACGAAATCTTAAGCACGCAATACCGGGATCAGTTTCCCGTCCTCGATCAGCTTGTTTATCTGAATCATGCCGGCGTTGCCCCGCTTTGTAGAGCGGCGGCCGATGCGATGAAAAACCTGGCTGACGATGCTTGTCTCTATGGGTCCCTGCACTATAGCCAGTGGTTGGATGCCTACGAGGGCGTCCGGGACGCAGCGGCAACACTGATCCACTCCGATCGGAGCGAGATTGCGATCGTGAAGAACACTTCCGAAGGCATCGCAACCGTGGCCATGGGGATCGATTGGAGGGCAGGAGATAAGGTTGTAGCATTTCATGAGGAATTTCCTGCCAACTATTACGTCTGGAAGCAGTTAGAAGGACGCGGAATTGAGGTTGTCTGGCTTTCCTGTACGGCATCCTTGGAGGCGATTGACCGGGCTACGAAGGGTGCGCGGCTGCTAGCCATCAGCTATGTGCAATACCTGAGTGGGTTCCGGGCGGACTTGAACGCAATTGGAGAAATTTGCCACCGCCACGGGTGCTTCTTCTTCGTGGATGCGATTCAGGGCTTGGGCGCGTTTCCCGTGGATGTGCGGACAGCCAGGATAGACGCGCTTTCCGCCGACGGGCATAAATGGCTGCTCGGTCCGGAAGGCTGCGGCATCCTCTATGTGCGGCGGGACTTGCAGGATGAGATCAAGCCGGTGGAGTTCGGGTGGACGAACGTAGCCGGTTACAACGACTACTCATCCCGGGATATGACTCTGCGTCCCGATGCGGGCCGATACGAGTGCGGCACGCTGAACACGATCGGATGTTTCGGGCTGCGCGCTGCGCTCGACTTTGTAAACTCAGTTGGACCGGAGGTTATCGGACCACAGGTGCAGGCGCTGGCCGACGAGGTCTACGAAGGAGTTCGGGCGAAGGGATTCGAAGTGCTCGGGACGCGTACGCCCAATAATGGAGCCGGTATCGTGAGCTTCCGGAAGGAGGGCGTTGACTCGCGGCTGATCGTTTCCAGGTTGAAGGACAAAGGATTCATCGCCGCGCCCCGGCAGGGCTGGGTGCGGGTGAGTCCGCATTTCTATATCCCTCCCGATGCGATCCACGCTCTGGTGGAGGAGATCTGTAGCTGACAAATTCCTTTCTCAAATTTCTTTGCTAGCGCTTACAAACCCGTTTCGAATTTGATATGCTCTTGCCAATCTTCAGGGGCAAACAGGACCCCTGACGATGGAGGTTTCTAATGCAGCGTTTGCATAGAGCTGTCTCGCAAGTGCGAGCAGTGGTTTTGGGGACCACTCTCCTCCTGGCAGGTTCTCAGGTGTGGGGGCAACAAGTATCGGGCTCGGTAGGGGGCACGGTACATGACAAACAGGGCGGGGTTATTCCGAACGCCAAAGTGAGGCTCGTCGATGTCGCTCAGGGCGACATCCGCGAAGCAACTTCGAACAGTAACGGAGTTTTCTTCTTCAACCCTCTGAAGCCGTCGCTTTATAGCATCACGATCGAAGCACCCGGTTTCAAGCGTTATGAGCGCAAAGAGGTAAACGTGTCCGCCAACGACCGCATCGATCTCGGCCAAATCGAACTCGAGGTCGGCGGCACGAACGAAACAATCATAGTGGAAGCACAGGCCGAAGCGATCCGTACGGAAGGTGCTGACCGCGCGGGTGTACTCAATACAAATCAGGTGGTGAACCTCGCGTTGCTGACGCGCGACTTTCTCCAACTCACAAAAACAATTCCGGGCGTAGTCCAGAATGGCGGCGTCGGCGGGGCCGTCAACGGGAATCGCAATAACGCGAACAACCTGACCGTCGACGGTGTGACGAACATCGATACCGGCTCGAACGGCGGCGTACTGGCAACCATGAACATGGATCAGATCGCCGAATTCAAGGTGCTCACCAACGCACCTCCAGCGGAATTTGGCCGCTCGTCCGGGGCGCAGATCAATGTCATCACGAAATCGGGCACGCGCGACTTTCACGGCACTGGATATCTCTTCCATCGCCATGAAGGACTGAATGCGAACAACTGGCTGAACAACCAGCAGCCGCAGTCGAACGGTTTGGCGCGCCCGCGCAACTTGTACCGGTATAACTACGCGGGTTTCAACGCCGGCGGACCGGTACTGATTCCGGGCACAGGTCTGAACAGAAACCGCGACAAGCTGTTCTTCTTCGTCAGCATGGAATGGCAGAATCAGTTGGCGGCGAACTCGCTGCGGAACGTGACTGTTCCGACTGCGGCTCAGCGCGAAGGTGATTTCTCCCAGACCAGGGAAGGCGACGGCCGGCCGGTTTACATTCGCGATCCGCTGTCAGGCCTGCCGTGCGGAGTAAACACCGGCGGTCCGGGCTGCTTCCCGGGCAACATCATCCCGGCCAATCGCATCAATCCCGACGGCCAGAAGATCTTGAAGTTCTATCCGCTGCCGAACGCAAGTGACAACCAGTTCAACTATCAGACTCAGGTTTCCGATAAGGCTCCGCGGCGCGAGAACCTGTTCCGCGGCGACTACAACATCAATGAGAAATGGCGCCTCTATTCGCGCTACATGTACACGGTCAGCAGCCGCGACATGGCTTATGGGCAGTGGAATGCCGACTACAACATCCCGCTCGGCCCGATGAACTTCGGCAATCCGGGATGGAGCGCGATCACCAACCTGACCACGGTGATCAACCCCACGCTCACGAACGAGTTCATCTTCGGTTCCTCGAAGAACGTTTTAAACATCGATCCGGTCGACAATGCGTGGAAGCGGGACAAACTCGGCCTGAGCTACACGATGCCGTACCCGAAGGCAGATACGGCGGGCCTGGTGCAGAACTGGCGCTACGGCGGAGTTCCGAACGCACCGACGAGCGGCTTCAACGGTACGCCGTTCCGCAACTTCAATCACACCTGGGATATTACAGACAACACCGCCAAAATCCTGGGAACCCACACTTTCAAGGCTGGTATCTATCTCCACAAGAGCCAGAAAGACCAGACGGCGTTTACCAGCGTGAATGGCGATATCTGGTTCGATCGCGATACCCAGAATCCGGGCGACACCAACTGGGCATTCTCCAATGCTCTGCTTGGCAACTTCCAGAGGCTGGCGCAATCGAACGTGGTGCTGAACGGTCAATACCGCAGCTGGAACGTGGAATGGTATGTACAGGACAGCTGGCGCGCTACCTCGAAGCTCTCCATCGACTACGGGATGCGCTTCTACTGGATTCAGCCGCAGTATGACGCCGCGCTCCAGACCAGTTCGTTCAATCCCGCGCTTTACGACAACTCCAAGCGGGCTGTGCTGGTTCAACCGGCTGTTGTGAATGGGGCCAGCGTCGGCATCAATCCGCTGACCGGAGCGACGACACCTCCGGCGCTGGTTGGTTCGATCGTCAACAACGGTCAGGGATTCGTCAACGGGCTATATGCGAACGGCATGGGGCTGGCGGGCCAGAATGGTTACCCCAAAGGATTGATTAACGATCGTGGGATCCATTATGCTCCCCGGCTCGGAATTGCCTGGCAGTTTGCGCCTAAGACGGTCTTGCGCGCGGGCGGTGCAGTGCTGTATGACCGCTTCCAGGGCAACCCCGTATTCGACATGCTGCCGAATCCCCCCTCCACTCAGCGGCCGACCTTCTACTATGGCAACCTGAGCCAGATCGGGAATCTGCAGGGGACCTTCTTCCCCGCCGACGTTCGCGGCTTCGCCATCGACGGACATGTGCCCACAACGTACAGCTACAACGTCAGCATTCAACGCGAACTCGCTGGCGGCCTGCTGCTGGACGTTGCCTATGTGGGCAATATCGGACGGCACCTGCTGGGACGCATTAATGAGAACGCGCTTCCATTAGGGTCGGCGTGGTTACCGCAGAACCAGGATCCGACGGTTGCGAAACCCACGTTCGACGGGCGCACGACCAAGAACGCTTTGCTCTATCGTCCCTACCTGGGCTATGGCAATGCGGTAGTGAATTTCTTCGGAGCCGTGTCGAATTACAACTCGCTCCAAGTGAATCTCACGCGCAACTTCCGCAACGGCCTGCAATTCGGTGCCGCCTACACCTGGTCCAAGGCGTTGGGTATTGCGAACGGCGATCAGGATGACTTGCATCCTTTCAATTACAAGAAGGCGAACTACGGCTACCTTGATTACGACGTGCCGCACATGCTGGTGCTGAACTACGTCTACGACCTGCCGAAGGCGGCCCGCGGCGGCAACTTCCTGGACAACAAGTTCGGCCGGGTGATCGCAAACGGCTGGCAGCTCTCAGGAATCACGACCTTCCAAGGCGGGTTCCCGGGCAACATCAGTGTCGCGTTCACCGGCATCGGTGGTGAGTTGAATCGTGTTTACACAGGGTCCGAAAGCGTCGCGCCGCGAGTCGTCCTCACTGGCGATCCGGGAGCGAAGAAGCAGATCGACGCCTGGGTGGATACAAGCGTGTTCAAGGCACCGAGCGTCGGCTCGGCTGGTATCGAGTCGGCTCGTTATGTAGTGCGCCGTCCCGGTATCAACAACTGGGACATCTCGCTGTTCAAGAACATCAACTTCACCGAGCATATGCGGCTGCAGCTGCGCGCTGAAGCGTTCAACGCGTTTAACCACACGCAGTTCTCCGATTTCAATCGTACGGTGCAGTTCGATCCGAAGACGGGTGCGATCACCAACCTGCCGACCTCGCTGGGCGGCGGTGGCGGCCGGTACGGCTTCGGTGCGATCAACTCCGTGCGCGACCCGAGGTTCATGCAGCTTGCTGCGAAATTCTACTTCTGATGTAGCAGTGCGCAGGGCCGTTACGTGGCAAAAGGGCTGGCTTGTGCCGGCCCTTTTGCTTTTATTGATCCCTCTCTGGCCTCAGGGCATTGCCACGCGCGGGGTCCGGCCCGCTGCTCCCAACAAGTTCTCCGGTAAGCCCTGGCTCTCCCGCTTCACCGATATTTCCGCGAAGGCCGGCTTCCGTGTGTCCACCATTTACGGCGGAGTGGATCATATCGACTACCTTGTGGAAGCATCAGGCGGAGGCTTGGCCGCAATCGATTATGATCGCGACGGTTGGATGGATATCTTCGTTGTTGGCGGCACTCGCTGGACCGACCCCCCCTCCAGTGCGCACCACCGGCTATACCATAACAACCACGACGGCACCTTTACCGATGTCAGCAAGGCAGCGGGTGTCGACAGCAGCGGGTGGGGCATGGGAGTCGCGGTGGGCGATTACAACGGGGACGGCTTCGACGACCTTTTCGTGACCCAGTGGGGACGCAACATTCTCTACCGCAACAACGGCAACGGCACGTTCACGGACGTGACCGCGGAGGCTGGTCTTTTTTCCAACGAAAAGTTGTGGAGTGCCGGCGCGACGTTTGTGGATTATGACCACGACGGAGACCTCGACCTTCTGATCAACACCTATTTGCAGTTCGATCCGCGCAAGACACCGAAGCCCGGAGCAAATTTCAACTGCACGTGGAAAGGCATGGCTGTCGCGTGCGGTCCGCGCGGTTTGCCGCCCGGGCGCGTCTATTTGTTCCGCAACGATCAAGGACATTTCACCGACGTCAGCGCCGAGGCGGGAATTCTGAAAGCGCAACGCACATACGCCATGACCGCTGTCGCTGCGGACTTTGATGACGACGGGTGGCCGGATATTTACATCGCGTCCGACTCCAGCCCGAGCCTGTATTTCCGGAATCACCACGATGGCACATTCACGGAGGAGGCGCTGGAGCGCGGCATCGCCGTGAACGAGGATGGCCGCGAACAGGCCGGCATGGGAATCGCGGTGGCCGATTACAACGGAGATGGACGTCTCGACATCTTCAAAACGCATTTTGCGGACGATATCCCGGTCTTATACCGGAATGACGGCGCGGGGCAGTTTACGGACGTAACCGTTGGAGCGGGGCTTGCAGTCGAAACTCGCTATGTCGGCTGGGGTGCGTCGATCGCCGACTTCGATAACGATGGGTGGCCGGATATTTTTTTTGCCACGGGACATGTCTACCCTGAGATGGCGGACTACGAGACGCCCCCGGTCCTGTTCCGGAATCTAGGGAACGGCAAGTTCGAGCGGATTCCGGGTTCGCTGGGCGGGGAAGCGCTGGACGCGCGCCACTCCAGCCGAGGATCTCTTGCTGTTGATATCGACAACGATGGAGATCTCGATCTGATCATCTGGAACCGCAACGAGGCACTGACCGTACTGCGCAACGACACGCCTGGCACGAATCACTGGATTGAGTTCGAAGCCCCGGTTCATACGAGGGTTTCGGTCACCCTCGCATCCGGCCGCACCTTCGCGCAGGAAGTGCTGAGCCAGGCGAGTTTTTATTCCGCGCCCGGACGCGTGCTGCACTTCGGGACCGGCGCCGATGCGGTAGTGAGCGCGAACGTGCGCCTGCCGGATGGTACGAAGCGAACGCTCAAAAATCTGAAGACTGGGCAGCGGATCCAATTGCGCTGAGTCTCAAGGATAGATTCGAATTCGGTGATCCGTGAAACGTAGGTTCGCGATTGGCGTTGCCGATTGCATATGACAACTGGCACATCCGGGTGTACGCGGGCATTTGCTGAGATTCTTCTGTGTCAAATGGCAGGCTCCGCAGACTGTGTCGATGCTGGTTTTGCGAGGCTCGCCATGCGGGTCGTGGCAGCTAATGCAGGTGAGTCCCTTTCCTTCCTTGAAGCAGCGGCTGGCCATCAGACCCACCGGAGCGAATCGAGTGCTCCTTTCGTCCTCCAATTCCGGGGCGGCTGATGTGAAGACGGTGTCTGGAGACCGGTGGCAGCGTGCGCACAATTGAACGGAACGGTCCCGTTGAATGTTGGTGGCTGAGGGAGAGGCCCGATGCGCGGCGCCGTCGCCGTGGCAGTTCTGGCAATATACGCCGGGAGTGCCTGACGTGGTATGGCAGCCGAAGCATCGCGCTGCGTTGCGCCCTGTCTGCACGATGCCGATCGAATCGGTAAGATCGAGCCTCGGTGCAGCATCGTGGCCCGGGCTCAGGCTCAGGCGGTCGCCTTGTCTGTACCAGGAAACCCTATGCTCCACCCAGTTGCCATCTCTCTCGATAACCGGAGTCACAGCCTGTATACCAGCGCCGAACATCCAGCGTATGGGCGAAGACGCAAAATCTGCACCGCGGGAAATTGTGACCCCCTCCGCCGAGTATGTGTATTCCGTGCCGCCCTTCTCACGAATGGTTCGGCCAGTGAAGTGTTCACCGGTCCAGGGACGCAGCGCTAAAGCATGGGCCGTTTTTCCCTGATTGATGACGCGCTGTTGATGGCAAGGCGCGCAATCCTGCGTGCCCGCGGCCCACGCGCAGCACGAGACTAATGCGATTCGGAGAACAAATCCTGTTGCCGTTCCAATTCCTTGGCTGACAATTCCTTTACCCGGGCGAAGTACTTCGCTGCTTCCGCCTTCCGTCCGAGCGCCGCGAGTACGTTCGCCTGCAGGAAGAAGGCTTCGCGGAACGCCGGGTCCGACTCGGTTGCGCGCTGTAGGAATGTCAGAGCCTCCGCACTTTTCGATCTCTGCCACAACAGTTTAGCCAATTGATAGTTTGCTCTTGCGTTCTTCGGCCGCAAGGCGGTCGCTTTTCGTAAAAGCGCTTCGCCTTCGTTTTGGGAGTCCGCTTTCAGCGAAAGCGCGCTGCCCAGCGTGTAGGCAGCCTCGAAGCTTCCCTGCTGGGCAGCGTATTCTGCCCGCCATTCGGCCAGCGCAGGTTCCGTCTCCCTCTTGCGCCAGAAGACGGACCCGATCGCCAGCCGGAGTTGCGGCAAATTCGGGTTCAACTGCTGAGCCCGGCGCAGCGTATCGAGCGCTTCATCGATTCGACCTTCCTGAAGTAGGATCTGCCCGAAGGCGAGTTGCACCTCGGCCGAATCGCCACGCGCCAGCACAGGCTCCAGGATCTCTCGCGCTTCGGCGGCTTTATTCTGACGGACGAGTGCCGTGGCCAGCCCGAGGCTGACTGTCAGATCCTGACTGGGCAGGAGCGCTCGATATTGCCGCTCCGCTTCAGGGTACCGTTCCGTCTCGAGAAGAGCGAGTGCCCGCAGTTGTCTTGCCTGCGCGTTTTCCGGCTGAGACTTCAGGAACAGATCGAACTCGGTAATGGCGCGAGCCGCTTGCGCCTGCTTCAGATAGGCGAGGCCGATGTTCAGATGAAGCTGGTACAGCGAAGGATCGGCTTGCAGCGCCTGTTGGTAAAGACGAATGGCTTCCGGATAACTCTCGCGCCGCGCAAGCAGTGCTCCCAGGTTGGCCAGCACTTCCGGCCGGGCTCTGTATTTCTTTAGATACTCGCGATAGGAGGATTCCGCCTCGTCCAGCCGCCCTGCCATCTGAAGGGCGCGCGCTTTCTCAAACAGGGTATCGGCAGCGGGTTGCGCGAATAGGAGGGCCTCGACCAAAAACAGAATAAGGGTCCCTCGCCACACGCTGGCCAGTATATCGCTAGGAACGTGGCGGATTGCCGCGGCTGGTCTGTTACGATAACCCTTTCTTATGCGCATCGCTGTAATTGGACTGGGTTTCATGGGTAGCACGCACATCAAAGCTCTGCAAAAGGTGGAACGTGCGGAATTGGCTGCCGTTTGCAGCACGGACGAAAAGAAGCTCTCCGGCGACCTAAGCAGCATCGAAGGAAATCTCGGCACGAAAGGAGAGCGCTTCGACTTCTCAAACGTGAAAAAGTACAGGGCCGTGGCGGATGTGCTCGCCGATCCGTATGTGGAAGCGGTCGACATATGCCTGCCGACACATTTGCACTCTTCTGTCGCGATGGATGCCTTGCGCGCGGGCAAACACGTCCTTGTGGAAAAGCCCATGGCACTTTCTGGCGAGATTGCAGACCAGATCGTCAAGGAAGCGGAGAAGTCCGGGCGAACGCTGATGGCGGCCCAGGTACTCCGGTTTTTCCCTGCTTACAAGGCGCTGCACGAATCGGTGTCAAGAGGGCAGCTGGGCGAAGTTCGATCGGCAGTGTTCCGGCGGCGTTGTGCGGCTCCTGCGTGGAGTGGCTGGCTTGCCGATGCGGCGAAAAGCGGAGGCGGCATATTTGATCTGTTGATCCACGACGCCGACATGTGCATTCACCTGTTCGGGATGCCCGAAGCCGTGTGCGCAACTGGCTATGAGGATCTGAGTGGCGGCATCGATACAATTACGGCCACACTGCATTACAACTCCATTCCCTCGGTCGTAATCACGGGCGGCTGGCACCACACGCAGGCATATCCTTTCTCGATGGAATACACGGTCGTCATGCAGGATGGCACGATGGACTTTTCTTCTCTTTCCAATGTGACCACTCTGTACGATAAAGCAGGAGAAGCCAGGCCGGTTGCACTCGCGGAGCGCGACGGGTTCGAAGCTGAATTGCAGTACTTTGTAGACTGCTGCCGGGCCGGCGCAACGCCGGAACTGTGCCCGCCACAGCAATCGGCCGATGCAGTGCGCCTGACGCAGCGGATGGCAGAAGCAAGAAAGCACAAGGGAGAAAGGATTCTATGTCGCAATTGAGAGAACTCGCGGTCGGAGTCATGTTCTGGGCGGGACGCGATCCGCAGCAGACCATTCGGGAGGTAAAGGCACTTGGGGCTGAATGCGGGCAGTTGGGCATTCCCGGCGGTCTTTCGCTCGTGGGCGCGGCGCAGGCCTGGAAAGCCGCTATGGAGGCGGAACAGTTCCCGATCGTTACCGTGTTCTGCTCCTACGAGGGAGAGAGTTATACGGATGTCCCAACGGTGCAGCAGACCGTAGGGTTCATTCCTCCGGCAAGCCGCGAGCAGCGAGAGGCGCGCACGAAAGAGGTAAGCGAGTTCGCGGCGGCGATTGGCGTGCGCAGCATTGCTTGCCATATCGGCTTCGTTCCTGAGAATCACGACGATCCCGATTACGTGACCGTGCGTGAGATGGTGCGGCGGATTTGCGACTACGCCGGAAAGCACGGCCAGACCTTCGCGCTGGAGACCGGCCAGGAGCCGGCCGAGACGCTGCTCAAGTTCCTGAAGGATGTAAACAGGCCTAACATTGGAATCAACTTCGATCCTGCCAACATGATCCTTTACGGTACCGGCGACCCGATTCAGGCGCTCAGCGTCCTTGGTCCGAACATCATTTCCGTCCATGCAAAAGATGGCGAGTGGCCTCCGAAGGATGCCCCGAACGCTTTAGGGACGGAGAAGCCTTTGGGCGAAGGTGCCGTCGGAATGGAACAGTTTGTGGCCAAACTGAAGCAGGTAGGTTACAGGGGTACGGTGAACGTAGAGCGCGAAGGCGTCGAAGACACCGAGAAGCGCGCCGCGGATATCAATATGGGAATCAACCTCATGAAATCGCTGCGCGGCTAGTCCGGCGCAGAGACTTAGGGGGCAGAGAAGTCGGCAGGATTGGTCGATACGAGGGGTGCGGCGTTCTTACCAACGCACCCCAAGATTTCAGCACAGCTTACGCTTGGCGCTCATCGGCGCGGCGGTTCCCACCGAGGATACGTTCCGAGCACGTGCAGTGAGTCGGCCAATTCCGCGAGATGCCCTAGCGCTTTCTGGCTCCGCTCCTCGTCGGCCTTCCCTAGAAAATCCACGTAAAAGAGATACTCGAATGGCTTTCCACGGAGCGGTCGGGACTCGATTTTAGTCAGGCTGATGTCCCGGAGCGCAAGCGTGGCGAGTGCCCGGAAGAGCGCTCCCGGTGAATTCCTCACCGTGAAGGCGAGCGAAGTCTTCCAGTGCTTCGCGTTCGGCTGATCTGGTTTGCTTCCGGGCGGCCTAAGCAGAAAGAATCGAGTGAAGTTCCCCTTGTCGTCCTCCAAATTACGCTTGAGAATCCTGGCGCCGTACGTTTCGGCTGCGATCGCTCCTGCAATCGCCGCAGCATCCTGGCGTTTTTCCTGCATGATCATCTTGACACTGCCGGCCGTGTCGTAGAACGTCGCCCGCTCGAACTGCGGGTTTTCGGCGAAGAATTTCTGGCACTGGTTCAGCGCGACCGGGTGCGAGTAGACTGTTTTGATCTGCTTCAGGCTCACGCCGGGGCATGCAATGAGCGTGTGGGAGATGCGTACCTGTGTCTCTCCTACAATCGGCATCCCGAAGTTCAGCAGATGATCATAATTCTCATGAACAGAACCATGTAGCGTGTTCTCGATCGGAATGACGGCGGCGTCGGCGTCGCCTGCGGCCAGCGTCCGGAATACGACGTCGAACCACTGGCAAGGGACTACCTCGGCACGCTCTCCGAGAAGTTGATGGATCGCTACCTGGCTGAACGCGCCGCGTTCGCCCTGGAAAGCAACACGTTTCTGTTTGGGCACTGCCTAGATTCTAACCCGGGCCGTTGTTTGGTTCCGGACCATCCCATCGCCGAGCCTCCGGCACCGGAAGTCCCAGAAGATCCAGTACCCGGTCAACACTATGATCCACGAGATCCTCAATCGTCTTTGGCTGATGGTAGAAACCGGGAATTGGCGGGGCGATGATGGCTCCCATTTCCGATAACGAAACCATTGTACGCAAATGCCCCAGATGAAACGGAGATTCGCGCACCATAAGAATGAGTTTGCGGCGTTCCTTAAGAGTGACGTCGGCGGCGCGGACCAAAAGATTGTTGCTAATTCCGGCGGCAATGGCCGACATGGAATGTATGGAGCATGGAGCGATGACCATACCATCGGTTCTGAAACTGCCTGAGGCGAGGCGGCATCCTATGTCCTCAAGGGGATAGGAAAAATCTGAGAGTGATTTCCAATCGGCGGCCTTGGCTCCGATTTCGAGGAAGCCGGTCTTTTCGCCTGACCGAGTAAGAATGAGATGGACCTCGACACCGTCCCGCTGGCGCAGTTTTTGAAGCAACCGGAACCCGTAGATCGATCCGCTTGCTCCCGATACTCCGACGACAATTTTCAAATTT
The DNA here is from genome assembly GCA_964464925.1 of uncultured Solibacteraceae bacterium. Taxonomy (GTDB): domain Bacteria; phylum Acidobacteriota; class Terriglobia; order Bryobacterales; family Bryobacteraceae; genus CAYXLI01. The sequence continues at coordinate 225,676 of CAYXLI010000007.1, read as the reverse complement.
CACCAACTCCGTTAACGTCTGTTCTGAATTCGGAACAAAACTACCCCCGGGCGGTTGATCCCGCAGCCTGAAGCCCGGTATAATTCGAGTGCGGTTTACCACCCACCCAAATGCCTGAAAGGGTGCTACGAGATACTTTCCGCTCCAGTACCGGCGAGCATCATACCATGGAGGGTCCAGGCCTACGGTTGAAACGCCGTCGGGGAGATCTGAATCTGCGGTATCGCGACGTAGAAGACGCGAGCAAACAGATTGCTACCCGGCGGAATAACAGCGAGTACGAGATCGGGATCAGCCGCCTTCATGAGATTGAGAACAAGGGAATTGTCCCCTCAATCTATAAGATGTACTCCCTGTGCGCCATCTATCGCCTGGATATCTCCGAGGTGCTGGAGTGGTACGGCGTGGACCTTGCGCAGATCCCGGGTGATGCGTCTTCAATCGAAATAGCCCGCACGCATACGATTGGATTTCAAGGAGCCGGCAATGGAGAGATTCTGATGCCGGTCGCCATGGACCCCGGCATCGATGTTAAGAAGACTACATACCTTAGCCGTGCCATTCAACGGTGGGGCAAATTGCCCTTAATGGTGCTAAACGGCCTCGATCTGAAGAATCATCGATATGGATACATTGGGGTGGATGACTGGTTCATGTATCCACTCCTGCAACCTGGGGCATTCGTCATGATTGACGAGACTAAGCGCAAGATTATAAACGGCATCTGGGGCAGCGAGTTTGAGCGGCCGATTTATTTTCTGGAGCACCGGGGCGGATTTCTATGTGCCTGGTGCAGCCATGAAGGTGAACAACTCATTGCTTTGCCGCACCCCGCGTCATATAGCCCACCGCAAGCATTCGCCTATCCGCAAGAAGTCGACATAATCGGTCAGGTAGTTGGAATGGCTATGCGCTGGGATCCCGCCAAACGAGTCCGACCTCGGCCGTAAGCGAGCGAAGCAAGCTCTCGACGTCCGCTACAAATAGCGACTTTTCCTCCACTGCCGCACTCGCGGGCACAAGGTTCCGGTACGGCCCAAGTTTCTGCCACGTATCGAGAGTGGTGCGGCGGTTTGTCCCAAGTGACTGCAGATAACTCTGCAGGTCCGCCATCTGTTCCCGGGAAGACAGGTTCAACCACGACTGAAATGTCATGGTGTGCTGTTTGCGCAGCGCTTTATCTGCTTCGTTTTCTCCGAAGATCTGAGCGAGACCAGCGTGTTCATACCGTCCGGTGTCAATGCAACGAAGCCGGGTCAGATAGACCAGGCGGCCGAACAGTGTGGGGATGCGGGCGAGACTGTTGCGGTATACATCCGCGACGGCACCTCGCTCCAGGGTCCCCTTCATGCGGGCATCAGGCATAGGGAAAACCTGTATCGATCATACACTACATCCGATTCTTATCGGCAGTGGCAATAAAGAGTTTAGAAATGTTTCCCCTTAGTTCCAATAGCAGAAAACTTGTAGCCGATCTCACCGGCCGCTGTATCAGCCGGCGTAACCTGTTCCTGAAGTCCTCGCGGACACAAACTAAAACTCTGGAAGGATATGCTCATGTTTAAGAAAGCTCTCATTGTTCTCACTCTGATGGTGCCGTTTGGCATCGTGGCAAAGACCACCAAGGATAATCCACTGCCCTCCTGCTTCCCCTGCGAGGCCTCGGTGGCGGTTCATATGACGAAGTCCGTGAAGGACAACCCGCTTCCCTCTTGCTACCCCTGCGATGCTTCGCTAGCCAAACGATAAGTGGACGAGGTTTGGCGTCAGCACGACGATAAGGCCGAATGCTGCCGATAGTATGATAAGAAAGACCCAACGGTGTTCGCTAAATGACGAGTATCCAGATCACCGATTTCCTATCGGCAGTGCAAACGGCATTATACGCCGTGCTGACCGCGAAACTGTGGCGTGACGGATTACTGCTCCGGTACCGCTTTTTCGCCACCTATATTGTTCTCCAGTTGGTTGTTAGCTTAGTTCGTTCAGCCATTAGATATGGTACGGACGCGTACGCGTACTTTTATTTTGCCTCGCAACCGGTGCTCATCCTGGGCGCATTTTTGGCCATCTCGGAAGTGTACACTCTGGTCCTCAAAGATCGAGCAGAGATTGCCCGCCTCGGCCGGCGACTTCTGCCTTGGAGCGTCGTTGCCGCTGTTGTGTTGAGCGGGATCACACTCTTTGTGCGCTGGTCGAGCGAAGGAAGTAAATCTCCGATTCTAGAGAGCTATTTCACGACGGAACAGTTTCTCTACTGCAGCATTCTGTTGGTCGTCCTGCTGATCTCGGGTTTTCTCTTATACTTCCCAGTTCCCTTGAGCCGAAATGTCATATTGCACTCGTCCCTGTTTGCCTGTTACTTGTTTATCCAGGTATCCGCGCGCCTGCTCCGGATTTACATGGGGAGTTCCGCGACTGAGCTTTTGAACGTAGCCCTCATGACATTCGGCGTTGTATGTCTGTTGATCTGGCTCATGCGATTAACCCCGGAGGGCGATCTGGTAATGACGAAGGCCGGCGCGCCCGTATGGACCGAAGAGCAGGAGCGCCGTCTTTTAGGTCACTTGGACTCGATTAACACGACTTTACAGAATAGCGCCAAGAAGTAGTCCTCGGATTAATCCGAATGGGCCATATCGATTCCCAATTTTCCAAAAAATGTTTGCAACGTAGTACATTTGTCGTCTATAGTTAATAGAACTGAGGAGGAACCTGCGTGAACTTGATTGCGATGCTCGGCACGATGTCGGTATTGACGCTCGGAGTTCTTTTGCTGCTGCGCCGGCTGGTTACTCCGCACGCGGTTACTGCTTGCGATCCGGACTGGTTGGATGAATTCTCGATCGACAAGTATCGCCCCATGCTGCGGTTGCTTGCTCACGATGATTATGACTTCCTTGCGGTACAGGCGGGACAAAACATGTCTACTATCCGAAAGCTGCGGCGCGAACGCCGTCGCATCTTCCGCGCGTACCTGCGAAGTCTCACCGCCGATTTCCAGCGTTTGCACTTGGCAGGGAAGATGCTCTTGGTTTATGCGACTGAAGAGCGCCCTGATCTCGCCTCCAATCTTTTCCGGCAGCGGATCACGTTTACTCTCGCGCTCTTGAGGATTCATCTCCGCCTCCTCCTGCATACCATCGGGCTCAGTAACGTAGACGCGCGACCGGTGCTCGGTTGCGTGGAGTCATTACGTATCCAGATTGCGGGCGCCGCACCCGGCTTGGCATGACGCTGGCATAAAATAGCGGCTGAGCCATGACTCGCCGCACTTTCTCAACTCTTCCTATGGCCGCCGCTCTTGCTGCGGCGCCGACTCCTTCAAAGTCTTCTCTCTTCGACGGAAAAACGCTTTCCGGCTGGTCCATTCAGGACGGGCCGGAAAGTGCTTTCTATGTGCAAGATGGAGCCATCGTCATTCATGAAGGCTCGAACTTTCCCACTTGGCTTCGTAGCGAAAAACAATTCGAAAATTTCGATTTCGAATGCGATTTTTTCGTGAAAGGTTGGGCGAACTCCGGTATCTATTTTCACGCTCCAGAGCATGGCCGGAACACCTGGTGCGGCTTTAAGATCAACCTCTTCCATCAACAGGATGAGCGGCCCAGGCCGGAATCCGTAGGCGCTGTGTTCCCATTGATTGCCCCATCGAAGGTGAACGTGAAGAACAAGGGCGAGTGGAACACGCTGCGTGTGCGTATGGATTGGCCCTCTCTGGAGGTCTGGATCAATGGCGAGCAAGTACAAAAGCTGGATGTGGAAAGCGTTCCTGAACTGCGGTACCGCCTGCGATCGGGCTACATAGGCATAGAGTCCCTGTCGTATCCACTCCGCTTCCGCAACCTGAAAATCCAGGGATTGCCCTCAAAGGTCACCTGGGACATTCTGTATAGTGGCCCGGATGACATGAACAAGTGGACCGTGGCGGACGGGAACGCAAAATGGGAGCCGCTCGGGTCAGTCTTGCGAGCAGACAATATCGGCTATCTCGCAACGAAAGAGAACTATCGGGATTTCGCGTTCCAGACCTACATCCGCGGCAGTAAGTTTCACAATGGCGGCATCATCTTTCGCGCCGAAGGAACGAATACCTGGAAGCATCATGAGATCCAACTCCATGATGTCGAAGGAGCGGTGTATCCCACCGGCTCGCTCTATCACTACAAGCGCGCGATCTATCCGCGCATCGAGCCGGAGCAGTGGTACCTGTTCCAACTTTTCGTGAAAGAACGCGATTGTCTCGTTCGCATCAATGGCGAGACTGTGGTCGACTATCGCGAAGTGGAGCGGATGACTCCAGGACCCATCATGCTGCAAGCCCACCAGAACAATCGGTGGATTGAGTACAAAGAAATGAAAATCAGGCGTCTGTAAGCTATGCCGACCGGCTCTTCCACGCCTGCAGTTCCGCCAGGAGCCGGTCCCTTACCGTAATGAACTGCGGATTATTGTACTGGTTCACCTTCTCGCGGGGATCTGCGATCACATCGTACATCTCGTTCGGCGCCGCAGAGCCGTCGCGGACCACAATCTTGTAGCGCCGGTCTCTGGCCATGAATGTGTTCCGGAATTCCCCGAAAACCGTTGTTGGCCACGGCTGCTTCTTCGGCAATTTCTGCCTGAAGGCCAACGGCAGATAGCTCCGGCCGCATAGCTTCCGGTCTGGGACGCTCGCGTCTACCAGGTCACAAATAGAGGGCAGAAAATCGTAGTAGCTGACCAGGTCGGGCACCGCCGATTCAGCCGGAATCCGGCCTGGCCAGTGCCACAGCATCGGGACCTGCATCACCTCTTCGTACATGTTGATCGGGTTAGACGCCAGTCCCTTGCTCCACAGCCCATGCCGGCCTAGAAGATAGCCGTTGTCTCCCGTGAAAATGAACAGCGTGTTGTCCCGAAAGCCGCGCTCCTGCAGGCGCCGCAGCAGCACGGGAATCTGGTCGTCCAGGGCGGTTGTGGATGCCGCGCACTTGCGCAGATTGCCGACGATGTCCTTCAGCATGTTCTTCTCGCGAAGCGCGTTCGCTGCGGCCGCTTCGTAGCCGGCCGTCTCGAACTTTGTGTTCGCGTACATGTCGTAATACTTCTGCGGATGCCCGTTGTAGGGGGTGTGCGGGTTCTGATATCCGACGGTCAGAAAGAACGGCTTGGACGTGCTCTGCGCGTCGATGAACTCGATGGCCCGGCGCGTCATTAATTCTGTCGAGTAGCCCTGCTCGTTTATGGGCTTACCGTTCAGGTACATGGTCGGATTCTGATACGGACCCGACCCGCCGCGCATCGTGTAACTCCAGGTGAAGCCGTGTCCTGGATGCTCATCGTTGCCCAGGTGCCACTTGCCCACGTAGCCACAGTTGTATCCGGACCTGGCAAGAATATCCGATACCATCGTCTCGTTTGCGAAGGAAGCAGGTACCTCTTTCTGACCTTGCGGCGGATTTTCGATCGGGTGCTCGTCAAGGTAGTCGTAGACGCCGGTCTGCCGTGGAATCCGGCCGGTGAACAGCGTAGCGCGGCTTGCCGAACAGATGGGAGTGCAGACAAAGCTGTTGATGAACCGCATGCCGCTGCGTGCCAGCGTGTCGATGTTCGGAGTCTTGATCTCTTTGTTCCCGTAGCATCCCAGCATCCACGAGGCAAGATCGTCCGCCACGACCAGCACAATATTGGGCGGCGGCGCCGCAGGCTTTTTGGCGGCATAGGCTGGCAGTGCGGCCGCGGCGGCGCCGAACACGAATTGTCTACGATTCAGATTCACGGGTTCTCTCTTTTTATAGGACGTCGGCAAAGCCGCGCTTCAGATGGCGGAAGAACAGGCCGCCCAGAACAAAGGCAGCGCACGAATAGGCGGCGAGTACGGCAAACTCATGCAGCGAGGGCTCGCGATACGACAGAAGCCGTTCGCGGTATGCCTTCACCAGAAAAGCGAGCGGGTTAATGCGCATTAGAAAGCGAAATCTCTCCGGGATGATCTGCTCGCTGATAAAGATGGGAGTCATCCAAAACCAGAACGTCATCACCACGCTCAAGATCTGGGCGGTGTCGCGAAGGTAAACCTGGAGGCTTGCGACAATCCACCCGATCCCGACGGCGAACAGTCCTAGCGGCAGGATGTACACCGGCAACAGGAATGCCATGCCGCTGATGCCTCCTCCCCATATCGCGATGATCACCAGCACCATTGCCAGAGCGAGCAGATGGCTCATCAGTGACGACAGAAAAATCGAAACGGGCACAATTTCAGATGGGAACACCGTCTTCGTGATCAGGTTCGCGTGCTCCAGCAGGCTCTGCGAACTGCGCATGACCGTGTCCTGAAACAAGAGCCATGGCAGAAATCCGCAGAACAGGAAGATAGGGTAGTTTGTCGTGACCTCGCCTGGCGGGAGCGTCTGTTTCATGCAGTACTGAAACACGAACGTCCAACTAGCCAGCAGCACCAAAGGATGGATCAAACCCCAGATCCAACCCATAGCCGACCCTACGAATCGCTGGCGGAAGTCCCGCACCACAAGCTGGTAGAGAAGCGTCCGCCCGGAAACCAGGTTGTGTAAGAAATGTTTTCCAGGAATGCGGGGCATCTCACTTCCACGCTAAATGGTGCTGCTTAGGATTCGTTCAGAAACGAATTGAGCCATGCCGACAGTTTCGGCGTAAACTCAAACATCTCATCGATCACATTCGCAATTGACGCGCCAAGCAGCACTGCCAGAAAAGATAAAACAAAATCCATCGGTTCCTCTAAGGGGCCGAACGCTTGTACGCGAGAATCGCGTCCACCAATGTTCCGGTGCGCCGCCCTTCTATATGTGTGAAACCACTATTATGCAGCAGCGCCCTGTACTCGCTCAAACTACGCTCTTTTCCATCCGTGCACGCCAGCATGTTCAGCGACTGTAGTTGTGCGTTAACCGGTCCAAGATGGTCCTCATCCAGAATCTTCTCCGCGATCAGGAGCGCCCCTTCTTCCGGCAGGGCCGCGTATATCCTGTTCAGCAACAGAATGATATTGTCTTCGCTCCAGTCATGCACGATGCGCCCGAGGCAGTAGAGATCGCCCTGCGGAAGCTCGTCATTGAAGAAATCGCCAGCCTGCGTGGCGAGCCGCTCGGCGGCTTTGCTTTGCGAAATATATTCCTGAGAGATCGGGATCACCCCAGGCAAATCGAAGACCGTCGCCCGGAGCTGCGGATACGCCTCACACGCGGCAATGGCCAAGTGCCCGGTCGCGCCGCCCAGATCCACCAGGTGACGGAAGCCGCTGAGGTCGAAGGCGCGTACCACTGCCGCTGAGGATAGCTGTCCGAAGCCGTTCATGCCCGCCAGGAATGCACGTTTCGTCTCCGGCTGCCGGTAGAAGTGTTCAAACAGCGCGCCCCGGCCGCCGAATACCTGTTCCCAACGATTGCTGCCCTCCAGCACGGCGTCCTTCAGCTTCGCCCAGAGTGGATACAGCACTGTATCGGAATAGCGGACATAACCGCTGAGTGTATCGGGCGAGTCGGATCGAAGGAACCGCTCAGCTTCGGGCGTATTGCGATAGAGACCGTCCTGCTTCTGTAGCAGACCCAGGCCGGCGCACGCATCCAGCAGGCGCTCCAACGCATCCTGGTTCGCGCCGAGCACCGTGGCCAATTGATCTCCAGTCATTCCATCGCTGAGCCGGTCAAAGACGCCGAGCGACTCGGCCGTAAACAGAACCTTAGAGCGCCGGAACGCTTCGATGAGATTGAGGATGTTATCGGGATTCGCCATGGTAGATAAACCTGTATAATACGCTTCGTCATGCTGGCAGCTTCAGCCGAACGTAAGATTCAACCGGCCGGCCCATCTACAGGCGCGGCTCGCGTGTTCTCACTGGATGCCTTCCGGGGACTGACGATGATCTGGATGGTCAGCGAGGGCCTCGGTCTCGGCGCATTCCGAAACGATCCCAATCTAGGCTGGCTCGCCTGGCAGTTCCATCACATGGATTGGCACGGCATGACGGCTTGGGACCTCATCCAGCCGTTCTTCATGTTCATTGCGGGCGTAGCCATGCCGTTCTCGTTTGCGCGCCGTTGGGCCGCGGGCGAGACGTGGAGCGAGAGCCTCCGCCACGTATTGAAACGCTGTGCGCTGCTGATCTTCTGGGGCCTGGTGGCTCGCTCGATTCAGGCTGGTAAACCCAACCTGGATCTGATCAACGTACTTGCGCAGCTTTCGTTCACTTACCTGGTGGCATTCCTGCTGCTCCGCTTCGATTGGAAGATCCAACTAGGAGCCGGTCTCGGCCTGCTTGCCTTGCACACCGCGATTTATGAGCTTGCCAGCGCGCCCGGAGTACAAGGTCCATGGGTGCAGGACGCCAACATCGGCTGGTGGCTGGACAGGACGGTTCTCGGCAAGAACTGGAGCGGCTCTTACGCGACCATCAACTGCCTTTCATCCGCTTTCAATACGGTGGCGGGAATGATGGCTGGCTCGCTGCTGTTCGGCTCGGACACCATGCGGAAGAAGCTGCGGACGCTAATCTTGATTGGCGTCCTCTGTATCGTGATCGGCCTCGCACTCGATCCGGTCATTCCGATTATCAAGAAGATCTGGACGGCGTCGTTCGCAATTTACAGCCTCGGTTTCACCTTGCTGGCATTGGCCCTGTTCTACTGGATCTGCGATGTAAAGCTGTCCCGCCGGTGGGCGGAACTCCTTGTGATGGTGGGTGCGAATTCGATCTTCATCTACCTGTTTCACGAGTGCTTGCACCGATGGATCGATTCCAGTGCCAAGGCATTCCTCGGGTGGACGCAGCCTTGGCTCGGCCCTTGGACCAGTGTGCTGCTGGCGACGGCGGCTGTCGCGTTCCAAGTCTACATCTGCGTGTGGTTATACCGGCGCAAAATCTTCTTCAAGCTGTAACGGCCCTCAAAATGCGAACCGAAGCCATCTGTGGCGGCAGATACGGCAGCGGTATGGCACTATGAAAACGAAGCGCAGAACCTTATCAAGCGCATTGTGGTAATAGGATGGTCGGATATCTGCCACTCCACACCGGGGACAGATCTTGCGGTTACCCAGCATCTTCTGTAAGCAGTATACTGCTACGGTTTACCGTTTTCGATACGGAAATCCACCGGTATGTTATTCTAAAGGAGTCGCCTTTGTGGTGCCTTTAGCTCAGCTGGTAGAGCGCCGGATTGTGGTTCCGGTGGCCGAGGGTTCGAATCCCTCAAGGCACCCCAGTAACCCCCATTTTTCTGATTACAGGCCAGCTTTCTTCCATAACTGATCCACGCGGCTCTTTACCTCCGGCGACATAGTGATTACTTTCGGCCACGGGCGATCGAATCCTTCGGCGCGCCATTTGCGCGTGGCGTCTACGCCCATTTTCGATCCGTAGTTCGGCAGCCGGCTGGCGTGGTCGAGAGAATCGACCGGCCCCATCACGAACTGGATATCGCGCTCCGGATCGATGTTATTCAGAGCCTTCCAGGCCACCTCGGCAACGTTCTGTACGTCGACATTCTCATCGACCACGACTATGCATTTTGAGAACATCGCCTGGCCCAGTCCCCAGATCGCGTGCATCACCTTGCGCGCATGCCCCGGGTACGATTTTTTGATCGAGACGAAAATCATGTTGTGGAACACGCCCTCGGCCGGCATGCAGATGTCACGCACTTCCGGCAATTGCAGCCGCATCAGCGGCAGGAAGATGCGCTCGATCGCCTTGCCCATGTAGAAATCCTCCATCGGAGGCGGCCCAACGATGGTGGTTGCGTAAATCGGATTCTTACGGTGAGTGACGCATTGAACGTGGAAGACCGGGTAGTCGTCTTCTAGCGAGTAGTAGCCTGTGTGGTCCCCGAACGGGCCTTCGGTGCGCGATTCGCCGAGTTCCAGATAGCCCTCCAGCACGATTTCCGCGTTGGCAGGCACTTCAATATCGGACGTCTCGCACTTCACCATCTCTACTGGCTTGCCGCGCAGGAATCCCGCCATCATCATTTCGTCCAGATCGGGCGGCAGCGGCAGGATGGCCGAGTACATGGTTGCCGGATCGGCGCCGATCGCCACGGCGACGTTCATGCGCTTCTTTCCTTCCGCCAGCAGGCGGCGGTGATGCTCTGCGCCCTGCTTGTGGGTCTGCCAGTGCATGCCCGTAGTGCGGTCGTCATATACCTGCATCCGGTACATGCCGCAGTTCCGTTTTCCGGTGACAGGGTTCTTCGAGAACACCATCGGCAGCGTGATAAAAGGGCCTCCATCCAAAGGCCAGCAGTGCAGCACCGGGAATTCGCGGAGAGAAAACTTATCCCGCCGGATCACTTCTTTACAAGGGCCATCGCTCACGATCCGTGGAAAGAACGAGCCGACCTCAGCTAGCTTCGGCAGCATCTTCAGCTTATTGATAAGCCCCTCGGGTACGCGCATTTCCAGGTATTCCGTAATGCGGCGCGCAATGGAATCCACCGAATCCACTCCGAGGGCGAGTTCCATCCTGCGCATGCTGGCAAAGGCGTTGATCAGCACCGGCACACGGCTCCCCTTCGGGCGCTCAAACAACAAAGCCGGCCCATTCTGTTTTACCGAGCGGTCGGCGAACTCAGTAATTTCCAGGTAGGGATCCACTTCGAAGGGAATGCGCTTCAGCTCGCCGGCTCGGTCGAGAGCCCTGATAAACTCCCGCAGGTCGTTGTAGGCCATGTTATGGTTCAGAACCTTCTCTTTACTATCATTGAACTTCGGGCACAGAAAATCCAAATATGAGCAATCGAGTTGCTTTTGTGAGCGGCGCTAGCCGCGGAATCGGCAGAGCTTGCGCAATGGCATTGTCACGATCAGGGCACCGTGTCGCGCTGGCGGCCCGGGATATCGCGAAGCTGGAAGAGGTGGCAGCGGACATACGCGCCGCTGGGGGCGAGGTATGCCTGGTCGCCTTGGACCTTGCCTCGCCGGACTCGATTAAAGATGCGTTCGCGCGGGTGGCCAAAGAGTTCGGTACCGTGGAGATCCTGGTGAACAACGCGGGCATCACGAAAGATGTTCTCGCCTTACGCATGAAAAAGGAAGACTGGGATATCGTGCTGAACACGAATCTCAGCGGCTCGTTTTTCGCTACGCAGCAGGTTCTACAAGGAATGATGCGGGGACGTTGGGGCCGAATCATAAATATTGTCTCTGTCGTCGGCGAGACGGGAAATGCCGGGCAGGCAAACTATTGCGCTTCCAAGGCCGGCCTGATCGGCGTCACAAAGGCTCTTGCGCAGGAGATGGCCAGCCGCAACATTACCGTAAACGCCGTAGCCCCGGGGTTCGTCGAAACAGACATGACAGCCGTCTTATCGGAAGAAGTAAAGCAGAAGATCCTCAACGCGGTGCCCCTGAAACGAATGGGCACGCCAGAGGACATTGCGGCGGCAGTCGTATTTTTGGCAAGTGAGGGAGCAGCCTACATTACCGGGCACGTCCTGGACGTGAACGGCGGTATGTACATGTAGGTCAAACGCACTCGGAGGTTTTGTTGCAGTTGAAACATTTGGCGCTATTCGTGCTTTTATTCGGATTAGCGCATGCCGATACGGTCACGATGAAGAATGGCGACCGGCTCAGCGGATCCATCATCCGGATTGACGATGGAGGCGTGCAGTTTCGGTCTGACGTCCTGGGCGACGTGAGGATTCCCAAGGAGAAAGTGGACGCGGTCTCCTCCACCAGTGATGTAGCGGTATTGCTGAAGGATGGCTCGAAGGTCTCGGGCAGGATTTTTACGCAGCCGGACGGATATGTCGTGGATGGCGAGACTCTGCGGACGCAGCCGCTTGCATCCGTGAAGATGATTCTTTCCCCGGACGAACGGACGCGCGAGGAACGTCTGGAGGATCCGGGTTGGCTGCAACTCTGGAAAGGGTCCTTCGACACCGGGTTGAGTGCTGCCCGGGGCAATACCGAGACGACGACTATCAACCTGGCGCTGAACGCGACGCGCGTCACGCGCAAGGATCAACTCAATCTGCACGGCAGCGCGTTGTATGCCCGCAATGGCACGCAGGGCAATCCCATGCCGATCGCGAATGCGGTGCGCGGCGGATTTAAGTACGACTACAACGTGGATACGAATAGCTTCCTCTTTGTCCTGTCCGACATGGAGCACGATCAATTTCAGAAGCTCAATCTCCGTACCGTAGTGGGTGCCGGCGGCGGCCACCATACGATTCGAAATGCGCGCACGACGCTCGACTTCTTCGCCGGCGGTTCCATGAATCGCGAGTTATTCGCGCAGCTTCACAGAACTTCCGCCGAGGCCCTCGGGGGCGAGGAGTGGGCTTACAAGCTGACGAAGAATACCGCTCTCAAGGAAAAGCTCACTGTGTTTCCGAACCTGACTCAACGGGGCGAGTTTCGCGTGACGTTGGACTCTTCGGCAGTCACAGCCATTAACAAGTGGATCGGCTGGCAAACCAGCGTCAGTAACCGCTATCTCAGCAACCCCATCGAGGGAACCAGTAAGAACGACGTACTCCTGACGACAGGTTTCCGATTCAGTTTCGCGCGTTGACTTTCTCCGCGGACGCCAGGTAGATGGCATTCAGCAGCAGCTTGAACGTTCCATAGGTCTGGCCGCGGAACTGCGGCCGGAAACCGTAGAGAATCACACGCCCTTTGCCGTAATTCGCCTCCACCAGAACGCTCTTGCCTGCTACAAGCCGCTCGCCGGAGATCCAGCCGCTGGCCAGCAGGTTTGTCCTGGCGTAGGTCGCTATGCTGCGCACTTGATGGTTTCCCCGATTGTATTCGGGAAGCAATGTGATGTCATAAGCCTGGCCGCCGCTGGAAAAGACGTAAGCATCTGAGGGCATACCGAAGGCGATCGGATTTGTGTTGTCAACATTCACTCGCAGAATCGAGCCGGGGCTGTAGAATCCGCCGCTGTCTTCGCTGCTCGCCGCCAGTCCCCGCACCGGCACTGGAAAGAACTGCGCCGGTAGATCATTTGCAGTGTCGAACGTGATCAGCGTCCCGCCATCCAGCACGAAATTCTGTAGTGCCGTCAAGCCTGCTACACCGATGCCGCCGGTGTATTCCGGCCTCTGTAATGCCACTTCTTCCCCGCGGCCTTGACGGCCACCCGTACGCTCACCTTGACGGAAACCGTGCAGGATGGAACTCACCGGCTGCGAAGCGAGAATAATGATGTCGAACCGCGAGCGGAGCCCGCCATTCTGCACGTCCTCATTATGCAGTTCAACATGTGGAATGCGAAACGTATCCAGAACGAACTGTGTCCAGCCGGTGTCGATGTTCGCTGTCCATGGCTCATAGAGCCCGACCCGCGGTCTGTGCAGTTCATAAGCGGCATCATCGAAACCGGCCTCACCCTGCAGCAGGATTTTGCCGTCCTTCGCCCAGCGCACCTTCCCGTTCCTCCGCAGCATGTCGGCCGTTGCCAGAAACGAGGAGTTGTCCCGATGATCATACGATGCGTCTTGCTGCGGGATCCGCAGCACGGGTTCGAGATCGGCCTCAAATGGCTCGTCGATGCGCACGGCCTGCGCATTCATTTGCATACTCAGCGTCCAGCCCGCGACGTCATAGGGACGCTTGCGCGTGTCGGGATATTTCTGCGGCTCCAGCAGGTCCACCAGGTATGCACGGAACGCCTGCGCCGCCGGAATCACGTAGGTGTCCTTCGCGAATGTCTTCCCATTCGCAGAGAAGTCCGCGCGGGCTCGACGGATCTCTACACCGCTCATCCGCAGGCGCCGCAGCATTTCATTCGTACTGAAGGTGTCCCACTGGTTCATGGGAAGCACGTACGCATAAGGCTTGCCCTTCTTACCCGATTCGATGTTTGCAGCAGCGATCTCCCACGATTTGTGCAGAAATGCGGCGCTTCGCGTTGAGGCGAGATCGAGAATGGCGAAGTCGGCCGTCAGCATGTACTCGATTGCGCTCCGCACGTTCCACTTGCCCCCGAGCCACGGCCGCTCATAAAACACGCTCGGCTCCTTTGTGAGCGTCCCGTTAGGAAAGCGCTCCGGCAGATCCTTTTCCGTGTAAGTCTTCGGAGTCGCGTAGCCATACAGCGCCGTTTCCGTCAGAATGCCGTGCATATTGTGGAACGCAGGCACGGAGCGCAGGCCGCCGTTCCACCACGCGTCAAAGCCATAGTAGGAGAGGATTCCGGGCTTATCCTCGCGTGCGAAGCGCTCCTTCATCGCTGCGCCAATCAGATTGATTCCTTCCATTACTGCCGCCGGAATGTTGGGGTTTAGCGGCTCGGCGTACGGCGGAACGAAGATGCGCGCCGGGAAGGCTGGTGCCTGATGCTGGTTGTAGACGATTTGCGGGAACCACTCCTGGAACAGCAGCCGGCTCACGTTGCGTGTCTCGGGCAAATTCAGCATGTACCAGTCCCGGTTATTGTCATGGCCTGCGTACTTCTGATACAGCCACGGCAGTGGCGCGAGTTCATACGGAGTGCCTACGTTCTTTCGATACCAATGCACGATGTGGTCCAGGCCATCGGGATTGATTACCGGTACTTGCAGCAGGATCACGCGATCCCGAACGCGCCGCGTCTCTTCGTCATCCCGCGTGATCATCCGATACGCCAGTTCGGGAGAATGCTGCGCGGGCGCCACCTCGTTCGCGTGCAGGCCGGAATCGATCCACACGATGGCCCTTCCTTGTTCCGCAAGCCGCCGTGCTTCCTCCCCGCTCGCAAGTCCAAGCGCGAGGCGGCGGTTGATCTCGCGATAAGTGTCTAGCTTCTTCAGATTCTCGGGCGAAGAGAAGATGGCGAGGTACATTGGCTTGCCTTCCGACGTGGTGCCAAATTCCATCAGCTTCATGCGATCTGTGGCCCCAGCCAGTTTCTTGTAGTACCCGCTAATCTCGGTGTAGTCGGCCAGCTTGTAATCGTCACCGGGAGCGAAGCCGAAATGCTCCTTGGGTGCCGGAACCCCCGCTCCAAGCAGACATAGCGAGACGAGAAAGCTGGATAGGAACGCCCGCCTGATCATGGTTCTCAATCATATCGAGGCTCCGCCGGATAATGGAAGTTATGGCGTCGACGCAAGATCAGAAGTTCCGCATCGGACTGGTGCAGATGTCGTGCTCCACCGATCCCGGTGAGAACCTGGAAAAGGCACTAGTCAAGATCAAGGAGGCAGCGGAGCAGGGCGCGCAGATCGTCTGCCTGCAGGAGTTATTTCGCTCTCAGTACTTTTGCCGCGAAGAGAATGCGGATCTGTTCGACCTGGCAGAGTGCGTTCCCGGTCCTTCCACCGAAGCGATTTCAAAAGTGGCGAGGGAGCATCACGTGGCCGTGATCGCATCGCTTTTTGAAAAGCGCGGCACTGGCCTCTATCACAACACCGCAGCGATTCTGGATGCGGACGGCACTTTGCTCGGCATTTATCGCAAGATGCACATCCCGGATGACCCTCTGTACTACGAGAAGTTCTACTTCACCCCCGGCGATACCGGTTTTCTCAACTTCGATACCAAGTACGGACGCATAGGCACGCTCGTCTGCTGGGACCAATGGTATCCGGAAGGAGCGCGCCTGACGAGCTTACAGGGAGCGCACGTTCTCTTTTATCCCACTGCCATCGGCTGGCATCCGCATGAGAAGGCGCAGTATGGCGAAGCGCAATTGAACGCCTGGCAGACGATACAAAAAGCGCATGCCATCGCGAACGGAATTTATGTGGCTGCCGTGAATCGCGTCGGTTTCGAAGGCACACCGGATTCCGGCCTCGAGTTCTGGGGCTCTTCCTTTGTGGCCGACCCATTTGGTCAGGTGATCGCGCAGGCCTCCGTGGACAAAGAAGAAATCCTGGTGGTCGAGTGCGATCCGAAGCGTATGGAAGAGGTCCGTCGAAATTGGCCCTTCTTCCGCGATCGCCGCATCGATGCGTATGGCGGCATCACCAACCGGTGGCTTGCCTGATGGCCTACAGGATGCCTGCGGAATGGGAACTCCACGAGGGCACGTGGATCGCATGGCCGCATGAAAAGAGTGATTGGCCTGGAAAATTCGCACCCGTACCGTGGGTCTACTGCGAGATCGTGCGCCGGCTCGGCAGCGTGGAGCGCGTCCACATCCTGATAGAAGATCGCGACGCGCAGTCTAAAGTCACGAAGATGTTGCGCACCGCAGGCGCGGATTTAAATGCCGTAGACTTCTTTGTCTGTCCGACGAACCGGAGCTGGACTCGCGATTACTGCCCGACCTTTGTCAAAGATTCCGGCGGTGCTATCACTCTTTTGAATTGGCGCTTTAACGGTTGGGCCAAATACGCCAACTGGAAAACAGACGATGCTGTTCCCGCCAAAATTGCGCGCAAGTACAAACTCTCGATTGTAGACCCCGTGCTGGAGGGCCGCAGAATCGTGCTGGAGGGCGGCAGTATCGATGTCAATGGCGCCGGATCGATGCTGACGACCGAGGAGTGCCTGCTGAGCCCCATCCAGGCGCGCAACCCGGGGCTTTCGCGGGAGCAACTGGAGTCGATATTCCGCGAATACCTCGGCGTCACGAATACAATTTGGCTGAAGAACGGCATAGCCGGTGATGACACGCACGGCCACGTGGATGACCTGGCCCGCTTTGCCGATGCTGCGACGGTGCTGCTGGCCGTAGAGCGGGAAAAGGGCGAAACGAACTACGAAACAACGCAGGAAAACCTGACGCTGTTGAAGCGCAGGAAGGATTTGAAAGTAGTGCCGCTGCCGATGCCTGAACCGCTCTATTTCGCCGGGCAACGGCTGCCCGCGTCATACGCGAATTTCTACATTGCGAACGGGCTTGTGCTGATGCCGGCCTTCAATGATCCGAACGACCGCATCGCGCTCAACACGCTCTCCAAGGTATTCCCGAAGCATCAAATCGTCGGCATTCATGCGGTAGACTTGGTCCTGGGTCTGGGCACACTACACTGCATGACGCAGCAGCAGATCGCCTAAGCGGTCCGCACGTAAACTTTCCGTATCGCGGCGGTGATGTCATCCGTATCGCGCCGCGTGAACTTCGGATCCATCAGCACGCCTGCGAAGCGGTTGAGGATGTCGATCGTCCGCGGGCAGGATTCCCCCCATATCGAATGGCCCGGCCGCGCGCGGAAGTAAAGGATGGCCACGCGGGATGCACCGTGACCTTCTTCTCAATGTACGGTTGAATGGGCAGAATCGCCGAGCCTGCGGCCGGGCTGGCGGGCACTCCTTCGGCCTTCATACCCGCCATGAACCGGTCCCGACGCTCTTTCGTTTTGAAGTCCATGTAGATGCCGGTCCCGAGTTCGCCCTGCGGATCAGGCAGGCGCCGGAGCTGCAGGCCGGGAAGATCCTTGATCCCCTCATACACCCTCTGGGCATTGCCGCGTACGTCTCCAATAATTCGATCCAGCTTGCGCAGTTGGGCAAGCAGAACTCCTCCGCTGAATTCGTTCATGCGGAAATTCGTGCCCACAAAGGGACTGAGGCGCTGCTCGCCTGTCCACTTCTCATGTCCCGTGCGAAACATGCCGACGTCGTGAAAACGAACGGCGCGTTCGAAAATCACCGGGTCACTGCTGACCACCGCGCCGCCTTCGCCTGCGGTGATAGTTTTATTCAGTTGAAGACTGTAAATACCAATGTCCCCGAATGAGCCTAACGGGCGCCCCTTATAGCTGGCCCCTACGCTCTGCGCGCAATCTTCAATTACCTTCAGCTTGTATTTGCGTGCGATCGAGAGAACCGGATCCAGATCGCACGCGTTCCCCTGCAGGTGTACTGCAAGAATCGCCTTCGTATTCGGCGTGATGCGGTGCTCGATGTCTGAAGGATCGAGATTGAAGGACTCGTCAATTTCGGCGAAAACCGGAAGCGCTCCCGCGAGTACGATAGCCGCGTAACAGGAGTGCCACGTCCATGCGGGCAGAATCACCTCATCGCCCGGGCCGATCTCCAGCGCATTCACCGCGCATTGCAGCGCAGCGGTTCCGGACGTGACTCCGAGGGCGAACTTGGCTCGCATGCGGGCCGCGAACTCCTGCTCAAACGTGGCCACTTTGAGCGGAGGCTTCAGGCCATACCAGCGGAAGGGGCTCCGGGCATTGAGCACATCGTTCAGTTGCTGCTGCTCTTTATCGTCGTAATAGGAAGTGCCCCAATACGTGGCGCGCAATGGCTCCGTGCGGACGGGTGAATCAGTAGCGGCCGCCGCGGCAGTGGCGGCGGTTGCCAGGAAATTACGGCGGTTCATCTTCTCCCCCGGACGTAAGTTTACTCCTGGCAGCCGCGCTATGAAAAACCGGCCTAACGCGCGGCGCGAAGAGCCTGGGGCGCCCGATGGTAATTCGAGTAAAACTCTTCGTCTCGAGACCCGTACTTTGCTATGCCGAGAACCTTGGCGTTCACTTCCTGTAGAAAATGGCGGGGCAGCCAATACTGACCTCCCGCGACAGGTTCCTGTTCGAACGTGAATCGCGTTCCTGGGCCCACCTTCGCGATGTGCCGCATCGTCACCGGCGTAGTTACATCTGCGCTCACGCGCACCCAGTGATAGCCAGTCTTATCGATCCACAGCCTACCCTTCATTCCGGTCAGTACCTTGGCGTCTGAATTTACCGGCCGGTAACCGGCCTTCGGTGTAGCATCCAGAACCCACACGGGATGCCCGTTCACTTTGTCCTCGCCCGCCAGTGTGAAGTCGAACGCGTTGACCATTTCATTCATCAGCAGGTGATCGGAAGCGCGCTCCTGTTTGAACTTTGCCACGCGCGAAGCCCTCTCCGATGCGGATTCGTTCTGCCGCTTCTCAATTTCTTTCCGGTACTTCGCGTCTTCTTCTTTCTGCTTGTCGGGTGGCAGTGGCTGACCGTTGATCGCCGTAAGCCGCTGGTACGGAGAGCCGTCGATCATGGTCTGCTCATACGTCTTTGTAGTTCGCTTGCCGTCTTTCAATTCGACGTCGGTCTCGTTATGGGCGAATTGAGGCAGGATGCGCCAATCGGATTCATTCGCGATTACCGATCGCCGAACTATCTCCTTCGCGTCCGGAGTTTGGCTCCACACCATCGCTGAGCTGAGTAACAGTAAAAGGCAACCGCGCATTTGCTACCTCCGCCATATTCAAGTGCAATTCGCGGACCAGCTCCCAAGTGTTTGAAAGACCGAGTGTTCCTCTGGACTCGAAGAAAATTTTACCGTGTCGCCTCTGCAAGAATTTTGTCGAGATCGTTTTCTACCTGTGGCAGTCGCTCCGGAGCGCGTAACAGATTGATGATGCCGTAGGCCTGATACTTCGTCACCAAAGTCTCGGCGGCGAGAAGGGAATACGAATACGCAATTTCCGCACTCTGCCTGCCCAGCGTAGAAAACGACGCGCCCAGGTCGGCGAGCCGCGGAGGTTTGCCATGGAATGCGGCCCTCAGCAAAGCACGCCTTGCCGGTGTTACGCTTTCGCCTGAGAACTTTTGCGCGAAGCCTTCCTGCAGCCAAGCAGGCCATTGGCCTAGGTTCGATAAGCAGGCATGCACAACTTCGTGCGCAAACGTTCTGCGAGTGTCCGCCGGGATAGACCGGGAAGATGCCACGGGAATCCGGATCTTTCCGTCGTATTGGCCCCCGCTCCACTCCGTCGCCGCTGTTGTCGCCCGATAGGCTTCGGGGGATTGCACAATCGTGACGATGCGATCTTCCGTACGGCATCCAAGCTGGAGGGAAAGCCGCGAGTACTCATCATCCAGAATCGTCACCATGGAACGGGCCAGATCCGCATCCAACCCGCCGCCTTCATAACGGAGCAGGAATCGGCTGCCATACAGCCGCTCGCCGCTCCGGTCGCCTTTTACTTCGCGCTCGAGGCGTTCTATCCAGGAAGCCACCATGGCGTCCTGCTGCAGTTGTTGCGCCTCCTTCAGATAAGCGAGGCTCTTCTTTGCATCGTCGGCGTGATACGCGGCAATTCCAGCGATCACCAGATACTGCCGGTCCCGCCCCGTCACCTTCATCGCCTGCTCTACGATGTCGAGAGCTTTCTGCGGTTGCTTGTCGCGGAGCGCTTCGGACGCCCGTACCAATGGATGGTCGGGCGGCCCGTTCACGGCGGCGGCCGCCTGCTTCTGCATGTCTTGGGAGACGTCAAGGGATGGGGCGGTCCGCCTGGATTGTTCAAAGGATTCAAGGCCCGCGATCGCCGACGCCGGCAGGTACCCACTGACAGGCTTCCCATCGACCTGCGACGTAACCTTATAGCAGGTAGAACCCGCTCCCGACATCGCAAAACGGATATCGATGGGGCTGCCCGCAGGCAATTGGGTTACGAAGGAATCGCCCGCGTCGCAGCCGGAGCGCAACCCGGCGCCATCCTGCTTGACCGTCAGGCCCGTTGCCAGTAGGAGAAATGCGAACGGCAGAATCATAGCTAAGGAGAGTACTCGAAGATGACGGCGGTGACGTCGTCGTTCTGCTCCGCCCCTTCTACGAACTTAGCTACCGCGCTCATCAGCTCGGCGTGCAAAGAGGCGGAATTGAACTGCGTACAACGTGCGAGCAATTCGTAAATGCGCCGGGTTTCGAAGAAATCCCCAGACGGGTTCTGTGCATCCGATAGCCCGTCGCTGAATGCCACCACTTTATCCCCCGGCGTCAGCCGCGTCTCGTGCACTGAGTAGGACGCGGAATCCAACATGCCGAGCGGCATGCCATGGCTCTTCAGAGAAATGCGTTCCCCTGTGCCGCGCACCAGAATGGGGTGGCAGTGGCCGGCATTGATCCACAAGAGTGTCCCGTCCGCATGCAGGATCGCGAAGAATACGGTTGCATATTTTTCGCCGCCGGTACGCTCGTACAAATAGCGGTTTACCCGTCCGATCAATTGCTCCATTTCCGGAGCCACTCCCGAAGCAGCCAGAAATGCGCCCTGCAGCAGCGCGGCCAGCAATGCCGAACTGACGCCCTTGCCCGAGACATCGGCAACCACTATGGCCCACGCACCGCCGTCAATTCGGTGGACATCGAAATAATCTCCGCCGACTTCGTGCGACGGCAAACTCGATCCTGCCGCCCGGAACCAGCCGGTTTGCGGTAACGCGGCAGGCAGGAGGCTCGACTGGATGTCTCGCGCAATGGCAAGCTCCTCGTCCATCCGCTGTTTCTTGCGCTCTTCTTCCAGAAGGCGGGCGTTCTCCAGGACGGTCGAGGCTTCCAACGCGAGCGTTTGCAGAAGCTCGCTGTTGCCGGAAGAGAGATCCACCGGCGCACGAACAGAATCGAGATAGAGAAGCCCTACCGTGTCGCGCTTCGAAGTGATCATCTGCGTCTCCGCGGTGCCCCCCGTGCGTACGCGGACGAGCGGCACGCAAATGACCCGGTGAATACCGGAAGCCGTGTCGTCCGTGTCCTGCGTGAATCCGGCGGAACGAGCGTCGAAGCTCATGGCGAGCAACTCGCGCCGGTCTTGTAAGGCGCGCTCCAGTGCGCTTACAGGTACGCGGAACGCTTCTAAAGGGAGCGTGGCCCCCGTGCGGTCGCGAGCCAGTTTTGGAGAAAGAACGCCGCCCTCAGCCAGCAACAGGAAGCCCCGTTCGAAGCCCGTAACCTGAAGCGCTCCATCCACTACAGTACCCAGGACGTCTTCCGGAGAAAGGCTATTCTGCACGGTGCGCGCCACTTCCACCAGCGCACGCAGCTTTTGCAGATCGCCTCCGGCCGCCGCGGGTGAGGCAGGGAACTGCCCCAGGATCTTGTGGATCTCCTCCGCTTTTATGCTGAAGATCAACGTGTAAGAATCGGGAACTCCGAACTGGATCCGATCGCCATCGCGAAGTTTCTGACGTGTGACGCGCGCCCCGTTGACCTCTATACCGTGGCTGCTCTTCAGATCTTCAATGAAGAAATCGCCCTGCTCGTAGAGAATGCGGGCATGATTGCGGGAAGCGCGATTGTCTCGAAGCACCAGGTTGTTATCGGCGCTGCGCCCCAAGGTGAACGGCAGTGGGTGCACATGGATGCGGGTCCGGGTGCCGGAGGGACTGATTACAACCAGCGTTGCCTGCGAAGAATGAGATGCCGATGACGGCGCCAACACCCGCGTTTAGCTCCTCCGTGCGCGTGGGACCACTGCGGTCTGCGCCTTCGCTTCTTCCAGTTCCTTCGCCCGTAGAATCTGGCAATGCGAGCAATAACCGCCGATTTCCGTACGTGCCAGCAGCACTTCAAATCCGAAGTGTTGCTCCACCTGCTTGCGCAATTTATGTAGCGGTTCTCCGAAGAATTCTTCCACCTTGCCGCACCGCAGGCAGATCACGTGTGCGTGCTCCTGCTTCATGCGCGTTTCATAGAAGTGCTGGTCTCCCCCGATATGCATCAGGTCCAACTCGTCTACCAGGCCGCCCTGCTTCAGCATGTTCAACGTGCGGTACACGGTCACGCGATTCAGCTTTGGATCCTGCTGTTTGGCCAGGACGTACAGACGCTCAACATCCAGATGCTCGCCGGACTTGTCGATGAGATCGAGCAGGATTTGCCGTTGCCGTGTGAGACGAACGCCCCGCTTCTTTAGTGAATCTTTGGTGCCAGCCATTGCCATGGGGAAAATCCGCTAACTCTTATTGGATGCCAAAAAACGGATCGCGTTTTTTAAACCTGCCGAACTTCGGGCTGAAAATAAATCGGATATGTTTCGTGTCACGGACGGAAATAGAACACCTTGCCGGGGCCGTAGGAATAAAGCAGTCCGTGGTTGCCGCCCTGTTGCTCGAACTTTCACGCCCGGATCGGGCGTACTGAACGGGTTCACGTAGGATTCTGTCTGGGGAATGGTAATTTCTTTGATGCCTTTCGCGATCCGATGCTTCGGACCGGCGAAGTGGATAGTCGCGGCTTTGCCTGCATTCGCCGGCGCTGGAGTGATGGAGCACGGAAGTGTGGGAACAGCACACGTCCAGCGGAGAAGTGAGGGCATATGGTTCAAGGGTAACACCGTTGGATGTGTCCGTCTGCGACAATGAGAGCGATGCGCTGCGCCGTTCTCTGTCTTCTATTGACCGCTTCCGTGGTGGCTCAGCAGACGGCAAAGGTGAGTGGCACGGTTACCTCGGCCGGCGGCAATCCGCTTCGCAAGGCGGAGGTGATCCTAAGGCGTATGGCATCGGCAGGTGAGAGAAACCTGCTCGTCGTTAGCGATTCGGAGGGGCGGTTTGTCTTTCCGTCTGTCGAGCCGGGACGCTATGCCGTCACGGCGCAGAAGGCCGGCTATCTCAATAGCAGCAGCCCCAGCGGACCTGGCGGGAAAAGCAACCTCATCACGCTGGCAGCCGGCCAGGAATTGACTGGAATCACTCTCAAGCTGCTGCCGCAAGGCGTAATCGCAGGGCGGGTGACTGACGAAGACGGCGATCCCCTGCAGCACGTGAGCGTGCAAGTGGCGGTGTTTAGGAATGTTCTCGGAAAGCGCCAACTCGTTTCGCGAGGCGGCGGTCTTACTAACGACATAGGCGAATATCGCATCGCCAACTTGCCCCCGGGCAAATTTTATGTGTATGCGACTCAGCCGCACACGGTTTTACAGGGCTTCGAATCGGTGCCTCCCGTGGAAGAAAACTATCCTGTGACGTTTTATCCGAATGTTTTGGAGCCCGCGCAGGCGGCGATGCTCGAGTGCACGCCAGGCAATGAAGTGCGTGGGATCGACTTCCGGTTACGCAAGGTGCGCACGTTTCACATCCGCGGTCAGATTATGGACTATGTTCCTTCCGGGAAAGCCGGGCCTCATTTCGCTATATACGCGACGCGTACGTCTTCGGCATTGGGTTTGGCAGGGATGAACGGCGCCACGCAGGTCAAACCGGATGGAACGTTCGACGTGGCTGGCCTTGTGCCGGGGTCTTACATGTTAATTGCGATGCGCATGGTGCATGGGTTTAGCACTAACGCGAATGTTCCGGTGGAGGTCGGCAACTCCAATGTGGATGGCCTCTCAATCACAATTGGCGATGGCATCAATTTGAGGGGCGCACTTAAATTTGAGAGTGCCGAAAATCCGGATTACGCCAAGATTCGAGTGATGATCGAGCCTGTGGACAACATCCTGATGGGCGCCCCGAATTCCCAGCCCGCCAAAGCGGACGGCACATTCGAAATTGCCGGGGCGAGCCCGGGGCGGTACCGGGTCAATGCGTACGGTCTGCCTCCGAACAGCTATGTGAAGTCAGTGAAGGCTGGCCAGCAGGAAGTCATTGACTCGGGTCTGGACCTCACCAATGGAGCAGCGCCGGGCGACCTCGAAGTAACCCTCAGCAACAAGGCGGCGCGTGTATCAGGCGCTGTTGTGGATGAGAGGCAGCAGGGTGCGGTTGGCACGACAGTGCTGCTGATTCCGGTCGGTGCTCATCGTGGCCAGTTCCGTTACACGCGCCGCACAGCGTCTGACCAGAGCGGGGCGTTTTCGGTCACGGGCGTAATTCCGGGTGAATATCTCGCCTTTGCCCTAGACGGGATGGAGGAGGGCTCCTGGGAAGACCCGGAATTTCTGCAGCGATATGAGTCGAAGGGTGTCAAGCTGAAGTTGGGCGAAGCCGCTTCTGAAAACGTTCAGCTCACTTTGCTGGCGGTCGAAAGGACAACCCCCTAGTGTTCCGGAAAGTTCTGGTTGCGAATCGCGGAGAGATCGCGGTCCGCGTGATCCGCGGCCTGAAAGAGGCCGGTATACCAAGCGTGGCAGTTTATTCCGATGTGGATCGAACCGCTCTGCATGTGGAGATGGCAGATGAGGCGGTGCACATCGGCCCCGCGCCCAGCAGCGAGAGTTACCTGCGAATCGCCAAAATTCTGGATGCTGCAAAGCACTCAGGCGCCGACGCGATTCATCCCGGTTATGGATTCCTGAGTGAGAATGCGGAATTCGCCGCGGCCTGTGAAGACGCGGGCATCGTGTTCATAGGGCCCTCTGCTGAAAGTATCCGGCAGATGGGATCGAAGACGCATGCGCGCAAACTGGCGATCAAAGCAGGCGTTCCCGTCGTGCCCGGTACCGATCAGGGCATCTCGATTCCGTCCCGTGCGCGCGCGTTTGCAGAGGAGATCGGCTACCCCGTAATGATCAAGGCGGCTGCCGGAGGGGGCGGTAAAGGGATGCGCCGCGTAGACCATCCGGCTGAACTGGAGTCGGCGCTGCGAACCGCATCGAGCGAAGCCGAGCGGGCGTTCCACTCCGGTGAGGTTTATATCGAGAAGTTCATCGATCGACCGCGCCACATCGAGATCCAGGTGCTGGGCGACAAGCATGGCCACCTGATCCATCTGGGAGAGCGTGAATGCTCCGTGCAGCGCAGACACCAGAAGGTGATCGAAGAATCTCCATCGCCCATCATGTTGCTAGATCCCGATCTGCGTTTCCGCATGGGTGAGGCTGCCGTGCGCGCGGCGAGCACCGCGGGGTATTACAACGCAGGCACGGTGGAGTTTCTGGTAGATGCGGACCGGAACTTCTATTTCCTCGAAATGAACACGCGCCTCCAGGTGGAGCATCCGGTTACCGAGTTAGTGACCGGCCTCGATCTCGTGCAATGGCAGTTGAGGATCGCGGCGGGAGAACGCCTCAGGCTCAAGCAGGAGGACGTCTCCTGGCGCGGGTCGGCAATCGAATGCCGCATTTATGCGGAAGATCCGGATAATCAGTTCTTCCCGTCACCGGGGCGCATCGCGGCCTTTTCCGTGCCGGCAGGCCCGGGTGTGCGGTTCGACGGCGGCGTGTATGAAGGTTGGACCGTGCCCATGGAGTATGATCCAATGCTGGCAAAGCTCGCTGTATGGGGAGAAACGCGCGAGCACGCGATCGCGCGCATGATTCGCGCTTTGGAAGAACTCACGGTCGGCGGGATCCGGAATAATATCAATTTCTTCCATCACCTGCTGCAAGATCGGGAGTTCCGTGCAGGTCATCTTCATACGGGATTCATAGAGGAATTTATGCAACGCAACGCGGAGAACGCGCCCCAGCACGAAGACGCGTCTGTGATCGCGGCTCTGGTGGCCCTCGTGGCTGAAGCGTCTGAGGATAAGCCCAAACCGGAAACCGGCGCGAGCGGTTCGCGTTGGGTCTTGGTGGGACGTTCGCGCCTGGAACGCTAAAGTTTGTAGAACGACACTGCGTTATCGCCAAGCATCAGCGAGCGCACATCCATGGTGCGCGGCCCCAGAGCCTGCGTGAATGTCGCGAGCGTTTGCTTCCAGGTGCCAGCGGCGAGGCAATCGGGCCAGTTGCTGCCGAACAGAATTCGCGATGCGCCGAACATTTCAAACATTTCACAGACCAGCTCTCCATGCTGTTCTGCTGGTCCGCTCAAATCGGTCAGCTTCACGTACACGCTCTCGTGCGCCTTCAGCCCGGCTTGCGCTGGTACAGCGGCGCGCAGATCTGGTGCCGCATCGAGAATCCGGTACAAGGAATCTGCGCCGCTGTTAATTTCCAGAGGAATTCCCCGTCTTCCTAATTCACGGTAGAAATCTATTGAGCCCGAGCCATCCGAATATACGCCGCGGAAAGAAGGATCGGTTTCGAATTCATCGAGCGTGTTTGTGCAAACGACAACGCCTCGAACGAACGGGTGTTCCGACGCAAGCTGAAGCAGCCAGCGTGCTTCTTCCGGATCGGCTCTGCGCTGCACGGCGATGCATCCGTCAAAGCGATTGGCTTCGAGCCTCGGCCAGAGTGCGCACGGCAGATAGGCAGGTTTTTGAAACATCACATGCGCATCGATCCGCATCTCTTCCACTGTAGCCTCTGCGGTACGCTGGGGTCAGCGCTCATGAGACGCTCCCTGCTTGTTGTTCCAATGCTTCTCGGGTTTGCGGCCTGCACGAAGCAATACTCGCCTACAGTGCCCGTGGATCCTGCGCTGGCGTTGCTGGTCCCTTCCGACACGACTTGGGTGGCGGGCGCTCGCATCGAGCCGCTGCGCAATACGCCTTTGTTTCAGCGCCTCACCAGCATGAAGGGCGATCCGCTGCACATCGAGGAGTTCGTGAAGGAGACGGGCGTCGATCCTCGTCAAGACCTTTGGGAATTTCTCGCGGCTGGCAACGGTAAAGATGCCCTGTTGATGGCAAGGGGCAAGTTTACCGAGATGGGGATGGAGCCGCGTATTCAGAAAGAAGGCGTGACCAGACGTCCGTACAAAGGCTATAACCTCATGGGCGATGAGAAGGGCGCAATCGTGTTTATGAATTCGACCACGGCGCTCGCCGGGCCAACGGCGATGCTGCAACATATCATCGACACACGAGGCCAATCCGGCGGAATTCCTAAAGCGCTCCAGGACAAGATCTCGAAGATCCCCCGGACGTATCAGATCTGGTTCGTTCACTCGGCGTTCGACCAGATCCCGATGCTGAAGCGAGAAGAGGCCGGGAACATGGCGAATCTGAACAATGTGATCGGCAGGATCAAAACTCTCCAAGGCGCGTTCGATCTCTCCAATGGCGTAAAGATGCACATGGAAGGGGAGACGGCTACTGGTGACGACGCGCGGCGCGCGAACGACACGATCCGAGGCCTGATCGGGCTTGCACGCCTGAACACGCCGGCGAATCAACCGGAACTGCTGCAGGCACTGGATGCAATTCACGTCACCATGCAAAACACCCACGTCTTGGTGGATGCAAACTTTCCGATAGCGCTGGTGGATGAATTACAAAAGGTGCTTAACGCTTGGGCACCGGAATCGCGTCGCCCAGATTCATCGAGCCGCCACCTTCACTGACGTAGTTGCGGTTCCAGGAAGGGATCTCGACTACGACGTCGCCGGTGACCACGGCCTGGCAACCAAGCCGCGAATGCATGGTAACACCGGCCGCCTGGTCCACGCGGTCCATCTCGTCGTCATCCGCTTCGCTCAGATTCGCGTCGGTGTTGTTCTTTACGACCACATGGCACGTGGTGCAGGCGCAGTTGCCCCCGCAGGCATGTTCCAGGGGAATGCCGAAATGGAGACAGACGTCGAGCAGGGATTCCGGCTTCCCGTGTTCACTGTAGGGGAGCTCGCCGGACTCAAATTCCACGGTTCTGCCCAGCGGCAGGATAGTCACTTTGGGCACAAGACCAGTATACCGCCCAGCACTTCCCTAGCTTGAGGGCATCCCGCTAAACTGCTGAAACCAAGATCCGAGGTGCGTCTAACGGCGACTGAAGCGGAATTACGAACCGAACCCATTCGGCAATCATCCTATTGTCTATCGGAGAATCGTGCTAAACTTTTGGAGACGGTATGGACTCTAATTCGCGCAGCATCGCCAAAGCCGTAAGCTACCGTTTATTGGGTTCGATTTGCACTGCGCTGATTGTGCTGTTCTTTAGCGGCGATGCGAAAGTATCGATAGGGGCAGGTGCCGTCGATATGATTGCAAAGATTGGACTTTACTTCCTTCATGAGCGGGTCTGGAATTCCATTCCCTTCGGCCGCCGGACCCAGGCGCCTCAGCCTGATTACGAGATCTAGCGGGTCCAGACTACCGCCGAACCACCCGAGTTTCTGTTATCAGTCGTACAGAACACGTCGTTCTTGCCGGACGGCCAGCCCTCGGGGATCGTCAGATCAACCTGATATAAACCCAGAAGCCCAGGCGCGTACGCTACGAATGGCAGACTGAGCCCGACGGATGCGGACTGGTTTCCTGCCGGGTGCAAATAACATGCCAGTGGCGTGACTGGGCGAGCCGGGGGATCAGCGGGGCCGACCTCACCTGTGCGGAGGGGCTGGTCCAGCATACCCAAACCTGTCAGCCAAACGTGAATGGTCGACCCCGCGGGAGCGGGGTTCTGCTCGGTGACCGTCCCGCTGAAATCCTGCTGTGCGGCAAGGGCCTGTGCGGAATAGGGATCCGTGAAGATCCAAGGGCGAAGCACGCTGTCCACATAAAGCGTGCCGCGGCTTTCGAAAGGCGAACCCGGTGCGCTGATCTGGAACGGCTGGGATGACGACACGATCGGGTACTCCCAGGGTATCTGCACTTGAAACTCTCCCTCAGAAATCTTCACCACCGGAAAACCCAACCCGGCTGACGCGAATATGTGATCGTCGGCAAATCCGGCTCCGTGAAAGCGAATGGCCGAGCCTGGATAAAGTCCATTGCTGGTTTGCTGGACGGCGCCAATCATTGGCCGATATAGTTCCGTAGCTTCCGTCGTATCCACGTTCACCCGGATGAGTCGATTGCGTGCCGTTGCCACGTACAGTGTGGATCCGTCGTCGCTGAGTTCGAAGCTGCGCACATCTTCAGGGCTGGAATAGAGGGGCTTCGATTCCATGCCCGACAACACGACGTCGCGCCCAACTAGAACGGCCACGCGAGACGCAGCCGTGTCCATGCTGAAGCTCACGGGACTCTCTGAAGACAGGATGACCTGTTGTTCTTTGGTGTTCGGATCGATACGGATCAACTGGGTCGTGGTGGCGACCAATACCGTCTGCCCGTCAGCTGAAATCGCTGCTGAGAGGACTCGGTCTCCGCGATAGATGCTGCGCGGGTCGGTTCCTGCTGTCCAAAGCAGAACTTCATGATCATCGCCAATCACACCTCGGATCTGCGGGTTTGGCGGTACGCCCACCACTATGCCGGAATTGCTGACTGCGTGACGTGGGTGTAAAGGGATAATTCCAGGGGCGGGGATTTGCGTGCCGTTATCGAGATCGTTGAGCCAGGATGTCAGAAAATTCGGGAAGCCGGCCTCGTAGAGCCAGCGGCCGCTGCGGCTGAGATTCAGCGTATTCCTGCCATAGAAGCGAAATTCGTTCCCGTTACGCGTGAGCACGAGGCCGCCGCGGGGGCTCGGCAGCATGCAACTGCCGAAGCATGGCGTGTAGGTCCGCCAGCCGGAGGTCTGACCATCAGACGAAAGGAACGGACTTACGAGTTGGATCTGGCGCGAACCAGCACGGGCCACCACACCCGGGGTATCCGGTGCGTAACTGTAGATACGCGTGTCGCCCGATGTATCTGATTCACCCTGCAACCCGTAACCGCTGGCAAACCAGAGCTGGGCACCATCACCGCTGGTTGCGATCGAGTTGATTTGCGCGATGCAGGCCAGCGAACCGGATACGAATAGGAGAAGAGCTCGCATGCCATTGATATACTAGCAGTTTACGTGTTTCATCTTCTCGAAAAACAAATCCAAAAAGCATTTCTGCAGCACATCCAGGTTCGGTATGGGACGGATGTGCCCGTTCTGGTCGAGCAGCCAAAGCAGTCCGACTTCGGGGAACTCGCCCTGCCTGTTGCGTTTCAGCTTGCGAAAGCACTGAAGAAGGCGCCGAAAGCAATCGCCGCTGAGCTAGTGAGTGATCTGGGCTCGCTGCCGGGCGTAGCGGCAATGGAGATTGCGGGCAACGGGTATATCAACGTCCGTTTCGATCGCAGTTCGTACGCGTTCGGCGTGCTGACCGGAGCCGATCTGACGACGCGTGACGCCGCCGCGGGCAAGGTCATCGTTGAGCATACGAACATCAATCCGAATAAGGCCGCGCACATCGGGCATGTGAGGAATTCGGTATTGGGAGATACGTTCGTGCGCATGCTGCGCGCCGCCGGGAACAATGTCGAAGTGCAGAACTACATCGACAATACCGGTGTGCAGGTGGCCGATGTTGTTGTGGGTTTTCATTTCCTGGAGAAGAAATCGCCGGCCGAGGTGCAGGCGCTGATCGATGGGCCGCGGTTTGATTACTATTGCTGGGATCTTTACGCACGCATTTCTCAATACTACAAAGACAATCCGGAAGCGATAGAATGGCGCGCCGAGACGTTGCACGCGATTGAAGCGGGTGAAGGAGCGATTTCCGAACTGGGGCACATTGTTGCCGATGCGATTGTGCAGGCGCACTTGGCAACGATGCTGCGGCTAAGCGTTGTCTACGACGTGTTGCCGCGCGAGAGCGAGATTCTGCACCTGAAGTTCTGGGCGACTGCTTTCGAACTGCTGAAAGAACGCAAGGCGATCTACCTGGAGACCGAGGGCAAGAACGCCGGCTGCTGGGTGATGCCGGGCAGCGCGTTCTCCGAACACAAGGAAGACGAGGACAGTAAAGTCATCGTGCGCTCGAACGGCACGGTGACCTATGTCGGCAAGGATATCGCGTACCAGTTGTGGAAATTCGGACTGCTCGGCAAAGATTTTTATTACCGCCCGTTGGAGCATAAGGGCGGGTATCCGCTGTGGGTCACGACGGACCAGCCGTATAACGGGCCGACGCCTTCGTTCGGCAAGGGCTCGCAAGTCTACAACGTGATCGATTCACGGCAGTCCTATTTGCAGGATGTGGTGGTAGCCGGATTGCGGGCACTTGGGTTTCATGAGCAAGCGGCCCGCTCGATTCATTTCTCGTACGAGATGGTGGCGCTGACACCGGCGACCTGCGTCGAGCTCGGCATTGCTTTGTCGGAAGAAGACAAAAGGCGCTCTTACGTGGAGGTGTCCGGGAGGAAGGGGCTCGGCGTGAAGGCCGATGACCTGATGGACACGCTGACGGCGAAGGCGCTGGAGGAAGTGCAGTCGCGGCACGCCGAGGAATCAGCGGAGCAGAACGAGAAAGTGGCGCGGCAAATCGCAATTGGTGCATTGCGGTATTTCATGCTGAAGTTCACTCGCAATACGGTAATCGCGTTCGACCTGAGAGAGGCGCTGAGTTTCGAAGGCGAGACCGGTCCGTACGTGCAGTACTCTGTGGTGCGAGCGCGAGCGATCACGCGGAAGCTGGAGCAGCGCGGAGAGACCATGCCTGACTTCGCTTCGGTGCTGGATGCAGCAGCCTTCGGCCGGCAGCTTGGCAATGAAGAGCTATGGCAGCTATTCTTAGCAGCGTCGCGCAGCGATGTGGCGATCGATCGAGCGATCGGGTCGGGCGAGCCGGCGCACGTGGCGCGGTATGCGTTCCAACTCGCACAGGCGTTCAACAATTTCTACCATGAGTTCCCGGTGCTCTCGGAAGAGAACGTGGAGAAGCGCACGTTCCTGCTTTGGATGACACAGTACTTCCGGCAGCAGTTGGAACGCACGCTGGATGTGTTGGGGATCGAAGCTCCCGAATATATGTAGCGTTGATTGGCGCAGAGAGTCTGTTTTAGCGGGCATGGTGTCGTGGCGCGGGGATTTGCCCAAGCCGGCCCGTTCTACCCAACGCCGACCGACTCCAGCGGCGGAGCACTCGGTAAACGAAGAGTCCGGATATCCCGCATCGGGGGTTGGCCGAAGAAGCGGCTGTATTCGCGGTTGAACTGGCTTGCGCTTTCGTATCCGACCTCAAAGGCCGCACTGGCGGCGTCCAAACCATCCATGAGCATGCGCCCACGCGCTGTCTGCAACCGAAGCTGTTTTTGATACTGAAGAGGACTCATGGCGGTCAGCACCCGAAAATGATGGTGCAGCGTGGACACGCCCACGCCCGCGATTTCGGCGAGATCTTCCACGCGTAGCGGCTTCGCATAGTTTGCCCTGATCCAAGCGATCGCTTTTGCTGTGCGGTGGCTCTGCTCTCCTAGCGTTGCAATCGCTCGAAGGCGTGCGCCCTCCGCACTCCGCAGGATTCGGTAGATGATCTCGCGCTGAATCAGGCCACTGAGAAAGGGAACGTCCTGCGGCGTGGTGAGCAGGTCCACGAGCCGGCAGCATGCACTGAGGAATTCCACTGTAGTCTCACCGGTCGCCATGCCAGGGCTGGGAGAAGGCGCCTCGGCCACTTGAATCTCCCCCCGGCTGAGAAGTTCCCGGACCATAGGCATTTCGAGCTTGAGGGACAACGCGAGGCAGGGCACCTGTTGACTTGCCTCGATCACCCGGCTGACGACAGGCAGATCGACAGACGTCAGAAGGAATCGCGACGGACCATAGATGAACGTGGTTCGGCCAAGGTCTACCCGCTTTCGCCCTTGGGCGATTACGGTTACGCCCGGCTCGTAAGTCATCGAGCACGGAGCCGTAGGAGCGGTGCGCCGGTGGAGCGTCAGCCCGGGAATGTCTGTTGCACGGTTCTCTGAGGAGCCAACGAACAAGGCAATCTTGAGAGCCAGCTCCGTCCGCAATTCGTGTGCCCGATCCTGTAACAGAGATGCCTGATCGCTTCGGTTTTTCATGGTAACGGTTTCGCGCTCCTCTACCTAAGGATAACTGCTGCCGCTGTGCGGGAATCAACAGCGCGAGAGGAATAGGCAATAAATCGGAAGGATCAGGATACCGCTTCCAGGGCGCTCGACTCTAACCTGAAGATGAGAGAGCGACGGTTCTAAGGAGAAACAATGCAGAAGCGCAAACTTGGAAATAGCGGCCAGGAAGTATCGGCTCTCGGGCTCGGCTGCATGGGAATGAGCTTCGGTTATGGCCCGGCCAAAAAAAAGCAGGACATGATTCCAGTGATCCGGGGAGCCGTCGAACGCGGAGTTACGTTTTTCGATACCGCCGAAGTCTACGGCCCCTTCACGAATGAAGAGCTGGTGGGTGAAGCGCTCGCTCCGTTCCGGGGACAGGTGGTGATCGCGACAAAATTCGGGTTCAAACTGGATCCGAATACGGGGAGACAGGCCGGATTGGACAGCCGGCCAGAGCATATCAAGGAGGTAGCCGAGGCCTCGCTCAAGCGACTCAGGGTGGATGCCATCGATCTGCTCTATCAACACCGTGTTGATCCGGACGTGCCGATCGAGGACGTAGCGGGAGCGGTGAAAGACCTGATTCACGAAGGCAAGGTCAAACACTTCGGTCTTTCGGAAGCAGCAGCGAAGACGATTCGCCGCGCTCACTCCGTGCAACCGGTCACTGCCGTGCAGAGCGAGTACTCGCTGTGGACGAGAGGCCCAGAGGCCGAGGTGCGCCGACGCTCGAGGAACTCGGAATCGGCTTCGTCCCGTATAGCCCTCTGGGTAAGGGCTTCCTCACGGGAAAGATGGACGAGAGCACCAAGCTCGACAGCAACGACTTCCGCAACATCCTGCCCCGGTTCACGCCAGAGGCAATGAAGTCTAACCGAGCCCTTGTCGATCTGCTCGGCGACATCGCGGAAAGCAAGAAGGCGACACCTGCTCAAATCGCACTCGCGTGGCTGCTTGCACAGAAGCCATGGATTGTACCGATTCCGGGTACGACGAAGCTGGCGCGCCTCGAAGAGAACATCGGAGCAGCCGCCATTGAGCTTACGCCGGCTGATGTGAGTGAAATCGACAGCGCCGCATCGAAGATCAGGGTGGAAGGCGCGAGGTACCCCGAGCACATCGAGCAGATGACCGGCCGCTGACTGAAGGCATTTAGACCCTGCTGCCGTGTGGCAGGAATACTGATCCGGCAGCGAATAAGAACCTCGAGAAGGGACTTCCAAAATGGACATCAAGAGAATTGGCTCGCAAGCTTCCGTCAAAGGACCGTCAGAATGGTTCACGGGCACTGTACGAATCGATCCTCTCTTTCAGACACCTGATCCGGCCCTTGTTCAGTGTGCCAGCGTCACTTTCGAGCCAGGTGCGCGGACTGCCTGGCATACGCATCCGCTCGGCCAGACTCTTATCGTGACGACAGGCTGCGGCTGGGCTCAGCGTGAAGGCGGTCCGATCGAGGAAATCCGGCCGGGTGATGTGGTCTGGTTCCCGCCTGGCGAGAAGCACTGGCACGGGGCCACACCAACTGCGGCTATGACGCATATCGCCATTCAGGAAAAGCTCGACGGTAAGGTTGTCGACTGGATGGAGCACGTCAGTGACGAACAATACAAGGCCTGACTAAGGGTCCGAAAAGAAATCAACCAGGAGCATAAAATCATGTACAACACGAAGGCCTACGCGGCCACGAGTGCGAAATCGGCGCTTGCCTCCACGACCATCGCGCGCCGGGATCCTAGCGAACACGACGTTCAGATCGAGATCCTGTTCTGCGGTATCTGCCACTCCGATCTCCACCAGGTCCGGAATGAGTGGAGCAACGTCATGCCGACCGTCTACCCTTGCGTCCCGGGCCATGAGATCGTGGGGCGTGTCACGAGGGCCGGTTCCGCAGTAACCAGATTCAAGCCCGGCGATCTGGCCGCGGTCTGCTGCATGGTCGATTCGGATCGCACCTGCCCGGAGTGCCAGGCCGGCCTCGAGCAGTTCTGCCCGAACGTGACCCTCACGTACAACTCCCCGGATAAGCACCGAGGAGGCGTCACCTACGGCGGTTATTCCGATAGCGTAGTCGTCGACGAGCGCTTTGTCCTGCGTGTGCCCTCTAATCTCAGTCTCGCGGGAGCCGCACCTCTACTCTGCGCGGGGATCACAACGTACTCGCCGATGCGGCACTGGGGCGTCTCAAAAGGAAAGAAAGTTGGCGTGGTGGGTCTCGGCGGATTGGGCCACATGGGCGTGAAGTTCGCTCATGCGCTCGGAGCCCACGTGGTTGTCTTTACGACTTCCCCCAATAAAAAACAAGACGCGCTCCGGTTGGGTGCAGACGAAGTCGTCGTCTCCCGAAACGTTGACGAGATGCAGAAGCACGCCGGCAGCTTCGACTTTATCCTCGATGCGGTCTCGGCCGATCACGACATCAACGCCTATATTCAACTCCTCCGCCGCGATGGCAACATCACCCTCGTTGGCGCGCCGGAAAAGCCTCTGGCCGTCTCTGCTTTCGGCCTCCTATTCGGACGGCGCAGCCTCTCCGGCTCACCTATCGGAGGTATCCCGGAGACGCAGGAGATGCTCGATTTTTGCGGCACACATAACATCACCGCCGATGTCGAAGTGATCCCCATCCAGAAGGTCAACGAAGCTTACGAAAGACTGCTCAAGTCTGATGTGAAGTACCGGTTCTCGATCGATATGGCTTCTCTCAGAGCTGAGTGAGTGATGTCCGGCTTGTGCCGGCACGCGTCACCGAACGCCCGGATCGCCCGTGGGAGCCGGACCATGGTCCTCAGTTGCCGGTTGACCAAGAAGCTCTGTGAAGACCGGTTTCAACTCATCGGCCCAGATCTGATACGCCTTCAGCGCCGGATGCAGCTTGTCTGGGTTCATCATCCCGTCAAACAAGCTGCCCCCGGTATCGGCCAGCTTGCCGTTAATCTGCAGGAAGCGAACCTGGCCGCCGTCCGCTATTTGGGCAAGGCCGGCATTTACCTCGTTGATGACGGGCATCAGCGCCATCTTGTCGTTCCGTGGCAATATGCCCGTCACAATAATGACAGCCTGCGGCGCTTTCGACCGTACTGTCTTCACGATGGCCTGAACGCCGCGAATGACATCAGAGGCAGTGGCTCCGGACCCGATGTTGTTGGTACCCGCCAGCAGCACCACAGCCTTCGGATTCACGTTGTCCAGCTCTCCGTGCTCAAGGCGCCAGAGTATGTTCTGCGTCCGGTCGGCGCCCCAGCCAAAATTTGCGGCATTCCAGCCGAAGAAATTCTTTTTCCAGTTGGCCAGGAGTTCGGGGTAATCGGTTGCACCCCAGCGCCGGACAATCG
This sequence comes from uncultured Solibacteraceae bacterium, assembly GCA_964464925.1. Taxonomy (GTDB): domain Bacteria; phylum Acidobacteriota; class Terriglobia; order Bryobacterales; family Bryobacteraceae; genus CAYXLI01. Next base: position 189,227 of record CAYXLI010000007.1, on the reverse strand, counting down.
AGTCGCCAAGAAAGTACACACCGATCTGCCCGGCCTTCGCCTTTTGCAGAAGCTGGGCATGCGCGACCAGGGAGTTCGCATCGAGGCGTGGCGCCGCTTCGTCTGCAGGAATAGGCGGCAGGGGCGGCGCCACGTAGCGGATGAGCTTCGAGGCCCATGGGAGAAAGTATTTCCAGTTCGGACCATCGGTATGTCCGCCGTCATGCTGCCGCCACGCAAGGACGCCATCGAGTAAGCCTGTGTTGACGGGCGGCATCTTCGCAGCACGGTAATCGGCGGTGATCCCCAGGTCTTTGGCACCAAGGAGGCGGAATGCGGCGCCTGCGGCTACAGTCGCCATGAAGCTACCCTGCTGATCAAGCCATTTGGCATCCCCTTTCTCGGGCACGCCGTAACTGATGAAGGTAGGGCGCGGCGCGCAAAGCGCGATCAACTGGTGAGAGTCGACGGGAATGTCATTAGCGTTCCTGCTTCCGAAGGCCGCCTCAGCGGTTCCATACTTCAGGAAATTGCCCGCCATCCAGTGATATTCTCCAGACCCCGTCAGATTCTCTACTGCTTCCCCGAAGTTGCGCCGGTGAGGCTTTGCGCCGCCCTCTCCCGACGAGCCCACCAGAACGACAGCAAACCGCGTGTCGAAAGCCATGGTGACCAGAGCAGCTTTGCCGAACCGGGACACGCCCTCGATCCCGACATGCCTTGCGTCCACCGTTGGGTCGGTCTCCAGATAGTCGAGGCCTCTTGAGGCGCCCCAAGCCCAGGCGCGGAGTGCTCCCCAGTCTTCCGGTTTGCGTGGCTGTCCTTTATTGATCAGTCCGATGATGCCTTTGGTCAAGCCAGCGCCATTGTCTGCCTGAACACTTCCGGGAGTGAGGATTGCATACCCCCAACCTGAGCCAATCAACTGTACGGTTGCCGGCGGATCGCTACCAGCGAGCGCAGCGAAGCGGGCAAAGGCGGGAGGAATCGGGTCTGACGGGAGTGCCGCACGTCCGAACATCATCATCACCGGTACCGGTTTGGTGGTCCACGCCGGGGTAACCAGCACCATCTGAATGTCGACGTTGATATCCGGAAACGCGCTGTTGATCACGTGGCCCTTCAGTTCCCTCGCGAGGACCGGCCAGGGGCCTACCTTGTCTTTCGATTCCCTGGTGATTGTCCACGTCACTTTCGGCACATTCCGGGGAACCCGGCCAAGCACTTCGCGCTCGAAACCCGCTACAATCTCCGGTCGCCGTTGGGTCCACCAGGCTTTTGGAGTGCCGACTTCACGCCCGTTGTTCAGGCGCAGAATCTCAGGGTAGTCAGGGAAGGGATTGGCCGCCGCCTCATCATAATTTGCATGGTCAGGCGCTTTCTCGTTTCCGCTGGGACCAGGCCGAAGCGCTCGAATGCCGAGCTGTTCCATCATATTCCGGTGGTCATCGGCCGCAGTCCAGTTCTGCAAACCGGCGGTGGGCTTCACCTGGGCTGAAGCAGTAAGCAACAACATAGCCGCGCAAGCGAGGGTGCGGTTGGTTGTGAACATGCGGGCTCCTTAGCTTGTAGTGCTCCTACTATATCGGCTGAGGCTTGCAACCCGAAACGACACACCGGGAAGAGACCGCTCGAATCCGGGCAGTTCTTCACTTCCAAAAAGAAAAGGCCTCCCGGTTGGGAGGCCCCTCTCGCGTGCTACAGGGAGAAAACGAATCGCGCCTACTCTTCCTCTTCCTCGACGCCGACCTTGGCTGCCTTGGCAGCAGCGATAATTTTATCAGCCTGAGGCTGAGGAACGTAATCATAGTGATCGAACTCCATCGAGAACGAAGCCCGCCCTTGGGTCATGGAGATCAGATCGTTCTGGTAGCTGAGCATCTCCGACATCGGCACCTGTGCACGGATATATTGCACTCCGCCCTTGGTCTCCATGCCGGAGATGCGCCCGCGCCTCCCGTTCAGGTCGCCCATCAGGTCGCCCGCGTACTCCACCGGAGCCTGCACTTCGACCTTCATCACCGGCTCCAGCAGCGCCGGTTTCGCCACCTGCATCGCGGCCTTGAAGGCTTTCCGCGCGGCCAGTTTGAACGCCATTTCCGACGAGTCGACATCATGGTAAGAGCCATCGTAAACGGTCACCTTGAAGTCGACCACCGGGTACCCTGCCAGGAAGCCCATCGATGCCGTTTCGACGATGCCCTTTTCAATCGCCGGGATGAAGTTCTTCGGAATCGCGCCGCCGAACACTTCATTCGCGAACTGGAACTTTTCTCCGCGCGGAAGCGGTTCCATACGGATCCAGCAATCGCCGAACTGCCCATGTCCGCCGGTTTGCTTTTTATGCCGCCCCTGCACATCCGCGTTCCCGCGAATCGTTTCCCGGTAAGGAATTTTGGGCGCGTGCAATTCCACGTCCACGTTGTAGCGCTTCTTCAGCCGGCTGACGATCACCTCTACGTGCTGCTGTCCGCTGCCGGCAAGCAGAAACTCCTTCGTCTGCGGATCACGATAGAACCGTAGCGACGGATCCTCTTCCAAAATGCGATGCAGCGCGTTGCCCATGCGGTCTTCGTCATTGCGCGACTTGGCCTGAATCGCATACGCGATCGAAGGCTCCTGGAAAACAACAGGGGGATACGAGATCGGGGCGCTCTTCGCATACAGCGTGTCGCCGGTTACGGTGTCCCGCAGCTTGGCAACCGCTCCGATGTCTCCGGCGTGCAGTTCGGGCACTTGCGTGATCGTCTTACCTTCTACGGCGCCGATATGTGAGAGGCGCTCGTCGACACCGGATCGCGAATTGATCAAGTGATCATCGTTCTTGATTACACCCGACATCACCTTGAAGTACGACACGCGGCCAGCAAATGGATCGGCCACGGTCTTGAACACGAATGCCGAAGACGGTGCTCCGTCGGACTCCTCCCGCTCCACTTCTGCGCCGTTTGCGATGCCCTTCACTTTCTTCTCGTGTTCGTTGGGCGAAGGCAGTGATTCGGCAATAAAGTCCAGGAGAAGATCGGTGCCGACGTTTTGCAGCGCCGATACACACATCACGGGTGAGACGCGGCCTTCCCGCATCTCCTCGCGCAGGCCGTCCAGAATGTGCTCCGCGGGCAGGGTGCCCTCGGCAAAGAACTCCTCCATCAAGTTGTCTTTGCCCTCGGCCACCATCTCTACCAGCTCTTCGTGAGCGGTCTTGGCCTCCTCGGCCATGTCTGCCGGAATACTGATTTCCTTGCTTTTTCCATCGCCGCCGGGCGTATAGCTATACGCTTTCATTGTGATCAGGTCGATGATGCCTGTGAAGTTCTTCTCGGCTCCGATCGGCAATTGAATGGGGATCGCGTGCCGGCCGAAGCGATCGTGAATGCTCTCCAGCGCGCGGCGGAAATCAGACCGTTCGCGATCCAGTTTGTTGATCACGAACACGTCAGACATGCGGTACTCTTTTGCAAACTCCAGGGTCTTCTCTGTCTGCACCTCTACGCCGGCAATGCCGTCCACCAGGATGAGTGCGGAATCGGCCGCGACCATCGATGCTCTGGTATCTTGCATGAAAATATTAAAGCCAGGTGTATCGAGCAGGTTGATCTTGGTCTTCTTCCACTCGGCTACAGCCACGGATGTGGAAATCGTGATTTTCCTCGCGATTTCCTCTTCGTCGAAGTCCGTGATCGTGTTGCCTTCATCCGGCTTGAGAAGCCGGTTCGTCGCCCCCGACGTGTACAGTAAAGCCGAGGTGAGCATGGTCTTACCGCTATGGCCGTGCCCAACCAGGGCCAGATTGCGAATGTCCTTGCCTTCGTAAACCCTCAAGTTGGAAGAGCCTCCTTTTCGTGGCCGATCTTATCACAACGATCACTCCGCTTCGGTGGTGTATGATCCATGCAAATGCCACTAAACCGCCGCACATTTGTAACCGGATTGTTGTCCGGAGCTCGTCTCTTTGGCTCTCCGGAACCTGCTGGAGCGGTTCCCTCCGCCCGCCAATTGCGGTGGCATCAGAACCCGACTTATGCGTTCCTGCACTTTACGATCAACACATTCACTGACAAGGAGTGGGGCTACGGCGACGAGGATCCCTCCCTCTTCGCGCCGGAGCAGTTCGACCCAGACGCGATCGTCACCGCGCTCGCTTCCGCCGGCATGACGGGTGTGATCCTGACCTGCAAGCACCACGACGGCTTCTGTCTTTGGCCCACGCGCACCACAGAGCACAGCGTGCGAAGCAGCAAGTGGCGGGGAGGCAAGGCCGACGTGGTCAGGGACCTGTCGGAAGCAGCCCGCCGCCAGGGGCTGCAGTTCGGCGTCTACCTCTCGCCGTGGGACCGGAACAACGCGAGTTATGGTTCTCCGAAGTATATCGACGTGTACCGGGAACAGCTACGTGAATTGCTCACCGGCTATGATCCTATCTTTGAGGTCTGGCACGATGGCGCCAACGGCGGCGACGGCTTCTATGGCGGCGCGCGAGAGAAGCGTCTCATCGAGAAGCGCACTTACTACGATTGGCCGAAGACCTGGGACATGGTCCGATCTCTTCAGCCGGATGCGGTAATTTTCAGCGACGTAGGTCCGGACATCCGATGGGTGGGCAACGAGAAGGGATTTGCGGGCGAAACCTGCTGGGCGACTTACGATCCGGTGGCGCCCGATGGCGGTCCCGCTACGCCCGGACTGGTTAAAGAGAAGGAATCCACAGTGGGTACGCGCGGCGGTTCCCGCTGGCTGCCTGCCGAGTGCGATGTGTCTATCCGCCCGGGCTGGTTCTATCACGAGAAGGAGAACTCGCGCGTCAAAACTTCGCGCGATCTGGCGGATCTTTACTACAAGTCGGTCGGGCGCGGAGCGAGCTTCCTGCTGAATGTACCGCCGGACCGGCGCGGACTTCTGCATGAGAATGACGTCGCGTCGTTGAAGGGGTTTGGCGAATGGCGCAGAGCAACGTTCACAACCAACCTCGCAAGCGGGAAGGGAACTACGGTCAACGTCAACAAAGAATTTAACGTGATCGAGGTCAGGGAAGACATTGGCTACGGCCAGCGCATCGATTCAATTGCGATTGACGCGTGGCAGGACAACGGCTGGAGAGAAATCGCGCAGGCGACGAGCGTGGGCTCCTGCAGGCTGATCCGTCTTCCCGAATTGATCAAAGCAAATCGGGCGCGCGTCCGGGTGCTGCGCTCATCGGCCCCGCCGCTTATTTCGCATTTCGGTCTGTACAAAGATCCCGCATCCTGAGGAATATTTTGCGCTTCCAACTTACTACACGCACGTTTCCGCGAAGCAGGGTGCCGGGTGGCCGATGAGCGCCGCCCAGGGCACCCAGATTTCACAATAGCGGACTACTTAATCTTGTACTGGTTTTCGCCGACCTTTTCGCGGTGCTGATCGTGACAGCTCTTGCAACTGCCGCCCAGCATCTTCGTTGCATCGGTTATCGCCGCGGTGTCCTTGTTTGCGGCCGCCGACGCAAGCATGTTGGAGGCAAGCACCATGTTCTTCAAAGCGGAGCTGGCAACGGGAGAGCGCTTCTCCCAAAAGCCCCTGGCGGATTGCGCCAGAGCGGACATTCTTTTCGCACTTTCTTCTACGTCTTCGCCTTTACGAATCTTGCCGCTCAGCGCGCCCATTTCCTTCATCAAGTTCACGTGCTCGGGCGACGGATCTTCCGCAGCAATTGCAAACGGCACCACTGCCAGACACACCGGTAGCAACAAACGAAGATGTTTCATAAGTTTTCGTATTATACGCTAGATACTTAGATTCACGATCCGAAATTTAGCGATTTTAACGTTGGCCGCTGGTAGACGCCGGTGCTGACGCATCAGGAAGCAATCCTGAAGTTTCAACCGGCGGAAAAAGCTTCTACTTGACGGTCTGGTGCATCTCGTGTTCGAGATTGACCGGCGGGTTGTAGTAAAGGATGCGGCCGCAGCTCTCGCAGTACATCACTTTTTCCGCCCGCTTCAAGTCCTGGAAATACTGCGGGCGAAGGCTAATCTGACAGGCGCCGCAGCGGCCGTCGGTGGCGTCTGCGATAGCCACGCCATGCCAGCGCTTGCGGATGCGTTCGTAGTCGGTTACCAGCTTCTTATCGATTCCCGAGGCGATTTGATTGCGCTCGGCCGTTGCATCGGCCAGGAACTTCTCATCCTGCGCCGTGCGCTCCCGGGCGCGGTTCTTCTCGTGTTCGACATGTTCTTTCTCTTTGGCGAGAGCCTGCTCGGCGGCCTTCACGTTCTTGTCGAGCGGTTCGGCTTCGCTCATCAGTTCGAGGATTTTGTCCTCGGCCTTGCGAATCTCGTTCTGGCAGAATTCGATCTCGTGCTGGAATGCACGATACTGCTCGTTGGTTTTTGCCTGCAGCGTCTGATCTTTTAACTTGGAGATCTTCTGATCCTGAACCTTGATGTCGTCTTCCAGGCGTTTTCGGTCACGCTGGTTGGCCGCCAGCGCTGCGCGATCGGCGTCCAGTTTGCGAATGTGCTGATCCAGGGCCTTTTCGATCTGTGCGATGTGTTTCGGAAGTTCCGCAATCTCTTTCTGTAACGCCGCTGCTTTTAAATCAAGAGATTGCATCCGAATCACCGCTTGGATGTCCGGGCTCATAAGTAATCAAATCTTAGCACGCAGAAACGGCAGCCTCCGTTGTAACGGTCCGGCTACGGACGCTATCGCGACTTCCAGTTCCGCGATTTTCAGCATTCGGCAACTGAAGTAAAGAACGGCAAGTCCCAGCGGAATAGAAACTGCCAGGTCGAGAAGGCGGCCATGGAGAGTGCGGCCGAACTGGTGCGAGATGAATTGGCTGGAGGTCCAGATGGTCGCTCCCATTACAGCGGACGCGAGCGACACCTTCATTACGCTGTCCCGCAAGTTCCGGCCGTAGACGCCTCCGATGCGCTTGCGAATCAGCGTGAACAGCACGACCGAACTGACGATGGCGACCACCGACGTGGAGAGCGCGAGGCCCGCGTGGCCGAAATTGGCCGCGCGGATCATGAGGGTCGCCGTCACGTAATTCACGACGATGGAAACGAAGCTGATAATCATCGGCGTGCGTGCGTCGTTCAACGCATAGAATGCGGGGTTCAGCACCTTTACCGCCGAGTAGCCGGCGAGGCCAATCGCGTAACACGCCAAAGCCAAAGCTGTCTGCTGGGTATCGTACTGCTGGAACTTGCCGACCTGGTAAATGGCACCGACGATCGACTGCCCCAGCACGGCGAGGCCAACTGAAGAGGGCACGGTCAGCAGGAACACCATGCCCAGGGAGCGCGATAGCGTGCGCCGGAACTCTTCCATGTTGTTGGCTGCGGCGCTTCGTGAGATGGCGGGCAGCGTTGCCGAAGCAATCGCCACGCCGAACAGACCCAGAGGCAATTGCATGAAGCGGAAAGCGTAGCCCAGCCAGCTTACAGGGCCATCGTGTCCCCGTATGGGATCGGAGATGCTGGTGGCGAAATTGCTGTTCACCATCACATTGATCTGGACGGCCGCATTGCCGAGAATCGCCGGGCCCATTAAGCTGAAAATGCGCCGCAAACCGGGATGCGACCAATCGAACCGGGGCCGAAACCCGAAGCCGTTCTTCCAAAGGCTCGGCATTTGCCACAGCAGTTGTAATGCGCCGCCCATGACGACGCCGTAGGCCATTCCTTCAATCGGTGAAATGCCCAGCTTCGGTCCGAACAGTTTCGCAAGCGAAAGTCCGAAAACCAGCGAACCGATATTGAAGAACGTGGATGCCATTGCCGGAACGCCGAACTGGTTGCAAGCGTTCAGCACTCCCATAGCCTGCGCTGCCAACGCCACCAGCAGAAGGAATGGGAACATGATCCGCGTGAGTCTGACGGCCAATTCGAACTTGCCGGGCACGGCGGTGTAGCCTTCAGCGAACAGTTTCACGAGCGCAGGGCTGAACACCACTCCGAGCACACAGAATCCACCCACGATAAGGCAAAGCGCGGTGCCTACGAGGCTGGCCAGATGCGCGGCCTCCTTCTTGCCTTTCTGGGTAAGGTACTCAGTGAAGATGGGGACGAACGCGGAGGAGAGCGCACCTTCGGCGAAAAGATCGCGGGTGAGGTTCGGAATCCGGAAGGCGATCTGGAATGCGTCGTTTGCAAGCCCGGCGCCGAACAGTTGGGCCATGACGCGCTCGCGAACGAGACCGGTGACGCGGCTCATCGCGACCGCGATCGAGACGATTCCCGCGGACCGGACTATGCTGCTCGACTGAGCTTTTTCTTGCGTAGTAGTTGCCAAAACAAATTACGAGCTGAGACCGTACAACTCGAGGAAATGTGCCACGGTTCTAATGCCGGTGTAGAAGTTAGAAATTTTGTACTTCTCGTTCGGCGAGTGCAACCCGTCATCCGGCAGGCCGAATCCCATGAGAATGGTCGGAATTCCGAGGTGACGGGCGAAGTCCCCAACGATCGGGATCGATCCGCCGGAGCGCGTAAACACCGTAGGCCGATGCATGACTTCTTCGAACGCCTGGGCGGCAAGCTGGATGGCCGGGAAGTCCGGATTCACCATTACGGCCGGGCCGCCGCTTAAAACACGAACCTCCATTTTTGTTCCGGGGGGTGTGTGACCTGCGACGAACTTCTTCCATGCTTCGATGACCTTCTCCGGGTCTTGGTTGGGAACGAGGCGGAAGCTCACCTTTGCGGTAGCCTTTGCCGGAATCACAGTCTTAGCACCGGCGGCCGTGAAGCCTCCTGCGATCCCATGAACCTCCATGGTGGGTCTGGCCCAGACGCGCTCCAAAACGCTGTAACCGGATTCGCCGGTCAATTGAGTTGACCCGACTTCTTTGTTTAACATCTCCTGCTCGCTGAACGGAAGGCTTTGCCAACTGGCCAGTTCAGCCGGAGCCGGGGCTTCCACGTCATCGTAAAAGCCATCGAGCCTGATGACTCCGTCGCTGGTCTTCGCCTTTGCGAGCATCTCGATTAGCGCGTAGACCGCATTGGGGGCCGCTCCGCCGTAAAGACCAGAGTGGAGGTCGCGCATAGGGCCTGTGCATTCGACTTCGGTATACACCAGACCTCTCAAGCCGATACACAGAGTTGGGATTCCTTCGGCGTAGAGCGCTGTGTCAGAGACCAAAGCCACGTCGGCTTTCAGTTTCTTCTGATGGTGCTGGACGTAGTTGGCGATGGAGGCTCCGCCGACCTCTTCCTCGCCTTCAATCAGGAATTTCACGTTACAAGGCAGGGCGCCATTCACTGCGAGCAGCGCCTCGACCGCCTTGATATGCATGTACATCTGGCCTTTGTCATCAGCCGAGCCGCGGGCGTACAGATTGCCGTCCCGCTCGGCCGGTTCAAATGGCGGCGTGTGCCACAGTTCCAACGGATCGGGCGGCTGGACGTCGTAGTGGCCATATAGCAATACGGTCGGTTTGCCGAGTGCATGCATCCATTCGGCGTAGACGAGCGGATGCCCCGCGGTAGGAATGATTTCGACGCTCTCCAACCCGGCTTTGCGAAGACTCAGCGCGACGAACTCCGCCGCAAGTTCGACGTCGCCTTTGTTTTCCGGCAGCGTGCTGATGCTGGGAATTCTCAGGAAATCTTTCAACTCATCAAGGAACCGGTCGCGGTTCTCCTGAACAAAGGAATCGACGGCTGTGGCCATGGGAACTCTTATTATAAGTTGGAAGCAGGAAGGCCCTGATAAGTAACAGGTTTGGGTCCTGCGACGTCGAATGGAGCGGGGGTGACGCCGTGACGGATTCCATTGCATTTGTGGTGCTTGCCGTTATCGCGATTGCGCTGCAGGCGCTCACGGTGTTTGTGGCGCTCTTCGAACCGGGCCTGCGTTACAAGATCACCCGCCGTCCCTCTCACCCGCACAATTCGCAGGAATTTTGCCAGATACTGGCGGCGTTCGCGGATGCCCAGATTCATAAGAATACCCAGGTCGAGGTGCTGACAAACGGCGATAAGTTCTATGCGGCGGAACTTGCCGGGATTGCGCAGGCGAAAAGCAGCATCAACCTGGAAGCCTACATATTCCAGCGAGGGGAAGTAGCACAACGATTCATACGCGCCATGGCGGAGCGCGCCCGTGCCGGTGTAGCCGTGCACGTAACCTTGGATGGAATTGGTAGTTTCATGACGACCCGAGGATACATGCGCGAGTTGCTGGACGCAGGCGGGCGGGTGGAATACTATCACCCGTTCCGCTGGCACACCCTGCCGCGAATGAATAACCGGACGCACCGCGAGTTGTTGATCATCGACGGCAAAATCGGCTTTCTGGGCGGGGCGGGCTTTGCCGACCACTGGTATGTAGGCACCCAAAGCATGCCGCAGTGGCGCGACACGATGTTTCGCGTGGAAGGCGAAGCAGTGACGAACATGCAAGCGGCTTTCCTGGAGAATTGGCTGGAGGTTTCGGGAGAAATCCTGGCTGGGCCGGAATACTTCCCATTCGAGAGTGTGGAAGCCGATGCCGAGGTGATGGTGGTGGACAGCACGCCCTCCTCGGGCCAGTCCACCCGCGGCCGGATGTTGTTCCAGATTCTGCTCGCCTCCGCTGAGCGCTCAATCGAGATCACCACGCCCTACTTTCTGCCCGACTTCGCAGTACGGGAAGAACTGATCTGTGCGATCCGGGACCGTGGAGTCGACGTAAAAATCGTTACTCCGGGCAAGCATGCGGACCACCTGTTGACGCGGCGCAGCAGCCGGCGTCTGTACGGCGATCTCCTCAAAGCAGGTGCCAGCATCTTCGAATACAAGCCATCCATGATTCATACGAAGTCGCTGGTTGTGGACGGTCTATGGTGCGCTGTCGGGTCCACGAATTTCGATCATCGCTCCTTCGGAATCAACGACGAAGTGAATCTGGCGGTGCGCGACGAAGCGCTAGCGGCAAGGCTGCACGAGGATTTCGTGCGCGATGTGTCACACAGCCGCAGCATCTCTTATGAAGAATGGCGGAGCCGTCCTATCTGGGAGCGCATGCACGAAGGGCTGGGCTGGATTTTGGAAAGACAACAATAGCTTCGGGCGAGCCAGTCTATTGAGAACCGTCGCTATTTGCCCAGTCGATCACTGCCTGCCCGACCTTGTGCCCCAGAATCGTGCCTGACTCAATATCGCTTGGGAAGTGAATTCCGGCCACGATGCGGGACCACCCCGATTCGATTGCAATCGAGCGGAATGTAAACGCTCTGGTCGGGTAAAGGTAGGCCAACACATCCATTGTTGCCGTAGAAATCGCCGAATGAGCCGAGGGATAGCTGGGATGATTGGGTGTAGGAAACAACGTGGTCAGAGCCGGATCGAGTTGGACCGGCCGAATAGCCCAGTAAGTGTACTTGGTGTCGAAGACGGCGATCATCGAATCGTAGCTGGCAACGCTGATCAGAGCGAATGCACGGGCACACCGTAGCGAATTCCCAGTCAATTGGTCCTCGAATGTGGCCGTGTGAGAGGAGTTGTACCAGTCAGAGAAGATACCCGGGGGCGACTGGTAATAGAAGGCTTTCGAAGTGTCATAGAAAGTGCGCGGCTGAGCCCGAATGATGGCCAACTCTACCTGCTTCTCAGGCGAGTCGTACGCCAGAGGAGGTCCTGAGCGGAACTGGCTCCCACTGGTGAGAACCCAAGGCTTCCACGTTCCGCATAAGGGGCAAACAGGGTTCGCACCGTTCCAGGATCCAGGAGTTGTGGGAACCGAGCCGGTCCAGACGGCATCGGATCCGTCGGATTTTGCCCAATCCACGACGCGTTGACCGACCTGGGCGCCGAGCTGAAGCCCGGCGGAGGAATCACTGGGAAAGGCGACCCCAGCCGCCACACGCGACCGAGCCGCTTCCTCTGCCAGATCCTGGATGCTCTGCGCGTCCTTCGGGTAGAGGTACTTCAGAACCGCGGCTGCCGCTCCGGCGGCCACCGCGAACTCATTCGGGTAGGAAGGCACGTCAGGTCCCTTGAGCAGAGGGTGAAATGCGCTGTCCACCTGGGCCGGTTTCGGCCGGTTGTAGAAATACTTACTATCCCACGCCGCCACCATGGCGTCGTAGACGGCGACATTGAGCAGCGCCAACTGCCGGAGTGCGCTGGGGTTGCTGACGGTTCCGGCGTTCATCTGGTCACTGAGCCGGTGTTGCAGCCATTGGACCCAATGATAGGAAGCCGGTCCCTGATCCCAGTAGGCGATCTGCCCTTTCCCGTCACTATCCAAACCAGCTTGGAATGTTTTTATCCAAGCCAGTTCACTCTTGGTCGAGGCGGCGTCTGGGGGTGGGGCCAAACGAACTTGCGAGCCACTTGCCAGCACCCAAGTCTTCCACGTGCCGCCTTTGGGTTCCACTTGCGATTGGGCGGCAACTGTCGCCGCCATAACAGCTAAGATGCATAGGGATCGCATGCTCGCCTCCTGCCAGGTAATTGCCAGTGGCGCTATGCTAGACAGCCGCTTGAAGCAAGGCAATACTCTAAAAGATGACGGCGGACCGATGTTCGGGCGCGACCTGCGAGAAACCGACCTTCTGGAGTGCCTTCGGGTTGATCCCGCAAGCATTGGATCGGAACTAATCGGATGGGAACGCGCGGTGGAAGCGTGGAAAAACATGATCCACAGCAGCGCTTTCCATTCCGTGGTGATTCAATCCGATCCCCGCGATCAGGCCGGTCCGATTTTGGGGTTCGGTGCCAGCGTGTTTGTCCGCAGGGATTTTGCAGACGAGGAGGTTGCAAACGCCAGGCAGGGATTGAATGCGCGGATCATCGCGAGCATAGATGCCGGCCGTTCAGTCGTTCTGAATGGAGCCGAGCTCCGCGCTGGCAATACTCATGCCGGTCTCGACATCGTGATTCTGTGTGTGGGTTGGGTGGAGAATCCCGATCCGGTAGCGACTTCCGAACTCCAGATGCTTATGTCCTTCCGCTTCCTGGAGGAGCATGAAGGATATCGGATTCACAGGATGATCGCGGAGGCTACCAGCACGGAGGAGATGCGCTTGCTCCTTGCAACGAACGTGTGGCGGACGGTCCGCGTGTTTGACGGCATGGCGCCGGGCAGAAGTCCGATCGCATTGCTTGTTGCAAGGCCGGAAGATGCATTCCCAGTTCCCGGTTCCGTATCGGCGAAGCTGTTTCACTACCATGAACCCGTGCTCCACCTTCGAGATGAGGATCAGGAGCTGCTGACGGCCGCGCTGGGAGGACTTACAGATGCGGAACTATCGGCCGAGCTCTGTCTCACCATCGCAACGGTAAAGAAGCGGTGGGTCTCTTTGTTTGAGAGAGTTATGGAGACGCGGCCGGAGCTGTTCCGGGGATTGGATGACGCCAGGCTCGAGGGCAAGCGAGGGCGGCAAAAGCGCCACCACCTGCTGGCCTATGTTCGATCCCACCCGGAAGAATTGAAGCCCGTGGAACAGCGGCGTGCACGCTCCCGCAACATGACACGGGGCCAAGGCGTCTGATGAACAGGACTACAGTTGATGGCTCTGCTTCGTATCGCGACGTATAACATTCACAAATGCAAAGGTATGGACGGGCGTGTGCGCCCGCAACGCATTGCCGAGGTGCTGGACCAGTTGAAAGCTGACGTGATCGCTCTGCAGGAGGTGCTCGGGTTGGATGATCCGAATGGTGACGACCAGGCCCGGTATCTGGCGCACCAGCTCGGATATCACTACACGCATGGAGAAACCCGGAAGCACGCCGGACTGGCTTATGGGAACGCGGTTCTCAGCAGGTACGCCGTGCGGGAGAGCTGCCATTATGACGTGAGCGTGCCGGGCCGCGAAGAGCGAGGCTGTCTTCGCGTGGATATCGAATTGCCCGAGGAGCAGGTTATCCACGTTTTCAACGTTCACCTAGGGACGGGATTCCGCGAGCGGCAGAAGCAGGCGTACAAGTTGCTGCACGATGAGTTGCTACGGAGCAAGCTGCTGGCCGGTCCGCGCGTGGTGCTAGGCGATTTCAACGAATGGACGCGCGGACTGACCACGCGCATGCTGGCGAACGAGTTCGAGAGTGCAGACCTAAGACTGCACCTGAATCGCAGGCGCACGTATCCGGGATTCTTCCCCTTCCTCCATTTGGATCATGTCTACTATGACGGGACGCTTCGTTTGGAAAAGGTGAGTGTGCATCGCACGCCGATGGCTCTGGTGGCATCGGATCACTTGCCGCTGGTAGCGGAATTCGCCGTGCCAGGATGCGGGTCCCCTTAAACTGGTAGGTAGTGGAAGATTTCATTTCGATTCGCGGGGCGCGTGTCCACAATCTGAAGAACATTTCCGTGGACATCCCGCACAACCAGGTCACCGTAGTGACAGGTGTGTCGGGATCCGGGAAGTCGTCGCTTGTGTTCGACACGATTTATGCCGAAGGTCAGCGCCGTTATGTGGAATCGTTGTCGGCCTACGCCCGGCAGTTTCTGGAGCGGATGGAGAAGCCCGATGTAGACGAGATTCTGGGCATCGCTCCGCCAATCGCAATCAAGCAGAAGAACCAGACACGGAATCCCCGATCCACGGTTGCCACGTCGACCGAGTTGTACGACTTCCTGCGGCTGCTGTTTGCGCGCGTGGGCCACACCTATTGTCCGAACGGACACGGGCGGGTAATACGGGACACAGTGGACCAGGTTGCGGAACAAGTGCTTGCGGAAGCGCAGGGATCCCGGTGGTACATTCTCTTCCCGGTGCAGCATACGGCCGGCACCAGTGCATTACGGGATCATTTGTTCGAGCTGCGAAAGAAGGGCTTCACGCGGCTGTTCCAGAACGGCCAGACGTTTGAGTTCTCAACGCCCGAATCGCTGCTGGACATCAATTTCGGCAAACCGGTATTTGTGCTGGTGGATCGCATCAGCATCGGGCCTGACCTGCATCAGCGGGTCGTCGATTCCGTAGAAATCTGCTACCGCGAGGCGGGTGAGGTGCAGTTCCTCCAGGCGGCGGGCGATCGCACCTTGCGATTTAGCGAGAAGTTCTTGTGCAAGGTCTGCGGCATGGGCTTCACGGAGCCTCAACCAACTCTGTTCAGCTTCAACAGCCCGGTGGGTGCGTGCCCGAGATGCCAGGGATTCGGAAATACGATCGACTACGACATGGACCGGGTGATTCCCGATACGTCCATGTCACTGGAAGACGGCGCAGTCGACCCCTGGACGAAGCCGCAACATACCTGGGGGTACCAGGACTTCCGGAAGCGCTATAAGAACAAGGTTCGGCTCGACGTGCCGGTCTGCGACCTGAGCGAAGCCGAAAGGGAGTGGCTGTACAAGGGGATTCGCGACTACTTCGCCGAAGTGGAAACGAAAAAGTACAAGGTCCATGTGCGGGTGTTCCTCAGCCGCTATCGCGGATACGCACGATGCCCGGAATGCAACGGGTCGCGTCTTCGGAAAGAAGCGCTGTACGTGCGCCTAGCCGGGAAGACCATGTCCGATGTGGTTCGGATGAATCACGCGGAAGCCTGTGAGTTCTTCGGCTCATTGGAGCTGACGCCGGAAGAGATGGGCATTGCCGACAAGGTGCTGATTGAGGTGCGGCAGCGCCTGAAGTTTTTGAACGATGTGGGCCTCCACTACCTCACGCTGGATCGGCTATCGTCGACATTGTCGGGCGGGGAAGCGCAGCGGATTACCCTGGCTACGTGCCTGGGCTCACGCCTCGTGGGTGCTTGTTACGTGCTGGACGAGCCGTCGATCGGTCTGCACAGCCGTGACACGGACCGGCTGATTCGCATCATGGAGGAATTGCGCGATCTGGGAAATACGATCGTGGTGGTGGAGCACGATCCCGATGTGATGCGCGCCGCCGACTACATTCTGGACCTGGGGCCCGGAGCGGGTGAGCACGGCGGTTCGGTGTTGTTCAACGGAACCTATAAGGAACTGCTGCTTGACGGAGCGAAATCTCTGACCGCGAAATATCTGAGCGGGAAGGCAGAGGTGTCGCGCATCAACCGGCGCAGAAAGCCGTATGCGAAGCGTACGCTGAAATTCTTCGGCGCGCGTGCAAATAACCTGAAACACATTGACGTGGACATTCCGCTCGACATGATGGTGGCGGTGACGGGCGTGTCCGGGTCAGGCAAGTCTACGCTAGTGCACGAGGTGATCTACAAGGCTCTGGCTTCGCAACTGAACAAGGAAGAATCCTCGTTCGACGCCGGCCAGAATGACAAACTGCAGTGCAGGCGGGTAGAGCGCGCGAATCTGCTGAAGGACGTTGTGCTGGTGGACCAGTCGCCGATTGGGCGAACGCCGCGGTCGAACCCGGTCACGTATATCAAGGCCTTCGACATCATTCGCGACCTGTTTGCCGCGACTCCCGAGTCAGATAAGCGCGGCTACACCAGCGGTCATTTCTCTTTCAACATCCCGGGCGGACGCTGCGATGTGTGCCAGGGCGACGGCACGGTCACTGTAGAGATGCAGTTCCTTGCGGATGTGGAACTGGTTTGTGAAGAGTGCAAGGGCACGCGGTTCAAGCAGAGCATCCTGGACGTGAAGTACAAGATGTTGAACATCCATGAGGTACTGCAGCTCACCGTGCGTGAAGCGATCAGCTTTTTCTCGGATGTGCCGCGGCTGGTGTCACGCCTAAAGGTTCTGAACGATGTGGGACTGGGCTATCTGCGATTGGGCCAATCGGCGACTACGCTCTCCGGCGGCGAAGCGCAGCGCGTGAAGCTGGCCGCACATCTGGCGCAGACGTCCTGCAAGGACACGCTGTTTATCTTCGATGAGCCGACTACGGGCCTTCATTTCGACGACATCTCGAAGCTGTTGGATGCGTTCCAGCGCCTGATTCAAAGCGGCGGCAGCATCCTGATCATCGAGCACAACATGGACGTGATTCGCTGTGCGGATTGGATCATCGATCTCGGTCCGGAAGGCGGTGCGCAGGGGGGGCGCATCGTGGCACTCGGCACGCCGGAACAGGTGGCGGAAGCCGCCGAGTCTTATACGGGCCGCTATCTGAAGAAGGTCCTGTGATGCCCCGGGCCCGATTACACTGAAGTCATGGGGCTCCTTCCGCTCCTCGCATTGTTGTTCCTTCAATCCGAGTCCGACGGCATCAAGGCCCTGGATGCCCAGAAATACGACGAAGCCGTCCAGATCTTTTCCAAGCTTGCGAGTGCACAGCCGAAAGACTACAGCGCGCACTTTTATCTCGGGCTCGCGTATAGCCTGATGAATCGCGATAGCGACGCCATTGGCGAGTACAAGAAGGTTCTTGAACTGAAGCCCGGGTTATATGAAGCTCAACTGAATACGGGCATTCTGCTGGTTCGGCAGAAGCAGATGGCGGAAGCACTGGCGTATTTGGAGCAGGCCGCGAAAGCCAAGCCGAACGAGTTTCGTCCGAACCTCTACCTGGGCGATGCGTACCTGGGTGCGAATCAGGCCGATAAAGCGGAGCAGGCGTACAAGGCGGCGCAGACGGCCGATCCAAAATCGGGAGCGGCGGCACTGGGACTGGGCCGCGCGCTGGCGCAGCAGAAGAAGTACGCGGATGCGGAAGCGCACTTCCGGAAAGCGGCCGAACTGGATCCCTCGCTGAACCGCTCGCTGCTCGAACTGGCATCGATTTACGAGGCACAGAAGCGTATGCCGGAAGCAATGGAGATCTACCGGAAGTTCCCGGATGATCCCGCGGTGCAGGAGCGCCTTGGCGAGCTTCTGCTCGAATCGGGCAAGGCAGCCGATGCGATTCCGCAATTGGAAGAAGCGGTGAATCGCTCGCCCACGGCAGCGAACCTGTATGCGTTAGCAACGGCATACCTGGCGAATCACGAGTCTTCAAAGGCCATCCCGCTGCTACAGACAGCGCTGCAACAGGAACCAAACAACCTGGAGCTTCGTCTGAAATACGCGCGTGCTCTGCGCGATGAGAAGAAATATCCGGCTGCTGCGCAGGAGTTCTATACGGTGACACAGCGCAAGCCGGATTCGGTGGAGGCCTGGGGGGAGTTGGCCGGAATGCTGATCCTGCTTCAGCAGGACCAGCAGGCCCTTGCGGCATTGGATAAAGTGAAGACGCTCGGCGGTGAGAAGCCGGGGCACTTTTATTTAAGGGCTATTTTGTACGACCGCAACAAACAGTTCCAGCCTGCGCTGGACAATTACGAGAAGTTTCTGTCAATGAGCAACGGGCGGAGTCCCGATGAGGAATTCAAGGCAAGGCAGCGCGCGCGGATTCTGAAGAAAGAGATCAGCAAGCGATGAGACTGCTGCTGGCCGGTGTGCTTTTTGCATCGCTAACCCGGGCTGACATGAAGCGGGTGATGAGCGAGCCGAACCTGGAGAAGCGTTCGGAAAGGGCGCTGGAGAATGCCGAAGAAGTGCTGAACGAAGCGAGGAAGGCATATCACGCGCAGGACATGAAGGCATTCAGCATGGCGCTGAAGGAAGTTCGCGACTCCGTGGAATTGAGTTACAAGTCGCTGCAGGAAAGCGGTAAGGCCGCGCGCCGCAGTCCCAAGTATTTCAAGAAGGCCGATGTACGGCTGCGTGAAATCGCCAGGCGGCTCGACAACCTGGAGAAGGACGTCATGATGGATGAGCGCGCCGAAGTGACGGCCTTGAAAAAGCGTGTGGATGAAGTGGACGAGCAGGTCGTGCTCGACATCATGAGTAAGAAATGAAGACCATTGTCATTGTCCTCTTTCTTGCGTCCTTGCCGGTCATTGCGCAGCAGCGCGATTTCTTGACCGCGGACGAAGCCGACCAGGTCCGCCAGGTTCAGGAACCCAATGAGCGCCTGAACCTCTACTTGACGTTTGCCCGCCAGCGTCTGGACCAATTGCAGCAACTGTTCGCGAAGGAGAAGGCCGGCCGGTCCGGAATGATCCACGATCTACTGGAAGACTACACACGCATCATCGAAGCGATCGACACTGTTTCGGACGATGCTATCAAGCGCAAGGTGGATCTGACCGTGGGCACAAAGTCTGTCGCCGATACGGAGAAGGAAATGATCGCGACGCTGAAGAAGTTCTCCGATGCGAAACCGAAGGATCTGGCGCGGTATGAGTTCGTGCTGCAACAGGCGATCGATACCACGCAGGACAGCATGGAACTTTCGCAGGAGGATCTGGCTACTCGTGCGACGCAGGTGCAGACGCAGGAGAAAAAAGAACAGGCCGAGCGGGAAGCGTTGATGGGCACCAAAGAAAAAGAAGAGAAGAAGAAAGAAGAACAGAAAGAGGAGGGCAAGCCCAGGCGCAAGCCTCCTACGCTGATGCGCAGGGGCGAGAAGCCTCCTCAATAGCGTTCTTCTGAGTTCGTTCCTATATCTGTGTGCGGTACCACTCGAGCGTGCGCCGCAGTCCTTCTTCGAGGCTGAATTGCGGAGCATGTCCGAGATCGCGAACCGCGGCCGTGGTGTCCGCCTGAGAATCTCTCACATCACCTGCGCGGGACGGGCCGTAGACCGGCGAAATGGACGTGCCAGCCACATTCTGAAGAACCTCCCAGACGTAGTTCAGCGTATAGCGATTCCCGTTGCCGGCGTTATACACGTTACCGGACACGCCGGACGCCTGGCTTGCCTTGAGAAGCAGCGCCACGACATCCTCCACATACGTGAAGTCGCGCGATTGCTCGCCGTCGCCGTGAATGGTGGGCGCGATGCCACCCAGCACGCATGTCATGAACCTGGATAGGACCCCGGAGTAGGGGCTTGACGGATCCTGCCGCGGGCCATACACATTGAAGAAGCGGAGCGAAACCGTTTCCAGGCCAAAGCAGGACGCCCATACGGAACCGTAGTATTCGCCCATCAATTTTTGAGCGGCGTACGGAGACTTGGGCCGCGGAGCCATGGTCTCTACTTTCGGGAGCACTTCCGTATCGCCGTACGCAGAGGAGGAAGCCGCATAGACGACTCGGCGGACGCCGGCTTCTTTTGCCGCGCTGAGCACATTGAATGTACCGTTCACGTTCACTTCATGCGAAGGAACGGGGTCGTCGATGGATCTCGGTACGGATGGAATCGCGGCCAGGTGGAACACGGTGTCGCATGCCTGCACCGCCTTCCTTACATCATCGAAGCAGCAGATGTTCACTTGCTGCATGTCAATACGGCTTCGCACCTCATCCAAATTCGCGGCCTTGCCGGTGAGGTAATTATCAATCACGACTACCCGTTCCGCACCCGCGGCAAGGAGTCCACGAACCAGGCTGGAGCCAATGAAGCCGGCCCCGCCGGTTACAGCATAGGTCTTGTTCAAGCGTTCAGCCTCGCAATTTGATTCTCTAGATAACGTAGGGAATCGGCGGCAATTTTCTCAGCTCCAGGCGAAAAATCGAAGACCTCGAGCGAAATCCATCCCCGATATCCACGTCTTTGTAAGACTTCGAACACCGGTTTGAAATCGTAATCGCCGGTGCCCGGGTGGCGCCCATCCATCTCATTTACGTGTACATGTTTGATGATGTCGAAATGGCGTTCCACCAGCGCCGCGTGCGGTTCGATTTCGTCCACGGCGTTGTGACTGTCAAACATAGTTTGGATCGCCGGGCTGCCAATTTGTTTCACGTATTTGGCGGCTTCGTCGAGAGAGAGCAGCACGTCTGCCTGATTCTTCGGCAGCGCTTCCATCAGAACGGTCACGCCGCGCTGTTCCGCGTGCGGAGCGACGGCAGCCAGGCCATCCACGTATCGCCTGGTCGCCTCTTCCTGTGTGGAACCGCCCGTGGTGGAGCGCTGCTGCGGGGAGCCAAAGATCATCTTGCCGTCCGGCCCGAGGTCGGCGCACAGGTCCACAAGATCGTGAATGTGTTGCCAGCTCCGGTTGCGCAACTCGGCGTCTGGCGTAGTGACATGCAGGCCCTTTGGAGAAACCATCAGCCAGTGCAGCCCCACGAATGTAAGGCCTTCCTCCGCCATGATCGCTTTATATTGCCGGCGCTGTCCGGCGGGGATGGTGGATGGGTATTCAGCCAGAGTGAACGGAGCAATTTCGATGCCCGTGTAGCCCGCCTTGCGAATGGCGCGGCACGCCTCGCGGAAGTCCCAATCTTTGAATACTTCGTTGCAGATGGAGTGACGAAACATGAATCCTTATTCCAACACATGCACGATCTTGGGCTTATCTGAAAGCGTGCCGAGGATCGACTCATGAAATCGATCGAGCGGTACGCGATGAATCAGTCCGCGTAAGACTCCGGCATCCAGAGCGGAGAGCTCTTCGGCTGCCATCCGGCCATGCTCAGGACTGGCATTGACACTTCCGGTCACTACCTGGTTTTGAACGATCAATTGCCGGAACGGAAAGGGCTGAGCTGCCTCTTTCGCTCCCAACAAGACAAAGACGCCAAGGGGCGCCAGATGCGGCAGGGCTTGCGACGTATTCTCGTCCGAGCCTGTGGCTTCCAGAATTACGTCAAACTGCCCACCGAGTGTCATTTCATATCGCAAGCCCGCCGATTCCAACTGGCGGACGCGCGAACTCTCCTTGGGTTCGAGGGAGTGAATGGTGACCCTCAGCCCGCGCATTTGCATTACGAGCGCCGCCAGAATTCCAATGGTGCCGGCGCCCAACACGAGGCAGGTCTCCGCGTTCACCGGATGCAGGCGCAGCGCGGTCTCCACTGCCTTCTCCACTACGCTGAGCGGCTCCAGAAGGACGCCGAGTTCGACAATGTTCGCAGAGATGCGGATCAGGTCCGTGTAGTCATCCACCGCGTATTCCGTCAAATATCCATGAGCGCCAAAGATACCTCGTTCTGTGTAGTTCCCTGTGAGGCAGAGATCGCGCCGGGAGCGTGCGCAAGAAATACAGGCAGGCAGACAGGGCCGCCGCACCATGGGTGCTACCCAATCGCCCGGCGCGATCCCATGAACGGCGGATCCTGTTTCAATCACCTGGCCGAGGGCTTCGTGACCGAGAACCAGATAGTCGGCTCCAGGAGGCGGATGACCGAAGCGGAAGTTCGCCAGTTCGCGATCCGTGCCGCAAACTCCGCCTTCGTGAATGCGAAATAAAACCTGGTTTGCGTGTTCGATGCGGGGCTCGGGAACGTCTTGCAATTCCAGGGAGTGGCTGCCGTAGTTGAGTGTAACGGCGCGCATCTACCGGCCGTTGCGCTGCGCCACAACAATGAGGGTTAGGCCGTCCCAGGGGAAGAGTTTTTCGAGGGGCCGCCAGAGCCAGACAGTCTTGTCGTACAGTTTCATGGTCACCTTGCTGATATTGGCGCGGCCAAGCACTCGTCCGTAGAGCCACCATGCAGGCTTGCCGATCTTATTCAGCTGATATGTCTTCTTCACCTGAAAACCGTGTTGGGCGAGCAACCGCTCCAGTTCGGGAAAATCGAAGCGGCGCTTGTGGCCGAGCGTCTTATCCACAGCGGAGTACAGAGTTTTGCTCTGCGGAACGAGAATTACCAGTTCGCCGTCCGGGCGCAGGACACTTGCAATGTTGCCCAGAGCGAGGTCCGGGTCATTTACATACTCCAGAACGTTCAGGCACAAGGCGGTTTCGACGGGCTCTTGGATCTGCTGAAAATCCGATTGCCGTTCCGGGTCCAGGCTGATCACGTCGACGTTGGGCGTCTTTAGAAAGCGGTTGTGGAGCGCGTGCAGATAAAGCGGATCCTTCTCGCCCGCCGTGTACAGCTTGCGCTTACCCATCAGGCGGCCGGCTATGTTGCCGATCCCTGCGCCCACTTCGAGCACTGTGTCGCCCAGATGCGGGCGGATCAGGCTCGTCATCCAACTGATGTATTGCGGAGTGCCCGTCAGGTTATTCAGAGAACCGCGGCCATAAGGCTCTACATAGAGATCATCAATCAGCCAGTAACGAAGGATGACGCCAAAGACCTTCACCCCGTCCTTCCAGCCGATCTTCTTGCCCTCTTCGTATGTCCGGCCGTGGTAGCTGATAGGCACTTCGTAGATGCGCAGCTTGCGTTTGCTGCACTTCATGGTGATTTCCGGCTCGAAACCAAAGCGATCCGAACGAACGGGGATGCTCTTCAGCAAGTCCGTACGGAACACCTTATAGCAGGTCTCCATGTCCGTCACATGCAGGTTTGAAAACATGTTCGAAACCAGTGTGAGAAAGGAGTTGATTTGCGAATGCCAAAAGGGCAGTACACGCCGCTGCTCGCCGGAAAGATACCGGGAGCCGAAGACGGCGTCGGCATGGCCGTCGAGCAGGGGCCGGAGCAGCCGCGGGTATTCGGAAGGATCGTATTCCAGATCCGCGTCCTGCACCAGGCAAAAATCTCCGGTCGCCTGTTGAATGGCGGTACGCACTGCCGCGCCCTTGCCCTGATTCACGGAGTGGCGGAACAGCCGAATGCAAGGAGTCCGGGAGGCGAAATTTTCCAGGATGGCTGATGTTCCATCGGTAGAGCAATCATCTACGATAATAATTTCCCGCTCCATGTTTTCCGGGAGCGGGGCCGCAATAACGTGCGACAGGCTCCGTTCCACTACGGCGCGCTCATTGTAAACAGGAACCAGGATAGAAAGCTTCATCCGAACTACTAAGTATAATAAGGGCGACTCTTTCAATTGGGTTTCTGGAGGTTTCATGAGTGAGAATCAGAGCGCTCGCCGCAATTTCATGAAGGCATCCGTGGCCGGTGCCGGCTTGCTGATCGTCAAGCCGGAATCGGTACGAGGCTCGCAGGCGAACTCATCCCTCACCCTCGGTTTGATCGGTGCGGGACGCCGCGGAAGCTATGTCAGCGGCATCTTCGTAAGAAATGAATTCTGCCGGATGGCCGCCGTGTGCGACATTTATGACGACCAGCTAGAGGCTGCCTCAAAGAAGTTTTCCGGTGCGAAACTGTTCAAGAATTACAAGGAATTGCTTGCCAGCGATGTGGATGCGGTGTACATCGCGACGCCGCCTTTTCTCCATCCCGAGCACTTCGAAGCCGCCGTTGCAGCGAAGAAACACATTTTCATGGAGAAGCCCGCGGGGGTGGATGCGGCGGGCTGCAAGCGCGTGATCGAGGCGGCCAAGAAGGCCGATAAGACGAAGCGGATCTCGGTGGATTACCAGCAGCGCTACGGGACGGACTACCGCGCTGCGTATGACATCGTGAAGTCCGGAAGGATCGGACCGGTCAAGGCAGTGCGCGCGGCGTGGATCGGCGGAGGTCTGCCCGTGCGAAAGGGCCACCCACAGAGCGAGGAGAAGATACGGAACTGGCTGTTCTATCGCGAGAACTCCGGCGATATCATCGTGGAGCAGAATTGCCACAATCTCGACGTCGTGAACTGGTTCATGGGAACTCATCCGGTCAAGGCGAACGGCTACGGCGGGCGCGCAGTGCGCAAAGATATCGGCAACATCATGGATAATCTCGCAGCCAGCTTCGAATATCCGGACGGAACCATCTTCAGCTACTCGGCCAATCAGTTCTCCACGCGCTCGTTTGCCGACATTTCGGAGACGTTCCTGTGTGAGAAGGGCGCTATCAACACCTCTCGACAAGGCTACTCGCTGTACGACGCCGATAGGCGGGGCACGCCGCCGGAAGTAGTGCAGTCGGAAAGCTCCAAAAAGGACATTACCGCAGATGCGGTGAACGCCTTCATAGAAGGTGCGCGCACCGGCAAACTGGAGAACGCAGCCTTCTACGCTGCGGACAGTACGTTAACGGCCATCATGGCGCGTGAAGCCATTTACAAGGGCAGGGAAATGACCTGGAACGAATTGCTGAAGAGCTAACCTATTACTTTTGTAACGGTCTCATCTTATGGGTTAAGATTGCCCATTAGATGAGGCCGGAACCATGAAGCGCTTGCGTCCATATCTGTACGGCGCTTTATTCGTCGCAGGATCTACCGGACTGCGGCTGATCCTCACCAGCGTTCTCGGCTTTCATATTCCCTACATCACGTTTTTCGCCGCAATCATGCTGACGGCCAGGCTGGGCGGAATGGGTCCTGGTCTTTTTGCGACTGCACTTTCAGCCATCTGCGCTCTATTCTTCTTCATTCATCCGGCGCTCGCGGGTGCTCCGTATTCTCCAGACGATGTGATTGGCATCGCGCTGTTCTGTCTGACGGGTGTGGTGATCAGTGTATTGAATGAGTCTCTGCGGCGTGAGCGCGCGTGGGCGATGCACGTCTTGGACGGAATCAGCGATGGCGTGATTGTCACGGATACCCGGGGATTCGTACAACTGATGAACGTTGTCGCCGGTGAGTTGACCGCCTGGGAAATCGGACAGGCCAAGGGCGAATCGATTGAACGCGTCTTCGCCCTCCTCAATGAGCGCACACGGAGGCCTGCTGACAATCCGGTCGACCGCGCACTGCGGGAGAGAATTGCCGTTAATCTTGCGGAGCATACGATTTTACGATCTCAGCGCGGCATCGAGAGGCCGATCGAGGTTAGCGCGTCGCCGATCCGCTCAGGTTCCGGCCAACTGATTGGAGCTGTGCTGATCTTCCGGGACATCTCGGACCGGCGGCGTCTCGAGCAGGAAATCGAAGCGCGCCGTATGCAACTGCAGGCGATCATCGAGAGCATCACGGATGAGTTCAGCGCTTTCGATCACGAATGGCGCTACATCTATGTGAACAGCCGCGCTGCCGCCGGCCTGGAAAAGACCCCTGAAGAATTGCTTGGCCAGGTCATATGGGACGTTGTTCCCGTCATCGATCCAGTTTTTCGTCGCGAGATCGAGACCGCCATGCGTGCGCGCACTCCAGTTCGTTTCCGCACATTCCATGCACGCAGCCACCGCTGGTTCGACACCCGTATATTTCCTTCCGATATCGGATTATCGGTCTATTCGTCGGATGTTACCGAGAACAAGCGATTCGAAGACGCAGTCTCCGAACTGGCTGCCATTGTCGAGGCATCGGATGACGCCATTGTGAGCCATGGATTAGATGGCGTGATCCAGACATGGAATCGCGGCGCGGAGACGCTCTATGGGTATCTCACTTCGGAGGCCCTCGGCAAGAATATTTCGATGCTGAGTGAGCCGGAGAAGAGTCCGGAGGTGATGAACACACTCGCACAGGTTGCCCACGGCCATACCGTTACGGAGATCGAAACGGTGCGCCAGCGTAAAGATGGTTCGCCCGTGGAAGTTTCCATCACGACGTCTCCCATCCGCAACGCGCGAGGCGGCGTCAGCGGCGCTTCGCATGTGGCGCGTGACATTACGGCGGCCAAGCGGGCCGAGGAAGTATATCGGGAAAATGCGGAAAATTTGCAACTCGCGGTGAGAGCTGCGCACATGGGTACCTGGCGTCATGAACTGCGGACTGGCATCGTAACGTGGTCACCGGAACTGGAGGATATTTTCGGCCTCGAGACCGGTACCTTCGGCGGAACTGAAGCCGCATTCTTCGAGCTCGTTCACCCGGAGGACCGGCCCGTGGCCGAAGCCGCGGTCCGGCGCGGGATCGAAAGCGGTACGGAGTTCCGTTTCGATTTCAGGTTCTTAAAAGCCAACGGGGAATACGGCTGGATGGAAGGCAGGGGCCGTGCCTTCTATGATTCGTCAGGAAACGTGGTGCGGTTGGCCGGTGTGGGCATGGACATCACGGAGCGCAAGCGCGCCGAAGAAGAGTTGGTGTGCAACGCCCAGCAACTCGCACGGGCCAATGCCGACCTGCAGCAATTCGCGTACGTGGCCTCGCACGATCTACAGGAGCCGCTCCGGACGATTGCAAGTTTCAGCCAACTTCTGCAGCGCCGCTATCAGGACCGGCTCGATTCGGAAGCCAATGAATTCCTCGAATATCTGGTGAGCGGTGCACGCAGGCTGAGCGCCTTGGTCAACGATTTGCTGGTTTATGCGCGCCTCGGACGCGGGGAGGAGGTGCCATTCCGGCCAGTGGATTTAAATGAGGCGTTCGGATGGGCAACAAATAACCTGAAGGCGCTGATCGAGGAGACGCACACCACCGTAGTCTGCGATCCTCTACCGGTTGTGTCCGGTGAGGCCGTGCAGCTGGTTCAGGTATTCCAAAACCTGGTGAGCAACGCAATTAAGTATCGCGGCGAGCGGCAGCCGTATATACAGGTATCGGCGCAAAAGGAAAACAGTGAGTGGCTCATCTCCGTTCGGGATAACGGTGTTGGCATTGCGGATGCATTTCATGAGAAGATCTTTGGGTTGTTTCAACGGTTGCACGGGCGTGAACATGCTGGAACGGGCATTGGTCTGGCTATCTGCCGTAAGATTGTGGAGCGTCATGGAGGCAGGATCTGGGTGGAATCCAGTCCAGGACAAGGTTCCGTGTTCCGGTTCACACTTCCCGCAGTGGAATCTCAAAAGGCAGCATAGGAGACGAAATGTTCAAGGAATTCAAAGAATTTGCCATGAAAGGCAATGTTCTGGACTTGGCAGTCGGTCTGGTGATTGGCGCCGCATTCGGAGCCATAGTCACATCCTTCGTAAACGACATCCTCATGCCACCCATTGGGCTGGCTATGGGTCATGTGGACTTCAAAGACCTGTTTCTGAGTCTGAATGGAACACCTTATCCGTCGCTGGCGGCCGCGAAAACCGCGGGCGCCCCTGTAATCGCGTACGGGCAGTTCCTGAATACGATCCTGAATTTCCTGATTGTCGCGTTTGCCGTCTTCCTGTTGGTGAAGAATGTGAACCGGTGGACGAGGCCCGTGCCTGCAGCGGTCGCGCCCACGACCAGAGATTGCCCTTACTGCGCAACAGCGATTTCCCTCAAAGCCGTGCGCTGTCCGGCCTGCACCTCTGATTTGCGCGTCTAGTGTTAAACAGACGCCACTACCGGCTCGGTGGGCTCGGGTTCGTCATCATCAGCGGGCCCGAGGTCCGAATTGGCCGGACCATTGATGACCTTGCCTTGCGGGTCGAACCGGGAGCCATGACACGGGCAGTCCCATGTCTGCTCGGTTGAATTCCAATCCACAACGCAGCCGAGGTGCGGGCATACGGCCGAGAATGAGTGCAGTTCGCCCGCTTCATCCCGATAGACGGCGATCTTCTGCAGCCCGCGCCGCATCACTGCGCCATGTCCGTTCGGAATGCGATCTTCCGAAGTCACGTCGCCAGGTTTGAAGAACTCGGCATACTGGGCAAACACATTCAAATTCTGTTTCGCAAACTCGCCTATGGCGCGAATGGTCTTGCGCGACGGATCGTATAGCTGTGCCCAGGCATTTTCGCGGCTCTGAATCAGGTCGGTCAGAAGGACTCCGGCGATCGTGCCATGGGTCATGCCGTGACCGGAGTCGCCCGTCGCAATATAGACGCACTCTTCTCCAGGATTTCGGCCTATGAAGGCGAGCGCATCTACCGGCTCCATCACCTGGCCGGACCATGTGAACTCTACATACTCGATTTCAGGGAACATCTCGCGTGCCCAGTCTTCCAGGCGCTCGAAACGCTCGACCGTATGGTGAGCCTGGCCCGTCTTGTGGTCCTCGCCTCCTATGATCAGCACGTCATGCCGCTCGGAGTAGTTTTGCAGCCGCACGTAGTGGTAGGGATCGGCGGTATCCCAAAACAGGGCTCGCGGAATTGCGTTCTTCGCCACGAGAGCACCAATGACATAGGTCCGATACGGCGCCTGTTTCGTATGGATCTTCACCCAATCGTTGATCGGTGTGTTGGTCGCCACTACGGCGGCCGTGGCAGAGACTGTGTATCCGCCTTTCACGCGAATCTGCACGGGATGGCCGTCGCGGATTTCCTCCACATGCGAGCGTGTGTAGATCATCCCTCCCATGCGTTCGATTGCTCCGGCCAGGCCAGAGAGATAGCGCAGAGGATGGAACATCGCCTGTCCCGGGAAACGCAAACATTTTCCGCTGTTGTATTGAGGAATGGGCGCTCGCTCAGCCATTTGCACATCCGCGCCGGCGCGCCGTGCCGCTTCGAATTCCTCATCCAGGTACTCGGCGGCCTGGCCCGGGAAGCGGAAGAGGAAACCGTCGAGGCGCTCAAAGTCGCAGTCTATCTTTTCTTCGCGTACAATTTGCTCGATGCGGTCGATTGCAGCAGTGTGGCTTTCCGCCGCCAGGCGCGCGCCCTTCGCGCCGTGAAGCCGCTCGATTTCGAAATAGCGGTCGTCCAGCGCGTTCGAAAGGTGAGCCGTGGTGCGGCCCGTTTCGCCGCCGCCGATGGGGCCGTCATCCAGCACGATGACGGATTTGCCTTCTTTAGCCAGGAGGTAAGCGGTAGTCAATCCGGCGATGCCAGCACCGATAATGCAAACACCAGTATTCGCGCTGTGGTTCAGTGGGCTCTCCACGGAAACAGTGGCTGTCGTGGCCCAGATAGAATCAGTCTTGCCGCCTTCGCTTTTCATAGGTTCGAATCTTTCAATTAAGATGCGGAGCCCGGCGAAACATTTCACGAATGCCTGCACCGCTTCCTATTGATGTTCTTCTGCCTCATATCGTGGACTCCTTGCGCGCCGAATGCAATCTGGTGATCGAGGCGCCTCCTGGGGCGGGGAAGACAACGCGGGTTCCGCCCGCTCTTCTGGACCTGAGCGCAAAGGATACTGTGGTGTCGGAGCCGAGGCGAATTGCGGCTCGCATGGCGGCTCGCCGTGTGGCATTTGAGCTGGGAACTGCCGTCGGGGAGACGGTTGGTTATCGGGTCCGGTTCGAAGAGGTGGCCGGCCCGAAGACACGGCTCCACTTCGTCACCGAAGGCATGTTGACGCGGCAGATTTTGTCGGACGCCAGGCTGGATCGGACCGGCATCGTGATCCTGGATGAGTTTCATGAGCGGCATCTTGACGGAGATCTCGCGCTGATGCTGCTGCGCCGGCTCCAACTCACTTCGCGGCCCGACCTTCGAATCGTCGTGATGTCCGCCACGCTGAGCGCAGCTCCGATTGCAGAGTTCCTCCGCGCTCCTGTTCTGAGGAGCGAAGGCCGGCTCTTCCCAATTGAGGTGCAGCACACGCCTCACTCTGCCGATTCTTTGGATCAGCAGGTGGCGCGGGCGGTTGAAGGCGTGGTGAATTCCGAACTCGATGGAGACATCCTCGCGTTCCTGCCTGGCGCGGCGGAGATCCGTCGCGCAGCTCGAGCTTGTGAGAAGCTGGCTCGAAGAGCAGGCTTATTGATCCTGCCGCTGCACGGCGATCTTTCTCCGGAGGAGCAGGATCGTGCCGTTGCTCCCGCATCTTCACCGAAGCTGATTCTCTCTACCAATGTGGCTGAGAGTTCCATCACGATCGACGGGGTAACGGTTGTGATCGACAGCGGACTGGCACGCATAGCAAACGACTCGCCTTCCACGGGTCTGGCGACGCTGGAGGTCAGGCGCATCAGCAAGTCGTCCGCGATCCAGCGCGCCGGTCGCGCCGGCAGAACACGGCGCGGGCGTACTGTTCGGCTGTACACACTGGAAGACTTCCATCGCCGGCCAGAATCTGAACGGCCTGAGATTGAGCGGCGCGAGATCTCACAACTGCTGCTGGATTTGCGGGCGCTTGGCATCCGCGATGAAGATGTACCCGGATTGCCATGGTTCCAAGCGCCTCCGGCAAAATCTCTCGCACAGGCGCATGAACTGTTGGAGCGGCTGAACGTGAAGAACCCGGCGGCCCTGGCCCGGCTGCCTTTGCATCCGCGGCTTTCCAAGCTTCTGTTGGACGCGCAGGACCGCGGATGCTCGGCGGAGGCCTGCCGTATCGTTGCATTCTTGAGTAGTGGCGAGCGAGCTTCCCATCCAGACCTGTTGCATGTTCTGGAGCAGAATCCGCCTGGCAACGTAGCTCAGATCGAGAGGCAACTTCGCAGACTCGTCCCACCTAAGGGCCGCAGTTACTCCGACGAGCAGATGCGCATGAGCTTGCTGGCGGCTTATCCCGACCGGGTCGCACGGAAACGCAATGCGAACGAGGCGCAACTGGCCAGCGGCAAGAGCGCCGCTCTTCCGGAACATTGGCTATCGGACTTCCTCGTCGCGGTTGAGGTGGAGGATCGAAAAGATCAGGCGATGCCACTGATCCGCGTTGCAAGCCAGATTGAACCCGACTGGCTGATTGACCTTTTCCCCGAGCGTGTCCGCGAGGTGAGTGAAGTGACCTGGAACCGAACGGCGGAACGGGTGGAGGGACGTACCGCATTGCTTTACGATGCAATTGCGCTGGACGAATCCAGCAGCTCCGCACCGGAACCTGAGCAAGCCGCGGAGTTGCTGTTTATGAAGGCGATGGACGCAGGCATTGAACGGTTCGTAGATGGGGAAGCGTTGGAGGAATTCCTGGCACGGGTTGAATTTGCCTCCAAGTACAGTGACATACAGGCCATCACGGATGTGAGGCAGGAGCTTCGTCAACTGTGCACAGGGTTACGCAGTTTCGCTGAACTGCGGCATGCGGCGGCGGGGCTGATCCCCAAGTTACAGGCAGAGCTGCCGCGGGCTTTCGAGGACATCGCTCCCGAACGCTTCGTCTTAAAGGGGCGCTTCGTCAAAATTCACTACTTGCGCAACCAGCCGCCGTGGATGGCGTCGCGTCTGCAGGATTTCTTTGGGATGAAAGAAACGCCGAAGATCGCGCGGGGGCAAGTTCCGATCCTGCTGCATTTGCTCGCGCCCAACCAGCGGCCGGTGCAGATGACCACGGATCTGGCAGGCTTCTGGGAGCGTCTGTATCCACAAGTTCGAAAAGAACTTTCACGCCGCTACCCCAAGCATGCGTGGCCTGAGAAACCGTAGCACGCTTTTCATACCAGTGCTACTCTTAGGGTGAGCTTTCCGACGATGCATATCCCCGACGGATTCCTGTCGACGCCCGTTTGGGTCAGCCTGGATGCGGCCGCACTGCCCGCCGTCAGCTACATGGCGCGTAAAGCGCAAGCTGACTTCACAGACACCCGTATCCCGCTGCTGGGCGTCATGGGCGCGTTCGTATTTGCGGCGCAGATGGTGAATTTTCCGGTGGGTGTCGGCACCAGCGGTCACCTGGTCGGAGGCGCTCTGTTGGCTATTACGCTAGGGCCCTCGGCGGCATCGCTGGTGATGACCGCGATCCTCACGGTGCAGGCGTTAGTGTTTCAGGACGGCGGCATTCTCGCGCTCGGTGCAAATGCAATCAACATGGCTCTGCTCGGTGTCTGGGCCGGATACCTGCCATATCACTTGTGGGGACAGACGCGCTGGCGCAAAGCGGCCATCTTTCTGGGCGGATTCTGTTCGGTCCTGATTGCGGCGGCGCTTGCCGTGTTGCAGCTTGTGTGCTCCGGAGTGCGAATGCCCGGTCCCGTGCTAGGCCTTTCCGTGCTGCTATTTCTCGTGGCTGCGGCCATTGAGGGAGGGATCACGGTGGCGGTGGTCGGCGGCCTGGAACGGATGAATCCACGGTACGTGCGGGACCTTCCTTCGCAGAGGCGGCTAGTCCCGGCGTACATAGGATTCGCTGCGCTGATGGTGGCGATGTTCGGTGCGTTCTTCGCGTCCACCAAGCCGGATGGCCTCGAATCGTTGGCTCATGCGGTCGGGATCAGCTCGCAAGCTGCTTCGCTGGTGACCTCGCCGCTGGCGGATTATGAGCTGAGCTGGTTGGCTACGCCGTGGCTAAGAAAATCGATCGGGGCGTCCGTCGGCGTGTTGCTCGTGTACATAGTCTGCGCGACGGCACTGCCCCGCCTCAAGCGCCACTAAAACTGTAAGCTAACCCTTGGGGTCTGACCCCATCTTCCCGTCTTCACTGGACGACGGCTGCTGTGTTTGTGAGCGATCCGATTTCCGGCACAGCGATCGTCACCACGTCACCCGCTTGCAAGGCGGACTCCTGTGTCACGATAATGCCTGTCCCGGTGAGGAGAATCGAACCGCCAGGGACAGGATTCGCACGGATAAGGTACTCGACCAGATTCTCGAATTTGCGGTGGAGCTTGGCCGTCGACGTGGCGCCGGAGAAGAGCGCAGCGTTTCCGCGCTTAATATTGCAGGTCATCTCCAGAGAGTACGGATCCGCGATATCTTCTGGCGTGATGATGAAGGGGCCCAGCGAGCAGCAAGCGGTGTACATCTTTGATTGCGGGAGGTACAGAGGGTTCTCCCTCTCGATGTCCCATGCCGAGACGTCGTTCGCCAGAGTGTATCCGACGATCTTGCCATGAGAGCCGAGCACGAGCGCCAACTCCGGTTCCGGCGCGGTGAACTTGGCGTCCGGCCGCAAACCGATATTCATATTCGGGCCGACGCAGCATCGCGCCGTCCCTTTGAAGAAAATTTCCGGGCGAGCCTCGCGATATACGTGAGCGTAGAAACCTTCGCGCGTGCCGTGTTCGCTATCGCGGAAAGAGGCGCTGGTTTCGTACGTGCATCCGCATCCCCACACTTCCTTCGGAATTAACGGAATGATGGGAGTGGCATGTTCGGAGTGCTTGCTGGCGAGGCGTTCGGCCACTTTCGAAACCGGCGCCTTCTCCATCTCCGCCAGCCGGATCAGGTCGTACATTGTGTAATCCGGAATCGGGCGGGCGGACAATCCGTCCGCCTCGAAAATCGCCGCGGTTGTTGCGTTATTCCACTTGATCTGTCCAAGTCGCATGTTTTGGGGGCTCGTTAATATTTCAAGTAAACCGTTTTGTAGTCGCTGTAGAAATCCATCGCCGCCGGACCCTGTTCCTTCGGCCCGAAACTGGAATCCTTGGTTCCACCGAACGGTAACTGGTATTCGACGCCGGCGCTGGGCAGATTGACGGTAAGCAGTCCAGCTTCCATTCGGTAGACGAAGTCGAACACGCGTGCAACATTGGTCGTCTGAATGGAGGCGGAGAGGCCGAACGGGATGTTGTTTGCGATCCGCATTGCGTCTTCAAAATCCCTGGCGCGCATGACCGCCAGCACCGGTCCGAAGACTTCCTCCTGCGCGAGCGTATCGGTTTCCTTCACGTCCGCAAAGATGGTGGGCTCGCAGAAGTATCCCTTGTTATAAGCGCCATCCTTCAGTTGCTTGCCGCCGCAGAGAGGCTCGCCGTTCTGTTTCCGGCCGATCTCGATGTACTTGAGATTTGTTTCGAGCTGACCCTTGTCGACGGCGGGGCCAATATCGATGCCGGCTTCCATTCCATTGCCGACCTTCAGCTTCTTCGTGCGCTCCACCAGCGCGGCAAGGAACCTGTCATAGATGGCATCCTCAACGATGGCGCGGCTGGTTGCAGTGCACTTCTGGCCGGTTGAGAACATAGCGGCATTCACCGTATTCTCGACAGCGGAGTTGAAATCCGCATCGGCGAGCACGATGGTGGGATTCTTGCCGCCCATCTCGAGCTGAATGCGCAGACGACGCTTCGACGCTTCGGCATGAAGCCAATTGCCGACGCTGCAGGAACCCGTAAACGACACCGCCTTCATCGGCTTCGCATTTACCAGCGCCTCACCAAGTTCACCGCCCGAACCTGCAACGAAATTCACGACGCCCTTCGGGATGCCTGCCTCGTGGCAGGCTTCTACGATGCGCCATGCGCTCAAAGGAGCGACGGAGGCGGGCTTTAGCACGACCGTGTTCCCGCAGATCAGAGCCGGAGCCAGCTTCCATGCTGGGATCGCGCTCGGGAAATTCCACGGCGTAATCAGGCCAATGACGCCAACAGCTTTTCGGATGGCGAACATGTGGACGCGCTCACGCTCGCTCGGCACGAGAAATCCGGGCATGCGTGCGCCCTCGCCGGCAAAGTAACGGAAAATGTTGATGGAGCGCCGCACCTCGCCCTTGGCTTCCGGCAGCGTCTTACCTTCTTCGCGTGTCATGTCCGCCGCGATCGATTCGAACTTCCTGTCCAGAATGTCGGCGACTTTAAAAAGATAGTTAGCGCGTGCTGGGCCGGGCATTCCGGACCACCCGGGGAATGCGGCGTGCGCGGCATCGGCGGCGGCGTGTACATCGGCGGCGCTGCCCTTAACAAAAAGGCCAACCACCTCATCGGTGTTGGCCGGGTTTCGGTCTTCAAATGTAGGGCCGGAGATCCATTCTCCGTTGATGTAGTTACGAAATGTTTCCGTGCTCATTATTGATTAGAACGCTACCTTGGGGGCTGTCCGTGCGCCCGGTTCCGTTTTGAAATAAGCATCGTTGCGCTGAAAGCCGAACAGGGAAGCTGCGATGTTGTTCGGGAACAGGTCAATGCTGGTGTTGTACTTCTGGACGGTTTCATTATACTTGCGGCGCTCCACCGCTATGCGGTTCTCCGTCCCGGCGAGTTCATCCTGAAGGCGCATAAAATTCTCATTCGACTTCAACTGCGGATAATTCTCCGAGATAACTAGCAGGCGGCTGAGCGCGTTATCGAGTTGTCCGTTGGCCTGAATCTTTTCCTGCGGGGTGCGCGCGCCGATCAGCGCGGAGCGTGCCTGAGCAATCGCCGTAAAGATCTGCGTCTCCTGCTTGGCATAGCCTTTTACGGTCTCCACCAAATTCGGAATCAAGTCCGCGCGCCGCTGCAGAGCGACGTCCACCTGTGACCACGCGCCATTAATGGCCTCGCGCTCCGTCACCAATTGGTTTCTCACACCTATGAGCTTGCCGAACATCAAGAGGCCGGCGAGCAGCACGACCACAATCACCGCAATTGCGATTTTCATTGTTCCCTCATTCTTCCATAGCATCTACCGCGTGCACCACAGCTTCAATCTGCTTCAGGTACTCGCGGAACAGCGGCACGGGCTGCACATCCTTGGACCGCGCTTTCTCTTCCCGTAAATCGAGCAGGGTCAGAAACGGACCTGAATCGATTCCAAACTTCTCCTGCGCCGCGATGACGATCGCCCGTTTATCGAACTTCGCGGACTCGCCTACCAGCATCAGCGCGTGCCGGAACAGCACGCAGAATGTCGATACCGAATCAAGCAGCAGGCGCATGAGCAGGTCGTGCTCCGACAGCACCCCTCCCGCTTTTTGTCTCAGACGAAGAAGCTTGGCCCGCAGTTCGTGCTCTACTTGCGCGCGGTAAAACTTGTAATCGATGGTGAGGCCTTCCACCAGGTCCGCCCCGAAGAGCACTTTCCGGCGCTCCTTGATGTCGTGAAACTCGATCGGAAAGCAGTCGGTGGAAGTGCGCACCTCGTGTTCGCTGAGCAACAGCGGAGCGGGGTTCTTCATCTCGCGCCACCAGCGGAACACCGACTCGGAATCTTCCAACTCGGTGGGCGTCACTTGCTGCAGCACACAGAGCACGTTGTAGTCCGAATACTTGTCCTTGCCTTCAGGCAGCGCGGTGGATCCATATAGGATCACCGAGACCAGTCTGCCTCCGTGTGCCTTCTTCAGACGCTCCACCAGTTCGCTTAGAATCTCTTCCATACCTGTCTACCAGTCGCTTGATGCGCCTCCGCCGCCGGAGTCTCCTCCGCCGAATCCGCCAAAACCACCACCGCCGGAGTCATAACCTCCGAATCCTCCACCGCCTCCACCGCCATAATTCCCGCGGGATCTCCCGCCTCCAAGCATCTGGCCGAGGATGAGTCCAGGCAGGAATCCCCCACCGCCTCCACCGTAATAACCGCCTCCTCCTCGGCCGCCTCTCAGCACAAGAAGGAGAACCACGGCAATGCCAATGATGACGGGCCAAGGGATATTTTGTGACGGCTGCGGATGTGCTCTCCGCGCGCGCAGCACAGAGTCGTCTATCTGGACGCCTTTGGCCTGCGCGATGCGCGAGCCGAGTTCGTGTGCGGCGGTTAGAATGGCTTGGCTGTAATTGCCCTCGCGTAATGCGGGACGCATCTCGCGGAGAAGCGTTCCGGACATGCCGTCCGTGATGAAAGGCTCCAGTCCATAACCGACTTCGAGCCTGCTGCGCCGGTCCTGTACGGATAGCAGCAGCATGGCGCCTTCATTTTTGCCCTTTTGACCGACGCCCCATTGCCGGTAAAGGGAATTGGCGACATCCTCGATGGGCTCCTCTTCGAGGGTCGTCATCGTGACGAATGCAAGCTGAGCGCCCGTGGCCTTCTCGACACGGGCGCAGTAGCTTTCAATTTCCGCTTTAGACCCGGCGTCGACGACGCCGGCGAAGTCGCTGACGTAGCCTTGGGGCTTCAGCGTAGTGAGGTCGATTGCTGTTGCCGGGAGAGATGCCAGCAGCAACAAAACCGCAGCGCGGAGCCTAGATTTCATCTGGAAGTAAGGTTAACAAACCAAGTCCTCGACCGGCACCTTCAGGCCGTCGAGGCGGCCGAGAATGGTGAGTCCCACTTGCCTGCCGTCAAAAAAGTCCCTTGCGATCTGCTGGACTTCCTCCGAGGTGACCCTGTCAATGCTGGCCACCATTTCATCTACGGAGAAGAAACGGTTGAAGAACAGCGCCTGGCGAGCCAGGTTGGACATGCGGCTGGTGGTGGATTCGAGGCTGAGTGCAAGCGAACCCTTCAGATGATCCTTGGCCCGCTTCAGTTCGTCGGCAGGAACCGGTTCGTTCTTCATGCGGCGAAATTCCGCCATGCTCAGGTCGACGACCTGCTTGATGTGTTCCAGTGAGGTTCCGCCATAGACTGCGAGGCAGCCCGCATCCCGGTAGAGGTTCAGTTCGGAAAAGATCGAATAGGCGAGGCCGCGCTTCTCGCGGACGTTCTGGAACAGGCGCGAACTCATCCCGCCACCCAGAATCGTGCTCAGCACGAAGCAGCCGTACCGCTTCTCATGCGCAATCGCGTATGCCGGAACCCCCATGCAGAAATGGACTTGCTCCAACGAGCGCTTACTCTTCAGTACCAGCGGCGGCTCCGGGACGGGAGAGGGAACCGGAGCGATCTCATTGCGGCTCTGCAAACTTTCAAAGTACTTCGAAGCCAGATCCACAAGCTGGTTGTGCTCGACCCGCCCGGCCGCCGTAATCACAATGTTCTTCGGGATGTAAATGTCCCGGTAATAGTTCTCTACGACCTCATGATTGAAGCTCTTGATCGTAGCTTTGGTGCCTAGAATGGATCGGCCAAGGGAATGGTTACGCCAGAAGTGGCTGGTGAAGGTTTCGTGGACAAGGTACTCCGGGTTGTCCACTTCCATCTTCAGCTCCTCCAGGATGACGCCCTTTTCCTTTTCAATGTCCTCTGGAGCGAAGACCGGGTGCAGGACCAGGTCGGCCAGGACGTCGAAGGCCATAGGCAAATGTTCGTCCAGAACTTTGGTGTTGTAGCTTACCAGTTCTTTGGCCGTGTACGCATCCAGATGCCCGCCGGTTGAATCTATTTCTATAGCGATCTGTTCGGCCGACCGGTTCTCCGTTCCCTTAAATACCATGTGTTCAATGAAATGGGAAATGCCGTTCAAGTGAACTGTCTCATGGCGGGCACCGGTTCCGATCCAAACTCCCGTGCTGACGGCGCGTACCTGCGGCATCGATTCCGTGATGATGCGTATGCCGTTCGGCAGGGAGGTTTCCTGAATGTCTCGAGCGAGTGAAACTGTTGGGTTCATTACTTTATTGGGCGGGACTATTCTTATTGTACCGCTGACCGGTACACTCTAAATAGATGCGCGAAGTGTCCAGAACGTTGTTGGGGATGGAAGTGCCCGACCTGCGAGAGGTCCTGGGCCCGGCGGAGCCTGCCTACCGGGCGAAGCAGCTATACAGCGCTCTATATCAGCAAAAAATCAACAGCTTAGACGAGGTTTCTACACTTCCAAGATTAACTCGCGATCGGCTTGCCGCCGAGTTGCGGGTCGGGTCGCCAGAAGTTTCCCAATTTTTCGATTCGGCTGATGGAACCCGGCGCTATTTGTTGCGGCTTTGGGACGGTCGGACCGTCGAAACGGTGTTGATGCCGGAGCCGGATCGTGACACGATCTGCATTTCTTCTCAAGTAGGTTGCCCGGTAGACTGCAAGTTTTGCTTGACCGCTCTGATGGGCTTGGAGCGGAGCCTGACGGCAGGAGAAATCGTGGGGCAAGTATTGCTGGTGGCTGCGGCTCACGGTCTTTCTCCACAAGACAGCCAACTTAACGTTGTCATGATGGGAATGGGCGAACCGCTTCTCAATTTAAGCAATGTATTAAAGGCGTCTCGGATCTTGTTGGATCCAAATGGAGTTGGTATGTCAGCGAAGCGGATCACGGTGTCGACTTCCGGAATTATCCCCAAGATTGCCGAGTTCGGGCAAGAGCCGCTCCGGCCGAAGCTGGCGATTTCATTGAATGCCTCTAACGAGGAGCAGCGTCAGCAACTTATGCCGATCACTCGCAAGTATCACTTGAGGGACCTGATCGAAGCCTGCCGGGCATACCCACTGCGGCCCTGGGAGAAGTTGACTTTCGAATACGTGCTGCTGAAAGACTTTAACGATTCCGAGGCAGACGCCCGCCGTGTTGTCCGTTTGCTGGCGAATCTCAACTGCAAGGTGAATGTCATCGCGTTGAATCCGGGACCGGGCATTCCGTTCGAAACTCCGTCCCCCGAGCGCGTAGACAGTTTCATGAACATCATCCGCCGGTCTTTGCCATGTTTTCTGCGGAAGCCTCGCGGGCTCGACATTTACGCCGCCTGCGGCCAGCTGAAGCGTACCACCGAGCAACTCGTACCGCTCCGCTAAAGTGAGCTGGCGACCCTCAACAACTCCGACCGCTTTGGTTCTCCGACGGTAGGAGCGATAATTTGCAACTCTTCCCGGAGGACATTCAGGAACATACGCGTCGGTACTTCACGAGCGCCGTCGGGGCTCATCTTGTGGAGTACTGCCGAAACCCCCTGCTGCAACCGATGGCTATAAAGCCTTAGCGCATCGTCCTTCTCAGGCAGGATTCCCGCTTCGATTTCACCCACTAGTTTCTCCTCACTGACCACCACAGGCGGGTTAGACTCCAGCATGACTGTTCGGCTCTCTCCCAGCCAGGTCGCCCTATCTGCCAGGATGTCGCCAAGTTCGACCGAGTACCGCTTCGCACAGTTGCCGTATTCATGAACGTAAGCGAAAAAGTATCCGGCCACAGCGGGCTGTTTCAGCGATCCGTTTTTATAAGTAGCGCCCAGGTCCATACACGCATGCCCCATGCCTGCGAGCAGAACCGACCTCCAGACCGCAGCCCTCTGACGTAATGCCGCACCGCGCTGGACTTCCTCCTGCAACCGGCGGGCGGCGATATCGGGCCGGCCAGCCTCCACCAAGAAGTGGGCGGAGGCCCACTGGCCGATGGGGTTCCGCGAAACAGGAAGCGCGTGCGGTATGTATTTTTCGGCCAACCCCAGCGTCAGCGCGAGAACGGCCAAGCCGGACAAAAAGATCATTCTGCGTCGCACTGATTCTATTGGACACCGTTCCGAGGGACTGCGGTTTCCTCCTTGCAACCTGCCGGATTGGAAACTTCCTTTGCTGCGCCCAGGAACGCCAATGCGCGCTCCTGGGCGGGCCAGCTATAGGGGAGGCGCACTTAGGATTTCTTTTCTGATCACAGCTGGTTATTCCGCACTTCCGCTTCACGTGCCAGTTCCGTCAAAGGAGACCGGGTCACTTCGGATCCGCTTTGATGCCCGGGTACACCCTGCTTCCCAATACCGCCGGGCTTCGGCAGCAAGTGCGTCGCAATCTCCATCAGGGCCGAGCTCCACTCCGGGAAAATCGCGTCCATCTTCGCGGCGAGCTTGGCCTGCGGCGTCAGAATTACCTCGGCATCTCCGCGCCGGCACGCATCTAGGATCTGGCGGGCCGCTCGATCGGCATCGATTGATGTAAGCCTGCTGGAATCGGAGACACTGAACCACGCGTACTCGTCTTCGTTCTGGCCTTTGAAAGTTGCGTTCCTCGGGCTGCCGGTGCGCATGAGTCCAGGGCAGATGGTAGTGACTACGATTCCGTCCTTCTCCAATTCCGCGCGGAGCCCATGCGATAAACCGACCAGCGCAAACTTGCTGGCGCTATAGGGTACGAGATGAGGCACGCTGATTTTGCCACCGATCGAGGACACGTTCACGATCCGTCCCTCGTGGCGGTGCTTCATGTGTGGAATTACGGCGAGGCAGGTGTGGAGCGGCCCCCAGTAGTTCACGTCCATGGCCTGGTGGAAATCCTCGATGGTCATGCTTTCCAACGGACCGACTGCAATAATACCCGCGCAATTGATCAGGACATCAATGTGTCCGAAATGGTCGATGATTCGACGGACCAGCTCATCCACCTGTTCACGGTTTGTAATGTCACAGGGAATCGTCAGGACATCGGAGGATTCCAGTTGCTGGCGCGCGCGATCCAGCTCCGCGGCATCCCTGGCGCAAAGAGCGAGTTTAGCTCCCTGTTCGTCCAACTCGCGGGCAATCGCAAGTCCAAGCCCTCGCGAGCCTCCTACTACCAGCACCACTCTGTTCCGAAACGAATAACCGGGCTGATTTCGGATCCACGCATACGCGCCGAGCATCAGGCCGGCTCCAGCGGCTGCAATCACGTATCGCTGATTGTCTCGTTCCATGTTGATGAGATGCGTTC
This sequence comes from uncultured Solibacteraceae bacterium, assembly GCA_964464925.1. Lineage (GTDB taxonomy): Bacteria > Acidobacteriota > Terriglobia > Bryobacterales > Bryobacteraceae > CAYXLI01. Next base: position 147,887 of record CAYXLI010000007.1, on the reverse strand, counting down.
TGTTCCACTTCTTTGGCCCTTTACAGTTACTGCGCATGTTACGGCTCAGGATGCAATGAAAGAACACCATGGCAATTCCGGAGAGGCAGTTCGGAAGAAGCTGGTACGTAATATCCGCACTCGGTTTCGGCGGTCATCATCTGGGTGACGCCGAAGAGAACGCTCAACGCAGCACGGGTGTCCGGCGGCGAAATTGCCAGTTTGAAAATATATCGTAGTACGATATAAATGTGAGCAGCCCATATACCGCACTGGCGGAGTTCCGCTATCAGATCCGCCGGTTTCTACATTTCAGCGAACAGACCGCGGTAAGCCACGGTCTGGAACCGCAACAACATCAGCTACTGCTCGCGATCAAGGGCCTAAGCGGCGAGCAAAGCCCGACCATTAAGACGATCGCGGACCGTCTTCTGATTGCGCACAACAGCGCCATCGGCCTGGTTACCCGTTTGGAAAAGCTCGGTGTAGTGCAGCGACGGCGCAGCGAAGACGATCGCCGGGAGGTTTTCGTCGAACTGACCGCATATGGCGAACGCGTTCTGAAGAGGCTTTCGGATGCACACGAGCAGGAACTGCAGGTGATGGGGCCGGAGTTGATCCGCGCGCTTCAGCGCGTCATCAAGGCCGAAGCCCGGAGGGCCTCATGAAGTTCCGGGAATTCCTTGATCGTCACGAGAAGAGCCGGCACGAAGAGGCCGGAGATTTCACAACCACCTGGCGGGTCATACCGCTTTCCTTCCTCGCCGTCTTTATCGGCGCAATCGCGTCCGGAGTGGCCTGGGTTCTGTTGCGCCTCATTTCAATTTGTACGAACCTGTTCTACTACCAACGCTTCAGCGCGCAACTCGTCTCGCCGGCGGACAACCATCTCGGCTGGTTTGCAGTGCTGATCCCGGTGATCGGCGGCCTCATTATCGGGGTCATGGCGCGTTATGGTTCGGAAAGGATCCGTGGGCACGGCATACCGGAAGCGATCGAATCGATTCTGATCAACGGCAGCAAGGTACAGCCGCGTCTCGCGATCCTCAAGCCAGTCTCGTCCGCGATCTCCATCGGCTCTGGCGGCCCATTCGGCGCGGAAGGGCCCATCATTATGACTGGCGGCGCATTCGGCTCGATGATCGCGCAATTGTTCCATCTCAGTAGCATCGAGCGCCGCACTCTGCTCGTCGCGGGCGCGGCGGCCGGCATGTCCGCTACGTTTGCTGCGCCGGTTGCGGCCGTTCTGCTTGCGGTGGAGTTGCTGCTGTTCGAATGGAAGCCGCGCAGCGCGATTCCCGTTGCTATCGCCAGTGCAACTGCAGGAGCGCTGCGGCGCTATATCCTCGGTATCGGTCCGCTGTTCCCCGTGCCGGAACACCAAATTTTTCTTGGCCCGGCAGGTCTCATGGGCTGCGTGGTTGTCGGACTGCTCGCCGGCGGACTGTCGGCGCTTCTGACGATCGCTGTGTATGCCGCTGAAGACGCATTCCACAAACTGCGGATGCATTGGATGTGGTGGCCCGCGCTCGGCGGCCTCGCCATCGGTCTCGGAGGCATGGTCTTCCCGCAAGCGCTCGGCATCGGCTTCGATACGATCGAGCGCTTCCTCCGTGGCGATGCGGCCCCGGCGGTGATCTCCGGCGTCCTGATCGTCAAATCACTGATCTGGGTAATCGCACTCGGGTCGGGAACCAGCGGAGGGGTGCTTGCTCCACTGCTCATGATGGGCGCCGCTCTCGGCGGCGTGGAGACGCTGTTTCTCCCGCACGCCGGCGCGGGCTTCTGGCCGCTAATCAGCATGGCAGCGATTCTGGGAGGCACAATGCGCTCCCCGTTGACCGGCGTCATTTTCGCACTGGAGTTGACGCACGATATCAACTCGATGCTCCCGCTACTTGTCGCATCGTTTCTCGCACACGCCTTCACGGTCCTGACGTTGCGGCGCTCCATCCTTACGGAAAAGATCGCGCGCCGAGGTTATCACCTCAGCCGTGAGTACGCGATGGATCCATTGGAAATTCTGCTGGTGCGGGACGTGATGAGGACCAGCGTGGTGGCGCTGCGGAGCGATCAGCCGCTCGTCCGGAGCGGTTTGGAATTGCATGCGGACACGCAGCGCGGACAGTTTCTGTATCCGATCGTCGATGCGCTGGGGCGGCTGGAAGGCGTTACGACACGAAAGCAACTCTCTGAGGGCGGGACATTGGTTCCGGATAGACCGATTACCGTGTATCCCGATGAGCCGCTGCGGATTGTTGTGTACCGCCTGGTGGAGAACGGCGTTACACGCGCTCCGGTCGTGGAACGCGGCGATAGCCAGAAGCTGGTCGGAATGCTTTCGCTCGAAGACCTGCTACGTGCGCGGACACGCGTTCTGACGGAAGAAAGGAAGCGCGAGAGGGTAATTCGGATCAAACTTCCGTTCGGACAATTGGTGGAGCGCTAAAGCTGCAAGATCGCGAGACATCTCACGCCCAAGTTGTCAGGGTCTTCTTCTCCACCTTCGTATCATCAATCTCAATACCGAATCCCGCCCGCTCCGGCAATGCGAAGTGCGCCTTGTCCAGAGTGGGCGGATTCTTTTCGAAGTGATGGTACGAACGCATCTTGGTCACAAGATACTCCACTAGCGGGCAAAGGGCGGGACTCTGGCTGGCGACCACATGCAGGGCCGCGTGAATCGAATGCCCATGCGGGATGACCTGCGCATCATAGAGGGACGCCACGCTGCAAATCTTCACCAGCTCTGAAATGCCGCCACACCATTCCGGATCGGCCTGCACCACGCTGACTGCACCGGAGTGCAGATAATCCTGCACTTCCCATCGGCCGTAGAAATGCTCGCCGCTCGCCACGGGAATGGACGTACTCCGCCGCAATTGCGCAAACGTTTCGCGCTTGTCTGCCGGGAACGCTTCCTCGATCCAGCGCGGCCGGTATTGTTCCACACGCTTCGCCCAGGCGATTGCGTAATCGAGCGACCAACCTTGAAACGCGTCGAACATGATCTCGGCATCGGGCCCCAGCACTTCACGTAATGTCTGCACTAACTCCACGTTGCGGTCCAAGCCCTCAGCCCCGCTGCCAGGCCCGTAGCCGAGGAACCACTTCTCATACCGGAAGCCTTGCTGCTTCAATTCAAGCGAGTGTTTCCTTACGCTCTCCGGTTGGAGTGAGAAGCCGAGGGCGCTCGCGTAGGCCTCCACCTTCTGCCGGGTCGGGCCGCCCAGCAGCCGGTACACGGGCACTCCGAAATACCGCCCACGCAAATCCCACAGCGTGTTATCCACTGCGCTGATTGCCATCAGAAATATGCCGCGCCGGGAGTGACGGTTCGACCGGTACATCTGGTCCCACAGCGTCTCGCCTGCCAGCGGATCCTTGCCGATCAAGAAGGTCTTGAGCTGTTCATCCACCACGATCGCGGCCTCTTTGTCGATGGGTCCATAGAATCCGGCAAGGCCCGCGTCGGTGGTGATCTTCAAATACAGGGCGCTGGTTCGCGCTTCTTTCGTCTGGGGATTCACTGCATCGGTGTAAGGCTTCGGCCGCAGGTCGTCGTAAATGTGCAGCGGATTCACCTGGAATTGTCCATCGACGCCGGCCAGTGTTTCTCGCTTGCCATCCAGCTTCCAGATCTCCACGCCTGTGATCTTCAGTTTGCCCGGCCTGGCTTGAAACGCGAACGACATCGCCGGCGCGAGTGTCATTCCCAGCAACGTTCGCCTTGTCACTTCGATACCTCCCGAAAAACACGCAGAAAATTCAGACCCCAGATTTTCGCCACGTCGGCTTCGCTGTAGCCTTTCTTGCGAAGAGCCACACGCAATTCCTTCAGCTTCGAGGCATCCTCCAGCCCCTTCGGCGGTGCCGAGATGCCATCGAAATCGCTGCCGATGCCGACATGATCAATTCCTGCCACTTTCACTGCGTGATCGATATGCTTCACCGCGTCATCCAGCGTGGCGAACGATTTCCCCGGCGTGAACTCTTTATGAATCGCATCGGCCGCGTACTTGTCTAAAGCCTTGCCGGTCAGGTTCGGCTCGCGCGCCTTTACGCTGCTGATGGAGCGCTTCAGCTTTTCGGCATCCCTCGGGTTGAGAAAGCCCTCGCCGAAATTGATTCCGACCACGCCGCCGTTTCTGCCCAGCGCTTGCAGCATCTCGTCGGTCATGTTGCGCGGTACATCGGAGAAGGCGCGGCAGGAAGAGTGGGACGCGATGACCGGCTTCTTCGTCACTGCCAGCGCGTCATAGAAGGTTTTGTCGGAAACATGAGAAATGTCCACCATCATTCCGAGCCGGTTCATCTCCTGCACTGCCTTCCTGCCAAACTCCGTCAGGCCGTTGTACTGCGGCTTCTCGGTAGAGGAGTCGCCCAGTTCGTTGTTCCGGAAGTGTGTCAGCGTCATCGCGCGAATGCCAAGCTTGTGATACATGCGCAGTACCCCAAGATCAGCATCGATCTGGTGCCCACCCTCGACGGACAGAATCGCGGCGATTTTGCCGGTTTTCGTGATTCGCTCGACATCCGCCGCCGTTAGCGCCAACTCGATCTGGTCCGGATGCGCATCCAGGACTCGCTGCATTGCGTCCCGCAGATCCAGGGTCCTGCGCACCGCCTCTGCGCCCTTGAAATAGGTAGGAGCCCACAAAGCGAAGATGGGTGCATTCATTCCGCCTTCGCGCAGTCTGGGGAAATCCACATGTCCGGCGGTCTGCCGCTTCGCCAGGTCCACATTATCGAGCAGCACCCGCTGCAGCGTATCGATGTGCCCGTCAATCCCTATGTTCTGTCCGAACAAAACGCTTGCGTGGAGCAGCAGGACGGCGCTCAGCTTCATGGATTAACACTATATCGCCCTGCACCGATAAGGTTTGTGTGGGACGTTTTGTAGAGACCGCCGCAGACCTGTTGGAAGCCGCCGAAGCGGCTTCGCGCGCCACTTCCAACCCCACCGAAATGACGATTCTTCTCAGCGCGGAGGGAGGCATCCGGCTTGTAGCGAATTCCGACTGGCCTCTCGATTCGCTCGCCGCCCATCATGGAGCTGAGATGGCTTACCGGGTGCACCAGCGAAACGATGTCATCCGTCTGGAGGGCAGAGCAGGGCATCGCAAGTGTCTCTTTGAATCGCCGAGAATGCCGGCGATCGCTCGCGAACTGCTCGGCTCTAGACCAGTGTTGCTTCCCGCAGAAACTGAGCCGACTCCTCGGGCGGTGTGGGGTTGATATAAAATCCCGATCCCCATTCAAATCCGGCCACACGCGTCAGCTTCGGAATAATCTCGAGATGCCAGTGGTAGTGAGGGACCGAAGCCTCCTGCAGCGGCGCGTTATGCAGTACGAAGTTATACGGAGGCCGTTCCAGTGCGTGGTCCAACTTTTGCAGCGTCACCTTCATCACGGATGCCAGATTCTCCATCGCCCGTGCCTGCATAGTTTCCATGTGCGATTGATGCACGCGCGGAACTACCCAGGTCTCAAAAGGAAAGCGCGGTGCGTACGGTGAGATCACCACAAAGTGATCACTTTCCAACACGAGCCGGGCACCGGACGTTATCTCCTGCCTCACAATATCGCAGTAAACGCACCGTTCCTTGTAGTCGAAATATTTCTTTGCACCGTCGATCTCCTCCTGCACGCGCCGCGGCACGACGGGTAATGCAATCAACTGTGAGTGCGTATGCTCCAGCGTCGCACCAGCCGCCTCCCCGTGATTCTTGAAGAAGAGTACATACCTCAGGCGTTGGTCTTTTTTCAGATCCAAGGTCCGGTCGCGGCACGCCCAGAACAGGTCCTCGATCCGTTTCTGATCCACATCCGCCAGCGTGGTCATGTGGTCCGGCGTTTCGACGATCACCTCGTGTGCGCCGATTCCCGTCATCTTGTCGTACAGCCCCTCGCCCTCGCGCTCCAGGTCACCTTCCACACGCAATGCTGGAAACTTGTTCGGCACTACCCGCAGGGTCCATCCCGGCCCGTTCGCCCCTCCGCCCGATCGGTAGGCCAGCACTTCAGGCGGGGTCTTTGATTCATTTCCCGGACAAAATGGGCAAAACCGGCCGCCCTTCGGGACCACGTGTTCACGGGCGAAGTCGGCGGGCCTCTTGGCCCTGTCCGTCGCGATAATGACCCACCTGCCTGTGATCGGGTCCTTACGCAATTCCGGCAATGAGCAATTCCTCCGTTACAGATGCGTGAAACCAGCTATTATACGCTGCGGCCCGAATGCATCACGAAAATGGGTTACCCGGGGTTGTTCGCCGTGAATAACGCTAATAATGTCAAATCGAAGCAACTGTTCCGGTACCTGGGCCCGGCGGGCATACTCAAATGCGGCACGAACCACCTTTCGCCGTTTTTCCGGGGTGACAGCTACATCCGGTGGACCGAAATCTTCACTCGCCCTCGACTTTACTTCGACGATCACAAGCGTCTCTCCATCTCGTGCAACCACGTCCAGTTCACCGTCTCCCCCGCGCGCCTGGTAATTGCGCGCCACTACCACGTACCCGAGTGACTCCAGATACCGGTGAGCCACATCTTCAGCGAGCCGTCCGCTGGCCCTGTCCGCTTCCCAGCGCAGAAGCCGGAAGCGATGTCGAAGCCGGTCCCATATGCCGAATTGCGCGCTCATCTTTCACGGCTTCCAGTTCGAACTCGATCACCTTCCCGCGGACTACGAAGCACAGGTAATACTCCCAGAACTTTCGGAATCGCGGAAAATGGTTCACCAGGAATTCGAAACCAAGCCACCTCCAAAACGCTAGTAGCTTCAGGCGGACGCTTTTCTCACGAAATCTTGATTTGGAGTAATACCCGAACCCGGCGTTGTCCTGTCCGAAATAACGCAGCGAGTAACTGTTCAGATGCCAACGGTGAGTGGGATCGCAGAAGGAACTGAAGTCCGTGTAATGCGGAGTGGCAATGTAGACCGTTCCGCCATTCCGCAGCAGCCGGTGAAACTCCTCCATAGTGCGGATCACGTCGGAAACGTGCTCGATCACATGCACGGCGCGTACATGCTCGAAGGCACCGTCACGAAACGGATAGGGGAAGCGGTCTAGATCGACCAGCGCATCTGCGGCGGTTCCCGGGATGCGATCGATTCCGATCGCGCCGGGATACTTCTTTACACCGCAGCCGACGTCGAGAACAAGGAGGGTTCTCGCAGAACTGCCATGAGGCATTCCTCCAGTGTATCGACGGCAAAGTCCGCCTGGTCCTTATTGATCACCAGCGGGGGGCAGAGACGCAGCGAATTTGGCCCGGCGCCCAACACCAGCAAACCGCGCTCGAAGGCCATTTTCTCGATTCGGTCTCGCAGTTCCGCCGCTCGCTCCTTCGTATTCTGGTCGCGGACGAACTCTATGCCGATCATCAGGCCGAGCCCGCGCACCTCTCCGACAATCGGAAATCGTCTCGGCCAATCGTTAATGCGCTCCAGGATGTGCTGCCCTAGCCGCGCCGCATTGTCCATCAGTTCCTGCTCCAGCAGTTCGAAGGTCGCCAGTGACGCGGCGATGGCGACAGGATTTCCTCCGAACGTCGACGCATGCATACCGGGCTTCCAGTTCATCACGTCCGCGCGGGATATCGTAGCGGAGAGCGGCAGCCCGCTGGCTATCCCTTTCGCGATCGTAATGATGTCGGGCTTCGCACCGAAGTGCTCTGATGCGAACATCTTGCCGGTGCGTCCCATCCCGCTCTGAATTTCGTCGCAGATCAGCAGGATGTTCTCACGCTCCGCCACTGCCTGCAATTCGTCGAAGAACTTTCGAGGGGGTACCACGTATCCGCCTTCGCCCTGAATCGGCTCCAGGAAGATTCCCGCAATCTCGTTGGCGGGCGCCACATGCCGCATGAGCACGTCTTCGATCACTTTCACGCACTCCACCGCACATGTTTCCGGAGTTCGGTTATAGGCGCACCGGTAGCAGTTCGCAAACGGAATGTGATGTACGCCTGGCACCAGCGGCGCGAATCCCGTCTTCTGCACGCTCTTCGAAGCCGTCAATGACAATGAGCCCATCGTACGGCCATGGAAGCTTCCGTAGAACGCGATGAACTGCTGGCGTCCGGTGTGATACCGCGCGAGCTTCAGCGCGGCCTCCACTGCCTCCGTACCCGAGTTGCCGAAGTAAACGCGCCGCGGGCCCCCACCCGGAACGAGTGCCGCCAACTTCTCCGCAAGCTCCACCATGCCTTCGTAATAGAAATCCGTTCCGGACATGTGGATCAACTCGGCGGCTTGCTTCTGAATTGCTTCCACAACATGGGGGTGGCAGTGACCTGAAGCCACTACCGCAATTCCGGCATTGAAATCCAGAAACTGGTTGCCGTCCACGTCTTCGATAATGGCGCCGTTACCGCGTTTGGCTACCAGCGGGTAACCGCGCGTGTAGGAAGGCGAAAGCACGGCATGATCACGAGCGATGATCTCCTGCGCATGAGGTCCGGGCAGGGAAGTCACCAGATGAGGCAGACCGCCGCGACGAGTTCCGGTCACCATAGACAGATCCTCCTGAGATAGTTCGTTAGCTGTGAACTGACTACGCGGTAGGACCACTCCGGTTTAATCGGATCCGAAGAGAGAAGGGCGAGCGCTGGCTGGTACTGCTGCCATGCTTTCAGTGTACAGGAAAGCCGGAGATAAGCACCGGGGCATGTCATCCTGAAGAGTGGGACTTCGATTGATTCAGCCGTACGTGCAGAGCATCGGGTTCATTGCCGGTGCGCTCACAACCTTCGCATTCGCGCCCCAGGTATACCAGACATGGCGAACGGGAGGACGCGACCTTTCCTGGCCCATGCTGCTGCTATTCGGTACGGGCGTCGGCTTGTGGCTGGTTTACGGCTTAATTGTTTACTCCTGGCCGATCATTATGGCGAACGGCCTCACTGCCGTGCAGATCCTCGCCATTGTTGTATTGAAGCGGCGCACGCGGGGCGACCCTTTATCCTGAACCTGAGATGCTGCTCGAACGAACGCCCGCGCAGCCTAATCCCTGGTCCGCGCTTTGGCAGACGATAACCCGATTCGAGAAAGACAAGCTCAACCCTTGGATCGGCCTGCGCAATGCCGTCGGGATCACACTGCCTCTCGCCATCGGCGTTGCAGTGGATTCTGTTTCGGCCGGGGTGGTCATGGCCACTGGTGCGCTGAACGTGGCGTTCTCGGATAGTACTGATCCGTACCTGCAGAGAGCATTTCGCATGCTCGCTGCCACCGTGATGGTCAGCATCGCAGTAGCCGCCGGCGGGGTTTCCGCGCTGAGCAACATATCGAGTGTGGCGCTCGCAACCGCATGGGCATTTGCCGCGGGCTTGCTGGTCGCTTTGAATACAACCGCCGCGGATCTGGGCGTCATCAGTCTCGTAACTCTCGTCGTCTTTGCTGCGCAGCCGCTCACACCCGAGCGCGCCCTGTATTCCGGATTGCTTGCTTTCGGGGGCGGCCTTTTGCAGACATCGCTCTCTCTTCTGTTCTGGCCCGTCCGACGGTATGAACCGGAACGCCGCGCGCTCGCGCATTTCTTTAGCGAACTGTTCCGGGCCGCCGCGTCTCCGCCCGCCAGCGCCGCAGTGGCGCCGCCCGCTTCGGCCGCCAGTACCCAGGCGCAACACGCGCTGGAAGCTCTCGACCGGGATCACTCCATCGAAGCCGAACGCTACCGGATGCTGCTCAGCCAGGCTGAGCGCATGCGGCTCAGCCTGCTCGCGCTTTCTCGCCTTCGCACACGCCTGCAACGCGAGGAACCGGATTGCCCTGAGCTGCCCGTGCTCGATCGCGGGCTCGCCGTCGCTGCAGAACTTCTGGCGATCATTGCTCAGGCGCTCTCCATGGGTCGGCCCGCCGAATCCACACCCGAACTGCTCTCGGAATTCCAGAGCATAGCCGAGCATCTCAGGCAAGGCTGTCATGCCATGGTCCGGGATGCCCGTTTTCAAATGGATGCCCTCGGCGGTCAGTTGCGATCGGCCATCGACCTCGCTGCTTCCGCGACGCCTAAGGGGCTCGAAAACTTTCAGACCCGCGAAGCCGCCCAGCCGTGGGGCCTGCGGCTGAGCAGTGCCTTAGCGACGGTCCGCGCGAACCTCAGCCTCGGTTCTACCGGTTTCCGTCACGCCTTGCGCATGGCTGCCTGCATCATGATTGGCGATACGATAGCGCGCGGATTCGACCTGCGCCGCTCGTATTGGCTGCCAATGACCGTGGCCATCGTGCTGAAACCCGACTTCACTGCCACCTTTAGCCGCGGCGTTCTGCGCCTGGCCGGCACCTTCATTGGCCTGGTGCTTTCCACGGCGCTATTTCACGTCCTGCACCCATCCAACGCGGCGATTCTCATCCTCATGGCCCTGGTAGCATTCGCGCTGCGCTGGTTGGGACCGGCGAATTACGGCGTGTTGGTGATCTGCATCACGGCGTATGTCGTGTTGCTGCTGGCGCTTACTGGTGTGGCACCGGCGGACACCATCTCCGCTCGCGGCTTGAATACCCTGATCGGCGGGAGTTTGTGCCTGATTGCGTATTGGATCTGGCCCACATGGGAGCGAAAGCAGGTAAAGGAAATGGGCGCGCGTCTGTTGGATGCCTACCGCGTCTATTTCCGCGCGATTCGCGATGCCTACACGCAAACAGAGGAGTCCCACGCCCGCCAACTCGATCGTGCGCGGCTGGATAGCCGCCTGGCGAGGTCTAACCTCGAAGGGTCGGCGGATCGCCTCATTGCGGAACCGCGTGTCACTCCGGATGAAATTCACACACTCGGTGCGGTCCTGGCCAGTTCGCACCGCTTGGTACACGCGATGATGGCGCTCGAAGCTGGTCTGTCGCGAAGCCATCCTGTTCCCGCTCGGGCAGCGTTTCGCGCGCTCGCGGACCACATCGAACTCACGTTGTACTATCTGGCGGCAGGCTTGCGCGGATCCCCCCTGGACCGCGCGCACCTGCCGGATCTCCGCGAGGATCACCACGCACTGGTTACGTCCGGCGATGCGCTTACGGAGCGCTATGCGCTCGTTAATGTCGAAACCGACCGCATCACCAATAGCTTGAACACGCTGACGGAGGAAATCCTCCGCTGGCTGGAGGACGCGCGTCCTCCAGCCTCGAACCTCTAGAACAGGGCCGTCGGTCTGCGCGTCCAGTTCTTGCCCTTGCTCTCCGCGATCTTCTCCATGTCTGCTACATACGCGCCGGCTTGCGTCAGCACATGATGCAGATCGTTGCCGATGCTGATGAAGGTGAATCCTTTCTCCAGGAACTCGCCCACACGGGCGGTACCGAACAGGAACAGCCCGAGAATCACATTGTTCTTTTTCGCCGCTGCAATCAGCGCGTTCGTCGCTTCCTGCAATTCGGGGGAAGTATACATGTGCGGGAACTCGTACTTTTCATACAATCCCATCGACATGCACAAGTCATTCTGTCCCAGGAAGAGAATGTCCACGCCCGGAACCGCCGCGATCTCATCGATATTCTTGATGCAATCGGCCGTCTCTACCTGCAGCGCGACGATCACATTGTCATTTGCTGCGCCGGCGTAGCCTAGCAAACCCGCCTTATTCATACTGCGCTGCGGGAAATAGACGGAACGTGTTCCGGCGGTCGGATAACGTGCGCAACTGACAGCCTGCCGTGCCTCGTCCGCGTTGTTGATGTAAGGCACAAGCACGCCGTCGGCGCCCATGTCGAGCGCCTGCTGGATGCCCGGCCGGTCCGAATATCCTCCGACACGAACCATCGACTTTGCGCCGCCGCTCGCGATTCCTGCCAGCATTCCCGACAGAGTTTCGTATCCCATCGGTCCGTGCTGCGTATCCACCAGCAGCCAGTCATAGCCGCTGTGCGCAAGCTGCTCCACTAGCGTCGGGCTGTGCGAATTGATGAACAACCCCATCTTGGGCTCTCCGGCCCGCAATTGTTTTTTGAATTCCGCCCCTGAGGGCACACTCTGACTCACTGGACGATTCTCCTCCTTGGGATTTGGTGCTCCTTGGAATATACCAGCCACTCTGAACGCGGCTCTGCTAAACTCCGCGGTGGTGTGGGGCCTTACTTCGCAGCCGCAACCTCGGTGACTGCATTCCAGAGAAACTCCACCATTTTGTAAAGAGCGCGCTCCTGTAGACGCTCGTCGTCCCCATGCGCCGCATGCGCGAACCGGTCCTTATCTTCGATCATCGGACCGAAGCCGTACGCCTGCACGCCTCGCGCCCTTAGCTGAGCCATATCCGTCGCTCCCGTCAGCATCGTTGGTAGCGTGATCGCTCCGGGATAGGTCTTCGCGATCGAGTTCTCGAGCGCTTTGAACATCTCGTTGTCCAGTCTGGAGGGTTGGCCCGCAGGGCGGCCCGTCTTTGTCATAACCACATCCACGTTGGGATCGTTGATCACGCTCCGCATCTCCGCCACGAGCTTATCCAGATCCTCATCCGGCAGCGCACGGACATCGAGCGTTGCCTCCGCCTCTGATGGGATCACGTTGCTTCGGAAGCCCGCCTTCAGAATCGTAGGTACTACACTTGTTCGCAGCATCGAGTAGTGGGTCAATTCGTGCTCTGCAAAGTACTTCTCGATAGTCGGCGCCTTGTCGCGATTCACGAGCCCGTTGTAGCGTGCGGCGTCCTGCGGGGCGCTGACAGTCGCAAGCCGCTCGAAGTAGGCCCGTGTCGTGTCGTTCAAACGCATGGATGGTTGCCACGCAGAGATCTTTCCCACAGCCAGGGCGAGCCTTGACACGGCGTTGTCCGGGCGCGGAACCGACCCATGCCCCGCGGTACCGTGTGCGATCAGCCGAACGCCCCGCGGAACCTTCTCGGTAGTGGAGATGGTGGCGTACACCGGATGTCCGTTCCTGATCAGTCCTCCGCCTCCTTCGGTTAGGGCATACTCGGCCCCGATCTCATCCCAGTGCTCCTTCACCATGTAGTCAATGCCCACACGCGTGGTTCCCTCTTCACCGGCTTCGCCGAGGAAAATCACGTCGCGGTCCAATCGCAGGTGCAGTCGCTTGAGGGTCAGGAGGACCATCAGGCACGCCGTCACTTTATCCTTATCGTCGATAGCTCCTCGACCGTAAACGTAGCCATCCTGTCGAATGGCGCTGAACGGGTCCACTGTCCACTTGTCCCGCTGCACGCCGACCACGTCCGTGTGTCCCATAAGGAGTAGAGGCTTCTTGGAGCCGTTCCCCTTCAGCCGCGCAACGACATTCGCGCGATCGGGTTCCAAAGCGAAAATCCTGCTCGGGATGCCTTCTCGCTCCAGCACCTGCTGCAGGTAGCGGGCGGCGAGGGTTTCATTGCCGGGAGGGCTGCTCGTATTTAGCTTCAGGAGCGCTGTGTAGTGGGCGAGGATTTCGCTTTGTGTTTTCTTCCAATCGACTGCGGGGGACCCTGCCAGGGCCGCGAACGAGCACAAGAATAGACAGACGCCGGCGACCCGGAAGCGAGGCATGCCCCAATTGTAGAGCAGTCTGGGCTAGGCTTCAGCCGGCACGCTGATGGGTTCATCCGCGCTGCCGCCGTAGATAGCCGGCACCTTCGCCCCCATTGGACGGAGATACGCCGAAAGCTGCCCGCGGTGATGAATAGTGTGCTTGAGATTGATGTTCAACAGGACCACCGCCGGAAGCTGGAAGTGGAAAAACTGAATTATTTTCGCAAACTGCTCCGGGGTCAGCTTACTTGCTTCATGGAGCAACGCCGGAACTTGATCATAATAGGCGAGCACATCAGCCGGGGTCTTCAATTGCTCAGCCTCGTTGGCCTGCGAACGCTGAAACTCGCCCTGAATCACGGATTGCAGGAACATCACTTCCGCTCCGGCGATGTGCGCGGCCAGAACTCCAGCCGACATACATTTTCCGGAAGGCTGATACCCAAGTTGGTCGGCCGGAACGGCCTCCAACACACGCCTCGTTGTTTTGTATTCGTCACGCAGGTTCGCGATGAGGAACTGCGCAATACCGTAAGCCTGTTCTGCGTTCATTTGCATTTATACAAGCTACCGCAAAGTCGCGTTGCGCAGTAACCTCTTTGCAAGCGTTTGCGCCTTGGCGATATAGTAGTAGCGCAAAATAGAGCTCCCTCCGCAGGGATCGATTTGGAGAAAGCATGGATCGCAGATACTTTTTGATGGGTTCCACTCTCGCTGCCGGCTCTCTGGCCACCCGGGTCCGGGCGGCTGCCAGCGACCGCGTCCGTGTCGCCTGCGTAGGCGTTCGCGGCCAGGGCAAGTCGCACATCGGTGCATATTCTCGAATGGAGAACGTAGAGATCGCCGCGGTTTGCGATATCGACGATTCGATCCTCAATGCCCGCCTCGGGGAGATCGAGAAGAACAAGGGCAAACGCCCCACCGGCTACAGCGACCTTCGAAAGTTGCTGGACGATAAGGAAATCGATGCGATCTCGATTGCAACGCCCAACCATCTGCACGCGCTACAAACCATTTGGGGCGTGCAGGCCGGCAAGCACGTATACGTTGAGAAACCCGCCACTCACAATATCTTCGAGGCCAGGCGGGTCGTAGCCGCCGCTCGCAAGTACAACCGCCTCGTCCAGAACGGAGTCAACGCACGATCCAGCGTCGGAGTACGGGAAGCCATCCAAAAACTGCGGGAAGGAGTCATCGGCGACGTCTATATGACCCGCGGACTCTGCTACAAGTGGCGCGATACGATCGGCCGCGCGAAGCCCGAGCCTGTGCCGGCTGGCGTGAACTACGACCTGTGGCTCGGGCCGGCGCCGAAACACGAATTCACCAAGAACCGCTTCCACTACAACTGGCACTGGTTCTGGGATTACGGCAATGGCGATTTCGGCAATCAGGGCATTCACGAAGTCGATATCAGCCGTTGGGGACTCGGCGTCCGCTACCCAAGCAAGATCAGTGCCATCGGCGGTCACTTTATGTTCGACGATGACCAGGAAACTCCCAACGTCCTGAACGTCTCCTACGAATTCAACGAAGGCGGCAAGAAGAAACTCATGGAGTTTGAAGTCCGCCATTGGATGACGAACCACGAAGCCGGCATCGGCGAAAAGGGCGAGTTCGGCGGCGGAAACACCGTAGGCAACGTCTTTTATGGTTCGAATGGCTACATGGCCATCGACGGCTATAACAAGTACCAGACCTTCCTTGGTAAAAAAGCCGAGCCCGGTCCGTCCAACAACAAGGGCGGCAACAACTGGCAGAACTTCATCGATGCGATCCGCAGCGGCAAGCGCGAAGACCTCAATCATGAAATCCAGGAAGGTGCCGATTCAGCGATCCTGATGCACTTGGCGAACATCTCGTATCGCGTTGGCCGTACACTGCACTTCGATTCCGAGAAGTTCGAAGTGATCGGCGACAAGGAAGCGAACGCGCTGTTCACCCGCAACTATCGCGATCCGTTCATCGTCCGCTAGGATGGGGTCAGACCCCACCGGTTAGCTTACACTTTTTGAGGTCACGGGCGGCGCCCCCCGTGATCGTAACTGATCACTCGTGTGATTCTCCATGCACCGTCCTTGTATTGCCACAAGTGGATAAACTTCGCTACTCCGCTTGTCTCATCGCAATGCTTTGCTTTTGAGTCGCAAAATCTGTGGAGACCGATCTCAACCGCGCCGTAGCCATTCAACGGATACACCTCGAGAGACCCTGGAACGAGTTCGCGGCGGACTTTCCCGCAAATATTCTTCCGCACGCCTTCGATCAGACTCTGCCGCGACCGCGCCAAGCCGGTCTTATCGTGATAGAACTCTAGATCTTCAGCGAAGAACGGGCCGAGTTTCTCCAGGTCGCAACGGTTGTACGCATCGAAGACTTCGCGGTCCAACGCCGAGATCGTGCGGAAAAGTTCGTCGCCGGTTTGCGAGTGTGCAGGCTCAGCCAGCAGCATGAACACACACAGAAACAGGATTTCTTTCGGGAATGCCATATAGAACGCTTACGCGTGTATAGAACCCGTTGTTCCGTAAAGCTCAATTTTCAAATCCCCAATTCTGCGCGGCATTGACAAGCCTTCCCTCCCTTGTTAACAACAATAGGTGTTTATGCCGCGGGAACTTCCGCCTGAACTGAGTCTCAAACAGCTCAGCGAGCAGGCGAGCGCACTCCTGGATGACTTCATACAGGACGATTCGAAAGCCGTCCAAGAGTTCAGGACTCTTGGGTTGCGCGCTGCTCCAACACTCCAGGACGCACAACTCCTCATCGCGCGCCAATATGGATTCGACAATTGGCCGAAACTCCAACAAGCAGTCCAGTCGCTCGAGGCAGAGCAACTCGCAAAGCAAGCATTCCGGAACGACGACGCGCCGGCACTTCGCGCTTTGCTCGAACAACACCCCCAGCTCAGCGCAAGACTCAATGAAGCGATCGGGCCATTTGACTCGCCTCCGATTGTGCACGTCCGCAGCCGTGCAATGCTCGATGTTTTGCTCGATGCGGGTGCGGATATCGACGCCCGAAGCCGCTGGTGGGCAGGAGGGTTCGGTTTGCTCGATTGCGCCACCCCGGAATTGGCGGCCTACGCCATCCTGCGGGGCGCGACCGTAACCGTCCATGCCGCCGCGCGGCTCGGCATGCTGGAAAAACTGAAAGAACTGATCGCAGCCGAACCCGAATTCGTACACGCGAGAGGCGGCGACGGGCAAACACCGCTGCATTTCGCCTCAACAGTAGAAATCGCCGAATACCTGCTTGACCACGGCGCCGCCATTGACGCGCGCGACCTGGACCATGAGTCCACTCCTGCGCAATACATGGTGCGCAAGCGACCCGAAATTGCACGGTATCTCATGCGCCGCGGATGCAAGACAGACATTCTTATGGCTGCCGCTCTGGGCGATATCGAACTGGTCGAAGAACACCTGCTTGTGGACCCGGAATGTATCCGCATGCGTGTGAGCGACGAGTACTTTCCAATGGTTGGCTCCGGGAATGGGGGCACCATTTATCAGTGGGAACTGGGTTGGTATGTGTCGGCATGTCAGGTCGCCAAGATCTGCGGCCATCCTGCGACGTTCAACTTGTTGATGGAACGAAGCCCCTTAGAAGAAAAGCTGCTGAATGCGTGCTGGCTGCACGACGAGGCGATGGTGAAGTCGTTACTGGCACGCTATCCGGGCATTGCCGGGTCTCTGCCGGCCGCGGGCCGCCGGCACGTGGCGCATGCGGCTCGGAATGACGACACCATTGCCGCCCGGCTGATGCTTGCCGCAGGCCTGCCGGTAGACACATTCAGCCAGCACCATGCGACGCCTCTGCATTGGGCTGCTTGGCACGGCAATGCGGAATTGGTGCGCCTGATTCTGAGTCACACACCGTCTCTGGAAAATGCGGATAACGACTACAAAGGCACCCCGCTCGGATGGGCGATTCACGGTTCGCAGAACGGCTGGCACCGCGAAACGGGTGACTATGCCGCCACTGTGAAGGCCCTGCTCGATGCTGGAGCAAGCCTTCCGGAAAAGATGGAAGGATCCAGTGCAGTGCAAGCGGTACTCCGGGAACCCCGCATGAGCAATCCGGAAGCGGTCAGGTTTGAATGCAGTCAGCCGATCTTGCGTGTGGAAGATCTGAATGCGAGTGTGCGCTTCTACGTGGATATGTTGGGTTTTAAGAACGCGGCTTGGGGCAACGACGAGTTCACCAGCGTCTCTAGAGACGGAGCCGCCATTTACTTGTGCCGCGGTGGACAGGGCAGAGGTGCGGCTTGGATCTGGATCGGCGTGAGCGATGTCCGAAAGCTCCACGACGAATATAAACAACGCGGCGTCCCAATCCGCCTCCCTCCCACAAATTACCCGTGGGCTCTCGAAATCCAGGTTGAGGATCCCGAAGGAAACGTTCTGCGCTTTGGATCAGAGCCCGAATGAGGCTCGTTCACCGTGGCCCCCGGCCGCCGAATACGAAACGAACCCAATCGCGGCGCTAAACTTAGGCCAATGTCTTCCTCGATTTGGACAGACCTGCCTCAGCTTACCGCGGAACATCTGGGACTCGTAGTGTTCTCCGTGGCCGTAGCTGTACTGATTGGGCTGCCCCTGGGAATTGTGGTTTATCGTGTGCCCAAGCTAGGGCCCGCGGTTCTGGGGATCACGGGGATCCTGCAAACCATTCCGAGCCTCGCCCTATTCGGCTTCCTCATCCCCGTTCCCCTGATCGGCGGCATTGGGCCGGGCACGGCGATTGTGGCGCTGGTCCTTTATGCGCTGCTACCTATCGTGAGGAATACATATGTTGGTCTCGCGGGCGTGGATGCCGCGGTGCGGGAATCCGCGATTGCCATGGGCATGACCGGCCGGCAACTTCTTCGGCAAGTCGAGCTTCCGTTGGCCATGCGCACTATCCTGGCGGGCGTTCGTGTAGCAACCGTCACCACGGTGGGCACGGCGACGATCGCGGCAGTCATCGGGGCGGGCGGCCTCGGTGTGTTTATCTTCCGCGGAGTCGCCAGCGTGAACACCGCGCAATTGCTCGCAGGGTCGATTCCCGCGGCGATCATGGCTCTGCTGGCGGACGCCGGGTTGGAGCGGGTCGAACGCCGCCTGGCAAAATAGTTGTTGACTTGTACCAGTCAACTGATACATACATACAAGTGTGATGGCGAAGGCGTTCCGCTTTCAACTCGACCTGCACAGTGGAGTCCCGGCTTACCGGCAGATTATCGACCAGGTAATGGTCGGAATGGCCTCAGGACTGCTGCTGCCGGGAGACCAGCTTCCTACCGTCCGGCAGTTGGCAGTGGATCTCTGTGTGACGCCGAACACCGTGGCTCGCGCTTACAAGGAAATGGAGTTGCGCGGCGTGCTCGATACCCACCAGGGACTGGGCACTTTCATCAGCCACAAGAAGATTCCCGGCAAACAGGCGGAGCGTCAGCGGCAACTCGACCAGATGGTCGGCGAGTTTCTGGCGCGCGCCGGCGGAGCCGGGTTCACGGTTGACGAAGTCTTGGAGCGTATTCAGGAGTTTCATCCGCGAGGGAGATGAACGATGAATTTAGAACAAGTGAATTTGCGCATGAGTGGAATAGGGATCGCCTTGTGCGCGGCTTCGGTCGCCGCCGGCACTGGCGTTTCTGCTCTGACTGAGAAACCTTATGGTCTGTTCGCGGGCGTCCTGATTGGCCTCTATCTGCTGTTCTCGATTAAGGTGGCGGATCAGTGGGAGAAGGTGGCCGTGCTGCGCCTCGGCCGGTACATCGGATTGCGTGGGCCGGGGCTGTTTCATGTCATCCCCGTCGTCGATACGCTCAGCAGGTTCGTGGATCAGCGCGTGCGCGTTGCGTCCGTTACGGCCGAGTCGACGCTCACGCGTGACACGGTACCGGTCAATGTCGATGCCAACGTGTTCTGGATGGTCTGGAATGCGGAAAAATCGATTCTCGAGGTTGTGGATTTCGTTCAGTCGATCACGGTCAGTGCGCAGACGGCGCTGCGGGAAACCATCGGCCGGCATGAACTGGCCCAGATGATCACGGAACGGGAGTCGCTGGGACGCGAGTTGCAGCGGATTCTTGACGAAAAGACAAACCCGTGGGGCATCACCGTGCAGTCGGTCGAGATCCGCGATGTGCGTATCCCGCAGGCTCTTGAAGACGCCATGTCCCGGCAGGCGCAGGCAGAGCGGGAGCGGCAGGCGCGTATCATTCTAGGGCAGGCCGAGACGGAGATCTCTGAAAAGTTCTCGCAAGCTGCGGCCATCTACCAGGACAATCCTGTGGCCCTGCACCTTCGCGCTATGAACATGTTGTACGAGGCCATCAAGGAGAAGGGCTCGATGGTGATTGTGCCGTCCTCGGCCGTGGAGACGATGGGCCTTGGCGGCAGTTTGGCAGTAGCCTCACTCAACGGTGCGAAAAAGGAGTAAGGACAGCCTTCGAAAAAAAAGGGCGGCTCGGGTCTCGATCCAGCCGCCCGGGGAAGAACTACTGAACGGCAATGTTGACGGTATTCGATGCCGTGTTGCCCGCGCGAATCACAATCGGTGCCAGGCCTGAAGGGATGCCGGCCGGCACTTGAATCGCGATTTGATACAGCCCGACGTACCCAGGGGAGGCGATCGCGTAGATGACGTGCGCATCGCGCCCACCGACGGTGACCGTCACTGGTGCGGCGATGTTATAGAGCTGGCCGGGCAGGGGAGTCGGGACTCCGCTAGCCAGCGCCGGATTGGTCTGCCCAAAACCCGTTCCGTAAATCAGCAGAATGTCGCCCGCCTGCGCCGGGTTTGCATTACGGATCAGCGAATAGTCGGAATTACGGAGGACGATTCCGCCTTCGCCGTCGTAAAACAGCCCCGGCGCAGATGAGGCCGTGGTTAGTGCGTAGGCCGCCGATGCTCCGTTCGGATTCGTGATCACGAGCGGCTGAGAACCCGCGGTTACCTCGGCCGGTACCTGCAAAACAAGGTACCCGTCACCGGAGATGACCAGGGGCGCAGCTTTGCCGCCAATCGTTGCGGACGTTCCGTTGTAGGCAGTCATTGCGTCGCCGCTTTCGGGCCAGGAACTGAGGTCGCCGGGTACCCCGAAGAAATGGGTTCCGAACACCGTCATCAAGCCGAGTGGTGCGCCCGACGTCAAGGCCGCATCGCTGACGGAACTGATGACGGCGTTTACCTTGGGAGCGGCCGTATCGCCGCGGGCGAGTTGGGCGCGGACGGCTCCGCTGGGGTTTACGGTCGTGTGCATGTTGACGTACTGATTTTCCGGGGTAGATGTCATCGACACGAGAGAGTTCATGGCGGCTCCGCCCGCGATCTGGACAGTTCGATAAATGTTGGCTGCGCCGGAGTCGAGCGTAACGGGCGCGGTGCCGCGAATGCCGCTGTCGATCGTGACAGGACCCGCAACGGTTGCCGCGCCGTCATGGATGTGAAAACCCGTGATCGTGGAGCCTGCCGGGAACCGCGGGTTCGCGTCGAAGACAACGGTGCCAGCCTGCGGCCGGCCTGCCGAATCGCGGATCGTATAGGCCGTGACTGTGCCGATTGCCGAAGCGTCAAGCCCTGTCACCGCGGGAACTTCGTTCGCCGGCGACATCATCACCGGGTAAACCATTTTGTCGGTGGAGCGTAGCTGGCCTCGGATGACGCCATTCGGATACACCGTGGTGTGCATGTTGGTGTAGTAGTTGCGCGGGTTGGTAAACAGGCCGGCCAGTGTGTCTGATGCGGCGCCCGTGGCTGGCACGTCCACTTCGAAATGCATGGTTCCCCCAGGCTGCGCAGCCGTGACCGTGTTCGTTCCGTTCAAGCCGGTGTTGACCGTGACGGGTGCGTTGACGCCTGCCGGTCCGGAATGGATGTGATAGCCGGTAAAGATCGTGCTTTCCTCGAAGCCGGTATAGGCGGCGTCAAAGATGACCTGGCCAGCGCCGTCCGGCGTGCGGAGGGCAGTAATGGTTGTGACACCGCTGCCGGAGATGCCGGGTACCGGCGGTACTTCGTTATTGGGACTCATCAAAGTCATCAGCACGGTCATCTGAGCCCGTTGCAACTGACCACGCATCACGCCGTTCGGGAAGGTGGTGGTGTGAATGTTCAGGTAGTATCCGGACGGGTTTGCCAGAATCCCGTTGACCGCCTCGAGTCCGTTTGTGTCGGTTGAGGATGTTTGGCCTTGGCGCCTCAAAGAGCCCCGGCCGGCCGCTGCATTCACTGCATTGGAGCCTCCGATGCCCGAGGTGATGAGCACCGGGCCCGGTTCGCCCGAGTTGCCGCGGTGGATGTGCATGCCGGTGATGGTTACGTCCGTGGGAAAGTTGTACGAGGCGTTCATGTCCGTGGACGCCGACACGACCTTGCCGGACGCGTCACGAACAACGTGCAGCCAGACCGTCGCGGTACCGGAGGCGGCGGAATCTACCGGCGGAGTTTCATTTGCCGGGGAAAGAATGACTCGATAAGGAATCGTTTCGGATGACTGCGCAGACAGCAGCGCAGAGGTCAGCAGGAGCAGAGCAATAGAGTTTTTCATGGGCAACCTCCGGGACAGCTAAGTAAGCTTACCCAAAGAGATTACCGAAGTCGTGAAGGAAGTGTAAAAAACGTCGCTTACTCAGGCGTTTAGTTCTTTTTTGTGTCGAAGGTGTAGCGCGTTGGGCTCACATTGAAAAATTCTATGAATTTTCGTTTGCTCTGGGCCGGCTCGGGGTTAGCAATCTTACGATCCAGCATTAGGTGGGCGAGAACATTGCACTGCCGGCCAAACGCGGAACCGAGGTCCACGGGGGTGCCTTGTGTAAGCGCGCGGTTGACTTCCTCGTATTCATTTGGAAACGTCAACTGGACAGGGAGGCCGAGGAGTTCTTCGATTTGAGCTGGGGAGAGAACGCTCTTCTTTTGGCAACGATTGAGCAGGATACTGACGCGGTCGCCCAGATCGAGAGTTTGCAGGAATTGATACTTTTCTTTAGCCAGGTGGAGAGAGGGAATCTCCGGAGTGCACACGAGGAAGATCCGCTTCGATTCATGCATGATCTCCACGGAGTATTTCTCGAGGTTACCCGAGAGATCAAAGCAGATGACCTTGTAGTTGCGCCGGATAAACTCCAACAGGCGCCGCATCTGGAGGCTTTCCAGCCGGAAATTGGGATTCAATTTGCCGGCGTGCATGATATCCAGGCTACCTGCGCTGGTGACAAGCTGAGGCCAGAAGTTTTCGTCGATGTCATCGGAGCGTTCGGCGGCATCGATGATGGAATAAACATTCTCCAGTTTCAGCATGAAGCGAATCATGCCTGAGTTGAGATCCAAATCGCCGAGGAAGGTATTCGCACCGTCGAGTTTGGACAGGGCAATGGATGTGTTCAGGGCGATTGTGGAAGTGCCGACCCCAGCCTTGGAGGGTAAGAACGTGTACAGCAGGTCACTGGATTCAAGGCTCACTGGGCGCTTTTCTATGAGTTCAGAAATGCGGCCGAGTGACTCAAGGATCAACTGCCGGTCAAATGGGAGCGCCAGAAATTCACGCATTCCGGCTCTCATTAGTTCCAGTAAGAGCTGCGGTTCGTAACTCGGATGGATGGCGATGATTTGCGTGCCGCGCGCAATCCCTTCCACGGCTGTAGCTGTCGCCAAGGCCTGCGGCATTGACTGGAGGCTGACAAAAATCACTTCCGGGGCGTGGGCTCTGAGAAATCGTGTGAGTTCGACCGAAGTTGGATAGTGATCCATCACGCGGACCAATCCAATATTCGGTAGCTCGCCGAGGCTCCGCTGGAGGCCACGGCTTAGGTCGCGGTCAGGACAGATTATTGCACTTCTGAGCATAAGTAGCCTCCATAAAGTCTAAGTGCTACAACCAAGTTGAACAATCCACTGAAAGGGCCATTATTAACCCATTCGTGTACCGGTACTTGATTTGGCAGAGTACTTCTCGGCCGAGCCGGGGCCGTGCCAGCCTTCCCCCCAGGTTCTAGTTTTCTCATCGGCTTGGGCCTCAGAATTGAGAGCAACTGGGTTTGTACCCGTCACTCGATGTGATGCGTCTAATCTGGACAGCGTGATCCTGCCGGACGTGCCGAGGTTAGCGGTTGACGCGTCTTCGAGACGCCCCATACAATTAAAGTGGTTCGAAGTGTATCCACTATGAGGACCGTGTTGTCATGAGATTCCGAATTACCTCTTTCGTTTGCTCTACTTTCGCGGTGCTCGCCTTGAGCGGTCTCCTGCTGGCAGAGAAGAAGCAGCAACAGACCGACCCCAACAGGGAGACGGTCGCAAAGCCATTGTCGGAGAAGGAACAAAAGCGCCGGGATGCAAAGCTCCGCAAGGAACTCGAAACCCCTTACCGAAAGTGGCTGAACGAAGACGTGTCCTATATCATCACCGATGAGGAGCGCCAGGCGTTCAAGCGGCTGCAGACGGACGAGGAGCGGCAGAGTTTCATCGAGCAGTTCTGGCTGCGTCGCGATCCGACGCCGGACACCGCGGAAAACGAATACAAGGAAGAGCACTACCGCCGAATCGCGTATGCGAACGAACGTTACGCGTCCGGTATACCGGGCTGGAAAACCGATCGTGGCCGCATTTACATCATGTACGGACCGCCGGCGGAAATCGAATCACATCCTTCGGGCGGTACCTACGAACGGCCCTTTGAAGAAGGTGGCGGAACTACATCGACGTACCCGTTCGAGACATGGCGTTACCGTTACATTGAAGGTATCGGTTCGGACATTATTATAGAGTTCGTCGACCCGACGATGACGGGCGAGTACCGGATGACCATGGATCCGTCGGAGAAGGACGCACTGCTGTATGTGCCCGGTGCGGGCTTGACCCTTATGGAACAGATGGGCCTCTCGAGCAAGACGGACCGGTTTAATCGTACGGATGGCACGCACCTCGGGATCGGCAATCAACCGACGTCGTCCCGCATGAACCAGTTCGAACGGTTGCAGCAGTTTGCGAACCTGCAAAAGCCCCCAGAAGTGAAATTCAAGGATCTGGAAGCGCTGGTCACCACGAGCATCAAGTACAACGTACTGCCGATGAAAGTCCGGGCCGACTACATGCGCATGACGAATTCATCGATCATGACCAACGTGACGCTCCAGTTCGAGCGCCGCGACCTGCAGTTCAAGCAGACCGAAGGCGTTTCCAAGGCTGCGATCAATCTCTATGGCCGAATCACTTCGATGTCGCGCCGCGTCATTAACGTTTTCGAAGACGTAGTGACAACAGAAGTGCCAACCGATCTGCTGGGCGAGGCGGCAAAGGGCGCCTCCATTTATCAGAAATCCATTCCGCTGCCGCCGGGCATGTATCGCCTCAACGTAGTTGCGAAAGACATTACGGGCGGGAACACGGCGAGCTACGAAATGGCGCTGAACGTTCCTCATTACGACGACGAAAAGCTTGCGTCCAGCACGATTATTCTGGCCGACACCATTGAGAAGGTACCAACTAAAAGCATCGGTTCAGGGCAGTTCGTCATCGGAAGTTCCAAGGTGAGGCCTAGGCTGGATAGCACGTTCAAACGGGATGAGAAGCTTGGTCTGTATATGCAGGTGTACAACTTCTCTCCGGATGAGAAGACGCAGAAGCCAAACGGGCAGATCGAATACGAACTCGTAAAGAATGGCACGAACCAGAAGGTGATGGAGTTCTCGGAAGAGGTAGCGAAGATAGAGAATGCCTCAGCCAACCAAGTGACGGTCGAGAAGATTCTGCCGCTGAAGAATCTGGAGCCGGGTCAGTACACGCTCAGGATGAAGGTGGTCGACAAGAACAATAATCAGACGCTCACCCCGTCTGCCACATTTACTGTAAACTAGAGATCGGGGTTCCAAATTTGGAATTTGGACTCTCCTGCCGGCAGAAGAGGTCTGGTAGTCGGCCCAATAGAGAGGCCCGCTTATGAATCGTCTATTTGGATTCGCGGCCATTTCGATACTCAGTGTGGTCGGCACGGTCGGGTTGTGCACCGGCGCGACGAACGCAAGGTTCTCAGGATCTCTGGTCGGATCAGTAAAGAATTCATCCGGTACACCGCAGCTTGGCGCACTGGTCCAACTCTATAACCGGTACGATCGGCTGCTGCAAAGCGTCTCGACGGATTCCGAGGGCGAATTCTCGTTCGATTCGCTATTTCCCGAGGTCTATTCCATCCGCGTGACGCTGGCAAGCTTTGTACCGGCGATGAAGCGCAACATCTCCATTCAGCCTGGGACGCGCAGCCTGCTCGCCATCAACCTTGCGAGCGTGCTGAGTTCTGTAGAAATCGTTTCTACAAGTCCAAATGCGGGCGCGCTGATGACGGATGACTGGAAGTGGGTGCTGCGGAGTACGATGTCCACGCGGCCCGTGCTGCGGCTGCGGGATGAAAGTATATCGGCTTCCGCCGACCATCATGCGCTGTTTTCCGATACGCGCGGATTAGTAAAGGTTTCCTCCGGGGAAACGAATCCGTATGCGTCGGTGAGCAATCAGCCGGACTTGGCCACCAGCTTCGCCCTGGCCACATCGTTGTACGGCAACCACAAGCTTCAGTTTACGGGGAACATTGGTTACGGAGCGAGCGCTCTGCCGACCACGGGCTTCCGCACCACGTTCAGCCGTGAAGATCAGCGATCGCCTGAAGTGAAGTTGACCATGCAACAGGTCTACCTGCCGGTACGCGGATTTGGCGCGGGCCAGCAGGACGCCGTACCGGCACTTCGTTCCATGGCTCTGACGGTGATGGATCGATTGAAACTGACGGATAGCCTGGATTTCGTCTACGGGTCATCTTTGGATTCGGTTACCTTCCTGGACCGGCTGAATTACATGAGCCCGTTCGCCAAGCTCAGCTATCGCGCCGGAGACGCTGGCGTCTTCTCGGTTGCGTATAGTTCGGGGGCTCCGCCGGTGGAACTGCTCAATCTGGGGGCGGGAGACCGCGCTCTGGAGGAGGATATCGCTGCGCTCTCGATGTTTCCGCGTGTGTCGCTTCGAGATGGTGCCGCCCGCGTGCAAAGAGTTCAGAACTTCGAGGCGGGTTATCAGATCGGCATTGGCAGCCGCTCTTACAGCGTCGGTTTCTACCGCGAGAGTGTCCGCAATGGTGCGGTGACGATGATGGCCTCCGAAGGCCTGCTCGATAGCGGCGACCTGTTGCCGGAACTCTCTTCAACAAGCTCGGTCTTCAACATCGGCGATTATTCGCGGGATGGGATTACGGCGTCTGTAACCCAATCAGTCAGTGAGAATTTGACCTTCACGCTCGCCTACGGGCACGGCGGCGTTCTGCGAACGAGCGGACGGGAACTGGTGAGCGGCGATGCAGAAGAACTGCGCAGCATCATTCAGCCCGCGCAACAGAATTGGGTGATGACGAAGATGTCGGGTGTGGCTCCGGGGACCGGAACACGATTTGTCGCCAGCTACCAATGGACTGACTATCGATCGCTGATTCCGGGCCATGTCTATCTGACTCAGGGATCCTACCCGGAAACGGGTCTGAACGTACGTGTTCGCCAGCCGATTCCGAACTTCGCCGGATTGCCGGGACGGCTGGAAGCTTCCGCGGAAATGCGAAACATGCTCGCGCAGGGTTATCTTGGCGCGGCAACGCCCGACGGAAGGCGCGTCACGATGACGAACTCTCCACGCGCGGTGCGGGGCGGCTTAAGCTTCATCTTCTAGCAGCGACTTTTCGTCGGCAATTCCTTCTATAACTAAAGTCACGGCCTGGCGGGGAATGCGTTCCCAATTTTGCGGCGCGGTTTACACGGACAGTGACGTGAAGCCTGCCACCTTCACCGATGGCGAGGTTCCCGTTCAGGCTTCGACGGCTACTTCAGATTGCCGGTCTGATACTCGAGAACCTGCTTCTGTAATTGGAAGTCATAGCGCGCGGCCGTGGCTGAGATCTGTGCAGACGTAAGGTTTAACTGCGCTTGGCTCAGTTCGACCATGGAGCTGAGTCCGAGATCGTACCGGCTCTGCGCTAGATCGAGCGCCATGCGGGCCTGGTCGAGGAGCTGCTTGGTCAGGCCGAGGCGATCGAACGCGTTCGCTGCGTTCAGATAAGCTACGCGTGTGTCGCGAACCACACGGTTTTCCAGGTCTTTGAGATTCTGATCCACGGCACGGGAACGATACTCTGCTTCATCGCGGCGCGCGGAGAATAAACCGCCGTTTAGAAGCGGCACGTTGAGATTGACTCCGATCGCGCCGTAGCGGTTCGGAATTGTCTCCTGGCCGGCAGGAGCCAGTCCTGTCGCTGCGAACGTGCTGACACTCGGGAACATGAGCGCGCGCTCAGCCTTGGCGAATCGTTGGGCCGCGCTGTCCTCCAGGCGCAGGCTGCGGAGTTCCGGCCTCTGATTCAAAGCCTGCCGGACCAGGTCTTCGACAGCATCCGTCAGCGGCTGCGGTTCGCCCGAGTCGACCACATCGAAGCTCTGCTGGCCGGGAATTCCTAGAGCGGTCGCCAATTCGGCAAGCCCGGCCTTGTACTGATTCTGGGCGGAACTGAGTAGTAACTGTGCGTCCGCCAAATTGACCTTCGCGAAGCTGACGTCCAGATCGGATTTCATGCGATTCCTGGCGAGGGTGCTGACTTGGTCTACGATAAGCTGGCGTTCGTTTACAGTTTGCTCCGCGACTTGCGTCAGCGCCTTGGCGCGCAGGACGCCGAAAAAGGCCCGATCGACACCGAGCAGCACCTGGGAGCGGTTCGTGTCCACTGTTTCGGACTGTGCCTGTGCGCGAAGCTTTGCACTTTCCACGAGGTTGGAGGTGCGGCCAAAATCCGTAATCATCTGGCTTAGCGTGACGCCGGAGCCGAGACGGTTGTACACGACCGGATTGTTCAGGCCGCCCGCGGCGATACGGCTTCCCGAATCGGCGCCCACGCCGGTGAGGCTCGCGGAGAGCGCAGGCTGATAGGCGGAGCGCGCTTCTTTGGTGAACTGCTCGGCGGCCGCAGCCGTGTATTTGGCTGCGGCGATCTGCGGATGGTTCTGCAGCGCGATTTTGTGCGCTTCCTCCAGAGTGAGCGGGTCTGCCAAGAGGGGGCAGGTTAGCAACAAAATCCAATACTTCATGCGATCTTCTCCTGGCGGCGATAGACAAGGTAGTAGGCGGCGGGCACAAGAAATACGGTGAGGATGACCGATACGGTCAATCCGCCGAGAATCGCGCGCGCCAGAGGAGCGTACGATTCCGATCCTTCCCCGAGTTTCAAAGCCATCGGCAGAAGCCCGATCAGGGTTGCGAGCGAGGTCATGAGCACAGGCCTCAAACGGACGCGGCACGCATAGGCGACGGCCTCGCGCACGCCCATCCCATCGGTGCGGAGATGGTGAGTGAACTCGACGAT
This sequence comes from uncultured Solibacteraceae bacterium, assembly GCA_964464925.1. GTDB lineage: Bacteria > Acidobacteriota > Terriglobia > Bryobacterales > Bryobacteraceae > CAYXLI01. Next base: position 119,079 of record CAYXLI010000007.1, on the reverse strand, counting down.
CAGAATGCTGTTCGAGACCGCGATTCCAACCAGCATCACGACGCCCATCAGCGACATGACGTTGAGCGTGGTGTTGGAGAGCCACAGGGTGAGCAGGACACCGGTGATGCCGGGCGGCACGGCGATCAGAATGATGAACGGATCGATAAATGACCGGAACTGCGCAACCAGAACGAGATAGAGCAGCACGACGGCGAGCGAGAGGCCGATGGCGAAACTGCGGAAGGATTCGCGCATGCCTTGCACCATCCCGCGGAGCGTCACATTGACTCCAGCGGGTAGCGTGGTTTGTTGGATCATGCTGTCGATTGCCTTCGCAATCCGGCCCAAATCCTCACCCTTCGGCCGGACCAGAACGTCCGTGACACGGCGCAACTGGTAGTGGTCCACTTCGGTTGGAGCATTCACGGCACTGATCCTGCTGACTGCGTCCAACCGCGTGGGCAGGGCCTGGCCGGATGCGCGGAGCGGAATACCGCGGAAATCGTTCAGAGTCTGTACCTGCTGCTCCGGATATTGAACAGTCAGCATATAGTCCTGACCGCTCTTCGGATCGACCCAGAAGCTGGGGGCGATCATCTGATTCGAGGTCAGGGCCGTGATGACGTTGGTCACGATCTCACGCTGTGTGAGGCCGAGCTTGCCTGCGCGCATGCGATCGATATCCAGCTTGAGGGCGGGGTAGTCGATGTCCTGCGGAATGAAGGCGTCGTTTACATTCGGCAGTTGCTTGATGCGGTTCGCGAAGTCGAGTGCCACCGCATACGCCTTCTTCATGTTGGTGCCGCCGACCTGTACGTCGATGGGCGCCGGGAGGCCCATGTTCAGCACGGCGTCGACGAGGCCGCCGGATTGGAAGAACGTGCTGAGCTCAGGCATGTCATGCTCGAGGCGTTCGCGGACACGCCGCATGTACTCCTCGCTCGCGATCTTGTGTTCATCGCTCAAGCGCACCTGCACGAACGCGGTGTGCATGCCAGAGTTGCTGGTGTAGATGGCAGAGAAGTCCGGCGTGATGCCCAGGTTCGACACGATCATGGATAGCTCTTCCTTGGGGACCACCTCGCGGATGAGCGCCTCGACTTTGGAAACCTCGTTTTCGGTAACGGACAGACGCGTTCCGGAAGGGGCCTTCAGGTTAATGACGAACTGGCCCGCATCCGTGCTGGGGAAGAAGGATAGACCGATGAGCGGGAAGATGCCGAGGCTGGCAACGAAGAGAAATGCGAAGCCGGCCAGCGTGGCGCGCGGCCAGTGCAGAACCCGGTTCACCTGACGGTCATAACCGGCCAGGAAGGAATCGAACCGCCGGTTGAACCACACATTGAAGCGTGCGCCCCAGTTTTTCCGCTCGGGATGCGTGTGGTGGCTCTTGATGAAGCGTGCGCAAAACAGCGGCACCACCGTCATGGCTACGACGTAAGAAGCGAACAGCGAGATCACGACGGCCAGCGCGAGTGCGGAGAACAGGAACTTGCTCACGCCGTACAGGAACGTTACCGGGAAGAATACGACCGCTGTGGTGAGGGTGGCAGCGAGCACCGGCAGCGCCACTTCCCGTCCGCCGCGCTCAGCCGCGGCTTCGGGTTCCTCACCGTTTTCCAAATGGCGGTAGATGTTTTCCAGCACGACGACTGAGTTGTCGATCAGACGGGAAAACGCGAGTGCCAGTCCGCCTAGCACCATGCTGTTAATGGAACTGCCGCCCATCGAGAGGACCATGAAGGTCGCCAGCGCGGAAAGCGGAATCGAGAAGAACACGGCGACCGTGGCGCGCATGCTTCCCAGAAAGACAAGAATCATGATCGACGTCAGCAGCATGCCGATAGCGCCTTCATGCAGCAGAGTCTGAATGGCTGATTTTACGAAGAGCGACTGGTCGAACACCACCTTCGTAATCAGGTTTTCGGGAACGTCGAAGAGGTGCTGCAGCTTGGCCTTGATTCCGTCCACAACGGCGATCGTATTGGTATCGCCGCCCTGCTTGAGAACGGGCAGGTAGACGGACGGCTGTCCGTCGACTCGCACCAGATTGGTTTGGATCTGCTGCGCGTCTTTGGCGGTTCCGATATCGGCTACGCGAACAGGCGCCTGGCCTACCACTTTTAACGGCACTTCATTGATGTCATCCACGCGGTCGATCTGGCTGTTGGTGTAGATCGCGTAGTCGCGCGTGCCGATCTGCACGTCGCCTGCCGGCAGGATGAGGTTTGATTCGTTGACGCTTCGCACCACGTCCATGAGGCTGAGTTGGTGGGCTTCCAGTTTGTACGGATCGGCATAGAGCATGATCTGGCGGTAGCGGCCGCCGAAGGGCTGGGGCACAGAGGCGCCAGGAACACCGGCAATCTGGTTGCGGACGGCGAATTGCGCCAGATCGCGGAGCTTGGTCTCATTCAGTCCGTCGCCCTTCAAAGTGACCAGGCAGACCGGCAGGCTGGACGCGTCGAATTTCAGCACGACCGGCGGCAGCGTGCCGGGAGGCAATCGCCGCAGGTTCGCCATTGCCAGGTTCGAGATCGTTGTGACGGCGGAGTCAGGGTTCGTTCCGGCCTGGAAGTAGACCTTGATCACGCTGACGCCCGGGAGTGAACGGGATTCTATATGATCGATACCGCTGCCAAGTGTGAAGAAGCGCTCGAAGCGGCTGGTGATGTCGGCTTCCATCTGTTCCGGCGGCATGCCGCTGTAAAACGTGGCGACCACAACCACGGGAATATTCATGGAGGGGAACATATCGACCGGCATGCGGGCGACACTGGTAATTCCGACCACCAGAATCATGAGACAGACGACGACAATGAAATACGGCGTGCGGATGGCAAACCGGGACATCTAGCGCGCCTCCTGAATGGCGGACAGCTCCACCACTTTGGGTTGAACGGCCTGACCCGGCTTCAGCAGGTTTCGATTCCCGATGACCACCATCTCCCCCGGTTTGAGGCCGGATCGGATCTCGACGCGGTCCGCCGTCTCCAGACCCGAAATCACGTCACGAATCTCCAGCATGTTGCCGGGAGCGACGACCATCACCTTTCCATCTTCGACAGCGGCCAGAGGGACGGAGAGTGCGTTCGGGTGCTGCTCCAATGTCAGGTCCACTTCCGCGAACATGCCCGGAAGCAGGATACCGTTGACGTTAGGAACGTCCACTTCGGTCTCCATAGTCCGCGTGGACGAGGCAAGCCGGCCCGCGAACCGCGCTACCTTGCCCTGGAACGAACGGCTTAACGACGGAACTCGCACTTCCACGAGCGCACCAAGCTTGATCTGAGAAACGGCCGATTCCGGTACGGGCAGTGTGAGCCGCAGCAGATCCATTTGGGACAGCCGCACCAGGGGCATCGCCTGGGTTTGAGAAGCTGTGCCGGCCTGGATCATTGAACCGGTGTCAGCGAAGCGTTTCGAGATCATACCTGCAAACGGGGCCGTGACGCGGGTGTAGTTGATGAGTGTGCGGGTTTTACCTGCCTCCGCCTGGTTCACTTTTACAGCCTGTTCGGCGACTGCCAGATTCGACTTCGCGGCGGAGACCTGCGCTTCGGACACCAGGTCCCGGCTTTGTGCGTCGTCCACTTCCTGCTGCGCCAGGAGTCCGGGCCTGTTCTTCATCACGGCAGCGAGGCGTGAATAGGAAAGATGAGAGAGTTGGTGGGCGGATTGGGCGCGCTGCACCTCATCACGGGCTCTGGCTACCTCGGCATTCGCGCGGTCTATGTTCGCCGAATTGCGAGCCAGTTCGTCGGCCATCTCCGGTACTTCGAGAGTTGCGAGGACCTGGCCCTCCCTGACATGATCGCCGACATCGACGTACATCTTCCGTACGTATCCGGCAACTTTCGACATGACTTCCACTTCCTGATATGGCCGGAACTCTGCGGTGAGCGCCACCCCACGGGACAGGTTCGCCGGAGTGGCCTTCGCGACGGCAACCGAGGGGCGGGTAGCGGCCTTTACTTCCGCTGGTTTGTGTTCCTTACAGGCTGATAGGAGCAAAATGGAGGTGAAAAAGGCTCCGAACAAAATGCCAGAAGTTGTTTTAGACATAGGGGGATCAGGCTGCGTGGTGGTCCTAGGCTTCAGGTTAACGAGTCCGGCGCGGATAACCCATCCTGCCTGGGCGGTAGAAGCGACTGGCAAACCCCGGTAGACGTTTGCAGGCGAGTACGGCAAGTGCCGTATCGGCTATAGGTTACAAGAAAAATCTGAGGTATAGGTAGATGACCCCTTTTGGGGTTCTTGACACGGCGGTTCCCGGCGGTTTAAGCTTTATTTTTATTAATGTTTGTACCTTCGGGGCAAAAGTACTAGGTGTGTCCGCATAGTACTGCGCTTTCGTTAGGGAGCTCTCTGGATTGAATCAGCCCTATTTCATTCTCGTATTGGCTCACTCTCTACACGGCAGGCTCCGCCGTATCCACGTGCCTTACCAGGTCGTCTACGCGATTTTGGGACTTGCGCTGCTCGGCAGTGTCTCCTTGTTCGGCTTTGTCACAAGCTATGTCCGGATGAGTCTGAAGATCGCGAACTACAACAATCTGCGGAACGAAGTGGATCAACTGCGGGCACGATACAGAAAGCTGGAGAAGGAGTCGAAGAGCACGAATCAGCAGTTGGCCAGCCTACAGTTGTTAGCGAGCGAAGTATCTGTCGCGTATGGGCTCAAGCGGCACCTGGAAGGGCCGCAGGAAATTTCGCGGGAAGGCCGGCTGACGCCGACCGTGAATGAAAGTCTGGAAGAATACAATTTCCTCCGCAGCGCGCAGATATCGCACTACGCGCATCGGTCCAACGTGCTGTTTCAGTCGGCTTTGCTGCCCAGCATCTGGCCTGTGCAGGGTCAGTTGATGAGCCACTTCGGGCGGCGCTCGGATCCGTTCTCAGGCGAGGGCGCTTTCCACACGGGGCTCGATATTTCGGTGAGTAAGGGTACTCCAGTGAAGTCGACAGGCGATGGCGTTGTGCTTCACGCCGAATGGGGTGGCCAGTATGGCAAGTTGATCGTCATCGATCATGGCAATGGAATCCAGACCTACTACGCGCACCTTTCGGCATTCAGTGTTGTGCCGGGGCAGGCTATACGGAGAGGCGAGGTGATTGGCTATTCCGGCATGACGGGAAGAGCAAGCGGACCTCATCTGCACTACGAGGTACGCCGCGGCGGAATCCCCATGAATCCGAGCAAGTATTTGAACGTCGTGCAGGCGGCCGCGATTCCTGCACAAAAAGAATTCCCCTTTTAGTTCGTTTCGCTAGCGCGTCCACTCGCATGCCATATTGTCATCCGTGATGATGCGCAGGCCCCTTGTACGCCGCCGGATGCTCTCCGCAGTTTCCATACCCCAGCGGTCGTAAGGTACCGCATCGAAGTGGTCCGCGTAGGAGAGGATTTTCTCCAGCCTTTCCTGATCATCGGGATCCGCTCGATCCACCACAGGGTTACCTTCCAGTTTGTAGTTCAGCAGGACTTCGCGCCAACGCTGTTTGTTGAGTTTGATGGGAGATCCACTCACGGCCAGAAACGGGCCGAAGCGCATCGCATACGGAAATGAGTCCACTGCGGTTCGCTGTGCCTCCATGGAATGGGTGGTATTGAAGTAAATCAAACCGCCCGGTTTGAGATGCGTGCGCGCGAGAGCAAAGAACTCGCGTGACAATAGGCTGGTGGCATGTGCACGCCAGTGATAGGTAGTGTCCATAATGATGGCGTCGAACCGGCGCTCGGGATTTCTTCGCAGCCAGCGCCGGCCATCATCAATGACGAAGTGCACCTTCGGGTTGGAAAGGATCGGCGACACAGCCGGATATCGCCTGATGATATCGACGTAGCCAGGATTGATCTCTACGAGGGTGAGGGCTTTTACCTGAGGATGATTCGCGATGACTTCCGACCATGCTCCTCCGGAAATGCCAATCATGAGAACTTCCTCCGGATTGGGGTGAATGAAGCTCAGGGCGAACGGCCGCAGCACGCTATCGGAATCCATCAAGTCCGTTTCGAGATAGCCGTCGTAAGCTCCATCCCCATAGATGGTGCGGCCGGCATCCACGGTCACGATACCGCTACGCGTCTCCACTACATCGGTGAAGCGTTCACGACTATCGTATTCGGTTTTTCTGAGCATGGACTCGTAAAGCCCTGAGGAGAGCGGCGCGGACGAGACGACAACCACGGCCCCTAAGGCTGTGGCGATCAGGGCCATCGCCCTCCTGGGATAGACGAGCACCGCCATCCAGATTCCGCAGATTGCCAGGAACTCCTGGATCCGAAACAATGGCCACAGATCGAGCGCGACGAATCCCACCGCAATGCTGCCGAGTACCGAGCCTGCAATGTTGCTGACGTAAAGCAGGCTGACGCCGCGTCCCGCGCGCTTGGGGTCGACTGCTACTTCGCAGATGAGTGGAAAGACAGCACCCATGGCGGCTGCCGAAACCATCACTGCGGCGAGCGCATAGCCGTAAGGAAACCATCGCAACAGATAAGCGAGCGCTGGTACGGTCACGAAGCCTACAAGATTTGCGATGAGGATGGAGACGGCGGCACGTCTCAGGACGCTGTTCGTCGATCCGATGCTCAACGTTCGGGCGATTAGCGCTCCGAAAGCGATGCCGGCGAGATAGGCCCCCAGCAGAAAAGAGAAACTGCGCGCACTTCCACCGGTGGCAAAATGAAATGCTCGGAACCAGATAATTTCATAGGCGATCGCAACAAAACCGGCAAGGCCTGCGAGCGAGCCTGCGAGTTGGAAGGGGATTCGTGCTGATTGCTCAGCCGGGAAGTCATGGGTTGCCACTGGCGAGCGCCGCTCGCGCCAGAAGATTATCAGCGCCGAGGCCGCGGCAGAGATGTTCAAGGCCGCCGCGGCATGTACCGTTCCGGACATCCCGAGTTTGGGCATGGTGAACAGAGCGGCGAGGAAGCAAGCCACTCCGGAGCCAAGCGTGTTTACGAAATACAGAGTGCCGACTGATTTTCCGACGTGCGCCCAGCGGCGCGTGCAATAGTCCACCAATATGGGCAGAGAAGCGCCCATCAGCATTGTGGGCAGCAGTAGAATTGCAAACGCAATTAGGCCGGTGGCCAGCGGGTTTGCGGCCGGAATGCGCTCGGCAATCGCATCGATTAATCGCAGGGAAACCAGCCCGAAAACCGCAATGCCCATTTCTGCAAGGCTGAAGAGAAGCAGATGCGATACGCGAGTCTTCGCTAAGATCTTCCCGCCGCCGTATGCCCCCAGGCCAAGTCCCAGGAGGAACGCAGCAACGATGATTGTCACAGAGTCTGTGGTCACGCCGTAAACGCCGTAAAGAGCGCGCTGCCACACGATCTGGTAAAGCAGTGCGGGGATGCCGGAAACAAAGAAGATGCTGCTGATAAAGAGGGAGGGAGTGCGCCGGGGAGTCACGCTACGAAGAGTGTAGCGTGGGCGGCTCACTGGGGAAAGCGCATTCCTGGTGGATGGGCGTAGGGACGCTTGACTGCTGGCGGAACAGTTCGGACTTACTCCCGCCAGATAGAGAGCAACTACCCGAGATAGCGCTTCAGGTGATAGCGCGGAATGAGCGAGGGTTCCGTGGATCCGCAGGTGAGTAACTCGCGTTGTGGCGGTGTGCTGGTGATGAATTCTATCCGGTGTTCGGAACCGTCAGACCGCGCATGGAATCGTACCGAAGTGGTTCCGTCAGGCTGCCGCTGCACTCCCAAAGGTTGGAATTCATCGATGCCCATTCGCCCCGATTCGGCACGGACAAAGTATTCCGCAACCTGAACCGGCCGCGGGAAGCATGACCGGCCGCGGTAGCGCGCGAGCCACACTTCGCCCGCTTCCGACCGGCGCACTAACTCGGGCGCTTCATCGGGTTCCACGTGTCCGTAATAGAGGCCATGCGGGAACACAATTACGTTCGCGGCGAAGCGATCGCCGCCTACGTGGGAGCACTGCCAGGCGCGCTCTCCGATCAGATCGCGAAAGGCGCAGAAGAGCGGCAGTCCGAATTTCGCACAGCACTTATCGTGCTTTCCATGAGTGCAGATCGCATAAACCAGGTGATGAACCAGGTCTGCCTGTTCGTTTGCCTGAAGCATATCTTCGTAGCTGGAAAGCAGTGTGCGCGTCATGCGAGGCGGTGTAGCGCAAGCATCGACGTGGAAGCAGTGGAGGGGCCCAGAGCGAATGTGCTCACGGCGGATGAACAGCGAACGGTCGAAGTCCCGGCAGAGATGATGCTTTACGGGTTCGGATAACAGACGGCTATCCTCGATGGCGTGCTTGCGCCACGCACCGGGATATTCCAGCAGCAGCCAGGATTGAATGCGCGCCACTGTTCCGTAAAGAGGTTCTGCACGATCACGGGCCGCTAAAGAGCAGAAAAAACGTTCGTGCTCCATGCATCCCGCTAACAGAGGACGATAAGTCCGTTGGCCAGCAATTCCTTTACAAACTTATCTATAGTCGAGGCATCCAACGATCCATTCGCGCGCGCGTAAAGATCTTCCCGGGACAGGTCACGCCCGGAGACGAGGAGCTCCAGCAAAGGATGTGCGGCGGCTGCAAAGTTCCACCTCCGGCCGTTCGCACGCACGCAGACTTCGCCGCCGTTCTGCTCTATGGGTATACTTCGCGCACCGTTCCACCTCACCCGGTACGAATCCCGCGGCGTTAGATCCGGTGTTGCAGCCCATGGCAGAGACAGATGCGGACGCGGCCGGACCGATGCATCCATGTCACTGAGAAATTCTTCGATCAGGCCGGGCTTGAATGCGGCACCAATCGCGGCGTGTAGAGTATCGACGTATTCCTCTTGTTCTTCGGACGTGGCGAGATGGGGAAGATCGCGGCGCACCTGCTCGAGGGCGCGTAAGCGATCCGAAAGCCAATTCAGCAAATCCGCTCCGGTGGGATTGTTCACGCCGACCGTCAAGTGCAGGGTAGGCTCATCCAGGGGCTCGGCGACATGCCACCATCCTCTCGGAATGTAGAGGAGGTCACCATCCTCCAGCAATCCGTCCCACAGCACTTCGGACGGAGGTTCGGTGGCTGGCTCCACATCGCGGCGGAGCGGGTACTTGCGCGTGGTTGTGTACACCTTCCAGTGCTTCCGGCCGGCCACCTGGAGGATGAAGACGTCATGATCGTCCCAGTGGAGATCGAAACCATGGGAAGTCCGCCAGCCGGCATAGGCGTTCACCTGAACGCGTACCCGGAAGATGCGCTCCAGGGCTTCCGCTAATTTCGTGATAGGGGGATGCAACTCATCGACGGCGTCCAACACGAGGGTCGATCCATCCCGCAACTCCCTGGTAAGAGCCGTGGCGTTCAGGCGCGGAATGGGGCTGCCAGTGCCGCGCGTGTTTCCGTGGTAGCTGAGAAAAGAGCCGGGCGGAACGGCCTTGCCCTCGCGAGTGAGGCGGAGGCGCGGAGGTTCCAGCCGATGCTGTTCGAGGATTCCGTTCAGCACACGCCAGGGAAGTAGAGCTGAAAATTTACCTTGAGCCCCTGGAATGTGACGGAACTGTTTGCCCCAATCCGATGCTAGAAATGTTTGGGGATCGGCCGGCGCCAGAATGCCGGCCAGATCGTAGTTAATCCCGCCCGTCGGCATCGCGACGGTCGTCGCCCTTGTCGTCACCTTTGTCGGTGGTATCCGAGTCGGTCTTGTCGCTGTCGCTCGAGTCATCGGAGTCGCCGAGCGGTTTATCCTTCCCCGCATCGTTATCGTCTTGCTTCGAAGCGCTTCGCACGCCTTTCAAGGGCTCAGATCCAATCAGCAGCCCGGAACGTTCCTGTTCGTTATCCTGATTTCTCACATTCACCTCGCCAGACCTTATTGACTCACCACGAGGCGGAATGATTTCGTTTCAATGCGATGAACTCTTTCTCGATCAGCTCGACGTCAAAACGGCCGCCCCGCAGGGTCACCTTTGCGCGATATTCGCCGGCGGCCAAACCGGGAGGAGGAGCTTCCAGCCGGCTGAGCGGAACCAGAAGCTGGTCTGGGGAATGTCGGAACTCGATGACAGCTTCCACTTCGACATTCGGATCGCTTTGCGTACGCATATGCTGTGCCAGTTCCCAGCAGAGCCACTCGTAGGCCAAGACTTCATCGAGGTACTCGATCGGCAGCCCGCCCGCAGCTCTCTTGCTTCGGATCAGCGAAGCGAACGCATTTTCTTCCCCCGTAAACTGGTAATCGCCCGGCTTGGAGTCTTCCCAAAGCTCATCGAGAAGATCGCGCAAGATGGGCTCTAGCAGAACGCACGTCATTGGGAAAACCTCGCCGATCGCCTCGAACCGGTTACTCCTGGCGATGGTGCAATTCAAAGCCATGCCGGGCTGGCGGACTACGTCCAGCAGCCTGGCCCGTTCGCGGTCCGTCAGGTCGTATTCTGCAATCGCGCTCAAGTCTCCGCGGAGGAGCTGGCGGGTTCGCCTCGGAGCGAGCGTCAGTTCAACAAGCGCGTGTTGGAATGCCGTTAGCGACATAGGATGTAGCTCGGTCGAGCTGTTCGAGAATGCCCGACTCCCCGAGCAGGCGGAACGAGGACTCGTGAAATTCGAATGTGACTCCGCGAAGGTTAGCGGTCCGGGCAACCGTGTATTCCAGCAGATCCCACACACCATCCAGGACGGGGCCGGTATGCGAGTCCGTATGAAATCCCATCATCGGCACACCCCCGGCGATGTGAATCTCTTTCACATCGTCCAAATGTAAGGCGTCAATATATTCCAAAGGATCGAACCGGTGATTGCGTGAATTCGTGTAAACGTTGTGAAGATCGAGCAGCACACTGCAGCCTGTATTCCGGCACAGTTCGTTTAAGAACGCCTCTTCGGAAAGGTCCTCCCCGGCGTAACGGAAATAATAGACATTGTTCTCCAGAAGAAAAGGACATGCGAGCCGATCGGTGAAGAACCGAACGCGAGGCTCGATCAACTCGAGCACTTCCCGGTCGTATGGCACAGGCAGCGCGATGGCTGCGTTGACCTCATGCCCGGTGCCGATGCGGGAGAATGACAAATGTTCGCTGATCCATGGAGACTTCCAGCGTTCCGCGTACTCGATGAGATTGCGCCCGTACTCCTGGTCGAAAATGTCAGCGCTGCAAATCGAAAGGCCGATGCTGTGCAACACAAGTGGGACTTGCTGCGAAGCTTCATCCAGGAGAGCGGCCGGTAGCGGCATGGGTTCGAATCTCGGGGCGCAGCCGATTCCATGATCGATCCAGGCACGATCCGGAATGACGGCAAGGTAGTCGAGCCGGTGGAGAGCGCGCTCCACAAATCGATCCATGCTGGGGTTGAAGAGCACTCCAACCCCGGCACGAGGCTCTTTGGCGCTAGTGGCCGAGTTCGGCAAGGTCGACCTGCAGCACGTGATCGAACCGATCCCGGATGTTGATATCCAAACCAGATTTGCAAGCCGAACAGGCTTTCAAACCGACTTTTTTCAGAAGGTCCTTGTCGCGCGTAACCCTCTGGATAATGCCGCCAAGTTGCGTGGAACTGATTTTTTTATCGACCAGGATCTCCGCATAAGGGGTCCCGCCGGGGCCCATCTTCGCGATCCGAACTTCAACACTGCCTTTCGCATCCGGCATGCGTGCCTCCTCAATTCCTTTGCGCTGCATACGCAAAGTGGTGTGATTATTCCCCACGTTTGGGCGCAGGGTAGCAACAGAATACACCAGTGGGCAACGGCAAGCTACCACAATCTGTGCGGAACATCCGGTGATTCCCGATTCGATTCAGGCTGGAACGCAGCAGCACTCGGCAACGCGTCCCCCGGGATCTGCGCGAATCGTCCGGAGCGGGGAATTCGGAAAGGTTCATTTCGTCCGGGTGTGGGATAACGATCCGACGTTACCGCCGCAATTCAACCGGGTGCACCAACGCCGTTTTCTAGCCGGACTTGATTCCGTTTGTCCCGTGTGACATGATTCCGACGGGAGAGAGAAGCGATGCTTCTCGAAAAAAAGAAATTTTATGCTTCTACTCCCAGAACACTATATGGCCTAGTGGCGTTGGTGCTGCTGGCTGCGGGCGGAGCCCCCGCAGTATTCGCTCAGACCTCTCCAAGAGCGAAGATTGTTCTTCGAGCCATGACGCGGGATGACATCGCCGCGTACAAACTTCCCCCGACAACCCAGACCTCAGGAGGCTTGTCCACCGTTGGAATTGGACAACCCGCCCACCTCGAGGCGCTCGTGGATGCTCAAATCGATCCAACAAATATTCTCGGCGTTCGGTGGACACTGACCGGCAAACCGGCCGGTTCCAACGCCACCATAGAAGAAAGCCCGTTGCCCTCCCAGGTACCTTCTTATGAACCTGCCGACCGGGCCGATTATCAAATCGCCGCCAGAAAATTCTTGCGGCCGGATGTTCCCGGTATTTACAACATCAGCGCGACGGTCGAAACCTCCGGCGGGAACGCTGATCTGAAGATAATGATCACCGCCGGCACTTACCTCGGCAGTCAGCAGTGCGCGACCTGCCACAGCGGCGGTGCTTCGCCCCCATGGTCGATGGTGAACTCATGGGAAAAGACGGCCCACGCCTCCATGTTTAAGAACGGTGTGGATGGGGATAGAACCACTTATTATGGCTTCGCTTGCATAGCTTGCCACACGGTTGGTTACGATACGGATCCGCTGGCCATGAATAACGGATTCGATGATGTAGCAAAACAGTTGAATTGGACGTTCCCGGCGTTATTGAAGCCAGGCACGTTTGATACGATTCCGGCGGCACTGAAGAACCTTGCAAACATTCAGTGCGAGAATTGTCACGGACCAGGCAGCCGGCACGCGTCATCCGGCGGCGATCCACGGCTGATCTCAACGAGCAGCAGTTCGGGTGTTTGCGGCCAGTGCCACGGCGCCTTGACCCACCACTCGAAGACAGGCGAGTGGAACAACTCGATGCACGCGCAGGCGACGAGAGATCCGTCCGGAGCTGGCAGGGAAGGATGCGTCGGTTGCCATACCGGCGCTGGTTTCATCGGCAAAATCCAGAGGAAGACGACGATAGATACTACCTATTCGGCGATCAATTGCCAGACCTGTCATGAGCCGCATGGGGATACGATTCCAAATGGTACTGCTCACTTGGTGAGGACGGTGAATGAGGTGAAACTGCAAGACGGTACAGTCGTCACCGGCGCCGGAATGGGTATGCTCTGCATGAACTGCCATCAGAGCCGGCAGAATGCGGCAGTATACGCCGAAACCGCCGCGGCGAGTCTTCGCTTCGGACCGCATCACGGTCCGCAGACCGACATGCTGGAAGGGGTGAATGGCTATAGCTATGGCCAACCCATCCCGAGTTCTGCTCACGGCGTCATCGTGGAGGATACATGCGTAACCTGTCACATGCAGCCGGTCGACGCAGCGGATCCAAGCCTGACCCAAGTGGGTGGGCACACATTCCGTCCTGCTTCCGATGGTACGAAGGGGCCCAAGGTGGAGATGGTCGGTGCGTGTCAGTCCTGCCATGGCAAGAGGCTAGACACGTTCGACTTCCCGCTGTTGGATTACGACGGTGACGGCAAGGTAGAGGGCGTTCAGACCGAGGTAAAGCACCTGTTGAGCAAACTGGGGACGATGCTGCCGCCAGTGGGCCAGGAGAAGACGTCACTCACGATCGATTCCACCTGGACACGCCCGCAGTTGAAGGCCGCTTACAATTATCAGTTTGTTGCAAATGATGGGAGCTACGGCATTCACAACATGGCCTATACGGTTGGCCTGCTGAAAGCCTCCATTGCGGACCTGCAAGCAAACAACAAGTAAACACTAAACAGGCTGGGGCCGAGTTCCGCCCCAGCTTCCTTTCATCTAGACGGTAACTCAGCAGCACTTGGTGAGGAAGGGCTCGCCGAACCAAAAAAGGCCGCCTGGGTTGTCCCCCTGGCGGCCTGAACGTGGTTTGAAAAAATCGTAGAAACTTAGTCGCCGAACGTGCCGACTTCTTCGTCCTGCGGCTTCTGCGCCGGCTTGATGAGGGAATTCAGCGGCACGAATCCGCCTTCTTCCACCTGCTCGCCGAGAACGTGCTTGCGATAGAGTTTTTCCATCTCCGTGTCGTGGGCTGTCTTCTTCAGCTTTTCGTCACGGGCGCGGAGCTTCTCTTCCCGGGCGGTCTTGGCAACGCCGAGGTCATCGAGGTCGTGCTGGCGTTCGCGGTTCACGTCGTCGGCGCGGAGCACCAGGGAGTGATCTTTAGACTGCAAGTTCACGCTCTTGCCGCCGGCGATGATTTCGTGGCGGCCCTTTTCGGCATACCACTTGGTCAACGTAGCGGTCATGTGCATCTTCTCGACGATGTTTCTCCAACCCACACCGGTGTTGTAGGCGCAGAAGCTGATCTCGCCTTCCTGCGTGGCGTAGGGGATGATGCACTGCTCGGTGCGGCGGAAATCGTAGTTGAACAGATCCTGGAACCACATGCCGGCGATAAAGAGGAAGTTCCAACGGTCGGAACGGCGCTTCTCGATATCGGCCATGGTGCGGTCGCCGGTGACCTTGCCATAGTTGCGATTCGTCACACGGAAGCACTTGTCGAACTTCTCCATCATGGCCTTAAGGCTGAAATGCTTGGGGGCCATGAACGGATCGTAGTTGCGCATGAGGGCAAGCGCTACGCCAACGCCCGACATCAGCTTGCCGCGAGCGGCATCATTGATGCTGGCGATGTCCTTGGCAAGCTGCTCGGCTTTGAGGAATGCGGTGACTGGCACGTATTCCTTGGTTTCCTTATCGCACATCACGGCGAGGCCGATGCCGCAGTTCGGATGGCAGCCGCAGGAGAGTTGGCCCCAGTCGGCGGACGGACCGTGCATCAGGTCGGCGAAGTCCGAGAAGGTCGCCATGAAGGAGATCGGGAACCAGTCACGAACAGGTTCGCCAATGCCGGTCTGGTTCTTCACATCGTGGGCAAGGTGGCTGAGCGTGTAGCGTTGCGCATGACGGCGCTCCGGAGTGACGGCTTCGTCCCGGCCGGTGAAGGATACGGGCTGGAAGCTGAGGAACGGAATCTTCTTCGGATTGTCGAGCGCGAAGCGAACCACCGCCCCGACTTGCTCGTTGTTGATGCCGTTGATGATCGTGATGACCGGAACGATGTCGACGCCCGCGCTATAGAGGTTCTCGATGGCGCGCAGCTTGACATCGAACAGGTTGCCGACAGCGCGGTGGGAATTTGCTTCGTTGCCGATACCGTCGAACTGCAGGTACGCATAGCGCAGACCGGCATCAGCGGCCTGCTTGGCGAATTCGGCACTCTTGGCGAACTCGATGCCGTTCGTCGCGGCCTGCACGCTGTTATAGCCGACTTTACGGGAGTAGCGGACCGCATCGAGGAAGTAGGGGGAGAGCGTCGGCTCACCGCCGGAGAACTGGACCGAAAGCTGGCGGCGCGGCTTGATGGTGAGCGCGTTGTCCAGCATCGTCTTGATTTCTTCCCAGGTGAGTTCGTGGACGAAGCCGACCTGGTTGGCGTCCATGAAGCACGGATCGCACATCATGTTGCAACGGTTGGTGAGGTCGATGGTGAGGACCGAGCCGCGGCCGTGCGTAATAGTGGAAGAGCCGTGATTGTGGAGCTTTTCGTCGTTGTGTGCCCGGATATCGCGACCCGGGAAGACGTCTTCCAGGTGCTTCATGAACACAGGGTCGATGGACATGACGTCTTCGAAGTGTCCGTGAATCGGGCACTCCTTCGTCATGATGATCTTGCCGTCGC
The DNA here is from genome assembly GCA_964464925.1 of uncultured Solibacteraceae bacterium. Taxonomy (GTDB): domain Bacteria; phylum Acidobacteriota; class Terriglobia; order Bryobacterales; family Bryobacteraceae; genus CAYXLI01. The sequence continues at coordinate 103,333 of CAYXLI010000007.1, read as the reverse complement.
GTTCAATAATCTGCGCCTTGATTTCGCCGCGCTTTTCATTCTTCAGCACTTCGACCGGCAGCTTGCCATCGATGATCGCCTGGCGAACTTCCGGGATGCACTTGGGGCAAAGGGAATCGGTAGTGCGTGGCCACCCGAGCGGCGGCTTCGATTTCTGGTAGGACTTGAGGAGCGGCTTGTCAGACCACTTCGGGGTGAAGGAAGGATTCTGGTTCACCCGGTTCGCGCGTTCAAAGAAGGACCAAGCGACATTGGCGGCGGTACTAACCGCCTTCTCAACGTATTTAATCGGCTTATGCATGTTGTTGTTCTCCCATGTTTGGCCGCTACGTTGGCGGCTTGGTTGGGAACCTCTCTTAATTTTTATTTCAAACCACGATCGCACAGCACGATTCTGCTGTGTTTCCAATAGTGTAGGGGCTTTGAGAGGAAGCCCGCCAGTTGAATTGTTTCAACGGGTGCTATGCCGGGTTGAAGGGGGAATACGGCGAGCGAACGGATCGGGTCTTTTGGACATGCAAAATCAACGGTATAAGGGGGTTAGTGTATCATGAGGTCGTAGTAGTGCGCTCCAACCAAGTGAAGCAGATCGCGTTTGAATGCGGCTTTGAACTGGCCGGCATCGCGCGAGCTCTTCCTCATCAGGATTTCTCCCGTTACTCAGATTGGCTTTTTCAGGGATATGCCGGCCAGATGGCTTACCTGACGGACTATCGCGCAGAGCGCCGTTCAGATCCCAGAAGTCTTCTGCCGACAGCCAAATCCGTCATATGTCTCGCCAAGTATTACAATTCTGATCAGCCGCTTTCATGCTCCATGGACGATCCTGCGCGGGGCTGGATTTCGCGTTACGCCTGGTCGCACGATTACCATGATGTGTTACGAGCGAAACTGTCAGACTTTGTGGCTCGGTTGCAACACACAAGTGGCGTATTTGACTATAAACTCTGTGTCGATACTGCACCACTACTAGAACGTTCTTACGCCCGGCAGGCTGGGCTTGGGTGGATTGGTAAGAACACCTGCCTGATCAACCAGCAGAAGGGCTCGTGGTGTTTCCTGGCCGAGGTGCTGGTCTCTCTGGAACTGGATCCGGATAGTCCTCCGCCGGACCGTTGCGGGACGTGTACGCGCTGTATTGACGCCTGTCCGACTTCGGCGATTGGAGCCGAAGGGCTGGACGCTACCCGATGTATCTCTTATTTTACGATTGAACTGCGCGGATCTGTGCCGGAAGCGATGCGGAACGGGATCGGGACACACCTCTTTGGGTGCGATATCTGCCAGGATGTGTGTCCGTGGAATCGCCGGGCGGACGTCTCCGAAGAATTTGCACCGATCGTGTTTGCTCCGGACCTGGAAGAAATGGCTGCCCTGACACAGGACGAATTCCGGGCTCGATTTCGTGCGACGCCCGTGTATCGCGCAAAGTGGAGAGGCTTCCTGCGGAATGTAGCCGTTGCGATGGGGAATAGCGCGGACCCGAAGTTTCTGGGCGCTCTGGAGAAGCTGGCAAACTGCGGCGACACTCTTATTGAAGAGCATGCGCGCTGGGCTTTGGGGCGCTTAAAATCCCCCGAAAAGCAGCTTTGAAGATCGCTGTTCCCAAAACTAATGTACTACTCTATAAACAGCGCATATGGACGCAGCCCAAGCAACTCTACGTGTGGCAATCCTAATGCCGGTTTACAACGACTGGCGGGCGGCCACGTTGCTCTGCGGGATTCTGAACGATGAACTCTCGTCGAGGCCGGAAATATCCTCGGAAGTGCTGCTGGTGGATGATGGCTCCCAGGAATCCGCAGACGAACTGACCGGAGCCTGGCCAGCGCTGGCCCGCATCAGCATTCTGAAGCTTCGGCGCAATCTTGGACACCAGAGGGCGATTGCAGTCGGCCTCTGCTACATCCACGCGGAAGTATCGTGCGATGCCGTGCTGGTTATGGATTCCGACGGGGAAGACAGGCCCTGCGATGCGCTGCGCTTACTTGACGCATTCCAGCAAGCGGGACGGCAAGCGGCAATATTCGCCAGCAGGAGACGGCGGCCGGATGGCCCGATGTTCCAGCTTGGATATTATTTCTACCGGCGCCTGCACCGGGTCCTCACGGGTATTCCCGTCAGAGTTGGAAATTTCAGCGTATTGCCGAAGGATTTCCTGGATTGTCTGGTCTCTATGTCCGAACTCTGGAGTCACTACGCGGCGTGTGTCTTCAAATCCCGGCTCCCCCATCGTGAGGTTCCGGCGGACAAGGGGAATCGCCTCCGCGGCCGCTCCAAGATGAATCTGGTGAGCCTGGTGGCGCACGGCTTGTCGGCGATCTCCGTTTTCCACGAGATTGTGACCACCCGCATTCTCATGATGACTTCGGTCGTATTCGTTCTGCTGTTAGCTACACTGGCGGTCTCGAGCGGGCTTCTGCTGAGTACGGGATCGGGAATTCCGGGCTGGGCGGCAGTGGTTGCTTTCCTTCTTCTGTTACAGATGATTCAGCTCTGCGCCGGGGCCTTTATGCTTGTCTTTCTCACGTTGTCGAATCGGGGAACGGCGACGTTCCTCCCTGTGCGCGACTTCCGGCATTTCATTCGAGGCGTGAACTTCATATTTGACGGCCGCTTTGTGCGGGGGGCGGTGTGAGCGATACCGCATTCTCCTACGTCGGTCAGGAACTCGATATCTTCTCCCACGCAAGGAACTGGAAACGGTATTGGGTGAGCAGCATAGCGCCTTGGGTACGGGGTGATGTTCTGGAAGTCGGCGCCGGTATTGGAGCGAACACGCCGTTTCTGCAGAACCCGCGAGTCTCCTCCTGGACGTGCCTGGAGCCCGATCCTAAACTCGCTCAGCGCCTCGCAAAGGCGATCCGTGAGGACGAGAGGTGCTCCCACTGCGATTGCCGCGCACGTACAACAGCGGATCTAATAGGAACAGCCGAGTACGATTGCCTGCTATACATCGACGTGCTGGAACACATCGAGCATGACCGCGACGAACTCGAGCGTAGCGCGCGCCTCCTGCGCAAGGGAGGCAGCATTGTCGTCCTGTCTCCTGCGCATCAGTTTCTGTTCAGTCCTTTCGATGCCGCTATCGGCCATTATCGCCGTTATAATCGCGAATCGTTAACTGCCTGCGGGCCGGAGTCGCTGAAACTTAAGTCGATGTTCTACCTGGATAGCGTGGGCTTCTTTGCTTCGGCTGCAAACCGTTTCTTGCTGAGCCAGTCTTATCCGACGCTGAAACAGATTCAATTTTGGGACAACGTTCTTGTGCCCCTCTCTCGCGTTGCCGATCTCCTGCTGTTCCGAAGGGCCGGTAAAACGATTGTCGGCGTCTGGGAGCGCTGAACTACACGAGTGCGCATCCGCACGATTCACGGATGATCAATTGGGTATCCAGCAGAACCCGCCGGGGCGCGTGGTTATCTCCCGAAAGCCGCGCGAATAGAAGCTCGGCAGCTCGCCGGCCCATCTCTTCTCCGGGTTGCCGCACGAGCGTAAGAGCCGGCCGGACAAACTCAGCCCACTCAAAATCTTCGAACCCGGCGAGTGCAAGTTGTTTCCCGACACGCAGGCCCTTTTCCGCCGCCGCCTGCAGGATGCCGTTCATAACCAGATTGTTCATGCCGAAGATCGCAGTCGGCGGGTTAGGCGAACTCAGCACTTCCAGCGTCAATGCGCGCACGTGGGACGGATCGGGAACATCGACTCGAATCCGGGGTTCAAGGCCCGCCTCCGTTACCGCCCGCCGGTAGCCTTCGATTCGCTTCTTCACTGTATAAATCTGTTCGCCGTACCCGAGAAATGCAGTACGGCGGTGTCCGTGAGAGAGGAGGTGCCGAGTGGCTTCGTAAGCCGCCGCGGTGTTGTGAATCAGCACGGTGTCGGTCTTAATCCCTGTTATTGGACGGTCCAGGGCGACCACCGGAATGTTCCCCGCATCCCTCGACCATGTAGTCGACGGCGAACCGGCCGAAGGGATGACTAGAAGCCCATCGATCCGCCGCCCCCGCAGCGCTAGAATATGATGCGCCTCCACCTTCGGACTCTCGTCGGACGCGACGAGCATAGTCGCGTATCCATGCTTTCTCGCTTCGCGCTCGACGCCGCGCGCGCAGGAAGCCCAGAAGGGGTTTCCGATATCCGTCGTGACGAGCCCGATCACACCCGAGCGCTGGCCTCGCAGGCTACGCGCCACATGGTTGGGAACGTAGCCCAGCCGCTCGATTACCTTGCGTACACGCTCGGCGGTTTCGTGGCTGACCTTGCTGCCTGGAACGCTGTTGATGACCCGGGACACCGTCATGGCGCCGACACCAGCCTCCCGGGCGACATCCTTGATCGTAACGGCTCCAGCAAAGTTCTTCATGAGACCAACCATGATATCCCTTGTATGGGAGCCGTCCTAGTCGAGTGTGCTTTGGCAGGCCGTCGAGGACGGCCGTTGCTACTTGGAGATCCTGAAAACGCGCCCCTGTGCGTGAATCGCCGCCAGTTCATAGGAGCCGTTCACGTTGGTCAGCGTCAGTGTTGCTGCCCCAGGTGAAAGGTCCGGTTCGCTGCGGACGCTCACCATGGTTTTGTGCATGCGGCCATCGCTCGAGTAAATGACATACACCGGAGTATCGCCCGCCAGGTCCAGTTGGCTCATCACATACTCACCAGCCGGCAGCGTGACCCCGTGCACGGAAAACGCGGTTGGCACCGCAAAACGGATCTCGTTTCCGGCAAAAATCGTGCCTGTAAGGCTGAGTAGGCACAGAGCTAGCGTAAGGACGAATCTGATCGTCATTTTTAAGGTTCCTCCAATTTTTCAGTTGTTCTGTTTGGGCTGATTGCCCTCACTGGAGAGAACGATGGCGGCCGCGCTTTGGTTATTCGGTTTACACAACTTTGCAACCGGGCATCTGTTGTTAACAAAAAACGTGGCGAGTCGCCCTCACTGGCGCGAAATCAACGAATGTTGGGAATACCTGATGAGTTTCGGTTGGTCAGATACCCGAGCCTTCGCCGCGAAAATCGAGCTCCCGCCGAAGTGTCGGGCCAAATCCTCAGGTAGTTTATTGATAGCAATCCGTTAAACTACTTAGTACAAATGAAACTGTCGGAGAAAATCGTATCTTCCGCTTCGTGCTGGCAATAGCAATAGCCGAAACGTTAACTCATGTAAAAAAGCAGGTTAGACGTCTGATCTGGTACTGTGGCAACTTCATATGAAGGTACTGGTACCCACAAGATTGGTCCTTCCAATGACGTACGTTTGCTGTTATCGTCCATTTCATGAGAATTACCTCGGTTCGTGACCGTTTCCTCCTCCTGGCAAAAATTGCAAAAGACCGCTCCGGCCAGGACCTGATTGAATATGCTCTGATGGCTGGCTTCGTTGCCGTCGCGGCTGGTGCAATTATGCCCGGTGTCGCGACGAGCATCAGCACCATCTTCAGCAAAGTGGCCAGCGTACTCTCTGCAGCGGCAACTGCCAGCTAGGCCGGCCTTTGTTCCTTCCAGCAGCGGGGCAAACGAACAGCCGGATGTTCCGGCTTCGTCTGCCCCGTTTTTATTTCTTCCCACCTTCCACGGAATAAGCGAACTGCCTGCCTCAGGCTAAAGCGGTACTAAGGAAAATCATCCCCAAAAGAGTACTATCCGTCCTCCCTTCAAGGGTGTAGGATCTGAACAATGGCTGTGCTATTTTTCAAATCAAATGATCACCGCCACAATTTATTCCAAGACGATTCGCACAGCTTTGCGCCTGCGGAGAGATGTTACTGCACAGGATCTTATTGAATACGCGTTGATGGCAGGGTTCGTAGCCGTCGCGGCGGGAGCCGTAATGCCCAATGTGGCCACGAGCATCAGCACTGTTTTCAGCAAGGTTGCCAGCGTAGCTGCCGCCGCTGCGAGCGCCAGTTAGTCCCGGACGCGGCGCAGCACCTCGAGCGATGGGCGCATGAGTGCTGCGCGACTACCACCTGACGCCGCGCATATCGCCGGTCTTGAGGAAATGCTCGTGCATAGCGAACGCGGATCCAATCTCGATCGGCGCATGGCCGCTCTTGATGAGTTCCAGATAGCTGAACAGTTGCTCGCGAAAATCCGGATGCGCGCAGTTCTCGATGATGAGCCGCGCCCGCTGCAATGGATCTTTCGCCCGCAAATCGGCCACGCCCTGTTCGGTTACGATCGTCTGTACTGAGTGTTCGCTCTGATCGACGTGGCTGACCATCGGCACGATCGTGCTGATTTTCCCGCCTTTCGCTGTGGAAGGGCACGTGAACAGACTCAAATACGCATTGCGCGTAAAATCGCCGGACCCGCCGATCCCGTTCATCAGTTGTTTGCCCATCACATGGGTGCTGTTCACGTTCCCGAACAAGTCCACTTCAATGGCCGTATTCATCGAGATGAGGCCCAGGCGCCGGATTATTTCCGGATGGTTTGTAATTTCCTGAGGGCGCATCAGAATGCGGCTCCGGAACCACTTCAGGTTCGCGTAAATCTCGCGGAGCAGGTCGCTTGAAAAAGTGAGCGAACAGGTGCTGGCAAACGTGCATCGCTCCTGCATCATCAGCTTCGCCACCGAATCCTGGATGACCTCGGTGTACATCTCAAACGGCGGAATTTCCGGATGCATGCCGAGCGCGCCCAGAACCGCATTGGCCGTATCGCCGACGCCGGATTGCAATGGCAAGAAAGTCACGGGAATCCTTCCGGCGTGCATTTCAGCAGCGAGATACTCGGCGACGCGCTCGCCGATTCTTTGCGTGATCGCGTCGGGCTCGGCGAAGGGGGGCACATGGTCTTCGATATTTGTCTCCACTACTCCGGCGATCCGTGCCGGATCGATCTTGATGAAGGGAGTTCCGATCCGATCGGACGCTCGATATATGGGAATCTCGCGGCGATGCGGCGGGTCTGCCGGCTGGTAAATATCGTGAAAACCGCGGAGCGCCTCAGGATGGAAGCGGTTTACTTCGACGAGCACACGTTCCGCAACCATGGCGTACGTCGGCGCTGCTCCGACGCTCGACGTGAGAATCACTTCGCCTTGGGCTGTCACGTCGCATGCTTCGATCACGGCCCAATGGACTGGCCCGAGGAAACCATATCTCACGTTCTGCGGCAGCATCGACAAATGCATATCGAAGAAGTGCGTCTTCCCGGCATTAATCGCATTTCGCAACGTCGGGTCGGATTGATAAGGCGTGCGGAAGGAGATGGCACCTGCTCTAGCAAGTGCGCCGTCCAGCATGTCGGATGTCGAAGCTCCGGTCAGTACCCCGATCTGGAATGGGCGTCCAGCAGCATGTTCGGCTTCGGCGCGACGGCCGATCGCCTGGGGAATGACCTTCGGAGTGCCCGCGCAAGTGAAGCCGCTAAAGCCAACCGTCTGTTCATCCCGAATCAGGGCGGCGGCTTCCTCAGCGCTTAGCCGGGTGAGACTCTGTGTTGCTGTGGTCATTTGAGTTTCCGTTATGAATCTTCAAGAGCTGCTGTGCGGCGCGGTACGCGCTCAGCCGCCCTTCCTGCACGTCGGCCTCCATTGCCTCGATGCGGGACTGCACTTCCGGATCATGCAGAAAATGCGCCAGCAACTCGTGCTGAATGGATTCGTGCATCGCGCGGCGAGCCTGGTCCGCACGCCGTTTCGCAAACTGGCCGCTCTGTTCCATTTGGTCGCGGTAAAGCAGAATCGTGCGCCATATATCCACAATGCCTTCCTGCTGCAGGGCGGAACACGTCACCACCCGCGGTTTCCATCCCTTTGAGGAGGGAGGGAACAGGCGCAGCGCACTCGTGTACTGCTGCCTGGCGGCTTCGGCGTGCGGCCGGTTCTCACCTTCGGCCTTGTTGATTGCGATCAGGTCCGTCATCTCGATGATGCCGCGCTTCATGCCTTGTAGTTCGTCGCCCGCCCCCGGAATCATCAGCAGCAGGAAAAAATCCGTCATGGACGCTACTGCGGTCTCCGACTGCCCCACACCTACTGTTTCCACCAGAATGTTCGAATAGCCCGCAGCCTCGCAGAGCAGAATCGTTTCGCGCGTCCGCCAGGCCACGCCGCCTGTCGAGCAGCCCGCCGGGGAAGGCCGTATGAATGCTCTCGGGTGCGCACTTAGGCGCGCCATCCGCGTCTTGTCTCCTAGAATGCTGCCGCCGGTGACGGGACTGCTCGGATCAACCGCGAGCACCGCCACCTTCTGCTCCAGAGTATTCGTCAGGTACCCGCCCAGCGCTTCGATAAACGTGCTCTTGCCCGACCCCGGCACGCCCGTGATGCCGACGCGAATCGAATGATAAGAGTTTCTGAGCGCTCCCTCGAGCAACTCATGCGCCCTCTCCTGATCGTCCGGACGCGTGCTCTCTACCAGGGTGATGGCCCGCGCGAGCGACGCGCGATCGCCCGCCTTCACGCCTTCGATCAATTCGGGTATCGATACAAGAGACCTGCGGCGGTCTTGAAACCGCCGCACCTGTTCCACGTTCATCGTTTCTCGAGTTCGGGTGCTTCGATGAGAGCTCGCAAAATGTTGCAGGCCGCTTCGGGGATGCGCGTTCCGGGTCCGAAGATGCCGGCGGCACCGGACGCGAAAAGAAAATCATAATCCTGCTGAGGAATCACGCCTCCCACAATCACCATGATGTCTTCGCGCCCCATTTGTCGCAGCTGCTCGATTAATTGCGGAACGAGTGTCTTGTGTCCGCCCGCAAGGCTTGACGCGCCTATGATGTGGACGTCATTTTCTACGGCGTGGCGCGCCACTTCTTCCGGCGTCTGGAATAACGGGCCGATATCGACGTCGAATCCCAGATCCGCAAAAGCTGTCGCGATGACCTTTGCACCCCGATCATGGCCGTCCTGGCCCATCTTCGCAATCAGGATGCGGGGATTACGGCCTTCCAGCCGCGCAAATTCCCGGGCAAGCTTTCGCGCTTCATCGAAGCCCGATTCACCGGCACTCTCGCTCGCGTACACTCCGCTGATCGACCTCACCGGCGCTTCATATCGCGTATACACCTTCTCCAATGCATCGGAAATCTCGCCGAGAGTCGCACGCCGCCGCGCAGCTTCCACCGCAAGAGCGAGCAAGTTCCCCTCACCGGTTTTCGCGCTGTGCGTCAAAGCCTGCAGCGCTCCGTCCACGGCGGCGCCATCGCGCACTTTCCGAATTGTTTTCAGCCGTTCAATCTGGCTGCGGCGTACCTGGTCGTTATCTACCTCCAGTACCTCAAGCTCAGCCTCTTTCTCCAGCCGGTACGCGTTCACACCGACAATAACGTCCTTGCCGCTATCGATCCGCGCCTGCTTGCGCGCGGCCGCTTCCTCAATGCGCGTTTTCGGTATGCCCGCTTCGATGGCCTTCACCATCCCGCCTGCGTGCTCCACTTCCTGGATCAGAGACCAGGCCGATTCCGCCAGATCCGACGTCAGCTTCTCTACGTAATAAGAGCCGCCCCAAGGATCAATCACGCGCCGGATCTCCGTCTCTTCCTGAATGTAAAGTTGCGTATTTCGCGCAATTCGCGCCGAGAAATCCGTTGGCAGCGCAATCGCTTCATCCAACGCATTCGTGTGCAGGGATTGCGTGTGGCCCAGCGCGGCCGCCATCGCTTCGATGGTGGTTCGTAGTACGTTGTTGAACGGAGCCTGTTCGGTAAGGCTCCAGCCCGAAGTCTGGCAATGCGTCCGCAAGGCCATCGATTTCGGATTCTTCGGCTCAAATGTTCGTACCAGCTTCGACCACAGCAACCGTGCTGCGCGCAGCTTCGCAATCTCGCGGAAGTGGTCCATGCCGATATCGAAAAAGAACGAAATGCGAGGGGCAAAGTCATCAATCGCCAGCCCGGCGGCGATTCCCGCCCGCAGGTATTCCAGGCCATCCGCGAGCGTGTACGCCAGTTCAATTTCGGGCGTGGCTCCCGCTTCCTGCATGTGGTAACCGCTCACGCTGATGGAATTGAACTTCGGCATCTTTTCCGCTGTGTAGCGGAAGATGTCGCTGATGATCCGCATGGACGGAGCCGGTGGATAGATATACGTGTTGCGGACCATAAACTCCTTCAGAATGTCGTTCTGAATGGTTCCGCTGAGTTGTTCGGTCGAGACTCCCTGTTCCTCCGCCGCAACAATGTAGAAAGCCATCACCGGAAGCACGGCGCCGTTCATGGTCATCGACACGGAGATCAAGTCGAGCGGGATCTGGTCGAACAGCACCTTCATGTCTTCCACTGAATCGATTGCTACCCCAGCCTTGCCGACGTCGCCTTCCACGCGCGGATTGTCCGAATCATAGCCGCGGTGCGTAGCCAGGTCGAAAGCGACGCTCAATCCCATCTGTCCGGCAGCGAGGTTTCGCCGGTAGAACGCGTTCGATTCTTCCGCCGTCGAAAAACCGGCGTACTGCCGGATGGTCCAGGGGCGCGTCACATACATCGAGCTGTACGGCCCTCGCAGGTACGGCGCAATGCCGGCCGCATAACCCGTATGGGCAAACTCCGGCGCCTCCCCGGCATTGCCCTTGTGTGAGTATTCAATCTTTGTGAAATCGGGCCGCACTTTATTCGACTCCTAATTTCTGCATCCAGCGCGAGAGTTTCTCTACCGCATCGCTGCCGAGGTAAACGAAATCAGCGATTCCGGCCGCCTCCAGCGCAGGGACGAGTTCCTTTGGATATCCCGCCACAAGCACCGGCTGCTTGAGTTGCCGGCAGTACGTCCTGGCCAGCTCCGGATACTCGGCATCGGAACTGCATAGCACCACCAGGTCCGCCTCAGTCGTTTCGAGTCCCGTTTGATCGAGCACCTCGAAACCCGCACACGCGAAGTAATTTGCACAGAACTCCGCGCGCGCACGCCGCATCTTTGCATCGCCCATGCGCGCCAGCAGCACCGAACGCCGCCTCGGAGCCCTTTCCATCCGGAGTCGCAAAGCCTCGAATGGATAGGCGCCTCGCGAATTCGTGAACTCTCCCGGAGCCCGTTCTTTCGGATTGGCATACTGGTTCACGCCAATAATCGCGCGTTTGCGTTTGGCAATGTCGCTCTTGCGCTTCGCCGCGACCGGCGCTACCAGACTCGGCCAATCCGCTTTCCGGATCCCGCCCTGCCGCTCTATCTCCTGGAAAATCCTCCAGGCCGCACGGGCCACCGAATCGGTAAGCGACTCGATGTACCAGCAGCCCGCGGCCGGATCATGAACGCGCCCGAAATAAGCCTCATCGCGAAGAATCAATTGCGTATTCAAGGCGAGCCGTTGTGAGAACTCATTTGCCGGAGCATATGGATCATCGAATCGCCCCACCATCAGAGTTTCGCATCCGCCGAGCACCGCGGCCATCGCTTCCGTCGTGGCACGCAGCAGATTATTGTGCGGATCGTAAACGGTCTTATTCCACCGCGACGTATTCGCACGAATCCGAATTTCAGACGCCTTACCCGGGAAGAAGCTCGAATAGATCTGCTTCCACATCTGCCGCGCGGCGCGCAGCTTGGCAATTTCAAAGAAGTAGTTCGATCCAATCGCGAACGAGAACTGCAGGTCGTCCACCTCGCCGCACATATCAAGACTGTCGGCGCCCGCTGCCATCGCGAGGGCAAGTTCCTGCGTCACCGATGCTCCGCCTTGGTGGAACCGGACCGCATCGATTTGAAATGGCGACATCCCCGGTGCGGCGGTGCGCGCTCTTTCCAGGTGCGATTTCGCCAGCTCGGGAGAAAGATTTGTTGGATCGATCGTGAAGCATCCCGAGACGGCCGCGAATCGGTCGGTCGGATCGGCATCTACATAAACGGCTACCCGGTCCAGCGGAAGATTGTCGACCAGCTCCGGCGCTACCTGAACGGCCTGCGCGCCGTGTTCCAGCGCAAGCTCGATACCTGCGGCAGACGTGATCTCGCATCCGATATGCCACGACCGTCCGGCCAACGGGGAATCCGGTAGCACGAGTGACGCCGTATCTTCTGCTCTGTAGAACGGCTTCACCGCGATCCCATCTTCGGTTTCCCAAATAAGCGTCCTCGGATCCCGTCCCTTCAGGTCCTTCGCGATTTGTGCTTCCCAGGCGGCCGTCGTGACCGGCGGAAAGTCTGAAAGGAGATCGGTCATTTCTTCGGGTCCTCAACCACCTCGATAAGAAATCCGAACGCCTTCGGGTGAACGAAGAAGACGGTCGTCCCGCGCGAACCCGGCCTCGGAGCTTTGTCGATAATTTGGACCTCGTGATCGCGCAAATATGCGAACGCAGCTTGGATGTCGGCTACACGCAAGGCGAGATGCGCAAAACCTCCCCGTCCGCCGTTCTTCTCGATTACCTTCTGCACCGGTGATTCAGCCGACAGAGGTTCGAGCATTTGGATCAGATTCGGCCCGTTCCCGATTTCGAGCAGCACCTCCCGCACCTGGTCCGTTCCAAGAACGTCCTCGCGATGAATCTCGCGGAAGCCTAGTATCTTGTAAGCTTTGACTCTGCCTTCCAACTCTCCTTGCGGAACCGCGATTGCCACGTGATCGATAAAAAGAAAGCCGGGCAGGGAAACGGATATATCGGGATGAATCAGTGTTGAATTATCAGGATGTGAAATAGCCATTGCTTCAGTCCTTTCTTACTCGAAATCCACCAGGATCTGTCCGCCCTGCACACTCTCACCCGGATGCACTCGGAATCCTTTAATCTTGCCTCTTACGGGAGACGTGATGGTAGTCTCCATCTTCATCGCCTCCAGTACAAGCAGCGGATCGTCCGTTTGTACTTGCTGCGATTCCTGCGCATTCAGGCGCACCACCACGCCGGCTATCGGGCTACGGCACACTTTATCTTCTGTTACGTCACTCGAACCCGCGGAAACTGGAGCGGTCATTGGAATTGGTGCCGCGCCCGCGAAGTGAGTCGCGGCCGGCGCATAAGGAATCTGCGGCGTGAACTCCTGCTCCTCCGCTTCTACCTCTACTTCGTAAAGCTTCTCATTAATGGTTATCTTCAGTTTCATCCTGCGCTCACCTATGAGTAATGACGAACATCGTGCGAACCCATGATGCTCACACGTCCCTGTTGCGACCAGGGATTGTAGCCCGGCTGGTTGATGCGGCGCACTCGGCGGATGCGCGCCTTCTTGCCCAGATACGCTGCAATCGTGGCCGACAGGATCAAGAGAGTCTCTTCATCCAATTCTTCTTCTTTCTTTGGAGCCGCTTCCACGGCTGCCGCCTGAGCCGGCGCAGAAGCCATTCTTCGTTCCAATTCCGCGAACTTCCGATCGATCCGCCGTTGCGCCGTCCTGCTGCCAAGCAGCCACCCGACCGCCGTCGACGCGAGCATGAATAAGAAGGTGTTCATAGCGGAATCAACCCATGTTTCTTCGGAGGGCGAAACTCACGCTTCATCGCCAGATTCTCCAGCGCGGCCGCCAGGTAGCGCCGCGTCTCGGCCGGCTCGATGATGTCGTCCACCTGACGGTGCGCTCCCGCCAGGTATGGGCTGGCGAACGTGCTCCGGTACGTTTCGATCATTTCCTGCCGTTTCTGTTTCGGATCGGCGGAGTCGGCGATCTCGCGTTTGAAGACCACATCGACCGCCCCCTCCGCCCCCATTACCGCGACCTCGGCGCTAGGCCATGCTATGACGCGGTCCGCTCCCAGATCCTTACTACACATCGCGAGATAGGCCCCGCCATACGCCTTCCTTAGAATGACGGTGAGCTTCGGTACCGTGGCCGCGGAATATGCGAACAGCATCTTCGCTCCATGCCGGATGATGCCGTTATATTCCTGTTGCACTCCGGGGAGAAATCCAGGTACATCCACGAACGTGATCAGCGGAATATTGAATGCGTTGCAGAACCGCACGAAGCGGCTCACTTTGTCGGACGCGTTGATATCCAGTGCACCGGCCGTTACGGATGGCTGGTTCGCGATCACTCCCACGCTGCGTCCCATCAGCCGCGCAAACGCGATCACCACGTTTTGGGCGTACCCGTTCTGCACCTCCAGAAAGTCGCCCGCATCGACCACGCGCTGGATTACGTTGCGCACGTCATAGCCTTGTTTGCCGTCGTCCGGGACGATCGTATTCAGCGTCTCATCCGGCTCGGGCTGTTCATCGAAAGGGATGCGCGGCGGATCCTCGAGATTGTTCGACGGGAGAAAACTGAGCAGCCGGCGGCAAAGGTACACGGCTTCTTCATCGTTCTCAGCAATGAAGTGAACCACACCTGAGTGGCCCATCTGTGCCCGCGGGCCGCCGAGTTGTTCCGCCGTCACCACCTCCCCGGTCACCTGTTTGATTACCCCGGGGCCAGTGATAAACATCTGGGCCGCGTTCGTCTGAATAATGAAATCGGTGAGAGCCGGGCTATACGCTGCGCCACCCGCACATGGTCCGCAAATCAGAGAAATCTGCGGTACTACGCCGGAAAGCATCGTATTGTGGTAAAAGACGCGTCCATATCCGGCCAGGCTGTCGATACCCTCCTGCACGCGAGCGCCTCCGGAATCGTTCACGAACACGAAGGGCGAGCCCGTTTTCAACGATGCGTTCATCATGTCCACGATCTTGTCCGAATGGACCTCACCCGCTGCCCCGCCGGCTACTGTGAAATCCTGGCTTGCCAGGTGAATCAAGCGGCCGTCCACCGTAGCCGCACCGGTCACAACGCCATCGGCGGGGAGATCTTTCGACGGCATGTCGAAAAACGTGGAACGGTGCTTCGCAAAAAGGCCGATCTCCTGGAAGCTTCCGGGATCCACAAGCCGATCCACGCGTTCACGCGCTGTCAGCTTTCCTTGCGATTTGTGCTTCTCCAGCTTGCTCTTACCGCCGCCTTCATACAGTTTTTCTCTGCGGTCTCGCAGCTCGTTGATCTTCTCTATCATCTTGGAAGCAGTCGTATTCGCCATTACTCTCGTCCCTCAAAAAACTGTAAGCTAATCGTTGGGGTCTGACCCCATTCACGCGGGTGTAACCGAGACCTTGTGCGTGTGGCCATTGACCGTAACCGAGTAGTTGATCGCTGAGGAGATGCCGGGCTTGGGAGCAGGCGCTTCGGCGGCCTCCTTCCTCGGATTCTTAGGACCCTTTGCGCGGTTGGCGAAGAAAGTCGGCGCTACTTGCGGAAACATTGCATACGTCAGAACGTCTTCGTCGCTTCCATTTGAGCCGGAGATCCCCAACGCTTCCGTGCGCAGCTTCTCCCACTCGCCTGAGATCAGGTCGGCCGGACGCTGATTAATCACCGGCTTCTTCGCCTGTGCTGCCGACATCTCCATGACCTTCTCATTTTTCTGGCCGAGCGTCGCGCCGTAATAGCCGAGCATCAGGTCCGCGAATTCGCCGCTAATCACTTTGTACGGTCCCATCAGCACATTGAACACGGCTTGCGTTCCGACGATCTGGCTCGTAGGAGTGACCAGCGGCGGATATCCGGCGTCCTTTCGAACGCGTGGCACTTCCGCCAGAACATCGTGTACGCGATCCCCCGCGCCCTGCTGCTTCAACTGGCTCTCCATGTTCGAGATCATCCCGCCCGGAATCTGCACTTCAAAAATCTCGGTCTCCACGCCCGTGAAGTCCGTCAGGTACTTTGCATAGCCCGGTCGTATTTTCCTGAAATGCTCCTTCACCCGCCGCAGCCGGCTCATGTCGATTTCTGTGTAGTAGCCCGTGCCCTCCAGCATCTCGATCAGGCTCTCCGTCGGATTGTGCCCAGGCCCGAGACTCATCGAACTGACTGCCGTATCCACGATGTCCGCACCCGCTTCGATCGCTTTCATAAGACTCACCAGCGTCACTCCCGTGGTGGAGTGCACATGCACGTGCACCCGTGTGTCTTCACCACATTGATTCTTGATGCTACGCACCAGATCGTGCGCCGCTTGCGGCTTTAGCAAACCGGCCATGTCTTTGATGCAGATGGAATCGCATCCCATCCGGACGAGTTCCTGCGCCATGTCGGCGAAGTCGCCGATCGAGTGTTCCGGACTGACGGTGTAGCAAATTGTGCCTTGCGCGTGTTTGCCAGTCCGCTTCACCGCTTCGATTGCGCGACGGATGTTCCGAACGTCATTAAGAGCATCAAAAACCCGGAAGACGTCGATCCCGTTTTCCGCGGCCTTCTCCACGAAGCGAGTCACAATGTCGTCACCATAGTGGCGGTATCCCAGCAGGTTCTGTCCACGCAGAAGCATCTGCAGAGGTGTCTTAGGCATCAACTTTCTGAACGTTCGCAGCCGTTCCCAAGGGTCTTCATTCAGGAAACGGATGCAGGCGTCGTAGGTAGCTCCGCCCCAACACTCGAGCGACCAGAAACCCGCGTTGTCAAGATCCTCGCAGGCGGGAATCATGTCTTCGAGTGCCATTCGGGTAGCCATCAGACTCTGATGCGCATCCCTGAGGACAAGTTCGGTTATCTGTATCTTTTTCGACATTTGGATGATGAGGTTCAACTCTGGGTATGCAAGGACCGGGCCGCAAGTAAAGCATTGCAAACACTAGACAGATTGAATCGAAGTGGGCGAAATCACCCACATCTCTGCTGCCATGCTACTACCATTGCGCGCACACCCAGTGAGGTGACGGTTACGCTACCAGCAGGAACAAACAATGAGGCGCAAAAATGTTTGACACTTTAAAGAAGAAGGAGTTCATATCCCATGTGGGAAAAACGAAACAACAACCCGCAACCTACGCAAAAACCCGAACCGCCGGCTCCGGTACCTCAGTCCAGACCAACTCCGCCTCCTCCTCAGGTGATGGCTGCGGCGGCAGGTGGGACTACCATCGGCAAAGCGATGACGATCATCGGTGAGATTCAGAGTCAGGAAGACCTCTTCCTCGACGGCGAAGTCCAGGGCCTCCTGCTTCTCGGCGATCACCGCCTGACCGTTGGGCCGAACGGCAAAGTCAAGTGCGATATCAAAGCAAAGGAAGTCACCGTCATCGGACAGGTGCAGGGCGATGTGGATGCCACTCAAAAGGTGATCATCCGTAAGGATGGCCAGGTGGTCGGAAATATCAAGACCGCCGGCATCATGATCGACGACGAAGCCTACTTCAAGGGCAGCATTGACATTGTGAGAAAGTAAGCAGTACCGGACTCGGGGTGGCTCTTGCACAAGGAGACCACCTCAAGACCTCAACTGGTTCTTGCCCACCACTGGCCTCGCAAATTCCAGCAACTCCTGCTTTGGGATCCCGGGTTCGAAGCAACGCCTGCAGCGGGCTTCATACATTCCCGCGGCCCCCACGACAATCAAATCATCGGATTCCACCAGCCGCTGTGTATGCTTCGCCGGATTCCCGCATCGCATACAGATGGCCAGTGTCTTAGTAATGGATTCCGCTAGCGCCAGCAACTCCGGAATCGGAGTGAAGGGCCGGCCCATGTAATCGGTATCCAGCCCCGCGATGATCACCTGCTTACCGCTATCGGCAAGTTGCTGCGCGATGTCAATCAACTCCGGCCCCAGAAAATTCGGCTCGTCAACCCCCACAACCTGCGTGCGCCAATCGAGCTTCTTCAGAATCTCGCCCGCGTTTGCGATCACTTCGGAGCGCATGCGCTGGTCGCCATGCGAGACAATTTCGTTTTCCGAGTAGCGCGTGTCGATTGTCGGCTTGAATACCTGCACACGCTTCCGGGCGATCATCGCGCGCCTCAGTCTCCGGATCAGTTCTTCGCTTTTCCCCGAAAACATAGGGCCGCAAATCACCTCGATCCAACCAATGTTGCCAGTGACAAAATCCATCAGGAACCTACGATACTAGCAGAGCGTGCCCAGATACATACGTCCGGAAATCATGGATGACTTGCCGCCGGAACAGACGGTCAATGCGTTGCGCGATCTCCGCCGCCTGAACGCGCAGTTCGGCGGCTACAGGGTGATGCGCCACCTTCTCCAACAGGCACAACCTCCCGCCCATCCATTCACGATTCTTGACATCGGAGCCGCGTCCGGCGATGTCGGGGACCAAATCAAAACCGTGTACCCGCAGGCAACAATCATTGCGCTCGATTACCGCGCGCATCATCTGGATCGTGCCGAATACCCGAAGTTGGTTGCCGATGCGTTCCGCCTGCCTGTCCGCCAAGTGGACTACGTCACCTGTTCGCTATTCCTCCATCACTTCACAGACGAGCAGATCGTCGGCTTGCTCGCAGCCTTCCGCCATATCTCTACGCGTGCAGTTCTCGTGAATGACCTGGAGCGCCACTTCCTTGCGCAGCATTTTGTCCCGCTGACGCGCTGGCTTTTCCGCTGGGATCCTGTCGTCGTACACGACGCGCCCGTTTCGGTCGAAGCCGCATTCAAATCCACGGAACTGGAGAATCTCGCGAGAAGAGCCGGCTTCACTCACCCGCAGGTCTGGACGTTCCGTCCTGCGTTCCGCCTGGGGATGCTGGCGCGATCTCAATGATCTCCGCAAAGCCCGGTATCACAGAATGGTGGGGGCTGACAGCCGCCGATTGCAGCGCACTCAGAAATGCGTTCGTCGCCTCCGGAAAGAAACGGTTGTTCGGTGTGTTCATCACGAACAAGCCTCCCTTCCGAATCTCGACTCCCCAATCGCGGCCGCTGTCGAACACCTCTCGCGTCTTCACGCGTGCATCGCTAAGTACGTAGATGCTGTTCTGCAGACCCCAATCCAGAATCTGCACCTCGCGCCCTTGCGCACGTTGCTCCAGGTAATCCGTAAGCGCGTAGATCCCGTCCGACCACTGACCCACGCCGCCCGTCTCTCCGATGCCGCGAATTGCACTCACCTGCCACCAGAGTGCGCAGAACACGAAGAGCGCACCAACCACCCGCCCCGCGCGCGCCGGTAACAGGGCAACCATCACTGCCGCGAGTGGAATCAGAACAATCAGATGATGCTCGGCCACCGGCAGCCTGGTAAAGAAAAACATCGCTCCCAATAGAAGGAAGGTGACCGCGATCGCGCGTGCCCAGCCTCCTTGCCGCAAGCAAACCACGCAGGCCGCCAGCACCGTACCCAAGGCCAGCATCGATTGCCACGCCGGCAATTCCGGGCCGTTCCAAATCGCCCGGTGTTCCCGGTCCGAAATGAGCGTCTCCGCTAGCATCCAGGTTCTCGACGACAGGATCTGCTTCCAGGAATCCCGCAGCGTGAACATGCCCACGGCTTCGAACGTGCCTCCTCGCGAGATCGCCTGATACACAATCCATGGCGCCGCCCCTAGTCCCACACCAGCGGCCATTGCTGCAAGATTCGCAGGCGCTGGAATCGCGCGCCGGCGCAGAGTCACAACAGCCGCTACTGCGATCGCGGCGAGCAGCCATAGAAAATTACTCCGCGCCCACACGCCGAATCCCATCGCGATGCCAAGCAATAGAGCACTCGCGCGATCTCGCCGCTCGCAATACCGGGAGACCGCGAGCGCCAGCAATCCCATAGCGGCCATCCACACCGCCACGG
The DNA here is from genome assembly GCA_964464925.1 of uncultured Solibacteraceae bacterium. Lineage (GTDB taxonomy): Bacteria > Acidobacteriota > Terriglobia > Bryobacterales > Bryobacteraceae > CAYXLI01. Next base: position 83,905 of record CAYXLI010000007.1, on the reverse strand, counting down.
TCCCGTTGTCGAACGAAGTCAAATCCACGTAGGCCGGATGAATCGCGAGCGCCCACGCCGTAACTACACCTGTTTCGGGAGAAACCTGCCGCGCCAGGAGCCACCCAAGCCCCCAAATCCCAATCGCGCCCAGGAAAACGGAAGTCCCGCGTACCACCTCCGCTGTGGTTCCGAAGAATGCGAAAAACGGCAGGCAGAGATATTCCTTGATCGCGCCGACATACCGCACGGTCATCAGCGGCAAACAGCGCCCTTGTAAACACAACCACGTATGCGGATCATGCGGAAGCGTTATCTCCTGATGCGAGTGGCGCATGTGTACAGCGCCCAATACGAGCAGGGATTCGTCATATTGCAATCCAGGATTCTGCAGGATGAGCGCCGCGCACAAAAAGGAATATGTCAGGACAGCCAGTGCAAGAGCGAAGCGCCAGCGAGTGTGTAAAAAGGCCAATCGTTATTTTACGTAAGGGCGGGTGGCTCCGCCCGCGGCTTCACAACAGCTTGAAGTGGATCTCGATTCTCGCTTCCACCGCCACTGGCTTTCCTGCCTTCCGGGCGGGCTCAAACTCCCAACCTGCCACTGTCTCGACGGCGGACGCGTCCAAACTCGGATACAACGGCCGTAGAATCTCTTTCACAGCAACTTTGCCCTGCTCGTCAATTACTACCAGCAAGAGCACTGTGCCCTCCACCTTGGCATCTTTTGCATCTTCCGTGTATTTCGGTTCGTCCCGCTTGACGGCACGCGGCCGGGTTACGTCCGGATCGCTAAGACTCGCGAGTGCTTTTGCCTTCTGGGCGGCGGCAGGTTTCTTCTCCTTCGTTTGTTGATCCGCAACCGCAGCCACCGGGACTGCTACGGCAAGCGCCAAAGCGGCCATCAGAATCGCAGGCGCTGTCGCGCCACCCCGCCGCAGCCCGGGATTCAGAATGGCTTGCACGCGAGTTCTGAAATCCGCATGGCCCTGCATGCCCAGCGCCACCGGCGACGGCGGAGCCGCTGCCGCGAACCTGAGTAGCAACTCCGCATAATCCGGAGCCGCAACACCCTTCGACAAGACTGCATCGTCACAAGCCTGCTCGGCTTCATTGCGGAACTTCCCGAGAGCCATCCACGCCAGCGGGTGGAACCACAATGCCGCGCAGATCAATTGCCATGCAAACTGCCACACCGGGTCCCGGCGTCGAATATGCTCCCCTTCATGCAGCAGAACGGTTCGCCTTGTCTCCTCGCTCCAGGAGGACGCCGATGGAGGCAGCAACACTTCCGGACGCAGCAAGCCCCAGGTCACCGGACCGGACAGCCGATGTGGCGCACGCCGTGCCACCCAGGCCATTACGCAATGTCCTGCCACCATTCGCAACAGGACAAAAGCCATACCGGCAAGCCAGAAAACCTTCAGCCAGGGCAACGCGGCGCCCCCCTGCTCGGATGCCGCATTTACATCGAACTGAACAACGGGCAAGGCAACCATGTCCTTGTTCCACGTCGGACCCCACAAAGCCAGACCGCCCATGAGGAACAATCCTAATGCCGCCGCCTGCCACAAGAGTGCGCGGGATGCCGCCGAAGCGCGCCGCAGGACCGCGCTGCCTCCGAAGGCGAAGAGCAGGAGTACCGTAGCTTTCAGCGTGAGGGTCAGTCCGTTCATACTTTTCCATCCTTTCTGGCTCGCGCCACTAAGTTGGCAATCTCGTCCAGTTCTTCTCCGGACAACTTCGCCCCCTGATTCACAAGTAAAGAAACCACCTTCGCCGCCGATCCTTCGAAGAACGTTTGCACCAGGTGCGAAAGCGCCGTCTTTTGTGCGGATTCCTTAGCTATCTTCGGGCGGTATACGTAACGTGCACCTTCCACCTCATGCTCCACGTGCTGCTTGGTCTCCAGAATCCGTAAAAAGGTCCGCACGGCCGAGTAGCTCGGTGTTCCCGACAGCTTCGCCTGAACCTCGGCGGCCGTCGCCTTCCCACGCTCGAACAGGACGTCCATGATTTCGCGCTCTCTGCGGGTTAGTTTGTCTGCCAATTTCTTAGCACCTCGTGTGCTAAAAACTTAGCATGCATGCGCGCACTCGTCAATACAAAAAATCAGAGGATTGTTGGAGGGGGGTACAAAAGCCCGCACGGGCGCGGGCTTGCTTGCCAGGAAGGGCGTTCAGTTACAGGGTTGGATCGTGATGCTACCCTCGGGGCAGCGTGACGATCGTGAGCCAGAAGTCCTCAATAGAGCGAACCACGTTAAGAAACTCATCCAGTTCCACAGGTTTGGTAATGTAGCAGTTCGCGTTGAGGTTGTACGCTCGATGAATATCCTGCTCCGCCTTTGACGTAGTCATAACGATCACAGGGATTCTCTTCAACTCCTCGTCGGCCTTGATCTCGAGAAGAACCTCCCGTCCGTTCTTCTTCGGCAGGTTCAAGTCGAGCAGAATCAGATCTGGCCGAACCTTATCGCCGTGCTTTCCGATCCGGTTTAACACTTCTAGCGCTTCAACGCCGTCCTGGGCAACCGTCAAGTTCACTAGGACGCGCCCTTCTTTGAAAGCTTCCTGCGTTAGGCGAACATCTCCCGGATTGTCCTCAATCAAAAGTACTTCCACCGGCTGGCTTTGTCGGCTCGGGCCCATTGGTATTGTTTTTGTTGCGAGTGCCACAATAAACCTGTCCGGCTTCTTCTCAGCATGTAACATGCCATATTAAGATCCCGCCCTGCAGGGACAGGGCTCTTCCGGCTTAAGTGGCTGATCGGAAGATACCTCTCAATAGAACGGGAATCCTTCGTGGATGCGCACTGGACGTCACGAAGGAAAAATTTACTTCTCTCGCAAAGAGTCACCACGTAGTTTTTAGACAGGCTCCCCATCAGAACTCCGGATCCTGGTGGTCGCGTAACCCACAATAGCGGCTCCCAAAGTATACAAGTGGGTCACCTTCCCGGCATTCCGTTCGCACCACTTCACCTATGAAAATTGCGTGGTCCCCGGCCTCGATGACCTGTGTAACAGCGCATTCAAACTGCGCCAGAACACCTTCTAGTAACGGCACCCCGGATGTTCCGAAGCGCCAACCGGACGCTCCGAACCGCTCCAATTCCGGTTGGGAGAATCGCATGGAAACGTCCGTTTGTTCCTCGGAGAGAACATTAATCCCGAACCAGTCCGACATCCGAAAATGTGGCAATATTCGCGAGCGGTAATCCACACAAACAAGCACCAGGGGTGGCGCGCAAGATACCGATGTGAACGAGTTCACCGTAATTCCATAGGGAGTTCCGTCCTCCGCGCGGACGGTCGCAACTGCGATGCCCGTGGCGAACCGCGCGCAGGTACGCCGGAAAATTTCGGGATTTATGCGTGCGGGATTCCGCTCAACGTGGCTTGACAATGCTTTAACCTCAATCCTATCATGAGGTTTGCTGTGACGCCTGAAACCGGGGCAGCATGGCGCGTCTCACAACGGGGAGGATACCTTGATTAAGCTCGACATTATCAACGAGGTCGTAGCCAGAACGGGAATTACCAAGACGAAAGCCGAAATGGCTGTCGAGACGGTATTCGAAAGTATGAAGCGCGCCCTCGGCAATGGCGAGCGAATCGAATTGCGAGGCTTCGGTATCTTCAACGTGCGTCCTCGTAAGACAGGGATTGGGCGCAATCCCCGTACCGGCGCCGAAGTAGCCATCCCTCCCGGTAAGGCTGTACGCTTCAAGCCTGGTAAGGAACTCCAGACTCTGCAGTAACTCGTGTCATCCTTTTCTGTTTCGATTCCGGGAGTGGAAGAGGCGCGGCGTTCCGAGCGCTACTGGCTTCATGCACTGCTGCTGATCCTCACACTCATCACTACTAGTGCGGTTGGCAGCCGGCTGAGTGCGAATTTTCTGTCTAACCGCCCCGCGTTTCTGGAAGATGATCTCCTTGGCGCTATGCGCGCCGCGGTCCTTGCGTTTACCGACCCCGCTGCGATTCTCTCCGGACTTCCTTTCTCCATTACGCTGCTCACCATCTTGCTCGCTCATGAACTCGGGCATTATCTGACGTGCGTGTATTACCGTATTGACGCGAGCTTGCCCTATTTCCTCCCCGCGCCTACACTCATCGGAACTCTCGGAGCCTTTATTCGGATCCGCTCCGCCATTTGCAGCAAAAAGCAGCTATTCGATGTCGGTATCGCCGGTCCTGTTGCTGGCTTCATTTTCGTTGTTCCCGCACTCGCGATTGGTCTCGCTTATTCCAAGGTGATCCCCGGCATAGCCACGCAAGGTGACATCGTGTTTGCCACCCCGTGGATCCTCCGGTTGCTCGAGATGCTGATCTTTCCTGGCGTCTCGCCGGCCGATATCTACCTGCACCCGATCGCGCGCGCCGCCTGGGTCGGCGTGTTCGCCACGGCTCTCAACCTTCTCCCCATTGGTCAACTCGATGGCGGGCACATCCTCTACGCCTTCATCGGAGATCGCCACCGACTGCTCTCGCGCATCTTCGTCGCCGCACTTGTTCCTCTTGGGATTTTCTATTCGTATAGCTGGTTGCTATGGGCGGTTCTGCTCTTCTTCTTTGGAATGCGGCATCCGCGCATTTATGATGGATCACAGATGGATGTGGGACGCGCAAAATTAGGCTGGCTGGCTCTGGTGATCTTCATCCTGTGCTTCATGGTGGCTCCCATCGGGACGAACGGGTGAAGCTCTCTGCCGCTATCATTACTCTCGATGAAGAGCGCAACATCGCGCGCGCTCTTGAGAGCCTGCGTTGCTGCGATGAGGTTGTCGTTGTCGACAGCGGATCGACGGATCGCACCGCGGAAATCGCCTCGAAGCTCGGCGCGCGCGTGATCGAATCCCCTTGGAGCGGCTATGCAAAGCAGAAGAACTTCGCTGCCGAAAATGCCTCTTCCGACTGGATCCTGTCCATCGATGCCGACGAAGCGCTCAGCGAAGCGCTAGAAGGGGAGATCTGGCAGATCAAGAAAAACGGCCCGCAGTTCGATGCCTACACCATGCCGCGTCTCGCCCAGTACATGGGGAAGTGGATTCTCCATTCCGGCTGGCATCCGGACCGCAAAGTGCGCCTTTACGATCGCCGCAAAGCCCGCTGGGTGGGTGACTATGTGCATGAGTCCGTGCATGTCCAGGGCACCCTCGGCCACCTCCAAAGCGATCTTCTCCATTTCACCTGCGACTCTCTTTCGGAGCACCTCCGCAGTATGGATCGCTATACTACTCTGGCTGCCGAACAGATCGTCGCACAAGGCAAACCAATCGGTTGGAGCAAACTTCTTTTCGATCCAGCCTGGACCTTCTGGAGAACATACGTGTTGCAGCAGGGCTTTCGTGATGGCCTCGAAGGACTCACCATCGCCCAGATGGCCGCTTTCTACAACTTCCTCAAATACGCCAAGGCTCGCAACATGAGTCCGCGCCGCTAGTCTGCCATGCTCACCCTCCACCTGGACCTCGGCCGCGAAATGCGTGGCGGCCAATGGCAGGTTCTTGCTCTTGTCCGGGCGCTGTCGAAAGAGGCCGTGCTCCTCGCGCGTCGCGGCTCTCCTCTACTCGAGCGGGCCCTCGCCGAAGGGATCAACGCCGAGCCCTTCAGCCTCGTCTCTCTCCGTAGATGGCAAACACGTGCAGACCTGGTGCATGCGCACGACGCTAAAAGTCACTTGTGGACTGCGCTTCTGAATTCGCCCAAGGCGGTTGTTTCCCGGCGCGTCGCTTTTCCGGTGAAAACTTCCGCCGCCTCGCGCTGGAAATACGCGCAACCGAACGCCTACATCGCGGTCTCGGAGTTCGTCAAACGCCAATTGCTCGCCGCCGGCATTCCGGCCGAAAGTATCTTTGTCGTTTACGACGGTGTTCAGATGCTGCCGCTCGCCTCTCATGGCGACGCCATTCTCGCACTCGATACGACCGATCCGATGAAGGGAACGGCACTGCTGCTCGAAGCCTCCGCCTTAGGAGGCTTTGCAGTTGAACTCTCTACCGATCTCCCTCGCGACCTCCCGCGCGCGCGTCTTTTCGTCTATCTCACTCACTCGGAAGGCCTGGGCTCCGCGGCGCTGCTCGCAATGGCCGCAGGGGTGCCCGTGGTGGCCAGCCGTGCCGGCGGTCTGCCCGAGATCGTCGAAAATGGAGAAACTGGAGTCTTGACCGAAAACACTCCGGAGGCGGTCGCCGCGGCCGTTCGAGCCGCCCTCGCGGATCGCGAACGCCTGGGCTCGAATGCACGAAGACGTATAGAGGAGCGGTTTACAGTAGAACGAATGGTTTCTGACACCCGCGCAGTTTACAAGAGGCTGCTTTCCTGATGGACGCGTTCATCGCAGCTCTGTTTGGCCTGCTGTTCGGCAGCTTTCTGAATGTCTGTATATATCGTTTGCCCCGGGATCTCTCGGTCATGCGCCCGGCGCGCTCGTTCTGCCCGGCATGTGAAGCGCAAATCGCCTGGTATGACAATGTCCCTCTGATCTCCTGGATGGCCCTGCGTGCCAAGTGCCGGAATTGCGGAGCCCCCATATCCTGGCGCTATCCGGTCGTCGAGTTCCTTTCCGCCCTCAGCTTCTTTGCGTCCATCCTCATCGCGGGACCGACGCTGCTCGGTCTCAAGCTCTGCATCTTCTCCGCCATTCAGATCGCTCTCATCTTCAGCGACCTGGAAGAGCGCATACTGCCCGACGAGTTCACTCTCGGCGGAATCCTCGCCGGCCTGGTCTTCTCCTGGTTCGTCCTGATGCCCTCTTCGCTCGTCTTGCTTCTGGTCCCATACAACTGGAACAGGCATTTCACTTCGCTCGCCGAGTCGGCCTTCTCTGCCGCGTTCACCAGCTTCGCGCTCTGGTCTTTTGGTGCCCTGTATGAAAAAATCCGTCACCGCGAAGGCCTTGGTTTCGGCGACGTCAAGATGGTCGGTATGTTTGGCGCATTCTTCGGAATTCAGGGCGCACTTCTGTTCATGATCGCGGGATCTGTTCTTGGTAGCCTTACCGGTCTGTTTTATATCCTGCTCGCGAAGAAGGACGCCTCCACCTACGAACTGCCCTTCGGCAGCTTCCTCGGTTTGGCAGCACTGGTCCTCAGCCTATATACGCGCGGCTTTACCCGCTGAACGGCGTAAAGTACTCTATGGCTTTCATGACCGGTAGGGCCCGTGTAAAATGAGAGTTTACGCGCATGAAGGCACTTTTCGATTCGCTCCCACCTGGCGATCCCGACTGGGGTCTTGCCAACGCAATCGACCCGCAGCGCTTGCCGGCCCACATCGCCATCATCATGGACGGTAACGGCCGCTGGGCAAACCGGCGCAACATGCCCCGTGTCGCGGGACACCGCGCGGGGATCGATCCGGTTCGCAATACGGTGGAGACCTGCGCTCGCCTCAATATCCAGGCCCTTACCCTCTACGCCTTCTCGGTCGAAAACTGGAAGCGCCCAAAACACGAAGTCGAAACGCTCTGGCGCCTCCTTCGCTTCTACCTGCGCCGCGAACTGCCGGACCTCATGACCAACGGCATCCGCCTCATTCCCATCGGAAGGTTGGAAGCGTTGCCGCACCAGGTTCGCCGGGAACTCGAAGAGGTAGCCGACGCGACAGCCGGCAATACTGGCCTTCGCCTGCAACTCGCCATCAATTACGGAGGCCGCGCGGAGATCGTGGATGCGGTCAACTCCATTCTCAACCGCGCCCGCATCGACGGTTCTATCGAGGCTCTGCAGGTCGACGAGAACATGCTCTCCGCCGGTCTCTACACATCCGATGTTCCCGACCCGGATCTGCTCATCCGGACCTCCGGTGAGATGCGCATCAGCAATTTTCTCCTCTGGCAGATCGCGTACGCCGAGCTGTACGTGACCGAAACGCTCTGGCCCGATTTCAAGCGCTCGCACCTCCTCCGCGCCATCCTGGATTACCAAAAACGCGATCGTCGCTTTGGCGGAGTGAAGACCGACATCGCCGCGACAGAAGAATTGCAGGAAGCCGTTGCCGCCCCCGTCAGCTAACTCATGATCGCGCGGGTTCTCACCACTCTCGCACTCATCCCGTTCGCCATCTTCACCATCTTCTACGGGCCCCCATGGTTCTTTAATGCGGTCGCTGTGGCAATGGCGCTGTTCTGCTATTTCGAGTACTCGAACATCGTCGCCGGCCATGGCATCGAGGCCCCCGGCTTACGCGGCCTCGTCGGCCTGACTTTATTTCTTGATTCCGCCTGGACCCGCATAGTAGCAGTGGCCGCCTTAGTGTTCTCCCTACGCTTCGAAGAGTTGCACAAGGCCTTACCCTACGCCGCCGCCATGCTCTTCGGAGCCGTATACATCTTCGGATCATGGCGGTGCGCCATGGACCTCCGGGCCCTCAGCCCTTACTGGATCCTGTTCGCACTGGCCATCAATTGGGTAGGCGACATCGCCGCCCTCTATACGGGCAAGGCCTTCGGTCGGCACAAACTTGCGCTGTCCATCTCCCCGGGCAAGACTGTGGAAGGCGCCGCCGGCTCCATGCTGGCCGCCGTGATCTTCGGCATCTGCTTTCAAGTCTGGCTGATGCCCGCGGTGAATCTTTGGATGATTGTGTTGCTATCGATCGTCGGCAACATCGCGGGCCAACTCGGAGACCTTGCCGAATCCGCGATGAAGCGCGGAGCAGGCATGAAGGACAGCGGCACTCTTCTCCCAGGCCACGGCGGCTTTTTGGATCGCATGGACAGCAGCCTCTTCACAATGCCTGTCATCTATGCGATTCTCCGCTCGCACGTGTAGCTGTCGCCGTTACGTCTATCGCCGCTTTCCGCGCTTCTGCCGCATCCAACAGAAGGAATGCTCCGGCTTTTTCTCTTCCTCGCTGTTCTGCTGATCGCCGCTTGCCGTCAACCTCAGGCTTCCAGGGATGACGCAAACACACCTGCCGGGAAGGTAGGACAAGCTGCGCACCGCGTCGCAAATGACGCCGGGAAAGCCGTTAAGGCCGCCGGCAAAGAGATCGGCAAAGCGGCCCGCGAAGCTCGCGCCGGCTGGAAGGAAGCCGCGGAGCGCGACAGAGCGAAGCGCCGCGAGTAATCAAACCGTCGGCGCCAGCGCCTTGGATTGAAATTCTTCGTAAGGACCCTGGAAATCCTCGACGCGTCCATTCGCAAAATGCCAGATCCGCGTAGCCACTTCATCGATTAAATCGTGATCGTGCGTAACCAGCAGCACGGTCCCGTCATATTTCTGCAGCGCAATATTTAGCGCGTTGATCGATTCCAGGTCAAGGTGGTTCGTCGGTTCGTCCAGCACCAGCAGATTCGGCTTTTCCAGCATCAGCCGGCAAAAAATCAATCGAGCGGCTTCGCCACCCGAAAGTGCATCCGTCTGCTTCATCGCGTCCTCGCCGCTGAACAGCATCTGCCCCAGCACTCCGCGCAACTCCGCCTGCGATGCCATCGGATCAAACTCGTGCAGCCACTCGATCAACGGCATTCCCTTCCGGATCGATTCCTTGTGATCCTGTGAGAAATACCCGACCGACACCTCGTGACCCCACGTGACAGTTCCGCTGTCGATAGAGAACTCGCGGTCTGCGGAGTCCATCGCCCCCGGCGCATTCCGGATCAGCGACCGCAGCATCGTGGTCTTGCCCGCTCCGTTTCGCCCGATCAGCGCAATCTTCTCTCCGCGCGTCACATTCGCCGAAAACGGGGGAATCACCTTCGTCCCGTCGTACGACTTCTCCAATCCCTTGATTTCCAGCGGATGCCTGCCCGAAGGCCGCTCCAACTGGAACCGGATAAACGGCCGCTGGATATTCGATTTCGCCAGCTCCGACGTCTGCAACCGCTCTACTTCCTTCTTACGCGAAGTCACTTGTGAAGAACGCGTACCCGCCGCGAAACGCGCAATAAACTCATTCAACTGCGCAATCTTCTTTTCGCGCTGTGCATTTTCCGCTTCCACGCGCGACCGTATCTGCGTCTTCGCCAGCACCATATCGTCATAACCGCCGGTGTACTGAATGACGGTTTCGTAATCGATGTCCGCAACGTGCGTGCAAACTTCATTCAGGAAATGCCGGTCGTGCGAAATCACAATCAGGCAGCCGTGGTAATTCCGCAGGTAATCCTGCAGCCAGTGCACCGATTCCAGGTCGAGGTGGTTCGTCGGCTCGTCGAGCAGCAGCACCTGAGGCTCGCCGAACAGAGCCTGCGCCAGCAGCACTCGAACCTTCTGTCCGCCCTGCAACTCACTCATCTTCTTCTCGTGCAGGGATTCGTCGATATCCAAACCGTCCAGCAGCGTCGCCGCGTCGCTCTCGGCAACATAACCGTTCTCGTCGCCGACAATGCCTTCCAGTTCGCCGAGCCGCATGCCGTCTTCCTCAGTCAGTTCCGAGTAGTCTTTCGCATACAGCACTTCACGCGCCTGAAGCGCCTCCCACAGCGCTTTATTGCCCATGATCACGGTGTCGATCACACGATATTCATCGAACGCGAACTGGTCCTGGCTCAGCACGCCGAGCTTCTTCGGCCGCGTAATCGATCCCTTCGTCGGGTCGATCTCGCCCGTCAGGATCTTCATCAGCGTGGACTTGCCCGCGCCGTTCGGTCCCGTGATGGCATACCGGCGTCCAGGCAGAAATGTGGTGGTCACATCCTCGAAGAGGATACGGGCGCCGTAGCGCATGGAAACATTGTTTACAGATAGCAAGGGTACAGGTTCTCTCGGAAGGGGTTACTACCAGTATACCGGCCCGCCTTGAGCAGCCTTCACACTCGCCTAAAAGACCACTTTGACCCCGAGTTGCACCTGCCTCGCCGACGTCAGCGTCGAAGTAATCCTGCCCGCGCTCCCCACCGCCCCGGAGCTGCTGAAAACGGTCCGCTGGCTCGGAATCGAAAAGTTCGGGTGGTTCAGCGCATTAAACATTTCCGCCCGGAATTGTACTGCCGCTCTCTCGCCAATCGCGAACTTCTTATTGATCGAGAGATCCACCATCGCCAGCCCCGGCCCAATCAGCGTATTCCGTCCCAAGTTCCCATAGAAGCCCGCCGCCGGCAGTGCAAATGCCCCAACATCGAAATACCGGTCGGGCCCTCCCAGCACCGGATTGTTCGAAGCCCCTGCCACCAGGTCGGGCCTTTGCGGCGACGTCCCCGCCTGAAATCGCGCGCGAGCCCGGTCATACCCGACCACTGCCGAAAATGGATTCCCCGACGACATCGTTGCGATCGTGTTCCACTGCCAGCCCGATGTCATCGCCTTCCAACGGGGCAGGGAAGGCAGATCCCAACTCCAGTACGTCACCAGGTAATGCCGCACGTCGTAGTTCGATAATCCTCGCTCCGCCTTCCGGCTATCCGGATCCTGCGGCAAGTCGTTATCTCCTCCCTGCGTCACCGTCACCGACCCGTCATCGATGTTCTTTGCAAACGCATAATTCACGCGCAGCAGCAGCCCCCTTCCCAGCCTCTGGGAAAAGGTAGCCTGCAGTGCGTTGTATACCGACTGACCATCGGTCCGCTTGAAGCGCACACCCGTCAGCGCCGGATTTCGCGGAGTCGAATCGGCCGGGAAGAACTTCCTTCCATCCGGCAGAATCTGCCCCAGTGCCTGGTTCGCATCCAAGAATCGCACCAGGTGTACGCCTCTCTGTCCCGCGTAAGCAACGGTCAGCACGCCGCCCGCCCCAACCTGCCTCTGGAACGTGAAATTGTACTGCATCGTGTATGGATTCGCCGGCCGGTACTCCAGCACATCCTGCCGCCCCAGCACGAACGAAGGACTTCCCACATCGGCATCAGCGTTTGGAAACACCGGATTCCGAACGCTCCCGAGCGTGTAGAAAGGAGCCAGCCGGTTCCCCGCATTCGCATAGAAATCGGTCCACACCGGATCGAAGAATATCCCGAATCCCGAACGGATGCTCGTTCTGCCGTCTCCGAACGGATCCCATGCAATCCCGGCGCGCGGCGCGAAATTCCGGTTCGAAGGATTCAGATACATCGGCCCGATCGTAGTCTTCGCATCGTGCAGGGGATCGCGGAAATTCGCCGACCATCCGTGTGCTTCCTCCGGCACACTCACACGCTCCCAACGCACGCCTACATTCGCCGTCAGGCGCGCGCTCAGCCGTATATCGTCCTGCACGTACACGGCGCCCATCGACTGCTTCCACTCGCGGTTCAGTTCCGATCCGGGAAGCGTCAACTCCACCGACACCGCCCGCGCCTGCAAAAAATCCGTCAGGCCGTTGAACTGGTAAAACCCATACGGCGACTGCGGTCTGCTCGTCGGCAGCGTGTAGAACCGGTAATCTCCGCCTGCTTTGAGTGAATGCCGCCCGCGCACGTACGATAAATCATTCCCGAACTGCCATTGCCGTAGATCCGAAAACGACGGCCCGAACCGGCTCGGCCCAATCGTAAACAGCCCCGTCACCGAGATCTGCCCCAATGGCATCCCAGGGAAGAAGGACAGCGCCGGATCCACATCGCGCAAAAACGTGTTTGCGTTGTCACTCCGCGATCTGTTGAAGCTGCCTCGAACCGTATCCAGCAGCCGCTCGCTGAACACGTGTGTCGCCTCCGCAGTCACATATTGATTCTGTGAGGTCGTGTCCGCCCGCACCAGCCGCAGCCCGTCCGGAACATTCACGCTCGCCTGATCGAACGTATACCGGGCGAACACCGTAGTCTTCTCCGTGAACAGATGATCGATTCGTGCCGTCCAGAAATCCTCATCCGTCGCCTGCGAAGCGGACGAAATATACTCGCCCGTGCCATCGCCAAAACTCCGCTCGTTCGGCAGCGGAACAAGACCCAGATAAGGCCGCACCGCCGCAACCGCCTTCGCGCGTGCGCTCGCATCGGGCACCACACTGCGGCTTGTCACTCCAAGCCTCTGCCTCAGCCCCTCATAGCTCGCCATGAAGAACGTTCGATTCCGGACCAGCGGGCCGTCCGCTTCCGCGCCATACTGGTTTCTCCGGAACGGCGGAATTGGCGCTCTCTGCGCATCGAAAAAGTTCTTTGCATCGAAAGCGCTATTCCTTACAAACTCGAATACCGACCCGTGAAAATCGTTCGTGCCCGTCTTGGTTACTGCGCTGATCACGCCGCCGCCGCTGCGCCCGTACGCCGCGCTGTATGCATTCGTCAGCACGCGAAATTCCCGCAGCGTATCCACCCCTAGCAGCACTCCCGCCGCGCTGCCCGGCGTATTATTGTTCGCATCATTGATGTCGCTGCCGTCCAGCAGGAAGCTGACCTGGCTCGGCCTGTTCCCTCCGAGCACCAGCTTCGTCCCCGGCCCGCCCGAATCAGACGTCCGCCGTGACGGAGCCACTCCAGGTTCCAGCAGCGCAAGCTGCGCAAAATCTCTCCCGTTCAGCGGCAGTTCCCGGATCGCCTTCGGATCCATCGCGTCCGATAGCGCCGTGCTTTGCGTATCCACCAGCGGAGCCTCCGCCGTCACCACGGCTTCCGTCGCAATGGCACCTACTTCGAGCGTCAGATCCAGAGTCGCTTCACGCCCGACTGCCAGCACGATTCCGCGCCGCCTCTCCGTGCGAAAGCCGTCCAACTGCGCGGTCAATTCATACTCCCCCGGCGCCAGCCGCGGCACCAGGTACCGCCCGTTCCCGTCGCTGTGAACCGATCGCTTCGAGCCCGTGCTCTTGCCCTCAACCGTAATCGCCACATTGCGGAGCACACCGCCACTCGCGTCAGTCACGGCTCCCGATAGATCAGCCGTATTCGTCTGCGCCGCAAGCCGGAGAAACATCGCCGCAAAAAGTACCGCAACTTTAATTCGCACGCCGACCTCGCGAAAGCACAATCACCTTGGAGTCCTTCGCGGGCTCCGTCCAGGCCACAAATATCCGTCCCGGTTCCTCGAAGGCCAACGTCGGATACGCCGCGCTCCCGCCTTCATGGCCCAACCGCGTCAATGCGGACATGTCGCCCTTCGCATCGATTTCCCGGTAATACGCATTCACCGGACCCCATCCCTCGTCTTTGCCCGGATCGCGCCCCTGGAACACAATCGAGATCTTGTCTCCCGTCGTCTTCACAAACGGATGATTCGGATCCACCACGTTTGCGGACAGGTCAATCCGCTGAGAGAACGTCTTGCCGCCGTCATCCGTGTAGATCATGTACAGCTTCGGCTGCTTCTCGCGTACCGTGTACCACGTCAGGAACAGCCGGTTTCCGAGCGCGGCCATCATGCCGCCCGAGTGCGGACACCCGTTCAGCACCCAGTTGTCCTCGGCCACTCGCTTGCCGTCCGCCCAGGTCACTCCATCGTCGTTCGAGGTAGCCAGAAACACATCGCGTACGTTGTCCTCCAGCACGCCTCGCCACGTCACGTGAACGTGATGATCGCCGCTGAATCCTATGTTCGGTCTGCAGCAAGGGCACACATCCAGCGCCACGCGCACCGGTCTTTCAAAGGACTCGCCTTTATTCACCGACCGCGCCAGGTACACGGCCGATGTGCCTGGCCTCGCTTTGCCGCGATCCCGTCCATCCAGCCACGCAACGTAGATCACGCCCTTCGGCGACACGTTCATCGTGTAGAAGGATTGCTGTGCCGCCCCGGGTTCCACGTCGATGGCTTTCGAAAAGCTCTGCCCCCAATTCATCGACCGCGCGAAGCGCAATGACGATTCGTTCTGCCACAGTGCATAAAACTCGCTCATCGTCCGCACCTGCAGTTGCGGGCTGCTCTCTGCGTGTGACCGGACCTCGCCTTCCACGTCATTCACACGCACGCCGGCTTCAAAACTGTCGCCGCTGTCGAATGACGTCTGCAGCCACAGGTCGCCCTTATCCACCTTCAGGAGCGAAAGCGCGCCGGAGGCCCGCACGGCCAGCATCGGATCGCGTCCGCTCGTAATGACGCGAGGCTTCGATTCAAAAGGAATCAGCGGCGAAACGGCCGCTGCCAAAAATACAAGGAGAGTACGCACGTCTCCACACCTTTCCTGTTCAAATTTGAAAAAAGGAAATCAGGCGTGAAGCGGGGGAGGACGTTGATACAGATCGCAGAGACCGACGGCCGCGGCAACACGCACCCCACTGGCCGCATGTACCTCGCGTTCCTCCACCACGAAGGACGCGAGCCGCCGCGGAGCCATCGCCTTGACGAACGCCGGCGCGACGGACGAAACCGGTACCTTGCAGGCATTGCCGCAAGGCGGAAGTCCTTCAAGCGCCGGGCCATCAGGTGTCTTCTTCTTGCAGCAGGAATGCGCCGCGCTGCGTTTGCAGCAGGACATTCCCGCCGAAGCAGCAGGCGCCAGCGGCACCCACGGGCTCAGGAAGGAAAGGGAGAGCAGCACCGCCCAAACCAGGCGGACAGGCGAGCGCCAAAGCTGGCTTCTCCCGGGCACTTGCTCCAGTCTAACGCTTCTACTCGAACTTCTCCCACAAGGTCAGTTCACCAGGCTTAGCCAGCAGTCCATCCCTTACAGCCCGGAATGCCCGCAGATGCGGCGACTCGGCGTGCTGATCCAGCGCCTCCTTCGACGTCCAGATTTCATAGAACATGAACTTCGACGGATCTTTCGAGTCATAGTGCAGGTCATACTGAATACACCCCTCCTCTTTCCGCGTCGGCCCCACCAACCCCAGCAGAGCCTCTTTCAGTTCCGCTTCCTTCCCGGAAGCCGCCTGCATATGTACGTTCACAATCAGCATAATTTGTAGCGCAGCCTTTCAGGCGCAACCTTCAAGTTACCGCAGGAGAATCATTTCTCTATGGTTCGTACCAGTACCGGATCCCTCGTTCGTAATCTGGCGGCTTCGTGAGTGAAGGTGATATCGTTTTCGTTCGCATGTTGCGCAAAAACGCTGCCCTACTTCTTCTGTTCACGCTCTGTTTATTGCGATTTGAACCGAAAGCCGTCTCCCAGACTACCGGGAACGCTGCAATTACTCTGACATCTATTCCGGTTTGGGCACAAACAGGGATTATCAAAGGCAAGCTCTCCGGCGTCAGCCCGCAAGGATTGCAGATCTATCTGCTCATGTTCGTTCCAGATATCGGCTGGTCCGATCCCTCCAATTGCACGCCAATTCTGTTGAATGCAAACGGCGAGTTCCAGGTCAACCTCGATTATGTCGCTCCTTTTAACAACCCCCTGATGTTCCGAAAGGCGACCCGCATCAATGCATACGCCATTTCGAGCTATTCACAATGCATTCAGGCTTCGGAGGCGATTCCGTTCTTCTTAGATAGAAATGCTGTATCAAAAACATCTGTACCCCGCCTTCCCCAATACAGCACCATCTCGTTTGCCGGCCTGGACTGGTACGTCAAAGACGCTCCGAATAAAGTCTTTCCTGGTCCGAACTTCTTCGTGAAAGAGAATGTCTTTGTGGACCCTGATGGGAAACTACACCTCAGATTAAGCAAATGCGGAGATTCCTGGTGCTCAGCGGAAGTGTTTACGAAAGACCGCGTTGGCTATGGAACATACACCGTCACGATCGATTCGCCTCTAAACACACTTGATCCCAATACCACTCTCGGCCTGTTCACCTGGGATGAATATAATTCCGACAACGCCCACATGGAGTGGGATTTAGAGTTCGCAAAATGGGGGAATGCGTCGTCTGCCACGAATGCCCAGTACGTTGTGCAGCCGTATACCGTGCCCGGCAACCTCCAACGGTTCAGCATGACGGCTGCTGCTCCGTCGGTCCACCAGGTAATTTGGTCGGCAAACGCAGTCTCATTCAATTCATCTTCATCCGGATCTTCCATCGCGCAGTCGACCATATCCTCGGCTACCACTCCCGTTCCGATACCCGGCGACGCCAGACTCCATATCAATTACTATGTCGGCGCCGGCTCAGTGCCTTCCGTTCAGGTCGACCGCGAAATCGTGATCAGCGCACTCCAATACAGCGGCTCAGCGGTTCAAACCGGATTCTCGCAATCCGCTGCCGCCGTCCCTTCTTACGCATCTAGCCGCCTTGCCGGGATCACAGCAAGCAACGGAAATTGCCCGGCATTTATCGAATCGGACAGCCCTTGGCTGCAGGTGGTTGGCTCATCGCAGATCACGGGTAGCGGGACCATTCCGTATTCAGTCGCCGAGAATACCGGCGCCGCAAGATCGGGCAAATTGATTCTGCACAGCAGCTCCTGCAACCTTGCCCTGGGGCAACAGGTCATGACCATTTCTCAGGACGCGCCCCCTTGCGTGTACTCGTTCAGCAGTGGTCCTTACTCGATAACCTCAGACGATCTATTGATTCCGATTTCCACCGGCCTCGCCTGCACGTGGTCGCCGGTCAGCGACTCGAATTGGCTGGTACCGGTTTCCGGCGCAACAAGCACAGGCCCCGGCAACTTGCGCCTGCACCCGGCACCGAACGTCACCAGCCTTTTCAGAACCGCCACCGTTACGTTGGGCGGATCGAGCTTGACCGTCGTGCAGAGCCCGGCCGCAGCATGCGTAAATTCACTGGATGCAGCGGGCGCTACCGTTGGGAATGTCGGCGCGAACATTACGGTCAACATCTCATCTTCTTCTGCCCAGTGTTTCTGGAGTTCGTATTCGCCTGTAACCTGGGCGTCGGTGAACTTAGGCGTGGTACGCGGTAGCGGTGCCCTTTCAATTACCGTAGGTCCAAACTTCACGAGTACGAACCGTTCCGCTGTGCTGACCATCGCCGGCCAGCCGTTCGTAGTGACGCAGACTGGTCCTGCGCCAACCGCCGGCTCGCGATTCGTCCCCATGACGCCGTGCCGCATTCTTGACACCCGAAGCCCGACCGGCACCTTCGGTGGCCCCTTTCTGCTGAAGGGCGCAACGCGCAGTGTCCCCCTCGCGGCGAGCAACTGCGCCATCCCCGCCGATGCGCGCGCATACTCACTCAATTTCACCGCCGTGCCGCTCGAGGGGCTCGGATTTGTTACAGCGTGGCCGTCCGGATCGCCTCAGCCGTTCGTCTCCACTCTGAATTCCGCCGACGGCAGCGTGGTGGCAAACGCCGCCATCGTGCCCGCCGGTGCGGGCGGCGGCATCGGTCTATATGCGTCCAATGCCACCGACATGGTGGTCGACATCAACGGATATTTTGTCGATGCCTCGCGAGCCGATGCGCTTGCATTCTATCCCTTGACGCCGTGCCGTGTTGTCGATACGCGCAACCCGTCCGGACTGCTTGGCGGACCAGCTATGTCAGCCAGCGCCGCGCGATCGTTTCCAATCGCAGCAGCCGGTTGCGGCATCCCGTCCGGTTCATCGGCTTACTCTCTGAACTATACGGTCGTGCCTCAGGGTCCGTTGGCGTATCTCACAACGTGGCCTGCTGGACAGCCTCAGCCGCTCGCTTCAACATTGAACTCCCCGCAAGGTCGGGTGCTTGCGAATGCGGCGATCGTTCCTGCCGGCTCCGGCGGTAGCGTTGCGGTCTTCGCGCTCAGTGATGCACCCACTCCGACCGATATTGTCATCGACGTGAACGGTCATTTCGCGCCTCCCGGTCCCGGCGGCCTGTCCTTTTACCCGGTCGCTCCCTGCCGGGCTGTAGACACGCGGCCCGGCCAAGGCACCTCCGGCCTGTTTGGCCCCCCTTCGCTCGGGAAGGGAAGTACGCGTACGTTCCCTCTACCAGCCTCCAACTGTGGTATCCCGGCAAATGCAGCGGCGTACTCGTTGAACGTCACCGTCGTGCCTGCCGGACCGCTCTCCTATCTGACCATTTGGCCGGCCAACTCCCCACAGCCGTTCGTTTCCACCCTGAATTCTCCCGATGGACGGGTACTCGCGAACGCCGCCATCGTGCCCGCCGGAGCGAATGGTGCCGTCTCGGTGTACGTTTTCACCCAGGACGTAAACTGCGATGTCATTATTGACGTGAACGGCTATTTCGCCCCGTAAGCACAATGCGGCGACGGCGGTGCTGGCTGCTAGTCAGTACCGCACCTTCCCGCGATCCAGCGTATAATCCAACGCGGAGGTATTTCCCATGCCCACCTACATCACACTGCTTCGCTGGACCAGCGAGGGAATCAAGAACATCAAGGAAAGCCCGTCCCGCCTCGATGCTGCCCGCAAAACGTTTCAAGCTGCCGGCGTCACCGTAAAGGACTTCTACATGCTGACCGGCCGCTTCGACATGGCTCTCATCTCCGAGGCGCCCGATGACGTCTCGCTTGCAAAAGCGACGCTCTCCATCGCATCAAAAGGCAGCGTACAGACTGAGACTCTTCGTGCGTTCACCGAAAAGGAATATCGAGCGATAATCGGCAGCCTGTGACCCCCGGGCATTCCCGGCACGAAACGGACGTCCCAAATCGCCGTGCATTCGACGCCCCGGAGGTATATACTTCCGAGTCGGGAACAACCCCACGCCATCTCACAAGGGAGGAATCAGATGAAGTCGAACACGATCTTCTTCGGCTGGAATCGTTCTATTCCGGGCCGCGAGCGCATAAGCGCCGAACACTTCCAGCAATTCCATGATTACCTCAGCAAATTGCAGCAGCAGGGTACGATCCTGTCGTTCGATGCCGTGTTCCTGAACCCGCACGGCGGTGACCTGAACGGATTCTTCCTGATCAAGGGAGACGGTGCGAAGCTCGCGGATCTCATGTCGAGCGCTGACTGGGTGAAGCACCAGACGCGGGCTGCGTTGCATCTCGAAGGCTCAGGCGCGGTGCTCGGCGTCTCGGCCGATGCCATTCCGGAACGCTTAAAACTCTGGACAGATCTCATCCCGTCCTAACGCCCAGACGTGAAATGCGAAATGCGGTGAGAGTCACCACATTTCCTCCAAGCCTACGTGCTCGTCTGTTCGACGACTATGACCACGTGTCCTTTTTTGTGTCCCGCCTCCGCATACCGGTGAGCCTCAGCGATCTCGTTCAGTGCATAACGGCGATCGATTACCGTCCTTAGCTTTCCGGCCTCGATAAGCCCCTTCAGAAAAAACGCATCCCCCGCGGCTCCTCGTGCCACTCCGCTAATAACTTTCGCCGCGCCCGTTATGGAAATCAACATTCCCGCAAAAATCGCCCCAACCATCGGTGCCAGTCTTCCAGAACCTCCGGCCCGAACATAGGAACCGCCTCGCTTAAGAGATTTCAGCGTGCGTGAGAAACCGCTCTTGCCGACCGTGTCGAAGACGATGTCATAGACCCGGCCGGCTCTGGAGAAATCTTCCCTGGTGTAGTCAACCGCGTCGTCAGCGCCGAGAGACTTCACCAGGTCCAGATTGGCGGTGCTGCAGACCGCTGTGACGTGTGCCCCGAAGTGCTTCGCCAGTTGCACCGCGAAAACGCCCACACTTCCGGACGCTCCGTAGATCAGCACTTTCTGTCCGGCTTGGACCTTGGCTTTCCTCAGGAAGTGCAACGCCGACACTCCGCCAAACAACACTGCCGCCGCTTCCTCAAATGTCATGTTGCTCGGTTTGAGCTCCAGTGAGGCATCCTCAGGCACGCAAACGTACTCTGCATGCGCGCCGAAGTGGAATCCCGTCGATCCAAATACCGCGTCGCCTTCGCTGAACCGGGTGATACCCCTGCCCACCGTCTCAACTCTTCCGGCGAACTCCATTCCCAGTATCGGGATCTTCTTTGGCCTCCGAAGGCCGTTGAGGAATCTTACAAGGACTGGATCGGCTTTTCTCATCCTCCAGTCCGCCGCGCAAACCGTCGTCGCCTGGACGCGAACAAGGACTTCGTTGTCCTTTGGTGCAGGCTTTTCGACCTCCCTGATCTGGACAACTTCAGGAGGTCCGTATCTGCTAAACACGGCAGCTTTCATGACCAGACCAAGGATACTACCGGGGGCGTCAGGACGAAGGGCACACCGTCCCACTTGGCTTCTGACCACAATGGTAGTTCTTGTAAGCGAAGCCAAGCGCCGCCATAGGGTCACAACAAAACCCCAGACAAACATCCCGACCGCTCTCGCCGTTGTATTGCTGAATCAAGGGCAGTTTTGTAATCGCATCATCGCAGAAATCAGATATAGATACAGTGCACACTTCAACATTGTCTCTTCCCCCTCCCTAGGGCTTCAGCCGAATGCACGAGCGGGGCGGGCCCGTGCAGGAGCAGACCTCTTGAACCGTATTGAGGCTTACGGGATTGGCTGGATTGTATGTCCAGTATGGTTGCTGGTTTGCTTGAAGATTGTTGTTTTTCCATGAAACGTAGGCCACCCTCGCCCCGTTGTACTGCTTGATGAGAATGGCATCTCCGAACCAGTAGGTGTTATTTGACCCGTCCGTCGGAGTCTCAAGCCCTACGCTGTCCTGATTTGTGTCCCAAGGCTTGTTCAAGGGCAAAGTGAACGTGCAAGCACTCGTCTCCTGGCGATTTGAAGGCGGGGGAACTCTGTCCTTCGGCTTAAGTGCTGCATTGTATTGATTCCATTCCCGGACGGCTCGAACACAATTCGCAGCAGCCGTCGCCGTCGCCATTCGCTAGGCAGCCTCGGCCTTTGTGGCAAGGCGTTGCCGTACTGATCCGCATGGACGAAGGTTTTCTCCTTTTGGACCAAAACTAAAAAAGTACCATATGCGGCCTAAGTAGCAGTTTACAGTGTTTTCTAGGGGTATATTGTATTTGCGCAGCACGACGGTTATCAGCAACAATCGAATTTACAAAGAAGTGAGCCGGAGCTGCCGGATATGATGCGAAGTTCTACCGGCCGCAGCAATCAATCCTGGTATATCGATGGCTGGGGGTGCACAATGAGATGCTTCTGGGCGTTATTTGCTTTTACTCCGCTGGCGAGTGCTCAGTTCATTCATGTATCGCCCCAAATCGTAATCTTATCGGACAGAGTCGGTTCACTTGGCATCAGTTCCGGGAATGTGCGACTCAAATTCAAGTACGCCGGCATCACTTCCGATTTCAACTCACCCAACTTCCTGATTGTGATTCCATCGAGCGGAATAACACCGGCAGCCGTGCAGATTGGAATGAACCCGAGCGTGGTGGCTCAAATGAAGCCCGGCATCACCTACAGCCTGCGTGTTAATTTCTCGACGGTCGATCAGAACCCGCCTATGACGGACTCAACCGAGGTGCGACTGCGAGTTCCCGCAGAGCCGGTTCCCGGCATCCAGTCCGTGCTCAACTCCGCTTCCCTGCAACCTGGCCTTTCTCCAGGAGCGCTGGTCACGATTCTCGGCTCGCACCTGACTGGCCCGACGCTAACGACCGATTACGATGCGACAGCTTCTTATCCAACCTCGGTCGCCAACACAAGCGTGACCTTCAATGGCATCGCTGCGCCGCTGCGCTACGTCAGCCCCAATCAGATCAATGCCATTGTGCCGTTCGCGCTTGCGGGCCAGCCGAGTGCACAGGTGGTTGTGCAGCGCTTCGATATGGTCTCGGCGGCGTTCACGGTTCCTCTGCAGGACACCTCACCCGGAATCTTCACCGCCACGCAAACCGGAGCCGGACAGGGCGCGATCCTGCAACTGGGCTCCGGCAATCAGTTCACCTACAACAGCTCAAGCAATCCCGCCGCGCCCGGAACGATTCTGGAGATCTTCGCCACGGGCATGGGCGTCTGGACGCCGCCTCCGCAAAGCGACGTGTTCCTGTTCGGTGAAAACTTCACTACGCAACCTGTGTCGCTGACCATCGGCGGCCAACCCGCCAAGATCCTGTATGCCGGCACGATGGGCGGTCAGAGTTCGTGGAGCATGCTCCAGATCAATGCAGTCGTGCCTGATGGCGTCGCTTCCGGCCCGCAGCCCGTTGTGCTGAAGATCGGTTCGAACGACAATTCGCAGCAGCCCATCACGGTCGCCATTCGCTAGCATCAGCCTGCGAGGCGCGGTGTTGCCGTACCGATCCCAGTTACGGTTTGGATCAGTTTTCCGGGCCGGGTCAGTAAGCTAACTTCGTATTTATCTTAGGACGGTTTTTCGGGGCAGGTCAGCGGATTGTTTCGATATTTGCGCGAATTGGGCGGTCCCACACGTGCCAAAGTGAGCTATCCCGGAGTAGCGAACGCAGCTCTTGTTGTAGCCATTCGTTGCGATCAATTAGATCTCTGCAAAGAATGTGCCGGGGGCGTCAGGACGAAGGGCACACCGTCCCACTTGGCTTCTGACCACAATGGTAGTTCTTGTAAGCGAAGCCAAGCGCCGCCATAGGGTCATAACAAAATCCTAGACAAACATCCCGACCACTCTCGCCGTTATATTCTTGAATAAAGGCCAGCTTTGTAATTGCATCAAATAGCCTAATTACCTCGCTCGGAGGTGATGAGCCTTGTTCATTGGCGAACGCAACCAACAGGTTTGAGCCGAGTACATACCAGCCTTCGGCATCCCAAGCCCGTAGAGGTGTTGGCCTCGGCGTTGGTGTTAAACTCGCCATGCCTCGAGCGAGATGAAATGCCCGCGATGCAATTTCAGGCGGCAACACACCATATCCACCTTGACCAGTAAAACGGTATTGGAATAGTGTTCTTTGGGTTTTCCATACAAAATATTTTCCATCTTGGAGCACGGTTATGCGGTTTTCGACGAATTGAAGTCCGTGCTTCTCGATGCGCAGTATTGCCAAATCGGGCGCTCCACCACCATGGACGATCCCGGCAATCCGATACGGCGAAGCGGAGATCAAGAACCAAATGCCGAGACTGAGCAAACAAATCGTCGATAGTAACAGTGCGCGCCTTACGGTGGTCAACGACATCACCCTCAATGGCCGCCACTCGACACGGAAAAGGGCAATCGATAGTGAAATCAGAGTCAAAAGTACAGATAGAATCGACAACGCTCCCGCCGTCCTATAGCGACTCCAGGCTGGTGTTTCCTGGGCCGCCGGGACGTTGAGCATGATCCAGGAATTGCCCCAGTCCAAATTGGAAAACTCCGTCCAAGCAAACGTTGCGAGTCCAATAACTCCACCCGAGATAGCGGCAAAATATCCTAACTGTGAGCGGTTGCGCACGGTCGACGCCCCCACGATGAAAGCGAGCGGGCTTAACAGGAGGATGATCTCAGCCGGAGCTAATCCGTTGACCGGCATCTGTCTCGTGCCGAACTGGCCAAGTCTGGCGATTAAAGCTGAACTTGTAAGGATAGCTGTGCAGAAGAAGAGTGTTGTGTCTAACGTTTTCCTTAATGGAATTGAATCATGCACTTTGCTCACTGAAGATCACCATTGCTTTTAGACACCGGACTGCTTCAGTTTGGCGCTTGGCGAGATCATTATTCGTAAGAAACTGCTTTGATCTGAATGGTACCGGGCGATTGTAAAGAAACGGTTGTACTGGTTCGTGCGACGCCAGGCTCGATGACGTATGAATAGATCACTCGGAACGTGTCCGTGTGGGGCGCTGTTTCGAACTTCCAGGTTGCGAGGTTCTGAAGGGCAGAATCAACAAGCAATTTCTCCTCTCCCGCCGGAGACGCTTCGGCAACGATGGGCTGTACGTCTCCTACAATTCCATCCGGACGAATTCGTCCGCGTAGCTCGACCGAGCCCATGACCTTTGCCTTTAGAGCGTTAAACGGATAGTCAACGCGTTCCATCGCAAGCACACACCGAACCGCGAACTCAAGCGTACAGCGCTGAACCGTAGCCGCCGGCAACATTATCCTGGTTTCGAATGTCCGGTTTTGGCCCCAGGGCATGAGAACGATGTATTCCTCATTCTTCTTGGCGTCCAAAAAGTAGCGCGCGTGGTTTTCCAGAGACCAGTTCTTTCGAGGAAACGGCGAATCGCCTACGAAGGGTCCGGTGTAGTGCTTCGCTGCCGCTTGGCTCGTAAAGATCAGAACGTCGACCTGACTGCGGTTTGAATAATGGCGTCTCAGCGCCGCCGCTAGACACACCAACCGGCCGGGAGCAAGATCGTTCTTCTTAACACTGATATTCAGCATGACGCTTGATGGCTTGTCTTCCCAGACGTACCCTTTCCGGTAGGCCGGGGGCCGGCACTCCGCAAATCCGGAACGCATATTCAGGCCATATCCGATGAAGGCGATTGCCGAACACGTAACAAGAGTCCTAGTCATGATTGCCCGCCCGCACATCCCTTCCTGAGCAGAGGAGGCTGAGACGGCCTCTGCGGAACTGACGGGCAGGTCTTATTCGAGCTTGATTTTATCTCTAGCTATGAAGAACACTCCTCGAACATACGTCTGGCCACCCTCCTTCTCAATGCCCATGCCTATCCTGGCTCTTTCCTGGGCAAACATCAAAGCCCAGTTATTATCCTCGGGCCCCGGAGTATCACTCTGCTCAACGCCGAGGGATACCTTCGGGCCCTTCTCGTCTCCCATAACGAGTACAGGTTTGGCATCCGTACTGAGCAGCATTTTCACGCGAGGTTTGCCATCCGCTCCTCTCATTTTCAGCATTGGACTGTCCTCGCCCAGCAACCCGATCGCAGCCAGTTGGTTATCGGGGTTCGATAGTCCGGGGGGCGTATTGCGTGGGCGATCGCCACCGGGCGCAAGCCCGCGGCTTCCGAATGCTAAGACAGCATTCTGCCCCTGATCCACGCCCCAAAAAGAGATCATCTGTCCGCGTTCGTCCAGGAGTTCGAAGCTGCGGGCACGTACTACCGCCTCGGGGTTTTGGTCCCGGCTGTGGCCGACGCGGGTACCCAGGAGGCCGCCAAAGAAACCGGCGAGCAAGGCTGCCAGAATTAGATATAGCTGCTTCATAATTTCACCAAGTTGCTGTATTAGGTTGACACGTCTGTATCGTTGGATTCCCTGGCGTGCAGGTGCAATCTGTACTCATCCACGTTGAGATATTCGCGGTTGCGGTAGAACCGGACGGGCGCCACAGGCCTTGTTGCTGGAAGTAGCTAATTCCCAAATATACTTCTGTCTGACGAAGGTTTCAATTGCCGCAGGAGGCACTTCACCGGGAGGGTGTGAGATCCTCGATGGTTCCGTCATGGTTCGGAATGCGGCAGATTATGGTTCCGTCTGTGGTTTCACGCCATAAGGTCGGAAATATCTCCGCGATGTTGCCACACGCCCGGAATCCGGTCAGGCATGGGGTGTTCAGTGCGAACGCAATTCGCCTGTTGCCGACGGACGAACGGTATCCGACCTCAACTGAGCCGGTTGTACTCCATTGATGTGAGTCTTCTGAAGGGCTAATCGTCAAAGTGTCACATCTGTCGCAGTATCGAACTGCAACATACGCCAGGACCATCCAGTCCGGCTTAGCCATCGTCCAGAACTCCAGTCGATGATGATCAACAACACCATCTCTTACCCAGAAATATGATGTTAAAGCACTGTACGGAACTAAACGGGTTGTTGCCAGGACTTGATTGGAAATCGAGACTTCATACCCGCAACCGTCGCTGGTACAAGGATGTTGCTGCTTCAGCGCCGTCCCGAATCGTTGCCGAATATCCTGAATTGTCGGCGGGTCCCGTCTTAGCGAGAGTTCGTACGCGGCACCGAGCATATCATCCGCACGGCGGCGCAACCTATGGGCGTAAATACCTGAGGCACACGTCACTAAAAGAGTCGCGATCATGACAGATTGGGCTACCCGCCGAATCGAGGTTTTCATTTACGATTCTCTAAGAGCTTAGAAACCGGGAAACTGGTTGTACTTCCATCAGGGTTCATGAATAAGTCCGGAAGACACAAGGACGGCGCACGCCGCTAGTGAAAACCGCCCTTCAGTCGATCCGAGAGGGGCATTGGCAATGACGTCCCATTCGCTACAGGATCAAGTATTGCTGACGCGTTATTCCAAGGATTTCGGCAATGTGCGCTTGGGCAAAAGCTTTGCCTCATCGCGAATATTCGCGACAAAGCTTCACGGCGTTTCTCGAACCGGCGCACGTCGGAGGGACCACGTTATCATGCCGCCAAGCTCATGTCCACCGGCATTGAAGCGCGTGGCATCATAGGGTGGCGCAAAACTTTCCAAACTACCGGGGCGTTTTCTTGGATGCTCGAAACCACAATTGCAATTGAACGACAGTGTAGACGGTTGAGAGTATAAGTAATACAAGGGATGCCAGGGCTTCTTCCCAGTCATGGTGCAGAGCGCCTCCTGCCGCCATCCAAATGAACATGATCAAATGGAACCCCCAAAACGGCCACGACAAAATACAAGCCGCAAAGCCACAAACCAGGCCAACACGCAACGCTAATAGCGATGCCAAGAAGGCGATCGCAAACAGGATCGCACCCGCGGTCGCAGTGTGTATAAGCGTCATGTCACCGTGGATGGGTTCGCCGCCGTAGAGACCATCAAAATAGTCGAAAAGCGGGATTACCGTAATTGCGTAGACAACTGCCAGAACAATCCTCGATCTCATCGGGCCACGCTCGAAGTTTAATAGCATGAAAACCTCCTTACGTGCGAGTCTTAAGTTCTGAATGAGAATACACCAAAGCCGGTTTGTGTTGTTCAATGTTCGCGGAATGCTCGCCGCATTAGTGGATGTGACCTGCTCCCGGAAAACTGATCCAGCGTAAACTACAACGAACGAGGATCAGGAGGGGCAGATGAAACAGAGCAAGTTCAGCGAAGAACAGATGCACAAGGCCATCCAGCAGGTGGAAGCTGGACGGAAAGCGGAAGAGGTGGCCCGGGAGTTGGGGATCAGTAAGCACACGCTATATGCCTGGCGGGCGAAGTATGGCGGACTAGCCAAAGATGACCTGAAGAAGGTGAAGGACCTGGAAGAGGAAAATCGCCGGCTAAAACAGTTGGTCGCCGATCTGAGCCTCAACCGGGAAGCCTTGAAATGGGTCATTGTATTAGGTCCCAAGAATCTCGTTTCGAGGTCGATGTCGCTGAGGCCCGTCCATCCGTGAAGAGCTTCATGGAAGATCAATGCCTCTACATCCTGGTGTCGAGGTACAGTAGGCGCGCCGAGACTTCTCTGTTGAGTTTCCCGCGGCAGCGTGATCCAATGACTCAGAGTTATTCCCTCTGCGCTGTCCACCCGGCCCGGAGCATAACAATCAGCGAATATATTGATTTTCTTCAGTTCTCCGTTGATGAAGCCTTGACCGTAGCTGGCATAGGCCATCAACGCATCGTAACTACTCAGCCTGTCCACTATTCCCATTTCCATCATTTAGTCGCGAACAGAAGTAGTTCCAGGATGCTTTCCGCTTACTCAGCAGCCGCTCGAAGACACTTGACATGAAATACACCATTGCGGAGAGCCACACACCAAATGCGAACAACGAGACCTGGTGATGAACCATTTCGAACAAACACCAATACGCTGAAACATGGCGCCCTTCGCAAAACCAGAGGTAAGTGCTGAATATGTTAAAACCCACCAGAGGGACCGAGAGGAGCAGCAGGAGCAGGCTCGCTCGTTTGCCTGATTCTACGTCAGCGCTGCATGACTCCCAGAGGTAGACAAACCTGCTTTCTGACATACGCAACATGGCGATGACTCTGTCTTTGCCTGATGGGTCCGCCGGAACTCCGGCGTCGATGCATTTGGGTAGCACCTTATCGCATAGCGACCAGCTACCGAGCGCAAATGCCGCAATGAGATTTGGGGCGGCCCTCCCCTTCGCCATGTCTTCTGGCACAAGTGTTCGGCGCTTCATCCATGGATGAAGGCGGAATGCCAATCTCGCAAACCGCATAATGGCGGTCAAAACGATTCCACCGATGACAACGAGAAGAAGTTTGGCCGCCGGTGAGGAGGCGACCCATGCATAGTACATTCGACACTCCGGTCTATTCCCTGCTACGTATCGGCCAGGCTTTACCGCCTGACGTGCCGTCCAGCATCCGTGTTGCCTCGAGGGACCACGTTATCACGCAACCAAGCTCATGCCAAACGGCATCAATAATCAGGAGGACATAGGATGTTTGAGTTTAGCCCTGGCGATTGCTTCAGCACTGTATCTCGCAAATATTGCGTTATACCGGTTCCGCCAGCGCCGAGGACGGTCTCAAGATCTAAATCGTATCGGCCCGTAAACCCGTGTAGGGCCTCATGGAATATCGTGCCCTCATTCCCGAGGTTCCTCCCTAGATTGTCATACAAAATGCATTTCGGTCTAATAAACGTGAGTAAAGGGGTACTTGGAGTTCCTGTCAGCGCATACTTGTCGGGGTTGTTCCTGAAGTACTCAGCCACCGATGTCAACAAGATATTGAAATCAGAACAAAAATGGCGCATCAAAGGGACTGTCAAAGCATCCACGCAATAACTAGAGCGGGTCGCGTCATAAAAGGCAGGTCTCTTACTCCTGATATAATCAATAAATCTTTGCGTTGTCAGACCGTTTCCCACCTTATTGAATACCTGCGCTTGAGCCAATGCTGATATAGTCGGATCGGAGAGCCTGACGATAAGGTCGGAAACTGCGTTGTAGATTGCTTCATGGGTACCGATACATCCTGGAGTGCTTGTACAATGACTGAGGCTAGGGTACCATTCGTGCTTTATAGCCGAGTTGTTTTGGGAACGATTCCCCCCTCTGAACGGCCACCAACTTTGGGCGATTGCCAGTGGGATCTCAACAACTTTGTTGACAGAACCAAGGCGATATACATCTTGCATCCAAGAAGATGTCAACGAATTAGTGGAGCCAGTCGCATTCCCATTGGCATCATATACGATCCCTGACTTCCCGAGCACCCCGCCGTCCTCGGTCGCCGTCAGCGGTTCCTCGTTTGGGACGCTCCAGAGCACGTTGCCGCTTGCGTCGAAGGCAGCCATGGATTTGGTCATTTGTGAGTAACTGTCCTCCCACCGGCCAATCCATGCCATGCCGACGAAGGTGCCATCCTGGCGCTGCAGCACCGGAGCCATTGGGATCTGATCCTGGCCGGCAACCAGCGGACCGTCTGTCATCGTTACTCCCCCTCCGCTGCTCACAACTGCCATATGCCAAACCTTCTGTACACGGAAATCTGGGGCGGAGCCTGTAACGTTCCATTCCAGCCAGGAAAGCACTACACCATCGGCGCCGTTACTGATCAATGCTGGAGTAGCGGTGCCATCGTCGGGCCAGTCAAAATGAACGAGACTGTCAGACGTCCGTTCCTGGATGTTAATCACCCGGCTGCTCCCGTCGCTGCCGACCTGGAGGAGCCTCATATAATTAGGGGTGCTGCCTGATACTGATCCTCCTTGGTAGGGCAAATACGCATACCCATCGCCGGCGATGATCATGTCGGCGTAAGTGTAAAGGCCAGGTGGTGAGAAGCGGAACTTTTCGGCACCCGTGACGAGATCGAGGCCCACAACTTGAGAGGATTGGCTGTTTTCGACAATAGCAAAAAGGGTGCCGTCGGGATGCACCCTCACGTTGTAGAAAAAGTTGCTTCCGACATTGTAGTCCAGGCGTTGACCGGTCAACCCGTCCAACCGATAAAGGTGATAAACGCTTCCATTCCACGTTGCGAGGACCAGGCCTCCTTGGAAATCCGGCAGGATGGTGCTGTAGGGCCCCAGGGCATAGCTGGCGTCCGCTGTCCATACCGTTACGCCGTCACTGGTAATGGCCTTCACCGTCCCGTCGCTTTGAAAGGCGAATAGGTCGGCAACGCCAGTCGGGCTCGGCACCGCCGGAATCATTCGAGCGTACGTCCCGGGCACGGACCAGAGCGTCGTGCCTAGAGGAAGAGGACCGGAGACCACAGTCACGTCGGCCGATGCGCCGCCGGCGGTGATGGTGGCGCGGCCTGGAACCAAAGCCGTCAGGATGGGCGGGTCGGCGCTTGAGAGTTGGATGATGCTGGCATCGCTCGAAGCCCAAGTTAGGCCGGAGACCGGCTGTCCATTCGACCCGAGCGCCTGAATCGGTTGCGTGTCGCCGACACCGAGAGTTAGGACGTTCGGTTGCAGCGTTACCGTTGTACCTGTGATGGTGAAGGTAAGCGCATTGGTCCACGCTCCGTTCTGTTGGACCCGCGCCACACCGCTGAGGGTGTTCGCCCCGACTTGGGCAACGATCTGCGTGTCACTCCAGCTCACAATTGAACCCATGGTGCTGCCGAGCAGGACACTCCCGGTACCTTGCCACGCACCAAAACCCGTTCCCGTTATCGTAACGGAAGCGCCTGGGCTTGCTGATGCAGGACTTATGCTTTGTAAAAGAAGAGTGTTGACTGTGAAGGCGACTCCGTTGCTCATTACGCCACCCTGCAGCACCAGTGCCTTCCCCGACACGGACCTGCTCGCCACGACCGCCACGATTTGCGTATCGTTCCAACTTTGCACAATGCCGTTCAGCGAGCCTAACCAAACTTGACCGCTGCCTTGTGTCCCGCCAAATCCGGTTCCCGTGATGGTCACTGGCGTACCAGGAGCAGCGCTTGCCGGCGAAACACTTGTGATCGTTGCCGTAGCGACGTTGAACGGGAGCGAGTTCGACCATGCCCCGTATTGCCGGACTTGCGCCGTTCCCGACCGTGCGTTCGAAGCGACGGTTGCCACAATCTGCGTGTCGCTCCAACTCACAACCGCGCCGAAGGTGCTGCCCAACCATGCTCCCCCGCTTGCGCGGGTTGCTCCGAAACCCGTACCGCTGATTGTGACCTGCGTACCGGCGACGCCTGAAGCCGGATACACCGTCGTAATCTGCGGTGGCGGGACAATGCTGTAGGTCGCCAAGGTCACAGGGCTATCGGCCATTCCCGGTGCATACGCGATAGCCTTAATCGTCGTCGTCGAGGACACCGAAATGGAGTTGGAAAACAGCGTCCCCGCGGTTGCCGTCGGTGTGCTTCCGTCTGTTGTATAGCGAATTGAAGCACCTGAGGTCGCGGTTGTGATCATCACATTTTGACTTGTCGCATAAGTGCCAGGCGATGGAGTGATGGAAGGAGGTGCGACCTGGAGCAAGGAACCCGCGGCAGTATTGTCAAAAGTGGCAGCGGTGACCTGTCCAACCTCGCCGCTCTCCACGGCGAACCCGAGATAGGCATTTGCCGGTAGCGAAACGTTTGTTGCAGAGCCTACGAGTTGCCACGTGACGCCATCAAAAGAATAGTACCCGAAGACGGTTGTCCCTTGGCGAATCAGGCGCAAGTAAACCGGCGTGTTGATGGTCGGACCGGTCACGATTGTTGCGGTTCCGCCGGTGCGTGGACGCCATTGGAGGATGAGCGAACCTCCGGGGCCGACTCCAAGGAATACGTTGGTATCTGTCGGCGTGGCGCCCTCCCGCAGCATGATGCCGTACTTGCTCTGGGCTCTTACATTTTGCACGGAAGCGAGGCGTGCAACGAAGACAACATCGCCGCTAAAAGGCACATACGCGAACTGGAAGGAGTCAGACGGGTCGCCTATGCGGTCGCCTGGACCGGAGACCGTGTAAGCATTGGACGCGTAGGTCGATCCGCCGCCGGAATAGGTGTTGCCGACTGACGTAACCTTCCACCCCGTCGGCAAAGTGCCGGACGGCGCCGGAATCGTCCAGGAGCCGACCTGCTGCCAACCACTGTTCAACTCATCACCTCCGGCGGATTGCCAGACGGTCTTGGCTCCGGAGAACGCTGCAGCCTTAAAGGTCAATGCGAGATTCAGGGTTACGGCCGTGGCGGTCGCAGAAACCGTAGAAGCGCCGAGATCCATAGAGCACTGGCTGTTCTGGATGACGCCGGCTGTGCCGATCAGGCCGGCATCGGACCAGTCGGCGATACTGTCGTCTCGGATGAACAGGACTCCGGAGGTGCGGTCGTAATGGACATAGCAGGCTCCGGCTCCGTCGAGCGTGCCGTTGATGAGCACCTCCATCCAGGTGATGTTGGCCGCACCGTTGGGATCGGAAGCGGAAAAACTCAGCGTGCCGCTGGCGGTGCTTCCGGTCGCGGGCGTCATCGAACTGATCGAGGGCGGATTCAGCCCGAACTGGTTCACGATCAGGGTCGCGCTCGCCGTGTGCGTTGCCGTGCCGCTCTGTCCGGTGACGGTGAAGACGTAATTGCCCGGTGTGATGTTCGACGCGGTATCGAGCGTGAGCGTGCTGGCACCCGGTCCAGTCACGCTAGAGGGCGAGAACGTAGGCGTGACTCCAGGAATGCCGGAGAAGCTGAGCACAGTCGCGGCGTTGAATCCATTAATGCCATCCACATTCGTCGTGTAGATCGCAGAACCGCCCTGACCGATTGCATGATAATCGGGTGCGATGCGGACGGAGAAATCAGGCACGAGGACCGAGACCGAGACATTGTCGAACGTGATGCTGGGGTTCAAGCCGGAGATGTCTCGCGTTGCCGCAACGCCCGCGTAGATAGGCGCACCCGCGAAGATGGTCTGCGGATCGCCGATCTGTGTCCACGTAAGGCCGTCGGGAGAGTAGAACGCGATTGCGGTCGCGCCGCTGCGGACCAGCTTCACCCAGTACGGCAGCCCGATCGCCGGTCCGGGTGTATTCGTGGTCTGGCACGCCTGGCAGAGGCGCGCCTGCATGACAAGCGTGCTGTCCAGCGGAGAGACTCCAACAAACATGTTGGCGGCGTTGGGGGTGAGATCGGTGCGGAGCATGGCGCCGTACTTGGTCTGGTAGTCGGGATTCTGAACGCCAGTGATACGGGCGACTACGGCTCCGTCTGCGCTGAGAGGCTGGGAGGCAAACTGGAACGCGTCCGAAACTCCGTCGATGTTGCCAGGCGGGGGGTTGAGCGCGAAGACCCCGTTGGCGTAGGTCACCGGGCCGCCCACCCGCGAGTTGCCTATGTTGTTGGATGCAAAATTGGGCGGTAAGCTACCGGTGGCCGTCGTGCCGATCACGAGAGTGGCCGGGGCGGTGGGATTGCTGGGTCCGTTGGCATTCAGTGTGAGTGCGTACACTCCCGCCTTCACACCTGGAGAGGCAACGACGGTGAGAGTGACACTCCCTGAGCCACTAAGAGACTGAGGTGAGATGGTGTAGCTTGCGTTGGCCGGTAATCCGAGCAAAGAGAAGTTGATGCTTCCAGAGAAGCCGTTCAGAGCAGAGACGTTGACCTGATAGGTACTTCGCCCGCCAGCAGTCGTGGCGTTCTGGTTCAGAGGCACCACTCGCATTGTGACTTGCGGGCCTTGCGCAAGCACCCAGTTGTCATACGTGATGGTGGTGACTTGATTCGCTTCACCGGCCGCCACCGCAAATCCGGCCTGCAGGGTGGCGGACCCGAGTGCAGAGGTTGAGTAGACGTCGGTCCAGGTTGCACCATCCGGCGAGGTGGACGCGGTGATCATGGAACCGCTCCGCGTCAGTTTCAGCCAGGTCGGTGTTGCCGTTGTGCCAGCGGTGGTAATGATCGGGCTCGCTCCGGCAGTGGTGCGAGAAATTGCCCGTAGACTGCCGTTTAATGAGGACAATCCGATGGAGACAGTGGCGGCGTTGGGATCGGTGCCGGAGCGGAACATCAGGCCGCCATAGCCGCCAGTTCGCGGATTCGCGATAGCACTGATACGGGCTAGCAGTGTGGCGTCGCCACTGATGGCCGTGGAAACAAACTGGAATGAGTCCGTGGTGCCGGTGCCCACTCCGTCGCCTGGGCCGCCAACCGTCACTGCCGGAATCGGGCTCATGCCGGCCGTAGCCCCGCTGTAAGAATGGCCAATGGCTGTGCTGGTCCATCCGGAGTTCAGAACATTATTCGTGAGATAGATGCTCGCCGTGCCAGAGGTTGGCGGGTTCGAGTTGACTGTGGCGGTCACGGTCACCGAGGCATTTGCCGGATCGACCGTTGCCGGTGGTGTGTAGAATCCGGCGGCGCTGATGGTGCCCAGATTCGGGAAGATCGACCAAGTGATCGCTTGATTGCTACTGCCTGGAACCGTGGCCGTGAACTGGAGCGATTGCGACGTAGGCAAGAGAGTAGCCGGCGGGTTGAGAGTGACCGGGACCGGTGTTGCTCCTGGCTTGATTTCGATCGCCGATATCTTGGTGGGATTTTTTACGCGAATGAGCGTGATGTAAACGCGCCCGTCGGTCACGTCCACGTTGTAGATGCGGTCAATCGCCGTGTTTGCGCCGCCAGCCTTCGCGAGGATGTCGAAGCCGGCATCCACGAGCTTATTATTCACGTAGATGTTCATGACTCGATCACCGGGATTGTTGTATGCGATTTCGGCGAACTTGAGTTTGACCGAATAGGTGCCATTGGGGACTTGGAAGACGAAGTCAAATGGGAAGCCGTTAGGCGTGTCCTGGATGCGCTCTGTCTGATACAGTGTCGGAGTTGCGGTATTCGCGATGGCGCTCGTAGTTGAGTAATAGATGCCGGCAAAGGAAGTCGTATCGGCGGTCCATATCTGGGTGGACGAATCGGTGTACTGGGGCCCGCCGATGTTATAGCGAATGCCCGGGAAGATGGCGCCCGGTGGAAGCAGAGTGATAACCGCTGATGCAGATTTGGTCGGGTCAGACTGACTAGTGGCCGTGACAGTCACGTTCTGCTGGGTGATGTTCGATGGTGCTGTATAGACACCGGTTTGCGAGATGGAGCCTACGTTCGGACTGATGGTCCAAGTGACCGAGTCGTTCGAAGTGCCGACGACCGATTTGCGAAATGAATAGCTCTGACCTGGTGCGAGGTAAGTACCGGCCACATCGAAGCGCACCGATATGGGGCCGGTCTCGGGGACGATCTCGATGGCGGAGATCGTAGGAATCCTCGAGAACTGCTTGTGAGGGTCAAACCGCCACCTCGTATTGGGGTGATTGCAGGGTTCCGGATGGAGTGCGATTTCGCACCACACCTAGGTCGGTAACAGTTCGTCGTTGCACCGCAGCGATAGCAGCACTTGGTTCGGCAGCGAGGGAACGAATAGATGTGGAAGTGTCAGCTCTTGCGTGATGCGAGGCCGGCCGTAGCTGGGCCATTCCAAGGCGATTTGCTGGATATCGTCTCGCAAATCCATGTGACGATCCGAAGCGGGCCCGCCGCCAGCCTGGTACCGTTAGAAGCCGGCCTCGGCAATGGATACTCCCTGCTCCAGTCGCCTCACTGCGACCAGCTTGAACTCCTTAGTGAACTGCCTTCGCGACAATCCCATAACTCAGTTCTCCTTTCGATGGATTTTGAGTCTCAACTGGGTGTCTCAAATTGGGGGACAAGTCCACGTCACCCTCTCCATCTCTCCTCTCGACAATTAACAAGGCGCCGGCCTGCCGGCCCGGCGAGTTCCGGGCGGCCTCCGCCCCGGCCATCACACCGATCCTCACTTTTTCTCCTCAATCTTTCCAATAACTTCCCGCCTTTCCCCCATTTTCCACACACCTCACCTCCTTATCCTCAAAATACGAAAGGTTCCGCGCCCGGGCGCGCTCCTTCCGAACTGGAGAAAAATGATATGTCCTCAGATAAACGCATCCTCGCCTCCCGCGAAAATGGCAAACTCGGAGGCCCCAAAACCGATGAAGGTCGCGCCCGCTCGGCCGCGAATTCCTTGAAACATGGCTTGTATGCCAAGCGCTCGCCCGTCCTCTCCACGGAGGACCAGGCTAAATACGACGAGTTCCGCGCCGAAATGCTCCTTTGCCACCAGCCGTTCGGCCGGCAGGAAGTCCAAATCGTGGAACAACTCATCGAGAACACCTGGCGCATGGATCGCTATGAGGCTGCTCAGGAATACTTTCTCGAAATCGAAATGTCGAACCAGGCCTCCGGCATCGCCGGCCAAAACCCCGACGGCATCTCACATGACCTGCGGATGTCCCTCGCTCTTCACCACTGCCTCAGCACCAAAGGCAGCGCCTTCCGGGAACACAGCCGCCTCATTCAGCGCTTCCAGCGCACCCAGCAGCGCCTGCTCTCCGAACTCAAGGATCTCCAGGGCCCCCGCTTCAATGCCGGAGCTAAGCCCGCCCGGCAATCCCCGGAAAAGTCGGAAAACGAACCTAGAAGTGCTGCGCAATCAACCCCGCCCCCTACGCCAATTTCCCGAACTGCCTCCGATCGCGTGCTTTGGGCCGCTGTCCTTCCGTCCATGACGCTCCCTTCCTACGATTCCATACCCCCGGAGCAGGTCATGGCAGCTTGAAAACGCGGTCAAATCTCGCGCAGGACGCCAGGCACAAGCCCGGGCTCTGCCCGCACAAACGATGATACGGACAAACGACAATCTGGACTGGACGCCCTTGACCGCCGCCCTGGAGCAGGAGCACCAATCCGAAGCCGGAGGTGTCCCCGCCGATCCCGTCTCCTTCGCCACATCCTGCCTCGACTTCTCGCCCGATCCCATCCAGGGCTCGATCCTTCGCAGCCAAGCCCGCCGCATCATCCTTTGCATGGGCCGCCGCGCCGGCAAGACTTTCACCGTCTCCACCCGTGCCCTTCACTTCGCCCTCACTCACCCGGGCAGCGAAACCCTGATCTTCTCGCGCTCCCAGCGGCAGGCCAATATCCTCCTATGGAACATCCGCCGCTTCCTGTCGCGCCTCGAAATCCGCCGCTCCGGCGATGGCATGAACCCCGATTCGCTCCTCCTTCCCAACGGCGCTCGCATCCTCTCGCTGCCTCCCGAGTCGGACAATATCCTCGGCTTCACCCCGGACCTGCTCATCCTCGATGAGGCCGCCCGCATCCCGGACGCACTCTATTTCGCCGTCTCCCCCATGCTCGCGCTCAACAATCCAACGCTGATTCTGCTCAGCACGCCCAACGGCCGCCGTGGCTTCTTCTACCGCGAATGGGCTTCCTCCCGGAATTGGGAACGCTTCTTTGCTCCCAGCGAGCAGTGCCCGCGCATCTCACCCGGATTTCTCGAGGAACAGCGCCAAAGCCTCCCCGAAATCATCTTCCGCCAGGAGTACGGTTGCGAGTTTCTCGATTCCTCCGGCGCCTATTTCCCTGAAGCTCTGCTGGAGCGCGCCATCGACCGCTCGCTCGATCCCTTCTACACCGCGACGTCGGCACCCACGTCCCAGACACTGAACTCCTATCCGCGCGAAACCATCGCCCGCGATTTCTACCTCGGTCTGGACATCGGCCAGGCGCAGGATTACACCGCTATCACCGTGGTCGAAAGTCTTCGCCTCGTCAGCACGGTCCGGGATCCGCTCTATCTCACCTTTCCGGAATCGTGGCAGCATCGCGTGCGCCACATGCAGAGGCTACCTCTGCAAACGCCGTTTCACCAGGTCGTCGATCAGGTCGTGGAACTGATCGGTAAGCTCAGAGGGGCCACCAGGATCCGCAATATCGAACTGGTCGTCGATGCCACCGCCGTTGGCTCGCCGATTGTGGAAATGTTACGCAACGCCCGGCCGCAATGCGTCATCACCCCCATCACCATCACTGGTGCCGATCACGTCTCC
This sequence comes from uncultured Solibacteraceae bacterium, assembly GCA_964464925.1. GTDB lineage: Bacteria > Acidobacteriota > Terriglobia > Bryobacterales > Bryobacteraceae > CAYXLI01. The sequence continues at coordinate 45,706 of CAYXLI010000007.1, read as the reverse complement.
ACCTACGGGGATACGCAGCGCGTCCCCAAGCGCGATCTGATGAGCCGCCTGCATCTGATGCTGGAGGACGACGCGATCCGCATCCCGCATACGCTCCCCGCGCTCGAAGATTTCCGGGAAGAATTCCGGGCCTTCCGCCTTCGCTTCACATCCAAAGGCCACGACACGTACTCAGCCGAGGGCCAAACGCACGATGACCTGCTCCTGTCGTTGGCCCTCGCCACCTGGCGGTGCTTCAAATGAGGCTGCCCCTGCGCTAAGCCAGCAGTTCCTTCACAACATTCCCATGTACATCCGTCAGCCGGAAATTCCGCCCCTGGAACTTGTAAGTCAGCTTAGTGTGGTCAAATCCGAGCAGGTGCAGGATCGTGGCATGCAGATCGTGTACGTGAACCTTGTCCTTGGTCACGTTGAATCCGAGCTCATCGCTCTCGCCAAGCGTCAGCCCCGCCTTCACGCCGCCGCCTGCCATCCACATCGTGAAGGCATTCGGATGATGGTCTCGCCCGTCGCTCCCGCCTTGCACCATGGGAGTGCGCCCGAACTCGCCGCCCCAGATCACCAGCGTGTCGTCCAGCATCCCTCGCTGCTTCAAATCGCTGACCAGCGCCGCGCAGGCCTTGTCCGTGTCCTTGCAGTTGATCTTGATGTCCTTCACCAGGTTTCCGTGCTGGTCCCACGCTTCGTGATACAACTGCACAAACCGCACGCCTCTTTCCACCAGGCGCCTCGCCAGCAGGCAATTGTTCGCAAACGACGGTTTCCCCGGCTCCGCGCCATACATCTCCAGCACGTGCGCGGGTTCCTTCGACAGATCCATCAACTCCGGAGCGCTCGACTGCATCCGGAACGCCATCTCGAAGGAGTTGATCCGCGTTGCAATCTCCGGATCGCCCACCGTATCCAGGCGCATCTTGTTCAGCCTCTCGATCGAATCGAGCGACTCTCTCTGCAGTTGGCTATCGACCCCTTCCGGATTCGACAGGTACAACACCGGATCGCCCGTGCCTCGGAACTGCACGCCTTGATACACGGTCGGCAGGAACCCGGAGCCCCAGCACGAGTTGCCTCCGCTCGGGCCCTTCTTGCCCGAGCTGAATACCACGAACGCCGGCAGATCCTGCGACTCCGAACCCAGCCCATACGTCACCCACGCGCCCATGCTCGGACGCCCGAATATCTGCGAGCCCGTATTCATCAGCACCTGTCCCGGCGCATGGTTGAATGCATCGGTCACCATCGACTTCACGATCGAAATATCATCGGCCACGTTCGCCAGGTGCGGCAGCAGCTCGCTCAACTCCGCGCCGCTCTTTCCATACCGGGAAAATTTGAACTTCGGCCCCAGCAGCTTGGAGTTCGGATTGATGAATGCCGCCCGATACCCCTTCAGCAGGTCCGCCGGCGGCAGCGTCCCGTCGAATTTCGCCAGTTGCGGTTTGTTGTCGAACAGCTCCAAGTGGCTCGGCGCGCCTGCCATGAACAGGAAAATCACTCTCTTCGCCTTCGGCGCGAAATGCGGAGCCTTCGGCGCCAGCGGATTGTCCGACGCCATCAGCGTGTGCGCCGCCAGCGCTCCCATTCCGATGCCGCATTGCTGCAGGAACCAACGTCTCGCAACTGTCATCGCTTACTCCTTCGTAATCGTCTCGTCCAGGTTCAACAGCACGCGCGAGAGCGCCGTCCACGCCGCATCCTCGCCCAGCCGGGTCCTTTGCTTCCCAAGAAACGCGTTCAACTCACCCGCCTCATCGGCGGTCGGCTTGCGCGCTGTACACAACCGGAATGCGTAACCGATTCGTTCCGCGTCCGTCGATCCGCCCTGCTTGCGCACGCGCAAAGCCATCGCCTTGGCCGCCTCCAGGAACAGAGGCTCGTTCAGAGTGGTCAGCGCCTGCAGAGGCGTATTCGAGCGCGCGCGCCGCACGCACGAAATGTCTCCGTTCGGTGTGTCGAAGTTTTGCAGCACGGGGTAGGGAACCGAACGATAGCGGAACGTATACAGCGCGCGGCGGTACCGTTCCGGACCCTTCTCCTCATCCCACACCTTCGGCCCATAGCTCACGGGAGGTTGGAAGAGAAAGTCCGGTGCCGGCGGAAACACACTTGGCCCGCCCACCTTCTCGTTCAACAGTCCGCTCGCCGCCAGCGCAATGTCGCGCACGATCTCACCCTCCACGCGGAAGCGCGGACCACGCGCCAGGAGCCGGTTGTAAGGGTCTCTCGCATACAGGTCCGGCGTGACTTTCGAAGCCTGCTTGTAGGTCGACGAGGTCACGATCCCCCGGTGTAGTTGCTTCAAACTCCAGCCGCGCTCCATGAACTCCACCGCCAGCCAGTCGAGCAGTTCCGGATGCGATGGCGCCTCGCACTGCGTGCCGAGGTCTTCGCTGGTGGCCACAATGCCGGTCCCGAAATACTGCTGCCACACGCGGTTCACAATCGATCGCGCTGTGGTCGGTGCGTTCCTGTCCGTGATCCACTTGGCGAACGTCAACCGGTTCAACGGAACACCCGGCGGCAGCGGATTCAGGAAGGAAGGAACCCCCGGTTCCACCATCCTCGCTGGCTTCAGGAAATCGCCGCGCTGCAGAATATGCGTCTCCCGCATATCCTCGCGTTGCTGCAGCACCAGTTGGGAAGAACCCTCCGGATATTGCTTCCACAGTTCCGCAATCGTCTGGTTCGCCGCTCTCCACTCGGGCACCGTAGTGCGCCAGTAGCGAAAGATCGTATCGGTCTGTGCCGCCGTGCGCTTTTCGCGCGCAACGTTCGTTATGATCTCGCGTACCGCTTCGGGCAGCGGATCCGCCGTTGCATCGGCTGCGCTCGTCATCGACAGTCGAATCCGGCCCAGATTGTGATTCTGGTTGTCGTCGCTATTCCATCCTCCATGGTTCTGCTTCAGGTAAATGTGCAGAATCGTGCCGCCATCGAAGCCGATCGGCTTCTCCGCCGTGAACACGGCCTTGCGCGGCTGATTGCGCAACCCAGGTCCTGCATCGGTTCCCCACGCGGTCTCGTCCTTGCCATCAATCGCAAAGTCGACCGGACCCGTCACGCGGCATTTGTTCGACTTATCGTCGTAAATCCAGGCCAGCGGCAACTCCGGAGGATTGAAGTCCGCCGTCGCTCTCACGAACTTGATCTTCACCGGCTTCTCATCCGGCTTGCTCGCGGGCACCGCTTCTGCCTCGAATTCGGTCAGCGCGCCTGTCCCATAAATCGAGCGCCCCGGACCCCCCAGCGGCAGGTTCGGATCCATCATCAGCTCCAACCGGAACGCGCGAATATCTTTCTGATCGGTCTTTACAGTCAGCTTCACGCGATGCTTGGTCGGCGCATACCCCGCCGCAAGCAGAGACCCGTCTTTCATCGGCAGGTACTTCTGCCCGCCAGTCGAAATATCGTCCACCTCGGGCCGGATCACGGTCCACTCCGGCTGGTTCTGCTTGACGCTGTCTTCCCACTTCGCCATCCGGGCTTCCCAGTCGGGCATGCGGTGCTGCAGCGCCTGCTCGGTCTCGCGGGTCTTGCGGAAAATTTCGGCGCGCCTCATCTGTTCTTCCGGCGTATAGACCGCAATCGAGCCTTCGTGCGAGTTATTCAGGAACGCAAACAGCTTGTAATACTCTTCCTGCTTCAACGGGTCGAACTTGTGGTTATGGCATTGGGCGCACTGAATCGTCACGCCGAGCATGCTCTTGCCGATCGCATCCATGCGGTCGAACATCGCTTCCATCCGGAACTGCTCGGGATCCACGCCGCCCTCTTCGTTGATCATCGAGTTCCGCAGGAATCCGGTCGCCACCTTCTGATCCTGAGTCGCATTCGGCAGCAGATCGCCCGCGAGTTGCTCGGTGAGGAACTCGTTATATGGCAGATCGCGGTTCAGTGCTTTGATCACCCAGTCGCGATAGAACCAGACTTGCCGCAGCTTGTCTTTCTCATAGCCGTCGGAGTCGGCGTATCGAGCTGCGTCCAGCCAGTAGCGCCCCCACCGCTCACCATAGTGCGGCGAAGCGAGCAGGCGGTCGACCTGCTTCTCATACGCGTTCGGGCCCTTGTCCGCCAGGAACGCGTCCACCTCTTTCGGCGTTGGCGGCAGGCCGGTCAAATCCAAACTGAGCCGCCGCAGCAACGTCACCCGATCCGCCTCGGGCGACGGGCTCAAACTTTCTTTTTGCAGCCGGGCCAGCACAAACTTGTCGATCGGGTTCTTTGCGTCCACCTCCGGCAACCCCGGCCGAACCGGAGGCACAAACGCCCAGTGCTTCTTCTTTGTCACCGTTTCAGGCCAGTTCGCGCCCTCCGCAATCCACTGCCTGATTACCGCGATCTCTTCCGGCGGAAGCGGCTTCCCGCCCATCGGCATTCGTGCCTGGTCGCCTATTCCGGCAACGCGCTGGTACATCGCACTCTCTTCCGGCTTGCCGGCCACGATGACCTTATCTGCCCGCGAATCGAGGCGCAGCCCGCCCATCTGGGCTTTCGGCCCATGGCACCCGAAACAGGATTTACTCAGGATCGGCTGAATATCTTTGATGAAATCTGTTTCGCCGAAAACGGCACCACAGGTAAGAAGAAGGAGCAGCCATCGCGACATGACGAATTGTTGTTATTTAATCACAGCATGGCCACTTGCGGATTAATCTCCTATGAACAAGCCTCTCCCGAAGTACGCGCAGTCTACGACGACATCCTGACTACCCGCCAGACCGACTACATTAATAACTTCTGGCGGGCTCTCGCCCACGATCCGGCTCTGCTCCGCCGTACATGGGAAAGCGTCAAGGAAGTCATGCGCCCCGGAGCCCTCGACCCACTGCTCAAAGAACTCATTTATGTCGCAATCAGCGCGACCAACCAGTGCGGCTATTGCATCGCGTCGCACACTGCGTCTGCTCGCAAAGCCGGCATGACGGATGAAATGTTCGCCGAGGTCATGTCCGTCGTCGGCATGGCGAATGAAACTAACCGTCTCGCCAGTGGTTACCAGGTCGAAATCGATGACCGGTTTCGCACCCCTGCTATTTGAAAACTGAATGTTGATCGACTTCTCCCGAACCGGGCGTCCAACAGGCGTGGCGACCCTTGTTGCGTGCCCGGTGTGCGGCGGAAGCAGGTTTCGTGAAGTGGTTCCGCGGCATTCCATCGCGCGGGAGATCTCCGCGCGCAAGCAGTTTGTCCGCTCCAGGATCACCTGGCGTCCGAAGCGCAGCGAGGTCAAGGACCTTCTCGATTTCATGCATGGTTTTCCGGCGGCGGTTGCGGCATGCAGCCAGTGCGGCGTCCTGCTCCGGGACGAGACACGCGTCCGCGACGCGGGTTCTTACGAAGAGGACCCGAATGATCCCGACCTGATGCGCGCCGTTCTGCCCCGCTACATCGAGGCGTTCGCGAAAAAGCGGGAAGCCTATGAGCCGCTGCTGCGTGCGAGAGCTGAGATCCTGGAGATCGGCCCGCACCTGGGCGCCTTCCTCCAGGTTGCGGAGGAATGGAACTGGCGGCCTGTTGGCCTCGATGTCGGCCGCGACACGACGCAATTTGTCCGTAGCCTGGGCTTGAAGACCGAGCAAGGTGCGATCGAAGAAGCGCACTTCGGCCCGAACAAGTACGATGGCATTTTTATCTGGAACTGCTTCGAGCAGTTGGCCGATCCCAAACCGGCATTGCGAGCCGCGCACTCCTTCTTGAAGCGGCACGGGATTCTCGTAGCGCGCGTTCCGAACGCCCTGTTCTATGAGGCAACTCGCGACCGGCACGCCCTCGCCTACAACAACCTGTTGGGTTGGCCCTACTTGTACGGCTACACTCCGGAGGCGCTCGCCCGGCTCATGGGCGCGCACGGGTTCGATTATCTGCGCGGATTCAACTCCGAACTCGTCACGATGCCGTTTCCGGAGATCACGGACCGCATCGCACGCGAACAACCGCTGGTCAGTGAGCACGTCGCCGCCTGGAGCCGCACAACCACGCAGGAGCACGGCACGCTCACTGGTCCTTGGATCGAGATGGTTTTTCGCAAAGTGGATCAGCCGGTAAGAATCCAGCGGCTGTCCCGCCGCCGGATCGATTTACGTTTCCTCCGGCGGGCCGCTTAAGACCGCGACGAACTCGCCGACTATCTTCAGTCGCGTATCTTCAGGATCGAGATCCCAGGCCTCGTACTCGGGATTCAGCGGCTCCAGGCGGATTTGCCCGTGCTCCCACGTGCCATCCCCGCCCTTCAGTTTTGCACTCGTGTAACGCTTGATCGTGAACCGGTTCTCGCCCGCCTCGCCGTAGTTCATCACCAGTACGAATTTGCCCTGCCGCGAACCAGTCACGTTGTAGCGAAATACGCACAGACTGCCATCCGGGATCTTCGGTTCCATCGACCGCCCGCTCACATGCGCCACGAACATGTCTTCAGTGAGCCTTAGCCGCTCCGGCGTTTCCACCCAATCTTCCGGCTCCACTTCCATGCTCTCGCCGAATTTCCCGGCTGCCGCGCGCAGACTGTACAGAGGCAGATGAGTGCGGAAGGGCAGCACCTTCGGCGCGACATGCTTCCGGTAGAGACGATCCGCGGCCGAACCACAATCTTCCACCACCACCGATTCCCGTTCGGTCAATCGAATGGTATTGGAGACCTTGTCTTCGAGAAAAGCGAGTAACTCGCCTGCTCCCATCTCGCGCATCTTGAGAGCCAGGTCATCGGGCAACTCCCGCAGCACCTCGGCATCTTCTTCCTCGGCGATTTCTTCCCAGTCGCGTCGGAAGCGCAGGTGCCCAGTGTTCGTGTCCGGATCTATAAGGAAAACGCCAACGTTCTCGACCGTGCCGCCGGGCAGCGCCGCTTGTACGATGACGTACTCCGCGCTCCGCATCGGGATCACTGGCATATGTTTCTTGTCGTCCGAAACCTAAGGATTAAGAGGATAATATCCCTTACGAGCCCGAATCTTGACGTTCGGCAAGTTGACCACCACGCGAATGTTCCGGAAGACTTTATCGCTCTCCGGCACATCCGGCACATACCGGAGAATGTACTGTGTAGTGACTTCACCGGCGACGGCCGCGATCGCGCGGAACATGTTCTGGGAAATCGCCGACGCATAGCCGCCCGTCCCGACCTTCAGCGCATAGTTTCCTTCGTCTGACGGCGTTTCGAGATATCCGGAAACGTCTTTATAAATGTTCTGGAGCGGGTATTCCACTCGCCCGCCGGTCTCCTCTGCCAGCCGGACCAGGTTCTTATCGCCTTCGTTGCCGAAGCCGTAAGCGGTGGTGCTCACGCCATAAATCGTCACCAGGTTGCGTTGTGCGATCTCGAGTACCTGGTCGAGCGTCTTTTTGCTGGCGGAATCATGACCATCGCCGATGATCACGAGAATGCGGCGGGGTTCGATCGGCTCGCCCTTTACCAGAGTGCGGCTGGTGCAGGCGATGTAAATGGCGTCATACAACGCCGCTCCGCCCCCGGCCTTCATCTTCCGGATCTTCTCCACGAGTTTCTCCGGATCCGTTGTCGTGTTCGCCTGTAGTTCAGCCTCGTTGGCGTACGAAACCAGGTAGCCGCTGTATTTCTTGTCGTTCGGCAGCAGAGTGTAAATCAGCTCGATCGCCGCGTCCTGATAGTTCTTCCAATGAATGCGGCTCGCATTGCTGGCGTCCATCAGGAACCCGATTACAACAGGCTGGTTCCGCTCGCGGGTGAAGAACTGGATCTTCTGCTCCCGGCCTCCGTCGACGATCTTAAAATCGCCCTTGTCGAGGTTCGACACGAACTTGCCTTTTTCGTCGGTGACCGTCACCGGCACGATGACTTCGTTGACCTGAACGCGGATCTGCGGGCTGCCCGAAGTTGGCGTTTCCGGAGCCTGTGCGAACAGAGATGCAGACACGAAGATTGCGAGAATTCCGCGACCCAGCATGGAGTTGTACACCTACTCAGATCGTACCACCGGCCGCTCGCCCTGCCCCGTACGGCCGCAAATAGTTCTCCTTCACATGAGTGAGGAAGTCTTCCATGCGCTCACCGGTCCAGCCGCGCGCAATCTGTTCCATGGCGCAGCAACCGAGCATCCGGTAGCTCTCCGTTTGCGACTCGGTGAACCACTGGTCGTTCGTGGTCTCGTGAGGGAATGTCGCGCTTGACTTCGCGTAGCTTGCCACGTCCGGCGGTTCGTCGCCGAGCAGGATCGGCTTGATGTAGAGCAGCGTGCCGTCGCGGCCGTCCTTGTCTACCGCCGAGTAGCGGATCGTTGCTACTGCGCATCGCGCCTGCTTATTCCGCAGCGGATTCAGGTACTCGTCTGGAAAGTCGATGGGGATGCCGAAGTCGATACGGATTTTGCGCAATGCGTTCCCCAGATCCTCGTACGTAAGATCCGGGTCGCAGCCGGAATCGAGCACAATGACGGTCCGCACGCGCCGCAGCACCATCTCATAGAGCGCAAGATTCTCGAAGTGGCCGCCATCCGAGAGGTACACATACGGACCTGTATTGTCCGTCAGCCCTAAAGCTTCCCGGACCACGGAACCGACCGCAGTCCGCGGGCCGTCATCCTGCCAGGTGTCTCTGCCTGCCCAACCCGGATTCCCGAGCCAGCAGCCGAGACGGGCATTGAACAGCATCATGGTGAACCCGACCAGCGGCGAAGAATGATAACCCATATTCGGACTGGCCGCTGCACCTGAGATAGTCATTGCGGTACCAAGGGAAATTCCGAGGCCATACTCTTTCGAATCACGGTACCCAAGATCGTAGTTTCCGGCGTGGAACGGTGTTACCGTGAACGTCTGCGCCTTCCGCTGCTGCCATGCGAGGTTCTTTCCCGATACCAGATTCAATGCCTGATTCGTCACATGCAACGGCACCTGCTCTCTTAAATCCGAGATGTTGATGTTGTCGTTCTCGTCGAAGCCCGTGAACGGATTCGGGTTGCGGCCGGAGTTGCTTGCCGCCAGATACGCTCTCACGAGCCGGTTCCGGTACATGCCATGCAGAGAGAACTTGTTCGTGTTGATGAAGCGCGCCATGATCGTCGTGAATCCCGTGAGCACGAGAGTGAGGAGCAGAGAATTCCAAATTGGAGTGTCCTCCAGCAGCTTCTGGTGATCCCACCAGGCGGTTGCCGTGAGGTGCAATCCAGCGAGGATCAGATTCAAGATGAGTGACAGGCCCACCAGGAGCGAACAGAGGAATACGGGTAGTGCCAGTTTGCCGGCGATCTCCCTCCAGGGTGACGCGGGTTTTTCCTTGTGAGACCCGGTCTTTGCGCTGCGCCCCGCCAGGGATGTAATCCAGCCGCTGATGCCGCCGGCCGCCGCGATTGTACTTTGGATCCAGCCGCCGGCGTGCAGGACGAGGGTGGGTACGACGAGTACGAGCAGGCAGAGCGCCAGCCAGGAGAACAGGAACTGCAGTAGGTAGGCGCCGACTCGCGATGACCACTCGCGGTCGCTGTCCTCCAGCGCACGACTGCTGAACCCGATAAACAGCAACCCGCCGATCAGCGGTCCGAGCATGAACAATGGCAGCCCGAAGGCCGTGAAGTACGTTGAATTGCTGACGGAGTATAACCAGTTGGTCAGAAGGTAACAGGAGGCACCGGTCGAGACCGCACCGATCAGAAGCGCCAGGCTAATGGGCCCGAAGAGCAGGCGCCAAAACCGCGCCCGCTGGTAAATCGTCAGGTAAACGAGCCAAGTGGCCATTGATATCGCGAAGGACCAGCCCGCCATAGCTCCGAACACCGGCGTAGAGGTGTCCATGTCCCACTGCCACCAGAAAACGGTGAGCATCAAAATGCCGGAGAGCACAATAGGCGCGAAGAGATTTCGGAGGAACTGCGCCGCGGTGTGCTTCACGTTACCCACGCTAGGCAGATAGCGGAACAGGTTGAAATTCGCCACCGCGAACAGGCAGATCGAGATGGCCATCACCACGTAGTCGAAGATCCCTTCGTAGGGAACGTCCTCCATCTCGAAGAGCCCGACCGCAAGGCGCGGGGCCATCGCGACGCACAGCAGAATCGGAATCAGCAGCAGCCAGTTCAAGACGAGGTTGCGGACGACGATCGCTGCCAGCGTCCAGGTATCCACCGATCCGATTCCGAGCTTCGGCGTCAGATAGCTGTTGAACTCCCGCAGGTGCTCCACCGGGTCCACGTCGCAGGGGCCCGGCTGGCAGCGGCCGGCAAGCCGGTCGGAGACGTTATCGACGCCGGCACGGTGGATCCAGGCGCTCAGCCAGCTTCCTATGTACCCTCCGCCCGATACTGTCGAAACATAGTCGAACTGTTCGAGGAGCAGCAGCTTAGCCAGGCCTTGCAGGGCGCCAAGCGCAAACGTCGCAGACCGGATACCGCCCCCGGAAATGCAGAGAGCGCGCAGCGGCTCATGCTGGTGCACTTGCGAGCGGATATGAGTCAGGCGGGTGGGGTCGTCTTGGTTGGCTTCTCCATCGAGAGGAGAGATCTCCAGCCCCAGGTGTGCGTACTCAGTCTCTAGTACGTCCGGTAGGCGAATAGGATCGAAAGATGCTGCTGGGTTCATACAAGCGAACTCCGGGTCCCCCAATACTAAGTCAACTACTACGTTTTTGCACATGTTTGTGGAAAAATGTTGTATCCGCAAAATGGTCGGGTCGACTGTTGGACATTACGAGATCCTCCAGAAAGTGGGCGAAGGCGGCATGGGCGCCGTCTATAAGGCACGCGATGCCAAGCTCGATCGTTTCGTGGCGGTCAAGACTCTTTCGGCACGCCTGGTCGCGGACGAGGCTAACCGAAGGCGCTTCATGCAGGAGGCGAAAGCGGCCTCGGCCTTGAACCATCCGAACATCATCACGATCCACGAGATCGCTTCCTGGGAGGGCGGCGACTTCATCGTGATGGAGTTCATTGAGGGCCGCACCCTTCGCTCCATGGTGCAGGCTCAGCCCGAGGTGGAGCCGCTGATCCCCATCTTCCGGCAGCTTGCCGAGGCATTGGCCATCGCACACGCAAGTGGCATCGTGCACCGTGATATCAAGCCGGACAACATTATGGTGCGCTCGGACGGCTACGTGAAAGTCCTGGACTTCGGGATTGCGCGTCTGTCGCGGCATGCCGAGGGCGCTGAAGGAACCATTACGCGCGGCATGACGAACGTAGGGGCGATGATCGGCACGGCCCGCTATATGTCGCCGGAGCAGGCGCGTGGCGAACTGGCTGAAAGCGCATCGGACATCTTCGCGCTGGGGGTCGTCTTCTACGAGTTGGCGACGGGACAGCATCCGTTCTATGCACCGTCGACGCCGGCCATGCTGAACGCGATCCTGTGCGACACTCCGGCGATGCCAAGCCGTGTGAATCCGCAGGTGCCGGCGGCGTTCGACGAACTCCTGCACCGGATGCTCTCAAAGGAAGCGATCCTGCGGCCCTCTGCTGCCGACGTGCGCGCCGCTCTCGCGGAAATGTCAAAGACGCGGGTTGCGGAGTTCGCGGCTGTTTCGGAGGCAGTGACACGGCAGTCCGTAGGCCGCGAGAAGGAGCGCAAGGAACTCGCCGGGGCGTTCCAATCCGCGAGCGAGGGCGCCTGGACGCTGTTGTGCGTGACCGGCGAAGCAGGTCTGGGGAAGACGACTCTTGTGGAGGAATTCCTGGACGACCTGCGCGCCAGACACGGCCTGGCATGGATCGCACGCGGACGATGCTCGGAGCGGTTGAGCGGAACCGATGCTCTCTTGCCGATCCTCGAATGCCTGGACAGCCTTGTGCGCGGAGACGCCGGAGACCAGGTGGCACGGATGCTGAAGCGCTTCGCGCCGACCTGGTATCTGCAGGTCGCTCCGTCTATGGGCGATTCGACCATCGACTTCTTAGCGCAAGAGGCGAAGACGGCTTCGTCCGAGCGTATGAAGCGCGAGATCGAGGCTTTCTTCGATGAGCTGAGCCGCATCCGCCCCGTGGTGCTGTTCTTCGACGACCTGCACTGGAGCGACGTCTCCACCTGCGACCTGCTTTCCTATCTGGGTGCAAAGGGAAGGGATCTGCGGGTTCTGGTAATTGCGACGTACCGGTCTTCAGCCTTGCTCGCGGGCAAACATCCGTTTCAGCAAGTGAAGCTGCAACTGCAAGGAAGAGGACAATCGCGAGACCTGGTACTCGAATTTCTCACTCGTGAGGACGTAGAACGCTATATTGCCTCGAAGTTCCCGGAGAACCGGTTCCCCAGGCAATTTTTCAACCTGATCCACACGAAGACCGAAGGCAATCCGCTATTCATGACGGATACGCTGCGCTACCTGCGCGACCGCCGGATCCTGGTGGAGCAGGACGGCGTCTGGACGCTGGCGCAGGTTCCGGAAGAGATTGAAAAGGAGATGCCGGCATCGATTCGCAGCATGATCCAGCTCAAGATCGACGGGTTCTCCGAGGAAAACCGCAAGCTGCTGGTAACAGGGGCGGTGCAGGGCGTGCAGTTTGATTCGGCGGTGCTTGCCAAAGTGCTCTCGCTCGATCCGGTGGATGTGGAGGAGCGGCTCCAGGAGCTCGATAAAGTGCACGAGTTCATCCGGCAGGTGGGCGAACTCGAGTTTCCGGATCGCACGCTCACCGTACGGTACCGGTTCGTGCACCTGTTTTATCAGAACGCTCTCTATGGCGGGCTAACGCCTTCGCGGCGAGCGGCGACGAGCAAGGCGGTGGCGAGTACGTTGCTCGGCTTTCTCGGCGACAAGTCGCGAACCATGGCGGCGGACCTGGCCTTTCTGTTCGAAGCTGCGCGCGACTGGCAACAGGCGGCTACGTTCTACCTGGTTGCTTCCCGCAATGCAGCGCGCGTATTTGCATATCCGGAAGCGGTCATTCTGGCTGAAAACGGACTCAAGGCGACGCACCCGCTGCCGGATTCGGTGGAGCGGCAGAAGCTGGAGCTCTCCATCTCGGTGACGCTGGGCATGTCCCTGATGGCAACCAAAGGGTACGCGGCTCCGGAGGTGGAGAGGACGCACCTGCGCTCCCGCGAGCTATGCCTGAAACTCGGTGATATGCGGCGGCTCTTCCCGGTGCTGTGGGGATTGTGGACCTGCTACCTGATCGGCGGCCGGATGCACGAGGCAATGCGGGTGGCCGAGGAGATGCTCGGGCCAGCGGAGCAGTCGGGGGATCCGACGGTGCTGGTGGAAGCACTGCATGCCAAGGGTTCGGCGCTCGGGTTCATGGGCAACATGGCCGAGGGCTGCGCGTACCTGGAGCGTGTATTCGAGATCTATCATGCCGACCAGGCGGTTTTCTATGCCGCGGTATACCTGCTGGATCCCGGCGTGACGACGAAGGCGATGCTTTCCCGATTCTATGCTCCTCTCGGCGACACCGAGCGGGCGCATCGGAATGCGGAGGAGGCGGTGGTGCGCGCCAAGTCGCTGGTACATCCTCCTTCGATCGCTTACGCTACCTTCTTTCTGGGTTGGTTCTACCACGCGATCGGCGATGTAGAGAAAGCGCTGGAGACGGTGGAAACCGCCATGCAATTGAGCCGTGAACATGGCCTGTATCAAATTGTGGAGTGGGGCCGGGTGGTACGCGGGCGCATGCTGGTGTCGATGGGCAAGGTGGCCGAAGGCGTGAAGGAAATGAAGCGGAGCCTGGATACGCAGGCCATGATGCATTCGTTCCTGGAGCGGCCCTACTGCCTTGCTATGTATGCGGAAGGCCTGGCCGCGGCGGGCCAGCCGGAGGAGGCTCTGCGCCAATTGCACGAGGCGGCGGCGATTATGGACCGTACAGAGGAACGGTCTTATGAAGCAGAGATTCTGCGCATCAAAGGTGAACTGCTGGCCAAGATGGCGCGCGAGAACAGGGCGACAACGGCGGCGAATGAGAGGCAAATGGGGAACTCGATGATCCCCCCGGAGGCAGAGGAAACGTTCGCACGCGCACTGACGGTGGCGCGCGCGCATAAGGCACGCGTCTTTGAAGTGCGGATCCTGACAACTCTTGCGAAACTCGATCCGGCATATCGTGAAACACTTCACAAGCGAGTTGCCGAATTTCCGGAAGGGGACGCAAATCGGTATCTGCAGGACGCGCGCTTGTTGCTCGGCCTCGAAAAATGAGTCTCCCTTTTTGGCTGGAAATGTTTTACACTTTCAAGCCATGTCCTCCAAATCCGTGTATTTGCTGACCGGAGTAGTATGCCTGTTCAGCATTTCGTGTTCGTGCTCGTGTTCGGGCTATAAAAAAGTCACGAAAAAGGGCGACGCTCTTTCGCAAGGCTGGTCGTATGCGGAATCAAAGGAGTTCTGGTTCACTCCACAGGGATCCTTGCTGGTTCCATATAGCTGGTACCTGAACCTGGAGCAGGCGGGGAACCAGACGAAGTTCCGCGACGACTCCAACATGGACCGGCTCCGCTTCCTGCCTGCCGAGCAGGACGGCAAGTGGAATCCGGACGCCCTGCCGATTGGGTTCACGAAAGAAAAGACCAACTTCGGAAACTGGGAAATGATGGGCCTGACGTGTGCGGCCTGCCACACGTCGCGCATCGAGTTAAACGGTAAGACGGTGCAGGTGGAAGGCGGGCCTGCGATGGCGGACTTCGAGACGTTCCTGGAAGAACTCGTTGCCGCCCTGGACGCTACGTCGAACCAAAACGACAAGTTCCAGCGGTTCGCGCAAAGTGTGGTGGGCGAATCGTCAGGGGCGAAGGCGGACGCGTTGAAGACGGATCTGCAGACATGGACGAAAAGGCTGGGCGACCGCATGCGGATGAACAAGCCGACCTTCGCGCCGGGCTACGCGCGGGTGGATGCCCTTGGCAACATCCTGAACCAGGTAGTGGCCCAGGACCTCGGGATTCCGGAGAATGCGCAGGCGCCGGATGCGCCCGTGTCTTATCCGGTGATCTGGGACGGGCACGCGCAGGACTTTGTGCAGTGGAACGGGTCCGCGCCGAATGCAGACCCGGGTTCGTTGTTGCGCAACATCGGGGAGGTACTAGGCGTGTTTGGCAGTATGCAGTTCACGCCTCGCGAAGGGCACATCGCAATTTACAAGACTTCGAGCGTGGACGTGGCGAATCTGAAGCGAATTGAAGACCTGGTAACGAAGCTGTGGTCGCCCGTCTGGCCGGACAGTTTCCCGGCTATCGATCAGGCGAAGGCTGCCGAAGGCGCCAAGTTGTACCATGCGAACTGCTCAGGCTGCCACCCGGTGATCCAGCGTGACGATCCGAACCGGTACATCAAGGTGGTGATGATCGGGTCCGATGAGTTGGGCGTCGATAACACGCTGGGCGAGCGTTTCCTTCCGAGGACGGCGAAGACGGGTTCCTTGAAGGGCAGCGTGATCTTCGTGAATCCCGCTCAAACATTCGGCGACACGGCGCCGGCGGCTCTGGTGCTGCGGAATGCGGTCTTCGGTGTGCAGACGGGCAAACAGGAGATCGGGATTCCGAAGTTGCAGGTTCCGTTCACAGGCGATCCGGACGCGGATTTCAAGCGAATGGAGAACTTCGTGACGAGCAAGAGGGAAGCGATCGAGAGCCTGGTGGGAACTCCGGTGCAACTCACGAAGACGATGTACAAGGCCCGGCCGCTGAATGGCGTTTGGTCGAGTGCGCCGTATTTACACAACGGATCCGTACCCAGTCTATGGGAGATGCTGCAGAAACCGGAGAATCGGGTAAAGAAGTTCTCTGTCGGCTCGCGGCAATACGATCCGAAGAACGTCGGATTCCAAACCATCTCCTCAGAGAACGGCGTGAACTATTATACCTACGACACGTCGCTGAAGGGCAATGCGAACACCGGACACGATAAAGGCACTTCGCTCAGCGACGACCAGAAATGGCAGTTGATCGAGTACCTGAAGACGCTTTAAGGGCTGGCCGCCACGAAGCTGCCGGCCCTTTTCGTTTGCTTCTTTAACGCTGGACGCGGCCGGAGCCGCCGCCCTTGATCAGCGCCTGGACTTCATCGGCGGAGAAACGCATGAAGTCGCCGGGAATCGAGTGCTTCAGGCAGGAGCCCGCCACCGCGAATTCGAGCGCGTCCTGGTGCGTGGGAAGGCTGAGCAGGCCATAGATGAGGCCTCCGGCGAAGGAGTCGCCGCCGCCGACGCGGTCCACGATGTGGGTGATGTCGTAATGGCTGCTGAGAAGAAATTCCCTGCGGTCATTGAGACACGCCGACCAGCCGTTGTGCGATGCCGACTTCGATTCGCGCAGCGTAATTGCAATGATCTTTACGTTCGGGTAGGCGTTCAGGACCGTTTCGGTTAGCGCTTTATAAGCCGAGCGGTCGAGTTCGCCGGAGTGGACGTCGACCTTGGCGTCGAGGCCGAGCGCCATCTGAACGTCCTCCTCGTTCGCAATGCAGACGTCGGTGTATTTCACCAGCTCCGGCATTACTTCGTTGGCGAGCTTTCCCCATTTCCAGAGATTCTTGCGGAAGTTGAGATCGCAGGAGACGGTGAGACCCTTGGCTTTGGCTGCTTTGACCGATTCGATGGCGAGTGCCGCGGCGGATTCGCTAATGGCGGGCGTGATGCCGGTGATATGGAACCAGGAGGCTCCGTCAAAAGCTTTGGCGAAGTCGACGTCCCCCGGTTTCGCGAGTGCGATGGAGCTGCCTTCGCGATCGTAGAGCACTTTGGACGGGCGCTGATTTGCGCCGTTTTCGACAAAGTAAATTCCGAAACGGCCCTTGCCGCGGGCGATGAAGGAAGGATCGACGTTGAAGCGGCGCATTTCGCCAAGGAACGCATCCGAGATCGCGTTGTTGGGCGGCAGCACCGTTACGTAACGTGCAGGCAATCCGAATCCGGCAACCGCGACGGCAACGTTCGCCTCGCCTCCTCCAAAGGTCGCGACGAATTGGGGCGACTGCAGAATGCGCTCGAAGCCGGGCGGTGCGAGGCGCAGCATGATTTCTCCGAAAGTAACAACGGTCTTGGACATGGGTGAAGCCACGATTCTATCAGGCGCGTTTGATATGATTGCAACGCTTTATGACGAGAAGAACCTTTCAGAAACTAGCGATGGCGGCACCCTTTGCCGGGTCGCTGCTGGCGAAACCGGATTCCAAGATTAACGGAGTGATGATCGGGGCACAGACGTACAGCTTCCGCGACCGCTCCGTAGAAGATTGCGTAAAGGCGATGAGCGAGATCGGCCTGAGCTATGCGGAACTTTTCGGCGGCCATGTCGACCCCAAGGGGCTAAAGGGGGAGGAGTTGAAGAAGTGGCGGCTATCAGAAGACTCCATGAAGCGCATGCATGATGTGCGTAAATTGTTCGACGATGCAGGCGTGAAGATTTATGCGCTCAACTATTCGTTCCGCCCGAACTGGTCGGACGAAGAGATCGCGCGCGGCATGGAGTTTGCGAAAGCGCTAGGGACGAAGTACATTACCGCGTCGTCGGTGGTGAGCCTGGCTCCTCGCATTAATGCCGCCGCCAAGAAGGCGGGTGTGCTGGTGGCCATGCACAACCATTCGAATATGAAAGAAGACGAGTATGCGCGGCCCGAGGATTTTGCGAAGGCGATGGCGGGCAACTCGAACATCAAGATCAACCTGGATATCGGCCACTTCACCGCCGCGGGCTTCGATCCGATCGCGTACCTGCAGGAGCACCACAACGACATTGTCACCCTGCATATTAAGGACCGGAAGAAGGACCAGGGGCCGAACATGCCGCTTGGCGAGGGCGACACGAAGATCAAGGAAGTGCTGCAGGTCCTGAAGACGAAGAAGTATCCGATTCCGGCCATGATCGAATACGAGTACAAAGGCGCCGATACCGTAGCTGAAGTGAAGAAGTGCTTCGAGTACTGCAAGAGCGCTCTGGCGTAAATATGCCCGCTGCCCCCGGCGTAGGCGTGTGCCGGGGGTGCGATTCCGACGGATATTCAATTGTCCAAAGAACAGGGAGCAAGACACACCGCGGGGAAGCCTCCCGGCAGTTGGTCCACCCGACCGCATTGTAAAGCAGCGTGGTTCTCTTCCATCGGTCCGGAGAGGCCGAAGTGATTGAAATGAATCCGTGAACTTATGTGCGGGCGAGCCGTGACCGAAGAAGAGCAACGATCACACGGCGTGGTCGCGGGCGAGCGACGAGCGCGGGCAAACGATACGAGATCGCGAGGAGGCGACGACTGCCAGTGGGACGGCGCTACTTGATCTTTCGCGAACGAGGATCACGTTCACGAGCGCGGGCTACTTCCGGATATTTGAGATCTACACAAATAGCTATTCCTGGTTCCCCGGATTGACGGAGACCAGAATCCGCGGAAGTTCGGCAGAGGCAAGGGACGGGAAGCTTGCTTGCACCGGCCGCTGGAGAGGCTGGTCGCGCCAGGCTCAGGCTCGCGGGAACAAACGGCTCGGCCCAAAGACGAAGTCAATAGACGCGGATGCGGTGATCCGTGAAGGTGAAGTGTGGATAAGGGGACGTCCGGCGCATATGGCAAGGGAGGCAATCCGCACGCTGCAGGCGGCGGCACTGGTTCACCGCAGGCCGCAGTTGGCGGACGTGACAGGACAGACACTTCGCCGTGTAATACATGCCGTCATTCCGGACCGCGTCGGCGTGCGGGTCATGACAAGTGGAGCAGCGGAGTTGCTTGCTCTCCTGGAAACAGCGGCTGCTAAGAAGGCCGACGGGCTGGAAGCGAACCGAGATCGGCTCGGTGCGCTCGGGCGTTGGATCGGAACGGGCCGGCAGGCGGTGGCAATCTCCGCACATCTCGATGGATGCTTTTGCTGGGAAGCGTGCCGGGTTCACGATGCTGCGGCCGGACCTGGCGGCGCGGACTGCCTCGATGTGGGAACGACCGGGCCCATGGCAGCGTTCGCAGAGTACGCCGGGCGTCACCGGACCGGCATCCACATCGGTGGCGTGGCAACGGAAGCAGCGAGTGGCTTCCTGAGGAACCTGGACAAGTCCCAATGCCTGCTCCGCTGAAAGGGGCGGCGAAGGCGGCTGTCCCGGCGTGATGCCGAGTTGGCCGGCTTGCGCGTAATACGAGATGCGGTGCTCGAAATAGCGGCCGTCGGGATAGCGGCCGACTGCCGTCATCCCGACCTGGCCGGTGCCGAAGGCCCATTCGAGTAAACCCCCGGCGCGGGCGCCTCCGCGCATAGCCTCGACGGAGAGGCCCCCGGGCGTGTCTTTGTATGAGAAACGATAGCCGCCCGGCTCTGCGACGGGATTCGCCTTCAGCAGGTCAGCGAGCCGCGAGCCCTCTATGCGCTGTAATGCGCGCGCATGGTTCGTGAGCGATTGCTTCCGGTAAACAGGTTCGTGGCATTCCGCACAGGCTTTGGAGCCGGCGTATGGGGATATGGCGGCTTGGAGACTTGCGCACAACACACCGATAAACAAAATCCGCATGCGCTACTGTTCGCGGCGTTGCTGGCGGGACTTCTCAAGAATTTTGCGGCCTTCTTCCGTGCGGCCTGCGCGCACCAGCGTCTGACCGAGCAGATACTGTGCCGAAGCGTTTTGAGGATCGAGGCGAAGAGCGGTACGAAGAGTGCCCTCGGCATTCACCAGGTCGTCTTTTCGGAGGTACGCCTTTCCGAGGAGGATGTAAGGGCCGCTGTAGTTCGGATTGAGCCAGATGGAGCGCTGTAGTTGAACGATTGCGCGATCCCATTCTTCGCGGCGGCCGTATGCATCGCCGAGCCGGTAATAGGCCATGGCGAAGTTCGGATTGAGTGCGGTCTCCTGCTCAAATTCGGCGGCGCTTCGATCCAGATCTCCTCGCGAGACGGCTACGATCCCGAGCAAGTAGTGGGCTTCTGGTATGCGCGGATCCGCGGCGAGGGCCTTTTTCAGCACTGAATCCGCCGCGTCCCACAACTCGTTACGGACCATCATTTGCGCGAGGATGAGGGCGGCGGCGGCAGAATACGGCTGTTTGCCGAACAGCTGTGCGAATGCAATTTGGGCTTTGGCGGCATTGCCGCTTAACAGATATGCGTTGCCGAGCATGTAACTGATTTCGGCGGGAGCGGCGGGCTCGGTGGCGGCCTGTTCGAGCCAGGGAATGGCTTTGTCGAACTGGTTCAACAGGTAGTAGCTTTGGCCGAGGAGCAGGGTCGATTCTTTGTACTCGGGGGAGCCTGCGCGCTCGGCGCGAACAGCATGTTCCAAGGTCTCCGCCGCTTTGGCGTAGTTACGTTGCCGGTATTCGGACAGTCCTGCGGCATGATCGGTCGTGCTTTGCAGCAGGAGCAATAAGGCACCCGTCAGCAGCATGGTTACAAGTATACGCGTTGGCGCTTTTCCGCAGCCGGGTTAGCGCATTGTAACTGACACGTGCTTACATTTCTAGTATGTTTGTGTTAATTTTTATATGCCGCGCGGTATTTCGCTTTGCTGCGCAAAACGGGTGCAGGAGGGAAACCTCCAAGGGGAAATCTATGCGACCAGGACGTCGTTCATGGCCAGCACTTCCTGTTCTGGCTATCCTTATTGCGGTGTTTGCAGCACCGTTCCAAATGTGGTCCCAGCAAGTTTTCGGCAGCATCTTCGGAACGGTGGTTGACGCTTCCGGCGCTGCCGTACCCGGTGCGAAAGTCTCTATTACCGATCAGGATAAGGGGACTGTATTTGACGTCACCACGAATGAATCAGGGAATTACCAAAAAGGCAATTTGATTCCGGGTACTTACCGGGTAGACGTCTCACAGCAAGGATTTCGCAAGTCGGTGACGAGCGACGTGAGCGTGGGCGCCGATCGTGCCGCGCGCGTCGATTTCGCGCTCGAGGTCGGGAATGTGAGCGAGTCAGTGGAAGTGACGGCGGCGGCGCCGTTGCTGCAATCGGAACGTGCGGAAGTATCCACCACGTATACGACCCAGCAACTGATGAATCTGCCGTCGTTCAACCGGAATTTCCAAGCGTTTGAGCTGCTGACCCCTGGAACGCAGCGGCCGGGTTGGAACCACGCGTCGAGCGAGAATCCGCAGGGCAGCATTCAGATTGAGGTGAACGGGCAGCACTTCAGCGGCACGAGCTTCATTCTGGACGGTACGGACAACCAGGATCCGATCCTGGGCATTATCGTGATTAATCCCACGATCGATTCCGTGACGGAAGAAAAGATGTCCACGCAGAACTACGATGCGGAGTTTGGGCTGGCCGCAGCGGGGTTGATGCTGGTGTCCACCAAGTCGGGCACGAACAACATTCACGGATCGGCGTTCGAGTTCCTGCGGAACAACTCGCCGGGATTCCAGACCTATGCCCGCAACCCGTTCAATCCTGCCGAGAACAAGATGGTGCCGCCGGTAAAGTGGAACCAGTTTGGCGGCTCGATCGGCGGGCCTGTGATCAAGAATAGACTCTTCGCGTTTGGCGACGCGCAGATCACGATCCGGCGGACCGGTTCGTCGACGAACACATCGGTTCCCACCGCGAAGGCG
Organism: uncultured Solibacteraceae bacterium; assembly: GCA_964464925.1. Classification (GTDB taxonomy): domain Bacteria; phylum Acidobacteriota; class Terriglobia; order Bryobacterales; family Bryobacteraceae; genus CAYXLI01. The sequence goes on along the minus strand of CAYXLI010000007.1, from coordinate 24,299 downwards.
CGCACCGGAGATCTGAGTGAGTATCTGAACGCAGGGAACAACCAAATGTACGATCCGCTTACGGGCGACCCGGGCACGGGCGTCGGCCGGACTCCGTTCGTGAATAACGTGATTCCCGCAGGCCGGCTGGATCCGCGAGCGCTGAAGATTCTGTCCTACTTCCCGATGCCGAATGCTCCGGGCGATCCGGGATTTCCTTATCGCAACAACTACTCGGCGAGTGGAAGCGAAACATTCAACAGCCAGCAGTGGAACACGCGCTGGGACTGGGTGGCGACCGAGAAGACCACCGTGTTCGGGCGATACAGCGCGGCAGCGTATCAGAAGTCTGCTCCGGGCGCGTTTGGTTTGTTACCTGGAGGCAAGACGCTCGACAACATCAACTTCTCAGGTACGTCGGACGTGTTGAACCGCAGCATTGCAGTGGGAATGAATCACACGTTCAGCCCGACGCTGGTGACGGAGGTGCGGTACGGATTCATGCGCTATGGTGTGGACGTACTGCCGAATGGCCTGGGCACTTCACCGGCCAGGGATGCCGGCATTCCGAATCTGAACAAGGATGACTTTTTCACTTCCGGCATGCCGTATTTCAATATCAGCGGCGACCCAACCATGCAGCTTGGCTACGCACTGGGCGTGAACCAGTGCAACTGTCCCCTGAAGCAGAGGGAGCGGCAGCATCAGGTGGCGATCAATACGACGAAGATCTTTGGGAACCATACGTTCAAGGTTGGAGCGGACATCCGCTACGCCTTGAACCTGCGAGTGCCGAGCGATAACCACAGGTCCGGCGAACTGACGTTCGGCACAGGGTACACGGGCGAAGTAGTGCAGGGCGGTTCAGTCCAGAGGGGTCTGGGACTAGGATCCTTCCTTCTGGGCGAAGTGACCAGCTTTTCGCGTTATGTCAGTTCGAGTACCGATGCGCAGGAGCGGCAGAAGCGCTTCTTCTGGTATGGGCAAGATACCTGGCGTGTGACCTCGAAGCTGACGTTGAACTACGGCCTGCGCTGGGAGTGGATTTTCCCCGAGACTGTGAACGGCAAAGGCAACGGAGCCCAACTTGACCTGAGGACCGGCGAGATGGCCGTGTTCGGCACCGGTGACGTTCCGATGCACGGGATTCAGGAGATGAACTGGAAGCATTTCGCGCCGCGCCTGGGCGTTACTTACCAGGTCACGCCCAAAACCGTGATTCGCGCTGGCTACGGCTGGAGCTATTCGCTGGCTACATTCGGCAACACGTTCGGCCACAACGTGACGCAGAATCCACCTGTGCTCTCGATTCAGAACCTGAACGCAGCATCGAACTTTGCCGGCGTGTTTACGTTAGCTCAGGGTCCGCCGGATGTGACTTTGCCGCAGCCGAATCAGAACGGACGCTTTAAGCTGCCGGACGGGATCGCAGCGAAGGCACGTCCGCTTGATGTGACCATTCCCCGGGTGATGGCGTACAACTTCACGGTCCAGCAGCAACTCGGATCGAAGTTTTCGATTCAGGCCGGATACGTTGGGAACGTCGGCCGGCACAACCTGGCGAATACGGGACAGTCGATCAACGTGAACCAGCCGGCTTTCATTCCTGGATTGACCCTGAACCAGGCCCGGCCTTTTTACGGACTTTACGGGTGGACCCAGAGTATTTCGCTATATTGCAACTGCGCGACATCGCGATACGATTCGCTCCAGATGCAGTTCACGGCGAGAGCGGCGGCAGGACTGTTCCTACAGGCCAACTATACGTGGCAGCGGTCGCTCGTGGACAACAACGACAGCTATACATTCTTGTATGACAGGTCATTAGGGCGAGGCAGTCTGGATGGTCTGAGCAGGCACCTGTTCACAGCGGCCGAGAATTACGATCTGCCATTCGGACGTGGGAAGCGTTTCCTGAGCGGCGCGGGAGGCCTGGCCAATGCCATCGTGGGCGGATGGTCGGTGAACGGGATCACGTCAGCATACAGCGGACGGCCGTTCACGCCGAATATCGGAACGTTCCCCGCCGGCTTCACGCAGAGGCCGTATACAGGGCCTTCCGGGAGGCCCGACAGAGGTACGGGAGACCTGTTCTCGAATGTGCCTCACAACCGGGACGGGTTCTTCGTGGGACTGTACAAAGTGCCCGGGGACCCTACCAGCGGCCTGAACGATCAATGGAAGATTCCCGCGCAGAACACGTTTGGACGCTTCCCGTTCAACGGACTCTACGGACCGATCTTCATACAGCAGGATATGGGTGCAGCAAAGACGTTTGCGCTGAAGGAATCTGTGAAGCTGCAGTTCCGGGCGGAGGCGTTCAACGTGTTCAATCATACGAATCTCGGAGATCCGAATAACAACATTACCGACCGCAACGTGGGTAAGATTACCGGCTTGTTTGGAACTGCGGAGATGCGAAGATTGCAATTTGCGGCTCGCGTCGATTTTTAGTCAGATATTCTGCCTGCTGGCCGGTGGCGCTTTGGCGGCAGCCGAGGCGTACACCGGCCCGGCAAAGTGCGCGCTGTGCCATACGGCAATTGCAAACACCCAGGCGTCTACGCGGATGGCGCAGACGTGGCGCGGGAGTACTGCGAAGCAAGGAAACGCAGCCGAGGGACCTCTCTCCTACAGCCTGCGCGGCGGCGAATATCGAGTCGAATCAAAAAGCTTGGGTTCGGTAACGGCTCCGATTGAGCGGGTGGTCGGAGGGCAACGCCACGGCTTAAGCCTGCTGGCGCGCCTGACTGAAATCGGCGGCGAGAAATTGGCGCGGCCGGTGCTAATCGAGACGCGCTACCTGTTCAGCACGCCGCATGGAAAGCTGGAACTCTCGCCGGGATTTTCGAAGGAGACGCCCACATCCTGGGAGACGGCGTTCGGGCGGGTGCTGGCGCCTGAGTTCGAAAAGCGGTGCCTGTCGTGCCACGGCGCTCCGTTACCGGGCCTCTCGCAGACCGGGGTTCGTTGTGAGAACTGCCATGGGCCGGGCGAAGCGCATGCTTCCGCAAAAAGCAGCATCGCGAATCCCGTCAAACTTTCAAAGTCCGATCAGGTGCAACTCTGTGCTCAGTGCCATGCTGATGAGAGGCCGCTTGCCGATCCCCTGCCGGCGGATCTGCTCATCTCGCACCAGGTGGAGGCGATCACGCACTCCGAGTGTTACATCCAGAGTGGTGCGGGGCTGAGCTGCACGGATTGCCACAATCCTCATAAAGACGAGCCGGATACCGTAGCGCGGTCAGAGAAGATCTGCCTTGGTTGCCACCGCGGCGCGTGTCCGGTGAATCAGAAATCGGGGTGCGTTGGGTGCCACATGCCTTCCACTCAGAAGGACACTTTCCGGATGGTGGACCATTGGATCCGGGTTACAGAGGGAGCGGGCGGCTCGCACAAGCCTGTTGTACCTCCGAAACGTGAGTTCCTCCGGTTGATCGCGATGGATGACCGTCAGCAGGCCGAAGACGTGCGCAAGCAGATTGCAGCCGGAGGATCATTCTTCGAACTGGCGCGCAAGCACTCCACAGGGCCGGCGGCTTTGTCGGGTGGGTATCTCGGGAATGTGGAACCGGAGCGGATGGATCCGAAGCTGGGCGCCGCGGCGCTGCGTCTCGGCTACGGCGAAACGAGCGAAGTGGTCGAGAGCGGGGGGCACTTTGCGATTCTTCAGCGCATGCCTCGCGATTTCCGGTGGCGCGCGAGCGACCTGTTTCGGGAAGCGGAAAGTCTGAAAGCGAAAGGCCAAGTGCAGGAGGCGGCGAATAAATGCCAGCAGGCTCTGCAGATTTATCCGCATTTGTTGCGCGCGCTGGTGCTGTTAGGGGGCTTGGCCGGTGAACAAGGGAATGCCTCCAGGGCCGCCGCGATCCTGGAATACGCCAACCGTCTGTATCCGGAGGACGCCGGTGCTCTGTTTAATCTCGGCATCGCTTATGGGGCTGCCGGACGCGCGGAAGACGAGATGCGCGCCTATGAGCGGGCAATTGAGATTGATCCGGACCTGACGCCCGCGTTTCTGAATCTGGGTGCCGCGCTATTTGCGGCGGGCAAATTCGACGGTGCGGCTGCGGCATTTCAACGCGGGCTGCAGACGAATCCACTCTCTGCGCGGCTGTATTACAACCTGGCACTCGTACGGGAGCGGCAGGGCCAAATGGAAGAGGCACGGCGACTGCGCCGCGTCGTGGCGAAGATCGCTCCCGGTCAATTTTAGAATTCCGACTCCGTCTCGTGCGCTACTATGGAAACTTGTCGCTTTGTAGTGGGTTCGTCACTTTAAGACGGAGGGTTTTCTATTTTGTCGGGTCGTACTCCAGGTGTACGCACGGCTGTCGGATTATTCTTGCTAAGTTGCTCGTTGCATGCTCAAGTCAATATTTTGACTGCCAATTATGGCAATGAGCGCACGAATGCGAATCTCTCGGAAACCATCTTAAACACCGGAAATGTTACGCCGGATACGTTCGGAAAAGTGGCTACTTTTCCTGTGGATGGACAGATTTACGCGCAACCGCTCTATGTTGCGGGCGTGAAGTTTGGCGGCACTCCGCACAACGTAGTTTTCGTCGCGACGATGGAAAACAGCATCTACGCCATCGACGCGGACAGCATTACGCTGCTGTGGAAAGCCAACTTCGGAACTGCCGTCTCCTGCGATTATCTGGACTTCGACGACATCGAACCGGAAGTCGGAATTCTAAGTACCCCCGTAATCGATCCCGGACGCAATGCTATTTATTTCGTCACCGATAACTTTAGCAATGGAAACGTGGTATTCCGGCTGCATGCTGTAGATCTTGTCAGCGGATTTGAAAAGCCGGGAAGTCCGGTGGATATTCACGCAACTATTCCGGGCACGGGCGACGGGGCGGTGGACGGCATGGTGGCGTTCAACGCCAGGCAACACCTGCAGCGGCCCGGACTCCTTCTGAAGAACGATCGCATCTACATTGCTTTCGGATCGCACGCCGACACTTACCCCTACCACGGGTGGATTTTCGCCTACAGTGCGGATAACGTGCAGAAACAGGCGGCGGTTTTCAATTCGACGCCGAATGGCTCTGCCGGATCCGTATGGCAGTCCGGGCGCGGGCTGGCCTCCGACGGCGATGGGAACATCTATGCAGGCACCGCGAACGGAGATTATGACGGGGAGACGAACTTCAGCGAATCGTTTTTGAAACTGAGCCCCGATTTGAAATTGCTGGACTGGTATACACCGCAGGACTGGCAGGAGTTGAGCAGCCGGGATCACGATCTGGGGTCACTGGGGCCGTTGTTCGTGCCGGGGACGCAGCGGCTCGTGGGTGGCGACAAATTCGGGAACTTATACCTTTTGGATTCGCAGAAGATGGGACATCTCGGAAAGAACGACGCGGAGATGCCGCAGATCGTTCGTCCGGTGATGTTTGGCGGCATCTTTTCTTCGGCGCTGTGGGCGAGCGATCAAGGCCCGATCCTGTATCTGGTGGAAGAGGGCGATTGGACGGCATCCTTGCGGATCAGCGATGGACGTTTTGAACCGTCGATGCTATCTCAGTCAGTCAGTGTGACGTCCGATATTCCTTATCAGGGGATGGCGGTCTCTGCGAGGGGAGGGACGGCGGGGACCGGGATTCTGTGGATGACGACCGGCGATCATGAGCAGGATGACGTGCCGGGCACCCTGCACGCCTTTGATGCTCTCGACCTCACGAATGAGCTCTGGAACAGCGGCCAGAATCCGGACCGCGACAGCCTGGGCGGTTTTGCGAAATTCGTTGCGCCGACGGTCGCAAATGGGCGCGTTTACGTTCCGACGTTTTCCAACCGGCTGACTGTGTATGGATTGCTGCCGCAGGATCCGGGCGCACAGACTAGCGACGTTGTTCCGCAAGGCGCTGGGACGCGGAGTAAGCGGCCCGTCCGCAACGGGCAGGTCCGGCCTGAGAAGCGTCGTTGAAGTTCGACTGAAACGCAGACAGCAAAGTCTCGCAAAAATTCCGCTGTCACGCGCGGGAGGGCACGCACAGCGTGTCACTTTGTGTCACTCTTTCGGTCGAATTCATACTGACACCCTGGCGATAATTGATTAAGGAAATTTCAGCCGGCTGGAACGGCTGTTCGCGGGTTGTTCATGGCTTCTCCAATTTGGACTTCTTCAGCTCTCCACGATTTGATCGATACCAAAATGAACGGAGTGAAGTTCATCGCGGTCTCGAATCGGGAGCCGTACATTCACCGTCATAGCCCTGAGGGGGTGATTGAGTGCATTTCGCCCGCCAGCGGCATGACGACTGCGATCGACCCCATTCTGCGTTCCGTTGGAGGCATCTGGGTGGCGCACGGGAGCGGCGATGCGGACCGCTCGGCAGTGGATCTGAACGATCACGTAGCGGTGCCTCCCGGAGAACCGTCGTATACGCTGCGGCGGGTGTGGCTCGACGAGGAACTGGAAAAGGGCTACTACTACGGACTCGCCAACGAAGGTTTGTGGCCGTTGTGCCACGTCGCATTCAACCGCCCGGTATTTCGTCTCTCCGACTGGGAGGCGTACCGGCGCGCGAACCGGATCTTCGCCGAAGCAGTCCTGGATGAAGCCGCTGGGAATCCGGCGTTCGTGTTCATTCAGGATTATCATTTCGGCCTGCTTCCGAGGATGCTGAAGAATGAGAATCCGAACTTGATTGTTGCCCAGTTTTGGCACATTCCATGGCCGAACCGGGAGACTTTCCGGGTGTTTCCATGGCGTGATGAACTGCTGGATGGAATGCTGGCGAATGACCTTCTGGGCTTCCATCTGCGGTATCACTGCGTGAACTTCCTGGAGACGGTGGACCGAAGCGTTGAGGCGATTGTCGATACGACCCACTCGAATATCACGCGGCAGGGGCACGTCACGATGGTGCGACCCTTTGCGATCAGCATTGATTTCGAAGGCCACACCCGCAATGCTGCTTCGATTGGCGTGGACACGCTAATGGACAGATGGATTGAAAGGATCGGGTTTCGCCCGGAGTTCATTGGCTGCGGCGTGGATCGCGTGGACTATACCAAGGGCATTCCGGATCGTCTGGCCGCGGTGGACCTCTTTCTGGACAACCACCCGGAATATGTGGAGCGCTTCGTTTTCGTGCAGGTGGGCGTGCCGAGCCGTAGCAATATAGGCCCATATGCCTATCTCGCGCACGAGGTGGATGCGCTGGTAGAGCAGATCAATGGGAAGTGGCGGCGCGGGGGCTGGCAACCGATTTATTATCACCGGCGGCACTGCAGTCAGCCCTGGTTGATGGCTCTACACCGGCTCTCCAATTTCTGCCTGGTGAGCTCTCTTCATGACGGCATGAACCTGGTGGCGAAAGAATTCGTGGCAAGCCGTTTCGATAACAGAGGAGTGCTGATTCTCAGCCAGTTCGCTGGGGCAGCGCACGAATTGGCAGATTCGCTGCTTGTGAACCCGTTTTCGATCGACGAGATGGCAGATGCGATTGCACGGGCTCTGGCGATGCCCGAAGAAGAGCAGACGCGCCGGATGCGGCGCCTGCGCGAAGCGGTCGAGGAAAACAATATCTACCGGTGGGCAGGCAAGTTATTATCGACGCTACTGAAAATCGAAGTTCAGGAGCGGCGTGAGGGTGATGAAGCAGGCCCCGTGACGAGCGAGGTGGCTGCCAGTTGATTCTGTTTCTCGATTTCGATGGAACGATCACGCCGATCGTCAGCAGCCCAGAGCTGGCCGTACTGTCGGCCGAGACTCGAGCAGTTCTCAAGGAGCTGAACGAGGCCCCGAATACCCGGGTGGCAGTTGTGAGCGGACGATCGATTGGAGACCTGAAGCAGCGAGTGGCGCTTCCGCTCATTTATGCCGGCAATCATGGCCTCGAAATCGAGGGCCCGGGCATGCAGTTCCGCCATGAACTTGCCGAACAGTTGGCCCCGCGGTTACTCGACGTGCTTGAGCCGGTCCGCAGGGTGCTGGCGCATGTTCCGGACATTCTGTTCGAGCAGAAGGGGCTCACCGCCAGCGTGCACTACCGGCAGGTGCCTTCGGGGCTATGGCCCTTTGTGATCGAGACTGTTCAGGAGATCGTTTCCAACTCCGCTCCAGGCTTTCTGACCAGGAACGGCAAGCGCGTTGTGGAGATCCGTCCCGCGATCGATTGGAATAAGGGGCGCGCCGCATTGTGGATTCTGGATCAGCTCGGCGTTCGAGAGGAAACAATCCTCTGCATGGGCGACGACGAAACGGACGAGGATCTCTTTCGCCTGCTTCCTGAGGCAGAGACGTATCACGTCGGTCAACCGGGCGAATCGGCGGCGCGTTATACCGTTCCCAGCCCGGAAGAAGCCGTGCGTGTACTGCAGAATCTTCTCCCTATTGCAGCGCGATAAGTCGGTTCAGTCCTTCCCGCGAAGCTGGCGATCGAGATCAAACGCCGCGCTGATCAGTCCAAGGTGTGTGAAGGCCTGGGGGAAATTGCCCAGCGCTTCTCCTGTTGGGCCGATCTCTTCCGCGTAGAGCCCCACGTGATTCGCATAGGTCAGCATCTTTTCGAAGATGAGCCGTGCCTCGTCGAGCCGGCCCGCGCGTGCGAGCACTTCGACGAACCAGAACGTACAAATGCTGAACGTGCCCTCCTTTCCGGGCAGGCCGTCACCGACAGCGCGCTCCAGTTCGTATCGATACACCAGGCTGTCGGAGACGAGCTCCTTCTGAATACGATCGATCGTGCAGAGCATTCGCGGGTCGGTCGGCGAAACAAACATCATGAGGGGCAGCAGGAGTGTATTGGCGTCGACGGCATCGCCTCCGAAATACTGGACGAAGGTTTTCCGTTCGCGAGACCAGCCGTGCTCCATGATCGTTTCGTAGATCTTGCTCGATTCATCATGCAACCGGACGGCGTCGACAGGCAGACCTCGTTTCCGGGCTATGCGCAGACCGCGATTCAATGCTACCCAGCACTGGAGCTTGGAATAAGTGAAGTGCTCCGGCTCTTTGCGTACTTCCCAGATGCCCTGGTCCGGGCGCTGCCAGTTGCTGCACACCCAGTTGAGCATGCGGCGCAAATAGACCCACAGGTCATAAGAGATAGGCTGGACGTACTTGTTGTACAGATAGACCGAATCGATCAACTCACCGTAGATATCCAACTGCAATTGTTCGCTGGCAGCGTTGCCGACGCGGACGGGCCGCGAACCCATATATCCATCGAGATGATCGAGCGTAAACTCGGGCAGATAGCTTCTGCCATCGATTCCGTACATGACCTGAATCGGCCCGGTGCTGGTGTCTTGCTCGGTTGCTCTCTGCTCGATCCAGCGCATGAAATGAGATGCTTCTTCGGTGTAGCCGAGCCGTAGGAACGCGTAAATTGTGAAGGCGGCATCCCGGATCCAGGTATACCGGTAGTCCCAATTGCGCACGCCCCCGATTTCTTCCGGCAGGCTGCAGGTGACCGCGGCGATGATGGCTCCGGTCGGCTGAAATGTGAGCAGCTTCAACGTGAGAGCGGAGCGAATCACCATCTCGCGCCAGCGGCCGCGATAACGGCACTTGGCGACCCAGGCCTTCCACATGGCGATCGTCTCCTGCAGGGCAGCAGCCGCGTAGCCGGTGAGGTTCTCTGGAAGGAAGAACTTTCCATCCTGGGTAGCTTGTAGAACGAAAGTCGCGGTCTGGTTTTCCTGCAGAACGAATTCGGCGGTCACGGCTCCGTTCGCGGGCTGAAACGGCACGGTAGCGCCGATGGCTATGACCATGTTCGGGGCTTCGAATACGGCGAGAGACCCCTTTACTTCCAGGCGATGTGGAGCGCGGGCGTAGTCGAACGCCGGCGCGCACTCGGCGCGAAAGCGCACGGAGCCGCGTACTCCGCGGACGATACGGATGATCTGCCCGCGAGATGCATTCTCGAGTGCGCGCGAGGGCATGAAATCCACTACCTCGCCCACGCCCTCCGGATTGAGGAAGCGTGTTACGAGGACGTTCGTTTCGGGCAGGTACATCTGCCGTAAGCTATCCTCCGCAACCGCAGAGATACGAAAGTAGCCGCCAATGCGGTCGTCCAGAATTCTTGCAAATACGCTGGGAGAGTCGAAGTAAGGAAAGCAAGTCCAGTCGATCGAGCCGTTCTTCCCGACCAGGGCTGCTGTATGCATGTCTCCGATTACGCCATAAGAACCTATTTCCTGATATGCCATGCTCTGTCTTTGCAGACTAGAGAAAGGCGCAGGTTTGTACCTTGTCACCGTGTCCGATATCGGATCAGGCGTTACGATAAAGGTTGCCTTCTCCCGCCCGTACGGTAGCCTTCGATATCCTGAGCCGAGTGGAGCAAGGGGCGTTCGCGTCCGAATTGCTGCATCGGGCGACTCTCGGTCCGAAAGATGCGGCACTCGCGCAGGAACTTGTGTACGGAACACTCCGGCATCAGGCTCAGCTTGATTTCCTCATCCGGCACTTCTCGGGGCGTGTAGCGAAACTCGATACGGAGGTGCGGATCGCGCTGCGGCTGGCAGTGTATCAACTCCGGTACCTGGAACGGATTCCGGCTCACGCCGCGGTAACGGAAAGCGTGGAGTTGGTAAAACGGGCGCGGAAACGGTCGGCTGCGGGGTTCGTGAATGCGGTGCTGCGCAAAGTTGGACGGCAACCTGTGGCGTGGCCAGACCGGCAGACCCGGCTTTGCATGCCGGATTGGCTGCTGAAACGTTGGGATGAGCAGTTCGGAAGCGCCGATCCGGTGGCGGAAGCGTTTCTGAAGACTCCGGAGACGTTCGTGCGAAATCCTCCGGCAGACGCGGCAGTGCAGTTGGAGCCTACGGCTGTGCCCGGCGCATATAAAGTGACAGGCGGCGATCCAAGGGGGCTTCGCATTCAGGATATCGGGTCGCAAAGCATCATTCCGCTGCTCGACCTGGAGGAAGGGCAGAGCTTCCTGGATCTTTGTGCCGCGCCGGGGAACAAGACGGCTCAGGCGATGGAATTGGGGGTGCGGGCGGTAGCATGCGATCTGCACTGGCACCGCGTGAAAGACGTGCAGGGATGCTCGCGGGTGGTGCTGGATGCACGGCAGCCTTTACCGTTTCGGGGGAAGTTCGACCGGATCCTGCTGGACGCGCCATGCTCTGGAACCGGAACGCTCGGACGTAACCCCGAAATCCGTTGGCGGCTGCGCCCGGAGGACATCACTGAACTAGCTGAAAAGCAAAGGCTAATCCTCCAGCAGGCACTGGCTTTTCGAAAGCCGGACGGAATTCTCGTGTACTCCACGTGTTCCTTGGAACGTCAGGAAAATGAAGACGTCGTTGCAGCGGTGATGTCCAGTCATCCGGAGGTGCGCCTTCGAACACAGGTTCGGCGTACGCCCGGGACCGATGCGGGAGACGGGTTTTTCGCTGCTGTGCTAACATCGAGTTGAGCCGCAAATGATTGAAATTGTTCCATCAATCCTCTCGGCTGACTTCGCGCGGCTGGCCGAAGAGATCGGTAAAGTCGAGCAGGCCGGCGCCGGGATGCTGCACGTCGACATCATGGACGGACACTTCGTCCCGAACATCACCATCGGCCCGCCCGTGGTCCAGTCCATACGGAAAGCCACCAAGCTGATCCTGGACCTTCACCTCATGATCGAGAATCCCGATCAGTTTATACCGGCTTTCGTCGAAGCCGGTGCGGATCAGATGAGCGTTCATTATGAGGCGTGTCCTCACTTGGATCGTACGGTCCGGTTCATTCAAAGCGAAGGGGCGAAGGCGGGAGTGGTGATCAACCCGGCCACCCCGGTGCATGTGCTGGATGATATCTTGGAGGTTGCCGACTACATCCTGGTGATGAGCGTTAACCCCGGTTTTGGCGCTCAGAAGTTCATTCCCAACTCCTTACGAAAGGTGCGTGAACTGGACCGGCGCCGCAAGGAATTAGGATTGCAGCTACCGATTGAGATTGACGGTGGAGTTTCGCTCGATAATGCGGCGGAAGTGGCTCGTGCTGGTGTCAATTGGCTGGTTGCCGGCTCCCATGTCTTCCATAGTGAAGATCCCGCCACAGCTGTGCGTGAATTGGAACGGCGCGCCCGAAGCGCGGAATCTGTCATTGTGTGATGAATTGCTGAAGGTTATAGCGAAATGATGTTTTCTTCCCAAAAATGGATTGCGCGTCTGCTGGCCGTCTCTGCGATGTGCCTGCTGGTGACGTCGTGTGGCATTCGCCGCAAGAAGTATGAGAATCCGATCACCAAGGACACGCAACAGCCGGATAAGGTCCTGTTCGACAAAGCGATCAGCGACATGGAGCGCGGCCGTTATGAAGTTGCCCGCCTCACTTTGCAGACGCTGATGAACACGTACGACACCAGCGAATACCTGGCCAAGGCGAAACTCGCGTATGCCGATAGCTGGTATCGCGAAGGCGGCACGCACGGCCTGGCGCAGGCCGAAGCGGAATACAAGGACTTCATCCTGTTCTATCCCACGATGGAAGAGTCCGCGGAAGCGCAGAGCAAGGTCTGCATGATTCACTATCGCCAGATGGAAAAGGCGGATCGCGACAACACGCACGCGCTGCGGGCCGAGGACGAATGCCGCAACCTTCTGGTGCAGTTCCCGAACAGTAAATTCGCACCGGAAGCGCAGCAGAGGTTGCGTGAGATTCAGGAAGCACTTGCCGAAGGCGAGATGCGCCGGGGCACTTTCTATCACAACAAGGGCAGTCATCCGGCGGCCGCGAATCGTCTGCAGATGCTCGCCGACCAGTATCCGCTCTACAGCCAGGCCGATGCGGCGAACATGATGCTTGCGGACTCTTATTCGCGGATGGGCCCGCGGTTCCGGCAAAAAGAGATCGATGCGCTCTCCCGCATCGTGCGCGAGTATCCGCTAAGCGGGTATACCGATGATGCCAAGAAGAAGCTGAAGCAGTTGGAGGCTCCGATTCCCGAGGCAGACCCGGTCGCTTACGCGCGCATGAAGTACGAACAGGAGAACCGGACGAAGAAGGGCATGGTGAGTGCGGGCATGGGCTTCCTGAAGCGCGGCCCGGACGTTCACGCAGCCGCGAAATCCGGTACGCCGGCCATGACGTCGCTGAGGCCGAGCATTCCCGCAAGTGTGCCGCTCCCGGCCGGTCAGGGCGGATTCGCTGGTGAGGTTACCGGAACGACGGTCACCGATACAACGGCGCTGGATTCGAAACCGGACGCGCGGGCAAATCCGCCTGCCGCGGGCACTCAGGGGAGCAGCACGGAAACCGCACAACCGGCTGCCAATACGAGCGATTCTCAGACTGCGGCTGCGGGCGCAAGTTCGTCCGATTCCGCGCAGCAGCAGCAGCTGCCGACCAACCGCCAGCCCGGCAAGCAGAAAAAACAGAAGAAGCGGAAGAACACTCCCGCCCAGCAATGAGCCGAATCCTTCTCGCCGACGACAGCCCGCACGCCCAACGCATGGGAGAGCGAATCCTCCGTGAGGAGGGCTACGAGGTGGTGACGGTAACCGACGGCAACACCGCGCTCATGCGCATGGCGGATGTCGATCCGGATGTCGTGTTCGTAGATGTTTCGCTGCCACATCGCTCCGGATATGAGATCTGTCAGGAAGTGAAGTCTCAGGCCCGTCATAAGCACGTGCGCGTCATTCTGACGGCAGGTCTGCTGGAGCCGTTCGACGAAGCGCAGGCCGCCCAGGTGAAGTGCGACGGCGTTCTGAAGAAGCCGTTTGAATCCTCCGTCGTGCTGGAAACCGTGAAGCCGCTGCTCGACGCGGCAAAGCGGGAGCGCGCGGGTGCTGCTGCCGCGACTCCGGCGGCGGCGCCCAAAGAGGCTGCTGTCTCTGCTGCTCCTCGTTCCGAGCGTCCCGCTACGCCTGCAGCCGTAGCTCCAGAGCCGCCTCCGATCGTGGCAACGGTGCTCGATCCGATCGTTCGGGTGAGTGTGGTGTCGGATGCGAATTCGGATCTGGACACTGAGCGTGTCCGGGCGGCGGTAACGATTGCGCTCGACGCGGCGATGCCCACGCTCATCGACAAAATCACGGAACAGGTGCTGCAGGCGCTGAAGTCATAACGAGTTCTGCTAGCATGAACTCATTGACCAACGATGCCTGATAATAGCTTCGATATCGTTTCTAAAATCGACCTCGCCGAAGTTACCAACGCGATCCAGCAAGCAGAGAAAGAGATCATCACCCGGTACGATCTGAAGGGCTCGAACTCTCAGATCACGCTGATGGAGAAGGATCACAAGCTGGTGCTCGCCAGCGCCGACGAGTTCAAACTGAAGGCAGTGACGGAGATTCTGCAGGGCAAACTCGTCAAGCGCAACGTGCCGCTGAAGGGGCTCACATTCGGGAAGATTGAACCGGCGGCCGGGAGCAGCGTGCGGCAGGAAGTCACGCTGCAACAGGGAATCCCGATCGAGAAGGCGCGGGAAATCGTGAAGCAGATCAAGGACAGCAAGAAGAAGGTCCAGGCTTCGATTCAGGGCGATCTGGTACGCGTCAGCGGCAAGGATCGAGACGCGCTGCAGGATGTAATCGCATTTCTGCGCAAGCAGGACTTCGGCATCGACATGCAGTTTACGAACTACAGGTCGAATTAGCCGTGCCGCGCCGCATTGAGTCGGTGTTGATCACCGGCCCCGCAGGCAGGCTGGAGGCTCTGCTCGAGGAGCCCGAGGACAGGGAACCTTCCGAAGCGACTCTGGTCTGCCATCCCCATCCGCAACACGGCGGGACGATGCACAACAAGGTGGTGTACAGGATGGCGCGAGGCTCGCGCAAAGCCGGCTGTGTAGTTCTACGCTTCAACTACCGTGGTGTGAACCTGAGCGAGGGAGTGTACGATCATGGCAACGGAGAGATCGAGGATGCGCGCGCTGCGCTGGCTTGGCTGCGGGAACGGTATCCAGCGCTGCCGTACAACATTGCAGGTTTTTCTTTTGGATCCAGGATCGCACTCAAACTTGGATGCTCGCTGCCAGATGTGAGGCGGGTGATCGCGGTGGGCTTCCCGACCACGTACAAAGACCGGAATTATATCTACACTTGTAGTAAGAAGAAGATCTTCATCCAGAGTACGAATGACGAATTCGGCCCCCGAGCGGATTACGAGCAGATGTATGCAGGGGTCCCGGAGCCGAAACGGCTAATCTGGGTTCCTGCGGAGGATCATTTCTTCAGAGGAGCGCTAGATGAATTTGAGATGGCAGTGAAGACGGCGTACAGCTAATTGGTGGTGGCTCCGGCCAGACGCAGCTCGCGCTGCATGCGGCGGCTGACCCGGCGCGCGATCAGGTTCGCTACTTTGCCCAACAAATCCGGGATACCTTCGGGCTCTACTAGTACTGGATTCGTAGAGTCCTGGGGGTCAGAAGTTCTAGAAGTGGTGATCAGAGCGGTAGCAGGTTTATAGTCCATCATTCTGGCATGGGCGATGACTTTGAGGCCAGCTTCGGGCGACTCCATCTGCATATCGCTGAGGACCAATTCATACTGTTGATGATCCAACATGCCAACTGCTTCGGCCGCAGTTGCCGCAGAATCAACACAATAGCCGCCAGCTTCAAGCACCGTCTGCAAAGTTAAACGGGCGGCTGGGTCGTCATCCACAACAAGAACCCGCGCCAAATCAAGATTACTCGAATTCTTGACCATGTCCACTCCCGGGGCGCTTAGCTGCCGTTCCTGACTTCATGAACGCCAGTCATCTGCCACCTAGAAACAGTTTAGCGTAGAACGTCCGATTTTCATCCCCCTATTTGCGACACCCAGTACCAACGCCCGAAGGTGTCAGCTACCGAATACTCTAGTGAAAATTCGGTCTACGTTCTGTAACTGCCGTTCTAATGAGAAGCTCTGCTGGATCTTCTCCTCGCTGAGCAGTCCCCGGATCTCCGGATGGGCCAGAATAGCCTCCCGGAAGTTGCCGTCTGTCTGCCAAGCCTTCATGGCTTCGGTCTGTACTATTTTGTAGGCGGTCTCCCGCAGCATGCCGGCAGCGGCAAGATCGAGCAGGAGTTGGCCGGAGAAGACCAAGCCGTGGGTGGAATCCAGGTTCTTCGCCATGCGTTCAGCGCTCACCACCATACCGTCTACCAGCCAGATCGTTTTTGCGAGCAGATAGTCTACGAGAATGGTAGAATCCGGCAGGATGACGCGCTCCACGGACGAGTGGGAGATATCCCTTTCATGCCATAGAGCGATGTCCTCGAATGCTGCCTGGACATTTGAGCGGAGCACGCGCGCCAGCCCGCAGATCTGCTCCGACGTGACGGGATTGCGCTTGTGAGGCATTGCCGAGGACCCCTTCTGGCCGGCGGCGAACGGTTCCTCGGCCTCGCGGACTTCTGTCCTTTGCAGGTGCCGAACTTCTAAGGCAATCTTTTCACAAAGAGCCGCAACTAGCGCTAAAGAACACACATAGGCAGCATGGAGATCGCGTGAGATAACCTGCGATGCGATCGGTGCGGGCTTGAGACCGAGTTTGGCACAGATCCGTTCTTCGGCTTCCGGTCCGATGTGACCGAACGTGCCGACTGCACCGGAGATCTTCCCGACCCGAATGTCCTCGGCAGCCGCCTGGAAACGGCGCAAGTTCCTCTGGTTTTCGTCGTACCAGAGCGCGAGCTTCAGGCCGAAGGTGATCGGCTCGGCGTGGATGCCGTGAGTTCGGCCGATTTGAACGGTCCGTTTGAACTCGTTTGCGCGGCGTTTGAGGATCTCGCCCAGGCGTTCCAGGCCGGCGGTGATCAGCTCGGAAGCTTGCTTCAGAAGCAGGGCCTGAGAGGTATCTACTACGTCATTAGAAGTCATGCCGTAGTGAAACCAGCGGGAGGACTCGGCTTCGCCTGCCGCAGCCATACTTTCTGCTACGGTTGTCGTAAAGGCGATGACGTCGTGCTTGACGACGTTCTCGATCTCAGCCACCCGGGCGGCGGAGACTGCGGCGTGCTTACGAAGTTTCGCAGCCGCGTCCGCCGGCACCTCGCCTAATTCGGCCAGAGCTTCGGAGGCGGCAAGTTCCACCTCAAGCCACGCTGCATAACGATTGTCTTCACTCCAGATGCGGCCCATCTCAGGCCGCGTATACCTCTGAATCATCGGATTTCTCCTGGAAAGATGGGGTCAGACCCCAAGATTAGTATGTGAACACGCCGGACTGTTGGCGGGGTTCGGCCACGACCAGCTTGGTGAATAGCGAGCGGCCTTCGAGTGCCTCCTCGGCTCCCATGCGGACGATGGCCGGGTGATTGTTGTGTTCGCTCAGGTGGCCGAGGACCAGCGTGTCGAGCGTGGTGTCCAATTCGGTGCGGATGAACTCGCAGACGACATCATTCGACAAATGCCCTTTGCGGCCCATGACGCGCTGCTTCACAGACCATGGATACGGGCCGACCTTCAGCATCTCCAGATCGTGATTGGATTCAAGTATCAGAAAGTTGCAGCGGCGCAAATGGAACTTGATCGAGTCCGGCACGTAACCCAAATCTGTCGCGAGACCGATTTTGACGCCTTCCGCATGGACGCAGAAGCCGACGGGATCGATGGCGTCGTGAGGGATGGTGAAGCTATCGATTTCGAGGTCGCCGATCGAAATGCGCTCGCCTGCCTGGAAGGATTCCAGACGCGGTTCGCACTTGCCCCACTCGATCATGGGCGCCGTCAGGCGGGTCATATAGACGGCCGCTTTGGATTCGTTCAGCACCGGGACAAGACCACAGACGTGATCGCTGTGTTCGTGGGTGACCAGCACCGCATCGAGGTTCCTGATATCCTCGCCAATGGCGGCGAGGCGGGCGGCAATTTCTTTCTTGCTGAGCCCGGCGTCGATCAGCACCCGGGTGCGGGACGTGCCGATGAAAGCAGAGTTGCCGGAACTGCTGCTCGCAAGTATGCAGACTTTGACGATGACGCGCTCTCCCTACCAAAACAATACTCGGCCCAAATGTTTTAGGCAAGCGGGCCTCCGGGGGAAAGAACTATTCTATACCGTATACAATAGAAGTTTCCCCATGAAAGCGCGAGTTTACGTTTCTCTCAAGCCCACAGTGCTCGATCCGCAAGGCCAGACCATCTGCTCCTCGTTGAACGGATTGGGACACAAGTCGATCTCCAGCGTTCGTGCCGGCAAATACTTCGACATTGAGATCAATTCGACGGATCCTGCCGCGGAGATCGAACAGATCGCGCGGGACGTCCTCGCGAACCCAGTGATTGAGGACTATCGCGTCGAGATTCTGAAGTAAGCTCCACGGGCCGGGCCTGCCGTGAGCGAAAAGCAACTCGTCCGGTGTGCTAGCCTTAAATCAATTCTTCATTTCTGAAAGGAGGCAGTTCCGTTGAAAACAGACCTCATTGTCCTGCGCGCATTCTGCCTCCGGCACCTACCCGCGCAGCACTGATCCTCCGAAGTTCCTCGATTTAGCGTTTCTCTCGTCTAGCTACTCTTCTTGGGTAGCCCACCAATTATTGGAACCCGCTGTTACGCAGGCCAACAGATATGTTCATGGCCGCGTAACCGCATTGTGAGTAAATCAGGTTAGAAAAATGAATCGCGAAATGGCAATTTCCGCCGACTGCTGGGACCGTTTGTCCATATTTCTTCTGCTCGGCTCGGAGGCGGGGGTTTATTCGGTGGGCTCGCCAGAACTGTCGCTCGAAGATTGTCCGGCGCTGCTCGAATGCCTGCGCGCCGATGGAAAGCGAGCAGTGAAGCGAATTGTGGAAGCGATGAAGACATCCTCCGGAGCTTCGCGCGAAACGGCGCTGTTTGCGCTGGCAGTCGCATCGAGCGCGGGCCATGCGGACGAGTCCACAGCCGCGGCGGCACTCGCAGCTCTTCCTGCGGTAGCGCCGTCGGCCGCGGACCTGTGTGTATACGCTGCACACGTCCAGCAGTTGCGCGGCTGGGGCAGGGGACTCAGAACGGCGATCAGCCGCTGGTATGCGCAGAAGGGGCCGCGCGAACTGGCCCGAGAGGTGATCCGGTCACGGCAGCGGGCGGGGTGGTCGAATCGGGATATGCTGCGCATGGCGCATCCTAAAGCGGCATCGCACACTCATCAGGCGCTGTTCCGGTGGATTCTCACTGGGGAGATCTCCGCGGAGGCTGTGGCCGGAGCAGAAGCGCGGGAATTGCAGCATATCCATCTTTTCGAACGCGCGAAGCAGGCTTCGTCGGCGGAAGAAATCGTGCATCTGATCGAAGACGATCACCTGCCAGAAGACCTGGTGCCGGTGCGATGGAAGCAGCACTCGGAAGTGTGGGAGGCGTTGCTGTATGCGATGCCCTATGAATCCCTGATGCGGAACTTACCGAAGATGACCGAGACGGGCATGCTTGGCGATGAGAGCGAAATGGCAGCGCTCGTGGTGGCCCGTCTGGTGGACCGGTCGCGCATACGCAGTTCGGCCATCAATCCGCTGGCGCTTCTTGCGATGCGTGCTTATTACGAGGCTGGAACAGCAGCGGTGGGCAAGGCCCGCTGGACGCCCGTGCCTTCGGTGCTGAAGGCGCTGGACGAGGCGTTCCATTCGGCGGTGCAGAACGTGCAGCCTACGGGGAAGCGGCTGGCGATCGGGATTGATGCATCGTCTAGCATGCTGCAACCTGTGGCGGGAAGCCATGGGCTTTCCTGCGCGACGGCGGCGGCAGCGATTGCGCTGATCGCAGTGAGACGGGAATCCAGCCCAAGCGTGTGCGTTTTTGGGGAGACACTCGAACCATTGCATATCGGCAAGAATGACCGTTTATGCGAGGTGGTAGAGGCGATCCCGTTCGCGGAGATTTGCAGTAATCCGTCGCGCTTGTTGGAATACGCCCGGGAGCGAGGGATGGAAGTAAATGGGTTCCTGTTTCTCACCTCAGCGGAAGAGGTGCCCGCCATTCCGGTGCCGCACGTGGTTGTGCGCGCTTCAGCCACTATGCCGTCGAAGTATGCGGGCGCCGAGGGGCGGGTCGAAATTCTGGGCTTCGACCCGGCCGTGCTGCCGTTGCTCTCCGCGATATTCTCGTTAGGATGATGGAGTCGATCTTCGGCGATTTCCGCGGCAAGTGCGTGGTGATCACGGGCGGGGCTACGGGAATTGGAGCCGCCATCGGTGCGGCGTTTGCGAAGTTGGAAGCGCGAGTGGTGGTGACAGTCCTGCCTGAACAGGAGTCCACCGAGTTCGAGTTCCATAACGTTGATGTAACGAACATGGATCAGGTGAACGGGTTCGCTGCCACGCTGGACCGCGTAGACGTGCTGGTGAACTGCGCTGGCACGATCGCGCGGGATGCTGAATACGAGATCGAGATTTTCCAGCGCGTGTTGGATGTAAATCTGACTGGAGCGATGCGCATGTGCGTTGCGCTGAAACCGGCGCTAATGCGGGCGGGCGGCTCGGTGGTGAACATCGCTTCTTTGTGGAGTTACTTCGGCGGCCCTCGCGTGCCGGCGTACTCGGCGAGTAAGGGCGGGGTTGCCCAGTTGACCAAATCGCTCGCCGTAGCGTGGGCGCCGGATGGAATCCGCGTGAATGCCGTGGCGCCCGGATGGATCGCAACGAATTTCACACAAACGGTGCAGCGCGATGCGGAAGCCAGCCGCAGAATTCTGGCGCGCACGCCGGCATCCCGCTGGGGCCGGCCGGAAGACGTGGCAGGTGCGGTGATATTCTTGTCGTCACAAGCCGCTTCTTTCATTACGGGAGCGATCCTGCCGGTGGATGGCGGCTATTCGGCTGTTTAGGGAATGAACGATGGCTGCCGCTACTACGCATCCACTATCTCCGTCGCAGATTGTCGTGACCGCCGTGCCCGAAGATGAACGTGTCTGGGTACCGCAGGCCCCGCATGTCTGGTTCCGCCCGCTGATGCTGAACACGCTGAATGGGCAGTGGCTGAACCTGCTGCGGGTGCGGCGCGCCGGAATCCTGAGCCGGCACCGGCATCCTGCGCCGGTCCACGGATTTGTGATCAAGGGCTCCTGGCGGTATCTGGAACACGACTGGGTCGCCCGGGCGGGGGATTACGTCTTCGAACCCCCGGGGGAAACGCACACGCTCACCGTGGATGCCGACGTGGAGGAGATGATCACCTTCTTTAACATCTCCGGTTGCATGTACTACGTGGATGAGCATAATAGGAACATTGGGTACGAAGACGTTTTCACCAAGATCGACATGTGCCGCAAGCACTACAGCGAAGCCGGTCTGGGGGGAAATTACGTGGATCAATTCATCCGCTAAGCGCGGCAGTTGTCACGATCGCGCGGCGTAGCAGTCAGCAACCAACCGGCACTCTTGGGGAGAGATGATCTCTTATGTATAGTCGTGTGTTTTCAGGTTTGCTGGCGTTCACCATTACCAGCATTGCCGCTACTCATGTCGAAGCGGATTCGCAGCGCGGAGCGAAGGTCTTCCAGGAACAGCGGTGCATACAGTGTCATTCGGTGGCTGATACTCCTACCGTGAATGCCATGGATCTGGGCCGCCGCCTGGACCGGGATTACACTCCGGCGTCGATTGCGAGCCGCATGTGGAATCACGCCCCTGTTATGTGGGCCGAGATGAAAAAACGCGGAATGGCGGTGCCGCAAGTGTCGGAATCGCAGGTGGGCGATCTGTTCGCCTTCTTCTACGCGGCGCGTTATTTTGAAAAGCCCGGCGATGCGGCTCGCGGCAAACAGGCGTTTGAGGCCAAGGGCTGCGCGGGCTGTCATGCCGTGGCCGGAGGGCCAGGTAAGCCGGTGTCGCAGTGGGGCTCGTTGTCCGACCCCGTGGTGCTGATTCAGAATATGTGGAATCACGCGGGACAGATGCAGCAGGCCGCCGAGCAGAAGGGCCGTAGCTGGCCGGAACTCCAGCCGCAGGAACTCGCGGATATCCTTGTGTACCTTCAGAACCTGCCCGGGCAGAAAGTGAGTAATTACAGACTGGTGCTGACGGACGCCGATCGCGGATTGGACGTACTGAAGAACAAGGGCTGCGTCGATTGCCACAAAGGAGCTCTGGCGCTCGAAACGCGGCTGCAGAATAAAACACTGACTGATGTGGCGGCCGAGATGTGGAATCATACGCCCCGATTCAAAACCAAACAGATGGTGCCGATCGGCCAGGAAGACATGCGTGCCCTGATCGCGTACGCGTGGGGCAGCCACTATTACCAGCCGGCGGGGAGTGTGTCACGAGGGAAAAGAGTGTTCGAGACAAAGAAGTGTGCCTCGTGTCACGACATCGGGACGGCGGGCGCTCCAGCGCTGAAGGGGAAGAAAGATATCACTTCGATGACGATGGTGGCGGCTCTGTGGAAGCATGGTCCGAAGATGCTGGTCGAGATGGAGCAGAAGCAAGTTCCCTGGCCCCAGATGACCGGATCGGAAATGGCGGGGCTGATCGCGTACCTCAATTCCCGCTGAATAGGAAACATAGGGGGCCCGATCCGGATCTACAAACGGAATGGGCTTCGAACAATATCACGAACCGGCTTCTGAACTCTCGAAGGAGACGCGCACATTCGCGCGTATGATCACGGCCATGGTCGAGGAGGCGGAGGCGATCAACTGGTATGAGCAGCGGATGTCCGTGGAGACGGATGCCACTGCGAAGGCCATCATGCGTAACGCGCAAAAGGAAGAGATGAAGCACTTCGGGATGGATCTGGAGTTTCTTCTGCGTGCCAAGCCGCGGTTCCGCGAGGTGCTGAAAGGAATCCTCTTTCAAGATGGCGACATCGTGAAACACGGCGACGAATCCGAAGAAAACGCCAAGTAGGTAGGATTTCCCCCAGATCGGGGACAGCGACCTCATTCCCGGCTTTTCCCGATACAGTTCGGTCGATTTGGAATGCGGGGCAGGGCGGTTCGGAGGCGATTCAAGTAGCCCTGCTCACAATCGAGAGGAATTAGGGAATTGAGGTCGCTGTCCCCTCACTACGGCTGATACGATGACGGTGAGCCCATGAATCTCACCTTCCCGGAAGAGCAGCTACGGCCGGCCTTTGCAGCTCTCTTCGATGCCAACGAGGCTTTTGCGGAAACGTTTCCCGGCGATCCTGTCGAGCGGCAGCCGGTTCACGTTGTCTATGGCGGTGCGCATCGTTTCAAAGCCAGCACCCGTACCTCACTTGCCCGCAATGCACGCGAGGCTTTTTCCAGATACCTGCATGATTCCCGGGCGCTCACAGACGTTCTGGGCATCCCGGAAGCGATTGCCTCCATCGTGCATGCGCGCGTCGGCCATAAGCTGGACAGGGAGCCTGTCGAGGATTTCCGGATCGATTTCGAAGACGGCTATGGGCTGCGGAGCGATGCGGAGGAAGACGGGCACGCGCTGAGAGCTGCGCAGGAACTCAGGCAGGCGCTCCACACCGGCGACGCGCCGCCGTTCATCGGGCTACGCGTAAAGCCGTTCACGGCCGCACTCGCACCCCGCAGCGTGCGGACTCTCGATATTTTTCTCACCGGGCTGCTCAGTTCTGGCGGGCTGCCGCCGAAATTTCTGGTGAATCTGCCTAAGATCACTACGCCGGCGCAGGTCAAAGTGCTTGCCGACCTGTTGGAATCCATCGAGAACCGGCACAACGTTGCTAGCGGCGCGCTGAAGATGGAACTCATGATCGAGACTACGCAGGCGCTGCAGCAGATTCCGGTGCTGCTTCAGGCTGCACGAGGCAGGTGTTTCGCACTTCATTTCGGCGCCTACGATTACATGACGGGGTGCAACATAAGCGGCGCCGCGCAGACTCTCTCGCATTCCAGTGCGGATTTCGCCCGGGAGACTCTGAAGATTGCAGCGGCACAACGCGGCGTCTTTTTGTCAGACGGAGCAACCACAATCCTGCCGGTCGGTCAGGATGCGTACGTAGTGCATCGGGCCATGAAGCTGCACTACGAGGATGTTCTTCACTCGCTCCATCACGGGTATTACCAGGGATGGGACTTGCATCCGGCACAAATCCCGACGCGCTATGCCGCGGTTTATACGTTCTTCCTTTCGGGATTCGAGATGGCCGCCCGGCGTCTGAGAAACTTCGTCGAACAAGCGGCACAGGCGACGCGCATTGGAGAGGTCTTTGACGATGCGGCGACCGCGCAGGGGCTGCTCACTTACCTGCTGCGCGCGTTGAATTCGGGCGCGATTACGGAAGAAGAAGCACTCTTGAGCGGGTTGACTGCCGATCAGCTCCGCCGGCGCACGTTCCTACCGTAGAGCAGGCCGCCGAGTCCGATCACGGAGATGACCCAGGTAGCCGGTTCGGGCGCCTGCGTCAGGCTGACGTCGTCCAAATTCATCACCTGCGCCTCGCTGCCGATGCCGGTGTGGAACTGGAACGAAATATCGTATGTGCCACCGAGGAA
>CAYXLI010000006.1:217550-259603 GCA_964464925.1 uncultured Solibacteraceae bacterium | reverse complement strand
GCACGCAGTTGTGGTTTGGCGGGAAGAAGCTGGCGGTGCGTGACCGGCTGGGGTCGAATGGGAACTATTATCCCTATGGCGAGGAGCGGAGCGGCGTCATGCAGAACTCGGACTCGTTCGCGACGTACTATCGGGATAAGACTACGGCGCTGGATTATGCGGACCAGCGGTATTACTCGGCTCCAATGGGGAGATTTTTGACGCCGGATCCGTATCAGGCCAGCGGGGGTGTGGGCGATCCTGGGTCGTGGAACCGGTATGCATATGTGGAGGGGGATCCGGTGAATTTTGGGGATCCGACAGGGCTCTACGCGCAAGAGACAGCCAGCACTGAAGGTGGTCAATTTGATCCATTTGATCCGCTTAATGGGTACGGGTTCTGGGACCCCTTTTACAATATTCAGAATGCGGTGTACCGCCGTCTCGCAGGTTAGTGTGAGGTTGTGGTTAATCCGGTATCTCGATTGTTGGAAACCGTGAATGTCCCCCTCTGCATCGCGGAAGCGGATCCGGGTATAGGTGGCGCTGATTCCGCCGATGAGTCTCCGGATTGTTTCGCACAGCTGAAGTATCGAGATGTTGAGTGGGCTCCTGATCTCGTCAAGAGATTCGGTATCACTGACATATTGCCGGCCGATCACTCCTTCTGGTGGGTCCAGAACCGGAAGGGACAACGATTTATCATCTCCGGCGGCCCAGACAAGATAGATGGTGTCGAGTATCTTCGCATCTGGACGAAATCGGGTGACGCAAACGGCATGGACAATTCTGGCCAAAGGCTGGCGTGGTCGAGTACCTTACGCCCGTCGAGGAGTGACTGTGACTCGGTTGATAGAATGCTGGCTGCGGCCGATTCCTTTCCTAAGGGAAGAATAAAATACGATCCGTTCAATGGACCGAATAGCAACAGCGCCGCTCGGTACATAGGTGGGAGTGGTGGCTTCAGTCCAAATCGGCCGTCCGCTTTGGCCTTTGGATGGGAAGTGTGGATTGGCGTGAACTAAGAGATATGCGCAAGTTTTGTCTCTGGGCATTGATTTGTGTGTTGCTCATAGGGGCGTCTCAGTCCCTGGTCGTTAGTTGGTCATATGGGATCACAGCGGACGGATTCGCTCTTTCCGGAATGGCAAAGGAGGGTAAAGAAAGCTCGAGATTGGGAACGTTCGCCTTTTTAATTTTTCTATCGTTGGAGATCGCGACTGCGGCCGCTTCTTTGAGGCTCTTCACTCAATTTGCAATTGGATCCTCAAAAACATTATTACTGTATGTCGTTGCTCTAATCGGGATACCAGCATTTGCAGTGGTATTAGCCATGTTGTCGGTACTCGTGAAAAATCCGCCTTTCTTGATGCCACTTCGAACTTGGCTGATTTGGGCCCTCAGGAGGACCGCGCATACTTAGCCTCTCTGACCTAGCAAAGTTTCTCTGGTTCGCTTTCAGTGACCGGTGCAAAGAGGTTGGTACTTTACCGCCGTCAAATCAACGGTCCAGAATACCGTGGACGTCTCGCTCTCCCGCGCTGTGCGGCTTGGTATTCGCGGGCCGATGCGAAGCGCGGATTGTGACGTGCCTCTAGAAGTGATCTGCCCCTAGAAAACTGATCCAGCGTCAACTACAACGACGGAGTTAATGACCCGCTACCCTTTTTCGTACCAACCGAAACTAGAAATTCGGCGGGTCAAGGGCCTCCCGAGCCCGTTTGGCGGGCCTGAAAGTCACTCCAGAGACTCAGTAGAGAGTCCCGGGTTTTAGCGATGCGTAAAAGCGCTTCGCCCTCACCATAGACATCTTTAGGCGAACGCCGGACCGGGTCAAGGGCGGCGGCAGCCGGCGGAGCGAACCCTTGACGCGGTCTGCCGTTTGTCTTATCAGGATCAGAGAGGGCGAAGCGCTTTGGGCCTGCGCCATGTAGGCCGGCAAACACGGCCGGAGCCCGGTCGTCTAGCGCGCTATGCGGACGGTCATGGTTGTAATGCATGCGCCACCGATCGAGTTCCTTTCTGGCCGCCAGTAGCGAGCCGAACCAACTCACGTTCAGACATTCATCGCGGAGCCGGCCGTTGAAGCTTTCTGCAAACCCATTCTCGACGGGGCGACCAAGCCGGATGAAGCACAACTGAACACTTCGAGCTATCGCCCATGCTTCCATGACGCGGCTGGTGAACTCGCTGCCGTTGTCACAGGTGATGCTCTCTGGAGATCCGTTCCTGGAAAGCCTTCCCTCCGTTCATCGAGAAATCAGCTTCCATCCATACACATTCGCGGGTGAACTGATCGACTACGGTCAGAATGCGATACGGACGGCCGTCGGCAAGTTTGTCGCTGACGAAATCCATCGACCAGCACTGATTGGGGCGTTTCGCCGTTGGTGGCGGCAAACGTTGTCGTCGCGCGATTTTCTCCCGTTGCTTGGTTCGGACTGCCAGCCCTTCTTCGGCATACAGCCGGTACACACGCTTGGCATTCACCTTCCAACCTTCCCGCCGAAGGAGCACGGTGAGGCGGCGGTAGCCGTAGCGAACGTGCGTCGCCGCGAGTTCCTTGAGACGCTGCCGCAGTCCGTCCTGGCTTTTTGCGTGGCTTCGGTACCAACACGAGCTCCGCTTTGCTCCGATCACACGGATGGCGCGACGTTCTGATACTTGGTACGCCTCCTGTGTCCACCTCACCAAATGGCGCTTCTGGCGAGGCTTTACACTTTTTTGCGACGATCTCCTGCAATATCTGCCGGTCCAGCGTCAAATCGGCTACGATCCGTTTGAGCTTGCCGTTCTCTTCTCGAAGCTGTCGCAGTTCCCGGAGTTCTTGCACTCCGAGCCCGGCGTACTGCTTCTTCCAGCTATAAAAAGTTGCTTGACTGATCCCAAGCTTGCGGCACAGCTCCCCGGTCTTGGTGCCGGCTTGCGCCTGCTGCAGCGCGGCTATAAAAGGCGTTTCGATTGTTCGCCGACATGCGGGCGGCGGGGACGGGTGGGCCAGGCGGCGAGGCTCAGGGCCGTTACGAGATCGTCATGATAGCCGGGGGCGGCTTCGTACCGAATCGAGCCGGCCTCTGTGGGCTTGACGCGCATCGCCAGCAATTCCTGGATCAGCCAGGCGGCTCCGGCTAAGTTGCGCGGGATGCGGAGTTCGCGCAGTTCCAGCATCATCTGCACCGTGGCGATCAGGTCCTTCTTTGGGATGTGCGTATCCGATGGGGAGTCGGCGCCCGTGATGACGATGGGAACGATGGGGCAGCCAAGGTGCGCGGCTTTCAACATCTCATGCACGGGCAATCCGAGCCCTGACGCGTCGAACACTAATGTACAGGCGTTCTGATAAGGGTATGTGTTGACGAGGCCGCGGATGCGGGATGCTACCTCGGTGAAGGGAGTGTGCAGATTCAGCCGGTCGATGTGGCGGACTGTGAACTCTGTGATTTGGCGGCGTTGACGGGTAACCGGATCCAAGTCATGGAACGTGATGTCGTTTCTTTCCAGAACGACAATGGCCGTGTGATCCTGCATCATGCCCAGGTCTACGCCGACGATGTAGCGCTTCTGCTGAGCGGCGATGCCCGCGTGCGGGGTGTCCTCGATCTGTGCGGCGTGCACCAGCTTCTCGTCGAAGGCCACGTTGTCCGCACCGAGGAACTCACAGTAATACTCCTGGAGGAAGCGGCGTTCGCTTAATGAAGCGCGCTCGTTTTCCAGGTGCCCGGCCGGGATGCGCGGGCACTGGTCCGCGGTCACCATGAGACGAAACCATTTGCCGGGACCGGTCCACTCCTTATAGAAGGCTCCCTGGCGACCGGCGGGCGTGCTCATCATCCAAAGATCTCCGTTGCGCACGGCGAGAGTGGGGCGGATGGCTTCGATGGCGGAATCCCTGACCCGGGCGGCTTCGTCGATGATGACCAGCGACGCGGAGTAGCCGCGCACGGTTGTATCGACATCGGCGACCGCGACAATGCGCGAGCCGTTGGGCAGGACACGCGAGCGTTTGTTGATCCCGTCCGTTTTGCGGCAGATGCCGAGTTTGGCGAGGAATTCTTCGACTTTGTAAAGGAACTCGCCGGACTGGGAAGTGCGCGGGGCGATGACGAGGACGGTGATGCCAGGGTTGGTAAACGCTCTGTGGACGGCGAGCGCGGCGATGCTGGTGGACTTGCCGAACTGGCGGGTGCAACAGAGCAGACCGCGACGGATGGAGGGGTCGAAGATCTTGGCCTGGTGTTCGTCGGGGTGGAAGCCGAGTTGGCTGCGTACGAAAGCGAGCGCGCCGGTTAGGGGGACTACGGGCTGGGGTGCTTGTCCTGCGTCCGGATTCGGCACCTCCGCGAGCCAACGCACAACGCTACCCTGACGCGAGGGTAACGCGGAGGGTGTGCCGGCATTCTTCTCACCAACACGTAAGTGCCTGACAAAGCGGAAGATTGAGCCGGATAAGTTTTGTGAATCACCTTCGCGCCTAGGGGACGAGCCGTGGAGGGAGAAAAAGGAGGCAGCGAATGGTCAGCCCGGCAGGCCAGGGCGGAATCGAAGTCTTCTGTGTAGGTCTTCGATTGTGTATAAGCTGAAACTCGCCCTACTAGCTCTGCTGGCCGCCAGTCTTTCGGGATTCGGCCAGACACCGTTGCAATGGTGGATCGACCATCTCGCGCCATCTCCCGACGGCCGTTATCCGGCTTGGGGGGAAGGTCAGTTCGAGTAATAACGCTTGGCTCGTCGAAAACTTTCATTGAAAAAGGGAACAGCCTGAGTGACCACAGTCCAAATGGCCGTTTGATTACCGCATGCTCGTTTCGGTCGGCAATGTAGCAGTTAAAACATCGGCGTAGGTTAAACTGCAACGATGACTCGATGCGGACTCGCCCTGCTCTGCGGCGTTTTGACACTTTCTGCTCAACCGGTGCATGTGCCCCGGACCTGGGACTCCGCCGCGTTGAAGGACTGGGCGACGCACATCGCGGAACTGGGTGTTCGCCCTGGTCACTTCTCTGAAGCCGACTATTACGCTGCCCCGGTTGAAAACTACCGCACCTATTCTGTTTACTTCCCCGGACGAGAGCCTGCCGGTTACTGGGACCGTATTACGAAATCGAAACCCGAACCCCTGATCGATACGGCGAGATTGAAAACCAAAGCCGACTGGGTCGCAGCCGGCAAACGCGTCTGGGAGGAAGGAGACATCATATCCTTCCGCGATTACTCGCCTGAAGCCATCGAGCGCTTCCGGACAATGAACTCTCCACGTCTGAAGGAGATCAAACCTCGTGCCGACGGAACCCTCCCGGGAGCGCGCTGGGTCGTGACTGAACGCGGAGTCGCAATCACCACCGAGAACTGCACGCAGTGCCACCGGCGGATCCGGCCTGATGGCTCCATCCTGGACGGCCCCGGCCTCGATGACCTTTCGGCATTCCTCGTTACCGGCATCGTGACGCAGATACCTG
Source organism: uncultured Solibacteraceae bacterium (assembly GCA_964464925.1). GTDB lineage: Bacteria > Acidobacteriota > Terriglobia > Bryobacterales > Bryobacteraceae > CAYXLI01. The sequence goes on along the minus strand of CAYXLI010000006.1, from coordinate 254,168 downwards.
GAATGTCAACCATCCCGCTTCCCGGGGATGACCAGACCATCGGGATGTGGCGATCGTTTGCCGTTCCATGGATCAAAGACGACGTACACGAGAAGCTGAAAACGATGTCGCGCCGCGATGTCGGCAGGCTCTTTTCTTCCTGCCTCGGGCCGAACATCACGCCTCGCTGGAGCGGCAGCATTTTCTACCCCACCAAGGTGCCCGACCTCATCGCGTTGAAGGGCCAGAAGTACATTGATCACACCGCTACCCACCAGCTGCGCGGAACCGCCGACATCATGCGGTACGCCGCCCTCGTGACATTTGCTGACGCGAGCGATTTCGGCCCCCACCGGCTTCTCACCGATCAGCAGCGGAGAATCCGTTCCCGCCTACCGGATGAAGCGCTGTATGCGATGGCGCTCTATATCGAATCTTTACAGCCGCCCGAAAATCCGAACAGATTCGACGAAAAGGCATCCGGCGGGAAGAAGATTTTCGAGCGGGAAGGTTGTGGCGGCTGTCACGCTCCGCCCTATTACACGACTGGCAAGCTGACGCTAGCACAAGGATATCGTCCACCTCCGGAAATCGCCCGCCAATACGATCTGCTGCCCGCGTCGGTGGGGACCAACCCTGACCTCGCGCTGAAGACCCGCAAGGGAACCGGATTTTACAAGATCCCTTCGCTCCGGGGAGTCTGGTACCGGGGACGCTATTTACACGACGGGGCGGTTACCAGCCTCGAAGAGATGTTCAACCCGGAACGTCTGAAGCCCGACTTCGTGCCCACCGGGTACAAGGGCATAGATAAGACGCGCGCCGTCCCCGGCCACGAGTTCGGATTGCGCCTGGCGGCGTCAGAACGCGAAGCGTTGATAGCTTTTCTCAAGACGCTCTAGCCAATATTTCGGCGGAGATGCGTTTCTGCCATGATGCGGAACCAACGTAATTCGACAGGCCGGAAGCGCGGACCGAGTTCTGACCTGCAAGACGAGAGCCGGGCAGACGTTCAGTTCGGTGACCGGTCGTTTCTCCCACGACCCTTTCCTCGTGCGGCGGCGAGGCTGGGGTGAACCTAGATTTCGCCGAGGGCGTCCGGTGTTAGGCCGGGGACGATGCGGCCCATTCCCTTTTCGATATAAACACCCGCGTAAATTGCCAGGCAACCGATGTGCAGCGTGGGCCAACGACGCCGCGCCGCCGGGACTATGACGCAGCGCGAAAGCGATGAATACCAATCGCGCCTGTACAGGAGATGTTCGGGTGTTGGAGTAGTATTCCCTGAACGCCTCTGCTGTAGACGAAGAGATTGAGGAACATGGCATAGGCCACGAGTTCCGGTTCCGGATTTCAAAACGTAAACCGTCGCAGCAGCTGCAAGGCGACCAGGAGGACCGCCGGACCGGAGCAGAACGCGGCGCCAGGAACTGCGGCGCCAAGGGTTGCCCGCACACCTGCCGCCAGCGATCTGTGAGCCCGCACTCGCGGCCGCAGACACGTGGCGCATTGCTGACCTTGGACGAAAGGACATAGGGGCGATGCGGCGAGGACGCCCGGATCAGTGACCGCAATCTTTACCCCACGCTGCAGGACAACGGCTTGCTGACATGAGAGGTCTCGATTCATTGCAGGGGCTGCCGGATATGCAGGCGAGGCATCATGGAAGCAAATTCCCCATGTGGCAGAAACGGAAGGGACGGAATCCAAGTCTCCTGGGTAGGTCTTCGATTGTGTATAAGCTGAAACTCGCCCTACTAGCTCTACTGGCCGCCAGTCTTCCGGGATTCGGCCAGACACCGTTGCAATCAACGGATTCGTCCGCCACGCCAACCGTATCGACGCCAGCCGATAGCAGCGACGGGCGCGACCGGATTTTTTTCTCCAGTGATACGGAGCGTGCCGGCCCGCTGGCACACAAACTGATTGCAAATATTCTGCTGGATCAGAAAGAAATTTGGACGAGTCCGTTTCGCATGCATGCGAACGATGCAAAATGGTGGATCGGCTTTGGTGCGTTAACGGGTGTGTTGATCGCGACCGATAAACACACGTCCACGGTATTCGAAAATAGCCAAGGCCAGATTTCGTGGGGAAACAGGATCTCCCGGGTGGGCGCCGCTTACACATTAGTTCCAGTGGTAGCAGGGTTCTATGGCTACGGCGTGCTCAGGGATGATCCAAAATCGCGGGAAGTTGGCGTCCTTGGCACGGAAGCGCTGCTGGACAGTCTGATTGTTGCGGAAGTTCTGAAGGCGGCTGCACGAAGGGAGCGTCCGGATTCGACGAAAGAGAAAGGACATTTCTTTGCCCACGGCAACTCATTTCCTTCTGGCCATGCGATTGAATCGTGGGCGCTGGCGTCCGTGGTCGCGCACGAGTATGGAAAGCAGAGTAAGCTTGTCCCGGTCGTCGCCTATGGGCTGGCGGCGATGGTAAGCACTGCCCGATTCGCCGCCCAGAGGCATTACGCCTCCGACATTGTGGCCGGCGGCGCGATGGGGTGGTTCATTGGGCGGTACGTGTACCAGACGCACGTGAACCACACACTGCATAAGCACGCGTGGTTGTTACCAACGGTTACGCCTGACTTCCATCCGATGGAACGCTCCTATGGAGTGGCATTGACGTTTGCCACGCATTAAGCGTCAATGCTGTTCTGTCACCGGGAAGAAACATCCAGAGAGATTCCCGCACTGGCCTGCCTTCCGGCGTGAAATCGCTATAGAGTATATGACGCGCGTTTGCAATACCATTGCGTGCTGCGTCCGATTTTCGATCCGTGGAGGAATCCATGCAAACTTGCCCATTCCCTATCCGGGAAACACCAGCGGCTAAGACAATCTCCCCCCGTAAGCCCGATCCGGCTAAGCGGACCGTATTCAACGAGCCCCAACTCGCGATCAGCAATATTCAAGGAAGCATTGTGACCGGCTTCAACAAGAACCACCGGATTCTTCTTTTCCTGAATGTCGATGAAGACAAGGTGGACGGATTCAAGTTCTGGCTGAAGAGCCAGGTGCCGTTTGTAGCCACAGCAGAAGAAGTGATTGCGTTCAGCCGCCTCTTCAAAGAGACGCGCAAGCGCCGAGGCCGTGAAGGAACGGTCAAGTCCACGTGGATGAATATCGCATTTTCATTCAATTTTCTACGTGAGCTAACGGCCGATGCCGATCGGTTTGCCGATGAAGCTTTTCGTAACGGCCTGGCAAGTCATTCCGCAGACCTGGGAGATCCGACAACGGGCCCTCACAGTGCGGGGAACTGGTTCGTAGGCGGCCCAGATAATCCGGCTGATGTAATGGTCATCATCGAGGCTGACGACCGCGCGGACATGCTCGACGAGTTCACGCGCATCGAAGAGAGCATTACGGGCCTGGTTGACGAAGATGGAAACCGGGTTGAAACCGGCATTCGCTTCGCCTACCTCGATGAGGGCGCGAATCTGCCGCAGCCACTCGCCGGTCATGAGCACTTCGGTTTCCTGGATGGCGTGTCGCAACCGGGACTACGAGGATTACTTTCGTCCGATCCGGCAGACGTATTGACGCTACGACAGAACCCGAACAAGCGGGATCAGCCTGCGGATCCTACCAAGCCGCCGGGACCGGGTAACAAGATTCAACCTGCGCAGGGCAAACCTGGCCAGGATTTGCTCTACCCGGGCGAGTTCATTTTTGGCTATCCGAAACAGATCAAGGAAGAGGCTTCGGATGCCGACGGCCTGAACCCGCATCCCGGCCGCGACTCCCTGCGCGATCCGTTTGGGAACGGCCAAGAGGGCCCGGATTGGGCGCAGGATGGATCATTTCTGGTTTACCGGCGCCTGCATCAGGAGGTCGGCGCCTTTCACCGGTTCCTGCATGAAACCGCGGTCGCGAACGCCGTGCCTGATCCTCCCAATTCAAGCGCGCCCCGGCGTGTGGGATCGTCGCTGGTGGGCCGGTGGTCAAGCGGGGCTCCCGTCGAGCGCGAGCCCGCACAGGAAAATCCAGCTCTGGCGAACGACGATTGCAGGAATAACTATTTCGAGTTCCAGGGGGACGAAGACCCGATCGTACCGGGGCCGGGCGATCCTCTGGCCTGCCGGGATAACAACGATCCTGGATTTCCAATGGCCAAGGCAGACCCAACCGGCGCGCGCTGCCCATTTTCAGCGCACATTCGTAAGGCATACCCTCGCGATGACGTAGGCCTAACTTCTCCACCGGCGTCAGATCCCGATCTGGGCGAAGCCGCAACACAGACCCACCGCCTGCTGCGCCGCGGGCTGCCGTATGGGCCAGTGTCGGCATCCACGCCGGAAACACCGATAGACGATGGCGTGGATCGCGGGCTACAGTTTCTCGCGTATCAGACGTCGATTGTCAACCAATTCGAGTTCGTGATTCAGAACTGGGTAAACACGCCGGACTTCAAAGAAGGCTTCAACAGCGCCCCGGATGGGAATCCGGAGCACCAGGGCGGCGGGCACGATCCCATCATTGGCCAGAACAACAGAGATACGAATCGTGTGCGTAAGTTCACGATCGCGAAGCCGGATCCGGCTGACCCGACCAAGACAATTACGGTCCAGATCTCCACCGACAAAGATTGGGTGCAGCCGACAGCGGGCGGATATTTCTTCACGCCATCGATCGAAGCGTTAGAGAAGCACCTGTCCTAGTCAGTATTTCGATCGCTGTGTGTTCATCGCCGTTCCGGGCGGAATTTTAGTACGCCCGGTGACTGGCGAGTCTACGCTCTTCGGAAATTCCGCCGATTAAATTCAATAAACCTGTACGGAGTTTAATCGGTGCGAGCGAGACATCCCCGGCCGCTCCGTTTTTAACGAACTGAAGGAGATGCAACACACAATGAAAAAGGCAATTGGAACATTATTGGCAGCGGTTGTTTTGGCTGCCGGGATGACGACGGCGGCGTTTGCCGACGAGAAGGAAGGCAAGATCCAGCGACGCAAAGAACGCCAGCAGGCGCGCATTGCGCAGGGCGTGAAGAGCGGATCTCTTACAGCGGGAGAGACCGCGAATCTCGAAAAGAAGGAAGCGAAGCTGAACAAAGAGATTCGCAAGGATCGTGCGGCGAACGGGGGCAACCTGACCAACAAGGAAAAGGCTCAGATCAACCGGCAGCAGAACCGGCTGAGCAAGGACATTTACAAAGAGAAGCACGACGGCGATACACAACAGAAGTAAATTGCGGTTGGTGGAGGACTGGCCGGTGGAGCGGTCTAAGCAGGACGCTCCGCCGGTTTTTTTGTGGCTGATAGAACTCAGCGGGGGTAAGGATGGCCACGCAGAGTGGTGTAGGCGCGATAGAGCTGTTCGGTGAGCATTGCGCGGGCCAGTTCGTGCGGGAAGGTCATCGGCGACAGGGACAAGAGCAGGTCCGCGCGCGGTTTCCATTCCGGAGGCAGGCCGTCATGGCCTCCGATCAAATACACGATGTCACGGCCCTCCTGCTCCGCCTTGGCGATGTGATCGATGAACTGCGCGGAGGTCCAGAGTTTGCCGGCAGGATCGAGAAAGACCTTCTGCGCAGACGGGTGTTTCGCGAACAGGTCGAAGCGCTGCGGTTGGATCTCGCGCATTTCACAGGCGCAATACCGCGTGGTCCGCTTGAGGAACTCGTCCGCAAAGCCGTTGGCGTGCTCGTCCCGCGGTTTCCCGATGTAGTAGAGGAAGATCTTCATCGGTAGGTGACAAGATCGCGCGAGTCGAGATGAGGCGCCGAGTTGAACGAGCTGAGCGAGAAGCGGTCGCCGGAAAAAAGGAATTCGGAAAACGAGGAATTGCGGGAGAGCCAGACGAACTCAACGGCTCGGACATGGTTGAGGTCGAGAGAGAGGCCGACGGTGGCCGCGATGGGTCCGCCGGAGGTGAAGGCCACGGTGCTGGTGGAGCGGCCGGCCGTTCCACGCATGTGGGCGATCGCCTGTCCGATGCGCCTTCGGAATTGTGGGAAGGTCTCGAGATCCGGCGTCTCGAACTCGCCATTGCACCAGAGGCGAGCGACTTCTTCGAACAGCTTTTCCAGGAGCCGGCCTGCCTCCGGCGTGTGCTGGTTGTCTTGAAAGTTGCGGTAAAGCTGGGCCACATGCGGATGCAGGGCGGACAGCACCGGCACCATCTTCTTCATCATCTGAAAGGCGTCGAACTCGTCCAACTCGGGGAGAACTTGAGGCTCCGGCCAGGGAAGGCCGGCGGCGGTAACTAACTCGCCGACGATCTCAGCGGTGTGGGCGTGACGTTTCGCCGGTCCGCGAAAAACGCGGTCGAAGGCGATGTTGTGCCGAACCCAGAATTCACCGAGCTTACGGGACTGAAGCTCGCCGAGGGGAGAGAGATTGTCGTAATCCTCGGACATATAGGAAGCCTGGCCATGGCGCACCAGTGTCAAGATGCTCATTCGTTTCCAGGATAAGGTGGGCCCCCTGCCAAAACACAAAAAGGCCACGCCCCGGGAGGAGCGTGGCCTTTGAGAAGAGAACAGAAGGACGTCAGAACAAAAGCCGGAGACCTAGTTGGACTGCGCGGGAACCAGTTCCGCCGACACCCTGATTGGCAATCAGTCCTGCCAGTGTTCCGGTGACCTTACCGAAATCGGCACTGCCGAGCGTAGCGTTGGGGTTGCCGAAGGCCGGCGTATTAGTGAAGTTGGTCGCCTCGCCGCGGAGTTCGCCGCGGAGACGCTCGGTGATCTGGAACTTCCGGAAGACCGATAAGTCGAGGTTGAACAGCCCCGGTCCATTAAAGTTGTTGCGGCCGAGATTACCCCAGTGCGGGGTCTTGCCGTCCGCATCGAGCGGTTGCCGGAACGCTGATGTGTCGAACCAGAGTGCGGAACCGGCATTCCCAGCGATATTGCCAAGGACTGTGATGGGGCCGATCTGATCCGGTGTGAGCGAATTGCCCGAAGCGTTCGGACTGACATTGGTGCCGAAGGTGAACGGACGGCCGGTCATGAGGGAAAGCACACCATTGACCTGCCAGTCACCCAGGATCCAACGGCCCACACCGCTTTGCAGCCAGCGCTTGTCCTTGCCGAAGGGCAGATCGTACACGTAGCTCTGAACGAAGGCGTGTGTACGGTCGAAGTCCAGGCGGGAATAAGAGCGGCGTGGCTGGATGTAATTCCAGAGACCGCCATCTTCCGACGAATAGCCTAATGCTTTGCTATACGTGTATGCGGTGGTCAGCATAAAGCCATTGGTGAAACGGCGGTCGAGCTTGACCTGGAGGCTATTGTAATTGTTGCTGTAGCCCGCATAACGGAGGAAAACGTCGGCATTCTTTCCGAACTTCGCGTAGAGAGGCCGCCCCGCGGCGCCGCCGTTGAGGACCATGCCGGCATTCTCGTTATAGCCAACGGGAGCGCGGACCGTGTGGTTGCCTACGTATGCGGTTTCCAGGGTGAAGCTGCCGGGAAGCTGACGCTGGATAGCGAAGTTCCAAGCCTCAATATAGCTTTCCTTGTAATCGAGCGGGATGGCGCTGTTGATGTTTTGGGATAGCAATGCAGGGGTGTTCGCCGGGATGATGCCGCTGTCCGGGATGGACACGATAATCGGCGCCGGGAATCCAGTAGCCATGGCGCCGTACACTCCAGGAGCGGTCTGGGCCTGTCCGTAAGTGTTCAGAGCCGAATACGAGTTGCTCTGTTTGACGGGGTAGTTATCCCAGGCGAGTTTGTTATCCGGGAAGGGAATCCAGCTCATACCAAAGCCGCCCCGGAATACGGTCTTAGAATTCGCACGGTAGGCGAAGCCTATGCGAGGAGCGAATTCGGCGCCGTTGGTCTGGCGGCCCAGGTTCATCGGAATATTGCCGTAGCCGGCAACGAGGAACGTATTGTTGTTGAAGTCGTAGTTCGACCAGCCGCCTTTCAGCCGCGGCGTCCCCGGGGGATAGAACTCATGCCGGAGGCCGAGATCAACCGTGAGCTTCTGGTTGACCTGCCATTTGTCCTGGAAATAGGAGAACAGCATCCACAGACGCTGCGTCGGGAACTGAACGGCAAGATCCCGGCGGAAGAGGGAAGGCACATCGAGGAGGAAACTCGCCATGGAGTTGATCTGATCCAGTACAGGCGCGCCTGGCGTGGAAGTCTGGTTGTTGCGGAACTGGAACTCTCCGCGCGGACCGCCGGCGTCCTGCGTCTGCAGCAGTTCTTCACGGGTGCGCCGCAAATCGACTCCCCATTTGAACGTGTGATTGCTTTTGATCTTCGTGAAATTCGCGACCCAGTTGAAGCCGGTCTCGGCGCGATTCCACGGCACACTGCCCGAGTAACCGACATAGGGATCTGCATAGCCGCCAACGCTGATAGACGTCAGGCCGCTGGTCCAACGATCCAGATTGGCGCCCTTGATTCCGATCGCGTCGGACGCGTTGGTGCCGATGTCAAGATTCTCTGCCCTGTTGCTGTAGCGAATAAAGCCCATGCGCGCGTCCATGATCAACGTGGCGGAGAAGAGGCGCGAATAGTTGATCGCAGCCGATTGTGTGCGATTGATGCCTGTCGCCGCGAATCCCTTGCCGCCGCCGCCCGCAATGCCGAAACGGCCCGGATCAGTGACAACGGGGCGCTGCAGACTATAGCGGACGCTGAAGCGATCTTTGTCCGTCTGCATGTGATCTACCTTGACGTCGAAAGAATCCTGGTCTTTTTTGCGGGTCGTGGCACTGGCGTAGTTGTTCGTCAGATTCGTGTTCAGATTCGGCAGGGGAGCCAGCGCGAGGATTCGTTTCGCGATGGGACTGATGCGGGAATCGGGAATCTGGTTATTCGGGAATGGCGTGCGTCCCACGCCGGTATCGCGGTTTCCCGTATTCGGATCGTAGATCAGAGCCCGGGAGGCGACGGAGCTGAAGTCACCGGCCCGGAAGTCCGCATTGGGCAGAGAGATGACGTAGCCGTCTCCGCGGCGATCCTTGACCTGCAGATAGTCGCCGAAATAGAAGGTGCGGTTCTTAATGATGGGGCCGCCGAGGTTGGCGCCATAGTAGTTGTATGTGGTGACGGGCTTGGTGGGCTGGAAAGTTTCGCGAGCACCGAGGGCGCTGTCGCTATGGAACCAATAGGCACCTCCGTGCAGGTCATTCGTTCCAGACTTCAGAATGATATTGGTCACGGCGCCGCCGGCGCGTCCGAGTTCGGCTTCGTAGTTGCTTGTGCTTACGTCCACGTTTTGCAGCGCTTCGATCGGCGGAATGAGGACGGTGAGCAGGCCGGTGCGGTGATTGTTGTCCACACCCTCAAACTGCACATTATTTCCGAGACGGCTGACACCATTCACCTGAGTGGTCAGCGAGCCCTGCGAATTGAAGAATTCGGAGTGAGGCTGGAAAGCGCGCGTAGTGCCCGGCACCAGGTTCAACATGGATTGAAAGTTCCGGTTATAACCCAGAGGCAGACTGGCAAGCTGTACGGTCTCGATCTTGCGGCCCGTATCGGCGCGGTCCGTCTGGAGAAGAGCGGTTTCGGCAGAGACGGTGATGGACTCGCTTGCGGCACCGATTTGCAGAGTCATGTCGCCGCGGACCGATGTGTTCACCAGAACGTCCATGCCCTCACGGATCGCCGTGCGGAAGCCGGTGCGTTCCACAGTGATGCGGTACGTGCCCGGATCGAGGGAAGGGAAGGAATAGGTTCCGGAAGCACCCGTTTCGATCACGCGGCTGATGCCGGTGTTTATTTCAGTAGCGGTAACTTTCGCGTTCGGAACGGCAGCGCCAGAGGCGTCCGTCACAGTTCCCAAAAGGCTGCCGGTAACGGCCTGGCCATAGAGAAGCGCGGTAAACAGGAGGCACAAGTATGCGAGGACCGTGCCCGTACGGAGATGACCCATGAATCTTAACTCCCCAAAAGCTTGTTGGTAAAACGGCTTTGTACATTACGTAACAGTTAACGCCTATTGTCAAGCCCTCAAATATGACACCGGGGTGGTACTCCGGCGTCCCATCAGCGAGGAGACAAATATGATCGACAACAAGAAAACTATCTCTGGACTAAACGAACTGATTGAAACGTGCAAAGACGGACAGGAGGGATTCCGGCAGGCTTCGGAGGCGGTGAAGGACAGCCACCTCAAGATGCTCTTCGGGCAATTCTCGACGCAAAGGGCGCAGTTCGCCGGTGAGTTACAGCAGGAAGTGATGCACCTGGGCGGGGATCCGGAGAAGAGTGGAAGCGTCGCGGCGAGTATGCATCGCGGCTGGATCAACCTGAAATCCGCAATTACGGGCGGGGATGAAGCCGCGATTATCGCGGAATGCGAGCGCGGTGAGGATAGTGCTAAGAAGGCGTACCGCGATGTTCTGGAAAAACACGAACTGCCGGCTTCTTTACGAGAGACTGTGGAGCGCCAATATGCGCAGGTGAAAGCGGTGCACGATCAGGTTCGGAACATGGAGCTAAAGACGCACAAGTAAGAGGCGCTGACTAGCGGTCTTCCCAGGGACGCTTGGGAACGCCGCGGTCGCGATCCTTGACGCGGTCGTAAATGTGCAGATCGCACGTGGTGCCAAGCGACTGGTTGTACAGGCTGGTTATGCCTAGACCTTCCTTAAGGTCTTCCTGAAAATCATGAATGGCTTTCAGGTGTACAGCCAGCGCGGGCACTTTCCTGCCGCTGGGAGTGAGGAAGAACTTCTGGAAGCCGCCGTCCACCAACAGACCAATCTCATCGCCGACCTCAATCCCCGCCTTTCCGACTGCCGGATGCGGCTGTCCGGCGTCCTTCAGCAAGGCGGCGCAACCGAGCTTGCTTACTTGGGCTGAGCCATTTCCTTGCGATTGCGTGGAGAAGCCAAACTCTTTGAGGCCGTCCACGAGTTCGCTGAATGTGCGTTGACGAGGTTTCTCTCTGCGGAAAAACATGCGGTAATTCATATGTTAGCAGAGGGTTGACGGTGCTCGCGACGGCAATTTATAGTGCCTGAGTGCCCTATATTCTCTCGCTTGACGAAGGAACGACCAGTGCGCGGACGGCTTTGTATGACGAGACCGGTAAACGGCTGCGCATGACTTCGGTTCCGGTTCGTTCCTCTTATCCGCAGCCTGGCTGGGTGGAGCAGGATGCGCTAGAAATCTGGAACGCGCAGCTCGATTCGGCGCGCAACGTGCTGGCCAACACCGATGAGGCACCAAGTGCGCTGGGCATCACCAATCAGCGTGAGACGACCATCGTGTGGGACAGAAAGACGGGCGAGCCGGTCTCTCCCGCGATTGTCTGGCAATGCCGCCGTACGGCGGATTTCTGCAATGAACTGAAGCGGTCAGCCGATGCGGCGCGGATCACCCGGATTACCGGGCTGGTAATCGATGCCTATTTCTCGGGAAGCAAGATTCGCTGGATTCTGGAAAACGTTCCGGGGGCGAGAGAGCGCGCCCGCAACGGAGAACTTCTGTTCGGCAATGTGGATAGCTGGCTGGTGTGGAAGCTGACGAATGGCACTGTGCACGTGACCGACGTATCGAACGCGAGCCGCACCATGCTGATGGACCTTTCCAGCGGCGAATGGTCAGACGATCTGCTGAGGATCTTCGATATTCCGCGCGAGATGCTGCCGCGTATTGTAAGGTCGGGCGAGACGGTGGGCGATACGGCCAAGGAGCACCTCGGCGTGGAGGTTCCGATTGCGGGGATTGCGGGCGATCAGCAGGCCGCGCTCGCGGGACAGGCTTGCTTTCAGGCGGGCCTTTCCAAGAACACGTACGGAACCGGATGTTTTGCCTTGATGCATACAGGGAATCACCTGGCAGTTTCCCAAAATCAACTGCTGGGCACGCGCGCGGCTCAGATCAATGCGAAGCCGCAGTTCGCGGTGGAGGGCAGCATCTTCGTCGCGGGTGCCGCGGTGCAATGGCTGCGGGACAAGATGGGAATGATCCAAGCGGCCGCGGATTCAGAAGCCCTGGCCGAATCGATTCCGGATACTGGCGGAGTGTACATGGTTCCGGCGTTTGTCGGGCTCGGCACGCCGTACTGGGATTCGGAAGCTCGAGGGCTCCTGTCGGGGATGACGTTAGGGACGACGAGCGCACACGTAGTGCGAGCTACGTTGGAAAGCATCGCCTATCAGACGAGGGATCTGGTGGAGGCGATGCAGGCCGACAGCGGGGAGAAGCTTCGCGAATTGCGCGTAGACGGAGGCGCCGTCGCGAATAATTTTCTGATGCAGTTCCAGGCCGATATTCTTGGGTGTCCGATCGTGAGGCCGGTGGATACCGAGACTACGGCTCTTGGCGCGGCGTACCTTGCCGGCTTGGGAACCGGGATCTGGAAGAGTCCGGAAGAGGTGAGCAGTTTCTGGAAGTCGGAACGAGTATTCGAGCCGAGAATGGATGCGAGCCGGCGCGAAGACTTATATGCCGGGTGGAAGAAGGCGATCGCCAGGGCGAGGCTATAAATGCAAGCGATCCTTACACGGCAGATCCGAAAGTAAATAGCGGTGTTATCCGGATCGTGGTAACTTGAAGTTTCTGATGTCTGTTCAGATCTTTCTGCAGGGCAAGATCCTCGGAGTTGAACAGTTTCTCCTCACCTCGTCCAGTGACATGGACGGCGCCGCGCATTGGGTGGCCTTGCTGAGCGAGATTCTTCCTCGCGCACTTCTTGCCGAGTTCGGGCTGTCCAAGGTTCTCCTCGGTTCCAGCGGCGGCGAGCAGTTCCTGCTGGTGCTTCCGATCGAGATGCGTACCCAGGCGGAAGAGTTCCTGCAGCGAGCCTCGGCTCACCTGGAGCAGGTGAGTGCGGGAGCGATGAAACTAGTTTGGGCGGTAACGGAAAATCTCGGGGATTGGACGGTGGTCCGCAAGCGCCTGAATGAGGAGATGCAGCGCAAGCTTGGTTCGCCGGCGGCATCTGTGGCGCCCGAGTTTTTCGAACCGTTCTCATCCCAGGCCGGAAACGGGGCGTCGGATTACTTCCGTTCCGAGCTGGGCCGCCGCCTCCGCGAAGCCGAATCGGTAGGGTGGTCTCCGGAGGAGCCTGCCTATGTGCATGTCGGGGCCGGCAAACACGTATTTCCGATTACATCATCGGTAGACGGCGTTCCGTACGCACGTCACGCAGCGCTGTCGGACGATGGGATGGCCGTGGCCACTCTGGATGATCTGGCCGCCCGTGCTCAGGGACGGAAAGCATGGGGTGTCCTTCGAGGGGACGTGGATAGCTTCGGTGTCCGCCTGCGGCGGGCGGCGAGTATCGAGGAGCACATCCAGCTTTCCGTGATGGTGAAGCAGTTCTTCGCTGGTGAGCTCGAAGTGCTGTGTTCGATGCCGGAGTTCTGGCGCAAGGTCACGCTGCTCCATGCGGGCGGAGATGATTTTGCTGTTTACGGAGCGTGGGATGCGCTGATCAATCTTGCGAGCGAAATCCATCGCCTCTTCCAGCGCTTCGCCGATCAGAATCTGAAAGAATTCCCGGGACCCGAGGGCAAAACGATCACCATGTCGCTGGCGATTGCGCGGGACGAACACGCGACGCTGCCGGCAGTCTTCGAAGAAGCGGGCCAGGGCCTGGAAACCGCCAAGTCTTCAGGGAAAGACTGTTTCTGGCTTTTTGGGCGTACGCTCGAGTGGAAGCATCTGAATGATGCTTCAGACGCCAAGGACACGATGGTTCGCATGGTGACGGAGTTCGGCGTTTCCCCACAATTCCTCTTTGAATTGGGCAGTTTCTATCGGGACTCTCAGCAAAGCGGCATTGGCCGTGCACGGAATGTGCGGCTGGAACGGCCTTGGCGTTTCCATCGCCGATTACAAATGGTATTGGGCAGCAGAGGCGGCAAAGACTTCCAAAAGCTTCGCACGGAAATGATCAGCGAGTTTACGGGCCGCAACGCAGCACAGGTCCGTCTGCGCCCCGCAGGCCGTGTCGCCCTGGAATGGGCACGGCTGCAAACAAGGTAGGGCAGCCCTTGGGCTGGCATCCGGCAATATTTAGAGGCATAACATGGCAGACACCGAGCAGCAGCAGGAACAGAAATCTCCGGAATCGCGGCCGCCGAATGAAAATCGTGGCGGCGAACGCGGAGAGCGACAGGGTGGCGGCGGACAACGTCAGGCTACTGGCGAGCGTCCCAACAATCAGCGCGGCGAACGCCAGGGTGGCGGAGGAGGCGACCGAGGCCCTCGCGGCGAGCGTGGTGACCGCGGACCTCGTGGGGACAGAGGCGATCGAGGGGATCGCGGCGAGAGAGACCGCCGTGAAGGTCCGCCCGAGATCGATCTCGACAAGCTGATTGCGGACAGTCTCTATCTGGACAACCAGGCTCACGCGGTCGTGAGCCGTATGCGCGATATGGATTCCGGCACCAAATCCCAGCTACGCCGGTTTTACAACGCCGTGCGCCGCGCCTGCCGCGCCGCCGAAGGCGAACGCCAGCACGAATTCGTGATGCTCCGTGCGCGGCTCGCCTATACGATCGCACGCCACTCCCTGCGCAGTCTCGATCAACTCGAGAAATTGCTGCTGCAGGTTACCCGCAAGAACGATGCGCGCGGCTATGAACGCTTCCGCGATCTGTTCGAAGCCATCGTCGCTTACAACGAATAGGAGAAGCATGAGCGCCCACACTGCGAAAACTGAACTGAAATTGATCGGCAAGCTCATTCTGCAAGGAGATCTGCACTGCGAAACCGGCCTGCATATTGGTGCGGGAAAGGGTTCGCTCGAAATCGGCGGTGCGGACAATCCCGTGGTCAAGGACGCCTTTGGCCGCCCGTACATTCCGGGAAGCTCGCTGCGCGGAAAACTGCGCTCGCTGCTGGAGCAGGCGAGCGGACTCGCTATTCCCTCAGAACTCGTGTTCCTCTCCAAGCGTAAGGGACAGGAAGTGCGCATCCATCAGAGCGACCGCCCGGACGACGACATTTGTCTCCTCTTTGGCCGCAATCCCGGCCGGATGGAACGCGTTCAGGGCGAGGCGATCGAGAGCCACACCGCAACGCCGTCGCGGCTGACTGTCTACGACGCTCCCATGGATCCCGAAAGCATCAGCTCCGCGATGCGCGAGAATCTCGATGACGAACTGACTGAGGTGAAGAGCGAGAACGCAGTGGATCGAATCACGTCGCAGGCGAACCCCCGCACGCTGGAACGCGTTCCCGCGGGCGCCAAGTTCCGCTTCCGCATCGTGATGGATGTTCTTTGTGATGAAGACAAGCCGCTGTTTTCGCGTGTGGTGGAAGGCTTGCGTCTGATGGAAGACGACAGCCTCGGAGGCGGCGGTTCGCGCGGAAACGGCCGAGTCCGTTTCTCCGGGCTCAACCTCACCTGGCGCGGCCGTGACTTCTACGCCAACGGAGGGGCTGAAAAGGAACTCGCCGGAGGAACCGATCTTTCCGGACTGCAGTCTCTGGCCTCTGGTCCCGATTTCGCCGGACAGATTTCTTAACGGATGAGCAACGCCGCATTCATCGTTCGCTTGCGCCCACTGGGGCCTTGGCGATTTGGCGCGCCCGGAGGCGCGCGCGATCGTGTAGAGACTGTGCTGCACAGTGACACGCTGTTTTCCGCGCTCACCTCGGCAATGCACCAGTTGGGATATCGCGACGAGTGGCTCGCCACCACTCCGGTTGCGGTAAGCTCGCTGTTCCCTTTTCGCGGCAACTTGCTGTATGTTGTGCCGCCACGGCATCTGTGGCCGCCCGCATCGTCGCCCAAGGTGCGATGGAAGGCGGCGCGGTTCGTGCCGATGCCGGTGATTGGTTCGCTGTTGAAGGAGACGACGCTCAATGAGGACCGCTGGGCCGTTGATCCGGTGAGCGAAGCATTGGTCCCAATCGAGCGCAATGTTCCGGTGCCCGGCCCTTTTCGGATTGCGGTCCGGTCCTCCGCGGCGGTTGATCGCCTGGTGCATGGCAGTTTGGATCCGCAGGCCACGGCGTGCCTGGAGTTCACAGCCAATGCGGGACTCTGGTGCGTGGTGTCGTTCTCCAGCGACGAAGCGCAGGGCATTTGGCCGGATCGCGTGAAGGCGGCCTTTCGACTGCTTGCCGATGAAGGCATCGGCGGACGCCGTTCCGCAGGATGGGGACATTCCGAACAGCCCGAGTTCCAGGACGGAACACTACCCGAACTGCTGCTTGGCCCGTCAGAGCCGGCCGAAGAGCCCGCCCACTGGCTGCTGTCATTATTCAGCCCGTCACCGGAGGATGCAGTCGACTGGTCTCGCGGGAATTATTGTCTGATTACGCGTGGCGGCCACGTGGTGAACTCCGAGGCAGAGAAGTTGCACTCGCGAATGATTGAAGAAGGCTCGGTTCTCTTCGCTGCATCGCCGCTGAAAGGCGCACTCACCAACGTGGCGCCGCCGGACTTCCCACATCCCGTTTACCGCTCCGGTGCAGCGCTCTCCATTCCGATTCCATGGAGGGTGCAGCCGTGAACTATAAGCTGACGGCTCTCACGCCTCTGCTGGTTGGCGACGGCCAGCGCCTTTCGCCCATCGACTACATGGTCTGGAAAGACCAGATCAACGTGCTCGACCAGAAGCGCATCTTTCGCCTTCTCGCAAAGGGACCGCGTCTGGAGGGTTATCTCGCCCAAATCAAGAAGGCTGAGAAGCTCGACTTCGCCTCCTGGGGCGGCTTCGCGCAGAACTTCGCCGGACGCCGTATTGCGTTCGAGCACCCCAGTTCGACCGGAGTATGGGAACAGGCGCGGACAGAACATCTTCACATTCCGACGTTCTGTGCCGGCCCGTCGGGAGCTTACCTGCCCGGCTCCGCATTGAAGGGTGCACTTCGTACCGGCCTCGCTTCCGCCCGTTGGAATGCCGGCGTCATTCGAGAGATCGCCAATCGCATGGAGAGTGACAGGGCTCCTCGCAGGCCGGGCGAGTCGGCGGAGTTGATGACGTTTGGCCCCTCCGGTCACGATCCGATGAAAAACCTTGCTGCGTCGGACTCGGACGTGGTTCCGTTTTCTGTTTTCAAGATTTACCTGGTGCGTGTCGCTCGCCTGGATTCGCGGAATAACAAGCCCGAACTGACCTGGAAGCCTTCCGGCCCGTTGTTTGCGGAGATGGCGGCGCCGGGCACGGTGTTTCAAGGACGCCTCAACATTCGGGACGAGCACGCGGTACAAAACATCTGCAAGGCCGCCAATCAACACGCGGCCCAGATGATTCAGGCACACCGGACGTATGCCGAGCAGGCCGCATTACCGAAGGTTCTGGACACATTGTCTTCGTTGGAAGAGCGCGTTGCCTCGGCGGGGAGCCGTGCGTGTGTCGTGGATATCGGATGGGGAGGCGGTTTCTTGAGCAAGGCAGGCTTCCTCGACACCGACGGTGCGGAGTACCGGCGCATCCTCAAGCAATTGCCGTATTATGCAAAGTCAGTGCGGCAGGGCGTTCCTTTTCCGAAAACGCGGCACGTTGTTTTCCAAGGCAATCAGCCCGCATCGCTGCCGGGTTGGGCGCTTTTCGAGCTGGCGTAACTCTACTCGCCGTAGACAGTCACGGTAATTTCGCGTTCTCGCGGGCGGTCATCGAAATCACAAAGGATAATCTGCTGCCACGTACCCAGTACGATGTCTCCGCCGCGGACCGCAAACGATTTCGAGGTGCCAATCAACGCGCTTCTCAGATGCGCGTATCCGTTGCGGTCGCCCCACCGCTCATTGTGCAAGTAGTTGTTGTTCGCGGGCGCGATTTCGTCGAGTACGCGACTAAAATCTGCGATCGCGCCGGACTCGAATTCGATCGTGGTGATCCCCAATGTCGAACCCTTGCCGGATACGTTCACAATGCCGGTTTTGAGCTGACTTTGTGTGACCGCCGCCTGCACACGCTCTGTGATATCCAGGATGTGAGTGTTGCCTTGCGTTGCAACATGGAAAGCTTGCTGATGCACGGCCATCGATACGCATCGTACAGCATACACAGGTAGCCCGCATCCGGCATCGGCTGTACTATGGAGGGATGGCAAGTGCCCGGGAAATGGAACTGATTCGAGCAGCTGCTGACGGCAACCTGGACCGCGTCCGCACCCTGATGAATCAGGGTGTAAAGGTCAACGCCCGGCACAAGAATGGGATGACGCCGTTGCTGGCTGCCGCCGTCACGGGCCACGTTGACATCGTCCAAGCGTTGCTGGTACAGGGCGCGGATCTGAAGGCTCGCTACCGTAATGAGGCGACTGTGCTGATCCTGGCGGCGACCCAGGGTGAGGCCGACGTGGTCGAACTGCTGTTGAACCGCGGAGCGAATCCGAACGAGCATGCGAAGGAAGGCTCCACGGCTCTGTTGGCCGCATCCATCAGTGGGCATCCGGATGTGGTGAAGAAACTGCTGAAGCGCGGAGCTGAGGTCGATCTTCCCGACGACAAGGGTATCACGCCGCTGCTGGGAGCGGTGATCAATGGCCATGCGGCTGTGGCGAGTCTCTTACTCGCTGCCGGCGCAAATGGGAACGCCCGATCGGAGGCTGGTCTCTCCGTGAGCGCGGCTGCCGCTACGGCGAATCCGGATGTGCTGCGAATCGTTCTGCAGAACGGCGGAGACGCCAACGCGCGCGACGAGCACGACCGCCCCTCATTAGTGGTCGCTGCCGCAAATGGAATGCTCGAAAATGTGCAATTGCTGCTGGCCGGAGGCGCGGGCCTGGAAGCGACCACCACCGACGGGACCACGGCGATCATCGCGGCGGCCGTGAACGGATACCGGGAGATTGTGGAGGCGCTCGCGATCCGCGGCGCCGATACCGATGCGCAGACTGATGCGGGAACGACCGCCCTGCTCGCGTCTGTGCTGCGCGGCCATAGCGAGACGGCGGAGTTCCTGCTGAACCATGGCGCCGACGTGAATCGGCAGAATCCCTCCGGCGTGTCTGCACTGATGGCTGCCGCGAGCCAGAATCCCGGGGCTGTGCCGCTGCTGCTGCACCATAAGGCCGACCCGTCCCTGTCTGATCAGGATGGAGTAACCGCATTGATGGCTGCCGTAATCAGCGGGCACGCCGAGGCGGTTCGGGCTCTTCTGGCGGCAGGCGCTGACCCACAGGCCGAGACAGCCTCGGGAGTGAATGCGCTACAGATGGCGCAGGCGGCGGACCAGTTGGAGATTGCGGATCTGCTTCGCCAAGCCACTGAATGAGGGTTTTCATGCGCTGGTAGTGCGATCCCGGCCAGTACACGCGCTTGCATGCGGGACACTCCCGGAAATCTTCGAAACGCCCTGCTACTCCGGGCGGGACACGGCCAGCAGCATCCGCTTTGTCCACCGCACGAAGCATCTGGTTGCAGTGCATGCATCGCGTGAACGGGTCGAAAGAAGCTGCCAGGCCGAATCTCTCCACGATCTCACGAGACTGTTCCCTGGGATCGGTGTGGCGCAACCAGCGGCCGCGGCGAATCGTATTGCGCTTCAGCAGACCGATGTCGCGGGTGACGAGAATGCGATCCTCCGCAGTGGCGATCCGGGCGAGTTCGTCATCGTCAATCTGGTTTCGGTACACACAATCGAAACCGAGCATTCGCAAATACGCCGCCAGCCGCCCTAGATGACCATCGAGCACGAAGCGCGCGTCGGCGTGATCGGCGGTGATAAACCACGGATAGACGGCAATGCGATCGCCATCCTCTACGTAGGTCTCGCCGGGAACCTGCTCCTTGTTGCGAACATATAGTTGAATCTCCGTATGCGGAATCCCAATTCCTTCCACGGCGTCTTTGAACGTGGTCTTCACGGCGTAGACGCGCGTGACCGGCTTTTGCCGCGCCTCGGCCGGGAGGAAATCGTTCAACGGCCCGTAGAATCGAAACTCGACGTGGATCATCAGTTGCAACCTTTGCCCCTCTTCTAGAGAATAGGACCTTATGATTCGACTTGGCCTGCTTTGCGGGTGTGCTCTGTTCAGTGGTCTTGTCTTGAGCGCTCAGTCTCCGGTTTCCAAGGCCGCGCAATTGGAGCAGCGCATCCAGGCTCTGGTCAAGCAGATGACCTTGGAAGAGAAGGTCGGGCAGATGACCCAGATCACGATTGACGTTGTCTCAAAGGGCAATGCCACCGGTCTGAACCATGAACTCGACCCCACGAAGCTGGAAGACGCGATAGTGAAGCATCATGTTGGTTCGATTCTGAACGTGAACGGGGAAGCCTACTCACTTGCCCACTGGCGGGACGTGATCAGCCAGATTCAGGACGCAGCGGATAAGACGCGGCTAAAGATTCCGATCATTTACGGCATCGACTCGATTCACGGGGCAAACTACACGCGGGGGGCGGTGCTGATGCCGCAATCGATCGCGATGGCGGCGACATGGAACCCGGAATTGGCAACGCGCGCCGGCCAGATTTCGGCTGTACAGACGAGAGCCTCCGGCATACCTTGGAACTTCTATCCCGTGCTCGACATCGCCCGCATGCCGTTGTGGCCGCGGTTCTGGGAGACGTACGGCGAAGACGTGCTTCTGGCAACCGAGATGGGGAGGGCCTACATCGCCGGACTGCAGAACGGCGATGTGAGCGAGCCGGACCGCGTGATTGCCTGTTTGAAACACTACGCCGGTTACAGCTATCCGGCCAATGGTCTTGACCGTACTCCTGCCAACATAGACGAGCGGAATTTACGGCAATACTTTCTGCCAACTTTCGAGGCGGGTGTCAAGGCGGGAGCACTGACGGTCATGGTGAATTCCGGAGAAGTGAACGGAATTCCGGGCCATGCGAACTACCATCTGCTGACGGAAGTGCTGAAGAAAGAGTGGAACTTTCAAGGCTTCGTCGTCTCCGATTGGGAAGACGTCAAGCGACTCTATACACGAGATCACGTTGCGGAGAGCCCGAAGGACGCGGTTCGGAAAGCAGTAATGGCCGGCGTGGATATGAGCATGGTTCCGATGGATTATAGCTTCTATGAGTTGCTGTTGCCGTGCGTCAAGGACGGTACCGTTCCGGTTGGCCGCATCGACGATGCGGTTAGGCGCATCATCCGGGTCAAGATGCTGGCGGGTCTTTTCGAGGAATCCCGGCCGAGTGTTGCCCTGTCCATGCGGTTCGCCGAGCCGTCGTTCGACGACTCGAATCTGAACACTGCTCGCGAAGTGATCACGCTGCTAAAGAACAACAAGAAGATACTGCCGCTGAGGAAAGGAAGCAAGATTCTGCTGACCGGACCGGCCGCGGAGCTGCTTTCGTCATTGAATGGCGGCTGGACGATTACGTGGCAGGGTGACCAGGAAGACTTATATCCTCGAGACAAAGCCACCGTCCGGAAGGCGATCGAATCCCTGAATCAGGGGAATGTCACATATGTGCCCGGCACGTCGTTCGATAAAGAGATTGATATTCCGGCGGCGGTCGCGGCGGCCGGGAACGCGGACGTGATCGTAGCTGCACTGGGCGAGAAGGCCTACTGTGAGACGCCGGGCAATATCTACGACCTCACGCTCGATGCCGCGCAGCGCCGCCTGATTGCGGAGCTGGCCAAAACAGGAAAGCCGATCGTTACCGTGCTCGTACAGGGTAGGCCGCGCGTTCTAGACAACATCGCCGAACAGTCCGACGCCATCGTGACGGGTTATCTGCCGGGGCTGGAGGGTGGACGTGCCATTGCCGAGGTGCTATTCGGCGAAACGAACCCGAGCGGCAAATTGCCGTTCACCTATCCCCGCCACCCGAGCGGCTTCACTACCTACGACTACAAATGGCCGGAGAATGAGCAAGGCAACAAGGTCGATCCGCAGTGGGAATTCGGATACGGCTTGAGCTTCACCGAGTTCGCGTACTCAAACCTGAAGATCAGTTCCGATACGTTGACGAATACGGGAAATCTTACCGTAACGGTGGATGTGAAGAATACGGGCGACAGGGCCGGCAAGGAAGTTGTACAGCTTTACGTGTCGGATCTATACCGCAGCATCTCGCCGCCAAACCGCGAGCTGAAGGGCTTCCGCAAAATTGAACTGAAACCAGGGGAGACTCAGACCGTGGCGTTCACGCTCAAACCGATGGACCTCGCATTCGTGAACATGAATAACCGGTGGGTGACCGAGACAGGCAAATTCCGCGTGAGCATCGCGAAGCTAACGGGCGAATTCACACTCAAATAAACTGAAGCTGTGGGACGAACGCTCATCCTGATCGGCGCCGTGATCCTCTTTCTGGGGATTCTGCTGACCATCGGCGAACGCCTGCCGATCCGGTTCGGACGTTTGCCCGGTGACTTTACCTGGCGGGGCCGGAACACTACCGTCTACTTCCCGCTGGCGACCAGTCTGCTGCTGAGCCTGTTGCTGACGCTGCTGATGTGGATCCTGAACCGAAGGAACTGACCTACCGGAGCAAACCGATCTTATCCAACGGCCAGTAGATGAAGACGGCCTTACCATAGATGTACTTCCGGGGAACGGTGCCCCAGGAACGGCTGTCATTCGAGGAACTGCGGTGATCGCCGAGGACGAAATATTCGTCAGGCCCAATGCGGAAGGGCGACATTGACTGGCGATCGCGATACTCATCGATCACGTACGTTTCATTCAACCGCTGTCCGTTCACCACAACCGTACCGTTATCCACTTCGACGGTGTCGCCTGGGACGCCGATCACTCGCTTGATGTACGATTTCGTGGGATCCTGGGGAAACCAGAACACTACCATGTCACCATGATCGATGGTGCCGCCGAACTTGTAGACGAACTTGTTGATGAAGATTCGTTCCTGGTCTTGCAGGGCCGGCATCATGCTAGTGCCTTCCACTTTCACCGGCTGGTAGAACAGAACGATGACAATAATCGCGAGGACAACCGAAACGAAGAGGTCCCGGATCCATCCGGCCAGGACAGTGAGAGAAGATGGTTCCTTGACAACCACTTGCTCCGGTGCTGCAGCGGCTGCAGCCGCGCCTTGAGAATCGGGAAGTGTCGACTCCATTCTGCTTATAACACTCCGAGGAAACTAGAAACTATTACAACATGAGCCCAGCAAACCCCACAACTGCAGCGCTCATCATTCCTGCACTGAATGAGGACGCCGTGATCGGCTTGACGCTCCGCCGTATACCGGAAAGCCTGTACGCCACCGTGATTGTGGCCGACAACGGATCGACGGACCGCACGGTTGATACGGCTCGCGAGAACGGCGCGACAGTGGTCTCCATTCCGGAAAAGGGATACGGGGCGGCCTGCCTGGCAGCGATTGCGAAGCTGCCTCCAAATGTGGACGTCGTTGTCTTCATGCAGGCCGACCTTTCCGAAACGCCGGAAGAAGCCGAACAACTACTTGCTCCTATATACGACGGACGGGCAGACCTCGTCTTAGGTTCCCGGACAATGGGCCAAGTGGCAGCGGGCGCGCTACTGCCTCACCAGATCTTCGGGAACTGGCTCGCGACCCGGATGATCCATTTGCTGTATGGCCACCGCTATTCGGACCTGGGACCGTTTCGTGCCATCCGCAGGGAGTCGCTAAACCGGCTCGGCATGCGGGACCGCAATTATGGCTGGACGATCGAAATGCAGGTGCGGGCGCTGGAAGAAGGATTGCGAGTGACAGAAGTGCCGGTCAGCTATCGCGTGCGCGTTGCCGGAGAGAACAAGGTCTCCGGCAATCTTCGCGTCAGCATCGTGGCGGGGTGGAAAATTATCTCGACTGTTTTGCGGCTTTGGCTGCGCCGCCATACCGCTTCCACGCAAGAAAGCCTACAATCGTCTTCGCGTCCTTAATCTGTCCGGAGGCGATCATCCTGTCCAAGTCCGCCGCGGCGACCCACCGCATCTCGATCCGCTCATCTTCCATCCACTCGGACTCGCCTTCCGACAATTCTTCCGCAGCGAAGATGGTCATCTTCTCTTCGAGAAAACCCGGGCTGACGTAAAAGGATGCGAGTTTGGTGAAGCGTTTGGCGCGGAGGCCTGTCTCCTCGCGAAGCTCGCGCTTCGCCGCTTGTAGGACCGTCTCGCCCTTATCCACGCGTCCGGCCGGCAGCTCCCAAAGATAATCCCGCGCGGGCAGGCGATACTGGCGCACCAGCAGAATCCGCTTCTTCTCATCGATGGGCATGATCACCGCCGAGCCCTCATGCCGCACGATCAGACGGCGTATTTCGAATCCCTCCGGGTCAACCGCGACATCGTCGCTCACCTGAAAGATCGGTGTCTCAATCAGTTTTTTGGATGAGATCAGCTTCATCTTCCCCAAACGTCAACTCCTCCTCATGGAGGCCGCGAATGCGTCCGCGGCCTGCGTATTCAAAATGTCTGATGCGCTCAGCCAACCGCGCCTCGCCATCACTACACCATACGGCATGTTCAGCAAGTGCTTGGGATGATGAGCATCCGTCGCAATCGTGAACTTCGCGCCCTTTGCTTTCGCTGAACGGATTAGCGGTGCGTGCAGGTCGAGCCGTTCCGGACTGGCGTTAATCTCGAAGGCAACGCCTCGCTTCACAGCCTCGGCCGAGATCTTTTCGAAATCGTATGGATATGCCTCGCGATGCAGCAGCAGTCGTCCGGTTGGATGGCCGAGGATACGGAGCCAACGGCATTCGAGCGCCCGCATCAAACGGTCCGTCATTTCTGAACTCTCCAGATTCATGTGGCTATGGACGCTGCCGATGACAACGTCCAGTTCCGCGAGCGCATCGTCCTCGATGTCCATGGTACCGTCGCGACGGATATCGCACTCAAGCCCCGCGAAGATGCGAATGCCCAGATGCCCCTCACGGTTGATCTCGCGGACCTGCTTCGCGAAATCCACGACCCGCTTTTCGTCGAGCCCGTTCGCCATCGCGAGCGCCTTCGAATGGTCGGTGATCGCGATGTACTCGTAACCGAGCGCCTTCGCCTCTTCCGCCATCTCTTCCAGCGTTGCGCGGCCGTCGGTCTCACGCGTGTGCATGTGGATATCCCCGCGTATGTCACGTACATCGACGAGTGTTGGCAGACGACTCTCGGCGGCGGCTTCGATTTCACCGCAGTTCTCCCGGAGTTCGGGCGGAATGTAGGCCATTCCGAGCGCAGTGTAAATCTCTTCCTCGGTCTTCCCAGCCATACGAGAGTTGTCGTCGAGCCTGAAGAGGCCATATTCGTTCAGCGTCAGCCCGAGCTTCATAGCCCGCTGGCGAACCGCGACGTTGTGTTCCTTGCTCCCGGTGAAGTATTGCAACGCCGCCCCGTAGCTCTCCTCCGGCAGCGCACGAACGTCCACCTGAATTCCCTCCAGGCCCACCTTCGCGCTCGCCTTGTTCTGACCCTTGCCAAGCACCTCATGTACTCGAGGGAAGGCGATGAACTTCTCCAAGGCGGCGGTTGCCGAGGGGCCGGTGACGAGGAGGTCGATGTCGCCGATGGTCTCCTTACCGCGCCGCAGGCTGCCCGCGGTCGTGACTTGCTCGACGCCAGGTAACTCCTTCAAGTAGGAGGCGATCTCGGCGGCTTGTGCGGTTGCGAAACTGAGCAGAAAGCGGCCGGTACTGCCGCGGTATTGCTCGATGCCGCGCAATACCTTTTCCTCCAGCTTTGCACCCATACGCGGCAGCGTGCGCAGTTTCTGCTCGCGGCAGATGCGTTCCAGATCGTCTATCGTGCTGACGCGGAGATGTTCAAATAACAGCGCGATGCTCTTCGGGCCGAGCCCCTGGATTTTCAGCAACTCCAACGCGGTCGGCGGATAACGTTCCAGTAATTGATCGCGGCGCTCGAACGATCCTCTTTGGATCAGTTCGGTAATGATAGCGGCGATCCCTTTGCCGATGCCGGGGATGTCAGTCAATTTTTTTTCGGGATCGGCGGCAATGTCCGCGATGGATTCCGGCAATCCCTCCACTGCGGAGGCGGCATTCCGATAACTGCGTATGCGAAACGAGTCCTCCGAGGCAATCTCCATGAGGTCGGCAGTTTCCGAGAGGATACGGGCGATTTGTCTGTTTTCCATCCGTCCGATTCTCAATTCTCGCACTTCGGTGCTTCCGGAAAAGCCCACACAACAGAGCGGCTAATCATGGATGATGCGAATCGAGCGAACCTACCCCATGCATCGGTAAGCGAATGGCAGTATCCTGTGGACATGAGTTTGCATCGCCTGCTGGCGGCGGCAGCAGTCTGTATTCTGCCTGTTTTTGGAGAAGTAACGTTCAACAAGGATGTCGCGCCAGTTCTGTATAAGCATTGCGCCACCTGCCACCGGCCCAACGACATAGCGCCGATGGTGCTTTTGACGTACAAGCAGGCGCGGCCCTGGGCATCCGCTATTCGCGAAGCGGTGTTGACGAAGCGTATGCCGCCATGGCACGCCGATCCGAAGTATGGAGATTTCGCCAACGATGCACGGCTCAACGAGGACGAGATTCGCACGCTGAAGGAGTGGGCGGAGACGGGCGCGAAAGAAGGCGATCCCACGGACCTTCCACCGGCGCCGAAGTTTTCCGATGAATGGCGGCTGGGCAAGCCGGACCTGATCTTCAGCATCCCCGAAGAGCGAATAGTGAAAGCCGGCGAGCGGGACTATAACATCGGCATTGCCGTGCCCACGAATTTGAAGGAAGACATCTGGGTGCAGGGCGTGGAACTCCGGCCGGGTAACCGCAAAGTGGTCCATCACGCGCACGTGTTCATTGAAATGCCGGACGCGCCTAAGAGCAAGACAACGGCGCCCGCGCAGGAGAATCCGTTTCCGGAATTGGACCGGAAAAAGATATTCTTCAACGACGGCCAGACACATGTGAAACTGGATGCCCCCGTGATTAACGACGGCTGCTCGCACCCTGCCGGCGGAGATTTCCCGAACACGTCGCATTCCGGCGAATCAGGGATCCTTGCCTCTTACCTTCCGGGGCGGGAACCGGATCACTGGCCGGCAGGATTCGGCCGGCGAGTGCCTGCGGGAGCGATTCTTAAATTCCAGATTCACTACTCGAGCACGACCGGCAAGGACGAAACGGATCGGACCAGTGTCGGACTAATTCTCTCGAAGGAACCTCCACAGCAGCTTGTTCAACGGCTGGATGTGCACAACCATTTCTTCAAGATTCCGGCCGGCGCGCCGAACCAGGAAGTGACCGCGTGCTACTCCTTCGATCGTGACGTGGAACTACTCACCTATACGCCGCATATGCACTACCGCGGGAAGGATATGAAGTTCGAGACGGAGCATCCGGATGGCACCTTCGAAACGCTGCTTTGGGTTCCGAAATACGACTTCGAGTGGCAGACGACATACCGGCTCACGCATCCGTTGAACATCCCTAAGGGCACTCGCCTGCGGATCACGGCGCATTTCGACAACTCCGCAAACAATCCGAAGAATCCGGATCCGGCGCGCGTGATTCGTTGGGGCGAACCAAGTAACGAAGAAATGATGGATGGCTGGTTCGAGTACCTGGTGCCGAACAACAAGAATCTGACCAGAGCAAGCGCGGGACAGAAGTAGGCGCCGCATGCCTGCGACAAGCGCGCCGGCAGATGAACTGCTTGTCTGGCGCGATGAATTCCCGATTCTCAAAGAGTCCGCCTACCTGATCAGCCATTCGCTCGGTGCGATGCCGCGAAGGACGCGCGAACGGTTGAATGAATTCGCCGGCACCTGGGAGATGCGGGGCATACGCGCCTGGGAAGAGGGTTGGTGGAAGATGCCGGTTCAAGTTGGCAATGTGATCGGCTCCATCATCGGCGCGGGTGAAGGCGAGGTCATCCTGCACCAGAACGTGTCCGTGTGCCAGGCGATTGTGCATTCCTGCTTCGACTGGAGCGGCAAGAGGAACAAGATCGTCTCGGAAGCGCTGAACTTTCCTACGAATCTGTATCTGTTCCAGGGTCTCCAACGGCAGGGTGCGCGTGTCTCTCTGGTTGCTTCGCCGGACGGGATCCGTACCCCGCTAGAAGAGATGCTTTCGGCAATCGATGACGAGACGCAGCTTGTTTCCGTTTCGCACGTATTGTTCAAGAGCTCCTTTATCCAGGATGTGAAAGCCATCGCGCGCCGTGCGCATGAAGTGGGGGCTTACGTAACGGCGGATCTGTATCAGGCGGCCGGGACAGTGCCGCTGAATGTTCGCGATCTCGAGGTCGACTTTGCGACGGGCGGCAGTGTGAAATGGCTTTGCGGAGGTCCCGGAGCCGGATATCTCTATGTCAAGCGCGAGCTTTGGAATAAATTGCAACCGGCCATGACTGGCTGGGCTGCGCATGCGCGGCCGTTTGGTTTCCAGGCTGATATGGAGTATGCCGAAGACATGTTCCGGTTTAGCACGGGGACACCGAACATTCCTGCGCTGTACTCGGCGAGCTCGGGGTACGAAATCATCCGCGAGATCGGCGTAGAGAAAATTCGTGCCAAGTCGCAGCGGCAGACCACACTTCTGATCGAACTGGCGCGGGAAGCAGGTTTCCGCAGCAATTGTCCGGAGCAGGCAAACGAGCGTGGAGGGTCGGTCATTCTGGATGTTGAGAATGGAGAGCGAATCACAGCCGAACTGGCACGCCGCAACATCCTGGTAGATTACCGGCCGGGCACCGGCATCCGCGCCGGACCGCATTTCTATTCGACAGACGAGGAAGTGCGGGTATTCGTGGCCGAGTTGAAGAAGCTCGGTGCGCAGTGAAGTTTTACTTCTTCCTGCCTGTATCGTACGCGCGCGAAAACCACCTTGCTACGATGGACTCGCATGGCCATTATCACGATCTCCGGAGAGCCGGCTTGCGGCGCCGAGGAGGTCGCGCGCATCACTGCGCACAGGCTACGGTTCGAGTTGATTACGGATAGCCGCCTGCAAAGCCTGATCGAGCAGGAATTTGACCGCGGGGAGATTCCGCCGCGCGCCTATCAGTACGTGGCCGCTTCGGTGATCGCAAAACTTGCTGTCGAGTACCACCTGGTCATCAACACGATCGGCAGCGAAACCTACTTCCGCCAAGTCCCAGGTGTGTTGCGCGTTCGCGTGGTTTCCCCGGAGTCGCGGCGGATTGGATCGTTAATGGTGGAGCGGCGGATAGAGCGTCCGGCCGCGCGCGATCTCCTGACTGAAATTGAAGCGGCGTACAAACTGGAGCGACAGAGACGCTATGGGCGGCGTGTACTTCGTGCGGAGGACTTCGATGTGGTGTACAACGCGGGGTCGGTGGATGCGGACCACATCGCGAGCATGATCGAATCGGCTTTAGAAACGCTGCATTTGCTGGAACAGGGCTTGCTGTCTGCGGCGGCTGAGGCCCAGCTACAGTTCCAGATGCGCCTGAATCTTTCCAAGCACGGGATTGCACCCGTCGGGAAAGTTACGTTGAAGCGCGCTAACTTTTCTCACCCTAGCGAGGAGATTTTTGCGAATCTCCTGGATTTTTACCGGATCGCATGGGAGTATGAGCCGCGTAGTTTCCCCATTTCGTGGGACAAAGACGGTAAGCCCCTCGAGTTCTTCACGCCGGACTTCTATCTGCCTGAGTCAGACATGTACGTCGAACTCACTACAATGAAGCAGTCGAACGTGACCAAGAAGAATCGGAAGGTGAAGTTGCTGCGGACCATTTATCCCAATGTGAACATCCAGGTGTTCTACCAGAAGGATTTTCAGAACCTGATCTTTAAGCACGGACTCGCCGAGCGCACGGTGCAGGCGTGAACGGAGAGATCGAACGCATCCTCTTCACTGAGGAACAGATTCAGGCCAGAATTCGCGAGGTGGCCGCGGCGATTGAGAAGCACTACGCGGGCAAGGAGATCAAACTGATTGGCGTGCTGAAGGGATCGGTGTTCTTTCTCACCGCCTTGGCACGCGCGTTGAACATACCCGTTAAGCTGGATTTCCTGGCCATTTCGAGTTTCGCATCGAAAGGTGGCAATCCTGGCGTGGTGCGGATTGCCAAGGATCTGGATGAGCCCATTGAAGGCGAGGACGTTCTATTGGTGGAAGATATCGTCGATACGGGCTTCACGACCCGCTATCTCCTGCAGAACCTGGCCGGCCGCAATCCGAATTCGATTGCGATCTGCACATTGCTGGATCGAACCAGCAAACGGATCGCGGCTGTACCGGTACAATTTCGCTGCTTCGAGATAGACGACCGGTTCGTGATCGGTTTCGGTTTGGACTACAAACAACTCTACCGAAACCTCGGTTACCTCGCCGTCATGAAGAGATAACGTTAGCGGAGCACAATGCGGGAGGCGCCGAACCGTTTTTCAAGACCGGGCGGCAACTGTCCTCTGTGGCGTTCTTGCTTTTCCAGCCCGGGAGGGAGATTTCCGTTGCGCTTGGCGAGACCCGGCGGCAGGCCCGGATTAGCACGGCGATAGCGGTAGTAGGGTTCAGTATTCACGATTGGTCCGCGATCTCCGCGGTACGTCCATGTTCGATTGGCTGTACGTGAGTGGTCATTTCTCGGCTCCGCACTGGCCACGAGCGTGGTCGCTAACAAAAGGAATGTTGCTGTCTTCACGTTCCGCCTCCCCGGGGGCAGACCTTGCATTCGGAGTGCCGTAAGTAAGTCGCTGATAAATCGCAGCCGGTTGGGAAAGAAGCTGAAGAATTTACCGGATTCTACGATCGACGGATGAGAAAAACGGCAGTTTCGGCCAGCAGGTTGGGAAACATCTTCAGCTTACGGTTTCCGGCCAGGAAAATGGCACGCTCCAGGTACCAATCTTCTTTCTGACAAAGGGAAAGCATGTCATGAACAGTGAGGAAGTGAATATTGGGCGAGTCGTACCAATCGTGCGGGAATAGCCGCGTTTTCGGGGCGCGGCCGGTGAAGAGGTGCGCCAGGCGCACTTTCCAGTGCCCAAAGTTCGGGAACGCCACAATCGCATGACGGCTCACGCGCAGCATCTCGCGTAAGACTCTGAGCGGGTGCCGGGTTTCCTGAAGGGTTTGGCTGAGGATTACGTAGTCGAAAGCATGATCTGGATAGTCCGCAAGACCCTGGTCGATATCGCCCTGGTATACGGAGACGCCACGTGCAATGGCTTTTTGCACTTTGCTCCCCACAATCTCGACGCCGCGCGCGTCAACACCCTTGTGCTCGGCCAACCACTGCAGCAACTCGCCGTCGCCACAGCCGACATCGAGGACACGAGTATCAGGCTGGACTAATTCGCTGATGATTGCGTAGTCACTGCGCCCGAGGACGTCGTACACGAATGGACCGGTCATCGCGTCGGTCTCGGCAGGCGTCAACGGCTCTTCTCCCGCATGGTGCTGGCCAGAAACCCGCGCACCAGTTCCGTCTGTTCGGCGATGTCCACTAAAAACGCATCGTGCCCATAATTAGAGGGCAGTTCACAATACGCTACATTGCGATTGCGGCCGCGTAACGCGCTTACGATCTCCAGCGACTGGTAGGTGGGGTAGAGCCAGTCTGAAGTAAAGCTGATTACCAGGAACCGTGAGCGCGCGCGTTCGAGTGCCGCGGACAGCGAATCATAACCGGTCGACACGTCGAAATAATCCATGGCCTTCGTGATGTAAAGATATGAGTTTGCGTCGAAGCGATCCACGAACTGGCTGCCGCGATAACGCAGATAGCTCTCTACTTCAAAGACTTTCGACCAGTCGGGAAGTTCTCTGTTCTCACCGCGGAACCGGCGGCCAAACTTTTCCCGCATGGAGTCGTCGCTCATGTAAGTGATGTGGCCCACCATGCGCGCGACAGCCAACCCGCGCGCCGGCGGCTTGCGGCCATAGTAGTTGCCCTCGCTCCAATCCGGGTCCGACATGATTGCCTGCCTGCCGACCTCATTGAAAGCGATCTGCTGTGCGCTGTGTCGCGCCGTTGTGGCGATTGGCAGCACGGCGGCAACCGATTCCGGGTACGAAACGGCCCACTCGAGCGCCTGCATGCCGCCCATCGATCCGCCGGCCACCGCGAGCAGCCTGGGAATGCCCAAGTAGTCGACGAGTTTCTTCTGAAGGCGCACCATGTCGGAAATCGTAATTACCGGGAAAGACATGGCGTACGGACAACCGGTCTCCGGATTAATAGACTGCGGTCCAGTGGTTCCTTTGCAGCCTCCGAGAACGTTGGAACAAATGATGAAGTAACGGTCCGTGTCGAAAGCTTTACCTGGACCGACCATGTTGTCCCACCAGCCGGGCTTCCCTTCATGGTTGATACCGGCAACATGTGCGTCTCCGGAGAAGGCGTGTAGCAAGAGGATTGCGTTCGATCGCGCGGGATTCAGTTCCCCGTATGTCTCATATGCCATATCGACTTGACGCAGCGTTTTGCCGCAATCGAGTGCAAGCTCATCGAACGTGACAGACTGTGTCTCGACGATCATTCGTACGGGAACTCTCATCATAGCAAGCGGCCACGTTAGCGCTCCTCTGTTGGGCTATCTTTCCCGCCTCCCGGGCGGTCCCGCCGGCACGTATAGGACTCACTTTCCAGCACAGAAAAGACGGTGCAAAGCCGTTGTAAATCGGTACGCAAGTACGACTTTTCTACCAGCCTTGCCGTGTAATACTTCTGCAACAAACCTAACCGAGGGACAAAAAAAGAACAAGAGGTATGCAAATGAGGCGTTTTGGTTTTTTCATTGGGCTCGCATTGCTTGCGACGAATCTCGCGGAGCTACGATCACCACTCGCGCTGTATAAATCGGTACGCCCCGCGCTGCCCGGCATCGGTCACATGGAAACTTTCCGTAGCATGTCCAACTTCATATACTCCCGCATGGACTCGGCATCCAGAGTGCACGCCGTGCGAGGCATCAGCAGAACATCTCCTGCTAACGCCTCGCCCTGGGAGGAGGTCAGAATGTCAGAACGTGTAGCGCACCGATAAGATCGCGCGCCGGTTCTGGTATTGCGCGCCCTGAATGGTACCAAAGGCGGCATTCGTGTTTGCGCCGGTGTTGTAGTTCCGGGTAATGGTCATGTTCGGGTTCGCCGGGTTGAAGTGGTTGAGGGCGTTAGTCGACTCGATTTTGAATTGCAGCCTCTGCGCTTCGTGAACCACAAATTCTTTCTGCAATGCCAGATTGAACAGTTCCACGCCCGGCCCGTACGTCAGGATCGGTGGCATGTTGCCGATGATGCCGCGTGCGAACGGGGCATAGTTCTTGGGAAGTTGGAAGTTGTTGGGGTCGATCGGATACCACAGCCTCGGATCGCTGGTGGATCCGACGTCGGAGGGCTTGGCGCCTGACGGCAGCCAAAGGGCGCTCTGGGTGGCGTTCACCATCTGACAGCGGAACAGAACGCCGCCTGTCGGCGTGCCGTTCGGATAGCCCACGGGGTTCGCGGTGAAAAGGCAGTTTGGTGCCATACCGGCGCCCGAGTAGATCTGCGCTGTTCCAGTGATGCGCCACAATCCTGTCGCCTGCCGCAGGAGCCTGTTGCCGTTCTTGAAGCCGGGGATCTCATACCCGAAGTTGGCATTGAAGGCGTGCGGGCGGTTGCCGGTTTCGATTCGCGTCAGTGGGTCGTCAGTGAACTGCTGGCGCTGGTACAGCAACGTCTTCGACCACGTGTAGTTGGCGCTCCAGGTGATAGCACGGCCGATGCGGCGGTTCAACTGCACTTGCAGCGAATTGTAGCTGGAAGTGCCGTTGTTCTCGAATAACGGAACCTGCCCCACTCCCTTTAATCCCACCATCGACCGGATCAGGGTCGTCGAATATAGTGCCCCGCTGGAGCTGGTTGGATCCACAAACCTCGGATTCGTGCCGCCCTGAGGCGTCCACGTCGTGAACGGAGGGATGGCGTTCAGGTCCTGCACGCCGGAGTTAAAGCCGTGCTTGAAGGTGTTGCCCACGTAGGCAATATCGAAGACCATGCCCCAGGGGATCTCCCGCTGGATACCGAAACTCCAGTTGTAGGTCGTGGGCACCAAGTGGTCCCGGGATCCGCCCTGGATGTCCTGAGGCGAGAGCAGGGCCGGGGAAGCTGACAAGGCCGTAAACGTGGAGTTCAGTACCGTCGGCGCCAGGAACTGCGGGGGCGCGGCTAGCGGGCCTCTGCCCACACCGAGCGCGCCGATATAGTCGACGGTAGCCGCACGATCATAGAAAATGCCGAAGCCGCCGCGCACGGCCATCTTGCCGTTTCCGAACACATCGTAGGCAAAGCCTACGCGGGGACCCAGCGTGATGGGTGGCGGGTTCCAGAAGTCACCAATATAGTCTTTCACGCCGCTGAAAGGCATGCCGGTATAGCTTGCGGGATCGAACGTGCCCTGGCGGACGTAAGGATAGGTGGCGCCCGTGACGGGATTGATCGCGCGCTTCACGCCGTCGACCATGGCCGGGAACAAAGGCTGCCCCACCTTGTTCTGGTCGTAGACGGACACATCGAATAGTCCGAGGCGTTGGCCGGCGGTATGGAGCGGACCCTGCCACTGGAACCGCAGGCCGAGGTCCAGCGTGAGCCGGGGCAAGACCTTCCAACTGTCCTGCAGGAACCAGTCCCACTGCGTATAACGCGCGTGATTCACCTGCTTCAAGCTGTCCTCGCCATAGGCGAAGAAACCGCCGGTGAGCAGGTTGGAGTAAGGATAGCCCGTGTCCACAGCACTCGCGGTATCGGAACCGAAATAGTAAGAGCCCGCGATGTTGTAGGTGGAGTACACACTGACGTTCCGGGCCATCTTCTCCAGGTAGACACCGGCCTTCACGTTGTGGGCGCCCTTCACCCAGGTAAGGTTGGAGCTGACTGTTTGCACCTGGTCTGTGCCGTCAAAGGGCCAACGGCTGTCGAATCCATAAGCGGGAGCGTTCGGGATGGTCTGGCCCGCCGACTGCGGGCTGAAGCCGGACGGGAACCCGAAGTTGATCTGCGGCCGCAGGTTCAAGTAGTTCGAAGGGAACATACGCGCCAGCGGCACCGTGCCCTGCGCGTCCTTCAACGGCAGAAGACTGTTGTTGTACAGATTCTGGTCCGTAGGAGTGTTCATCTGGTGGCCGCGAGTGATGCCCCACATGGTCTCGAGAATCAGGTTCGGCTTGAAGGTGTAGATCAGAGCCGCGACTGCGCCCGCTGACGGGATGTCGTAGCCGTGCGGGAACTGGCGCCAGCCGTCGCCTAACGCGCCGAGGATCTGCCCGTAGCCGTCGTTGCCGGTGTAGTCCTGCAAGAGGCGGACGTAGGCAGACGCCCTGGAACTGATCGGATAATCGACGCGCAAAATGCGGTCGTGCCGCGGCTGCTCGAACGGGTTGATGAACTCGGCGTTGTACTGGCGCTGGCCAGTCGGATCGGTCGTATTCGGCAGCGGGAACAGATTCATCATCGCGAGGCCGGTACGGTCGATGCGCGAAGCGGGAATCTTGTTGCCCGGGAACGGAGTGCGCGAGAGCGGATCGATGATTGGAATCAGAACACCTGTGGTGGTCGTGGTGGCGGAGAAATCTCCGGCACGCTCGAGGGCGGTCGGCATAGTGTAACGATTGGCGCCGGTCACGTTCTTGGTGCGCAGATAGTCGTAGCTGAAAAACCAGAACAGCTTGTTGTGTTCCCTGTTGAAGCTCGTGCCAGGGATGATGAACGGGCCGCCGATGGTACCGCCCGGGTTGTGATACTTATAGCGCGCACGCGGTACGCCCGTCTTGTTGTTGAAAAAGTCGTTGGCGTTGAACGCGTCGTTCCGGATGTAGTAGTAAGCGCTGCCGTGGAAGTTGCTGGTGCCGCTCTTGATCATGACGTTCATCTGGCCGCCGGAGCGTGCGCCGTATTCCGCATTGAAGTTCGCTACCAGCACTCTCACCTCGGAAATCGCATCCACGCTGGGCGCTATATAGCCGAAATCGCGATTGCCGGAGTCCTGGGATGCGGCGCCGTCCAGGACCAGCAGTTTCTGGCCCGACTGGCCGCCCATTAGCGTTGGGCTGCCCGTACCCCATCCACGCGTGTCGTTCTGGTTCAGATCTTGAACGCCGGGGAGCGTGCTCATCAGCATCATGAAGTTTCGGCCTTTCGTGACCGTATCCTCAATCTGCGTTGTGTTGACCGCCACGGAGCGGTCGGAACTGTCTGTGGCTACGCGGACGGCCGAGGCTTTGACCTCCACCGAAGTGCTGAGGTCGCCCACTTGCAGGATGACTTCCGGCAGCGCGACCTTTTCGACCGCGCCCACTTTGATCCCTTGCTGCTCATACGTCTTGAACCCGGCATGCGCGACCCGGAGAGTGTAGTTCCCGGGCGGTACGTTGGTGAACGTGAAATTCCCGCTCCCGTCAGTGGAGAATTCACGGATCTGTTTGGTCAGTTCGTTAATCAGTTCGATTTTGGCACCGGCGATCACCGCTCCGCCCGGATCCGCGAGGCGGCCGGTAATCTGGCCGGACATCATCTGCGAGTACGCTGTGGGCATCATTGCAGCCAACAGCAAGAGAAGAGCAGCGAATGCTCTGGTCAACTTCATTACACATACCCCCCGTCGAACGGTCCTTACCCCAGTTCCCGTTCGGCTAGCAAGTATATAATAGGGCGCCTTTGGCGCTAACAACTCCCACGATCTTTTTTTGGCGTGCTCGTTGGCACGGTCACGGCGGCATCAAAGCACCTCGTCGTGCTAAGCCTGCTCAGGATTTCCACCACACCTTCCGCATGCTCCGAGCCTTTCGGCGCAAGCGAGAGGCTTGGACCATGGCTCGTCATCAGGCAGATTGATGAGCGCACCGCGCGCAAGGCATGTCAGACGGGGCTGGGCCGAGCCGTCCATGCGAGCGGCATTGCGCCGTATTCCTCCTCTTGAGC
>CAYXLI010000006.1:190472-217450 GCA_964464925.1 uncultured Solibacteraceae bacterium | reverse complement strand
TCGAATCCAGGCGGCCGTTCGGATCGGCCCGGCGCCGGGGATACTGGGAAGGCTTAGCCGAGGTGAGGGATGGCGCGCCCGGAGAGACTCGAACTCCCGACCTGCTGGTTCGAAGCCAGACGCTCTATCCGACTGAGCTACGGGCGCGCGCTATGCTCAATGGTAGCTGAAATGTCTGCTCAGAACCAGACTACCGAGACAGAAATCAAGCTGCGGGTTCCGGATGTGGAGGACGGTGTCCGCCGTCTGATCGCGGCCGGTTTTTCTGTCCACAAACGGCGGGTGTTTGAAGCCAACATTCTGCTCGATACCGACGACCTTGCGTTGCGTGGCCGAAGTTCACTGCTGCGGCTCCGGCAAGCAGGAGATTCGGCTGTCCTCACCTTCAAAGGACCTTCTGCCGAGAACGTCAGGCACAAAGTCCGGGAGGAACTGGAGGTCCAGGTTTCCGATTGCGGGATCAGTCAGCAGATTTTCGAACGACTAGGGTTTCGCAAAGTCTTCCGATATGAGAAGTACCGGACCGAGTACCACCTACAGAGTGGGTCCGGCACTGCCACGCTCGATGAGACCCCAATAGGCGTTTTCCTCGAACTGGAGGGCAAGCCAGCATGGATTGACGAGCAGGCCGTTCGCTTGGGTTTCCGTGAAAGCGATTATGTGACAGCGAGTTACGGGCGGCTCTATCAGGACTACTGTGAGCAGGCGAGGATTTCACCTAGTGACATGACATTTTAAGACTAAGCAGGTTCAGGGCCTTAGACTTTCTTAAATGGTAGATCTCAGGTTTCCGAAGTAGACTCGTAGTACTAAAATCCGCTTGTACCTGTGAGTATTTGATGGTACTTTGAATGTGTCCAAGTTTACTCACGTGACCTGGAGCCGTTGGGGCGGACTTGTGTGTTGGTAAGCTTTCTCATAATTGGTGTCTCAGTACTCCTGTTCTTGTATTGGTTCCGGTACACTTGTGTACTCATTCTAAGCGCCCGGACCAGTCGTGATTACGCCCGCCAAGTCGCTGCTGCCAACCAACTTTCCTTTCTGGATGCTCGCCGCAGGCTGAGTGACGACAGTTCCCTCGCCTCCTTAAGTGATCTGCATCGCTTGTTGGAGCGTGACTACCGTCTGCTTA
Organism: uncultured Solibacteraceae bacterium; assembly: GCA_964464925.1. GTDB lineage: Bacteria > Acidobacteriota > Terriglobia > Bryobacterales > Bryobacteraceae > CAYXLI01. Next base: position 216,318 of record CAYXLI010000006.1, on the reverse strand, counting down.
CTTACTTACTGGAGCATGGCGGGAGCGGTTACGAATCCGGCAAATCGATCGAGGTAAGGATTCTGCTCATCGACTACTGGATCATGCGTATCTGGTACGTGGTGATCCAAAAGCTGTCACCTGCGCGCGCGCGTGACGCATTAGTGGAGATGAGCAGTATCATCAATCATCTTGCGAATTCCATGGGTGAGCGGCTGGCGCTCGCCTCCAGCGCTTAAGACCTTAGTTCCTTCTTCCTCCTGCGTGTACCTTAATACTGCGATACGATGAGTTTGTGCCTAAGGACACCGATCTCCAGTTTGCGGTCGCGAAACTGAATCAGATTCGTAATGAAGTCGGCAAGGTCATTGTCGGCCAGCAGGAAGTCGTCGATGGCGTAGTCACCTGTCTCATCGCCGGCGGTCACGTCCTGCTGGAAGGTGTGCCGGGCCTCGGAAAAACCACGCTGTTGCGAACGCTTGGGCGGGTACTGCACCTGCGGTATTCGCGCATCCAGTTCACACCGGACCTCATGCCGGCCGATATTGTGGGTTCGATGATGATTGAGACCGACGATCGCGGCGGCAAGACGCTCCGATTCCAACCGGGACCGATCTTCGCCAATCTCGTATTAGCGGACGAGATCAATCGGGCCACTCCGAAAACGCAATCGGCACTGCTGGAAGCCATGCAGGAGCGCACTGTCACCAGCGGAACTACAACACATGAATTGGAAGTTCCGTTCCTTGTAATGGCGACGCAGAACCCGATCGAAATGGAAGGCACGTACCCTCTTCCTGAGGCGCAACTGGATCGGTTCCTGATGAAGATCCTGGTGAAGTATCCTTCGCGCGCCGATCTGTCGCATATCGTGGAACGGACCATCCAGCGGGAAGAGACCGCGCTCGATCGTGTTGTGGACCGCGAAGGCATTCTGAAGCTTCGCGGCATTTGCCGCGAGGTGCTGGTTGCCCCGCATGTTCAGGATTACGCCGTGGATCTGGTCATGGCGACACAGCCCGCCGGCGACGGCTCGCATGAGATCGCAAACCGGTACATCCGGTACGGAAGTTCGCCGCGAGGCGCGCAGGCGCTGGTCGAGTGTGGACGGGTGCTGGCGCTCATGAGTAGCCGCATCCACCTGAGCACCGACGATGTTCGCGCTGTGGCGCTCGCTGTCCTGCGTCACCGCATCATTTTGAACTTCGATGCTCACGCCGATGGTCAAACACCTGATACGGTGCTGAACCGGGTTCTGAATACTGTAACCGCCGCCGTCTCGTAGGCATCATTCATCAATGCCGCAAGCTCCACTCATCGACCAGAAGTTTCTCGAGAAGCTGGAGCGGCTCGCGCTGTACTGGCAAAAGTCGTTTCCAGGTCTTGTCGGAGGCCGGAATCCGTCCAGATTCTCCGGACCCGGGCAGGAGTTTCTCGATCATCGCAATTTTCATCACGGCGACGATCTGCGCGCTATTAACTGGCGCGCCTACATGCGCCTGGAAAAACTATTTCTGAAGATGTTCCAGGTGGAGCCGCGCATTCCCGTGCGTCTATTGCTGGACACCAGTTCGTCCATGTCAACAGGAGAAGGCAGCGCCGGGAAGTTCCAGTTCGCGCGTCGCCTCACCGCGGTGCTTTCCTATGTCGGCCTGGTTCGGCTCGATACCATCTGTCTGCAGCCGTTTCGAGAACACTTGGGCGACGCGTTTACCTGCAGCGGCGGCCGGCATCGCTTCCTTCCGGCGGTAAATTTCCTAACCAATCTCGAAACCGGTGGTCGAACCAGTTACATGGATGTCGTGCGGCAGTTCGCCTCGAAGTATCCACAGCGCGGCCTGGTGATCATCGTATCGGACTTCCTCGATCCTGAGGATCCGGAACGGCCTTTGCAATATCTGGCGGATTTCGGACACGAGTTGATGTTGGTGCATGTGTGGGCGCCGGAGGACCGCGAGCCTCCATGGGATGGGCAGTTCGACCTGGTGGATGCCGAATCGGGCGAACACGTGGAGATGGATCTTGACCGTAATGCCCGGGCCAGCTACACCGCGGCGTTCGATGACTACGCGCGCACGCTACAGAAGGTCGCCCAACGCAACGGCGGCCGCTATGTAGGGATTTCGACCGGCGTTCCTCTTGAGGACGCTGTGTTTGGCAGCCTGCTGGCGGGCGGAGGCTTGCAGTAATGTTCTTTTTCAACCTCAGCTTCCCGGAATTTATGGCGCTGTTCACGGCCGCCTCCGGCGTGGTCGTCGCGCTCTACCTGCTGAATCGTGCAAGGCGCAAACAGAAAGTCGCGACCCTCCGATTTTGGGTGAAAGCCGAGCGGCCCACCTCGTCCAGCCACAGGCGGCGTATCCAGCAGCCTTGGTCGCTGTTGCTGCAGATCGTATCCATTGCTCTCCTGCTCCTTGCGCTCTCGCAATTACGGATCGGATCGCCGGATACGACCTCCCGCGACCATGTCCTCATTTTGGATACGTCCGCATACACAGCGGCAAAAGGGCGAAGGGGCGTTCTGCTGGACGATGCAAAGACAGCGGCTCACGCCTATATCCGGGCACTCCCATCTACGGATCGAGTGATGCTGGTTCGGGCCGATGGCCTCGCAACCCCTGCCACCGCATTTGAGACGAATCGCGATGTCCTGGGCGAAGCGATCCAGCGGTCGCGTCCAGGCGCGAACGCCCTGAATCTCGATGAGGCCTTGGCGTTCGCGGCGCAAGCCTCCCACCTGAATGGGAGGCGCGCGGGTGAAATCGTCTACGCGGGCCCGGCGCGCGTACTGGAGAACGAAGCTTCTTTGCAGCAGACGGCCGCCATACCGGGGCTGCGCGTTCTTCCAGTCGCCTCGAACGTGGAAAACTGCGGCCTGCGAAAAATCGGGTTACGGCGCGATCCGAACGATCCAGGCACATGGGACATCTTTGTTTCTGCCCGCAACTACGGAACGGTTGCCCGGAATGTCCCTCTGGTTCTGCAGTTCGGCGGATCCCCGGTTGCAACAAGAACGCTCCACCTGAGCCCGGGTAAAGAAGAAGACGTCAGCTTTGAGTTCAAGACGCGTGCGGCGGGCTGGCTGGAGGCCCGCCTGCTGATCGATGACGCGCTGCCGGACGACAATCGCGCCATCCTGGAGCTGCCGGAGTCACGGCCTTTGAAGGTGACGGTGTATTCCGACCAGCCTGAGCTGCTGAAGCCCATCCTCTCCTCTAATCCGCACGTCGAAGCCGCGTACCTGCCGATATCGAAATATGAAAGCACGGGCGCCGGTGCACGGATTGTCATCCTGGATCGCTTCCGTCCGAATGAAACTCCAAAAACGGGTTCCATCTGGATCCAGCCTCCTGCAACGGGCTCGCCGGTGCCGGTGAAAGCGACTGTCACAAATGTCCCGATTACACGATGGCGTTCGGATCATTCGCTCGGGGAGGGGCTGCGCACCAGGCAGTTGAAAATCGATTCTGTCGAGGTGTTCTCGGCGGCTAAGGAAGACATTCCCGTCGCCGAAGTGGAGGCAGGACCCGTAGTATTGGCCCGTCCGGGTAGGCACCGGACCGTGGTCCTCGGGTTCCATCCTTCAACTACCGCAATGCGTTATGAGCTGGCGACTCCACTGCTGTTTGCGAACCTGCTGCGCTGGCTGGAGCCCGATGTCTTTCGCCGCCAGGAATTGATCGCCGGGAGTGCCGGGGTGGTGAGTGTGCCGATGGAGTCCGATGCGGAGCAATCGCAGGTGCGTGTGATCACCGGTGACGCCCAGCAATTGCCGTTTACCGTGAGTAATCGTACCCTGCGATTTTTCTCGGGAACTCCAGGAACCGTCCGGGTCCTGACCAGCAATCGCGAGCAGGTATATTCGTTGACGTTGCCGGAGATTGGCACTGCTGTGTGGCAGCCGCCGGCCGGCGCGAAGCGGGGCGTTCCATCCCGCATGGATGCGCCGTTTGTACGGGACATCTGGCAATGGCTCGCGGTGCTCGGTGCGCTCGGGCTCTTTGGAGAGTTCTGGATATACGGCCGGCGTCGCGAGCAGGCGGTTCATACAGCCGGTATCCACGTGCGTGACCCGATCAGGAAGGCGTCATGAACATCGCACACGCCTGGGTCCTTCTCTTCCTTGCATTACCGCTTGGCTGGCTCGCTTTCGAATGGCGGCGGACTTCCAGCCGGGTCGGACTCCTACTCAAGGCCCTCTGCTTCTGCGCGATCGTTCTGGCGTTGAGCGAGCCGAGGCTCGTGGTGCCGGAGACGAAGGTAGCGGCCGCCGTTCTGGTGGACACGTCCGCTAGCATCTCCCAGGCGGACCTGGCTCGCGCCTCGAAGTTCGCGTCGGCCGTAGAAAGCGCACGCGGCCGTCATTGGACGAAGGTGATCCCGTTTGCTCGGCAGTCGCGGCCGCTAGGGATGAGCGAACTCGCGCAACTTCGCAACACGTCGGGCGAGACGGGGCGGGGAACGGATCTTGAAGGCGCCGTGCGGGAAGCGATAGCGACAGTGCCGGGCGATATGATTCCGCGCATCGTTCTGATATCCGACGGAAATGAGAACCAGGGAAGTATCGCGCGCGGCTCATGGCTTGCTCAGCAGTTGCACATCCCGATCGACACCTATGCTCTGTCGGGCAGGCCGAAGCCCAACCTGAATGTGGAATCGGTGAGCATGCCTGCGAGTGCGTTTACGGGCGAAAGATTTCCGATCGATCTGGTTGTAAGCTCCCCGAAGAAGACGCCCGCGGAAGTGGAATTGACGGCGGAGGGCAAAACGCTGGGAACGAGCCCCATCCAACTCGAGCCCGGGAGCAACCAGTTCCGGGTGCATGCGAACCTGAATGTCGCCGGGGCCGTGGACATCTCCGGTGTGCTGCGCGCCGAAGGGCTGGGCGATGTCCGGTTTGAACAGGCGATCACACTCCGGAAACCCCGTGTGCTGTACATCTCGGCCGATCCGGCAGGTACCGAATCGAACTTCCTGGAAACGCTGAATGCGGCGCGTTTCGATGTGCAGCGGGCGGCCGACGCCGGCAATGCGGTTCTCGGCGATTACCAACTGGTCATCTTCAATAATTGGGATCTTGAAGCGCTTTCCGCCAAACGGAAAGACGACCTGGAGAAGTACGTCAAGGAAGGCGGCGGCCTTCTTGTCATCGGTGGCGAGAAGAACGTCTACATGGAGAACAAGAAGGTAGAGGACGCGCTCGATCGCGCGCTGCCGGCGAAGTTGGCTCCTCCACGGTCGCCGGAAGGCACGTGCGTCGTGCTGATTGTAGACAAGTCATCTTCGATGGAAGGGCGCAAGATGGAACTCGCCCGTCTCGCTGCCATCGGCGTGATCGAGAACTTGCGGCCTATCGACTCTGTCGGAGTTCTCATTTTCGATAACTCATTCCAGTGGGCAGTGCCCATTCGTAAGGCCGAGGACCGCGCTCTGATCAAACGGCTGGTGGCAGGCATCACGCCGGATGGCGGCACGCAAATCGCCCCCGCGCTTGCCGAGGCGTTCCGGAAGATTTCTCCGCATACGGCAACTTACAAGCACATCGTGCTCCTCACGGACGGTATTTCGGAAGAGGGTGACAGCATGTCGCTGTCGCGCGAAGCGGCCAATTCGAAAGTGACCATCTCGACTGTAGGCTTGGGCCAGGATGTGAATCGTGCCTATCTGGAAAAGATAGCGGCGAATGCGAAGGGGAAAGCGTATTTCCTCGTCGATCCTTCGGGGCTTGAGCAGATCCTCCTGAAGGACGTGATGGAGCACACGGGATCGACGGCCGTGGAGCACTCCATTGTGCCGGCTGTGGTGAAGCAATCGGACATCCTGAACGGAATCGATATGGCATCGGCGCCGGCTCTGCGCGGTTATGTCAAGTTCATAGCCAAGCCGACTGCCGACACAATCCTGTCGGTTGACAAGAAGGATCCTCTACTCTCTGTTTGGCAGTTCGGGCTGGGGCGTTCGGCGGTGTTTGCCTCGGATGCCAAGAGCCGTTGGGCGGACAAATGGATCGCATGGAACGGATTCGACAAGTTCTGGGTGAACCTCACGCGCGACCTGCTGCCCCGCTCCCAGGCCGGCGAAGCCGCCATCGAGTACGACAACGCGAATGGGAAGCTCGTGGTGAATTACCGTCTTGCCAGCCAAGTGAAGGATCCGGTGAAGGTGCCGGATATTTTCATCTTCGGTCCAAACGGATTTCAGAAGCCTGTAGTGGTGAAGAAGGTGGCCGAAGGAGCTTACCGGGGCGAAGTGGCTATCGGCAGCCGGCAGGGACTGTTCCGGATTCGTCCGCTGGAAGAATCGAGAATCTTCCCTGAAACCGGCATCTACCGCGAGGAGGAAGAGTTGACGCAGTATGGTTCGAATGAGCCCTTGCTGCGCCAGGTCGCTTCGTTCACGGGCGGCCGGTTCGATCCTTCGCCTGATCAGGTATTCGATTCGGGCAACAAGCGGCTGTATACAAGCCTGCAGCTATGGCCTGGGCTGCTAGGGGCCGCGATCCTATTGAACCTCGCAGAACTGATCCTGCGGAAATGGCGGGGCATCCTCGAGTTCTTCGGCCGCGCCTGAAACACGCTATGCTGGCTGCATGTTCGCCCGTCGCCGATTCCTGAACTATGCTGCCAGCCTTCCTTTCATAAGCGGTCTTCGTCCTGCCGCCGCCGCTGCTGCTATCGCAAAGCGTGACTACTTTAAGGAACTGGGCGTCAAGCCGTTCATAAATGCCGCGGGTACTTATACAACTCTGACCGCGTCACTGATGGATCCGGCAGTCGTGCAGGCAATTGAGTATGCGTCAAAGACATTTGTGCGGCTCAATGACATGCACGACGCGGCAGGCAACCGCATCGCCGAATTGCTCGGATGCGAAGCGGCAATGGTGACATCGGGTGCCGCTGGAGCCTTGACGGTCGGCACTGCCGCCTGTATGACCGGCTCCAATCATGAGTTCATACGGCGGCTTCCAGACACGACCGGAATGAAATCCGAAGTCCTGATCCAGAAGGCGCACCATTACGGGTATGAGCATGCCGTACGGAACTGCGGCATCAAGTTCGTCGATGTCGAGACTCCCGAGGATGTCGACAGGGCGGTCAATTCGAATACCGTCATGATGCTGTTCTTCAACGCGAATGAACCGCTCGGCAAGATCACAGCGGACCAGTTCGTTGCCCTCGGGAAGAAGCACAACGTGCCGACATTCAATGATGCTGCTGCGGATACACCGCCCGTCGGGAATCTGAAGAAGTACACAGCGATGGGCTTCGACCTGGTGACGTTCTCAGGAGGGAAGGGAATTCGAGGACCGCAAAGTGCCGGCCTCCTTTTGGGACGCAAGGACCTGATCGCGGCGGCGCGCCTGAACTCGTCTCCGAACGACGCAATCGGCCGCGGCATGAAGGTCAACAAGGAAGAGATCCTAGGCATGATGGTAGCTGTCGAGACGTTTCTGAATCGGGATCATGCGGCGGACTGGAAAGAGTACGAGCGCAGGGTGAAGAAGATCGCGGACCGAATCGCCGGAGTTCAGACTGTGCAGACTGAGACCTATGTTCCTGAGATTGCCAACCATGTTCCGCATCTGAGGGTCACGTGGGATCAGCAGAAGCTTGGGCGGACGTATGCACAAGCGGCGAAAAGTCTGCGGGAAGGCGAGCCATCCATCGAAGTGGTGCCGGGCTCCACGGAAGATTTGAAAATTGGAGTCTGGATGTTGCAACCGGGCGAAGCGGAGATCGTAGCGCGCCGCCTGGCTGAGGTTCTGAAGGGATAAAGACAAAAGAAAAGGCCGCCTGAGCTTTTGCCCGGCGGCCTTTTTAAGTACTGCTTGGACTTTATGCAGTCAGCGCAAGCCTGGGCGCCAACGACGGAATCAGTTGCTCAAGCACCTGCTCGATACGCTCCGCGAAGAAGAAATCCATCTCCTTCCGAACTTCCTCAGGCAGATCCCGAAGGTCCTTCTGATTCGCCTTCGGCAAGACTACCCGGCGGATGCCGGCGCGGCGGGCCGCAAGCACTTTCTCCTTCACACCGCCGATCGGCAACACGAGGCCGGTAAGGGTCATCTCACCGGTCATTGCCGTGTCCGAACGGGCGGGCAACCCGCTGTACACCGAGGTCAGGGCGACGGCCATCGTGATACCTGCTGATGGACCATCCTTTGGGATGGCGCCCGCGGGCACGTGGACGTGCACTCCGTTATCCTTGAACCGCTTCGGATCGATGCCGAGCTCACCGGCATGCGACCATACATAGCTCTGTGCTGCTTTCGCCGATTCCTGCATCACCTCGCCCAGCTGGCCGGTAATCGTGAGACCCTTCCCGTCCGGAAGCAGTGTCGCCTCGATGTAGAGGACATCACCGCCCGTTTCGGTCCAGGCCAATCCGGTGGCCACGCCGGCCGGAAGACTCTTACGCATTTCGTCCTGCGTGAAGATCTCGGGACCGAGCAGTTCCACCAGGTCATCCGGTTGAATCGTGACCGGATCCGTATTGCCTTCGGCGAACTTCAACGCAACGCGGCGTGTCAGCTTGCCGATAGCCCGTTCCAAACGGCGCAGGCCGGCTTCGCGGGTGTAACCGGAGATCACTTTGCGGAGTGTCTCATCCGGCAGGACTACCTGTTCGGCGGTCAAACCGGCTTCCTTGAGCTGGCGCGGGATCAGGTATTTCCGCGCGATCTGCATCTTCTCTTCTTCGCTGTATCCACCGATGCGGATGATCTCCATACGGTCGAGCAGCGGACGTGGAATCGTGTCCAGAGTGTTGGCTGTGGTCACGAACAGCGTCTTCGAAAGGTCGAACGGCAGATCGAGATAATTGTCGCGGAACGTCTTGTTCTGCGCCGGATCCAGGATCTCGAGCAGCGCCGCCGCGGGATCCCCACGGTAGTCGCGGCCGAGCTTATCCACCTCGTCCAGCATCAGGACAGGATTGTTCGCCTTGGCCCGGCGGAAGGCTTGAATCACGCGGCCCGGCATCGCACCGATGTAGGTGCGCCGGTGTCCGCGGAGTTCCGCCTCATCATGCATGCCGCCCAGGCTCATACGCTCGAACACGCGGCCCAGGGCTCGTGCGATCGACTGGCCCAGCGATGTCTTGCCGACGCCGGGAGGGCCAACGAAGCAGAGGATCGGCGCTTTGGCCGTCGGATTCATCTTCAATACGCCCAGGTGCTCCAGGATGCGTTCCTTCGGCTCCTTCAACGCGAAGTGATCCTCATCGAGAACCTTGCGCGCGTGGGCAATGTCCAGCTGATCTTCCGTCGCCTTGTTCCACGGAAGTTCCAGGACGAGTTCTATATAGCTGCGGAGCACGTTGTGCTCGGGCGATTGCGACGGGATTTTCTCCAGCCGGCCGAGTTCGCGCTCCACTTCCTTGCGCACTTCTTCGGGCAGATCGGCCTTCTCCACCTGCTCGCGCAGCACCTCCACTTCGGCCTGCTCCGTGTTCTTTTCGCCAAGCTCCTGCTGAATGGCGCGCATCTGCTGGCGGAGCAAGTACTCGCGCTGCTCCTTCGACATCTCACTACGGGCCGTGCTGGCAATCTTGCTCTTCAGTTCCAATACCTGCACTTCGTGCGATAGATAGGAGTGCATCAGCCGCAGTGCGTCCACGCGAGTGGGCGCTTCCAGAAGGCTCTGCTCCTTCTGAAGATCGAGGCTCAGGATGGATGCCAGCAGGAACACCAGGCGGAGCGGATCGTCGTTCGCGGCAAGCAGACCCCGGATCTCGGGGGAGGCCTGGAACTGCGATAGCTCGATGGCCCGCTGAGCAAGATCTACCAATGCGGCGTGCAACGCCTCGACTTCCGCTCCGGAATCCTCGGGAAGCGGAGAGGGAAGCACGCGGGCCTTCATGTATCCATTCGTTTCGACCTTTAGCACGATCACGCGCTCAGTGCCTACGACCAACACTTCCATCATGGCCTCAGTGCGCGAGGTCTTTTTGATGATGGCTTTGGTGCCAATTGTATATAGATCGTTCTGCTGCGGCGATTCGACCGAGGGGTCTTTCTGCGCCACGAGGACGATTTCTTTGTCTTCCGTCGCCATCGCCGCTTCCACTGCTGCGACCGATGTCTGACGCCCGACCGACAACGGGATGAGCAGGCCGGGGAAGAGGACCGTATTCTTCAGCGGCAGGGCCGGTAAGACTTTGACAAGTTGTTCGCTCATTGAATCCTCAGGTAGTTTGATGACAGGACACTCAATTTGGTCTCTAGTTCTGCCCCGTCGTTACGAACGTTTACACAGAGACAGCAGATGGAACTGCTTCAAAGACCAGTTCTCCAGTGCGGAAATCGACCACGACTGTCTGGTTGTCCTTCACCTCGCCCGAGAGCATCTTCCTCGCGAGCGGGTTTTCGATCTCCTTCTGAATTGCGCGCTTTAGCGGACGCGCACCGTAAGTCGGGTCATAGCCGGTGCGCACAAGGTGTTCGCGGGCCGAGTCTGTCAACTCGAGGCCGATATGCCGGTCGGTCAGGCGTCTGCGGAGTCCGGCGAGCTGGATCTCGACGATCTCTTTCAGATGTTCTTCGGTGAGCGCGTGGAAAACGATGATTTCATCCACACGGTTCAGGAACTCGGGGCGGAAGTGATGGCGCAGTTCTTCGAGGACTGCATCTTTCATCCGCGTATACTCATAACCTTCGTATGCCCCCCGGTATTCCAGGATCCGATGGCTGCCGATATTGCTCGTCATAATCACGATGGCGTTTTTGAAATCCACCGTCCGTCCCTGGCCATCCGTCAGCCGGCCGTCGTCCAGGATCTGCAACATGATGTTGAAGACATCCTGGTGAGCTTTTTCGATCTCATCAAAGAGAATGACCGAGTAGGGCCTGCGGCGCACCGCTTCCGTCAACTGGCCGCCTTCTTCAAAGCCGACGTATCCGGGAGGCGCGCCAACGAGGCGCGACACCGTATGCTTCTCCTGGTATTCCGACATGTCGATGCGGATCATGGCCCGCTCGTCGTCAAAAAGGAACTGCGCGAGCGCACGGGCCAGTTCGGTTTTACCCACGCCTGTTGGGCCTAAGAAGATAAAGCTGCCGATCGGCCGGTTGGGGTCTTTTAATCCCGAACGTGCCCGCAGCACCGCATCGGAAACAGCGTCCACCGCTTCCGATTGGCCGATGACCCGTTTGTGTAACTCGTCTCCCAGGTGAAGCAGCTTTTGCGTCTCGCCTTCCAGGAGTTTCGAAACCGGCACTCCGGTCCAGCGGCTGACCACGTCCGCAATGTCTTCTTCGTCTACCTCCTCCTTCAGGAGGCGCCCTTTGGCCTGTTTGGTCTCCAGGCGGGCTTCTTCTTCCTTCAGCTTGGTCTCTATCTCGCGCAGCTTGCCGTATTTCAGCTCGGCCGCGCGGTTCAGGTCGTAGCTGCGTTCTGCTTTCTCGATATCGACCTTAATCTGCTCCAACTGCTCGCGCAGCGCGCGCAGCTTCTGGACTGCATCTTTTTCGGACTGCCACTGCGCCTGTAGAGCGGACGATTCTTGCTTGATGTCGGCCAACTCTTTTTCCAGTTTGCCGAGGCGCTCCTTCGAGACTTGGTCAGTTTCCTTCTTTAGCGCCTCTCGCTCGATTTCGAGCTGCATTGCGCGGCGGGTGAGTTCGTCGAGTTCCGCCGGCATGGAATCGATTTCTGTGCGGAGTTTCGCCGCGGCTTCGTCCACAAGATCGATCGCCTTGTCCGGCAGAAAACGGTCCGTGATGTAACGATTCGACAGCACTGCCGCAGCCACCAGGGCGGCATCCTTGATCCGCACGCCGTGGTGAACTTCATAACGCTCGCGCAGACCGCGCAGGATCGAGATGGTGTCCTCCACTGACGGCTGGTCTACAAAAACGGTTTGGAAACGGCGCTCCAGGGCGGCATCCTTCTCAATGTGTTTGCGGTATTCATCCAGCGTGGTTGCACCAATGCAGTGCAGTTCGCCTCGGGCAAGCATGGGCTTCAGCAGGTTGCCGGCATCCATAGCGCCTTCGGCCTTGCCCGCGCCCACCACGGTGTGCAGTTCGTCGATGAAGAGGATGATCTCGCCCTCGGCCGACTGCACTTCCTTCAGGACCGCCTTCAGACGTTCCTCAAATTCGCCGCGGAACTTCGCTCCAGCAATGAGGGCGCCCATATCAAGCGACACTACTTTCTTGTTCTTGAGACCTTCCGGTACGTCTCCCCTGACTATCCGTAAGGCCAGGCCCTCGACAATCGCCGTCTTGCCCACGCCGGGTTCGCCGATCAGCACCGGGTTGTTCTTCGTGCGCCGCGAGAGCACCTGGATCACCCGCCGGATCTCTTCATCACGGCCGATTACCGGGTCGAGCTTACCTTGCCCGGCCAGTTTGGTCAGGTCACGCCCGTAGCGCTCCAGGGCTTCGTAAGTAGCTTCGGGATTCTGGGTTGTGACCCGCTGATTCCCCCGCACCTCCTGCAGGGATTTCATCAGGCGCTCCCGCGTAGCGCCGAATTCCTTCAGGACCTTGCCCGTAACGCCGGAGTCGTCGGTCATGGCCAGCAGCAGGTGCTCCACTGAAATGAAGTCGTCTTTCAACCGCTTGGCTTCGTCCTCGGCGCGAGTAAATAACTGATTCAGCCGCCCGGTGATGTAGATCTGGTCAGTCGCTCCGGTCGGGGAAGATACCTTTGGCAGCTTTTCGAGTTCCTGGATCACGCGCCTGTGAATCGCTTCAGCGGGGAGATCCGCCTTCAGAAACAGGGAGAGTGCGAGCCCGCTCTCCTGCTCGAGTAGGGCGGCGAGCAGATGTTCGACGTCGATTTGCTGGTTGCCGTACCGAACAGCTTTAGATTGAGCAGCTTGGACGGCTTGTTGAACCCGTTCAGTGAGGCGGTTGAAGTCCATATCTAGTAACTCCGATGATCAGGATAACAAGTTAGTTGCAGAATGTAAAGTAATCTGAGTACATCACTATCAAGTTTATGTACAGCCTCCTACGCTGGTGTGACGCCGCGCAACTCCCCATTTTGTTTCTCCATCGCCGTGAGCGGCAGCCGCTTACCTATTCCGAGGAGTAGCACGCAAGAGGCGGAAAACGAACATAGGGGAGCCGTAAGAAGGATGGATCAGACCGTTCAACTAACTGAAATAAAGAGACTTGCCAATTATTTTGCTCACCTGTGAATGTGCAGTGACTGCGTCAGTGTGAGCAGGACGCACTTAAGCGAGTAACAGGGCTAGCGGCCGCGTTGCAGCCAGGCATGGGCGAACCGGAGTTGACGGCGAACGGCGAGAACCGAAATGCCCAGAAATTCAACACCTCATTGCCGCATATATTTTTGAGGGGACACCTGGTACCGCGTTTTCTGTTTCAGCGGACGATTCTGCCCGTCTGGGCTCTTGCGAAGGGGAGAGCAAGAGCCCAGAATGTCGCACCGTCTCCGGCGTTACACCATCTCTTTGACCTTATCCTCTAAGACCGTTAGGGCGATTTTGCTTCGATTCGGTTCGCCCCGCGCGAGCGACTCCGCGAAGTGTCCGGCTTGCTCCACTGTCACCTTCGGAGGCATCGGCGGCTCGTATGGATCGACGAGAGCCTCAATTATGACCGGACCTTGGTGACTGAGTGCTTCATCCAGAATGGCTCCGCAATTCTTGGGGTCCTCGATCCGGAATCCGCGGCCTCCGCAGGCTTCGGCAACCTTGACGAAGTCGATCGGCTGCAACTCGCAGCCATACTCCGGATTGCCCAGGAATACCATTTGCTCCCATTTGATCTGGCCAAGCGTGTTGTTCTTGATAACCACTACTTTGATCGGCAGGGAGTACTTCACAGCAGTCGCAAACTCGGCCATCAGCATGGATAGGCCGCCATCTCCCACGAACGCAATACACTCGCGGCCCGGATAGGCTATCTGGGCTGCAATCGCATAGGGGAGCCCCGGGGCCATCGACGCCAATGTTCCGGAGCAGGAGTGCATCTGACCGCGCTTCGCTCGGATGTGACGGGCCCACCAAGTCGTGTTCGTGCCGGAATCGGAAGAGACGATGGCTGTGTCGGAGAGCCGCTTGCTCAACTCCGCAGCGACCACCTGCGGTTTCATCGGCAGATCCGTCCGGGCGGCCTGCGCATCCATAACTTGCCACCAGTCCTTCATGCCTCGCTGCGCCTTCTCCAGGAATGCCCTGTTGTGGTTCACGCGCAGCAGAGGCAGCAGTGCTTTTAATGTGCTGAAACTGTCACCCACGAGGCCGACTTCTATCGGGTAACGCAGGCCGATCCGCATGGGATCGAGTTCAATCTGTATGCCGCGCGCCTGCCCAGGTTGCGGCATGAACTCGATATACGGGAACGAACTGCCCACGATCAGGAGCGTGTCGCACTCCTCCAGAGCTTCTTGAGACGGTTTGGTCCCGAGCAGCCCAATCCCGCCGGTGGTGAATGGACTATCGTCCGCCACAACAGCCTTGCCGAGCAGAGCCTTGATGATGGGGGCGCCCAATTTGTCGGCAGTTTCCTCAAGCGCATCGCCCGCGCCGAGCGCACCCTGTCCGGCCAAAATGGCAATCTTTTTCCCATTGTTCAGAATTTCGGCCGCGCGCTGCAGGTCGATTTGTGAAGGTAGCTGGGCGCTGCGTGAGAACGCGTCGGACGTGTGGTGAGGGCGGTTCCTCTTGGAACGCTCGTCGTTGCCGGTAGTGAGTTCCTGCACATCGGTCGGTATGGTGAGGTGCGCAACTCCGCGATAGGAGAGCGCTGTCCGGCAGGCCAGGTCAGCGATCGGCTCCACGTGAGTGGGGCTCATGATGCGCTGGTTGAAAACCGACACATCCATGAAGAGCTTGTCGAGTTCCACATCCTGCTGCGCCTGCGTGCCGATCAGATCATGGAAATGCAGTCCGGTGATGGCGAGAACCGGTTTTTTATCGAGCTTTGCATCGTACAATCCGTTCAGCAGGTGGATGCCGCCCGGCCCGGAAGTGGCCAGGCATACTCCCAGTTTGCCCGTGTATTTCGCGTAGGCACAGGCCATGAAGGCCGCCGACTCTTCATGGCGCACTTGAATAAAGCGGATCTTGTCCTTATGCACCCGCAATGCCTCCATGATGCCGTTGATGCCGTCTCCGGGGATCCCGAAGATCACTTCTACGCCCCAGTCGTGGATTGTTTCGACCAGGATCTCTGCAGCGGTTTTTGCCATTCGCTCTTCTCCGTTGCCGGTGTCTTCCGGATTTCGTTACCGCGTTGAGTCTGAAACAGCGGTTTCTCTTGGGTAGTCCATCTATTAGCTAGACACAGCCGGAAGAGCGGGATGTTACGAAGTAGCGGCAACAGCCCCGGAGTAGGGAGGACCTTAACGTGATCGCCGATAAACTACTGGAAACCAGGCGGGACCGTCTCGTACAGCAGTTTCTGGAGAGTGCCGCTGTGGACATGTTGGTGTGCGCGCAGCCCGCCAACGTCCTCATGCTGTCGGGTTATTGGCCGGTAGTCGGCACGTCCATCGCATTTGTGACGCGAACGAGTCTGGTGCTGCTTGTGCCGGAGGATGAGAATGATCTTGCCGAAAAGAGCTTTGCCGACGAAGTAATCACGTACCAGACTGGTTCCCTCGATTCCCTCTCCAGTGAGATCGGTGACGTGGAAACATCGTTGCCAAAAGTATTCAACCTGCTGCCCGCCGAACCCCGTAGGGTTGGCTTCGAGAGTGGCGAGACATTCGAGCCGGCCTCTTACGCGGGCATGCATCTTTTCGGCCCGGCGTTGCGTGGTGCTGTCGTAGCGCGCTTTCCCAAGGCGGAGGTGCGCGTGGCAGATGATCTGCTTGAGAGATTGCGGGCCATCCACACGCCGGCAGAAATCGCACACATCCGTACCGCGTGCGGAATTGCAGAGCGTGCGTTCAAAGAAGGAGCGCAGCATCTCCGCAGCGGATTTAAGGAGTGCGAAATCGCAGCCATGTTCCGCGTTCCGTTGAGCGCTTGCCCAAACGGCGGCAGCCGCGTGGAAAGGAACGATGGGTTCGTATGGTGCATGTCCGGCCCGAACGCTGCGAGAGCTTACGGAGTCTTCGCCAGGTCCAGAACGCGCGCATTAGAAAAAGGCGATTTAGTCCTCATCCACTGCAACTCGTACGCGGATGGCTACTGGACGGATATCACTCGCACGTTCAGCATGGGAACACCCGATGCCACATCGCAGAAAATGTACGAAGCCGTCTTCGCGGCACGCGATGCCGCGTTCGGTGCAATCCATCCCGGAGCGAAGGCCGCGGACATAGATCGAGCCGCCCACAACGTACTTACGGAACGCGGATACGGGCCGGCGTTCAAGCATGCGACGGGCCATGGGGTCGGTTTCGCGGCCATTAGCCACAGCGCTCCACCGCGATTGCATCCGAAATCCGAAGACGTGCTCGAACCCGGTATGGTGTTCAATGTAGAGCCTGGCATTTACCTGGAAGATCGCGGCATGCGGCACTGCGACATGGTGGCGGTCACCCACGAAGGGTACGAACTGCTTACGAATTTCCAGACCAGGATCGGTGAACTTGTTTTATGAATCTTGTGCGCTGCTCTTTCATGTGGAGATGAGTTTCCTCACGAAATTTTCATCACGCATGCACCAATGCATCATTTCCTCCTGCGGCTTCATTCTTCGTCAGCGAAGAGCGGAATATTTCGCGCGCCGTAACTTTCAAACTCTTGTACTCGTGCATGGAAATGCACATCGCATCGCAAATCTCGGCCGGGCTTTGCTGCAATGCGAAGCGCCGGATGGCAACTTCCGATTCCCGCGAATTACAGGCACCGAGATCGCGTGGCGCGGGCGGGCTGTTTTCCGGTTCGATTCGACCTGCCAAGTGGATGGAACGGCGAAGGCCAACCGCAATTTCTTCGAAGCTATTGAGTTTTCTCGCCTGGATTTCAAGCACCATTTCGTGGCACAAATGCCGGGCCAAGCGGCCCGGGTGAAGCGCTCCACGACGGCGCAGGAGCCATTCAATACCCGGCACAATAAAGTGGTGAAACTGGAGTACCGATAGCGCGTCGCCGGTCTGCAGACCGGAAACCAACGCCGTCCACGAACCCAGTGCAGGCGAAGCATATTCCTCGAGTGGTATCGGGTAAATATTGCCCTCCCGGTAAAAATTAGATCATTTCGCTCGCGTATTTGTCTAGTCCGTTACGAAAAAGCTCTTAAAAATAAGGTGATAGACTTATAAATTCCGCGAAGCGTCTAGGTGTACTGAGGGAAAATTACTCATCAAGGCGTTTACTCAGGGCGGGAGTACACGGGATTCCCGCCCTGCTTCTCCTGCGGCCGCAGGAACGGGCCTGTCCGAACTGGCGCAGGCGCGAGTGTCTGAATCCAAGCATGTGCCACTTCGCTAAGAAAGTTGTGCGTCCCTTGTGAAAACTTTGTAACGATCGCATAGAATCATTCCTGACCTTTTCATCAGGAGGAATAGGATCATGAGACGTTCCGCACTCGCTGTTCTGGCCGTCGCCTTGCTGCCGGCCGCCTTCGCGCAAACGCAACCGCGAATCTTTAATACGGTCAAGCAGAAGCTGGCCGCCGGCAAACAGGTCATCGGCGGCAGTATCCTCATCCCCGACCCGGACACCTACTGCGCCATGGCGAACTCCGGCTTCGATTACCTCTGGATCGAAATGCAGCACAGCCCCATGACGTTTCAGGATGTGGCACACATGATCATGGCCTGTAAGGGTGCGCCGGCAATGCCGTTCATCCGCGTCCCCGACGCGACCGAGGGCGACATTCAGAAAGCCGTCGATATGGGCGCGGCCGGCATCATTATTCCGATGGTGGAGGATCTGCAGAAGGTTCGAAACGCGATCAAGTTTGCAAAGTATCCTCCCGTCGGCAAGCGCAGCCAGGGCAACGGACAATATGGCGCGCTCTGGGGTCCTGACTATCGCCAGATCGCGAACGACAACATCATGATCGTAGCCATGATCGAGTCGCCCGCGGGCGTCGAACTGGCCAGCCAGATGGCGGATATTCCGGGCGTAGATGTGATCTTTGCCGCCAGTACGGACCTCGGCAGTTTCTCCGGGATGAAGCAGGGTGAACCCGGATACGAGGCGCTGGTCACGCGCATTCACGATGCAACACTCAAGGCAGGCAAGAAGCTCGGTGGTCCACTCGCCTGGCGGAATCGGGACGGTTATAGCTTCTTCCAAGCCCCGGGGGAACTGGTGCTGCTGAAGAACGGAATCAAAGCGGAATTGGGGAACCCGGCAAACTCGGGCCAGAAGAAGGGAATTGCGCCCACAGAAGGTGCGGAGCACTAGAAAAGAAAGGGCCGCGATCGATCGCGGCCCTGTTCAGAACAGCCCGGAGTCCTAGAAGTTCACCTTAAAACCAAGTTGAACGTTCCTCTCGCTCAGCGTCACATCCCAAAGTTGGAGACCATTGGTCGGATCGGTCCCGGGGTTTGTCCGGATCACCGAGTTGAAAACGTCTTGTTCAAGGACATGTCCCCAACAGGCCGTAGCCTCCTCGCTTAATCCATTCGTCGTGCCATTGTCGTTCGAATGAAAGATTCGGCTGGTACCCTGAGGAGCTTTTCGCGTTCCACTCCGTCGAAAGGAAAAAACAGAACAATGAGAAGAAACCTCCTCGCGCGCGTCGCGGGCCACGTCGTATTGTCACTCGCGATTGGGACCGCCGTGCCCGCGCAAACGCCCACTCAGGGTATCCAGCGCGTTCTTTTGATCAGCATCGATGGCATGCATGCGGTCGACCTGGCCAATTGCATAAAAGGTGTTGGTGGCTCAGGCTCCGGACCCACCTGCCCGGCCCTGGCACAACTGGCGAAATCCGGCGTGACCTACACCCAGGCATCGACGTCGAAGCCTTCGGACTCCTTCCCCGGACTCGCCGCCCTAATCACCGGCGGTTCTCCGCGGACTACCGGCTTCTATTACGACGTGGCTTATGACCGCTCTCTGTCTCCACCTGCCGCTCAGGGTGCCGGACTCTGCCCGGGAACAATTGGCACCGTCGTTGCGTTCGATGAGTCTATTGACAACGACACGTCAAAACTCGATGGTGGTGGCGGCATTAATCCCACCCTCCTGCCTCGCGACCCGAAGAGAGGCTGCGTTCCGGTCTATCCGCATGACTATCTGCGCGTCAACACCGTTTTCGAAGTAGTGAAGGCCAGCGGCGGCTACACCGCCTGGTCAGACAAGCACCCGTCCTACGATTACGTGCTCGGCCCCAGCGGTTCGGGCGTGTCCGATCTTGCCAGCCCTGAAATCAACTCCAAAGTCGTGCCTCTTCCCTCCATCTCCGGATGCGCGCAGATCCCCGATCCGGGCGCCGACCTCTCCGCCTGGACCAGCAGCTTTCAGAACGTCCAATGCTACGACTCCATCAAGGTCCAGACCGTACTGAACTGGATTGATGGCAAAAAGAGTGACGGATCCGTCTCTGCCCCGGTCCCGGCTCTGTTCGGCATGAACTTCCAGGCTGTCAGCGTGGGACAAAAACTGAATGAAAAGTCTTTGAGCCAGGCAGGTGGATATCTCGATGTTGCTGCCACGCCGAGCCCCGGCCTGCTCAGCGAGATTCAGTTCGTGGACACCTCCATTGGCAAGTTCGTCGCTGAACTCAAGAAGCAGGGTCTCTACAACTCCACACTGATCATCATTTCCGCCAAACACGGCCAGTCACCCATCAACCCTGCCAGCCTCGTCCGCATCCCCGCGGACAACCCATCACTGAAGTCGCCAAGTTCAGTTCTAGGTGACGCGCTGATCGGCAATGCAGCGGAAGACGATGTGTCCCTGATCTGGCTTACCGATCAGAGCCAGACCGCTGCTGCGGCCGCCAAACTCAGCCAGAACCTCGCGACGATCGGCGGTGGCGAAATCCTTTACGGATCCAATCTCTCGCTGATGTTCGACGATCCCTCTACCGATTCGCGCTCGCCCGATATCGTAGTCACGCCGAACGTCGGTGTCGTCTACACCGGCGGGAAGAAGAAGATCTCTGAGCACGGCGGATTCGCGGTTCCAGACACGAACGTGATCCTGCTCGTCTCCGCTCCTTCCATCCCGCAGACCGTCAACACAACTCCTGTCCGCACGACCCAGGTCTCGCCGACCATCCTCAAGGCTCTCGGCATCAATCCCAAGCTGTTGCAGGCCGTGCAAAAGGAAGGGACTCCCGTTCTGCCTGGACTCGGACTCGACAACCCTGGCAACGCCCTCACTCCGAATGTCGTCGTCAAACCGGTTGCCGACACGCTGCAGAAGCAGATCATGCTCGATGCATCTGCTTCCACGGATCCCGCCGGGCTGCCTTTGACGTATAGCTGGACCAGCCTCAACGGTTCGGCCGCTCTGGTGAACGCGAACACCTCCACGCCGAGCGTCCAGTTCACCTCCACCGGCCAATATTCATTCGTTGTTACCGTCACGAACAGTGCCGGTGCGTCGTCTGTGGGCTCGGTTACCGTCAACTACCTTGGCCGTTAATACATCCGCCAACTTCCGGGGCGAGAGGGACAGGCCGCTCCTGTTCCTCTCACCCTCTTAACGGTGATGAGCCGCGATTTCCGGCCGATTCCCGCATCTTCCCTGCGACACACATACATTACCGCCCTACATAACGCAAAGGAGAAGCTACCATGGCTGATTTGGAACAACTGAAACAGAAATACGCGAGTGTGCTCGATTTGATTAAACGCCGGAACGTGCGGCTGGATCATCTGCACGTGCAGGATGACAAGCTCTTCATGCAAGGCGCCGCCCCCAATCAGGATGTCAAGAATGAAGTCTGGAACGCGATCAAGGCTGTGGATGCAAACTACAGCGATCTGACGTGCGATCTCTCCATCGACTCCAGTCTGCCGCAGCCCGCCGCGGAAGTGCGGAAGTACACGGTGCAAGCCGGCGATTCCCTTTCGAAGATCGCCAAACAGTTCTACGGCGACGCGAACAAGTACATGAAGATCTTCGACGCCAACAAGGATCAGCTCGATGATCCGAACAAAGTCCAGGTCGGTCAGGAACTCACGATTCCGGCATAAACAGGAGATATAGCATGAACTGGATGGATACCGTAGGCGGCCTGCTCAAGCAGTACTCCGGCGGCAATGTGAATGCCACGAACGCCGATGCTCACTTTGATCAGGTGTCGAACGCTGTTCCTTCTTCCACCCTGGGAGGCGCGTTGGCCGATATGTTCCGGTCCAACGAGACGCCCCCCTTTGCGCAGCTCGCTGCGCAGTTGTTCGGCAATGCCAACGGCTCTCAGAAGGCAAGCGTTTTGAACGAACTGCTCTCGGCTGCCGGTCCGGCACTGCCCTCTATCCTCGGAGGGGCGGGACTCGGCGCACTCGCTTCAAAATTGGGCGCGGGCGGAACGGTTACTCCCGAAACCGCCGAGCAAGTGCCTCCTGAGGTAGTGGAGAAGGTTGCTCAGCATGTGGAGCAGCACGACCCCTCAATCGTGGATAGAGTCAGTTCCATTTACTCCGAGCACCCCACGCTCATCAAGACCCTCGGCAGCGCTGCGCTCGCCGTCACCCTTGCAAAAATCGCGAACCGGACGCAGAGTTAGAACTGAAAGGAAGAGCAATGCATCTCTTGTGGACACTGTTTATCGGGCTGATCGTTGGTGCTTTGGCAAAGTTGCTTACCCCGGGCAGGGATCCTGCAGGATTCTTCATTACCATCGCCATCGGCATCGCAGGCTCCCTCATCGCTACGTTCCTGGGACGTGCATTAGGTTGGTACGGTCCTGATGCCTCCGCCGGTTTTCTAGCCTCCCTTGTAGGCGCCATTCTGCTGCTCGTGATCTATCACGCAGTAACCCGGCAACGCGGAGCCGTATGATTCATAAGTGGTTCGACCGGCGCAATCTAGCCGGTCGAATCCCGTTCTGTTCGTTTTTGTTTCCGTGAGCGGTCGTGCGCGCCGCCACGAAACTGCCCGCCCGCGCCGAGTAAATCCCGGCGAACCTTTCGGCCACTGCCATTCTGGCCGCCCTTTGTCTCCCATCAGCGTCCGTTTCGATTTACGGCAGCAGGTGTTTCGTGAAAAAAGATTTCTTATCAGCTCTCAATCTCGGTAGGATGCTCGTAATCGCATCTGCGATATGCCTCTTCGCGGACGGCGTCCATGCGGATCAGGTCGTGCTGAAGAATGGCGATCGGGTCACTGGCAGCATCATCAAAAAGGATGGAAAAAGCCTCACCATCAAGACGGATCACTTCGGCGTGGTCACCACTCTGTGGGATCAGGTGGATTCCATCAAAGCCGATACTCCGGTCAACATCGTTCTGCAGGATGGAAAAACGGTACAAGGCACCGTGGCTACAACGGATGGAAAGCTCCAGGTCACTGAACGCGACACCACAATCAGCGTGATTCCTACGGAAGTCACAACGATTCGGAACACCGCTGAGCAGCAGGCCTATGAGCGTCTCTTGCACCCAGGGTGGGGAAGTCTCTGGGCCGGAACCGCCAGCATAGGCTTCGCGGGCACCAGCGGGAACGCCCGTACGCTTACATTTACTACTGGCATCAACGCGTCCCGGCTAACCAATACGGATAAGGCGTCGCTTTACTTCAATGCCATCAAATCTTCGGCTCTGGTAAACGGCCGGAATGCCGATACGGCCCAGGCGGTGCGCGGCGGAGTTGCCTATGATCACAATCTCGGCCCGCGCTTGTTCGTGAACGTCTTCAATGATTACGAATATGACCGCTTCCAGAATCTGGACCTCCGCTTCGTGATTGGTGGCGGCCTCGGATTCCACGCCTTCAAGACAGAGCGAAGCCAACTCGATCTGCTCGCCGGCGCCGACTACAACCATTCTCGCTTCAGTACCCCTTTGGTCAGGGACTCAGCCGAACTCTACTGGGGCGACGAGTACGCTCTCAAGCTCAATTCCTCAACCTCGCTTGTCCAGAGCTTCCGCATGTTTCACGACCTTTCGGATACCGGATCCTACCGCATCAACTTCGATGTCGGTGCGTCCACCAGAATTTCGAAATGGCTCAACTGGAACATATCGCTGAGCGATCGCTATTTAAACCATCCGGCCCCACGACGGAAAAGCAACGATTTCCTCTATACCACCGGACTCGGAATCGCGTTCGCGCGCTGACTACGGCTAATTTTTCGAGCGCATCGTGCCGATAAGCCCATTGAAACGTGAATGCCTGTTCGATTGGCTGACGACCCCCCGTCGACTCTTTTCCCGCGCTCCTTGGACAGCGGTCCAACGTACAAGCGAAACGTCTCGGCGTGTGCGGCTGTCGCAGTGCTTTGTTTCGCGCCTGCTCTGTTCGTCAACCGCATCGCGGCCAACAGCAATGCTCAGACCATCTGGATTTTGACGGCGCAATGGTTCTGTATGGCGGGTGTTCTGTACTTGAACCGGTGGCATAAGTCCACCAAAGGCAGACTGCCTGGCGCCCTCACTCTCCTCTGCTGTGCAATCCTATTGGCTTGCCTCTCTCCCGGGGGATTGCGAGGCGCTCCTGCTTTGATGTTTCCTGGCATTCTCGCGTTGGCAGGGCTCACCTTGCGATGGCGGCATTATGTCGTATTCTTCGGCCTCACGTTGACGGCGACAGTGGCGCTGTGCACGCCGGTAGTGCGTCACTGGTTAGAGAACCCCACGCATTCCGGGGCAGAGGATATGACCGGAATACTGACCGCCCTGATCGCCGATTCCGTAGCAGTCGCCTTACTCGCTGGAGGAGCCTGGGAAAGTCTGGCAAGAGAGTATGCGGCGAATCAGAAGCTGCGTTTTCAGATCAATCGGATGCCGCTCGCCTACATAGCATGGGACACGGACTTTCGCGTCCGCGAGTGGAACAGCACCGCGGAAGAAATCTTCGGCTGGTCGTCGAGAGAGGCGATCGGGAAGCGGGGCGACGAGTTGCTGCTACTTCCAGGGGAACGGCTGCGGATCGAGCGCCTCTGGGCCGAAGTCCTGGCTGGCGATGAAACAAGCCACTCAGTCAATCTCAACCTGGACATGCGCGGCAACCTCCTATTGTGCGAGTGGTTCAATACGCCCCTGCGGGACGAGTCTGGCAAGGTAACTGGCGTGCTTTCTATGGCTCGTGATATTACGGCCAGGCAGAAGATTGAGGAGGCGAAAATCCGCAGTGAGGAACAGTTGCGCAGCGTCTGGGAGGGGTCCACTGACGCAATGCGCCTCACTGACCTCGATGGGCGCATCGTTCGCGTGAACTCTGCGTTTTGCGACCTGGTGGGCAAGTCGCGCGAGGAATTGGTAGGTGCGATGTTCACGGGCGTAATGTCGGAGGACTCTCGCGAAGAACGCGCCAGCACCTACCGCGAACGCGTCCGCACCGGATCCATCGAGCCGCGCATGGAACGCCGCGTCGAGCTTTGGGACGGCCGTGTCATTTGGGTGGATCTGTCCAATTCGATCGTGAATTCGCCGGAAGGCCCGCAAGTCTTGTCCGTCTTCCGGGACATGACGTCTCGCAAACTGGTCGAGGCCCAGTTGAAAGACGCGGTTCTCAAGGCGGAAGCGGCCAACCGCGCCAAGAGCGAATTTCTCGCCAACATGAGCCATGAAATCCGCACACCGATGAACGCCGTCATTGGTCTCACCACACTGGTGCTGGATCAACCTCTTGAGCCGGAACAGAGGAAGTATCTCGAGATGGCGCGGGCGTCGGGACAATGCCTGCTGGATCTGCTGAACGAAATTCTGGATCTCTCCAAGATCGAAGCTGGCCGCCTCGAAATTTCGGCGGTGAACTTCAGCCCAAGGCAGGTTCTCGACGATCTCATCGCAACTCTCTCGTCAGTTGCGCAGCGCAATTCGATCGTAATGAGTTCCTGCATCTCCCCGGCCGTCCCCGCCGAAGTCTGTGGGGATCCCTTACGCTTCCGGCAGGTGCTCATGAACCTGCTCGGCAACGCTTTGAAGTTCACCGAGCAGGGTTCCATCCGGGTTGAGTTAGACTGCGCCCCGCATTCGCGTGGCTTGCAACTCATCGGTTCGGTGTCGGACACCGGCATCGGGATTAGTCCGGTGCAGCAGGAACTGATCTTCAATGCCTTCGCCCAGGCCGACGGGTCTACCACTCGCCGCTTCGGCGGGACGGGACTAGGACTGGCAATATCGCGGCGGCTCCTGCGCCTTATGGGCGGGGAAATCACCGTGGAAAGCCAGCCGGGTTGCGGCAGCATTTTCCGCTTCCACTTCATCGTTCAACCGGCCTACCATCAACCGTCTCTTTTCTCTGTGCCGCTTGCCCAATCCGAATTCTCCCGCCCACTCCGCATTCTGCTTGCGGAGGACAACCCCGTGAATCAGTTGGTCGTCGTTCGCCTGCTGGAGAGAGGTGGCCATTCCGTCACCGTGGTCACCAACGGAGCCGACGCGGTTCGGGCGTGTCAGGAGCACTCCTTCGATGTGGTGTTTATGGACGTGCAAATGCCTGAAATGGATGGCCTGGAAGCAACCAGGCTCATCCGGCAGCACGACAGGATCCATGGGAGGCACACGCCCGTAATCGCCCTCACCGCTCACGCCATGATGGGTGACGAAAAGATCTGCTTCGATGCCGGCATGGACGGCTACATCAGCAAGCCGGTCGATGTAGCACGCCTCAATGAGGAACTGCTCCGGTTGCACAAAAGCCCAATGCGCGGTCACAGCGATTACGAAAAAATCGCCTGAATCAAATCAGCGGCTTACAAGATTTCTAGTCTGGCATCCATACTCTCCTGCCCCAAACTGGAGTTAGGAAAAGCTTCTATGGCATCCCCAGCACAAATCACCGCCAACCAAGTTAACGCCCAGTCTTCCACCGGTCCTCGCTCCCCTCAGGGCAAGGCCGTCTCCTCGCAAAACGGCCTTCGCCA
>CAYXLI010000006.1:21840-190372 GCA_964464925.1 uncultured Solibacteraceae bacterium | reverse complement strand
GTGGATATCATGATCGCCTGCACCTGGCGTCTTCTTCGCATTCCCCGGCTTGAGACTGCCATCTTCGCCCAATGCGAGGACCCAGCAGAAGCGTTTGTTCTCCATGCGAAATCCTTCTCTACTCTCATCCGCTACCAGAACAGCACGCAGCGCGCTTATGACCACGCAGCTAAGGAGTTACAGTCACTTCAGGAAGCGCGGGCATTCACTCCGGAGCCCCGGATTGGGTTCGCTCGGCAAACCGTGCAGGCTCTCCCGGAATCGCCTCGCGAGCCGGAGCCGCCCGCGCCACAGCGAATCCTCCTCGACCGGAAGGGGAATGTCACTGTCCCCACCCCGCCTCCTCTGCAGAAAAATATCCCAGCCGGGTCAATGTATCCATAAATACTTCTAATCGCCCTTCGTTCTTGCATTTAGAATTGTTTTAAGTTACTCTAACAACGTGGCAACCAACCATACAAATACCGCTGCCAAGGTCGTCCAACCAGACGCCGCAGCGTCCGCTCTTGTAAATCTGGAAGTTCTTGTCGTACGAATTGGCATTGGGGTCATCGTTATCGGCCCCGCCTAGCGTGCGCTTTTCTTAGAATTCAAGAAGGCCACCGGCGGGGAACACAACCCGATATCGGTGGCCTTTTTGCTATCTGGAGCACCAAAACTTAAAGGATCTCGGAGAGATGAGCAATTTGACTAACGGCGCAAGAATGCTGCTCGACTGCCTGGCGAAGGAAGGCGTAGACTGCATCTTTGGCTACCCCGGCGGCGTCACGCTTCCGTTTTATGACGCGATGTACGATCACCCGATCCGGCACGTCCTTGTCCGCCACGAGCAGAACGCGGCCTTTGCCGCACAGGGATGGGCCCGTTCCACCGGCCGTGTTGGCGTATGCTGCGCCACGTCCGGCCCCGGAGCCACCAACCTCGTTACCGGCCTTGTCGATGCGATGATGGATTCCATCCCCGTCGTCGCCCTCACCGGACAGGTCTCCACCAAGCTGATCGGCAGCGATGCGTTCCAGGAAGCCGACACGTTCGGCATCACGCGTTCCGCCACGAAGCACAACTTCATGGTGAAAACGCTTGCGGAACTTCCGCTGATCATCCACGAAGCCTTCTACATTGCCTCATCGGGACGTCCCGGCCCAGTCCTGGTCGATGTCCCGAAGGATGTCTTCCAGGGCACCGGTCACTTTGATCCCGTTACCGAGATCCACTTGCCCGGATATAAGGTATACACCGAGGGCCATAGCGGCCAGATCCGCCGTGCCGCCCAGATGATGTTTGAAGCCGAGCGTCCCATGATCTACGCCGGCGGGGGCATCATCCTCGGCAAAGCATGGAATGAGTTGCGTGAGCTCGTGGAACTTCTCGACGTGCCCACAGTCTGCACCCTGATGGGCCTCGGCGGCCTTCCCGGCACGCACCCGAATTTTATCTCGATGCCCGGCATGCACGGCAGCTACGCGGCCAACATGGGCATGACCCATACCGACCTTTTGATCGCGCTGGGTGTCCGTTTCGACGATCGCGTTACCGGCCGCCTGTCTTCGTTCGCACCACATGCCCGCGTCATCCACGTGGACATCGATCCGGCGGAGATCGGCAAGAACCGACATGCCGACATTCCCATCGTCGGCGACTTGAAGCGGGTTCTTTCGAAGATGAACCGCGTCATCACCGAGCTGAAGCCCGAGCTGTCGCGCAACAAGTCCGAATCGCGCAAGGCCTGGTGGAAGCAGATGCGTGAGTGGCAGGCCGAGCATCCTCTGGAACCGTCCTTCTCCAACGAAGAGATCAAGCCCCAGCACCTCATGGTCGAAATCGACCGCATCTCGCAAGGCAAGGCGATCGTCGCCAGCGACGTGGGCCAGCACCAGATGTGGTCCGCACAGTTCATCAAGTTCAATGAGCCGTACCAGTGGATCAACTCGGGCGGCCTCGGATCCATGGGCTTCGGCCTCCCGTCGGCACTCGGCGCGCAGGCGGCTAACCCGGACAAGCTCGTGTTTGCCATCGTCGGCGATGGCGGTTTCCAGATGTCGATCCCGGAACTCGCGACGCTGGTCAACTATGGGCTGAACGTCAAGATCATCGTGATGAATAACGGCTATCTCGGCATGGTCCGCCAGTGGCAGGAACTGTTCTATAACAACCGCCTTTGCTCCGTGGAACTGAACTCGTTCCCGAATGCGGAGATGTTGGCCGGCGCATATGGATTTAAGGGCAAGACGGTCGAGCATCCGCGCGACCTTCGCCGGGCCCTGGAAGAGGCAGTGGCCGAACCTGGTCCTTATCTGCTCAATGTGAAGGTGACGCCGTTTGAGAACGTGTACCCGATGGTTCCGGCCGGTGCCGCTATCAATGAGATGGTGCTGAAACCGCCACAACCGATCGCGGTGGGAGACTAACGATGCAACAGATTATTTCCGTCCTGATGGAAAACAAGCCGGGCGCGCTCATGCGCGTCACCGGCCTGTTTACGCAGCGCAATTACAACATCGAGAGCCTCACGGTCGCGCGCACGCTCGACCCCAGCCTCTCTCGCATGACGATCGTAGCGGAAGTGGATTCTAAAATCCGCGCGCAGGTGATCAAACAGATCAACAAGCTGGTCAACGTTCTGCAGGCAACCGACCTGACCGACGGCCCGGCTGTCTCGCGCGAGATGGTGCTCCTTCGCATCCGTTCCGGCATGGAAAATCGGACTGCGATCCTCAAGGAAGCCGAGATCTTCGGCGCCCGCGTGGTCGATTCCTCCGTGGAGGGTTACGCGCTCGAAGCCAGTGGCGATCCCGAAAAGCTGGACGAATTTATCGATGTAATGCGAAGCTACGGCGATATCCAGGTCACCCGCAGTGGCATGGTTGCCGTCAGTCTCGAAATGAAGAAACTGAAGCTGGCTCCTCCCATCCCCACCGGTGTGGAGTCTGAGCCCGCTCTTAAATAAACAATCCAAGGAACCTGAAAGACATGCCAAGACGCTTTTATGAAAATGACGGCGACCTATCGCCATTGAAGGATCAGACAGTCGCCATCATCGGCTACGGCAGCCAGGGCCATGCCCACGCGCTCAATCTTCGCGACTCCGGCGTGAAGGTAATTGTCGGTCTCTATGAAGGCAGCAAGAGCTGGGACAAGGCGGAAGCCGCCGGCCTCAAGGTGATGTCCGTGAAGGACGCCGCCAAAGCCGCGACCATGATCATGGTGCTTGTTTCGGACCACCTCCAGGCCGACATCTACACCAACGAGATCGCTCCCGGCCTCACCGCCGGCAAAACGCTGATGTTCGCCCACGGCTTCAGCATCCACTTCGGCGCTATCGTGCCGCCGAAAGATATCGATGTGTCGATGATCGCCCCGAAGGCTCCTGGCCATCGCGTTCGCGAACTGTTCACGGAAAATGTGGGTGTCCCCGGTCTCGTCGCCGTCCATCAGAACGCCTCCGGCAAGGCCCTCGATCGCGCTCTCGCCTACGCGAAGGGCATCGGCTGCCTGAAGGCTGGCGTCATCGAAACCACCTTCAAGGAAGAGACGGAAAGCGATCTGTTCGGCGAACAGGCTGTTCTCTGCGGCGGCGTTTCCGAACTGATCCGCGCGGGCTTTGAAACTCTTACGGAAGCCGGCTACGCTCCGGAAATCGCCTACTTCGAGTGCCTGCATGAATTGAAGCTGATCGTCGACCTCATCTACGAGGGCGGCCTGGGCTACATGCGCTACTCGGTATCTGATACCGCGGAATACGGTGACTACACCCGCGGCCCGCGTGTCATCACAGCCGAGACCCGCAAGGAGATGAAGAAGATCCTGGCCGAAATCCAGTCTGGCGAATTCGCGAAGAACTGGATCAATGAAAACAAGACCGGCCGTCACAACTTCCTCAAGATGCGCGAAGAGGCCCGCAACCAGCCCATCGAAAAGATCGGTGCGGAACTGCGCGCAATGATGCCGTTCCTCAAGAAGAAAAAAGAAGTCGGTGTGCCTCAGGACCAGGTTCTGGCCACAACCAAATAGTACAAGCTGCAAACGGGGGGCTTCGGCCCCCCAGAATAGATAAAGAGAGACCATGAGAATCCAAACCTTCGATACTACGCTCAGAGATGGGACTCAGGGCGAGTCCGTGTCCTTTTCCGTCGAAGACAAGCTGCTCATTGCGCAGAAGCTCGACGAACTGGGGATTGACTATATTGAGGGTGGATGGCCGGGGTCGAACCCCAAAGATAAAGAATTCTTCGCGCGTGCCCGCGACCTCAAGCTGCAACATGCCAAGCTGACGGCATTCGGCAGCACCCGCTTCGCGCGCAATACGGTGGAGACCGACCCGAACGTCGTTGAACTGGTCGGCGCCGGTACTCCCGTAGTCTCTATCTTCGGCAAAAGCTGGGACCTGCACACAAAGCGCGCCCTCGGCATCAGCGAAGAAGAGAACCTGAAGCTCATCTTCGAGACGGTCGATTACATCAGGAAACACGGGAAGGAAGTCGTCTACGACGCAGAACATTTTTTCGACGGCTACATCTCCAACCCGTCTTTTGCATTGAAAACCCTGGAAGCCGCCAAGAAGGCTGGCGCTAACGTACTCTGCCTCTGCGATACCAACGGCGGCACCCTGACGCACAAACTGGCTGAGATTGTCGCGGTGGTGCGCGAGAAGTTCGATGGAATCATTGGCATTCATCCTCACAATGACGCCGACGTGGCCGTTGCGAACACGCTGGCAGCGGTGGAAGCAGGCGCAACGCATGTCCAGGGCTGTTTCAACGGCTATGGCGAGCGCTGCGGCAACGCCAATCTCTGCTCGATCATCGCGAACCTGGAATTGAAACTCGGCCATACCACCATTGGCCGCGAGAAACTCCAAACCCTCACCCACACCGCACGGTTTATCGCGGAGCTTGCAAATCTGCCTTTGCAGAACAACCAACCCTATGTGGGCCAGTCGGCGTTCGCTCATAAGGGCGGTGTGCACGTTAGCGCGATTCTGAAGGACTCCGCAACGTATGAGCATGTCTCGCCCGATAGCGTCGGCAATCGCCAGCGCGTCCTCATCAGCGATCTTTCGGGCCGCGCAAATATCTTCTATAAGCTGCACCAGCACGGTCTCGGCGACCGCCTGACCGACGAGGCGCGGCGCGAACTGCTGGACCGTATCAAGCTGATGGAGCACCAGGGATACGAACTCGAAGCCGCCGAAGGCACGTTTGAACTCATGGTCCGTGAGGCTCTGCGTCCAGGCATCACATTGTTTGAAGTGGTTGGCTTCGAAGTAACCACACGCCTCTCGGGCAACAAGGAGCCGCAGACCACGGCAACGGTCACGCTGAAGGCGCAGGATGGAATTCACACCGCCACCGCCAGCGGCCACGGCCCCGTCAACGCGCTCGATCTCTGCCTCCGCTCCTGTCTCGGTACGCTGTTCCCCGGCATCGCGGAAGTCCGCCTGACGGACTATAAGGTGCGCGTCCTCGATTCAAAGAAGGGTACAGCCGCGAAGGTTCGCGTACTCATCGAGTGGAGCGATCACCGCCGCAGTTGGACCACGGTCGGCGTTTCAGACAACGTCATCGAAGCCAGTTGGAGTGCGGTCGTCGACGCGATCCGCCTCGAGTTGATGCGCCTTACGGAAGAGGACGAGAAAGTCCAGCAGATGATCGAAGACTACTCCTGGGGCGTCTAACCCAACACGTTAAATCTTGTAAAACTACACCCGGCGACATTCTCGCCGGGTTAATCTTTTTGCTATGACACGACGCATGCTACTCCTCAGCAGTTCAAGCCTGCTCTGGGCTGACACCCCGTGGGGCAAAGACTCCGGCCAGTGGTCCGATAAAGACGTGGAGCGCATCCTCAGCAGGTCTCCCTGGGCCCGCGCCGCCTCTGTCGACGTGGTCGGGGGCGGTTTCGGCCCTGGCGGTATGGGCGGCGGAGGCCGTCGCGCAGGCGGCCGCGGCATGGGTGGTGGTGCCGAAATGGAGAGCATGGGCGGCGGCTCCGGAATCGGTGGTGGCCGGGGCGGTGGAATGGGTGGCCGCGGTGGCGCGGAAGCAATGGGCGGCGCAGCAGGCGGCGCGGACGCCGGCTCCCGTCCTCAAATGGCAGCCCTGGTCCGGTGGGAGAGTGCGCTGCCGGTCCGCGATGCCCGGAGGTTGACCGGTAACCCCGGCGACTTCTACGTGATCAGCGTGAGCGGCATTCCGGCCGTGCATGGCAGGCAGCAATCGAATGACGACGGCCCATCCGAAGAGGACCGCCAAAAATTGGTGGAGCAGCGACTGAAAGATTCCACCTCGCTGGAACGCAAGGGCAAGGACCCCATCACGCCGGAGAAAATCGATAGGAAGCCGGCTGCCATCCTGTTCTATTTCCCGCGCACTGCGCAGCCGATTCTGCCGGCGGATAAGGAGGTTGTATTCCGGACCAAGCTTGGGCCGATGGAAGTGAGAGCCAGGTTCCAGCTAAAGGACATGATGTATCAGGGCAAGCTGGCGTTGTAGAATTGATCCTCAGATGAAAAGCACTCTTTGGATTGTTGCGGCGTTGATCGTGTGCGCAGCCGCCCTGCCGGCCGCCAGGAAAAAGGTTCACCCGCACGGCGAGGCGGGCACATTCGATTACTACGTCCTCAGCCTGTCATGGTCTCCGCAACACTGTTCCACTCCGGCGGGTTCTCGCGATTCGGAGCAATGCGCCGATGGCCGGCAGTACGGCTTCGTCGTGCACGGGTTGTGGCCGCAGTTTGAGCGCGGCTTTCCCTCCGATTGTGCGGATTCCGATCCGGTCCGCAGCGGCATCGTCCGCCAGATGCTGCGCCTTATGCCGGCCGAACAGCTTATCCAGCATGAGTGGGCCAAGCACGGCACATGCAGCGGGCTTGATCAGCCGGCATATTTTAAGAAGATTGAGCAGGCTTACGCAAACGTGAAGATTCCGCTCGATTACACGCAGCCGCTGAAGCAGATCGAAGTCAGCCCGGACGACGTCCACAAGGAATTCCAGCAGGCGAACCCGTCGTTCCCCGCCGAATCGGTGAAGGTGCTGTGTAACGGCCGCTTCCTAAGCGAAGTGCGCGTCTGCTACACGAAGGATTTGAAGCCGCGCGCCTGCGGCGCTGATGTCCGGGACACGTGCAAAGCGGATCCGGTCATCATGCGCCCCGTACGCTAGGGTTCATCGAACTGTCACCAGCAAGGTGCTGACGCCGTTCCACAGAATCTGCACGCCGATGCAGAGCAGAATGAATGAGGAAAGCCTGAGCACGATGCTCATCCCAGTTTCGCCGAGCAGCCGCGCCAGGCCTTCGCTGAACCGGTAGCTGGCGTAGATGGTGACGGCCAGCAGCACGGCGCCGAGCAGAACGGAAATCAAGAGCGCGAGGCTGAGTTTTGCCGGATGCGTCTGGTTAGCCCCGAGGGTGATCGCCACCGAGATCGACCCCGGACCCACGGTTAGCGGAAGTGTCAGTGGGTAGAAGGCCCTCTTCGAGAGATCGGATAGCGACATCGCCTCGGCCTTCCTCGCTTCGTCCTTTTGATTTAACAGCGACCAACCGGTTGCGATCACCACCATTCCGCCGCCCACCTGAACGACTGGAAGTGAGATGCCGAAGAACTCGAGGATGTACGTGCCGATAAGGATGGAGGTGATGATCAAAACGAAGCAGTTGAAGGCGATTTTCCGCGCCAGCAGCTCACGGGTGCCGCTGGAGTAGCCTTCGGTCAGGTTGAGGAAGATGGGAGCGTTGCCGACCGGGTTCACGATTGGGAACAGCGCGCCCAGGATCAGCAGGGACTGGCTCAAGATCGCTTTCGTCCCGAAGACCATTCCCATCAGCGTAGCGCAACTGTATACTGTTCCCGCATGACACACACTGATTCCAATGCGAACTTTACACAATTTTCAGACTCGATGGGCGCGACGCCGCGGCGGCATACACGTTGCGCAAGGAGCAGGCCGATCAAGGCGTTCCGCCGCACTGGCTCCTGTATATCTCGACGGCTGACATAGAAGCGTCGGCGGCGCGTGCAAAGCAACTCGGAGGCACGGTTCTGGCCGGCCCGTTTGACGTATCAGAGCTCGGAAAGATGTGTGTAATCCGGGACCCGGGCGATGCCGTTTTTGCTCTCTGGCAAGCTATATCTCATCACGGCATCGGAGTCAGAGACCAGCCTGGAGCGTTCTGCTGGGCCGATCTGATGACGCCGGACGTCACTCGAGCAAAAGAGTTCTACAAGGCGCTGCTCGGTTGGGAAATCGCACCGGGCGAAAATGACCAGTCCGGTTATCTGCACATTAAGAATGGCGAGACGTTCATCGGAGGCATGCCGCCTTCTGAACACCAGCCGCCAAACACGCCTCCGCACTGGTCAATCTATTACCTGGTTTCCAAGTGCGATGAGAGCACCGCGAAGGCCAAACAACTTGGCGGCAAGGTGCGCATGGATCCTATGAGCATTCCGAACGTTGGCCGAATGTCCGTCGTCGCCGATCCCCAGGGCGCGATGTTCTCGCTGTTCGAGGCCTCGCCCAAAGCCTAGAACCGACGGGAATAGCCGAGGATCAGCATATAGTCGGCGAAAGCCGCGTCGCCATGGCCTCCATAAGCGATGTCTGCCACGCTGCGGCGGCGGTTCCGCTCAATCGCCCACGGGATGTTGCAGGAAAAGATATGGCTTTTCCAGGAATACAGGAAGCCGGGGTCGGCGGATATGGCGTATCCCGGGCGGCGGAAGCCGTTGCTCCTGCCGATCAGGTCGCGAACCGGCACACCTTCGATGCGTCCCCCGAAGGTTGCTATCATTCCGCGGACCTTCGGAACAGCGTGAGACAGGCCCGCGCGCGCCAGATACTGATCGGCCACCGAGAATACTTCCTCGCCTTTCTTCGTGCGAAACGTGGAGACGCCGTTCGTGTCCGCCGGGTTGAACAGGTACACCGCGCTGAAGTATGCCATCGTCTGGAAGTAGGCCGGATGATAACCTTGTACGTCCACTGAGAAGCCAGTGCGGCCATCGCCTGCTTGTATGGATTGATCCGCGGTTGCGATAATGTCGCGCCCGCTGCGGTCTTTCGCCAGTTGAGTTGCGTTGTATTTGCCTGTGGGGAGCTTCAGGCTGAGACCCACGCCGAGATTGCCGCCGTTCTCCGTCGGTGGGCGGAAGATCCACATACGGCCTCCGACCGTCATGTCGCCGATGCTGTCCACCCTGTACTTCGCGGCCGGTGCGTAGAGCTGATTTCGATACGCGAATAGAATTGGCAGGCTTGCTGTGAGTGCAAAGCGCTGTGTGATTTTCCGTTCGATAGATACATCAAACAGGTGATAGATATTCTGAATTTGATTGTTCGCCAGTTCGCGCTGCTTCTGCTCCACCGTGCCCACAAAGTGACGTGAGGAAGGCTGGTAGCGATAGCCTACGTTGACTGTCCACAATTGCCGCTTGGGTGGATCGGCGGTGTGTCCGCTGCGGCTGCAAAGCGCGCCAATCACGGGCGTGCTGTTCCTGGCCGCAACTCAACCCTGCCCGGATGCGGGCCGGGAAATGGCGAAGATCGAAATAAGAACCCCTATCGCACTCAAGCCTGTTCGCTGCACGTTGACAGGAGTATGCCCGACCTCTCGAATCGAGGCAATAATCAAATCGTATTAATAGAAACAACCTACCCGGGGGATAACGGGTACGGTGTATCCTCGGTGGAATGATTGATCGGATAGCGATTGCGATTCCGCTTCTACTGATTGTGCCGCTCAGGGCGCAGATGCCTGAGGTTAAGACACCCTTGCAAGTCATGCCCGCTGTGCAGTTCAGCGACATAGTGAAAGGGACAGGCGATCCGGCCGAGGCCGGCAAGCAGTACACAGTGAACTATACCGGGTGGCTGAGCGATGGGAAGAAGTTTGATTCTTCGGTGGATCGGAATGAGCCGTTTTCATTCGTGCAGGGGCGGCGGCAGGTCATTCCGGGATTCGAGCAGGGGTTCGAGGGAATGCGGGTCGGCGGTAAGCGCCGCATCTTGATTCCTTATCAACTTGCCTACGGGGAAAAAGGAAGTGGGCCGATTCCGCCGAAATCCGATCTGACATTCGACGTGGAGTTGATGGGAGTGAAGGACGTTCCGCAACTGCCCGCGGCTGTGGATCTGTTGGTGCCGCTGGCCGACCTTCAGGAAAAGGTGTTGTCGTTGGCCAAGGCGATTCCCGAAGAGAAGTACGGGTGGCGGCCGGCGGAAGGCGTGCGATCGTTCCGCGAAACGCTGATCCATCTTGCAAATGGGAATCTTCTGCTGCTGGCCATGGCGAACGAATCCCTGACAAAAGAGGCGCTGGGGAAGCGGATCGCAGAGAACGAAAAGCGGGAGAAGTCTGGACTGAACAAAGAGCAGATCGTGAAGTTGCTGGCCGATAGCTTCGCTTCGGTAAAGAAGGCTTTGGAGGCGGAGCGGAACGGAGGGCTCGGGCGCGATATTCAGTTTTTCAGCATACCGACGATCCGGCGCGGCGTGTATGTGGCGCTGGACACGCACGCCGCCGAGCACATGGGGCAGTTGATTGCGTACGCACGGATGAACGGGATTGCTCCTCCGTGGTCGAAGTGAAAGTGATATAACTCGGGTGGGTTCCGCAATATGCGACCTCTCCTTCTTTTGCTTGTTTCTGGTTTCCTGCTCGCCGCAGCGGAAAAGCCGGAATGGGATAACCCGGCTATCGTTCACGTTGGCACGGAAAAGCCGCATTCCACGATGATGGTTTACCCGTCTGCGGCGCTTGCCCGGACTGCGGATCCGCTGAAATCACCGTGGTACGCACTGCTGAATGGCACCTGGAAGTTTTACGGAGTGCTGCGGCCGGCCGACCGGCCTCTGGAGTTCTCCCGGCCCGAGTACGACGATTCAAAATGGCAGCCGATGCCTGTGCCCTCGAGTTGGCAGATGCACGGGTTCGATATCCCGATCTATACGAACATCATCTATCCGTGGCCGCAGCCAGTCGATAAGCGGCCACAGGTGCCGTATGAGTTCCATCCGGTCGGCAGCTATCGCATGCACTTCCAAATGCCAGCGGGGTGGAAGGGCCGCCGGATCTATCTGCATTTCGATGGTGTGGATTCGGCATTCTATGCCTGGTTGAACGGGAAGAAGCTTGGCTATAGCGAAGACAGCCGTACGCCAGCGGAGTTCGACATCACGGAGACCGTGAAATCCGGCACGAATCTTCTGGCTGTGCAGGTATATCGCTTTGGAGACGGCGCGTTCCTGGAAGACCAGGACATGTGGCGCATGAGCGGCATTTACCGCGACGTGTATCTCTGGTCGACTCCGAACCAGCACGTGCGCGACTTCGAAGTGAAAACGAAGTTGGATGATGAGTACCGGGACGCGGAACTCGCGGTCATAGCGCAGGTGCGCAATTCGGACAGCAAGGCCTCCCCAGTGACTCTGACTGCGGAATTGTTCGACGGAAGCGGCGCGGCAAAGGGATCCGCGACGCAGAAGATCGAGTTGCCCGCGACGGCGGAGACTGCGGCGTCCTTGACGATTCCGGTGAAGGTTCCGCAGAAGTGGACTGCCGAAACTCCAAACCTATATAAGCTGCTGCTTACCGTGAAGAGCGGATCAGGAGCTGTACTGGAAGTGATTCCCCAAAACGTCGGCTTCCGGCGCGTAGAGATCAAGAACGGCCGCTTTCTGGTGAATGGAAAGCCGGTTCTGATCAAAGGCGTGAACCGTCACGAGCATAGCGAGATCACGGCGAAGTACGTGGATGTTGCCTCGATGGTGAAAGACATCCGGTTGATGAAGCAGTTCAACGTGAATGCCGTTCGGACGTCGCATTACCCGAATTCGCCTGCATGGTACGACTTATGCGACCGGTATGGCCTCTATGTTCTCGATGAAGCCAACATTGAATGCCATCACTACGGCAATGATGTGAAGAACCGGCTGACGAACGATCCGGAGTGGAAGGTCGCGTATCTGGATCGCGTGGAGCGGATGTTGGAGCGCGATAAGAATCATCCGTCCATCGTGATCTGGTCGATGGGGAACGAATCGGGAGATGGGCAAAATGCGGCGGCTGCGTATCAATGGACGAAGCAGCGGGACCCTTCGCGGCCGTTCCATTACGAGGGGACGACATCGCACGGCGGATCGAATGCGGATATCAATTCGTTCATGTATCCGACTCCTGAGAGCGTGAAACGCCTAGCCGCGAAGCGGCCGG
This sequence comes from uncultured Solibacteraceae bacterium, assembly GCA_964464925.1. Lineage (GTDB taxonomy): Bacteria > Acidobacteriota > Terriglobia > Bryobacterales > Bryobacteraceae > CAYXLI01. Next base: position 178,158 of record CAYXLI010000006.1, on the reverse strand, counting down.
AAATGCCTCTGATTCTTTGTGAATATTCGCATTCCATGGGCAATAGCGACGGCGGCTTGAAAGAGTATTGGGACATCTTTTATTCGGGCACGAACGCGCAAGGAGCGTTTGTCTGGGACTGGGTAGACCAGGGCATACGGCTTCCTGTTCCGGGAGAGTATCAGGCCAATACTTTAAAGAAATATTTTTACGCTTATGGCGGCTGGTGGGAGGACAAGACCGGCATCCGCAATGACAACAACTTCAACAACAACGGGCTGGTCGCGGCGGACCGTACACCACATCCAGGGCTATGGGCACTGAAGTATGTCTATCGAAATCTACACGGTTCGGCGGTGGACCTCGCAAGCGGACGTGTGAAGGTAAAGAACTGGAACTTCTTCGTGAACGCCAAGGATGTAGCACGAGGGACCTGGGAGGTGAAGGCGGATGGACGCACGTTGGGGAGCGGGGTCTTTCCGGAACTGGACATTCCTCCCGGGGAAGAGAAAGAGTATACGCTCAGCTTGCCGAGAATCGACGCTAAGCCGGGTTCCGAATATTTCCTGAACCTGAGCTTTACGATTCCGAAAGCAACCGAGTGGGCTCCCGCGGGGCATGAGATCGGATGGGAGCAGTTTCCGCTGCCAATCAGCGCGCCTGCCCCTAAATTCAAGGTAGATGCAGCGGCGCTGTTGAAGGTGCAGGATGGGCCGGAGGAGGCCGTTCTAAGCGGTAAGGCCTTCGCCCTGCGATTCGACAAGAAAGCCGGTGTGATTTCGTCCTTCCGGTACAAGGGCGTGGACGTTCTGGAACGCGGACCGCGGCCGGACTTCTGGCGCGCTCCGACCGACAACGATCGCGGGGCCTGGAAAGCGACTCGAAACGACGTGGAGCGCGGACGCCTGCCCGATGTACGGCTGTGGCAGGACGCGGGACCGGAGTGGCAGGTGCGCGATGTACGGGTAGAGAGCGTGAACGACCAGACGGCGAAGATTCTTGTGAAAGCCGATCTGCCTGTTGTTGGCGCGACCTACGAGATGAGCTATCTGGTGTACGGGAGCGGCGATGTAGTTGTGGATGCGCAGTACAGGCCGGGCAGCAAGAAACTGGCGATGATGCCGAGGTTCGGAAACGAGCTGGTGCTCGCCCCCGGATTCGAGAATATTGCCTGGTATGGCCGAGGGCCGGTAGAGACGTATGTCGACCGGCGGTTTGAACGAGTCGGCGTGTACCGTTCCACGGTGGATAAGGAATGGGTGGAGTATTCGCGTCCGCAAGACAATGGGAACAAGGTAGACGTGCGCTGGGTGGCTCTGACGGATGCACACGGCGTAGGTCTGCTGGCGGTGGGAGCGCCGCGACTGAGCGTGTCGGCCCGGCATTTCACGAAAGAGGACATTGACCGGGCGGGCTACACATTCCAGATGAAGCCCCACCCGCAGGTGTTCCTGAATGTAGACGGACAGCAGATGGGCGCCGGCGGAATCGATAGCTGGAGTCCGAACGCGTATCCCATGGAGCCGTACCGGATTGACGGGAACAGCGCGCACTCGTACCGATACCGGCTGACGCCGGTCGACGGGGATTTCAACGGCAAGGCTAGAGAATCCTTTTAGAGCGAGCCGGCGATAATAATATGGCGGTGGTAAAGACACTATCCCGAAGCGTGTTAGCCGGTGACCCTGGCCGCTGAAGTAAGCCACTGTCATCTGATAGAATCTGCACTCTATGCTCATACTCGCCGCGATACTCGCGATATTCGTGTATGGCATGATCGCCGCGATGCTCGGCACCATCATGCCCACGTTCAATCTGTCGATGGAACAGAACGGCAACGTGGCTCTTGCCCAAGCCGTCGGTCTGGTACTGGCATCCCTGTCAGTCGGACCAATTATCGACAACAAAGGAAAGAAGACAGCCCTTGTCGCTGGTCTGGCGCTAATCAGCGCCGCGCTGTATTCGCTGCCGAACACCGGCGGCGACTACACAAAGATTCTCGTCTGCCTGTTTGTACTGGGGTTTGGCGGAGGCATTATCGTTACGGCGGCGAACGCGCTCGCGAGTGACGTGGATGAATCGCGCCGCGCATCCACGCTGAATTTTTTGAATCTGTTCTTCGGGCTCGGAGGACTGGCGACGCCGTTCGTCGCGGCCAACCTGCTGGGCGGGGACGCTGTGACGCTTTGCTACCTGGCTGCCGTGCTGACCACGATTACGCTGGTGGTGCACATTGCGACGAAGATGCCAGGGCCGAAGGGCGGGGCCGGATTCAACACCGCCGAGGTAGGGAAAGTGGTTGGAAGGCCCGCGTTGTGGCTGCTGGCGCTGTTCCTGTTCCTGTACGTGGCGTGCGAAGTGGGTGTGTGGAACTGGCTGGCGACGTACCTGGTAACGAAGGGCGTGGACAAGGCCAGGGCATTGAACATTCTCTCGCTCGGGTTTGCCCTAGGGCTGCTGATCGGCCGCGTGGTGGTTTCGCGTATTCTGATCAAGGTCTCGGCTCCGACGGTCACGCTGGGCGCGGCTGTGCTGATGGCAGTGACGACCTTTGCCATGCTGCAGACCAGCGATCCGACGGTTGCCTGGATCGCGGTGTTCTGCGCGGGTCTGGCGATGGCCCCGGTATTTCCGACGACGCTGGCCATGGTGGGCGACGCGTTTCCGATCATGACGGCGACGGCAATGGGAATCGTGATCACTTTCGGCTGGATCGGTCTGGCCGTCAGCTCCCCGATCATCGGATCCATTGCGGGAGCGGGATCAGCGAATCTGGGAACTGCCCTGCTGCTGTTGCCCGCGTTCTCAGTGGTGATGGTGCTGGTGAACCTGGCCCTGCGGCCGATGCTTCGGAAATAAATAAGTTCAGTCTATGGGCAGCACGCGCGAAAACGGCGTGTTGCCCAATAGATTCCTTTGTAGCAAAACCGCATAAACCCGCGTCTATAATGGAGTTTTGGAGGTTTCTTGGTAATTCTGCTCCTGGGGCCGCCGGGCAGCGGCAAGGGTACGCAGTCTCCTCAAATCACCCGCCTCTTGAATATACCCGCTATCTCGACCGGAGAGATGCTGCGCGCCGAGTGTGAAGCCGGTACGCAGTTGGGGAAAGAGGCCGCCGCCGTTCTGGCGGTAGGACATCTGGTCAGCGACGAGATCGTGAATCGGATGTTGGTGAATCGCCTATCGCAAGACGATTGCCGCAATGGATTTCTGCTGGATGGGTATCCACGGACGGTGCCGCAGGCGGAATTTCTCGACGAGTATCTGGAGAAAGCGCATCTCTCAAAACCTGTGGTGATCCACCTTGCGACGCCGAATTACGTTCTGGTGGAACGGATCTCAGCGCGAAGGCAGTGCCCGAAGTGTGGAACGATATACAATCTGCTTTTCAAGCCTCCGAAGCGCAAGGGCGTTTGCGACCTGGACGGAACTGCCCTGGTGCGCCGTAAGGACGATACTCCTGAGATCGTAGAGGAGCGGCTGGTGGCGTACGACAACCTCACTGCGCCCGTGATCGCGCATTACAAGGCCGGGCACGGGACTTACTTCGCCGTGAAAGCGGACCGCGCGCCCGCTGAGATCCAGCGCGATATTCTGACGTTTCTCAGGCGGCAGCGCAACGGACACAGCGCTCACTAATTCAAGAACGAGCGGATCAGCTTCGCCACTCTTTCGGGCTGTTCGTGAACGACCCAGTGTGAGCCGTCCGGGATGCGCTCGATCTTTAAATCGGGTACGAATCTTTCGAGTCCGTCCAGGTTGGACGTGAGGAGCGCGGTATCTTTCTCGCCCCATATGACCAGCGTGGGGACCTTCACCATCAACGCGGCCGGATTGATGCTGGTAATAGCCTTCGGTATGTCTCCAGGAGCGGGTGGACCGGTGTGGTTAGCCCGGTAATAATTCAAACCGCCGGTAAGGGCGCCCGGCCGCGACCATGCGTCCAGATACGCCTTGCGATCCTGTTCAGTAATATCGTTCCACGTCAGCACTGCTTTCCGAAGCCAGGCGAAGTTGCCGGCGGCGAGTTTTGCCTCGGCTTCCGGGGAGCGGAACATCAGCATATATTGGCTCGCCTTCTGCTGAGCGGAATCGGTGCGCAGCAGTGCGGAGAAGATGGCAGGATGTGGCGCGTTGATGATGATGAGCTTGTCCAGCATTTCCGGATGAGCGATAGCAAATGACCACGCCACAGCGCCTCCCCAGTCGTGTCCAACAAGGGTGAATTTCTTTCCCCCGCTGAGTTTCAGTCCCAATTGCTTGACGTCTTCAACCAGTACCGGCATGGTGTAGCGGTCGAGGGCCTGCGGCTTGGAGGACAGGTTGTAGCCTCGCATGTCCGGCGCCACAACCGTATGATCGGCGGAGAAGTAGGGAATCAACCGATTCCATTCGTACCAGAACTCCGGGAAACCATGAAGGAATAGAATCAGCGGTCCTGTCCCTGACCGCACGTAGTGAAGCTTTACTCCATTTACTTTGGTGTATCGATGTTCCATACTTGCTTTTCCGAACACGGCCGATAAGAAAAGAGTGAGGCAGGCAAGCGAACGAGTAGTGCGCATTGTCTAGAGACTACTCGCCATACTTATGCGAAGCAATACTCGGAATAAGATGCGGGTCGAGTACACGGGTGAAATCACGGTTTCGTGGGATGATCCGTTAGGTGGCACACATTACGCATCAACCCGGTGTGTGGACGTTTCCGAAGGCGGTGTTTCTCTGCAGATGTATGAAGCCATGCCCTTGAGAGCCTACGTCACATTCCGTATCGACGGGTTGAAACTAGCGGGCCGTGCAACGGTACGCCACTGTTCGAAGAGGGGCGCGTACTTCCGCATCGGGTTGGAATTCAGCGGCGGGCTAAGATTCGTAATGCCCCAGACTATCGCAGCGAAGAACTGATGTCATATCGCGCACTTCTCCCGCTTATCATGAAGTTTTGCACTCATGGATACTTCGCAACTGACCCCTGCCATTCTTCTTCATATTTCGCAGGAAACCGCTATTGCCCTGAGGAGCCTCGTTGCAACGATTGAATTGCTCGATCAGGGCTCTACCGTCCCCTTCATCGCACGTTACCGAAAAGAAGTGACCGGCAACCTGGATGAAGTGCAGATTCGCACGATTGAGGAGAGACTCGCATACTTCCGCGAACTGGAAGAACGGCGCGCCACTGTTCTGAAGTCGATTGAAGAACAGGGCAAACTGACTCCGGAACTGAAGGCCCGCATAGAGACCGTTCTGGAAAAGAACGAACTGGAAGATCTGTACCTGCCGTACAAGCCAAAGCGGCGTACAAAGGCTTCCATTGCGCGCGAGAAAGGCCTGGAACCGCTGGCGCAGTACTTGATTGATCAAAAGCCCGGCGAGATGCCTCTGGCGGAATACGCCGCTACGTTCGTGAGCGAGGAAAAAGGCGTCGCGAACGCGGAAGAGGCATTGCAGGGGGCTCGGCACATCGTTTCCGAATGGGTCAGCGAGAATGCCGAATACCGGAAGGTCCTTCGGCAGATGATGATGGAGCACGGCATTGTTACCAGCAAAGCCATTGAAGGAGCGCAGGATCCGGAAGGGAAGTACAAGCAGTACGTGGCGTATTCGGAACCTGCGGCGAAGATTCCTTCGCACAGAATGCTCGCAATCCGGCGCGGCGCCAAGGAAGAGATTCTCACGTTCGAGATTGAACTCGACAAGACGCTGCCGCTGACGTTCCTGAAGAATAAGACAATTCGGGAGCATGGCGATTGGGTGCCGCATCTGGAGCAGGCGATTGAGGATTCATATGACCGGCTGCTGAATCCGTCGATTCAGACCGAGGTTCGTCTGGAATTGAAGGAACGCTCGGATGAGGAAGCGATCAGGGTATTCAAGGAGAATCTGGAAAACCTGCTGCTGGCGCCTCCGGCCGGTATGCTGAACACGCTCGCGATCGACCCGGGCATTCGCACGGGCTGCAAGATTGCGGTAATCGATGAGACGGGCAAGTACCTGGAGAGTACGGTCATTTACCCGCTGGAACCCCGCAACGACGTGGCGGGATCGGCAATCACCATAAGCAAGCTGATTCAGAAGTACAACATCCGAGCGATCTCGATTGGGAACGGAACCGGCTCGCGGGAGACGAATGCGTTTGTGCAGGACTTTCTCAGGCAGGCGAATCTGCGGGATGTGTTCAGCGTTGTTGTGAATGAGTCCGGCGCATCGGTGTATTCGGCGTCTGACGTGGCCCGGCAGGAGTTCCCGGAGTTGGACCTCACTGTGCGCGGAGCCATCTCGATCGGACGGCGATTGCAGGATCCGCTGGCCGAACTGGTGAAGATCGATCCGAAGTCGATTGGCGTAGGGCAGTATCAGCATGATGTGGATCAGCGGAAGCTGCTGCAGGGACTGGAGAGCACCGTGGAGTCGTGTGTGAACCGTGTCGGCGTGGATCTGAATACGGCATCTGTATCGTTGCTGAAGTACGTGGCGGGAATTAACGAGCGTACGGCGCAGAAGATTGTGGAGTTCCGGAATCAGAACGGGCGGTTTCACTCGCGCGTGCAGTTGACGGCGGTGCCGGGTTTTGGTCCGAAGACCTTCGAACAGGCGGCGGGCTTCCTGCGGATTAGGGGCGGGGAGAACGTGCTGGATATGACCGCGGTGCATCCGGAATCGTACGCGGTTGTGGAGAAGATTGCACAGTCGCTTGGGACCTCGATTGAGGAACTGATCAAGAAGCCTGATCTGGTGGAGAGAGTGAAGCTGGAGGGATTCCAAACTGAGACGGTGGGAATCTATACGCTGACCGATATCCGCGAGGAACTCAGGAAACCGGGGCGGGATCCGCGCGATAAGTTCGTGGCTCCGCAATGGCGGGACGACGTCAAGACGCTGGCTGACCTCAGCACAGGCATGGTGATGGAAGGGACGGTGACGAACGTGACGGCTTTCGGTGCGTTCGTGGATGTGGGTGTGCATCAGGACGGGCTGGTACACATCAGCGAACTCTCGAACCGCTACATCAAAGACCCGGGCGAGGCTGTGAAGGTTGGTCAGATCGTAAAAGTGAAGGTGCTTTCCGTGGATCAAAAAGCGAAGCGAATCGCACTCTCGATCAAAGCACTGCAGGAGAGGGCTCCGGCACCGCCGCCGCCGCGGAAACCAGAGCCGAAGAAGCCATCGCTTGAAGATCAGCTCGCGAAACTAAACTCCAAGTTCCGGACCCGATGAAACTCACTCTGTTCTTTTTTTGTTTGGCGGCGTTGGCACAGACGCCGGAGGATGTTCGGGCCCGCATGGCCGACTTGCAGAATGCTCCCGATCCGGATATCGCGGTCTTTGTAAAAGCGGCGGACTGGGCGCTTCGCCATCCCGAGGAGAAGACCAGCCTGGCGAATACGCTGATGCTGCTCGATATCGGGAAGGCGAGGGCAGCTCATAATAGCGTCAACGAAGAGCGAGGCCGCGTCCAGCGCGGCTACCGCTCGCGCGTCGATGGCAGTGTGCAGCCGTACCTGATCCACGTACCGGAATTGTACGATCCGAAGAAGGCGACTCGACTGGATGTGGTGCTTCATGGACGCAACACCACGATGACGGAGGTCAGCTTTCTCACGCCGAAGAAGAATGAGGTGAAGCAGCCGGACTACCTGGTGCTGGAAGTCTTCGGCCGCACCAACAATGCGTATCGATGGGCCGGCGAGACGGACGTGTTCGAAGCGATCGATGCTGTTCGCAGCCATTACAACGTGGATCCGGATCACATTTTTCTACGCGGGTTCTCGATGGGCGGAGCCGGTGCGTGGCACATCGGCCTGCATTACCCGGACCGGTGGGCGGCGATCGAAGCGGGAGCGGGATTTGTGGAGACAGTCCACTATGCCAAGCGCGCGGACGCGCCCGAGTGGGAGCGGTCCGCGATGCACATTTACGATGCGCTGGACTATGCGTCGAATGCGGCGGATGTAGCGACCGTGGGCTACGGAGGCGAGATCGATCCGCAACTGAAAGCGAGTACGCTGATCCGCGAGGCGATTCAGAATCTGCCAGGGCTGAATACGCTGTTCCTGGTCGGTCCGCAGACTGCCCATAAGTGGCATCCGGAAAGTAAGAAGCAGTCTGACGAGTTCCTGGACAAGCAGACCCGCCATGCGCCGGAAATCATTCGATTCGCTACGTATACAGCGCGGTACAACGAGTGCTTCGGCGTGAAAATTGTGTCTCTCCAGAAGATGTACGAACGTGCAGCAGTGGAGGTGAAGGGCGCGACGGTGACGACTTGGAATGCCGGTGAATTGGAGTTCTCCGCGCCTGTGACGCCGATCGTGGATGGCCAGGAGCTTCCGCGCGGGACGCGTTATGTGAATGAGGCCGGCAAGTGGCGGCGCGTTCCAAACTTCCCGGGGCTGCGAAAGAGGCATGGGATGCAGGGTCCGATCGACGATGCGTTCATGGATTCGTTCGTGACCGTAAATCCGCCGGAAGAGTTTCGCAAGCTGTGGGACAAGTGGATGCGTGGGAAGTTGCCTGAGGGCAGGCCGGATGCGGGCAAAAATGTAGTGATCTTTGGCAATTACACGGATTCCAATGTTGCGAAGCTGCTGCCGAAGCTTCCGGTGAAGTGGACGGCGGAGAAGATCGTAGTCGGCGGGCAGAGCTTCTCGTCGGAAGGGAACACGCTGGCGTTGATCTATCCGAATCCGCTGAATCCCTCGCACTATCTTGTGCTGAACAGTGGCCACACGTTCGGTGAGAAAGACTTCATCGGAACCAATGCGCTGTTGTATCCGAGGCTCGGCGACTGGGCGGTGATCCGCAAATCGGATAACTCGGTAATCGCATCAGGCTTTTTCGACGCGAACTGGAAATAAGCCATCGGAGTTTAGATGACTGATCTACTGAATCTCACCCGCGATTATCTCAGCGCCATCGAGCGGGGCGCTACGGGCGCTCAGCTTGCCGGTTTTTATACCGACGACGCGATTCAGGAGGAGTATCCGAACCAGTTCACGCCGAGCGGTGCGCGCCGGACGGTGCAGCAGATCCTGGAGGCGGCCGACAAGGGACGGCAAATCCTGACGTCGCAAACGTACGAGATCCAGAACTCGATTGAGAGAGAGTCACAGATCGCTCTCGAGATCCTCTGGACGGCCACTCTGAAAACGGGGGCGGAGATGAAAGCCCGGTTTGCGATCTTTATGGAATATCGCGATGGGAAGATCGCCCGACAGAGGAATTACGACTGCAAGCTCTAGCGCGTAGAGGGCTTCGGCGGAGGGTTGTAGGCGGGTACCTGAGAGTAGACCGACAGGCCGATTCCCAGCAAAAGCGCGCACCATGCGAACCAGTCTCCGGAGCGCGTGTAGAACGTAGTTTCGGTAATCCGTTCGAAGCCGAGGCGGCCGGTTGTCTCGACGAATGGAGGCAGCACCTGCCGGACCTGGCCAGCCGGATCGATGGAGGCGGTGACGCCATTGTTTGTGCCGCGCAGAATCCAGCGCTGATTTTCAACCGCACGCATGCGGACGAGAAGCAAATGCTGCTCGCGCGCTGCGGACCGGCCGAAATAGCCGTCATTGCTGAGATTTGCGAATACGGTGGCGCCACGGGCTGCAAACTCACGGACTAGTTGAGGGAACGCCGATTCGTAACAGATAAAGGCTCCCACGTTGCCGCCAAGTACTTTCAGGTCCTTCCCGGGTACGAAGTCACCGATCTCGTTGGAGACTTTGCCTGCGATGGTGCTGAAAGGGGGCGGCACGTATTCGCCAAAAGGAACAAGGAAGAGCTTGTCATAGCGGCCCACCAACTGTCCTTGGGGGGAGACCATGACAGCGGAATTCAGAGGATCGCCGCTGATCTCGTGAGTCACGGTGCCGATGAGCACCTGGGTGTGAGTCAGGCGCGCGAGTTCGGCTACACGGTCGCGCAGATTCGAATCCATGTACCAATAAAGGGGAGCAGGCGCTTCGGGCCAGATGATGAGGCTGACGGCTTCGCCGGGGGCGGCCTGCGCTTCACGAAGGGAAAGGCTCTCCAGCCGCTGCTCCATCACGGGTACTTCGGGAGTGGTCCAGCGCTTTTCTTCGTCGAAGTCAGGTTGCACTACAACGGCCTTTTGAGAACCCGGTCCGCCGCCGGGTACTGCCGGCAAGATAAACAAAATTGCGAGCGGCAAGAGCCAAAGCAGTTGTTTGCGCGGCCGCTTCAGCAGCACAGTGACCAAGCCGGCAGCCAGCAGGGCAAACACGAACGATATCCCATAAACGCCCGTGAAGCGAGCCAGGCGTAGGGGTAGGCCCATGTCTGCCGCTGCATTGCCGAGCTTCAGCCACATGAATCCGTAGGCGAAGGGAATCCGTTCCAGACCGACCCACAAGAACGCAATGGCGGGCATGGCGTAGGGCTTGTGAATGACGGTGCCAGCGAGCATTGCAAAGGCTGCGGTATTGACGGAACACCCGATGCAAAACAGAGCGAAGACCAGCCAGCTTGCCGCCCAGGGCACGCCGCCATGAAATTGAATGACGAACTGGATCCAATGGCACATGCCGGCGTAATGCACTACGCCCACGAGTGCGCCGAGCAAAGCCCGGTACTTCGGCCGCCACTCGCGTGAGAGCGCGATCAGCAGGGGAGTTAGTACGAAAGGAGCTAGAAGAGTGAGGCTAAACCGCGGCTGAACCAGGAACAACAACACGCCCGTCAGCACGGCCAGCAGTAGGTTGAGCAGCATCGTTCACCAGGTCCGCCATGTAGGAGCTACGCACAAACGGACCGCTGAAGACCATCTTCATACCGATGGAAAGCCCGTAGTCGCGATATGCGTCGAACTGCGCCGGCGTGACGTATTCGGAGACAGGGAGATTCCGTCGTGACGGCTGCAGGTACTGCCCTATGGTAGCCACATCCACGCCGTGCGCATGAAGATCGCGGAGCAGCGCCTCGACTTCCTGAGTGCGCTCTCCGAGGCCAACCATCAGTCCGGACTTCGTCAGCACATCCGGACGCACTTTCCTTGCGAACCGCAGCACATCGAGGGATTGCTGGTAATTCGCCTGCGGCCTTACACGGCGGTAGAGGCGCGGGATGGTCTCCATATTGTGATTGAACACGTGCGGGGCGGCGTCAAGGACTCGCTCGACTGCGAGCAAATCACCGCAGAAATCGGGGGTGAGGACCTCCACGCGCGCGTCTGGAATAGCCTTCCGAACCTCTCGAACAGTTTGCGCGAAGTGATGAGATCCGCCGTCATCCAAGTCGTCGCGATTCACGCTCGTGATCACCACGTATCGCAACCGCATAGCGGACGCCATCTCGGCCACATGGAGCGGCTCTTCAGGGTCGAGGGAGAACTCCCTTTTCGCGGCCGATCCTTTCGGGACCGAACAGAATCCGCAGCCCCGGGTGCAAAGGTTACCGAGGATCATGAAAGTGGCGGCGCCGCGGTGGAAGCACTCATGGATGTTGGGACAGCGGGCCGACTCGCACACGGTGTGCAACTTCAGCTTGCGCAGATCCCGCTTCAACAGCGTGACCGATTCGAAATGCGTGTGTCCTTTTCGAAGCCATTCGGGCAAGCGCGGCTGCGCGCTACCCTCGATCTGAACCAGCGTGTCCATCAATAACGTTTCGGGAAAGCTTCTTTGAAACCGGCCTTCTCCAGGTCACCCTTCAGGCGTGCCGCATCGGCCTGATCCTTTGCAGGACCTACCAGCACACGGAATATTCTCTCATTCGGACCGGGAGCCACTAGGGAATGAAACCCCTTCTTGGCCAATACATCTGCGAGCACTTCGGCGGGAGCTTTCTCCAGAGCGAGGACCTGGACGTACATGCCTGGCGCCGGTTCGTGTATACCGGCGGGTGCGGCCTTTGAACTGGTGACAGGCGAGATCTCAAGCGGCTTCGGCTTTTCCACCGCTGCTTCTTTCTTCGCGACCACAGGAGCCGGCGCTGGCGTTGGTATTGGCTGAGAGGTTTCGGCCTGTGCTGCAGGAGCTTGAGGCAAAGGTTCTTCCTTGGCGGGTGCAACTTCCAGCGGCTTCGGTACGGATTTCGAAGCCATTGCGCTCGGAGCTTCCGTCTTGACGCCAGGTTCCGCTCCCGCCTTGCGGGCAGCAACATCCACGGGGCCGGAGTTTCGCCCCACCAGGTATCCCATGGTGAAGAAGACTCCCAGCAGGACTATGAAGATGAAGAATACGCTCAGCAACTGCTTGTTGCCGAGCACCAGTTCAAATTCGCCGTCTTCGTTGGTCGGCATGTTCATTGTTTTTTCCGCTGTAGTATTGCTCACCGTTGGGACCTTTGTCGAGAAGAACTCTTTTCGCTATATCGGCCAGTTTCGCAAACTCTCACTGAGGTGTTCTACTGATTTGTTGCGTCGTGCTCGCCTGCCAACCGCCAGCAACAATGAGGTGACTCCTCCCCACAGCAGCAGGAGGGCAACTGTCACCCACAGATCCGGCTGTCTGGTGGCGAATGTTACGGTTACCTGGTGGACACCCAGGAGCAGGAGCACAGCACCCGTCGCTCCGGGCAGGACTGAGCCAGGGCGCAGCAACTCCCAATAGATGAGAAACATACCTAGCACGGCCGTGCTGATCGCGGTGTTAGGATCCGATAGTAACCTTAATACAGTTTCTTTTAGGGCCAATCAACCTAAGGATAACACCCGATCAATTTTCACCTCCCCGGCGTCCTACAAAGTCGATGAGTTCTTTAGGAACATTAGGGTTGCACTCACAAGCCGCTGAACCAGTTCGAGGCGATGTTGATTCCGGATCGTTTCTGTGGGTTGCCTCAGCGGCTGTTATTGTGCTGGCGGCAGCGGTGTTTTACGGCAGGCCACTTTGGGAGCCGGCGAGACCTAATGAAGATCTTGCCTTCTCTGCTTCCGATTCGAAGGGACGCATGCGAGTGAATTGGAATCGGAATTCTCCTCTCATTGAAGGTGCTGAGAGCGGCCGGCTCGATGTAGTGGACGGCACCAATGTGGCGAGCTATCCGGTAGATGCTTCCGTTCTGCGAGCTGGAACGCTCGAGTATATCCGCCACTCGGCGGACGTGCTGCTCACCCTGAACATGCTCCGGAACGGGCAGGTGATGCACCGCGAGATGATCCGTTCGATCGGCTACGAACCTGCTACTGATGCCACGCCGGCGCGCGGCACTCGTTCTCGACGCCGCTGAAATCTAAAATCACTGCGGAGTTCGACCGCATCTGGATGGGCGTAAGTGAACACCCAAAGAGATCAAACGCGCGAGTCGAGCCGGGCATCCGTGATTCTGACGGCGAGTTAGCCGGTGCTTGTGGAGCATCGTTTTGAACAAGATACCCCGGTTTTCTCCTACTTCGGGGACAGCGACCTCAATTCCTAAGATTTCTCTTCTCTTTAATACCCCAGGGCTGCTAGATTCCCGGTCCGACTGCCGCGCGGGTGGAATCTAGCTGACTGCGGCGTGCAATACAAGGGCAATTGCGGGATAAGTGCTGGGTCTGGGCTGATCTTGCAAAGCACGAAAGTACTGGCGTAAGGAGAAAACTGAGGAATTGAGGTCGCTGTCCCCGAAGTAGGGCACCGAAGTAGGGCAAAACTGAGGAATTGAGGTCGCTGTGTCCGAAGTAGGGCAAAACTGAGGAATTGAGGTCGCTGTCCCCAAAGTAGAAGTACCGTCCCCGAAGTACGGAGTACGAAGTAGGGGCGGAACGGGATGCCGGGGCGGATTTATCGTGCGGTGCCTGCCACCGTAAATAGAAAAGGCGCGGCCGAAGCTGCGCCTTTTCCGGTCTGAGACTGGGGCGATCTACTTGATTCGCAGATCGGTGCCTTTCATCTCCTTCGGCTGCTCCAAGCCGAGCACGCCAAGGATTGTCGGCGAGATGTCCTGCAGCGCGCCATTCAGGCGGAGCTTCTCGCTCTTGTCCGACACGTAAATGAACGGTACCGGATTCGTAGTGTGGTACGTGTGAGGGCCGTGTGTGTTCCGGTCGATCATCTGCTCGGCATTCCCGTGGTCGGCAGTGATCAGCCAGGCTCCGCCCTTCTGACGAATCGCCTGATAGATCCGACCGAGACACGCGTCCACCGTTTCGACCGCACGAACGGTCGGCTCCATCTTGCCGGAATGCCCGACCATATCGGCGTTCGCGAAGTTCATCACAATCACGTCGAAGTCGCCTTGGTTGATTGCGTTCGTCACCACGTCGGTGATTCCGGCCGCACTCATCTCCGGCTTTAAGTCATAGGTCGCCACCTTCGGCGACGCCACCATCTCGCGCTCTTCTCCTGGATAGGGCTTTTCGTTGCCGCCGTTGAAGAAGTAAGTTACGTGAGCATACTTCTCCGTCTCGGCTACACGGAGGTTCTTCCAGCCCTCGGCTGCCATCACGTTGGCAAGGATGTTGTTCGGATGCTCAGGCGGCAAGACGTAGGGCAGGGGATAGGTCTTGTCGTACTGCGTCATCATCGTGTAGTGCAGGTTCTTGGGAACGAGCGAGCGAGAGGGACGCTCCAATGATTTGTCCGTCAGCGCAAGCGTCATTTCCTTCGCGCGATCGGCACGATAGTTGTAAAACACCACTGCATCTCCGTCGCGCAGGAGGCCGACCGGTTCATTCCGCTCATCCACAATCGTGATGGGCTCGATGAACTCGTCGGTCACACCCTTCCCGTAGGAGGCCTTTACGGCCGCAACTGGATCGGTCGCCTTCTCGCCGTTGCCGAGCACGATCGCGCCGAAAGCACGCTCGACACGCTCCCATCGCTTGTCGCGATCCATCGCGTAGTAACGGCCGGAGATTGAAGCGATCTTGCCGATGCCGATCTCCTGCATCTTCTGCAGGAGTTGCTGCACGAAGCCCGCGCCGCTCTCCGGAGGAGTATCGCGTCCATCCATGAATGCGTGTACGAACACCTCACGCACACCTTCCTGCTTGGCCATTTTCAGCAACGCGTACAGGTGCGTGTTCATGGAGTGAACGCCGCCGTCGCTGAGCAATCCCATCAGGTGCAGATGGCTTCCCGCGCCCGCCTTCATGGCAGCCAGCAATTCCGGATTCCGGAAGAACTCACCATTCTGGATCATGAGATCCAGACGCGTCACGTCCATGTAGATGACGCGCCCCGCGCCGATGTTCAGGTGGCCAACTTCGCTGTTGCCCATCTGTCCGTCCGGCAGGCCGACGTAGGGTCCGGAGGTGTGCACGAGCGTATTCGGGTAATCGCGGATCAGGCTGTCATAGGTTGGTTTCCGCGCAGCCATAATCGCGTTTCCTTCCTGGACGGGGGAGAAGCCCCACCCGTCCAGAATGGTCAAAAGTAGTGGTCTTGGTCGTGCCATTGTTATTGCTTGAATGCCTTTTTGCCCGCGTATTTGGCATTCGGGCCCAATTCCTCTTCGATGCGGAGCAACTGGTTGTACTTCGCGATGCGATCCGTGCGGCTTGCCGAGCCCGTCTTGATCTGTCCGGCGCGCGTCGCCACGGCCAGGTCCGCGATGAACGCGTCTTCGGTCTCACCGGAACGGTGCGACACCATTGCCGTGTAGCCTGCGCGAGCGGCCATGTCCATCGCTTCCAGCGTCTCGGTCAGGGTGCCGATCTGGTTCACCTTGACGAGGATCGAATTCGCGACGCCGCGTTCGATGCCCATGGAAAGGCGGGCCGTATTGGTAACGAACAGGTCATCGCCGACCAACTGGATCTTCTTGCCGAGCGCATCGGTCAGAGCCTTCCAGCCTTCCCAGTCGTCTTCGGCCATTCCGTCTTCAATCGAAATGATCGGATACTGCTTCGCCCACGCGGCCCAGAACTCGACCATTTGAGCGGAGGTTCGCTCGCTCTTGTCGGATTTCTTGAAGACGTATTTCTTCTTGTCCTTGTCGTAGAACTCGCTCGCAGCAGGGTCGAGTGCGATGCCTACCTGCTCACCGGGTTTGTAGCCGGCCTTCGTGATCGCTTCCATCACGACTTCGAGCGCTTCTTCGTTAGACTTCAGATTCGGAGCAAAGCCGCCTTCGTCACCAACGGCAGTGGAGTAGTTGCGCTTCTTCAACACGCCCTTGAGTGTGTGGAAGATCTCGGCGCCCATGCGCAACGCTTCGCTGAACTTGTCGGCACCATACGGAGCGATCATGAATTCCTGAGGATCGACCGAATTGTCCGCATGCGCGCCACCGTTGAGAATGTTCATCATCGGCACAGGGAGGAGGTTCGCCTGCACGCCGCCGAGGTACCGATACAGCGGGCTGCCGAGCGAGTTTGCCGCGGCGCGCGCGGTTGCCATCGATACAGCGAGAATGGCGTTTGCGCCGATGCGTCCTTTGTTCGGGGTGCCATCCAGCTCGAGCATCTTGCGGTCCACCGATTCCTGGTCGAACGCATCCATGCCCTGCAGCGCCGGATCGATCTCGTCGCTCACGAAACCTGCCGCCTTCCGCGTACCCTTACCGAGGTAGCGCGACTTGTCGCCGTCGCGAAGTTCCACGGCTTCATGCTCGCCAGTCGAGGCGCCGGACGGAACCGCCGCACGGCCGATGCTGCCGTCGGCCAGCAGAACATCTGCTTCCACCGTCGGGTTGCCGCGCGAGTCGAGAATCTCTCTTCCAATGATGCTGACTATGTCCATCTTTTTGTCTTGGTCCTTAGATGCAGAATGACACTGCGTGTTGGTGTAGAAACCTCTATTTTGACACGGCGCTCAGAATTTCCTGCTCGTGCGGAGCAACACCGATACGGTCTTGCTCGCCGTGCCGGCTACAGAGTCGTGCAGCGCGCGGACATGCGCGGCCTTGAAGCGCGCCAGAACTCTGCGCGCGAAAGTAAAGGCCGCGACCGGAGGCAGGCAGATCCAGTGCGCCGGCTGGCCACCGGGAACGCCGGTTCCCGATAGCTCAGCCGGCGCCCATCAGTGTGAGCAGGACCAGCGCATGTTCTTGAGGAGTTTAGTTTTGACCGCCGCTGGCACGAATCAGTTCTCCAGTTACCCAGGATGACTGATCCGACGCAAGAAACGCCACGAGCCCGGTGATGTCTTCGGGCTTTCCAAGACGACCCAGCGGAGTCTGGCTAACGGCCCACTCGCGAATCTGCGGAGCGATCGCACTGGCTCCGAAGCCTTCCGTCTCAGTTGCTCCGGGCAAGACCGAGTTCACGCGCACCTTCTTCGGGCCCAGTTCCTTTGCGAGCGATTTCGTGACCGCATCGACCGCAGCCTTCGTGGCGCTGTAGACAGATGCGTTCGCCAGCGGCGATGGAGACACGACTGAACTGATGTTCACCACTGAGCCGCCGTTCTCCCCAAAAACCTTCACGGCTTCCTGGGTCGCGAACAGCAGCCCCTTTACATTCAAATCGAACTGCCGGTCATAGTGCTCCTCATAGATGTTGCCTATCGGAGCAAACTCATAAACACCGGCGTTGTTCACCAGCACATCTACTTTGCCGAACGCCGTGAGGGCTGCTTCGAACAGAGTCTTGATCTCCGCCAGCTTACTGACGTCCGCTTTCACCGCGACTGCCCTTCCGCCGGCCTTCTGAATACGTGCCACAACCGCGTTGGCACCTTCGACGCTCTTCGCATAGTTCACGACAACGGCGGCACCTTCCGCCGCCAGCTTCTCCGCTATTGCCGCTCCGATGCCCTTGGAAGCGCCAGTAACGACCGCGACCTTTCCGTTTAACGTAGCCATCTCAGTTTGTCTCCTCAGTTTGACGTTTCGACAACTGTCTAACTGATGCGAGACCCTTTGGAAGGATGCAGTCTGCGCCGGATTTCTTTCAGGTATTCGTTCCACACCTTGCGCTTCAGGCGGAAGTAGGCGAATTTGCCCTCGCGGCGTGCCTCGATCAGACCGGCAGCATCCAGTTCCTTCAAATGATGCGAGATTGTCGCTTGTGAAACAGGTAACTGTTCGGCGAGTTTGGCGCACGGCAGCTCGTCGGATGCCGCCATCTGCTCCAGAATCTCGAACCGGGTTGGATCCCCAAGTACCTTGTTGATACGGTGAAACTGATCGTTGGTCATTAAGCCGGATAGGTTCCTACCAGGTGCCTAATCCAGCCATGAACGCGATGGGGCAGTTCCATGCCGGGGAGGAACATCAAAGGGCACTCGCCAGAGATTACGTCGATACCCTGGCGGCGGCAGAACTCCTCAGCCGTCTTGTGCGAGCGGCGGAACCACACCCGATGCACACCGGCCTCGGCACAATCCCGCACCACATTATCTGTGAGCGCAGGCGGCGTCAACACGATGACTCC
The DNA here is from genome assembly GCA_964464925.1 of uncultured Solibacteraceae bacterium. Classification (GTDB taxonomy): domain Bacteria; phylum Acidobacteriota; class Terriglobia; order Bryobacterales; family Bryobacteraceae; genus CAYXLI01. The sequence goes on along the minus strand of CAYXLI010000006.1, from coordinate 159,929 downwards.
GTAGACTTGCGGTTCTACATCCTGCACGCGTTCGAAAGAGGGCTCGCCCTCGATTTCGGAAACCGACGGGTTCACAGGGACAACTTCATATCCGCGGTCGCGCATAGCTTTATACACCATTCGGCTGTAGTGCTTCGGATCACGGGAAACCCCGATGATCGCAATCCTGCGCTGGCTCAGGAAATCCTTGATTAACTCGTGCGATTGCATCACACTCTCCGTCACTTTGCATCCTACGCTGATTTTGCAGTCGCCGCTACCTGCGTTCCGATATAATCCCGAACATGAAGTCCCGTGACGCCGCGGTTTCGCGGCGCAATTTTCTCAGTGGCGTGCCGGCGGCTGCCGGCGCGTTTACGATTGTGAGCCCGCAGGCTGTGCGCGGCTCTCAGGCAAACTCGAAAATCACGGTTGGGCTGATCGGTTCGGGTGGCCGCGGCACCTATGACGCAGGCATCGTGAATGCGGACCCTCGCGCCAAAATCACCGCTCTGTGTGACCTGTTCGACGATCGAATCGAAGTGGCGACGGCCAGGCTGAAGCTGGAAAAGCCGGCCGTCTACAAAGATTTCGAAAAGATGCTCGCGTCCAACCTGGACGCGGTCATCATCGCGACTCCGCCCTTTGAGCATCCGCGAATGTTGGAAGCCGCCATTGAAGCCAAAAAACACGTATATTGCGAAAAGCCGATGGGCGTCGACACCGCCGGCGCAAGGCGCGTCATCGCGGCAGCGAAGAAGGCCGATCCTTCGAAGTGCGTTTCAGTCGGATTCCAACAGCGGTATGGCCCCGTCTACCTCGAAGCATACAAGCGCCTCAAGGCCGGCGAGATCGGCACTCTTGCTACTGCGCGGGGCTTCTGGATCAGCAACGATCCGTTCACGCGCAAGCCCTATGACGATCCGAAGATCGAGAAGCTGCGGAATTGGTTCTGCTACCGTGACTATTCGGGCGATTTTATTGTGGAACAAGACTGCCATAACTTCGATGTATTGCACTGGTTCCTTGGCGGGCTACCGACGCGTGCCGTTGGCTATGGTGGCCGCAAGGTGCGAACAACGATGGAGATTCTGGATCACCTCTCGCTCACGTTTGAGTTTCCCGACGGCATTCACGTGAATTTCGAAGCGAACCAACTGACGCCTGCGGGATTCAGCCGTGTGGGCGAAGAGTTCACGGGCACAAAAGGTACTCTGCTCACGAGCAGGGCGAAAATGGTTCATATCAAGGGCCCGAGAGAGATCGAGACGATTGACTCAAAACGCGACATTACGAACGATGGCATCGAGCAATTCCTCGGACGGATTCAAAGCAACAATCCGGAGAACGTTGCCGAACGCTCGGCTCTCAGCACGATGATTGCGCTGCTCGGACGCGCTGCCATTTATAGTGGGCGCGAAGCTACCTGGAAGGGCGAGTTCGGAGCTTGATGCAGGAGAAATTGCGAGCACTGCCGTCGGTGGATGAACTGATCAACCGCGTTCCGACGGAAGCGCCCCGCGAACTGGTTGCCGATATCGCGCGAGGGGTTCTGGACTTAGCACGCGCGCAGATACGCGCGGGAATGGAGATCGGAACGGCGCTCGAAGCCGAGGTGTTCCAGGAGATAGAGAAGCTGCGGAATCCTTCGCTGCGGCGCGTTATCAATGCGACCGGGGTTGTGCTGCATACGAATCTGGGAAGGGCCCCGCTCGCAGAGTTCAGTCCCATACGGGGATACTCGAACCTGGAGTACGATCTCGAACAAGGCCGCCGCGGCAAGCGAGATACGCATCTGGCGGGTTTATTTGAAACTCTGATTGGCTCGCCGGCGATAGCGGTGAATAACAACGCCGCCGCGGTCTATCTTGCTCTGCATGAACTTGCGGCGGGGGGCGAGGTGATTGTCTCTCGCGGCGAGCTGATCGAAATCGGCGACAGTTTTCGAATTCCCGACATCATGAGCCGCTCCGGCGCGGTTCTGCGCGAAGTTGGTACCACGAATCGCACCACCATCGACGACTATCGAGCTGCGCTTAATGAGCGAACGCGGCTTATTCTTGTCGTGCACCCGAGCAATTTTCATATCGAGGGCTTCACGGCAAAGCCGGAATTGAAAGAACTGGCGGCGCTCGCCAACAAGCATAACCTGCCGCTCTATCAGGATCTCGGCAGCGGCTGTGTTGTTGATCTATCCGCGTTCGGCATTCGAGAACCGCTGGTGCAGGACAGCATCGAAGCCGGCGTCGATGTGGTTTCGTTCAGCACGGACAAGCTTTTGGGCGGTCCTCAGGCCGGCGTTCTGGCGGGTAAACCGGAGATTTTGAGCCGTCTGCGCCGCAATCCTATGTTTCGGGCTCTGCGTCTCGATAAACTGATGATTCAGGCCCTGGAGACCACGGTACGTTTGCTGATCCTCGGAGAACATGAACAGATTCCAGCACTGAGCATGATTGCCCTCTCCGCGGAGGCGGTGCGCCGGCGCGCGGAAGAATTTGCGATCCGGATTGCGCGTTCCGAGGTCGTGGAAGGCCAAAGCGTGATCGGCGGGGGATCCACGCCGGCGCAATCCATACCGACGTGGCTACTCTCCATCGGGAGCGAGGATGTGAACGGATTGGAGCGACGTCTCCGCAAGGGCGAGCCGCCGGTGGTGGCTCGCATCGAAAAGGATCGGTTGCTTCTGGATCTTAGAACGGTAGATCCGGGAGACGATCAGGAACTTCTCATGGCAGTGCAATGCGCACTCTCGTAATTGGTGGGACAGGTTTTATCGGGACTCCTACAGTCCGCGCGCTGCTCGGCGCGGGGCATGAGGTCGCTGTGTTTCATCGCGGCGAAACGACGAACAGCGATGTACCCGTGCATCACATTCACGGCAGCATTCATGAACTCGAACAGCACGCGGGTGAAATCGCTGCCTTCCAGCCGGACGTGGTGATCGATTTCCTACTCGCCAGCGGTGATCAGGCCGACCGCCTGGTGCGCTGTATTCAGCCGATCGGCTCGCGCCTGGTGGCAATCAGCAGCATGGATGTGTACCGGGCATGCGGCGTGACGCACGGTACGGAAGACGGCGATGTGGATAATACGCCCTTGGGCGAAGACGCTCCGCTACGGCAACACCTGAACCTCTATGGTCCCGAAGTTCTGGATGCAATTCGCGACCGAGTGCCGTGGATGGAAGACACGTACGACAAGATTCCTGTTGAGCGTGCCATCCTTGCCGCGCGTGGCGTAGTGATCCGGTTGCCGCTGGTCTACGGGCCGGGCGATCCGAACCATCGCTACTGGCCGACCCTGAAGCGCATGGTGGACCGGCGCCCGTTCATTCTCCTCGACGATGGACGCGCCCGCTGGCGCACACCCCGCGGATATGTGGACAACGTAGCGCATGGCATCGCGCTTACGGCCATGCACCCGGAAGCAAGCGGGCCATACAACCTGTCCGACGAAACGACCTATTCCGAGATGCGCTGGACCGAGAAACTCGCTGTCGCCGCCGTGTGGAGCGGGCGGCTGGTAATTGTGCCGAAGGAACGGCTTCCGTTTCGGCTGCAAAGAGCGCTCAATTTTGAGCAGCACTGGATTCCGGACACGTCACGAATCCGGCGGGAGATCGGGTACCGCGAAAAGGTCGAAACGCGTGAGGGGCTGCGCCGTATGGTTGCGTGGGAACGGGAGCATGCGCCTACGGATCTGGATCTTGCAGAGGAGTACGCTCTGGAAGATGAGGCATTGACGCTCTAATTATGCGACCCGAAGAACTTGCGCTGGCGCCGCTGTGGTACGTGACATTTCTGCTCTCGACCACTTGTCACGAGGCGGCGCACGCCTGGGTAGCCAAACTCGGCGGCGACCTGACCGCATTTCACGGCGGGCAGGTGACGCTGAATCCCGTGCCACACATCCGGCGCGAGCCGTTCGGACTGGTGGTGATCCCGATCCTGTCATTCTTCATGGGCGGGGCGATGCTTGGTTGGGCCAGTGCGCCGTATGACCCGCTCTGGTCCCGCAAGTGGCCGAAGCGCGCGGCCTGGATGTCGCTCGCGGGTCCAGCGGCGAATTTTGCGCTGATGCTGCTGGCGGCGGTGCTCATTCGTATTGGCCTGTGGGCGGGCGTGTTCGCGCTGCCGCATTCCTTAGGCTTTGAGTCAGTTGTTGCGGCCGCAAACGGCGTATCGCCTGCCTGGGAGGGCGCGGCCACATTCATCAGTATTCTGTTCGCGCTGAACCTGCTGCTGGGCGTATTCAATCTGCTGCCCGTGCCGCCGCTGGACGGCTACAGTGTGTTGGGATTATTTACTTCGGAGGGGATGGCGGTGCGGCTGCAGCAATTTCGCCAACAGGCCGGCATGTTCTCCATGATCGGCCTGTTGATCGGTTGGCAGTTATTCGACTACATCTTCGGGCCCATCTTCGTCATGGCCCTGAGGATACTTTACAGAGTAGGTTAGGCGCGCTCCTGGTAAGCGCCTTCGGCAGTACTGACCCGGATCTTCTCGCCTTCGTTGATGAACGGGGGCACCTGCACGACGAGGCCGGTCTCGGTCTTTGCGGGCTTAGTGACGTTCGACACTGTCGCACCCTTCAAACCCGGCTCGGTTTCGAGCACCGTCATTACGACTGTGGGTGGAAGCTCAATGCCCATTGGCTTGCCTTCGAAGAACTCCACGTTGACCTTCAGGTTGGGAATGAGGTAGTCCGTCGCGTCGCCGAGAAAATCCTTCGTGAAGTGCATCTGCTCGTACGTTTCGATGTTCATGAAGTAGTAGTATTCACCGTCGTCGTACAGATACTCCATTTCCTGCTCGTCGAGGATGGCGCGCTCCACGTCCTCCGTGGAGGAGAAGCGGTGCTCGTGAATTGCGCCGCTCTTGAGGTTGCGCATCTTCACCTGCACGAACGCCCGAAGGTTGCCCGGCGTCCGATGGACCATGGTGAAAATAGAGAATAACTGGCCTTCGAACCTGATCACCATGCCCGGACGGATCTGTGTAGCTTGCATACTTGTAAGTTGAGTCTGCTCCTGAAAGGTGGAAAGCTATATTCTACCAGCCGACCGGCTTGCCCTTATTCTGCTCATCCAGCCACTTCTGTAAGGGCGCGAAGTAATCCACAATCGCGGTCGCGTCCATCTGCTTCTGACCGGTGAGGACGTTCAGAGCCTCCGGCCACGGACGGCTCTGCCCCATCGACAGCATGGCGTTCAGTTTATCGCCTGCCTCTTTGCTGGCATAAATGGAGCAGCGATTCAGCGGCGAGGTGCAGCCGGCGGTTTTAGACAAGGCCCGGTGGAACTGGAACTGCAGGATATCAGCCAGGAAGTAGCGCATGTAGGGCACATTCGCGGCGACGTGATACTTCGCACCAGGATCGAAATCCTGTTCGCTACGCGAGTCGGGCGCGCCGACGCCCTGATATTTATTCCGCAATGCCCACCAGGCTTCGTTGTACCTGTCCGGCGTGATCTGGCCGCTGAACACCTGCCAGCGCCATTGATCGATCAGCAGACCGAAGGGCAGGAACGCAACCTTCTCCAAGGCTTTATTTAGTAGCAGGCCGATGTCTTTGGAAGCAGGCGGCGCTTTATCCAGCAGGCCGATCTTCACCAGGTATTCCGGTGTTACGGATAGGGCGATGGTGTCGCCGACCGCCTCATGGAATCCGTCATTCGCGCTGTCACGGAGCAGGAACGGCTGCGTGTTGTAGGCCCGCTGATAGAAATTATGGCCGAGTTCGTGGTGGATGGTGTTGAAATCTTCGGCGGTAATGTCAATGCACATCTTGATGCGCAGATCGTTTACGTTGTCCACATCCCACGCACTGGCATGGCAGACCACTTCGCGATCGCGCGGCTTGACGAATAGAGATCGCTGCCAGAACGTGTCTGGAAGAGGCGCGAATCCGAGGGACTTGAAGAACGATTCGCCGTACCGGACCATCTGCAACGGCGTCGTGTTCCGAGAGACAAGAATCTTCGTGAGGTCATAGCCTGGGTCGGCATCTTTTGGCGCGACCAGCGGATAAATATTCGCCCAGTCCTGCGCCCAGATGTTCCCCAGCAGGTGTGCCGGAATCGGCCCGTTTGCCGGAACAATGTCGCCGTATTTCTCCCGCAATTTCCACCGAACGTAGGCGTGCAGGGAGACATACAACGGCTTGACCTGATTCCAGAGCCGATCGAGTTCCTTCGCGAAGGCGTCCGGCTGCATGTCATATTTCGAGCGCCACATTGCGCCGGAATCGGCAAAGCCCAATTCCTTCGCGCCCTTGTTGGCCAGTGCCACAAACCGTGTGTAGTCCGCCTTCATCGGATGCGAAATGGAATGCCACCCGTTCCAGACGCCCAGCAGTTCTTTCGGGTCGCGGCTATTCGCCATGATTTTGGTGATGGCTGTGATGTCCAGACACTTGCCCGGGTCCGCCGTTCCGCCGGGACAGTATTTGCCCTTGCCATACATCCCTTCCAGCGATGCAGCGAGACGGGTCACCTCTTCCCGTTCTTTGGGGTTGTCGGGAGCAGCCAGCGTCAGCCCCAGTTTAAGGAGCTTCATCTTACGCGCCATGTCTTCCGGCAGTGGCGTCTTGTCGAAACGTGTCGCTTTCTTTGCAAGCTCGACGGCCAGTGCGATGGCGCGCTCATTGGCCTGAGCCGCAAGAGCCTCCGTGTCGTCCGTGATGAAATTCGATTGAACCCATGAAGCGCGGCCGGCCTCATTGGAAACACTGAGGAGGCGAGTCTCCGCATCATCCAGAAACTTTTTGGCTTCGGAGATACTCTGTGCCGGAACGACGGTGGCGGCGGCAAGAATCAGAATAAAAAGGCGCTTCAATCGGTAACCTCCAACTTTCCACTATCGAACGAGCGCTACTCTGACTGCAAACGCCTCACCGGAAGCAACAGGCGGGAACCGGATAACAAACCGGGCAAGTCGCGCCCGTTTAGGCGGCGACTTGCTCAAGGGAAATGCGCGCAGGACGCCGCTGGACGCGGGGCATCGGCGCGGCAGTAGACGCCATCATCGAATGCAGCAGAAACTCCAGCGCAGCCTTCATGATCCCGAGCGCGATCCCAAAGCTTGCCAGCATCACCGTGATCAATGTGAGAAGTTCCATGCCGTTCCTAAAGCACGTGGTGTGCCATCAGCCAAGTCTTTTTGAATGTGCGGGCTTGGTGATTCACCTTGCCTGGTGTGAGAAAGATTTTCGCGAGGTACGAACGCGTTACATGCCATGTAGTTTCGACATAGCGGACCCGGTCAAGTCTACAATGGGGAGGTGCGCCTTTCCGTCCTGTTGCCGCTTTTCTGCGCTGCCGTCGCTTTGGCACAGACGGCTTCCCTGTACGATCCCAAAGCAGACGGCGAAGATGACGCGATCGTCGAGGAGATGCTGCGCCGTTCCTGGTCCGCCCAGGAAATTTATGATTCAGAAACGACCCAGCGCTTCGTCCAGGCCCAAGCCGATCAGTTGATCGATGCCGCAAAGCGGCGCGTGGACCGCCAGGAACTCCGTTATAAGGAAGCGCGCGCGGCGCTCTCAAACGGCGACGACACCGCCGAAAATGTGAAAGCTCTTTATCAGGATTTGCAAAAGCGGTTCCGTGAGCAGGAGCAGGCGATTCTGCGGGCGAGCGTTCTAAAAGACATTGTCGAAACCGCACGCCTGGAGCGACGCAGGTACGGCCGGGGCAAGATCATGGAGAAGTACCAGGGGAACGGCGTCTTCACTACTGTCGATTTGAAGATCGTGGCGGCGGCGTACGTACGCAAGTGGGGCCGTGCCTTGCCCATCAGCGCCCTCGGTCAGACCAGTACGCACAAGTCGATGGGCTTCAATCATCAAGGCCGCGTAGATGTAGCACTCAGCCCGGATCAGCCGCAAGGCGTGTGGCTGCGGAATTACCTGGAGACCCTAGGCATTCCGTACTATGCGTTTCGCGCTGCGATGAAAGGTAGCGCCACGGCAGCGCATATCCACATCGGCCCGGGCAGCGCCCGGACTCACGGTACGGACTAGAAACATCTACATACCCTGTTGAGTCTTCCAGTCGGAGGGAGCCGATATGCGTGCCGCCGTGGTCGCTGCATTTGTCATGGTCATTACCGGTTGCGCCAGCAGCCACCGTGCTGGCGCTCCTTTAAAACCGGGCTATAACGCGTTTACGAAACAGCAGGACGTGGAGTTAGGGCGTCAAGCGGCTGCCCAGATTATGCAGCAGGCTGATGTCGTCCACAATCAGGAATTGCAAAGCTACATCTCTCGTTTGGGAGGTGAACTCGCGCGCCAACCCCAAGCCGACAATTATTCCTATTCCTTTACGATGCTGAACGACCGGAGCATCAATGCCTTTGCTTTGCCCGGAGGACCGGCGTTCGTCTTCAGCGGCCTTGTTTCGGCGGCAGACAACGAAGCCCAACTCGTGGGTGTGCTCGCGCATGAGATTTCGCACGTAGCCCTTCGCCATGCTACTCATGAGATGTCCAAAGCAAATCTGTTGGAACTTCCCGCCGCACTCGCGGGCGCGGTGCTCGGACGCGGATCCGTAGGGGCACAAGTAGCTCAGGCAGGGTTGGGCCTCGGGTTGAACGCTGTGCTGCTGAAGTATTCACGCGATGCAGAAAGCGAGGCCGATGCGCTTGGGTCGCACATCATGGCACAGGCAGGTTATAACCCGATCGAGATGGCCCGCTTCTTTGAAAAGCTCGAAGCGGAGGGCGGCCACGCAGCTCCCCAATTCCTTTCGGACCACCCCAATCCAGGCAACCGCATCAAGGCAGTAGAAGCCGAGATTGCCACCATGCCGCAGCGCAGCTACAACGCAAACTCCGGGCTATTCGAACGCGAGAAGCAACTCGTGGCCGAACTGCCTCCGCCCCGTGCGCCGCGGCGTCAATGATTGCAGGCAGACTGATCAAGACAGCTCCACAGCGGTTCGAAAGGTGGTCGCGTGTGCCTCGACGGTCAGTTCTATGGGTTCGGAGTATCCTCCACCCAGTGTGATGACCAGAGGTAGCCGGCTCTGCATCGCGTGGCCTATCACGTAACGATCTCTGGCGAGCATCCCTTGATGAGTCAGCCGCAATCGCCCGAGCTTATCGGAGTAGAGCGCATCCACACCGGACTGAAAGAAGACGATATCCGGCGCAAAGGCTAGCACGTGTCCGAAAATCGGATCGATGGCGCGAAGGTACTCATCGTCTCCAATCCCATCGTCCAGCTCGATATCGATGCGGCTCGCCTGCTTCCGGAACGGGAAATTGTTCTTTCCGTGAGCGGAGATCGTGAGCACGTCTGCATCCTGCTGGAAGATCGCCGCCGTTCCGTCCCCCTGATGGACATCGAGGTCCACGATGGCTGCGCGCCGTATCAGTCCCTCATGGCGAAGCACCTCGATCGCTACGGCGATGTCATTGAACACGCAGAATCCGGAGCCTTCGTCCCGGAAAGCGTGATGGGTGCCCCCGGCCAGCCCTCCGGATGCGCCGCGCGCCAGCGCATCGTGCGCTGCACACACAGTTCCACCGACGGACGCCAACGTTCTCAACACGAGGTTCTCCGACCACGGGAAGCCGATCCGACGAATCACGGACGGTGGAAGCGTACCGTTCAGGAAGGCTTCCACGTAAGAAGCATTGTGCACCAGCGTAAGCTGCTCCGTGCTCGCGAAAGGCGACGCTGCGAATTCAAATCGCGGATCGGTCGAGAGAATGTCCCGCAGTAGCCGGTACTTCCGCACGGGAAATTTGTGCCCAGGCGGTAAAGGAAGTTCGTAGTGGTCGCAATAGTAGAGCCGCAAGACCTACTTCTTACTTAAGTCGCGGATCATGATATCGCGGAACCGCATATTTCCCTGACCGCCCGAATGCAACTGGAGTGCGATCGGGCCGTACTGAATCTTCGGTGGCTTTGGATCCGTGAAGTCGATCAGCGTTACGCCGTTCAGGCGCGAGACATACCGGTTTCCTTCGACCTTCAACAGGTACTCGTTCCACTCGCCCTTACGCACTACCGTCTCATTCTCCGGCGCTGGCCAGACGATCCATTGCCGGCCGACGTCGTAGACGCCGCCCGTATGCTGGCCGATGCGGCAGTCGATTTCAAACTGAGGACCGTTCGTTACGTCAGCGGTACCCGGTTTAAAGCCGACGTGGAAAAAGACGCCGCTATTGCCATCCCCTTCGCACTTGAACTTGAAGGAGAGATGGAAATCACCGTAGCTACCGTCTGTCTGAAGATATCCATAGTTCTTCGTGATTCCGGTGCCATGAATGGTGCCATCCTCAACTTCCCAGCTCTCGTTCCCTATCTTTGTCCAGCCGCTCAGGTCTTTGCCGTTGAACAACGAAACCCAATCCTCGCCCGGAAGCTTCGGCTTCGTATTGTTCTGTGCCAGTGCACACGTGGCAAGCAACAGCACTGCATATCTGCGCATATGGCGTAGTATACGCCAGTGTTTCCTCGCCCTATCGTAGGGTTCTAACCGTGGAAAGGAGACCGGTCCCGATTCTTACCCTAGCCGTTCCCGAAGGTCAGCGTGAACTGAGCGCCGTTGATGGCGTGCGTGGGCCTGGCCGGGTTAACCGTCGAGTGCTTGGCGGATCTGCCGGACCAGCGTGTCCGGAGTGAACGGTTTCGCAAGAACCACGATGTTTTGATCCCGCACACCGGATTCCAGCATTCGATCTTCGTTGTAACCGGACATGTAAAGGCTGCGGATCGCGGGGAATTCCACAGCCACATGCTCCATCATTTCGCGCCCGCCCAGTCTCGGCATAACGACATCCGTGAGGATCAGATCCACGGTGGCTTGGTGCGTTCTTAGGAAATCCAGTGCCTCGATGCCGTCTGCAGCCTCGTGCACGCTGTAGCCATAACCCGCGAGAATCTCATGGATCATGTGGCGTACCTGGCTTTCGTCCTCGACGACGAGAATCGTTTCAGTGCCGCGTAGAACTTCGTGATGTGCTGCAGGGGGCCGCACCGCCGCGTGAGCGCCTTCGGCGAGCGGAAAGGCGATGCGGAAGGTGCTCCCGCGTCCGGGTTCACTGTTGACCTGAATGTGTCCCTTGCTTTGTTGCACAATTCCGTACACGGTGGAGAGTCCGAGCCCCGTGCCTTTTCCGCGTGCCTTGGTCGTGAAGAACGGCTCAAAAATACGGCTTTGCGTTTCCAGATCCATTCCGGTTCCCGTATCGGAGACCTGCAGTACCGCACAGCGCTGCGTTTCCCGGTCCAAGCCGGCAAAGGATTCGAACGCCGTGCTGAGCACCAGGTCGCCTCCGCCAGGCATCGCATCGCGTGCGTTCACAATCAGGTTTAAAATCACCTGTTCAATCTGCCCTGCGTTGGCGCGAATTCGAAGGGGAGCCGGGTGCAGCAGCGTACGGAAATGGATGTCTTCGCCGATCATGCGGCTCAACATCGCATGCACGCCTTCAACGAGGGCATTCAGATCGAATACGCTCGGTTCCAGAATCTGCCTGCGGCTGAAAGCGAGCAGTTGTGCGGTTAGTGCTGAGGCCCGCTCCGCCGCCTTGCGGATCTCCTCCACTTGTGCCGCCACGGATTGGTCCTCTTCGGGAATCGAAGCCATCAGCAATTCGCTATATCCCGTGATGACGGTCAATAGATTGTTGAAGTCATGCGAGATCCCGCCGGCCAGCCGCCCGATGGCTTCCATTTTCTGCGATTGCCGGAGTTGATCCTCCAATTGTTTCCGCTCCGTGATATCGATGACGGTGCCCATGACGGTCGCCGGTCCGCCGTCTACACCTTCCACCAACGCGGCATTCGCCAGAACGTAAACCCTGGCCCTGTTCTTATGCCGGAAGCACAATTCGTAGTTCGTTACTGCCCCATTTGCTTTCAGGGCTGCCATAAACCTTTCGCGATCCCGCGGATCAAAATAGACGTCGGGCGCTTCGAGGGCAGCGAACTCCTCGTACGTATAGCCCAGCAGCCTCTCAAATGCCTTATTCCACTCCAGGATGCGGCCGCTCAACATAGTTCGTAGAACTCCCGCCATGTTGTGCTCAAACAGGTTGCGGTACCGCATCTCCGATACGCGAAGCGATGCTTCCACCATGCGTCTCTCGGTAACGTCGCGCGCATTCAATGCGATGAGGCGTTCGCCTGACGGATCCACAAATCCCCGGCCTATCGCCTCCACGATGCGCCATGAGCAGTCCTTGTGGCGGCAGGAAAACTCCTCCACCGCTCCTTTGTCCAATTCGATGCGGGAAAGCTCTGCCGCTGCGCGTTCTACGTCGTTCGGGTGAATGAAATGGAAGATCGACCTCCCGAGAACTTCCACAGGCCGGTACCCGAGGGTCCGCTCTACGGATGGACTGGCAAATCGGATTCGCCCTGCCCGGTCCACAATCACTACGACGTCTGAAGCGTTCTCAAGAATCAGGCGAAACTGCTCTTCACTGCGGCGCAGAGATTCCTGAGCGCGCCGTCTTTCCGTCACATCGCGGTTCACACTGATTACTGCGATTTCATTGCCTGCGTCGTCCCGGATAGGAATCAGGATCAGTTCCCGTATTCCCAGGGACCCGTTCTTCCTTACAAACGGTACTTCGCCCATCCATTGGTCCCTGTCGCCGAGTTCGCGGAAGATCCGCGAACTGTTTTGCTCGGGTTCTCCCGGCGGATCCAGAATGCGGACGCTCAGCCCCAGAGCTTCCGTCTTGCTGTAGCCGAACATCTTTTCTGCTGCCGGATTCCAGTCGACAATTTCGCCGTCTGCGTGGCATAGGATGATGCCATCGGAAATGTGCTGGAACGTTAGCGCCCGGCGCCGCAGGATTTCCTCGACTCTGCTGCGCTCCTGAATTTCCTGTTGCAGAACCAACGTATGCTCCTGCAAACTGTCCGTGCGCTCGGCGACGCTGGCGTTCACCTCGCGGCAGGAATCATCAAGCGCATCCCTTGCTGCAAGCAGGTCCGTCACGTCCAACGCATGCCCGAGTACGACACGCCCAGCCGCGGGATCGTCATGCACGATGTTGCGATACAACCAGGTACGCGGATCCCCGTTCTTTCGCACGAGCTTCATCAAGCCGGAATCCCGGCGCTTCCGTGCGATTCGCGCAAGGTACATCGGGAATAACTCCAGGACGTCCGGTGCTAGAAAATCCTGTAAGGACCGTTTCGAGACTTCGTCCTGCGAATAACCGAGAGAGGCGGCCGCCGCGGCATTAACGTAGAGAAGGTTTCCGGTGAGGTCGTGGATGCAGATGAGCCCGAGGCAATGCTCTACAAGCTGGTAGAACATGTCCGCGTTTTGCGTCAACCGTGCGGACCCGGTTGCGGGATCCGGCGGCATCCCTTCAAACAATGCGCGCGTGCTGTCATCCAGGTTCGGCGCGGTCTCTTCGGGCGGGGTCAAGAGGTCACCTCGACGAATACCCTCCATGTTAGCGCTGTTCTGACGGGATACAAGACTGGTGCATTTGACTGAAACAGACTCTAAAGAATGTCTTATGAAAGTACTACGCTATCGGTGGGCAAGATTACTGTTGGAACGACTCTACCTCCCTGTGCGTCAGCAATCATTGAGAAAATTAAATCTTCCAGTCAAAGTGAAGGATAATAGTTCCTGGTGTCCCAAAGGGTAAAAGAACTAGAACAGCGCCTTGCGCGCACAGAGCAGCAACTGCGGCTATTCCAGAAGATCAGCCGTTTCATGGTGCGCGAGATGAGCCTCCAGGAGGTTCTGAAGGGAATCGTTTCCCTTGTTGGCGAGTTCATGGAATGCGATTCATGCCTGGTCTACTTGCTCGACCGCGATCGGCTGGTGCTATGCGCGTCCAACAAGGATCATCCGGAGGCCCTGGGGAAGATCAGCTTGCAATTGAATGAGGGTCTTACGGGCTGGGTGGCGCGGGAGCGGCGGCTGCTCGCGATTTCGCGCGAAGCCTATAACGATCCCCGGTTCAAGTTCTTTAGTGACCTGCCGGAAGACACATTCGAAGCGTTTCTCTCCGCTCCCGTGATATCTCGAAATAAGGTGGTAGGCGTCATCAACGTGCAGCATCGTGATGTTCACGCGCACACAGGAAGTGAGATGGAGTTATTGACCACGGTAGGGGAACAAGTTGGTTGTCTCCTCATGCTGGCCCGGATGGCGGCCAGCCAGACGGACGACGCGTCGCATGCGGAACTCGTCCTTTCCTCCGGCCTGCGTCAATAATCATCATGCGATGGGTCGTTCTGGCCATTCTCACCCTGCTCCCTGCAGCGGCCGAACAGCGCTGGCGGATGCAGTACTTTTTTGATGAGAACGATTCTTCGTTCCAGATTCGGGATCTCCAGTTCTGCTCGCCCACTCGCGGCATCGCCGTCGGAGTTCTGTTGGAAAGGGGCAACCGTCCGAAAGGCTATTCGGTGGTCACGGCGGACGGCGGCGCGCATTGGACTCCAGTCCCTTTAAAGGAACAGGCAGTTTCGGAATTTCTGTTGGATGATTCTCATGCTTGGCTTGTTTCCGAACAGGGCATCTGGTTCAGCGCCGAAGGTGGCCGCGACTGGAAAAAGCTATCCAAACAAAAGGGCGTACAGCGGGTACACTTCCTCACGCCGGAACGCGGCTTTGCGATTGGGTATCCGAAATTGCTCCTAAAGACAGAGGATGGTGGGCGTACCTGGATGAAAGTGGCGGTTGAAGAGAAAACCTCCACCAAACCGGAATACACGGAATACAACTGGATCAGCTTCGCCGATCCCCATAGGGGTGTGATTGCCGGAAGATCCAGCCCGCCGCGGCTGCATGCCAGCCGAGTGCCGTTGTGGATGGATCCTGAGCCATCCAGCAGGGCCGAATGGCCGCATGTTACCGTGTTGGTCCAGACCCTGGATGCGGGTAAATCGTGGGAGTCGGAGAGCGCGTCGATTTTCGGCAAAGTGATTCGGGTCAGGACCTCTCACAATCGCAGCCTGGCCCTTCTAGAATACGAGGACTATTTTACATATCCTTCCGAAATCATCCGGCTGGATGCGGCAGCCGGGGCGAACCGCCGGGTGTACCGGGAGAAGAGCCGTCTCCTTACGGATTTGGCCTTCCTGCCCGACGGGTCCGCGTTGGCCGCCGGTATCGAGCCGACCGGTTCCATCTCCCACTCGCCGGTCCCCGGGCGAGTGAAGGTTCTGCAGAGCACGAACCTGGTGAATTGGACAGAGATGCCGGTCGACTACCGAGCTTCCGCAACACGCGTCACGATAGCTGCCGTCGACGCGCAGCACTGCTGGCTAGCCACGGATGGAGGTATGATCCTCCACCTGGAAGCTGCAACGCAGCCCATCAAACAATAGAATTGTATTTTGTTTTATAAACAGAACCTCTTGGTCCGTAGGGTCGTAAGCTGCTGACAGCAAGGAAGATTTAGTTTATTAGAAAATCGCAGTTTCTTATTGACGCCGAGTACCCTCAGGTGCAATATAGAGTTGGTTCCAAGAGGTTAACGGAACAGTGAGCCAGGCGTGATGTAGCGGACCAGGAACGATGATCCGGAGCGAAACTCAAAACGAGCCGGGGAGCGAATGGAGATCGGGCATAACGCTTTGGTAAGCCTCTCGACTGAGAGCTAGCTGGACGCGATTGATCTGAAAGGCGGAATCGCCTGACGGGGAGCGACGGCTGGAAGTTGGTTCGAGACGGATGGACGAACAGAGAAACAACGGGTTGCGTGGCGTTGAGCCTCCCCGAACGGCCAAGGAGTGGCATCGAGGAGGGGAGCGCGGAACCGAACGGGTTTTGAAAGATATCCATCCGAGCACCGAAGGAATAGGGCAGGAACACTGACCCCAGGGTGGTGGCCTGGAAAACGGGCAGTCATTTTGGGCGAGCGAAAGGCCGTTCCGAGGAGCTAGCTTCTAATAGAAGGAGAACGCAGAGAATTGTCTGAGCGGCGAAGCGGGATAGGCAAAACCATTCCGCGGAGCAAAGGCAAGGATCTCGACCCTTTTACCTAGCCGAGTTTCAGCCACGCATGCTGGCTGGGAAACGAACTGGCACCGAAGGTCACTTGGAACCATTTTTCTTTTGGGTACAATGCTCCTCATCGGAGGGTGGACTTTTTGGCCGTCTGATCGGAGGGGCCGTCCGACATTTTCCGCCTAACAAACTTGTACTTGGCCCGCCGGAAACTCACGAAATTGTTTCTGCAGTATTCGCACCGGATGCACTTGGCCCCCAGACGCATCAACACCCGCCATGTGACCGGACAGTGATAATGGCCGGGATCCCAGGTGGTGAGATCCATGCGATAACACCTAGGACACTTCGTCCAGAAGATGTTCCCCAGATCCCAGATCTGGCCGGAAAAACGTGCATCGCACTGCCGGCAGCGGAAATGAAAGAATCCGAAAACCTTTGCAATGCTCTCGGCCAGAGATCGAGAGAGGGACGCCCGGACATCGGCGGATCCACACTCTGGACAGACAATGTTCATCTTGCGTCCTGCTCCGACAGTGTACTCGAACTCAAGAGAATCGAAAAGTTTCCTCAGGCGACTTTCGGGCACACATAGTCTTCAATGTACTGCGTAAACGCAGCACTTAATGCCCCTGTTACATTCCCGTTCCGGTTCATCCGTTCGCCTTCGACCTCCAGCACCGGCAAGATATTCCGCGTCGTGGATGTGATGAACACTTCATCGGCCTTCTTCAGGTCTTGTGGCAGCAACGTCCGTTCGGAGATGCGAAATCCCGGAGCATGAATATCCTGCAGAAGGACTGAACGGGTCACGCCGGGCAAACAACCGGATTCGAGCGGAGGCGTCACTACGTCACTACCGAACACCGCGAAGATGTTTGCTGAAGTGCACTCGCTGACCTCGCCCCGCTCGTTTAACAGAACCACTTCGTCGAAGCCGCGCGCATGCGATTCCTCGTACCAATACAAGTTCCCGCTCCAGGAGAGAACCTTCGTGCCGCGATCCCGGGCCGCTGCGAATCGTCCATTCGGCACGTACATCAGTCTCACGCCGTCGCCCCAGTTCGTCAGGTCCGAGGTGAAGCCCACCACGTCGAAATCGCGCTCGAGATTCGGAGCCTCGAACATGCCTCCCTTATTCCGAATGATCGAAACCCGCAGAGTAGCATTCTTCGCGGCGTTCGCATCGATCAGTTGCAGCAATCGCGAGCGCAGGTACTCCGGATCCTCGGGGAAGGGAACATGCATCAACTGCGCGTCGCGTTTCATCCGCGCGTAGTGCCGCTCCCATGCGAACATCACGCCATTGCTCACCCGCAACGTGCTGAACACTCCCCAGCCGTTGAGGAGGCCCACCTGGCCCGGTGAGACCATCTGCCGTTCCGAAGTATCACGTATATCGTCGTTGTGCAGCAGGTAGCGGTGCATAGCTCTGTCTCAATTCTAGCGAACGTTCCCTCAGCCTCGCCTTGTCCCCGTCAAACTTCAGCGCCAGTTCGGAAAGGGATTCGTCCTGCCCCGTTTACAGTCCTCTAGTAGATCCCGCACGCGCCGCCTTCGTGCCATCAGTCGCGCCAACAGGTTCTCCAGATCCTGCTCATCTCCGTCCAGCCACTCGGGGGGAATCCGCTTGACTGCGTCGTCGATCACCTGCTCCGGGAAGTGCGTCACGCGATCCAGCCAGGGCTGGAAATCGTCCAAGCCCCGAATCGATGAATATACGGACGGGCGGAAATAGATTCCTTGAATCGGTGACTCGGTATATCGCCAGTGTGGCCCGTCAAAGCAGAATCCATGGTCCATCATGAGTGCGATGAATCCCACATGGGCGCGCTGGCCCCCTGCCGCCGGAACATAGTCTTTGATGCGTGCACGGACGAAGATGCTCTGCCGCGCATCCGCATTAGAAAGCCATTTATCGACAACGAGCATTCCGGCGAACTGCCGTATATTCTCCACCTGGTTGAAAAGCGCGTCGGGCAGAAAATCATATACCGCTGTCCTGGCGGGATCGCCAGGGTACTTCGAACCGAAATGCCACCCTGATTCCACCGCCTCGCGCCGCGCACCGAGCTTTATGCAAATCTCCGGGTTGGCCTGCAGGAAGTCTTCAGGCAAGTGAACCAGCGTCGTGTCCGGAGCCGCGATCTGCAGATATTTGAGGAACGCGGATGCCAGAAGCTCATTTACCAGAATGCGCCTGTGCTGTGGATTATTGCGAAACTTCACGACCCAGAAGTTGCCGTCGTCGGCCTCCATCAGGTGTGCTTGTGCGCCGCCGCGCATCTTTCGAACCAGCGTACGGGCACGTACGGGCATCAGTAGAGTAACCTAGAGTTTTATTCTAACGGAGGATTTTGCACTTCATGGCTGAAGACAACAAGGACAAGGACAAGAAAGAACAGGCGCAGAACACGAAAGATGAGGTCGCGCTGGAATTGATGAAGTTCATTGCGGTCACCACCGGGTACGGCAAGGGCGCTTCAGGGGCTGGCTACGGCAGCAAAGCGGGCCGCACTCCCGAAGAGTACGCTGACGCGTTGATCGGCTTATACGAACGCTGCCGCGACGTAGTAGGCAAGAAGTAATCTTCAAAAGAAACGGGCGGCCTGACGACCGCCCGTTTCACTACTACCGAATTTCCCTGCCTACCGCTTCTTCTTTGCAGCGGCCTTCTTTGTGGCCTTCTTAGGTGCGGCCTTCTTCGAAGGCATCTTCTTCACCGACGCCTTCTTCGGTGCGGCCTTCTTCATCGCCTTCTTGGGCGCTGCCTTCTTCGGCGCGGCTTTCTTAGGAGCTGCCTTCTTGCCGGGGGCTTTCTTCGTTGCCAAGTTCTTTGGTCCTCCCTTTTTGACTGCCGTCTTCTTTACTGCAGACTTTTTCGGTGCCGCTTTCTTCGGAGCGGACTTCTTCGGTGTTGCCTTCTTCGGTGCTGCCTTCTTGGCGGAACCCGCGCCGCCTGTCTTGGCCGCCTTCACCGGAGCTTTCCCGGCAGGCTTCTTCTTGCGCAGGGGAATAGGCTTTGCCACCTTCTTAGCCGGAGCCTCTTCCTTGGTTTCGCCCGCGAGTTCTCCTGTTGCCGGCGTAGCTGGCGGCTTAGGAGTCTCCGTCACCGGCGGTTCCTTTTCCTCGATATTGTTCTTGACGGGTTCTTCCTCTGAGCCCTCGTTGGTAATAGCGACGTCGTCCAGATCCTCATCCTCATCTTCCGAACGGTACTCGCCTATCTCCGATTCGACGTCAACATGCTCGTCGTCGTACTCGAAATCATCCATCTCGTCCTCGTCGTCCGGCGCTAACCAGCGGCCTAGCGGCATGCAGTGAGCCTCCTGTGGCACGTATTTCAGACTTAGAATAACGCGTTTTCGCGTGAAGGCAATAGCCCTGCACGAGTTTCTTGCCCTTCGAACAACAGGGAGCGCACCAGAATGCGCCCGCGACAAATTTCAATCAGGATGTTTTAGCGCAAGCTGGCGCGCTGCAGCGTAACCGATCGGCGCGGACCGTTCTTGGCCGAAGAAGAACTGCTCGCCTTACGCGTCTTCCCGTTCCGCACAACAGTAGCCGATGACCGTCCATGGCTACCAGAGACAGGCTTCCTTCCGGCTGCGTGCTTCGACGTAGCGGCATGCGGTTTCGTCTCTTGCAGCGATGTCGGGATTACCAGCAGGTTGCCCACTTCCGGATCCGCTGCATGGTTATTTGCTGCCAGAATCGAGTTTGCCGGGGTGTTGTACCGCTTGGCAATGGAGGCGATGGTATCGCCCTGAGTCACGCGATGAATCCGCCAGGATGCCCGCCGGTTCTCCGGCACGGTCTCAAGCCCGGCGATCAGTGTCTCCCTCACGCCCTTAGGCAAACGCAACTCGTACCCGGCTGGAGCCAGATTCCCGAGCAGGGAGGGGTTCAGCTCGCGCAGATCGGTTACAGACCGGTCTGCCAGGTCCGAGATCAGTGTCAGGTGCGTAGGAGAGGTCAGCTTGACTGTCTCGTACTCGAGCGCCGGGTCCATCTCCAGACCTTCCAGCTCATAGTACTTCGGGTTCTTCGCCATGATGGTGATGGCCAGAATGATCGGGACATAGTTTGTGGTTTCGCGGGGAAGTACGTTGCGGTCGCGAAGCTGCCAGAAGTCCGCATAGCCCGTGCGCTGCACCGCTTTCTCTACATTGCCCGGTCCGCAGTTATACGCTGCGATAGCCAGGTACCAGTCACCGAACTCGTTATATAGATCCTTTAAATGCCTGGCGGCGGACCGCGTTGCTTTCTCAGGGTCCAGCCGATCGTCCGTGTACGCCGTTTGCAGCAGGCCGTATTCCTGCCCGCGGAATTTCACAAACTGCCACATCCCCGTCGCAGCCATGTTGGAAACGGCTCGGGGGAAGAAGCCGGATTCGGCCTGCGCCAGATAAATCAGCTCCTGGGGAACGCCTTCTTCCTTCAGAATCCGCGAAATCATCGGGCGATACCGGCCGGAGCGCTTCAGGCCGGCCATCAGCGTCCGCCGGCCGCGCTCGCTCGAAAAGAAATGGATGTAGCTGAGGACCGCATCATTAACTTCCAGAGGGAGAGCCGAAGTAGTCGCCAGCACCTGTTCCTTTACGCGCGGCTTCAGATTAGGGTCGATCGGAAACGTCATCTCCAGAATGTCTTCCAGCGGAGCCTTGTCGTAACCCGGTTGCCCGCCCAGGTCTCCGGCTCCCAGGCTATTCACGTCGATCCGGTGTATCGTCGAAACCAGCTCTTCCAGTCTTTTTTCTACCTTGACGCGATCACTCAAATCCTCAGGCGCATTGAGCAGAATTTCAACTGCACGGTCGAATTCTTTCCTTGCTCCTTCCATGTTGCCGGCCTGGTACAGCCTACGGCCGCTCTCATACCGCTCGTTCGCTCGCGCAATCCTGGCGTCCGTGGCAGTCGGCTTGTTTGGGACTTGTATGTTCGGATAGATAAAGGTGGGGGTTTCAGCCAGGAACTTGCTGTGCTCCACGATCGGCGTATCCGTAAAGTGGGTCACCACTGCGGTTTTAGGCGCCGGAGGGAGGAACGACATTGCGAACTTCTGAGGTTTGCTAGCGGTGGTGCAACTGGAGAGGAGGACAATGAAGGCACAGAACAGCAGTATCGGCGGAAAGGTTTGTCTGGTCATTCTTGCCCTTACATTGGGTTTTTAACTACACCTAAACTTGCACTTTAACCCATTCGCCACGATGGGTCAAGGTGACACGGCCTAGGGTTAACACGTCACAATTCCCCGCTCGACCCTCCTTTTGCGCGGTTTGGCGCAGCCGGATATCCAGATTGAGTGATATACGACCATTCAGGTCTGATATGTATGAGTTGAAATCCATTTGCATCTGATTAAATGAGAAATGCTGGGATGGAGGCCATATTGCTTTAGACTTGCATCATGATTGCAACTGTGACCGGCGTTTCCGGTTCCTCCCTTCGAACTCTGCTCAAACAAATCACGCCTTTGCTGTATGTTGTAACACTCGCCACAGGTTTGGCCGTTGCAGCCAACGTTCAGGGAACGGTTTCGGTGAAGAATTCCGATGTGCCCGTCCCGGGAGCCCAACTAGTTCTGGAATCAGAGAGTTCACACCAGGAGGCGACCACGGACGTACAGGGCCATTACGTGTTTTCAGGCCTTGCTCCTGCCGCGGATTACCGGTTGGTGGTGGCTGCCACGGGTTTTCAGCGTATGGTTTATCAGAGCTTCGCGGTGGATATCGCTGGCGCCGTAGGGATCCGGTTATATTTGGAAGTGATTCCCCAGTCCGAGGCCGTTACAGTTGAGGCGGAGATCCCACCTGTACGAACCGATTCTCCAGAAATCAGCCAGACCGTAGACGCTGAGCGGCTCGCCAGCCTGCCGTCGAATGGCCGCAGCGCAACCCGGTTCGCGATGCTTGATCCTCACGTCCGGAATACACAGGGACAGGGTTCTGATGGCAACGCTGCGTCCCGTTTGTCCTTTAATGGCAACTCCTTCCGGCATACCTTTCACGCGCTCGACGGGGCTAGCAACTACGATTCGGTATTCGCCAACGCAGCGCAGCAAACGGTCTCGGTCTCAGCCATACAGGAGCTGAAAATCCTCACGAATCAGTACTCTGCGGAGTACGGCAACTCCTCGGCAGGCATCCTGGCCATCGTTACTAGATCAGGAACAGATGAATTTCATGGCGAGGCGTTCGGCTTCCTCCGTCCCAGCGGCATCCAGGCAGCCCCGCCCGTCTCCGACCGGCGCCTTCCGAACGAGCGCCTCCAGGCTGGAACCTCGGCCGGCGGCCCGGTCGTCCGGAATCGGACTCAGTTTTTCGCCAATTTTGAGGACCTACAACAAAGCCGCCTCAGCCCACTTCTTATCTAGGCACTTTACACGAGTGGTACGCGCTTGCTCGCCTTGACCACCGTTTGTGGGCGCATCATAGCCTCACCTTCCGGCTGAACGCAAATCGCGGAGACAACGATAACCCGAATGACCGTGTAGGTGGGTTCGTCCAGCCGAACGCCGCTCAACTCAGCATCACCCAAAGCGTCGGATCCCAAGCCGCCCTGAACTCTGTTTTCGGAACTGCCGTCAATCAGTTCCGCATCAGCTACGCGAATACGATCCCATCCAACACGCGCGCGCTCTACCCGCAGATCTCAATCGTGAAGCCGAACTTTAGCACAGAGGGCGGTTCGGCAAACTCGATAGTGCGCACCGAAACGGCTCAGGTCGGCGACGTTTACAACTGGAATAGCCGCCGCCACTCCTTCCACGGGGGCGGAGATTACATTCGCGTCCTGGCGCGCGATTACAGTTTCACGCCCTTTGGCGAGTACCGGTTTGCCGGGCCGAAGATCCAGCAGTACACTCAGACCTTCGGCGCGGCGCAACTCCGCTACGGCCAGACCATCGCGACGGCATTCCTCCAGGACGATATCCACTGGACTCCAAAGCTCACCGCCAACATCGGCCTCAGACACGAACTCCAATCCATTACCTCGGACCGGAACAATTTCGCCCCCCGTATCGGGGTCGCCTATGACCCAACAGGGAAGGGAAGTACGGTCATCCGCGCGGGTGCCGGCTTGTTCTATGACCAGTACTATCTGTACATCACGCGGCGTTTCTATACACAGGGCCTGAATTCGCCCACGGCATCCTACACGCTGTTTCCCGGCGATCCTGGCTTTCCTCAGTTCCCGAACTCCTTGAGCGATCCCCCGGCGCGAGCGGCCGCGGCCCGTCGCGATATCTACCTGCCTCCTAGCCGGATCCTGAATCCGTATAGTATGCAGTTCTCTCTTGGAATCCAACAGAAACTCTTCGGCGGCTGGCTGCTCACCCTGGACGGCATCCATGCCCACACGATGAAACAGATGCGTGTTCGCGATGCCAATGCGCCCGCACCGTTTCCGCGTACCGCGCCTGGGCAGATGCGCACTGCCGCACAGGCCGATGCTACCCGTGCAGTTTCTGAGTTTCGCACCATGGCAATCATCGAGAACAGCGGTTCCTCTCTGTACGACGCCGCCGACCTCGGCCTCTCACGCCGCTTCGCTCGTCACTACCAGGTGGAAGCCCACTACGTGTACTTGTCGTCCGCCAACTACTCAATGTTCTTCGGTGAACCTGACACCGGCATTCCAAACGACTGGGGCAACACAGGTTCCGCCGAGCGCGGACCTAGCGATTTCTACCAGCGGCACCGTTTCGTCGGTCATGGGGTTCTCTTCCTGCCTTACGATGTACAGTTCGCCGGCGTAGCCACGTTCGGTTCGGGACTTCCGGTGAATCCCCTCACCGGTGCTGACAACAACGGGGACGGCATCCAGTCGGACCGCCCAGCCGGCTTCGGCCGCAATTCCTTCCGGGGATCTTCTCAGGCGAATGTGGACCTGTCGTTATCCAAGCGTGTTCGCATCACCGAACGCGTCGCCCTTGAGTGCCGTGGCGAGGTGTTCAACGTTGGCAATCGCCTGAATGCAATTAAGGTGAATGCGATCTACGGGAATGGGGCCTATCCGCTCTCCACGTTCCTCCGCCCCATTGCTGGCTTGGCGAACTCGGATCCGGCCCGGCAGTTCCAATTCGCCATGCGACTGATCTGGTAAACGTGGCGCGGTTTGCCGACCGCGCCCCTCGTTTTTACTTTGTGCCCAACTTTTTCTTCAGATACTCTTCGTACTCTGCTTTCACCTTCGGATCGCGAGGACTGGAGTATAGATCGCTCGACTTCCACTTGCCCGATTCTGTGAGGAACTTGTTCTTGGTCCACTCATCATGCACGTGCGTCACGTCGGCTTTTTTCAAGATCTCCTCAACGTGCTCCGGTGGAACGAAATAGACGCCGCCCATATCGCCGAACACTACGTCACCCGGTAGAACCGTCGCGCCTCCAATCCGGATTGGCACATTTACGCCTGTCAGCATCACGCTGTTGATCGCAGAAGGATGTACACCGCGGAAATAAGCTGCCATGTCGATCGGGTGTATTCCTTCGAGATCGCGAATCGCTCCATCCACCACCATGCCGGTGCCTGTTGCCGCGTAAATATAAGTCGCCAAGTTGTCTCCAACAAACGTGCCGCCTTCGATTTTTCCGAAAAGATCCACCACGATCACGTCGCCTTTCTGCAATTGATCGATCACCCACTGGTTCTGGCCACCGTTGTGCCCTTTGGCCCGGCCTTCTCTGGTGATGACGTCGTTCACGTCCGGCCGTGTTGGCATGAACTGGGCAGTAACCGCACGGCCAATCAGCTTCTTCTCCGGATGCAGCAGCCGCCAATTTCCGTCGAACTGATTGGTGTAACCCTTTCCTGGAAGTACTGCCCAGATCTCTTCGATCGAGAGTCCGCGCATACGCTCCAGCACGGAATCGGGCACCTTCGGCCGCCCATCCTCAAATCGTTCATACGGATTCTTTGCGGTGTATTTGATCATTTCCTCTTTACTGAGGTGAAAGACTTGCCCGTGCGCGGCAACAAGGCAGAACAGAACCAAACCGAATCTCATGCGCGCAAATCTATCACAGACGCGAGGCGCTGGTTTGCTATCCTCACGTTGAATGTCCAAAAAAGTTTTGGTCTTCGGATGCGGCGGCCAACTCGGCGTCGAGTTGATGCGTGTCTTCCGGAATGGTGGGTACACCGTAACGGGTTTTGATCGCGCTGGAGTCGATGTAACCGATGCGGGAAAAGTAGAGCACACCCTGGCGGAAATCGATCCGGCGATTGTGGTGAATGCGGCCGCCTACAATCAGGTGGACTTGGCAGAGAAGGATCCTGCCTCGGCCTACAATGGCAACGCACTCGCGGTTCGGAACATAGCTCTGGCTTGCCGCCAGATCGATGCACGCCTAATCCACTTTTCTACGGATTATGTGTTCGACGGCACGTTAGGACGTCCGTACACCGAAGAAGACCATACGCATCCCACCGGCGCTTATGCAGTCTCGAAACTCGCAGGGGAGCTATATGCGCAGGCCTATCTGGATAACGTACTCATTCTCCGCACTTCCGGAGTTTACGGCCCGGCAGGTTTGCGCACGAACCGGGGGAACTTCGTGGAGACCATGCTGCGCCTAGCGGAGTCAGGCAAGCCGATTCGCGTAGTGGAAGATCATATCGCAAGCCCTGCTTATGCACCGGCACTTGCGGAGCGCACAATAGAGTGTATCGAAAAGAATCTAACGGGGGTCTTTCACATCGGCGGCGGCACGCCGATCTCGTGGTTTCACTTCGCCAAACTGATCTTCGAAGAGTTCGGACTGCGGCCTTCCCTGACGCCCACCGATGAGCGCGAATACCGCACCCCGGCGAAACGCCCGAAATTTTCAGCGCTCTCAAACGCCAAGATCGAACGAGCAGGTATCACGCCCATGCCGGGTATGCCCGAAGCGATTGCTGCGTATCGGGCCGGGCGGGAGCAAGTGCAGCAGAGCGCCTAATTCGCACTCGCGTAGTAGCCTTTGCGCGCCTGCACCTTCAAATCTTTGCGGCTCGTCTTCACGTCAACCCGGCGGAACGCTCCATCTTTCACCGAGTTGGTCGGCGTGTAGGTGATCACGTATTGCGTCCTTAACTCCTGCTGGAGCTGATCGAAAATCTGCTGCAATGAATTGTTCCGGTCCACGTGAAATACGCGCCCGCCGGTCTCTTCCGACATACGCTTCAACTCGCCATCGCTTACGAAGCCGAATCCCCCGCCGTAAGCGGCATGGTCTACATAGTAAATGCTGTAGATGATCACGTTTGCCCGTTGCGCCGCTTCGATCGCCTGGTCGCGCGTATAGTGGCTCCCTTGGTCCATGCCATCCGTGATCAGCACCACCGCCTTGCGTCCAACTTCGTTCCTCAACTGATCGTGCGCTGCCAGATAGACGGCGTCATAGAGGATGGTGCCCTTCGGTTTATGGGCGGTCGGCACCGGGCCTGAAGTCAACCCGCCGAAATCGGAACTCAGCTTCAGGCCATCCAAGCCTGCCTTCAGCAGCTTGGGCGAGTTGGTCATGTCCTGCAGCAATTCCGCATCGGATCCGAAGCTGATCAGAAACGCCATATCCTTCGGCCGCAGCACCTTGCTCAAGAACTGATTTGCGGCGTTCTTTTCGGTTTCGATCAGCCTCTCCTGGCTTCGGCTTACGTCCACCAGAAGCCCTAGCGTGAGCGGAATATCTGTCTCCCGCGAGAACATCTTTATAGTCTGCTGTTTGCCATCTTCAAAGACCGTGAAGTCGTCTTTAGTCAGGTCGCCGACCAGTCCACCCTTTTTCTCGCGGACCGTGAACAGCAGGTTCACCAGATCGACATCCACCTTGAGCACGCGCTCTTCCTGTGCAATGGCAACCCCCACTGCGGCAAGCGGGATCAAGGCAAGCCAGGCCTTTCGCATAAAATTAGGGATGCACCGGAGAATCAGCAGGTTCCATGCGCAAAGCCATACTACACCTCAGATCCGCCGACCCTGTACTTGCTGATATTATCGAACGCGTCGGCCCTTACCGCATGCAGTATCGCGACCCGACCTTCGAGAATCTGGCCCGCTCCATCGTCTACCAGCAACTGAGTGGAAAGGCAGCCTCTACTATCTTCGGCCGCATCGTGGAAGCGGCCGGAGGCTCGATTACCCCGGAGCAAGTGCTGCGCCTTAGCTTTGATGACTTGCGCTCCCTCGGTTTATCGAAGCAAAAGGCGGCTTATGTTCTGGATCTTGCCGGCCGAACTGCCCGCGCCGAACTTGTGTTTGAGAAACTCCTGGAGATGGAAGACGAACATGTTCTCGAGCATCTCACTCAGGTCAAAGGGGTCGGCGTCTGGACGGTGCAGATGTTTTTGATGTTTGCGATGCGCAGGCCCAATGTTCTGCCCGTAGGCGATCTCGGAATTCAAAAGGCAGTGCAGAGAGCGTACCGCATGAGACGCAAAGCGACGCCGAAGGATGTCGCCCGAATTGGCAAGCGCTGGGAGCCATACTGCTCGGTTGCAGCCTGGTACCTATGGCGCAGCCTGGAACTAGAGTAGTAGGGCTACTTGCCTTCCAAGAGAAACGTGGGGGCCAGTCCAGACACTGTGGAGAACCCTGTCCCCCCCGCCGACAGCCAGCTTGAACACCCGTTCACCTTACCGAGGAATGCATGCGGCTGCACATCCACCTGCATCTCTTGCATGTCGAGGCTTCCATACCGGTTCACCGGGAATGTGAACCGAGCCGGTGGCACCACTTCCTGCACCACATACGAACCGCGGCTGGCAACCTTCAACGCGCGCTCCCATGCACTGGCATCCATCGCCGCTCCGGTAAACGTATTCCGATCCCCCGAATCGTCGTTCGGCCGCAGCACCAGTTTCTCGCGGTTCTGCAGAATGAATTCCGGCAGATCCACAGTCTGGTCGTTGTACGTTGTCTTCGTCGCGGAGACCACGCGAGTCCAGGGGATGAAATCGCGAATGGCGCGCCGCTCCGCCGCCGGGAAACTTCCAGTGATGGTCTCGTCCGTGAGCAGATCGAAAATAGCCTTCTTCTGCGCCAGTTCGGAACGGAAACTGTTCACCACACATACGGCTTTATCGCGGTATGCGCGGACCAGCGGATGAGTCAGATCGAAGCGCACCAGAAACTCGGAGACCTTCACGCGCCGGTAGATGAGATTGATTTCGAAATCGCCCCGGCGCAATACCCCGCCGCGATATTCCAACTGATCCGGAGAGGCGACTTGCGTGGCGTAACCTTCGCGCCTGAAAAGCTCTGTGAGAAGCTGGTATTCTCCGGAATCCCCGCCCTGGAATGGATTGCGAAATTCAAGAATCGCGACGTTCGGGTGCTTCTTCCCCCCGAATTCCTTATACGCCTTCAGCAGCGATTGCAGCAGCGGCTTCGTTGAGCCGACCTTCGTCAGCTTGTACTTTTTCCGGAACTCTTTCACCGGCTCGGTCTCATAGAACAGATTGTTCAACGCTTCGCCATACACAACACCATTCGGCGTGTCCGCCTGATAACCGACGAACCGCAGTGTGCCGTTGTTCAGGTGTGTATCCAGCATCGATGTGACCGCCAGGTACGAATACCCCGGATTCACGCTCGCCAGCATCTTCTCCGCGGGAAGCATCTCCATGCGAGCCATCAGTGCCGGCGTTCCCAACGCAAGCTGTTCGATACGGTTGATTGCGGAGTAGAGAGCTTCCGCCGCTTTCGTGAGATTCTGATATTGACGCTGTGTGATGAAGTGCGGACGCAGGACTGGCGCAATCATTCGGGAAACAGAGTTCAGGTGCTCAGCGCGCATGCGCTCTTCCAACGCTTCGGCCCACGCTAAATCTCTGTAGGGTTCGCTCTCGAGGAGCTTGTGATAACGGGCGATTGCCTCGTTCAACTGCGTCATTTTACCTGCGGTTCGCTCTCTAAGCTCAAGTATCTCATAACATACGACGTTTGGGAACTAAACGTGCAAGAGGTTTGGATTGCAAGTCCCTGAAAATAGAAAGGTTAACGCCAGTTTAATGATATGCGTGCAACACAGTTGCGCCGGTTCGAGTCTAAACCGTTAGGAGGCAACAAAATATGAATAAACACTTATTATCCAGTATGTTAGCAGTCGCTAGCACTCTCGCAATGGTGGGTTGTAGCCGCGAGCCGGCCCCAGCCGCGAACGTCTACCAGCAGCCCGTCGCGTTACCGGCTGCCGTTCCGGCCAATCAGCTTGCGCAGCCTCCTGCAGCGACTGCGCCAGAGACGGGCGCTCCGCTGGAACGCCATCGGTACGTACGATCTTCGCCTGTAGTGGTCCGCCACGAGGAGCCGGCGGTCGCGCAGGAACGGAGCACGGTTCAGGAAACTCACACCACTACGTATCGTGAGCCCCGGACTATCACCACG
This sequence comes from uncultured Solibacteraceae bacterium, assembly GCA_964464925.1. GTDB lineage: Bacteria > Acidobacteriota > Terriglobia > Bryobacterales > Bryobacteraceae > CAYXLI01. The sequence goes on along the minus strand of CAYXLI010000006.1, from coordinate 130,635 downwards.
ACGCGCACGAAAAAAAAGTCAGCGGCCATCGTAGCCGGGTCCGCGGGCGTCGGCGCCGCCATTGGCGCCCTCGCTGGTGGAGGTAAAGGAGCAGCCATTGGCGCCCTCGCCGGAGGTGCCGGCGGCTTTGTTTATGATCGTGCGACTGCCCACAAACGGCAGCAGTACTAATGCCTTCGGGCCGCGATACGCGCTTCGCGGCCCATCCTACCCACTTGCAGCCCCCGCCATCTGATCGAAGAACTTTTTGATCATCATCTTCGCCGTCGTATCCAGTAAGCGCTGTCCTACCGAGGCGATCGTCCCACCCACCTGAACATCACCCTCATACGCCACCAAGGTCGTATTGTCCTGCGGAGTCAGCCGAAGCAGGCCATTGCCCTTAAGAAACCCGATCTTCCCATTGCCTTCCACAATCAAGCGGAAGCTGTCGGGAGGCGATTGATCGGCAATCCTCACCTTTCCATCGAACAGGCCCGACATCGATGCCAGGGCCATCTTCATCTTCATCTCGTATTCATCAGGACCCACTCTCTGCAGCCGGTCGCAACCGGGCATGCATCGCGCCAATACGTCCGGATTCTGCAAGAGTTCATAGGCCCTCTGCTGTGGCACAGCCAGCGTATAGCTGCCGCTGATCTTCACGAAGTCCTCGCCACCGCGGTTCGCAATGTGCGGGCGGCGTAGATTCGTGCCATGTGCGCGCGGTACTCCGCCGAAGCATGCAGATCCGAGATCGCCTCCACGCCCTCGTGAATCACACTCACCGCATGGCGGATCGAAGCGTCATCTCCGGGCGTACCCTCCAGCAGCTTCTCCACGTTTACAGCCCGAAAAGCTTTGCCTGCCAGCCCGGTCACACCCACGCGAGCCCACTCGATCTTCCCCTCCTGCTTACGGATGCGCGCCGCAATCCCGACCACTGCATACCCGGACGCAGGCTGCGCCAGTTTCCCGTACGCTACGCCGGCATCCGGAGCCTCCACAGGCACGCTGATCTCGCGGATCAATTCTCCCGGTTTCAGTGCGGTCAGGAACGTTTCAATGAAGAACTCCTCGACGCCGACGGTCCGCTCTCCAGTCTTGCTCGCGAGCGTAAATTGTGCTTCCAGCGCAAACAGCGACGCCGGGTAATCGGCAGCCGGATCCGCATGAGCCGCGCTGCCGCCGATTGTCCCCATATTGCGGACCTGAACATCGCCAATCGCAGACGCTGCATAGTGCAAGAGCGGGCACTTTGCGCGAATCAGCGAAGACGATTCCACCTCATAGTGCGTTGCGAGCGCTCCGATGCGGATCCTGTCTCCATCCAGCCGGATCTCGTTCAGAGCTGGAATGCGTGTTAAGTCTACAACGTGCTCCGGGGAGGCCAAACGCAGTTTCATGATCGGCACAAGGCTCATGCCGCCCGCCAGCGGCTTGCCCCCCTGTTCCAGTAACGTCAAGGCTTCGGCGAGAGTGGCCGGGGCAGAATAGTCGAATTCATTGGGAATCATGCCTGCGCTCCTTCAATGAGCTTCCAAATCTTCTCCGGCGTAAGAGGCATGTCGATATGACGCACGCCGAGAGGTTTCAGTGCATCCACCACCGAATTCACCACGGCCGGCGAGCAGCCGATGGTTCCTGCTTCGCCCACACCCTTCACGCCCAGCGGGTTGACCGGGGAAGGGGTCTCTGTGTGGCTGCTCTCGATCCACGGGACCATCGTAGCCTTCGGAATTGCGTAGTCCATCAATTCGCCGGTAATGAGCTGGCCGCTTTCGTCGTACACTGCCTGTTCGAATAGCGCCTGCCCGAGGCCTTGCGCCACCCCACCATGCACCTGTCCCGCGACGATCAGGGGATTGATCATCTTGCCGCAATCATCCACGGCGATGTATCGCTTGATCGCAATGGCGCCGGTCTCCCGGTCGATTTCGGTGATCACGATATGTGCGCCGAATGGGAACGTAAAGTTCGGCGGCTCCCAGAAGTGCGTCGCCACCATGCCCGGTTCCGTATTCGGCGGCAGCTTCAACGCACGATAAGAAGCGCCCGCGATCTCGGCGACGCTGACCGATTTTCCCGTGCGGTTGCAGGTCACCCGTCCTCTCCCGAAACTGATGTCCTCCGAGTCCAGCAGCATCGCGCCGAATTTCTTGATCTTTGCCTTCAGGTCCTGGAGCGCGAAGTACAGCGCCGTTCCGCCAATTGCGGTGCCGCGGCTCCCGAACGTGCCGATCCCGTATTGCACCACTGCGGTGTCTCCATGAACGACGAGCACGTCATCGATATCCACGCCCAGTTCGTCCGCCGCAATCTGCGCGAATGTGGTCTCTTCGCCCTGTCCATGCGGCGACGCTCCGGTCATCACGGTCACTTTTCCCGAGGGCTCTATCTTCACGGTCGCGCTCTCCCAACCGCCCGCCGGTGTGGCAGGCGAGGGCCCGATGGCGCAGATCTCGCCGTATGTCGAGATGCCAATCCCCATCAAACGCCCCTGGCTGCGCGCGGCTTCCTGCTCTTTGCGTATCGCCGCATAGTCTACGAGTTCGAGCGCCTTGTTCAGCGGCGCCGCATAGTTCCCGCTGTCGTAGCTGAGCCCGGTCGCGGTCGCGTATGGGAAGGCGTCAGGCTTGACGAAATTCTTGAACCGGATCTCCGCCGGATCCATCTTCAGTTCTGCCGCCAGAATATCCACCATGCGCTCTATTCCATGCGTCGCCTCAGGCCGCCCAGCGCCGCGGTACGCATCAGTGGGAACGCAGTTTGTGAAAACGCCGATGATATCGGCACTGACATTTTGGAAGTTATACAACCCCGGCATCATGAGAACGCTCAGCGTCGGGATCGCAGGTGTCAGAAGCTGGTGGTACGCGCCCAAGTCCTGAATCAGCTTCAGCCGCAGTCCTAGAATCGTTCCGTCCTTCTTCGCTGCCAGCTCGAAGTAATCCACGTGCCCGCGCCCGTGGATCGTGCAGAGGAAGTTCTCCCGCCGCGATTCGATCCACTTCACCGGCTTGCCCGTCTTCATCGCGACGAAGCCCATCAGCGCCTCTTCCGCGTAGACGTTCAGTTTGCTGCCGAAGCCGCCGCCGACCTCGGGCGTGATCACTCTCAGTTTGTTTTCCGGCACGCCGAGCATCTGCGCCACCAGCGTGCGCATCAGGTGGGGAATCTGGGTGGACGAGTAGATGGTGAGCTGCTTCTCTCCACTACGCCATTCGGCGACTACGCCACGGGTCTCCATTGAGGTAGGAATCAGGCGCTGGCTCGTGATCCGCTGCTTCACAATCACCTCGGCTTCGGCAAATGCCTTCTCGGTATCGCCGCCATCCTGGTGAAAAGTGAATGCCACATTGTCCGGCCACTCGGGATGAACTGCCGGAGCCCCCTCCGCCAGTGCCTTCTCCGGATCGGCAACCGCCACTGTCTCCTCGTATTCCACATCGATCCGGTCGGCGGCGTCACGCGCGACGTACCGGTCTGTCGCGACTACCACCGCGATCGGATGTCCGACGAAGTACACGCGATCCTGCGCCAGGATGTGATGATGGGGAACGCGCAGCCCGGGCAGGGAAGCGCCGCACGGCACGGGTCCCACCTCGCGTACGTCTGCCCCTGTATAAACCGCCAGTACCCCAGGCAGTTCCTTAGCCGCCTTCGTGTCGATGGACTTGATTCGCGCCGCCGCGTGCGGGCTCCGCAGGATGCATGCGTGATGCATCCCTGGCATCCGAATGTCTTCGACATACGTTGCTGTGCCCGTAATCAGCCGTGGATCTTCGCGGCGCCGTATCCGTTTGCCAACCAGCGTATCGGTCTTGGTGACTGTCGTAGTGCCCATTCAATTGCCTCCCACCGCCGACGCGGCCTTCACCGCATTCACAATGTGCTGGTACCCTGTGCAGCGGCACAGGTTGCCTTCGAGACCGTGCCGGATTTCCGCTTCGCTCGGGTCCGGATTCCGCTCCAGCAGTTGCCTCGAGGCCATAATCATGCCCGGCGTGCAGAACCCGCACTGCGACCCGTGCTCATTCCAGAAGGCTTCCTGAATTGGATGCAGGATTCCGTCATGCGCCAGCCCTTCGATCGTCAGAATTTGTCGGCCGTCGGCCTGGACCGCGAACAGCGAGCAGGCCTTCACCGCCTTTCCATCGAGGGCGACGGTACAGGCTCCGCAGATCGACGTCTCACATCCGACGTGAGGGCCCGTCAGTCCGACGACCTCACGGATGTAGTGGATCAAGAGCAGACGGGGCTCAACTTCGTGAGAGTGAGTTGTCCCGTTGATAGTAACGGTGATTTTCTTCTTCATGTGTTCAGTCCTGCGGCAGGGGTAAATTATCACAAAAAGAATGCCGATGGGAGCAGTAGGATAGAGAGAACAATGCTCCGGGCTTCTGTTTGGATAGTTCTTCTCGCGCTCGGCTTGCGTGCTGTGCCGAACGTGTCTTTGAGGGGCACGGTTCAGGACCCATCCCACTCCGCAATCGCAGGCGCCAGTGTGACTTTGCGCGGCGAGCGCCCTCGCCTCAACCTCAAGACCGAGAGCGATGCTCAGGGCGGTTTTGAATTCCGCTCCGTGCCGGCCGGAGACTACACGCTCAGCGTGAAATTTCTAGGCTTCGACGTATATCAGGTCCCTGTGAAAGTCGGCAGTCGGCAGCCTCCACCCATCGACGTCACGCTGAGCCTTGAGGCCATGCGCCATGAGGTGACGGTCGAGGGTGAGGGCGAACTGGTGAGCGCTGACACCACTTCGAATCGCAGCGCAGTGACCGTCAGCGGCAGTTTGCTTGAGACTTTGCCCGTATTCGATCAGGACTACATCTCCACCATGTCGCGCTTCCTCGACCAGGGAGCAACCGCGACGGGCGGAGTCACGCTGGTTGTCGATGGCGTTGAAGCCAACGGTCCTGGCGTTTCGCCTTCCGCCATCCAATCGATCCAGATCAACAACGATCCCTATTCAGCCGTCTTCTCCCGTCCAGGCCGTGGCCGTATCGAGATCCTGACCAAAGCCGGATCGCCGCAGTATCACGGCACTCTCAACTTTCTCTTTCGAGACGAGCACCTGAATGCTCGCGATGCCTTCGCGGTCACGCGCCCGCCGGAGCAACGGCGCATTTACGAGGGCTCCATCACCGGTCCGCTGTTCAACCCGCGGAAGAACGGCTTCCTGATTTCCTTCGACCGCCAGGAACTCGATCAGCAGGCAATCATCTTTGCCCAGACGCCCACCGGATTGTTCCGCGGCAACCTGGACACGCCCGCGAGAAGGCTGTTCGTTTCCGGTAGAGTCAGCCATGCGTTCAGTGACACCAATAGCATCTGGGTCGGCTACTCGTATGAAGACCGCTATTTCAGGAATCAAGGGGCGGGCGATACGGTCTTGCCCGAGGCCGCCTACAACAATGAGTTCCGGGAAGACGAGATCACGCTCAGCCATCGCGCTCTGGTTACGCCGCATCTTGCCCATCAGTTGCGCTTCCTCACCGGTCGCTTCGACAGCCCTTTCCAAAGCGTCACCAACGCACCGAAGATCGTGGTGCCGGATGCGTTTACGGGAGGTGGCGCTCAGGCCGATCTGCATCGCACCGAGCGGCACTGGGATGGCACCGAACTCCTGACCTATTCGAACGGTAAGCATGTGCTCAAGTTCGGCGTGGATGTCCCCGATTGGAGCCGCCGCGGCATGACGAACCGCCGTGAATTCCTCGGCGTCTATTCTTATGCCACTCTGCTCGATTTACAGCAGGCGAGGCCCTACTCGTTCGTCCAGCAGGCCGGTAGCGGGCACATCGTCTTTTTGGAAAAGGTATTCGGCCCGTTCATTCAGGATCAGATACAAGTCACGCAAAGCCTGAGCATATCGATTGGGCTGCGCTACTACTACCAAAACTACTTCCACGACGATCCGAACAATTTCGCGCCGCGCTTCGCGCTCGCGTGGTCTCCAGGCCAGAGCCGAAAGACCGTCATCCGCGCCGGCGGCGGCTTCTTTTACGACCGTACCGGCCCTCAGCCGATCGTCGATACGCTGCTCTATGACGGAGTACTGCTTCGGCGATACGTGGTGACTGGCAGCGGTGTCTCCAGCGCACCCAGCGTGGTACGTCTCGATCCCGCTCTTCACATTCCCTACACGATTCAGTACAGCGCCGGGGTCGAGCGCCAGGTTGCAAAGGCAGCCACGCTCAGCGTCAGCTACATCGGCATGCGCGGCGTCAGCCTCTTCCGATCGCGCGACGTGAATGCGCCGGTCGGCCCTCTCTACGCATTCCGGCCGGATCCCTCGTATTCGCAAATTCGCCAGATCGAGTCGGCGGGCCGGCAGGTCAGCGATGCGCTCGAATTTTCGTTCCGCGGCAAACTCGGGAAGCACTTCACCGGCCTCGCTCAGTACACGCTGGCCAAGGCGCAGAACAACACCAGCGGCATTACCTATTTCCCCGCCGACAGCACCACGTGGGCCGGTGAGTGGGGCCGCGCCGATTTCGATCAGCGCCACCGTTTTAATATGCTCGCGAGCGTGAGCGGCTGGAAGTGGGCCGACTTCGGGGCGGCTGTTTCCATAAACACGCCGGCGCCCGTTAACGAAACTACGGGACGCGATGACAATCATGATGGCCTTGCTCTCGACCGGCCAGCGGGCGTGCGGCGAAATGCGTTGCAAGGCCCTTCTTATTTCGATCTCGATCTGCGTTGGGCCCATGACTTCAAGCTCACACCGCGTGGCGAAAAGGGACCATCGCTCACGGTTGCCGCCGACGCGTTCAACGTCACCAATCGGGTGAACTACACGACATATATCGGCAATTTTTCTTCGCCGTTTTTCGGCCACGCGATCTCGTCGCAACCGGCGCGCCGCATGCAACTTGGCCTGCGCTTTAAGTTTTGACGCTGTCGAACTGCGCGTAGACGTCGCGCTTGGAAAGTCCGCGTTCACGCGCCACTCGCTTGATCGCGTCCATCCGCGGCAGGCCCGCATCCACTAGGGCTTGCACGGCCTCAGGGATAGGGACCTCCGCTCCGGGCATAACCGAAGGTTCACCCACCAGCAGCGTCATTTCGCCCTTCACTGCCGGCCGCGCACGGAGTTGCTCGAGCACTTCGCTCGCCGTTCCCCGGAGGAACTCCTCGTGCATTTTAGTGAGTTCGCGCGTGAGCACGATTTGCGGATCGCCGAAGGTGTCCACCAGATCCTCAAGCGTCTCCAGAATCCGGTGCGGTGCTTCGTAGAAAATCAGCGTACAGCCAAGCGAACGCAACTCCTCCAGCACTCGCCTGCGTTGCGTCTGCTTGGCCGGAAGAAACCCTCCGAAGTAGAAGGCGTCCGTTGGCAGGCCTGCCCCGGCCAGCGCCGTCAATGTTGCGGACGCACCGGGAATCGGTACCACGCGGATGCCTGCCGCGACTGCCTGTCGAACCACACGGAAGCCCGGATCGGAAACCAATGGCGTGCCCGCATCACTTACAACCGCGACGTTTTCACCCTGTTGGAGCCGCTGCACCAGCTCCGCTGCCCGCTCCGCCTCGTTGTGCTCGTGATAACTGATGGCCCGCTTGTCGATGCCGTAGTGGTCCAGCAGATGACGGGTGTGACGTGTGTCCTCGCAGGCAATCAGATCGGCTTCCCGTAGAATGCGTACTGCGCGGTACGTAATGTCTTCCAGGTTACCGATTGGTGTTGCTACAAGGTAAAGCGTCCCGCTCATCTCACTTGAGTTTCTCTCATCCATCAGATTACGATGGATTTACGGTGAAGACGGAAACCGCCGGGGACTACTACCTCTGGCAGCCGCCCGAGAAGAACTTTTCTATCTACCTGGAATTCTCTGTTATCGACCGGATGAGCGTAGAAGTCATGCGCGGCTTCGGGGCGGTGCGGCGGAGAGGAGCCGAGGTGGGCGGTATTCTGCTTGGTCGCATCGATACCGGCGAGGCAGGCACGGTCGTCACTATTGACGATTTCGAGCCGGTCGGGTGCGAGTATGCATTCGGTCCCTCCTACATCCTGTCCCAGGCTGATTTGCAGCGCTTCCGCAAATCGCTCGCAGAACACGACCCTTCGGTAAATCAAAAGGTATATACCGTCGGCTACTATCGCAGCAACACGCGGGAGGGGCTCTCGCTTGACGACCAGGATGTGCGGTTCTTTCGTGAGTATTTCCCGGATCCATTGCACGTGCTGCTGCTCGTGAAACCGTTCGCAACCAGAGCCAGCGTGGCCGGCTTCTTTCTGCAGGAGGGCGGGACGCTGCAGACCGAATCGACTCGGCTGGAGTTTCCGTTCCGCCGGCGTGAACTGGGCGGGGGCGTCTCTCCGAATGAGCGTCCGGAGCGCGGCGAGCGGCATGAGCGCCCGGCGCACCAAGACCGGCAGGAGCCGGCCGCAGAATCGATTGCCCCGGCAACTAAAGCGGAAACCCCAGCGCCGGCGCCTGAACCGGTTCGCCTGCGGGACCCCGAGCCTTCCCGGGAGATGTTCAGCGCTTATGAACGGCAGCAGCGGCCGGCTTGGAAGAAGCGGTTGGCCTGGGGGGTATTCGGCGTTGCTTTGGTGCTGCTTGGACTTGCCGTTGGGTCGCAGTTCGCTCCGAATCCCATTGTGCCGCAGACAGGCTCGGCCGCGGCCGATCCTTATTCGCTGAATCTGCATGCCACGCGCGTGGATGATAACGTCATGGTGAAGTGGGACAAAGACTCGTCCGCTATCCGGAATGCGTCCAAAGGTCTGCTCACGATCACGGAAGGCCCGGACAGCAAGGCCGTTCAGATGGATCCTGCGCAGCTAGTAAACGGATCTGTGCTCTACCGGCACGTCGCGCCTCTGATCATCTTCAAGCTCGAGGTCTTCGTGAAGGAACAGCGCAGCGTGGTGGAAACCCTGCGCTGGGAATTGCCCGCCTCCACTTCGCACTAGAAACCGCTCGGCCGAATCCAGAAACTTTCGGTCCACTTGCCGCCCGGGCTCACAGATTGCAGCTCTTTGTATTTCCCCTCGTGCGCCAGGTTGAACGCGTTCGTTGGTGCGGCCATTGGCTCAAAGCAGATAAAGTTGCGGCCAGGGGGCGCATAGACAACTGCGATCGGATACTTCGGTCCGTACAGGACCGACACCCTTTCGTTCTTCCCCTGAACCCAGAACTCCGCTAATCCATTGCTGTTTCGCTGCAGGCCAGAAAAGCCGTCGTCCAGCTTGTTGCCTTGCAGGCTGAGCGGGTCCGCCAACTCGGTCGCTTTGTGTTCGCCGGTCGGAATCAGTTTATCGTTCAGAACCAGGTGCTCTTTCACCGGCAAGTGTACTTTCCACTGGTCGCGCGGTGCATCGCTCAGGGTGAAATACGGGTGGTAGCCGATCGCCACCGGCATCGGTTCGCTCGACAGATTCTCGATCGTCGTCACTACTTCCAGCGTTCCGTTCTTGAGGCGATACGTCATCTCCAGGTTATGTGCGAACGGGAACTGCGCCATCCAATCGGGACGCCGCCAGAACTCCAACCGGCTGGTGACTTCCGCTGATTCATCGTCAGCCTTCGTGCCGGTCACCTTCCACTCCGATGCGTATAAGACAAGACCGTGAATCGGATTGTGATTGCCATCGTAGCCAAAGTTTTTCAGCTCAGGATTCAGCGTGTACTTCTTCCCGTTCACGTAGTATGAATCACCTGCGATCCGGTTCGCCCACGGCGCAAGCAGCGGGTTGCCGAGATGTGCGTGTTTCTGCTGCAACTCGGCCACGCTCTTGTACGGAGACCAGAACACGTCTTTGCCGTTGACCTTCATCTCATAGGCGATATTCCCGATGGAAGGCACAATGGAGACCTGAGTCTTATGAGCGGCATCGGTGAGGCGCACAATCGCTACGCCGTCGGCGGTCGTTTGTTGGGCTGAGTAATTGGCGGCGGACATGAGTAGGGAGGAGGACAGCAGCAGAGCGGCTGATTTCATTTCTTATCGACTTTATCAGGATCGATCAGGTCGAGTTTAGTCTCGTCCTGGCAGCACCAGCATTTCCCTGGGGTGTACGTCCGGATGTAGCACACATCGCACCAGTAGGTGATCATCTCCTTCTTTCCGTCGTGATACAGGAAGAGAGCGCGTGTGTGAATCGGGTTAATGGCAAACTTATCCCCGGCGATGAAATGGCCGTCCGCTTCGAAATCCTCCGCGATCTTGAGGACGCGGTCATCCCGCAGAACACCCATCGTCGCATCGTCGCCGCTGAGTTGAATGAGCTTGCCGTCTTTGGTGAGCACTGCCGGACCCTGCACCAGCTTGCCGCGTACGGACGCAGGCTTAGGGTCGGCTCCCAAGGCGGGGAGACTACAGAGGGCCAGGCTGAACAGGAACTCTCTGCGCTGCACTACTCCCATTGTAGACTGAGGGGTTCATGGCACGCGTTGCGATATTTGTCACCTGCCTTGTGGATCAGTTGTTTCCGAGGGTGGGTTTGGCGATGGCGGATGTGCTGCAGCGCATCGGCTACGCGATCGATTTTCCTGAGGCTCAAACCTGTTGCGGTCAGCCCGCGTTCAATAGCGGATTCCGCGAAGAGGCGGCACAAGTGGCTCGGCACTTCTGTAAAGTTTTCGCCGCTAGCGAATACGTTGTCGTGCCTTCCGGTTCCTGCACCTCAATGATCACGCATCACTTCGAAGAGATTTCCGCCGGTAAGGTCCGGCCGAAGGTTTACGAGTTCTCGCAGTTTCTTCTGGATGTCGCTAAGGTGGAGGACGTGGGCGCGAAGTGGGATGGCGCGGTCACGTATCACGATAGCTGCCACGCCCTGCGCGAGCTGAAAATCAAACAGGGACCGAGGCGGCTGCTCTCGAATGTGAGGGGCCTGGAGCTGCGCGAAATGGACATTGCCGAGGAATGCTGCGGATTCGGCGGCACGTTCTCCATTAAGTTCGAGCATGTGTCGCGGGCCATGGGCGGGACCAAGGTGGACGCCATCAGAAGAACGGGCGCGGCCACAGTGGTATCCATCGATTCGAGCTGCCTAATGCAATTGGCGAGCGCCCTTCAGACCGCGAACCTTCCCGTACAGACGAAGCATTTGGCGGAGATCCTCGCCTCGAGGTAAGGACATGGGAGTAGGAGAACCAGGAAACGTACACACCGCGCTGGAGAATGCGAACCTCCAACTTGCGCTGTACACCAACACAGGAAGGCTGATTTCGCATCGTAAGACCGCTCTGCAGGCGGGGGGAATGGAGAACTTCCAGGATCTGCGGACTCGGGCAAACAAGCTGAAGCAGCACACCATCGACAACCTCGATTACTACCTGGAAGAGTTCGAAAAGAACGTAGAGGCGCACGGGGGCAAGGTCGTCTATTGCGAGGACGCGACTCAGGTAGCCGACTTTATCCTTGGGCTTGCAAAAGAGCGCGGCTCGAAGCTGATCGTGAAATCGAAGTCGATGACCACAGAGGAACTGCACCTCAATGAGCGTCTGGAGCACCACAAACTGGAAGCTGTAGAGACCGATCTCGGCGAGTACATCATCCAGCTCATGGGCGAGCGGCCGTTCCATATCGTTGCTCCTGCCATGCATCTGACCCGCTACGACGTGGCGAAAGTATTTACCAACAAGCTCGGCGTTGAGAACGAGGTTGTTCCGGAGAAACAGACCATGATCGCGCGGGCCGTGCTTCGCGAGAAGTTCCTGGCGGCGGACATCGGCATCACCGGTGCGAACTTTCTCGTCGCCGATTCGGGCGCTGTCGTGGTGGTTGAGAACGAAGGCAACGCGCGGCTCACCTCCAGCCGCCCGAAAATCCACATCGCAGTTGCCGGCATGGAGAAGATGATCCCGCGTGCGCAGGATCTCGCGGTGTTCCTCAAGGTGCTCGGGCGCAGTGCCACTGGCCAGGCGCTGACTTCCTATACGTCATTCCTCTCGGGGCCTCGAAGGCAGGGCGAAACGGACGGTCCGGAGGAGTTCTACGTCGTCATCGTGGACAACGGGCGCACGAAGCTTCTGGAAAACCCGGAGCGGCGTCAGAGCCTGTACTGTATCCGCTGTGGAGCCTGTCTCAATCACTGCCCTGTGTATCGCAAGATCGGCGGGCACAACTATCCGTGGGTTTATTCGGGCCCGATCGGCGCCATCATTACGCCCCAGTTCCACGGCGTACAACGCGATCCTTGGCTGCCGTTTGCATCGAGCCTGTGTGGCGCGTGCGCCGAAGTCTGCCCGGTGAAGATCGATATTCCGAAGCTTCTGCTGGATCTCCGGGCCGATGTGCAGCGCGGACGGTCTGGCAGTTTAGAACATTTTGCCTTCAAAATGTTTGCGTGGGTCTCCGCCCGCCCGGCCATGTTCTCCATGGCAGGCAAGTTCGCGCGGCTCGGGATGCGGCTCTTCCCCAGGCTGCAGCGCTTCCCCGTGGGTCCGCCGCAGCGTAGTTTCCGGCAGATGTGGAAGGAGCGCCGCTAATGTCTCGCGATGCGGTGTTGAATAAGGTTCGGACAGCACTGGGAAGAAGTCCCGGGCAGATGCCTCCGCCCGCGCCGGAGCCATTGATTGCCCGTACAGCAATGACCGTAGACCAGAGAATCGCCAGCTTCAGCGAGGCCTTGCAACGGTTAAACGGCAAAGTATTCGAAGCGGATAGCTGGCCGGCGGCGCATAATTACGTCGCCGAATTAACGGCCGGCAAGCGGGCCATCGCATCTTCTGCTGACATGCTTCGGACATCCGGAATTGCGCAACTCGCGGATCCGTCGGTCTCGGTGAGCGACGCCGGCGTAGGGATCACAGGAGCGGATTACGCCCTGGCGGATACCGGATCGCTTGTGATGCTGGCGAGCCCTCAGGAAGCTCGTTTGGTTTCGTTGCTGCCCCCGGTGCATGTGGCGATCCTTTTGCGTGAGCGCATCCTCACCGGTCTCGATGAGTTGCTTACTATCCTGCCTCGGCCGGCGGAGCAAACAAGCTCCATGGTGTTGATCACAGGGCCGAGCCGTACGGCGGACATCGAGCAAATCCTCGTTCGCGGTGTACACGGACCGGGCGCAATTCACGTCATTGTCATCTAAGAAAGCTTTTCTATGATGAAAATGATGAAACTCTGCACGGCAGTGCTTTTCCTTCTCTGCGCCGCATCTTTTGCTTCGGCGCAGCCTTTTGAGGCTTCCATCAATGGCGGGGCCAGCCGCATTTCGAGCCGGGATATCGGCTCCGGATATGCATTGGATGACGGGTTCACAATCGGCTTCCGGATGACCCTGAACAGCTATAAGTTCTTCGGCCACGAAGGCGGCTATAACTACAATCGAACGAAATTGTTGTACCAGGGTTTGGACCAGGGCGGTATGGCAATTCACCAGGGATATTACAATTTCCTGGTTTATGGCACTCCCGAGGGATCGCGCATCCGGCCGTTCGCCGGAGCCGGTCCGCACTTCTCAAATTTCGTGCCGCCCGGGCAGTCCGCGCAGTACGGACAGGGCAATACGAAGTTCGGAATCAACTACGGAGGCGGCGTGAAGGTGAAGGTGAGTTCGCTGTTCCTGGTGCGGTTTGATGTGCACCAGTGGCTCACCGGCAAGCCGTTTGACCTGCCGGGTGCATCGGGCAAACTGAAGCAGAATACCTTTACGATCGGGATCGGAATCGGAATTTAGAAGCCGATTCCGACCAGGAACTGTGCCTGATTTTGATTGGCGTGAATAAGAGCATTTGCGCCGTCCAGGAAGTTCTGGCTGCCCCAATGTGTGTAGCGCAGTTCCGGCGAAATTTTCAGAAACAGCGCTCTGATTTCGAGTCCGCCCACGAACACGACCCCGGTCCCGCCGGCGTCGTTCTGCACGCGGGGATCGTAACGCAGCACGCTCTGCAGCCGGCGGAAGTTCGGGCCTGCGCCCAAGTACGGGCGCAGCGGGCCGACTCCGCCGAAGCGGTATTTCAGCACGATAGGGAATTCCCATGAGTTGGAATTGCCGGAGGCCGCCGCACTGACAATGTTCTCGGACGAGAAGTTATAGCGTGTGTAGAGGATATCGCCTTCGATGCTCAGAGGGAGGATAGGAATCTTCAACTCGGCGAACGGTCCAATCGTGAACTGCCCGCCTCCCCGGAAGTAGTTGCCAATCCCATTCGGTTTCGATGCGACATCATAGGCATCCCCGAACGGCAGACCCAGCTTCATCCCGGCTGAGAACGGCTGGGCCAGGCAGGGCATAGCCAGAACAGCGAAGAATGCGAATGTTCGAAACATGTTACATCCATTGTGTTTTAAAGCACTTTACGTGTCAATCGTGTAGTAACGGTTGATTAGAGTCCCCAACCGCGCCATTAGACAGCGGAGTTGAGTTCAATCTCCCTCGCGTCCCCATCGGCGCGGATCCGGATCTCCCATCGTTCTTCGGGCATCAGTTCCGGAAACCGCTCGCCCCACTCGATCAGCACCAGCGCATCCCGGTCGAGAATATCTTCGAACCCTATGCTCAGCACCTCGCGCTCTGTTTCGAGCCTGTAAAGATCGATATGCAGGAAATCCGGAGCGTACTCGTGCACCAGCGTGAAGGTCGGACTCGTCACCTCTTCCGGCGGAACTCCCGCCCGCCCGCGTGCAATGCCCTTTGTGAGTGTCGTCTTCCCCGCGCCCAGATTGCCGATCAGCAGTACCACTCCCTTGCGAGGCAGCATCCCCGCGATCTGCGCGCCGATCGCGATCGTCTGCTCCTCCGACTCACTCCGAAATCGCAACCATCGCCTCCGGAAGAAAGTCGAGCAGTTCCGTCGCCAGCAGGCACTTGTCTCCCACCGCATCCGCGCCAAGCTGCCCGCACAAACCGTGCAGATATACCGCCGCCAGCACCGCCCGTTCGGCATCGGCCGGAAACTGCGCCAGCATTCCCGCGATCAGGCCGGTCAGAATATCGCCGGTTCCGCCTTTTGCCATCGCAGGCGAGCCGGTTGGATTGATCCACGCGCGCCCGTCCGGAAACGCAATCACGGTGCGATGCCCTTTCAGCACAACTACCGCGTTACGTGCCGCTGCGAATTCCCGAGCGGTCTCCACCCGGCTCGCCTGCACGTCCACGACTGCCTTCCCTATTAAACGGGCCATCTCTCCCGGATGCGGCGTAATCACTCGAAGCCTTTCGGCGCGCCAATCGAACCCGGCGATCGCGTTCAGCCCGTCCGCGTCAATCACCATCGGTTGCTGGCATTCCAACACGGCTTTTCGTACAACGTCGTCATACTCGCGCCCGAGTCCCGGCCCGATTGCGATCACGGTCATGTTCCCGGCGCTTTTTCGTAGCGCGTCGAAACTCTGCGGCAGCGAATCGGTCATCAGCTCCATGGTTCGCAGCGCCGGCAGGGAACACGCCACGGTTGCCAATCCCGCCCCCGCACGCAACGCCGCCAGCCCCGCCATTTCCGCGGCGCCGGTCTTCCCCGGAGCCCCTCCCACCACCAGCACATGCCCGTAGCGCCCCTTGTTGCTGTCCAGTTCGCGCGGCGCAAACAGGTCGCGAATCTCAGTGGGTTCCGTCACGTTCAACTGCACACCGGCAAATAAGTCGGGAGGCGATCCGATATCGGCCAAATGCAGTTCTCCTTGGTGATCGCAATTCGGCGCCAGCGCCTGGCACACCTTCAGGGCCGTAAAAGTGACCGTGTAATCCGCACGAACAGATTCGCCCAAGGGTAATCCCGAATCGCTCGGCATCCCGGACGGCAGATCGATCGACACGACCGTCGCCTTTGGAAACCCATTGTTGATCTCGTGGATAAACTCGGCCGCCTTGCCGCGCGCCGGTTCCGTCAGTCCGAATCCGAGCACCCCGTCAATCACGATCGTGGCTGCCCGCATCTCAGCCGAAATCTCGGGCGCGTCGAAATCCACCACATGAACCGCTTTGGCGCGAAGTCTCCGGGCCACAACGCGCCCATCGCCGCCGTTGTTTCCTTTCCCGCAGAAGATCACAACCCGATGCTCGGCGAGTGGTTCGAAATGCTCCTCCAGAAAGTCGGCAACGCGCGTGCCGGCTGTCTCCATCAACTGCTCCTGGGAGATCCCAAGCGCGGCCAGAGTCCGCCGGTCCACCTCGCGCATTTCCGCCGAAGTCAGCACTTTCATTTCTGTAGCGCTCCTACGTAAGCATTCTTTCCAATTTGCCCAGCTTCTCCATCTCTCCCATCGCGATCAGCACATCGCCCGCGTCAATCCGTTCATCCGCGTCAGGATTAAACAGCATATGCCCGCTCGATTTCCGGATCGCCAGCACAATCACTCCCAATTCCCTCCGCAGCTTGAGTTCCGCCAGCGATTTCGAGTTGTAATCGCAGGTCTCCGACACGCGCATCTGCTCGATCCCTATATTCGGCCCCAGATTCATCGTTGCGCTATCCAGAAACTGGACGACATCCGGCCGCAACAACCCTTGCGCCAGCCGGGTGCCCGTCACGTTATACGACGCAACGGTCGTGTCCGCCCCTGCGCGCTTCAACTTCTGCTCGGAATTCTCATCGATCACGCGAGCCGATACGACCATCTTCGGATTCAACGCCTTCGCCGAAATCACCAGGAACAGGTTGTCTGCGTCCGTCGACAGCGCAGCAATCAGGCCCTTGGCTCTCTGCACGCCCAGTTCCAGCAGATACTCATCGCGTGTCGCATCGCCATGCACGGCCAGCATGCCGTCTCGCATCGCGCGCTCCACCTTATCGTCGCTTCTTTCGATCACGATAAAGTCCGCTCCCGCGCGCTTCAGTTCCAGTGCGGCGCCGCGGCCCACTTTCCCGAATCCGCAAACAATGTAATGTCCGTTCAGTTTGTCGATCATTCGCTTCACGCGCCGCTTCTCGAAGAATCGGCTAAACTCCAGTTCGATGATGGTCTGCGTCATCGCTCCCATCGCCAGCAGAAGGGAAGTGACGCCAAACAGGATCAGGAAAGAATTGAAAATCCGCCCGGCCCGGCTCAGGCCGCGGATCTCTCCGTAGCCTACCGTCGTGATCGTTGTCAGCGACATGTAGAACGCATCGAACACCGGGTAGTGCTCAATGACAACGAATCCGGCGGTACCGATCGCCAGCACCACCGCGATCGCAATCACTATGCCGATCAGTCGCGGCCTCAAATGCGGCAGTTGCTGAAACAGGCTCAAGCCTCAACGCCTCCGGAGGAGCAGCAGTGTCATGTCGTCTTGCAACTCCTCGGTACCCGTCCATTGCCGTACTGCATTGGTGATTGTATCGGTCAGGCCGCCGTCATCCATGTGAAGATTCTTCACAACCAGGTCTGTCAGGCGATCCTCGCCGAACATCTCGCCGTAGGCGTTTTCGGGCTCGGTGATGCCGTCGGTGAAGAACACCAGCGTATCACCGGCATTTAATGTGATGCAGCTCGAATCGTATTCGGAGAAAGGAAACGCTCCTACCACCATGCCGTTCACATCCAGCCGGCTCACTTCGGCCCCTCCTCCCGCCGGCCGCACAAAGATCGGTGGCAGGTGTCCCGCGTTCGTATACGTGAATCGCCCGCTGCCTTCGTCATAAACACCGCAGAAGAACGTGGCGTACTTCTCCGGCGAAGTAAATGCATAGAGCTGCTGATTCACCTGGGAAACAACCTCCGCCGTGTTTAGCACGCCTTCGCCCGCCTGGCGCAGCTGCGCGCGATACGCCGATTGCACCGTCGCCATCAGGAGCGCTGCTGAAATTCCTTTTCCCGCCACATCGCCGATGGCAATCGCGATCTTGCCCGGACCCAGCCGCAGGTAATCGTAATAGTCGCCCGAAACCATCCGCGCCGGATCGCAGAACGCTCGTATCTTCAGTCCACGCGATTCCGGCACGTGCTTCGGATAGAGTTGATTCTGCACCTCGCGAGCAATTTCCAGCTCGGAATGTAGCCGCTGCCTCTCCTTTTCGGAATTGATCAGCCGCTGCAGGTTCTCGGTCATCTGGTTGAACGACGTTGCCAGCGTGGCCAGTTGGTCCTTGCCGTGCGTCGGGATCCGGTTTGTGAAATCTCCTCCCGTCACCTTTACCGTGCCCAGATACAAATCGTGCACCGCGGCCGTAATCGTCCGCGTAATGCTGATGCCGATGAACAGCGATGTACCTTCTGCAATCAGAAACAATGCCGCTACGGTCAGGAACGCGGCCCACACCACCTCATCGGCGGCATAGTTAGCCTTTTCCAAAAAAACCGTGCGCAACACTGCGGAGGGGCGCGTCCGTGTCACCAGAACCGCCGTGTCCAACTGGCCGGGCTTGTCCCAATTCGCAACCGGAATCGGCCCGCCCCATCGCACCTCCACATCCAGCACATTCACCGACGGAGGAACCCGATTCTGCGTGGCCTCGCTACCCCCGCCCAGCGGAGGATGAAGCAGGCTATTTGTCTTATTTGGGAGTGTATTGGCCAGGGAAAATACACCGGATTCCGCCACGCCCAATGCGAAATCTCCCAGCGCCTCGCGCGTAATTGGAAACACCACCGTCACTGCGCGCGATTCCTTCACTACATGCGCCCAGCCGAACAGCCTTCCCTCGCGCACTACAAGGCCGGTCGTATCCTTCCACCCGTCCGGCGGAGGCTCCAGATCAGAATCCTCTGGAAACGTCCAGTAAGAATCGTTATTCTCCGCTACCACTTCCAGCCCTGGATAGCGAGCCTTCAGATACGGAGCCACCATCCGATTGAAGTCTACTGGCTCGTCCGCGGCCCGCAGAAGAAACTCTGCGCTGCCCCGAATCGCCGAAGTCCGGCGTTCCAGTTCGGTTGTCACCAGGTACACTGCAATCTGTCCGGATACCAGGTACACCGTAATGCCCATCAGCAGGCAGATCAGCACCGTGGGCACTAAGCCCACGAAGAGATAGGCCACTACCAGGCGGTTCCGCAGCCGCCACAGCGCATTTCGCGACACCCACTTCACTAGGCGGATACTTACCCACAAACCGAGCACAAACGCAGCTAGATCCACCAGTGTCGTCCAGCCATTGCTCAGGCCGGTGAAATAGAAGATCAGTGCCAGCGCAGTACAGAGAACAAAGAACTGCTCGATGCGGCCGATTTGGATCCGCACGGGGCGTTGGGACTTTTCAGACTCGGGACTTTGCAATCGACGGCGCAACCTCCGGTTCGGCCAGGGGTGCTTCAGGTTCCAGGTAGTACTCTGTCAGTTTCTCACTTAATATCGCAAACGCGCTCTCCGGATCGTCGGCGAACGTAAACAGATTCACATCCGTCGGGCTGATCACACCATGACCGACCAGCGCATCGAAGTTGAGCACTTCACGCCAGAACCGCTCGCCGTATAGGAGAATCACGATCTTGTTCTCGAGTTTCTGCGTCTGAGCCAGTGTCAGAATCTCACACAACTCGTCCAGCGTTCCGAAGCCGCCCGGAAACACCACCAGTGCTTTTGCCAGGTACGCGAACCAGAACTTACGCATGAAGAAGTAGTGAAACTCAAACGAAAGGCTGGGCGTGATGAACGGGTTTGGCCACTGCTCGAACGGAAGTCCGATGTTTAATCCTACGGTCTTGCCGCCCGCGTCATTAGCGCCGCGGTTCGCCGCTTCCATGATGCCCGGGCCGCCGCCTGTGCAGACCACGAAACGTCGCGTGTGGTCCGGTAAGCCGTCGGACCATACCGTAATCAGCCGCGCCAGTTCGCGAGCATCGTGATAATACTTGCTGAGTTGCCCGTTCTCCTGAATGCGCGCCGACCCGAAGAACACCACTGTGTCCTGGATCTTCTCATCGCGGAACTGGCACAGCGGCTGCAAGTATTCAGATAGGATTCTGAGAATCCGCGCATCCGGGCTATCGATGAATTCTTCGTTTTTATAGGCCAGCGGGACACGGTTGGGGTGTAGGATAGGATCGTTCACGGGATCACTCGTCGGTTTTCACGGCTTCAGAGCTCGATTTTTGTAATTCCTGCAGCCGCTTTTCCAATTGTCTCACCGTGCGTATCAATTCCGGCAGCTTGGGAAAGGCCGTAATTGCACGCAACCACTCCTTGTTCCCGAAGGCCGGACTTCCTGAAACGATCGATCCTGCCGGCAGGTCCCCACCGATCCCGCTCTGCGCGTAAACAATTGAGTTCTCATGAATCGTCAGATGTCCGGAGACGCCGACCTGCCCCGCGAGCAGGACATTCTTCTCGAGAATCGAACTGCCTGCCAACCCTGTCTGCGCACAGATAATGTTGTCCTCGCCCACGACGGAGGCATGGCCAATCTGGACCAGGCTGTCGATCCTCGCTCCTCTTTTCACCCTCGTTTCACCAATCGTCGCCCGGTCCACTGACGTTAACGTTTGCACTTCCACATCGTCTTCGATGACCGTTACGCCGGACTGCACGATCTTATAGTGAGTTCCGTCTTTTCGCTTTGCAAAGCCAAATCCGTCACCGCCTATCACCACGCCGTTCTGCAGAGTAACCCGGTTGCCTATCCGGCAAAATTCCCTGATGGAGACGTGGGAGTGGGCGTAGAAGTCGTCCCCTATCTGCGCGCCTTCATAGATCACTACCTGTGGATGCAACACCGCATTGCGTCCGATCTTCACGTCTTTCCCGATCGACACAAACGGGCCGACCGAGGCGTTCTCGCCGACCTTCGCGGTCTCATGCACAAACGCCAGCGGATGAATCCCGGGTTCGGGGCAAGGCGGCTGATAGAAGAACTCGAGGGCGCGCGCAAAGTCGAGATAAGGATTCGCGGAGATCACGCTCGCCATCTGCGAGTCTGTCAGCGGCTGCGTTACCAGAATGGCGCCCGCGCGCGAATGCTTCACCTTGTGCGCGTACTTCGGATTTGCCAGAAATGTCAGATCCGTCGGCCCGGCTTTCTCCATGCCGGCCACTCCAGTGATCTTTATTTCGCCGTTGCCGTGGAGTTCGCAGCCTAGACGCTCAGCCAGCGTTTGCAGCTTCATGTCTCCACTGTACAGGAACGCTTCCTGAATTAGCTTCGGCTGGTTAATCTGTGGTCCGATCGCAATGTGGCAGTGCGATCTCTATGTATCCGTCGTCTCGCAACGCCCATTCCAGGCGGTACAGCGCTGCGAGCGCCTGTTCCGCGCGCGCCCATGCTTCTTCGTCGGAATTGTCGCGCGCCTCCCTCAATAGCGCATTGAGGGTTTCACGGAAAGCCAGGACCTGCGGCCCGTAACGCTCGTAGCTAAGTGAGCGTCTCTTGTCGACTGAGTGACACGCCAGCATAAGATCACTTTGTGACTTAAGAGTAGTCCCTTTCACGCTGACAAAAAACCTCGGACTTGCCCTAGCGTTTAACGGTTGTCTATGCACTCCCGGCCGTGGACAATCCGTGAGTCTGCTGGGCGCTGAAACAATCGTGAGGCTAGTGAAGGCCAACTTGGCTGCAAACCTGGCCAAGGCTTGGATTCCGAAAAGAATCGATTCCGCGGCCCCTGCTTTTTTACAATATCCGAAGGCCTGATTAGTTTCATTTCAAACCTTCTCGTGAGTCGTGAGGTGATCGACAAGCGCCTGGTGCGCCAGGTCGCGTCTGTCGCGGGAAGCGATGAAATGGCTACGTGGATCAGCGACCGCGCCGGATTTTCCATTCAGTACAGACTGCGCATTTGCCAGGTCGACCGACGCATCCATCAGCTCCCGTTTCAGCCTCTCGCAGTCACAACAATCCATGGAATGATTCTGGCATGTTCTAAGTCCTGACAGTCATACCGTGTTCCACCGCATACCGGATCAGGTCGGCAGTTGTTTTCGCTCCCACCCGTTCCAATAAGCGAGTCTTATGGAACTCTACCGTCTTCACGGAGATGTTCAGTTCTCCCGCGATTTGCTTCGCGCTGTAGCCTTCCGCGATCAGTTGCAAGACTTCTCTTTGCCGCGATGTCAGTACCTCCTGGGTTGTTCCGCTTGTTGTGGCCGAAGGCATTGTGATCGACTCGCTCAGGTAGACGGCCCCCTGAATCACGGCTTCGATTGCCTGTATCAGTTCCCGGGCCGCTGCTCTTTTGAGAACGTAGCCGCGCGCACCGGCCTGAATCGCAGTCCGTACATATTCCGGGTCTGAATGCATGGTCAGCATGATGAGGCGCGTTCCGGGAAAACGATTTGCCAGCATCCGCACCGCTTCGATTCCGTTCAGATGGGGCATAGAGATATCGACCAAGGCCACATCGGGCTTTTTTTCCTCAATCGCGGTGATCAGTTCCCGTCCATTGCCTACGGTTGCTACCAGATTGAACTCATCAGCCAAAATACGGCAAAGTCCTTCCGCGACAAGTACGTGATCGTCGGCAAGTACTACCTTCGGTTTTTCCATAAACGTCCGTTTGCGTCATCACCGTCAGGCTTTGCAATTCTTCGTGAGCCGATTGTATCTCTTCAGTTGCGGAGTGCAACCCTGATTTGCCGGGTTCGCGTCTTACCGCGGATCCACGAAGCTGCGCCCAGGGTAATTCACCGTGACGAAACCGGGACACTAGGAGTAATGCGGGATGCGCCGCGATGCCCTTTGCGTCTTACTCAATGCGAACGAAGAACGACAGTGACAACGCTTCTGCACTGCCTCCTTGGATAAAGCGGGTCTCCTGAATGTTCGCGTAGTATTCGCCCGGGGTCCGGTTTCTCTGCCTTCTGTTCCGGCCCCGGGCTCTTTTATTCAGTATGAAAACCGCCCCTACCATTCTCGTCGTTGTAAGCGATTCCGATCTCCGGGAATCGCTTGAGGCGGCACTTGCACGCGAGAATTACTCCGTCCTTTCTGTCCGGTCGCCACACTCGGCGCTGATCATACTTCGGCAATTTCCGGGCCAGATCGATCTCCTGATCACTTGTGAGCAACTCCCAAGCATGTCCGGCCCGCAACTGGGCCGCATTGCTCAGCGGGAGCGGGAGAATATGCACGTTCTTGTCGTGCAGACCTCGGACGCGATAGACACCCTACTTGCTCAGATCACTGCCGCCCTGGCCAGTGCCGCTCTGTTCCACCAAACTAAGCCACAAAGTACCAGATCACACGATCGTTTGTAGCTTGCAATACTCTGAAGTTTCCGCTTCCATCGGCCGATGGAATCTCCATCATGCAAAAAGAGTTCTGTGAAGCAGCTGAACTCGGGGACCTCCCTCGCCTGAAAAGCTTGCTTGCGGAGGATCCTTCCCTCGTTTCGTGCCGGTGGGAGGGAGCAACAGCGCTCCATTTTGCCGCCCTTCGCGGCCGTCTCGACTGCATTGAATTCCTCCTCCGGAACGGTGCCGACATCAACGCTCTGGATGAGGAGTTCGGGAGCCCTGCAATCGGCTGGGCCAACGAGACGGGTAAAATGCGGGCTGTGGACCTGCTCGAGATCCGCGGAGCCGTCATCTCTCTTCGCCAGGCCGCCGCGTTTGGCCGGC
This sequence comes from uncultured Solibacteraceae bacterium, assembly GCA_964464925.1. Taxonomy (GTDB): domain Bacteria; phylum Acidobacteriota; class Terriglobia; order Bryobacterales; family Bryobacteraceae; genus CAYXLI01. The sequence goes on along the minus strand of CAYXLI010000006.1, from coordinate 107,279 downwards.
TCGACCGCGTAGAGAAACTTATTGAGTCATCACCGGAACTGATGGACGTCAAGGACGGTTACGGAACTCCCCTGCATGCTGCTGTTTTGTGGGGCCAGTACGAAGTGGTCCGCTTTCTCATCGGCGCGGGTGCGGATATGAATGCCCTCACCGAGGATGCGCTCACTGCCCTGCAACTCGCCCATGAGCAGTCGCAGAATCCGCGCCGCCGCACGCCGATTATTTCGGAAGTACGCGAGCAGGAGATCCGGCGGGAGTGTGCTCGCATAGTCGAATACTTTCGGCACTCTCTAGCTGAGCAGCGGAACGCGTCGAGAATAGCCGCGCCGGTATCCAACCAAATGCAAGTTGGGTTCGCTTCGTAATTTCGGCTGTGCCGTTAATTAGTACTTCTGTTGCTACTACTCTAAGCGAACTTGTCCCGGCACTCCGGGGAGCAGAAATAGAAGGTCTCACCCTTTAAGGTCTTTTTCAGTGTGGTTGCGGTCGAGACGTAGATTCCGCAAACGGGATCTTTGCGTAACTCCCCTACAGCGGGAACGCTATCCGGTCTGTGTACGGCGGGAGGTGATTTCAGAAAACCTGCTACCAACTTGAGCAGCACTCCGGCCACTGAGCGGATGACCGAAATCAGAAGAATCGCTGTGAGGATGAGAAAAATGAAGCGGAGCATAAGAAAGGGGTACTCCGAAGAGCACCCCTCTGGAGAGGCAGGTTACTTCTTTTTACCAGACTTCGAGCCGCTCTTCTGCGCACCCGGAGCGACATAGGTTGTATCAATTTTCGATCCCATCGTCTGCAGCATGGCCTTCGCCGACTCGGCATTCGGGCCATCCGGTTTGAGAGCGAGATACTTCTGGAACGCTTCGGCCGTACCTTCCGGGAAGGTCAGCTTGCCCGTTGCGTCCGCAGTCGCTTTCGACGTGAGGCAGATTCCGTATTGGTAATGCGCGTCAGCATAGTTCGGGTCGGCTGCAATGGCTTTCTTGAATGCGTCGCAAGCGGGGCCCTGCTGATTTGCATTCACCAGTACTGCACCCAGATTGAAGTAGTAGCGGCCGGCGTTCGTCGGATCGAGTTGAACGGCCTTATTCAGTTCGGCTTCCATTTCAGGGAATTTCTTCGCGCGAGCTAGGGCGAGAGCGAAGTTATTGTGGTAGTTCGCGTCGTTCGGTGCGAGCGCAAGCGCCTTCTGATACGCCTCGATGCCTTTATTCAACGCATCCTGCTGCTCCTGGCCCGTCTTGGTCTTTGCCAAGCCGGTGTAAGCTTCAGCCAGGTTTCCCCAGATCACGACCTGATTCGGATCGAGTTCCACGGCCTTCTGGAACGACTGCACGGCCGCATCAAACTGGTTCGCCTTGAGGGCTTCCATGCCGCCATTGAACGCATCGTTCAGCGCCTTATTCTTGGCCATGGCGGCGGAGCGTTCCTTCATCTGTTTCTCGAGGGCAGCTTTCTGTTCCGGGCTCATATCGCGGGCCTGCTCCTGTGTAAGCTGGCCGGATTCGGCCGCCTTCTGCATAGCCTGCGCCTTGGCTTTCTGCTGCTGCATGTCGAACGGGATTACTGTCGAGTCGCCGAGTTTCGTGCGTACGTTGTCAACGGCGTCGCGCTCCTTGCCGTCAATCCAGACGGAAACGCGATATGTGCCGAGCGGCAACCCGGTGTACAGGTAATCACCCTTCTTTTTGGTCTTGACTTCGTAATGGCCTTTGATGTCCTTACGGTCGATCTTGATGACTGCGTCCTTCAGCGGACCGCCGTCCTCGCTCTTGACGGTGCCCTCTATCGTCGAGGTCTGGGCCATTGCTGCGCCGGTCACTAGCAAAAAAGACAACGTGACGCCGGCCAGGTGCTTCATTAATGATGGCATCGGGTGGGGTGCCTCCTAAACGTGGGATCTAATCTGATTTTAGAATACTATAGACGGAAGGTCCCAGCGGCAAGCGAAATGCTCTGCCCCCTGCAGACACATCCAATTACAGGCTGATGGACGTATCCTGGAGTGCTGCTGTTCCATTGTTCGCAACTCCATGAAAACGCGACCCCACAACATCGTATCCGAAGACTGGTTTGTTGCATCGAAACAGCTAGAGGATGGTAAAATTGCTTCAGCTTCATCGGGGTAATCTGTTGCGTAACTGGTTTATAGTCCTATCTTTTACGACTGTTGCTGCGTTCGGGGAACAGGCTGCCGTGGATCGTGCCCGCAAGCTCTACGACCGCACTCAATACAGCGCTGCGCTTAGCGTGCTGAATGAGTCTGATTCCAATAGCTCAATCCAGTTCCTCCGGGGCAAAGCGCTGTACATGCTGCAGGATTACAAAAAGGCTACTGAGGCCCTGGAAAGGGCAGTCGAAGGCGAGCCGAACAACTCGATGTACTATCACTGGCTGGGCAAAACTTACGGCCGGAGGGCCGAGACGGCGAGCCCGTTTACGGCTCCTGGATATGCGCTCAAAACACGATCGAACTTCGAGAAAGCTGTGGAATTGGATAACCGAAATCTCGAAGCCATCAACGATTTGATGGAGTATTATCTCGAAGCGCCGGCAATGCTTGGTGGCGGAGTCGAGAAGGCGACGCGCCTCGTGAACCTTATACAGCGCGTCGACCCCGTGGAATACCACTGGGCCCTCGCTACGATTGCGGAGCGCAAGAAAGATCCGAAGGCCGCGGAAGAGCATCTGCGGCGTGCGATGGAGCTGGCACCGCTGCAAGTAAGCCGCGTACTCGATCTTGCGAAGTTCTATTCGAAGCAGGGCCGGGTTCAGGAGAGCGAAAGCTTTTTCGCGAAGGCTGAGAAAATGGCGCCCGACACCCCTAAAGTACTCTTCGAACATGCAAATAGCCTGATCCGAACCAAAACGGATCTGCCGGCAGCAAAAGTGCTGTTGGAACGCTACCTGAAATCCAACATCGGGCCCGAAGATCCTCCGAGGGAACGCGCGCAGAAACTCCTGGAATCCGTTAAGGGAGCCTGATGCATTTAGGGGAAGCCCTCAACTTCAGCGTCAACGCGCTTCGCGCGAACAAGCTGCGAACACTGCTGACCGGGTTGGGACTGGTGATCGGGAATGCCTCCGTAATCCTGGTGGTGACGATTTCACTCACCAGTCAGGACTATATCCTCGACCAGATCCGTGGTATCGGGTCGAATCTCGTCTACGCCAATTACGAAGCAGGCAGCCAGGCCGCGACGCGTGTCGAAGCCGACTTTGTGAAGCTGAACGATGTGGATGCCGTACGCCGGCAACTCGCCAGCGACATTGTGGCGGCCTCCCCGGTGATGACGAACTACGATCGCATCATCATCAACGGAAAAGAACAAGACATCGCCGTTATTGGGACTGACGACCAGTATCCGCTGGTCCGGAATCTGGTGATTCTGGCCGGACGGTTCATGGATGGCAACGACGTACAGAGCCGCCAAAAGGTCGCTTTGCTCACGCAGAAGCTGGCGCGGCGTCTCTTCGGAAGCCAGGACGCGGCGATTGGGCAGACGCTGAAACTTCATGGCATTCAATTCACGATCATCGGCACATTCCGCGAGAAGACGCAGAGCTTTGGCATGAGCGAACTGGCCGATGAGACCGTGGTGATCCCAATCACGGTAATCAAATACTTCACAGCATCCGAACGCGTTGATCCTCTGTACGTGCAGGTGCGGCGTTCAGAAGACGTCGAGCGAGTGACGCGCGAGATCCGAAGCGTCATCGAGAACCGGCATCGTATGGGAGCTCGCTATCGGGTGGAGAACCTGAGCGCCATTCTGGATGCAGCGAAGAGCATCGCGATGGTGCTGACGGCTGTGTTGATTCTGATCTCTGCGATTGCGCTCATTATCTCCGGCATCGGCATCATGAATATCATGCTTGTTACCGTGACGGAGAGGACGCGCGAGATAGGGCTGCGCATGGCCATAGGCGCATCGCGACGCGAAGTGCTGCAGCAATTTTTGGTGGAAGCCGTGTTGATTAGCCTTGGGGGCGGAATCATCGGCATTTTGGCCGGGATCTCGATTCCACTCACCGCACAGGCATTCATAGGCGATGCTTTCAAGGTTCCGATTTCGATAACCTCGATTGTGGTGGCGTTCGGAGTTTCCTGCATTGTGGGCCTTATGTTCGGTCTTCTTCCCGCACGGCGGGCCGCCTCCTTAAATCCCACGGAAGCGCTTCGGTACGAGTAGAGCCGCGCTACCTTGGGAGTGTATGCGTTCCGCACTCCTGCTGTTAACCTGTCTTGCAACGGCTTTTGGCGAAGTCCGCACCCTTACACTCAAAGAGGCACTCGATCAGGCGCTGAGACAGAATCCCGATTTAACGCTGGCGCGGCTTGAGACGCAGCGCGCCGAACTCGGCGTGCGCGTCGCGGGCGACCCGTTCAGTCCAAAGGTCGTGGTGGGCAGCGGGCTCGCATATACGACTGGCTATCCGATGAGCATTGAGGGATCGGCTCCGACCGTTTTCCAGGCGAAGACGATCATGGCGCTTTACAACCGATCGCAGCGATATGTGGTAGCGCAGGCTCGCGAGAACATGCGTACCGCGGGGCTGGACGAGAGTGCGAAGCGGGATGAGGTTACGTATCGCACCGCATCGCTTTACATGGATGTGCTGCGAATATCGCAGAGCCGCGACCTGGCCCTGAAACAAATAGAGAGCTTCCGGAGCGTTGCCGACATTGTGCGGCTGCGAGTGAACGAGGGCAGGGAACTGCCGGTGAATGCGAAACAGGCGGACTTGAATCTTGCACGCGCTCAGGAACGGGCTGAACTGCTCGGCATGGATCTGGATTACGGACAGGCATCGCTCGCGATCACGCTCGGTTATCCACCGGACGACCGCGTGCGGCCACTCGATGAAAACGTGAGTCTGCCTGCCATGCCGCTGGATGAACAGGAAGCGGTGACCCTGGCTTTGCAGAACAGCAAGGATCTAAGGAAGCTGGAATCGCAGTCGATCGCGAAGGGCTTCGAAGTCAAGTCGTTCCGAGCGGCGAGATTGCCATCGTTCGACCTGGTTGCGCAATATGGGCTGCTGTCGCGCCACAACTATCAGGACTTTTTCCCACGCTTCCAGAGGAATAGCGGACAGCTTGGCGTTTCCATCCAGTGGCCACTGCTGGCGGGTTCGGCGAATCTTGCGCAGGCGCAGCGGGCAGAAGCCGAGCAGAACAGAATCCGAACGGAAACCGTGGTCCTGCGGGACCGCATTACCGTGGAGACCCGGAAGAGCTTCCAGGATATCCGGCGTACTCGGCTCGTCCGCGATGTAGCGAAGCAGGACCTGGATCTGTCGCGCGAACAGCTATCGGTTCTGTTGGCGCAGATGGAAGAAGGGCGCGCGAGCATGCGGCAGGTGGATGAAGCGCGTTCGGCCGAGAACGAAAAATGGCTGGCATTCTATGATGCGCAACACTCTGTAGAGAAGGCCGAACTCACTTTACTGCGGCAGACCGGTACGCTGATGGCTGCGCTGCAGAAATAGGTCCGGCCCTCGGTCCGCTACCGCCAGTCGGCGGCAGTTGTTTCGCGGTGATAGACCTTGGCGAGCGTGCGCTGGGGCTCGCCATCTTTCAACGGCAGGACAGCACTGGAGATGAAGTGTCCGTCGAAGTGCGCATTGAATACGAGCACGAATTTGCCGTTGTCCGGCCACTGCTTTTTCACCGCGTATGTACCTGGGGTGGAAAGCGGGGTCAGTTGCACGGGAATGGACTCCTTCTTGCCATCCACAGTGCCCTCGGCCGTGGCGGTAAAGACGGCCTTTTCCGGTTCGTGGCAGCCCACCGCGCGGATGATGACTGCCGCGTCCTTGGCCTTGGGATCGGGATTTGCTTTCGGATTGCCGAATTCGACAGAGAAACTGCCTGCAACGAGAAGAGCGCCGGCAGCGAAGAATGTTGAGATGGTTCGCAGGTTCATTGGAACCGTCCTCCTTTTGGCTGGAAAGACGGGATCCAGGGCAGAAGTGTTAACCGGCCGATCGCTAGCGTTCGTACAGGTGGATACAAGGCTCATGACGGCTGGCTCCACCGTCATTGACACAGAAGGTGCGGCTCCATTCGCCGTTCGGTTTGCGGCGATTGAAGAGAGTTGCACCGGCGTATTCGCCATCTCTGCGGAGTGCGTAGAAATTGATGTCGAAGCGCGCGAGGCGATCACGGTCGTTATCGTAATTGCGCGCAACACGCTTCAGAGCGTCCAGGACGGCTTCCTTCGGCGACATTCCATGACGCATGTTCTCTACGATGGTGTGAGCGCCGGCGATGCGAATGTTTTCTTCGCCACGGCCCGTTGAGCCGGCTCCACCGATTTCCTGATCTACGTAGAGCCCGGCCCCGACGATGGGCGAGTCTCCGACACGGCCGGGGATCTTCCACGCGAGTCCACTGGTAGTCGTGACTCCGGACATTTCGCCCTTGGCATTCAGACCGAGGCAATTGATGGTCCCGGTGACCGGATGCAGGGCGCGGTCGACCGCGTAGGCGAGCAACTCTTTCGTTGCTTCGGGGAAGCGCTGTTTATACTGTTCGACCAGGCTGGCCTTTTTGACACGCGCATCGAGGCCGTCGGTCCAGTTATTGTGCCCGCTGGCGTCACGAAGAGATTGCTTCCACACCATCCAAGCAAGCCGGGACCGTTCGGTGAGCAGATCCTCTTCCTTGTAGCCCCAGGCTTTGGCGAAACGCAATGCGCCTTCGCCGACGATCATGACGTGATCGGTCTGCTCCATGACCAGCTTCGCGATTTTTGATGGTGTCTTGATGCCGCGAATGGATGCGACCGCGCCGCAGCGGCGCGTGGGGCCGTGCATGACGCTCGCATCAAGCTCAACGACGCCTTCTTCGTTCGGCAGCCCGCCATAACCGACGGAATCATCGTTCGGGTCGAGTTCGACGATGTTGACGCCCGCGATCACGGCGTCGAGCGTGTCGGCTCCGGACTTCAACATTTCGACGGCCTTTGCAACAGCGGCAGAACCGTTCGCGCTCGAGATTGCAATGTTCTTCGGCGAAGCTGCGCGAGTGACCTGACCGGCGGCAGCGAGGGCGGCCGATGTTTTCATCCAATCCCGTCTGCTGATCATGAGATCGATGATAGCTCCATTCCAAGGTAGGACAGGAGAGCGGATTGAACCGTGCTCCAACGGGGTTCGGTTGGATCTACGACCGCGAAATGGTCTCCAGCGGGCAATTCCAGGAGTTTGCAGTCCATGTTCGCGGCGGTGGCGACCTGCAAATAACGGCGGGAAATCTCAATCGGAACGGTCTCGTCCGCAGTTCCATGAATGAGACGGACCGGAGTGGCGATGGGGATCTGCTCGAACGGCGAAGCAGCGCGGTACGTGCCGGGCGCCTCATCCGGCGAGACGCCGAGGAACTCGCGCACAACTCCGTTGCCCAATTGCAGTTCATATCCTCTACGCAGATCCACCGCACCGGCGAGAGACACTGCGGCGCGGAGCGGAAAGCCAAGGTCGTGCGCGGCGGTCCAGAGTGCGAGGTGTCCACCGGCAGAGAAGCCGAGAACAATGATACGGGTCCAGTCGAGCTCTGTGGGAAGCGTGCGGGCGAAGCGGACGGCTGCGAGGGCGTCGGCAGTGGTGAGCCGCCAATCGGTTTCGTTCTCCGTCATACGGCGGTACTCCACGTTCCAGGTTGCGACGCCGAAGGAACGGAGCGCCTCGCACAGGTGCGCCATGTGATTCAGATTGTGGAGAGGCCGCCAGAAGCCACCGTGCAGCGAGATCGCAAGCGGATACGGGCCGCGGCAGTTGGGGACGCGCAGGTCCCCGAACTGCTGCCGGTGCTGCCCGTAAACGATGCGCTGATCCGCAGGAGGTGCTGGACGTTCGAGAATGTCCCGGCTCATCACGTCAGTCTAATGGCGCGCGGTTTGACGCTGCAATTTAACGGCGTGCGGACTTCTCGGCGAGTGTTGCGGCCTGGGAGAGTGCCATGTCCTCATCAGCGCCCAACTTGTCTCCGAGGAACGCTTTGATCTCGGCGCGGCGCTGGTAGGCTGCCGGGTAGATCTTCTGCTGCTGTATGGCTTTTGTGTATTCGTGAAGGGCGAAGATGAGCTTGCCTTCCGCGAACAGAGCCTCACCTTTTTTGAAATGGCCCTGCGGATCGAAGCGCTCGTCCGTGTCCATACGGGTCGGCTCTGCGAGCTGAGCGGCCAGTTCCTTCATGCTGGCTTGAGGCACGGCATGCGCCTGCGGGGCCGGCAAGGTGGAGGGGGGCGGCGCTTCTGGTTTCCACACGGACGGCTCGGCCTTCGACTCGGCTTGAGCTGTTATGGCGGCCTTCGCTGAATCGGAGGCGGCAGGTTTCACAGACTCGGCGGCCGGCTCGGGCTTGGGCGGGTTCTGCGTGGCGATTACAGCCTTGGCTGGTTCGGGCGCAGTAGGCTTCGCAGACCCGGCGGGCTTCTCCGGCTTAGTCTGAGACTCCGCCGTGGCGGAAGCTGGAGTCTTCGATTCCCGTACGAGTTTCGCCGAGGGCGCGGGCGCAACGGTGGGAGCCGACATTGCGAAGGAGACTCCATTTCCGGATAGGAGCGCGCGCTCTTTGTAACACTGCGTGCAATTCGGGTCGAGGTTCAGAGCCTCATCCAGATCCTTCAACGCCTGCTGGGGTTGATTGCTGCTGAGATACAAGTAAGACCGGCGCCGATAATTAGCGGCGTCCCCTGGTGCGAGTTGAATCAGAGCGGAATAATCAGCGATTGCTTTGGTATTATCGCCGGCCGCCTGATAGAGACGCGCGCGCTTCTCGTACGCGGTGATCAGTCGGGGGTTCAGCTTGATGGCCTGGGTATAGTCCTCGAGCGCCTTGTTGCGATTTGCTGAGTAGGCATAAGCCATTCCGCGCAGCTCGTAGGCTTCGGCTATATCCGCCTTCCACTTAATGAGTTGATTGCACTGCGAAATCGCATCGGCGTACTTGCGCTCCGAAATCATCTGCTCCGCTTTTCGGAGGAAGCGGTCAGCCACGTTGTTGGATTGAGCCGATAGCAATCCCGCGGCCGCGAATGCCAACAATACAGCTCTGGGCAACATTACCCCTTGAGGTTAGCGAGAGGCTGTTACAGGCATATGAAGGGTTTGAAGAATAGTACTTCGCTTTAGTACTTTCGCCGTGCACGACACCAAATTGAAATCTAAGAATTCTGATATAGATTATGCGCGCGGATGTACTCGAGAACAGCGAGGGGCAATTCCGGGACGTGCTCGCCCGTGGCAAGTTTGGTGCGGATCTCCGATGACGAAACGGCGAGCGAGAGAGAATCAAGCCGGTGAACGTGAGCGCCCTCAGGAACTGCAAACTGGTGGCCAGGGCGGGATACCACGATGAACTCCACCAGAGAGAGTAGTTCGCGCCAGCGGTGCCAGGTGGCAATTTCCGCGAAGGCGTCGGTGCCGATTAGAAAGAAGAGGCGGTCGCCTGGTTGCAGCGTCTCTTTTAGTTTCAGAACCGTGTTGATGCTGTAGCTCTTCTCGTTTCCTTCCTCCAGGCGTGAGACGCCGAACTGCGGATTTCCCATGCAAGCGAGCTCCACCATGCGGAGCCGGTCATGATAAGCAGCGATGTGGGTGCCGTTCTTGTGCGGAGGGTGTGCGGCCGGAATGAAGAGGACGCGGTCCAGACCGAAGCGGATCAAGGCTTCGGAAGCGACTTCGATGTGCGCGCAGTGAATGGGGTCGAAGGTGCCTCCGAAAATCGCCAGTTTCAACCCGGAATCCTCAGCACAAGGCGGGAAGGGCGGGATGCGGCTATACGAATGGCATCAGGCATGCTTAATCCGTGATTTTACATCAGGGCGGACACCTGCTCGAGGTTGGGCATGCGTTCCCATGGGCTTCTTGAGCACAACTTTGTAACAGGCTCAGGGTTATACTGTTAAGCCAATGCATTTCCTGAGGTGTATCCTTGCGGCGCTGGCTCTCGCGGCCGCTGCATATCCTGCCACTTTTGGTACCGTTGTTCCGCTGGTGGGAGGAGCGTCGGACCTGGTTCTCGACGAGGCCCGGCAGCGCTTGTACCTCGTGAATACGAGCCAGAACCGGATTGAGATCTACTCGATTCCACAGAGGCGTTTTCTAACGCCGATCCGCACGGAAAACACCCCCCTAGCCGCCGCCATGGGAGCGAACGGCAAAGTTCTCTATGTCGCGGCGTTCGACGGCTCTTCCTTGAACGTGATTGATGTGGATGCGCTCGCGGTGGTGAACCGGGTCAGTCTGCCGGTCAAGCCCGAGGGAGTGGCCGTGGGTGGCGATGGGCGCGTGCTGATTTCGACCATCGGGAGCGGCGCGAACAATGCACAGAATTCGCTGCTGATTTACGACCCGACCGCGACGGATACCAATGCGTTGACGCCGGTACTGATTACTCCTCCGACACCGGCGAACCCGGTGCTACCGGCGCCTTCGGGAAGGATCTATCTCGCGTCCCGGAGTCAACTCCTGGCAAGCGCCGACGGGAGATACATTGTCGGGGTCAACCTTCCCAACGCGGGGGCACGTGCGGTTTTCGTTTATGAGGTGGCGAGCGGCAGCGTGCTGCGGAGCCGCACGCTAGCGAATATTTCGAGCGTGTTAGCGGTGTCGCCGGACGGTTCTAAATTCATGAGCGGATTGAATCTGTTCGATTCGCAGACGCTGGAGATTCTGGCGCAGCAGAACACCGCGAACGCACCCTATCCGTTTACGAACGGGGTAAACTTCAATACCCAAACCAATCAGGGCGGCAGCATCTTCTCCCCAGACGGATCCACTCTGTATTCGGCGTTCGATATCGCCCCGCTTCAAAATCCGCCCGCGCGGCCCAATATCAGCCAGTTGATGCTGAACGATCCTGACAACCTGCTGATCCGGCTGGGAATTCAGATGCCGGAAAATCTTTCGGGAAAGATGGTGATCAGTTCCGACGGCGGGACGATCTTCGCGCTTTCCGAATCGGGATTCCTCGTGCTGCCCATGTCCACGCTGACTCAGAATCCGATTGCGGTTCCCGAGACCGGTGTGGTGCTGTTGGCGAACGATCAGTGCGGTGTGACTTCCGCTCAAAGGGTTCAGTCGGTTGTAGTCCGGAATCAGGGTAAGGGACGGTTCAACGTTTCGGCCCAGGTGCTGCAGACAACGCCGACGACAACGCCTGGAATCGGCGGATTCGGCGGAGCGGGTGGCGGCTTCCCGGGTGGAGGGCTGATCATTCTGGTGCCTGGCGTCGGAGCGGCGAACGGGAACCAGGCGGCAAACATTACAGCCTCTGCTCCATCGGTACGCGCCAATAACAATAGTGCGAACGGGCCGCAACTGGATTTCGGATACACGACGGCTTCGGCGGCGCGGGTTCCGGGCACGATCTCTCCTACGCATACGTTCCTCTTGCAGTCGAACGAAGCTGTGAATATCCCGAGCGCTGTCCGCGTGTTTCAGAACTTCCGCGATTCGGATGCCAAAGCAGATCTGATCCCCGTGCCGGTAAACCTGAGCGCGAACGAGGCTCTGGTCGATATGGCCATGGATAACGCGCGGCAGCGGATTTACATCGCGAACTCAGGGCTGAACCGTGTGGAAGTATTTGACATACGGGCGAGGAAGCTATTGGACCCTATTAAAGTGGGGCAACTGCCCAGATCGATTGCCCTGACGCCGGACGGGAACCTGATGTACGTGGCAAACTCGGGCGGCGAAAGCATCAGCGTGGTGGATCTGGACAAGATGCAGCAGGTGGACCGGATTCATTTCCCGCCTTTGCCTTTCAATCTGAGTGCGGCATTGGTTACGCCGTCCATTATTGCAGTGGGCTCCCGCGGACCCATGATCATCATGAACAATGGGACGATCTGGAGCGTAATCGGGAACACGGCAATTCCGCGCTCGGTCAGCCCGACGATCGGTTCATCAACCCTACCGGCTCCGCGCACCATGGCGGCCACGCCAAACGGTGAATACATCGCGGTCCTGTCAGGAAACGGGTTTGTGTATCTGTACGATTCGCTGGCGGACGATTTTGTTCAGGGCCGGCAGGTGTTTTCGAATCCCATTCAGGGGTATTACGGACCGATTGCAGCAGGCCCGCGCGGGCAGTACTTCCTGGTGAATGGGACGATTCTGAACCAGGCGCTTACGCCCGTTGGGTCGGCAGGTTCGGTCAATGTTCCCGGAGGCCGGCCGGGGACGAATCCCGGCACTACAAACAAACCGATCTCGGCGGTGGCGACGGCGAGCAACTCGACGTTTGTCCGGTTTGCGCAACCGGTGTTGGCGAATGCGACGGCGCTTCCACAGGCCACCGATATTCCGACCGTGGAACTGGTGGACATCAACAGCGGGCAGGTGCTGCGTTCATCGGGCATGCTGGAAGGACCGATCGCGAGTGTGGCAGGTACAGCTCGGTCCAACATCGACGGTCGCACGATGGTGGTGGATGGGTCCGGAACGACTGTGTACGCGTTGACGACAACGGGGCTCAGCATCACGACGCTGGATGCGCCGAACGTGGCGGACCGTCCGGCTGTTTCCCAGGGCGGGACCGTGAGCGTCAGCAGCTACACGCCGAATTTCGCACCGGGGAGTTTGGTTTCGATTTTCGGCCGCAACCTGGGCTCGCAGGAGGCGGCTACGAGCACGCCGCTCCCAACGATGTTAGGCGGCACGTGCGTGACGCTGAACAACAATCCGCTTCCGCTGTTCCTTACCTCGGCGGGGCAGATCAACGCGCAGATTCCTCCGGAACTCACGGCAGGCCGCTATTCGATGGTGGTCCGGTCCGTGGATAAAAAGGCAGCGTCGGGGACGCAGACGATCACGGTGGCAAAGTATGCTCCGGGGATCTTCGTGGACCCGCAAACGAAAGAGGCGCTGGTGTTCCGAAAGGATGGAAGCCGCGTAAACAAGGATAATCCTGCGAACCGGGACGAACCCCTGGTGATGTACGCTTCCGGGCTCGGTGTAACGAAGGGCGGTAAGGTAACGGCGGGAACCGGAGCGCCTGCCAGTCCGCTGGCCGTCAGCGACCCGGTCGAATTATTTTTCGGGGATCCGAAGATTAAGGAAGCCGGGATTATTGTGGATTGGAGCGGCCTGGCACCGGGGTTTGTTGGACTATACCAACTGAATATACGCGTGCCGGGAGACCACATTCGCGGTTCGGCGCTCCCCATCACGTTACGAATTGGAGGGGTAGATAGCCCCACAACGGGGCCTGCGGCGCCCGTGATTGCGGTAGACTAAAAGGATTTGCAACTGGGGAGATTGCGTCTCTCTGAGAAGTATGATGAAGTTGTAAAGTCCTAAGGTTCCGCATTCTTATGAGCATCCGTGGTTTTGCGTCTAGCCTGGTAATCGCCGCGCTCCTTTCTTCAGCGTGCAATACCGATCCCAACGTAGCCAAGAAGCGCTACGTCAGCAGCGGTAACAAGTACTTCGACAATCACAAGTACCGTGAAGCGCTGATCATGTACCGCAACGCTTTAAAAAAGGATATGAAGTACGGCGAAGCGTATTATCGCGCCGCTCTTGCCGAACTCGCGCTGCAGCGCCCGCTGGAAGCCGCGCGCGATTTGCACCGCGCCGTCGAACTTCAGGTGGATAACATTGACGCCTACTCGTCACTGATCAACATTTATCTGAACGCATACCTCGCTGACAAGCGGCGGCCCAAAGCGTACGTGACAGAATTGCGCGGACTGGCCGACAAATTGGAGAAACGCCACCCGCAATCGTATGAATATGCGCGCGTCAACGGCTATGTTTCGCTGATGGACGGTAAGATCAAAGACGCTATCAACTGGTTTGAGAAGGCGAACGCGATCAAGCCTTACCAGCCGGATCTGATGCTGATCTATATGCAGTCGCTTTCGAGCGATGGGCGTGCCGCGGAAGCGGAGAAGATCGGCATGGACGCGCTAAAGCGGGATCCTAAGATTCTGAGCATTTACGATGCGCTATTCCTACAGTACCTTCAGCAGAACCGGGTGCAGGATGCGGAGAACATCCTGAAGCAGAAGGTTGCGAACAACCCGACTGTTCCCGAAGTTTACATGCAGCTTGCCGCGCATTACTACTCGCAGAAGCGGATCCCGGAGATGACGGCTGCGCTGAACAAGCTGACGAGCGACCCGAAGACGTTCCCTCTGGCCTACGAGCAGGTTGGCGACTTTTACCTGCGCATCCGGAATGTGGACCAGGCGATTGCGAATTACCAGGAGGGCGCGAAGGCGTTTCCCAAGGATAAGGCCAAGTATCAGAAGCGGATCATCGAGTCGCTGATTCTACAGGATAAAAAGCAGGAAGCCGTCGCCGTCCTCAATGAGATCCTGAAAGACAACCCCAAGGATGATGAAGCGATCGCAATCCGGGCTTCTCTGAACATGCTGACGGGGTCGCGCGAACAACTGCAAAACTCGATTAACGATTTACAGGCGGTGGTGACCCGCATGCCGGATAATCCGGTGCTGCGTTTCAACCTGGGGCGCGCGCAGTTGCAGAAGGGCAACACGCAGCAGGCGCGGATTCAGTTCGAAGAGGCGATCAAGCTTCGTCCGGACTACATTCTGCCGAAGCTGGCGCTGGCGCAAATCCTGCAGACGCAGGGCGAATTTGGCCGCGTAGTGCAGATCGCGGAAGAGGTGCTCGCCTACGATCAAAACAACATTGCCGCTCGTCTGTTGCGCACGCGCGCATTGATCGGCATGGGTGAAACTAAGCAGGCGCGGGCAGAGTTGCAGCAGACGTCGGATAAGAACCCCGGCGTTTGGGAAGCCAAGCTGCAGTTGGCGGCTCTGGATCTGGCGGAGCAGCGGTACAAGCCGGCAGAAGACACGTTCAAGGCGATGTATGCCGCCACGAACGATCCTCGCGCACTGATGGGCCTCACGGAAACTTACACGGTCCAGCAGCAGTACGATCAGGCGATGAAGATTCTGCGGGACGAACTGCAGAAGAAACCGGATCACGTCGAGTACGCGATCGCGCTTGGGAATATCGCCGTGCGAGCGAAGAAGTATGACGAGGCGATCAGCTATTTCAAGAGTGCTCTGGAACGCGTGCCGCGCTCGGCGGATGTCTGGATCCGGCTGGGCGAGACGTACCGTCTGAAGGGTGACAATCAGGGCGCGAAAGATGGCTTCAACAAAGCAAAGGAACTCGCGCCGACGAACGTCATTCCGTACGTGCAACTCGCGCTGCTGTATGACGCGGAAGGTAACAAGGATCAGGCACGGCCGATGTACGAACAGATTTTGAAGTTGCAGCCGGATCATCCGATTGCGTTGAACAATCTGGCGTTCATGCTGGCGGACAGTGGAACAGATCTGGATCAGGCTCTGACCATGGCGCAGCGCGCCAAACAGAAGATGCCTCAGGACGATAACGTGGCCGATACGCTGGGGTGGATTTATATCCGCAAGAACCTGAGCGACAGCGCCATTGGAATCTTCCGTGAGCTGGTGCGCAAGGATCCCGAACGGGCTGTGTACCGCTATCACCTTGCTATGGCTCTTGCTCAGAAGGGCGATAAGGCTTCCGCGAAAAAGGAACTAGAGACCGCGCTCAGGTCCAAGCCTACAAAGGACGAAGAGAAACAAATTCGCGAACTGATCGCAAAGGTCAGCTAACAGCGCGTAGTCATGAGAAGCATCAGCCTGCTGGTTGTAGCGGCACTGTCGACGCTTGCGGCGGAACAGCCGAAAGTACTATTGCACCGTACAGGAAAAGCCGGAACGGCGTCGATTTCTCTGCCGCAACTGAAGCCCGGTATAGCGTACGGTTTCCAATTCTCGCTGCCGCACTATCCATCGGGGGGCGAACTGGATGTTACGCTCAGGCAGGCTTCCACCGTACTTCTACATAAGATACTGCACGCGGCGGACGCGGACCTTGCAAGTACGTTCCACCTGCCGGCGAGCGGTGTGGCATCGCTCGATCTGAAAGCAACCGGAATACCGGCCGCCGCTGTGTGGGATCTCCAGATCAGTGAGTGGCCATCCGGCGCACCGGTGGAACTGGAGCCGAACGACACCTGGCAACAGGCTACACCGGCCAAGCTGGGCAGAACGATGTTCGGATCGGCCGATGACGTGCCGTATCTTCCCGTTAAGGAGACTGACCGGGCCGCCGTTTCGACACAAGGTCCGGATTGGTATAGCTACGAGTTTGGCGGCGCGGCGCCCAAGCTCGTGTTCTTCGAACTCGATCTGATGGAACGCGACAACATTCCCGTGGATATTCGGGTGTACCGGATCGTGAATGGAGCGCCAGTGGAGTATATGGAAGGAACGGATCCGGTCACGGTGCCTCACGAAGTGCAGGCGCTATCTGGAAACAAGTTTCTGACCCGCATCCTTCGCGAACCGGGACGCTACTATGTGCGCGTGGTGGCGAATCATCCGGAGTACAAGTTGCGGACGCGCGTGTACGACCCCGCTCCCTACGTCGACCCCCGCCAAGCTGTGAAGACCGCCGTCGACTATATTCTGGCGGCCGGGGATTCGTGGCATGCAAATACGCCGAGGCGCGGCGGCGTCTTCGATCGTGTCGCGAGCCCTCATCAGGAGACATCGCTCTGCGTGGCCTGCCACGCGACGCATTTCCCCCTGCGAGCCGCGATCTACGCCGCCCGGAACGGGTATCCGATACAGATGCGCCAGCAGATGCAGTTTCTGACTGAGCGCTTCTACAACAATCCGCGTCCGTTTTATGGCTTCGAGCAGGATGGGGCCGTGTGGGCGCGTGTGATCTCGGCGCCCGCTAATGTACTTGGAAGAATGGCTCACCTGATAGATGTGTACGAGCGTGAGATTACGGGAGAGCGGCGGGAGAACTTCCATCAAGGCGTTCGGGAGTACCTGAAGATCTACTACAAGGATCGCGTGAAGCTGCCTGCCGATGAGACGAACGGCAACACGCCCTTGGTGAGCACTTATGAAGTTGCGTGGTATGCCTGGGAGGAGACGCACGATCCCGCGGTTGCGGCGCTGATTGAGCAAGACGAAATCAAGAATATGGTGGATCTCTGCTATCAGACGCTCGCTTTGGCGGCCATTGACCGGAAGCAATACGCAGCGAAGATCAAACAGAACGCAGACAGGATTCTGTCCCTGCAACGCGCAGACGGGCAGTGGGCGATGCGGTTCGGTGAGAAGGAACCTTCGGTCGAATTTCAAACCGGCCATGCGCTATGGGCGCTGCAGGCTGCCGGAATACCTAAAGAAGAACCTCATGTAAAGAAGGCGATCGATTTTCTGCTCGCCAGGCAACAGCATTTTGGGGGCTGGATGGATCCGTTGCAGAGCTATGAGAACTTCCGCACGCCATTCCGCGAAACCCAGATGAGCATTCTCGCGCTTAGTGCGTATTTCCCTGCGGACAAGCCGCGCGCAAAAGGCTGGAATGTGGAGCCTGCGGGCGAATTTCAGATTGAGCGCGACGACACGACATGGGGCGCTCGCGCCGGACTGGGTATCGCGCCGTCGGACGCACTCGCGACGCAGCTGAGCCTCGAGGCCGCCGGGCGAGTTGGGGATCCCAAGGGGCTCCCGGCCATCGCTGCGCAATTGGGTCACCCGAGCAAGTTGGTGCAGAGGACGGCCGCATGGGCAGTCCGGCAGATCTATAGCAGGCATCCGGACACGCCAACCGCCTTGCTGCAGGCCGCCCTGAAGAGCAAAGACGACCGGGTGCGCTGGGGTGCAACGCGTGTGTTCGCGACTCATTTCGCTGCATTGGCGCGAAGGCCAGAACTCCTGGATGGATTACTTGGAGCTTCCGAGGACGCGGTGCTTCCGGTCCGGCTACAGGCGATCAAAGGCACGTGGCAGTACTGGTTCTGGACGCCGGATGCGCAAGTGAAGAATCGCATCGAGACGTCGCTTTTGTCCCAACTGGGGAAACCGCAGCATCCATGGGTTTCGCGGAATCTTCGCGAAGCAGTTTACAACCTGGCTGATGAGAACATCCGGTATCTTTACAACAACTGGGTGCCGCTGCTGGGAAACGAGGCGGACCGGACGCGTGCCATTCAGGGGCGCCTACGGGTAGAGTCGGCTCTGGCGGACAAGTTCTCCACGTATCTGCGGACGTCCTCTATTGCCGGACAGAAAGAATTGCTGCGAGCACTCACCGAATATGAGCTGAGGCGGTCCGATGTTTACGACGTCGGCGCCGACCTGCACCACGAGAGCCCTCCGGTATACAACCGCATCGGCAACGATATCGAGCAGATCGTGTTCTTCGGCGAGAGCAGCACGAAG
Organism: uncultured Solibacteraceae bacterium; assembly: GCA_964464925.1. Classification (GTDB taxonomy): domain Bacteria; phylum Acidobacteriota; class Terriglobia; order Bryobacterales; family Bryobacteraceae; genus CAYXLI01. The sequence continues at coordinate 89,004 of CAYXLI010000006.1, read as the reverse complement.
ATGGCTCAGGCGATTGCGCCGCTGATCGGCTCGCCCGATACGGAACTCGCCAGACTCGCGCGAAACGCAGCACTGCTGGTGCGCGACGCGAATTTCCCGACCGTCAGCCGTGTGGCTGGACCAGCCGGACCGGCTCGCGACGAACTGGTGCAGGCTGTACTGCGGGCGAACCCAAGTCCCGAGCTTGCGAAAGGATTGGGCAAAGCAGCGGCCGGCACGAAGTCTGCTGCCACCGCCCCCAAGGCGGCTCCGGCGGCGGGGCTGGATGAGGCGGTATTTGAGCGGAAGGTGCGCCCGATTTTCGAACGAAAAGGCAAAGATGGCTATGCCTGCGTGCAGTGTCATGCGACGCACACGCTGTTCAACGGGACATTCAGAACCGTGCTGAATGTAGTGGATACTGCCAATCCGGAAAATAGCCTGGTGTTGAAGAAACCAACATCGAGCGCGGAGACAGAAGGCATTACCGGGTCGAAAACGACGGCACATGGCGGCGGAGTGAGGTGGGAAGCCGGGTCGGCGGAATACAATACGATTCTGGAATGGATCCGCGGAGCGAAGCGGTGATCGCCCGGCCGACCAGAAATCCCTCCCTTGCATACGTTGTTCCCTTCGCCGTTTTCCTGGCACTGCTGGCGTTAGCCCCGCATGTAGCATTCCTCGGAAAGTGGGAGTTTCCGCTTCGCATCGTAATCCTGTGCGGAGTACTGTGGTTCTTTTCGCGCGACGTGATCGACTTGCGAGTGCGGCAGCCACTTGCCAGTCTTGCGATAGGAATTGGAGTGTTTCTGATCTGGATCGGTCCGGATGCGCTGATTCCGGGATACCGCGATAGCTGGTTATTTCAGAACTCCATCACGGGTAAGTTGCACAGCTCAATCCCTCCGGATCTTCTATCGGATCCGCTGGTTTTGATTTTGCGCACACTGCGTGCGGTAGTCCTGGTTCCGATCATCGAGGAACTGTTCTGGCGTGCGTGGCTGATGCGATGGATCATTAACCCGGACTTTCAGCAGGTACCCATGGGTACGTATTCGCCGAAGGCAATGTGGATCACGGCGTTATTGTTCGCATCCGAGCACGGGCCATATTGGGAAGTGGGGCTGATTGCCGGCCTGATCTACAACTGGTGGATGGTCCGCACCAAGAGCCTTGGCGATTGCATCCTTGCTCACGCCGTGACGAACGGTGTGCTATGCGCGTATGTGCTAATAACGGGCAAGTGGGAATACTGGCTCTAATCAGGCTGTGTGAAGAGTAAAGTAGTGCCCTCGCCTGCTCCCGACTGTAGCCGGATCCGGCCGCCCTGCAGATCCCGATCCAGATAAGAGATGAAAACGGACAGATTGCCGGTGATCGTCTGGAAGTGCGCGAGGATCTCCTCAACATGAGCCGGATCGGACGCGTTCGGGCAAGTTCAGTGTACATGGAACCTGCGCCAACTCGCTCTCGTATGATGAAGAGAAATGGAAAAAAACTGATGCGATCTGCACTTTTCGCTTTGATTCCAGCGCTCGTCGCGGCCGCACCCGCCACTATCTTTGAGCGCGACGTTTTGCCTATCCTGCAGAAGAATTGCCAGGAGTGCCATCGTCCGGGCGAAGCCGCGCCTATGGCGTTTCTGTCTTACAAAGAAACGCGTCCCTGGGCCAAAGCTATCCGGCAGGCAGTACTCACGAAACGGATGCCGCCGTGGTTTGCAGATCCCCATTACGGAAAATTCAGCAATGATCGCACGCTGTCACAAGCCGACATCGATACGATCGTGCGCTGGGCCGATTCCGGCGCACCGGAAGGAGATCCGACAGACACCCCGGCGGAGAGGAGATTCCTCGAAGGGTGGAATATCGGAAAACCGGACATGGTGGTTGAAATGCCCGCCGAGTACAAGGTACCGGAGTCGGGCACAATCGAATACACGTACTTCCTGGTTCCGACTGGCTTTACTGAAGATAAATGGGTTCGCATGGCCGAGGTGCGCCCTGGAAACCGCAAAGTAGTGCATCACGTGATCGCGTTTGTTCGTGAGCCTGGCTCGAAATGGATGAAGGACGCAAAGCCCGGCATTCCATTCGTGCCGCCCAAGGGCGAGCGAAATGGCGGCGGCGAGTTCCTGGTCGGCTACGCTCCTGGATCTCTTCCGGAGCGGCTGGGACCCGGGCAGGCGAAACTGGTGAAGGCGGGCTCGGACATCATCTTGCAGATGCATTACACAGCGGATGGGAAAACCGAGACTGACCGTTCCAAGGTCGGTTTTGTGTTCGCGACGGAAAAGCCGAAGGAACGGGTGATGACCGTCGCAGCAGCAAATGAGAAATTCGTGATCCCTGCCGGGGACGCGAATTATCGTGTGGATGCCAAGACCAGCCTGGCGCGCGACGTGAAGATCATTGCGTTTCTCCCCCACATGCACCTTCGCGGAAAGGATTTCGAGTACCGGCTGGTCAAGGACGGCGAGACTGAAGTTTTGCTGAAAGTGCCGAACTATAGTTTCAGTTGGCAGCTTTCGTATTATCCTGAGAAGCCGATTGAATTGAGCAAGGGGGCGACGATTGAGTGCACCGCGCATTTCGACAACTCCGCGAATAATCCCAACAATCCTGATCCGAAGAAAGAAGTGCGCTTCGGCGAGCAGAGCTGGGATGAGATGATGATTGGCTTCTTCAATATCGCCTTCGATGCGGATGTGACACCGCGCGAGTTGTTTGAGCGCCCGCAGAAGAAGACGTCCTCGGACTGATGCGCCGTCTCTTTGTGCTGCTGCCTTTGATGGCAGCTATGCTCGCCCATGACACGATCACAACCAAGCTCACGTGGAGCAGGGATGTTTCGCGGATCGTGTGGAAACGTTGCGGAAGCTGCCATCAGGACGGCGGCGGCGCGCCGATGAGCCTGCTGACGTACGAGGAGGCACGCCCCTGGGCAAAAGCGATCAAAGAGGAAGTCCTGGAGCGCCGCATGCCGCCATGGGGCGCGGCGAAGGGCTTTGGCGAATTTCGGAACGACTGGAGCCTTACACAGGAAGAGATCAGCATAATTGCGGATTGGGTGGAGGGAGGTGCGCCTGCCGGCGACGCGAATCTGCTGCCCTATGGACGTCCGGCGAGTTTACCTGAAGTGCATGCCGGACAGATCTTCGGCAAAGTGCAATCGGAATTGACGCTGAAGAAAGCAGTCGTGCTGAAGGCCCTACAACCGGAAGCGGATACACCGGAGGCTCAGGTCACTGTGACTCTTCCTGACGGCAGGGAAGCACCGGTGGTTTGGTTCCGCGGGTATCGTGCGAAGTGGAAGCATCCTTTCGTGCTGCGGACGCCGCTCGCTCTTCCTGTGGGCAGTGTGATTCGCGTGAGTCCTCCGGCCTCGCTCGCTCTTTTTCGATAACTACTTCAACTCGTCTACCGGAACGTCGAATGAGGCCGTGTTCACTACGCCCTTCCGCTGGAACTGCACCCACACGCGATAAGTCCCTTTGCGCGGGAAAATCATGTTGAACTGCACGGTTGGTCCGCCCTCATTGAATGCCGGATGGGTATGAATCAGGTCGATCAGGTCCGCACTCGCAGCTAACAGATGTCCCCAGGCGCCGAGGTAGGGCTCGAGTCCGTCGCCAGGATTCAGATCGAAGAACAGCAAAGTCTTCATGCCCGCAATAGGTTGCGGCGGCTCCGTACGCAAAGAGACTCGCATGTTCTCGGTGTCCTTCGGCAACAGGTCCGGCGAAAGGGACTGCGCGAGATCGGGTCCGGGGACGATAATTGTCTTCACGATCATTTGCGGTGTGCCTCCCGTGGGGAAGAAATCACACAGAGCGCGGTATTGTCCGGTTTTTGGCAGCTTCGTTTCAAGCACAAAGGATCCGTCCAGCTGTTGAACGGGATGCACATGGGCGAAGAACTGGAGGTCGCGGCTGATAAGGAACAGGTGGAATAGCTTCTCATGAATCACCTCGAAGCGATTCACGAGCTTGCTGGCGGCAGGTTGCCTTATCACGAAGTGCAGTCGCACAGTTTCTCCGGCGCGAAGCACCTTGGGCGTGACCGTCAGGTCAACCGGGTACTCGACAGGATCCGGCAGGGCGGCCACCAGCCGCATCCCGCACTTCGGGCACTTGCCCGGCTGCGATTGATGAACATCTTTGTCCATCGGACAGGAGAAGTCGATCTGGTCCGGCTTCTTCTCCTGCCCGAGCATCAGGGCAACAGCAAGGAACGCTATGCAGATGGTGCGAAAGGCCATACAGACGTCGTCGTGTAGCCGCCGTCTACCGCGATCACCTGGCCGGTGATGTAATCGGCTCCACTACTACTAAGGAATACCGCAAGCGGAGCAATGTCCTCCGGTGTACCCGTGCGAGGGTTAGCCTGGCAGCCTTCCAGCCACTTGCGCATCGGCTCGGCTTTCCACATATCGCGATTCAGATCAGTGATGATGAATCCCGGTGCGATACAGTTGATCTGGATGCCGTGACTTCCCCATTCTGCCGCAAGAGTGCGGGTGAGGCCTGCGATGGCCGACTTCGTCATGGCATACACGGTTAAGTATGGCAGCCCGAGCAGGGACATGAGGCTGCCGATCATCACGATCTTGCCGCCCTTCCCTCGTGCCAGCATCCTGGCTCCAACTTTTTGCGTAAGCGTCACGATGCCGTGCAGGTTCGTATTCATGATGCGCTCGTATTCTTCCACCGTGTACTTCTCAAACTGCTTGCGCACATTTGTGCCGGAGACGTTGATGAGTATGTCGATGTCCGGCAACCCTGCAGCGAAGGCTTCGATAGAAGCGCGATCCGCCATGTCGAATGCGCGCGCCTCGGCCTCAAGGCCGCGCTGTTTCAATTCTTCCGCGTTCTTCTGGAGCACCTCGAGTGAGCGCGACGCGAGAATCGTGTGTGCTCCTGCTTCGGCCAATTGCTTGGCGATGGCGAGTCCGATGCCGCGGCTCGCGCCTGCAACCAACGCTGTTTTCCCAGTTAGAGACATAAAGTACATGGTATACAAGAATGCCCTTGCCACGAGACCGGTAGATGAGAATAATATAGGCATGACCGGCGATCCGAACCGGTGATCGCGCTCTTCCGGCAAGAGATTGCCTTTGGCGCGGCATCGAACTTGTGTCCGGATCGCCGGAACACGCCCGCCTGCCCTGATAGCATGAAACTCCGGACATGATGAATTTTTCGCTTGCTGTCATTGCGGGTGACGGAATCGGCCAGGAGGTGATTCCAGAAGCCAAGCGCGTGCTGAATGCAGTAGGGGAACGCTTTGCACTCCGATTCGAGTTTCGCGATTTGGACTGGGGATCCGGCTACTACTTCCATCATGGGCGCATGATGCCGTCCGGCGCGCTGGAAGAACTGGCCAAATTCGATTCGATACTGCTGGGGGCCGTCGGGCATCCCGATATTCCGGACCACATCACATTGAACGGATTGCTGCTGCCTATCCGGCGCGGCTTCGATCAATATGCCAACGTGCGCCCGGCTGTGCTATTCGACGGCGTGCGTTCGCCGCTAGCGGACAAAGGGCCCGGCACGATCGATATGGTGGTTGTCCGTGAGAACACCGAAGGCGAGTATGCGCAGGCTGGCGGTTTCGTCCACCACCACCATCCGGATGAGGTGGCTGTGCAAACTTCGGTCTTTACGCGCCACGGTACGGAACGCATAATCCGACACGCATTCGAACTCGCAGTGAAGCGAAACAAGAAAAGGCGCGTCACGTCGATTACCAAATCCAATGCGCAGGGCTACAGCATGGTGCTTTGGGACCGCATCTTCCTGAAGGTCGCCCATGAGTATCCGCAGATCGAAACCGAGTCGCTGCTGGTGGATGCGGCGGCAATGAACTTCGTGCGGCGTCCGGAAAGCTTTGACGTAGTAGTGGCTTCGAATCTCTTCGGCGATATCCTTAGTGACTTATCGGCCATTTTGACCGGCAGCATCGGCCTTGCGGCGAGCGCGAATTTGAACCCCGACCGAACTTATCCATCGATGTTCGAGCCGGTGCACGGTTCGGCTCCGGACATAGCGGGGAAGGGAATCGCGAACCCCATGGCGGCGATCTTCTCAGTTTCCATGATGCTGGATCATCTGGGCGAGGCGGATGCCGCCGTTGCCGTGCATGACGCCGTCGCCCAGGTCTTGGCCCATGGAGAAGTACGCACGCCGGATCTTGGCGGCCGCAATCACTGTAGCGAAGTAACTTCCGCGATTCTTTCCTTGCTTTAGATCCGCCAAACCTTCTAAGACTCATATTCCCCTCGCCGATAAGGTGCTTGAGTGAGGGGGATACGAACTTGGACGTATTGATAGTGGACGATTCTGCAGCGATCCGCAAAATATTGCAGCGGGTGCTCCGGCAGGCCGAGGTGCCCATCGGCGAGGTTTTCGAAGCTGGAGATGGTCAGGAAGCGCTGACGGTTCTGAAAAGCCAGAAGGTCGGCCTGATTCTCAGCGACATCAACATGCCGAACATGGACGGTCTGCAGTTCCTGACGGAAGTGCGCGCCATCGAGGAATGGAAGACGGTGCCGATCGTAATGATCACCACCGAAGGCAGCCAAAACAAGGTTCTTGAGGCAGTTCAGTTGGGTGCCACAGGCTATGTTCGCAAACCGTTTACGGCAGAGCAAATCAAAGAGAAGCTAGCTGGAATCATCAACTAGCCATGGAGAGCCCGATGCAAACACCCGAACATGAAGTCTTAGTGAAGTTTGTCCAGGACGCAACCGTGGAAGTGTTTTCCATGATGCTCGGCGTGGACGTTAGCCAATGCAGCGCGCGCAGGCAGGAGGAAGCGAACTCTATCGGCGACGGAGTAGTTTCGCTGATCGGGCTGGCCGGCCCCTGGGTGGGAACAGGCAGCGTGATCTGCTCGGCCCCATTCGCGTGCAGAGTCTCGGAGGCCTTAGTGGGATTGAAGGCCGCGACAGTCGATCACGACGTGTTGGACGCGTTCGGCGAAGTGACGAACATGATCGTCGGCAACGTCAAAACGCGTCTGGAGGAGCTTGCGGGACCGCTGGGACTCAGCATCCCGACGGTTGTCTATGGACGAAACTTCGCGGCAAGAACCATGGGATCGACGAGTTGGACGGTGGTGAGGTTCCAGTGCGAAGACGAGACATTCGAAGTTCAGATTTGCCTGGCTCAGAACCACACCGGCTCGCGTCCGCGTTTGAGCTTCGCCGGACATTTAAACAGTAATTAAAGGAGGGAATTGATGAGCGCGATGAATATGACAACAACCAGCGTGATGGAGTCTACGGTGGCGCCGGTTCGATCTGCGTCCGCCGGAAAATACCTGACATTCAAGCTGACCGAAGAAGAGTACGCAATTGAAGTCCTGAAGGTACGGGAAATCATGGGCGTACAACATATTACGGCCGTTCCGCAAACACCGCAAAGTGTGAAGGGTGTTATCAATCTCAGGGGCAAGGTCGTTCCCGTCGTGGACCTGAGGCTCCGGTTCGGGCTGCCGGACACAGAGTACACTGCGCGCACATGCATCATCGTGGTTCAGATTCAGACGTCCGAGACGCTGCAGATGGGCATCGTGGTGGACGAGGTGTGTGAGGTTCTGAATCTCACCGATGGCGATCTGCAGGAGACGCCGAATTTCGGACAGGGAATTTCTACGCCTTATCTGCTTGGCATGGCAAAGGTGAAGGGCAAGGTCAAGATCCTACTCGATATTGACCAAGTTCTTGCGACGGAAGACGCGGCTGGCCTGCAGGAAATCCTGCGCAACCACTATGCCGAACCGGTAACTCAATAAAAGGGAAGATGCCGATGGATCGCGAACAGTTCCGGGTCCGACTGGATGAGTTCTCAACGAGGCTGGTGATGGAGACGGTTGATGATGTCGGTCCATGGCTTCAAGACCTGGCCGTGTTGGCCGAACAGGTGAAGGCAACCGGGGACGGACGGCTCGCGGATATCGTGAGCGAGGGTGTGGAGGCGGTCAGCGCCGCAGCGGATTGGAAACCGGCCTTAGAGGAGCAACTGCTTCGCCTGCAACACGCGCTTGCCTCCGATGGCGCTGTTCCGCCAGCGGCAGCCGCTCCGGCGGAGTTTCTGCCTGTTTCGAGGGATCCGGAACTCATCTCTGATTTTGTGCTCGAAGCGCGTGAGCACCTCTCGACCATCGAAGCACGTCTCCTTTCGCTCGATAACGATACTGATGAAGCGGGTGTTTCGTTGACGCGTTCGGGTGATGTCGAGACGATTCATTCGCTGTTCCGTAGCTTCCACACCATCAAAGGTTTGGCTGGATTCCTGGAACTCGGAGACATCAAGGATGTCTCTCATGAAATCGAGACACTGCTCGATTATTCGCGCAATGGCAGACTTCCTATCAACCGGCAAGTCGTCGACGTGGTGCTCGGCGGCAATGATTACTTGAGCCGCTGGCTGCAGGCTCTCGAAGTGGACCCGCTGGTTCCACAACCAGTCGATCCAGGGTCCACCGAGGCACTCGTTCGACGCATCCGACTGGTAGCCTCTGGTGTCGATTTGCAGCCCGTTCCGGAGGCGCCGGTCAGCGATGCAGGAGCGGCGCCGCTTGAGACGGCGGGGAAAACGGTGCAATCGCGATCGAGAAACGCCGCGCGAATGGTGAAAGTGGATACCGACAAACTCGGCTATCTGGTCGACATGGTTGGGGAGCTTGTGATTGCGCAATCTCTGGTCCGTCACGACCCGGACCTCGCGCGGATCCAGCAGTCGCAGCTGACTCGCAATCTGCGCCAACTGGCGCGGATCACGGAAGAAGTCCAGCGCACGGCAATGTCGATGCGGATGGTCCCGATAGGCCCCCTCTTTCAAAAGATGGCGCGACTGGTCCGCGATCTGAATCGCAAGTTCGGCAAGCACGCCGTTTTGGAGACCCAGGGCGAGAATGTCGAATTGGATCGCACGATCGTCGAAGAACTCGCCGATCCGCTCATGCACATGGTTCGCAACGCGATGGACCACGGTATTGAGCCGCGGGAAGAGCGACTGCAGGCAGGGAAAACTGCCCAGCCGAGGGTTCTCCTGCGGGCGTCTCATCATGCCGGCGAAATTTTGATTGAAGTGAGTGATGACGGCCGCGGGCTGAACCGGAAGAAAATCCTGGAAAAAGCGATTTCGCGCAAGCTGATTGCGCCCGGCACCAATCTGAGCGATAGCGAAGTATTTAGTCTGATCTTCGAACCAGGCTTCTCGACAGCCGACCAGCTGAGCGATGTTTCCGGTCGCGGCGTAGGCATGGATGTAGTGCGCAAGCAGATTCAGAGACTGAGGGGAAGCATCGAGATTCAGGCTACTCCCGGAAAGGGCACTACCTTCCTGCTGAAGTTACCGCTCACGATGGCGATCATCGACGGCCTCATCGTCTCGGTTGGTACGGAACGCTACATAGTCCCGATTACGACTGTGCAGGAAATGCTCCGTCCGCTGCCGGAAATGGTCTCAACCGTGGAGAATCGTTGCGAGATGGTCCTGGTCCGGGATCAATTACTTCCTGTGCTGCGGCTTCATGAGAAATTCGGTGTAAGGCCAAAGAAAAAGCGCGTTTGTGACGGAGTCCTGGTAATTTGCGATGCCGACGGAAGAAAAATCGCTCTCCTTGTAGATGAACTGAACGGAAAGCAGGAGGTGGTGATCAAAGGACTTGGACGCATCTTCGAGACTGTGGAAGGCGTGGCCGGAGGAGCAATCCTGGGCGACGGAAAGATTGGTCTGATTCTCGATCTTAAGGGACTGTTCGAAGGGCGCAGTCATGCCTGAGCTCACCGATTTTCATCCAGTGAGCTTGAAACCTGCTGAGTTTCGGAGCATTCGAGAGCTGCTCTACAAGCGTGCCGGTATCGATCTCCAGCCCGGCAAGGAGGCTCTGGTTGCCTGCCGGCTATCGAAGTGTGTCCGCGAGGGGAAGTTTCGAACCTTCGGCGAGTATATGGACCACATCGAGTCAGACCGGACCGGCGCGTCGTTGCTTGCGTTGATCGATGCCCTGACAACGAATCACACGAGTTTCCTGCGGGAACGGGACCATTTCGACCTCTTCACGAAATCGATTCTGCCCGGCTTCACAGGGAGATCGGCCGTCGATGTCTGGTGTGCGGCGAGCTCATCGGGTGAGGAACCGTACTCCATCCTGCTGACGGCGATGGAAGCAGCCGAATGCAGCCGCGTTCCGGAGATCCGTCTGATGGCGTCCGATATTTCTACGCGCGTGCTCGCGGCTGCACGCCTGGGAACATACACTCTAGACCGGTTAGCGCCACTGCCGCCTCATTGGTTGACGAAATATTTCAGCAAAGTTCCGGGCGGTTATCAGGTTAAGCGGGAGGTGCGCGAGCGGGTCAGCTTCCAGCGGGTGAACCTCATTGAACCTTATCCTTCGTCGTTGCACGTAGCTGCTATTTTCTGTAGGAATGTCATGATCTACTTCGATCGCAAAACCCAACATGACGTGGTTACGAGACTGACGGCGTGCCTTGAGCCCGGTGGTTACCTGTTTGTAGGGCATTCGGAGAGTCTCAATGGCGTGCAGCACTCGCTCGAATATGTGCGGCCTGCGGTCTACCGGCGCCCATTTAAGGCCGGCGCGGCCGGGAAGCGCAGAGAAGGAACCCGATGGGCGTAGTCGGCATAGCCGATTGCCAAGTGAGCCGCAATCCGGAGGAGAGCCTCATCACCTACGCGCTTGGCTCCTGTATTGCCGTGATCACTTATGACCCGATCGTGCAAGTCGGCGGGCTCTTGCACTACATGCTGCCGGAGGCAACAGCCGGCGATCAGCGCGCACAGAAAAACCCCTTCATGTTCGGCAACACTGGCATCCCCCAGCTTCTCGACCGCATGCAGAAGAATGGCGCCGAGCGGCGGCGGATGTTGGTGTACATCGCCGGAGGGGCGCAAATCCTGGACGATGCCGCTGTGTTCGATATCGGAAAAAAGAACGAACTCACCGCGCGAAAGCTGTTTTGGAAGATCGGTGTGCTGGTCAAGGGGGAGGCCGTAGGCGGATCGGTCCCCCGCACGGTGCGCATCGACATTGGCACAGGAGCGGTTCGGCTAAAAGAAGGTGTGAGAGACGTGCCGTTTCCGATGGGTGCTTTGAATTCATTAATGAGAGAGGCAAAATGAGCCTGAATGTCCTGATCGTGGATGACTCTCCGGCAATGCGTTCCTTCATCCGCCGGACACTACAACTGTCGGGTCTGCCTATCGAAGCATGTGCGACGGCCAACAACGGCAAGGAAGCACTGCGGGTTCTCGAGCAGCAGGTGATCGATCTGGTATTGACTGATATCAATATGCCGGAGATGGATGGCGTGCAGTTGGTGGAGCGCATGAAAAGCACTGCGACCACGCGGTCGCTGCCGGTGCTGGTCATCTCTACCGACTCCACTCATGCCCGGGTATCGTCGATGATGTCGCTCGGGGCCAAGGGATACGTAAAGAAGCCGTTCTCGCCCGAGGTGTTGCGGGAAGAAATTGAACGGGTGCTGGGAGGTGTTCAGTGACCGCGCAGATGACAGCGGATCTGGTGGAGGCTCTGGAGAGCGCGGCTCGCAGTGCTTTGGAAACCATGTGCTTCTACGGCGTGCTCGGACGGGCATCGGATCCCGGGCCGGAGGGCGATGCCGAATCCGTAAGCCTGACGTTTCACGGTGATGCTTGCGGCGTCATGCGGTTGGATGTCTCGACCGAAGCGCTGACGGAAATCACATCCAACTTTTTCGGCGAGGAGATAGCCGGAGTCGAGCCCAGGCGAGCGGAGGCGGTCGCCTGCGAACTGGCGAATATAGTGTGTGGAGCGGCACTCAGCCTCTGGCAACCGGAAGGACACTTCGAACTGACGCAGCCGGCGCCCGTGCTCGCGAACGCGCCGCGAACGGGCGAGCCCACAATCCATCTGCCGCTGGACCTGGAAAACGGAAAACTCGTAGTCTCCGTTTGGGTGCACTGACCCATGGCAGAGCATTCAAAAATACGAGTTCTGATCGTTGATGACTCGGCCATCGTGCGGAAGATTTTGACGGAAGCTTTGAGCACTGAATCCGACATTGAGGTCGTAGGGACCGCGCCCGATCCGTTGATTGCGGAAGGAAAAATCAGGACGCTGAAGCCCGACGTCCTTACGCTCGACATAGAGATGCCGCACATGGACGGCCTGAGCTTCCTTCGCAAGCTGATGACGGAGCAGCCTCTACCGGTCGTGATGATCAGCTCGCTAGCCCAAAGCACCTGCCCTATTGTGCTCGAGGCGCTCGAGGCCGGCGCTGTAGAGGTGCTCGGAAAACCGGGCGGCCCGTATTCCGTGGGTGATCTCCGCCTCGTGCTGGCACAGAAGATTCGCTCTGCGGCTCGAGCCCGGCTGCGAAGCAGGCCGCAGGCACCGCCGCCGATTCCGGTCATTCGAGAGAGTGCAACGCTTCCGCCCGACCGCGTGGTTGCCATGGGTGCGTCTACGGGGGGCACGGAAGCGTTGAAGGTCGTGCTCGAAGCGCTCCCTGCCAACATTCCGCCCATCGTCATTGTGCAGCACATCCCGCCGGTCTTCTCTAAGGCGTTCGCCGACAGGATGAACAGCCTGTGCCGGTTCGAAGTGAAGGAGGCAGAGAGCGGCGATCTTCTGAAGCCCGGCCGGGCGCTGGTTGCTCCAGGCGATCGGCACATGGTCGTCCGCTCCACGCCTCGGGGCTACATGATCGAGATCAAGAATGGCCCCCGCGTGTGCTATCAGAGGCCTTCGGTGGACATATTGTTCCAGTCACTAGCACCGCTCGCCGGCGGACGCACTGTAGGCGTACTTCTCACAGGCATGGGCTCGGATGGCGCTCGCGGACTCTTACAGATACAGCAGGCAGGAGGACACACGATCGCCCAGGATGAAGCGTCGTGCGTGGTCTATGGAATGCCTCGCGAAGCGGCTCGGCTCGGTGCGGTCGACCGCGTTCTTCCGCTCGACCGCATCGCTGCCGGCATCTGTGAGGCGTTACAGGCTCAGCTACGGATTTCCCGAAACGCTTCCTCGATCTCGGCCTTGGCCGCCGCACCCACGCTGACCAGCGGCAGCCGCACCGGGCCGCCGAAGTAGCCGTTCAACTCCATCGCGTACTTCAAACCGGGAATTCCGTACTTGGTTGTCACAAGCTGCGCGGCCCTCATAATCCGGTTCTGCCAGTCTCGCGCGGCCTCATGTTCACGCGTGCGATACGCCTCCCAAATCGTGACGGTCGCATAAGGGGCTGCGTTCGCGAACGCAAGCACGGCTCCCACCGCACCCGCGAGAAACGAGGGATACAGTGTCGGCGCAGAGCCTACAAGGACCTGAAATCCTGGTTTCACATCTTTGATCATCTGCATTACCTTTTCCAGGTTCCCGCTGCTTTCCTTGATGGCGATGATGTTCGGATGCTCGGACAAGGCGACAACCGTCTCGGCTGGAATATCGACGCCGGTCGCCTGAGGCCAGTTGTAGATCATGATCGGAACCTTGACCTGGTCCGCTACTGCGCGGAAATACAACATCTGGGCATCGGCCCGGTTCACCAGATTTTTGTAGTAGTGCGGCGTGCGCACCATCGCGGCTTTGTAGCCCATTTCCGCCGCCCGGTTGGTGAGTTGGACGGTCTCGCGGACGCTCTCAACGCCTGTGCCGGCAATCAATAGCTTATCGGGAGCCGCAGCACCCGCCACCCATTCCCACAATGTGAACTTCTCTTCCTGAGTGAGATAGACGCTCTCGCCCGTGGAGCCGCAGACCACGTATCCGGCCAGTGCGGTTCGGTTCCACAAACCAACGTTGTGTAGAACCTTGGCCTTGTACAGATCGCCGTTATGATCGAAAGCCGTTGCAATCGGAGGGAAGATGCCGTGTAGTTTCATAGCAGGGAAATAGAAAAGCCGCTACTCACCTTTCGACGAGTAGCGGCCGAACTTGAGAAAACCGGGAATGAATTAGCCCTTCGCGAACACGATAACCAGCGTGAATAGCGCCAGCGATTCGATGAACGCGAGGCCTAGAATGAGAGAGCCGCGGATCACGTTGCCTGCGCCGGGATTGCGCGCGATGGCTTCGGCCGAAGAGCCGATAGCGCGGCCCTGTGCCAAGCCGCAGAGGCCGGACGCGATTGCCATTGCGAAGGCGACAGACAGCACAAAGCCGCCGCCGCTGGTCGAGGTGGTCGTGGTGCCCTGCGCGAAGGTCGGCAGCGCAAAGGCCATCAAGGCCAGCACCAACATTACTAACTTGCGATTCATTTGACTTGCTCCTTAAGAATACGCCGGCAGGAGGTGGTTGCATACCCGGGCTGGGGCCCCGGCAGCCTCACACTGGCGGCTGATGTGTAAAGCCGATATGTATTAATGTTCTTCGTGGGCGATGGCGCCGCCCACGTAAATCATCGTCAAAACCGTAAAGATGTAGGCTTGCAGCAGCGACACGAACACGTGCAGGCCCATGAAGATCGAAGGAATCGCCACCGGCACCAGGCTCAGGAAGACGAGAGTCACCTTCTCACCGGCGAACATGTTCGCGTAAAGACGAACGGTAAGTGAGAGCGGCCGCGCAAAGTGGCTGATGATTTCGATCGGGAACATGAGAGGCGCGATGAAAATATTCGGCCCCATGAAGTGCTTCAGGTATCCAACCGGACCCTGCGCGCGCAGGCCAAGGATGTGATACACCAGGAACGTCGCCATAGCGCAGCCGAGCGGTACGGCCGGGAACATCGTTGGCGACTCGAATCCCGGAATCACGCCGATCAGATTCGAAAATAGAATGAAGAGGAACAGCGTGCCGAAAAAGGCGACGTACTTATGGCCCTCATGGCCGACCACCTCTTCCGCCTGTTCATCTAAAAAGCCGTAAATCAATTCGAACGTCTGCTGGATCTTCCCAGGCCGATCGTAGGAAAGCCTGGGGTGAAGCAGTAACGTAAACACGACCAGAACAAGGGCAACCAGAATTTCCATGGCGACGAAATTGGTCCATGGACGGGCCGGATTCTGTGCATGCACGCCAACGGCGTTCAGGATCGCGCTCGCAACGCCCGCAAAGTGGTCGTTGAAGAACGCAGTTATCCAGATTTCATGAGGCATAGAAGATTTCGTAGATGGATTCCAGGAGGACTGCCGCGAACCCTGTGAACAGACCCCACAACGCCGCAGGCAAACTGGTCTCTAAGTACTTAAGAATACCATATAAGAGCCCTCCGAGCAGCAGGAGCCGGAACGCCAGAAAGGCCGCCGGAACCCGTCTCGGATTGCCGGTCCCGAGCGACTCCACAACCCTGTGAAAGAAACGAAAGCTCAACACGGAATAGGCCGACCCGATCGCGAATCCAATCACGGCCGCGCGGCCGCCCACAACTGCCGCGGCAATCAGACCGGCAAGGACGATGGCACCGATAAAGTAGTAGATTCGTTGGATCACTGATCTTTGAATAGCTGATTGGCTTTGCGCAGCAGTTCCACAAATCCACCGATGATCCCCAGAATCAGAAACACCAGGTACAGGTAAGTTGTCCCTAGCCATTTGTCTAGAAGATAGCCGATCGCGTATCCCACGAACACGCAACTAGGCAGAAGCATACCGAGCGAGGTGTATTCCCCCAGCTTCGCCCAGGAGGTCTTATCCTGCTTTGGCATTTGTTAAAACCGTTCCGCCACTTCCTTCACCAGTACACCAAGTTTTGGATGGCTAGGTTCCATTACTGGCTGGAAGCCGGCTTCCGCAAGCGCATCAGTAGTCGTTGGCCCGATCGAAGCCAGAAATGCGGACCGAAGCCCTGCTTCTGCGGCCGGACGCATATGCAGCTTATCGGCAACATTAAGCAAGTGTTCGATCTGTACCGATGTCGTGAACAGCACCACCTCCACGGATCCGTCCGCCAGTTTGCGGACTGCTTCTTCTAGTGGACCCGTGTCCTCCGGCAACTCCCACTGATAAATGCGGACTGCGGTCACCTCGGCGCCACGTTCCCTTAGTGCGGCCAGGAGATCTTCATTCGACTTCCCGTATTCCTGTACAGCCACCCGCCGCTCTGGCCGGCCCTCAATTGACACCAGCAGTTCGCGCCAGGTATTCGGCTCCGGAACCAGGATCGTCGGGTTCACGCCCATCTCCCGCAGAACTGCCGATGGTTTCGGCCCGCGAGCCACGGTGGTCACCTTCTGCAGCGCGGCTGGGAACCGGTCCTCCGGATAGCGCGACGCGATTACCTTGGCGAGGAACCTGGTGCCCACTCCGGTCAGGAAAATGACCATGTCGAACTCGCCGGCGAAGAGCTTTTCGGCAAACGCGAGCGCTGCCTCATTCCGCTCCAGAGGCACTTCCCGCATCGAAGGCGCCACGATCGGCTCGCCGCCGTTTTTGCGGATTAACTCGGCCGTTTCGTTTGCCCGCCGGCTTTCCAGTGACAATACGCGTTTTCCTGCGAACGGCATCGAACTCAGTATAAACTTGAGCCAGCATGCCGCAAATTAGTCCTACGCAGGAAAGCTTTGACGTGGTGGTGGTGGGGTCGGGAGCTACCGGGGGCTACGCGGCCAAGGAATTGACAGAAGCAGGCTACAAGGTCGCTCTGCTCGAAGCCGGGAAGAAGATCACCCCCAGGAATTTCACCGAACATCAGCAGCCCTGGCACTCGCCTTACCTGGGAATGTCCTCGAAAATCTTGGTGGATCGCCCGATTCAGGGCCGCTGCTATGCCTGTACGGAACAGAACTACGACTGGTTTGTAAGCGACAAGGACAATCCATACACGCAGGAGAAACCATTCTGGTGGATTCGGCAGCGCGTGCTGGGTGGCCGTTCGAATAGCTGGGGCCGCCAGAGCTACCGCATGAGCAATCTGGATTTCAAAGCCGCCACCCATGACGGCTACGGCGACGATTGGCCCATCTCATACGAAGATCTGCTCCCGTATTACGAAAAGGTGGAGCGCTACGTTGGCATCTCCGGACGCTCTGAGAACCTGCCGCAACTGCCCGATAGCGTCTTTCTGCCTCCGATGGACATGACGTGCGGAGAAGAGATGCTGCGCAAAGGCGTGAAGGATAAGCTCGGTCGGACGGTCACGATTGGCCGTGTAGCGATTCTCACGAAACCACAGAACGGCCGGCAGGCTTGTCATTACTGCGGCCCGTGCGAGAGGGGATGCTCGACATACTCCTATTTCAATTCCGTCTTCACAACCATCCCTGACGCCCTAAAGACCGGCAAGCTCACACTCCTCACCGATGCCGTAGCGGCACGCGTGAATACGAAGGATGGCAAAGCGGTCAGCATCACGTACATCGATGGAATTACGAAGAAATCAAAGGAAGTCCGCGGCAAGATTTTCATGCTGTGTGCCTCCACGCTGGAGTCGACTCGCCTGCTGATGAATTCGCAGATCTGCAATGAGAACGACGCGCTTGGCCGCTACCTGATGGACCACATTTACCAGGGCGGAGCAAGCGGCGTAATGCCCCTGCCTGAGGCCAAGCCGTGGGCAGGCATGCCCAGGCGGCCCAACGGCATTTATGTTCCGCGCTTCCGCAACGTAAAGGAGAAAACCACCTCCGGTTTCATTCGCGGCTATGGCTACCAGGGAGGCAGCACACCTGCGTTCGATTTCGGCGCTGCCGGCTTCGGCGCGGCCTATAAGGACGCGGTGCGCCAGGGATACTGGGGGATCAGCCTTGCTGCCTGGGGCGAATGCCTCGCACGCAAAGAGAATTACGTCGAGATCGACAAGGGCAAGGTGGACGCCTACGGCATTCCGATCCTAAAGATGACTTGCGAATGGAGCGACAACGAGAAGAGGCTCTTCGAGGACTCAAAGGTGCAGGCTGCGGAAATGCTCGAGGCCGGCGGCGCCAAGGACGTAAAGATGTTTGGTAATCCTTCCGTGCCGGGCTTTTGTATTCACGAGATCGGTACTGCGCGCATGGGCAATGATCCCAAGACGAGTGTGCTGAACAAATACAACCAGGCCCATGAGGTCAAGAACATCTTTGTCACCGATGGGGCTGCCTGGGTTTCCAGCGGCTGCCAGAACCCGACGCTCACCATGATGGCGATTACCGTTCGCGCCTGTGACTACATCCAGCGCGAATATGTCAAGAGTGCCTGAGTTGTCTGCGAACACAGCAGCGTTATCCTGAGTGTCGGCTTCCTATGCTCCGGTTCAACTCGCTCAAACACAAGCTTTCAGAGCAGGATTGCGTGTTCGGTACGTTTTGTGAGATCGGTTCTCCTGCAGTCATTGAAATTCTTGGGCTTGCGGGCTTCGACTTCGTCGTAATCGACCGCGAACACGCCGCCATCTCCCTACCGGAAACGGAAAATCTGATCCGCGCGGCCGCCGGAACCGGCATTTCCCCCATGGTTCGCGTGCCGGACACGCATGCGATATCTGTCCGTCAACCGCTGGATATGGGAGCCGCAGGGATTCACGTTCCTCAGATCGAATCCGCCGCCCTGGCCACCGAGGCTGTTCGCGCCGCGCTATTTCACCCGCATGGCGAACGCGGCCTGCAGCCTTGGGTTCGCAATGCAAGTTATGGTGCGCAGCCCCTTGACGAGTACCTGCAGCAGAAGAACGCCGAGACCTGCATCGTTCTCCATCTGGAAGGGCATAGGGCTTTGAAAGAGCTCGACGCCATTCTGCAGGTGGACGGATTCGATGTTCTGTTTATTGGGCCGTACGATCTGTCTCACTCGCTCGGCATTCCAGGGCAGGTGAATCATCCTCACGTATATGAGGCCATGATGAAAATTGTGGAGAGCACCCGTAGTGCAGGCAAATACGCCGGCACTTTCTGTGCCACGGCCGAAGCCGCCGCGCAGTGGAGGGCGGCCGGTGTTACTTATCTGGCCGTCAGCATGGATGCGAACCTACTTCTGACGTCCGCTCGGAACCTGGTCACCGTACTTCGTGGCTAAATAATTGAGCACCGCCGCGCGATCCTTCAGCTTCGCTCCCTGCTTCTCCATTTTGCGGAGCTCCATATCCCAGTCCTCGCGCGAGAGCCGCTGTTTGCGAACGACTGCGAGAGAATGACAGCGCGAGCACTGCCTTTGAACCTCGTGTTGCGGACTAAGACTAGCCGAAAGAAGGAAGAGCACCAGCACAATCTCAGGTTACCTTGGCGTCTGCAGTTGTTACTCTGGACATAATGCCCGAATTCGATGTGGTTGGTGTCGGCCTGAACGCCACTGACACGCTGCTACTCTTACCCAAGTTCCCGGCCTACGCCGGCAAGGTTCCGTTCACTGAAGAGATCTTGAGCCCGGGCGGCCAGGTCGCAAGTGCCATGGTGACTTGCGCGAAGCTCGGCCTCCGCACCAAGTACATCGGCACCGTCGGTGATGACTTCCGCGGCAAGATCCAAATGGAGAGCCTGCTGAATTCAGGCATCAACCTCGAACATGTGCAGGTTCGGAAGGATTGTCCGAACCAGACCGCATATATTCTGATCGATCGGACAACGGGTGAGCGCACCGTGCTCTGGAGCCGCCCGGATTGCCTGCGATTGCGCCCGGAAGAGATCACTCCGGAACAGATCACGTGCGCGCGCCTGCTTCACATCGACGGTCATGACACACCCGCTGTCGGGCACGCGGCGCGCATCGCCCGCCAGCACGGCATCCCTGTGACAGTGGATGTCGACACGGTCTATCACGGTTTCGACCAGGTGCTGCCCTACGTTGATTACCTGGTGACCAGCTCCGAGTTTCCGGTGGCCTGGACCAACGAGCAGGATCCTATGAAAGCGCTCGAGCGGATTCAGGACGAATACAAAATGCGCGTAGCTGCGATGACGTTGGGGGCCCATGGGGCACTTGCGCGGATAGACGGCAATTTCGTCTACTCGCCTGCATTTGTGGTGAACTGCGTCGATACTACGGGCGCGGGAGACGTATTTCACGGGGCCTTTTGTTATGCTGTGTTGCAGGGCATGCCCATGCGAGAGGCGCTCGACCTGTCTAACGCGATGGCGGCGCTGAACTGCACTGCAATCGGTGCTCGCGGGGGCATCAAAAGTCTTGCCGAAGCCAAAGCCCTAATGGCGCGCGCCGAACGCCGCTCCCATCCTGATTACGAGGCACGCAGGACCTCGGCCTGACACTATGATTCCTCTTCGCGATACCCAGCGGAGTTTCTCACCGCCCATCGTTACGGTGCTCATCATCATCACCAACGTGCTGATCTTCCTTTTCCAGATCTCGTTGGACCCGTGGATGCGGAATCACTTCATCGCGAACTACGGCATCGTTCCGGACCGGCTGCACTATTCCGCGGTGATCACGTCTATGTTTCTCCACGGCGGATGGATGCACTTGATCGGGAATATGTGGTTTCTTTGGATCTTCGGCGACAACGTGGAGGATGTGCTCGGCCACGTGAAATATTTCTTCTTTTACCTGCTATGCGGGATGGCGGCTGCGCTGATCCACATTCTGCTTTATCCCGATTCCCGCGTCCCCACCATCGGAGCCAGCGGAGCAATCGCAGGGGTGATGGGCGCCTACCTGGTCAAGTTTCCACGATCCCGCATTGTTACGCTTGTCCCCATCTTCATCTTTCTCACCACGATGGAAGTTCCAGCAGCGTTCATGCTGGTCTACTGGTTCATCATCCAGATCTTTAGCGGCGTAGGCTCCATCGGATATTCGAATGTGTCCAGCGGCGGCGTCGCGTGGTTCGCCCATGTGGGCGGCTTTATCGCTGGCATGGTGCTTGTCAACGTGATGGGCGCACGCGAGCGCTTTTCGAACAGGGGAGATCTGCGTTGGTAGACATATTGGCGATTGCTGCGCATCCCGATGATGTGGAGCAAACCTGCGGCGGCACACTCATGCGCATGCGGGAAATGGGCTACAAGACCGGTGTTCTCGATCTTACTGCCGGGGATATGGGAAGCCGCGGCACGCCTGAGCTGCGCATTCAGGAGGCTGAAGCCGCCGCAAAGGTGATGAAGTTATCCTGGCGCGGCAACGCCCGCTTCCCCGATGCACGCCTGGAAAACACGCTGGCGGCACGCATGACTTTGGCGTATGAGATCCGCCAGAGGAGGCCGCGTGTGGTAATCCTGCCGTATTGGGAAGCGCGCCACCCGGATCACTATCGCGCCGCTGAGATCGGCTTCGAGGCATGTTTCTTGGCGGGCTTGAAAAAGATCGATCCGTATTCGGAGCCGCACCGGCCGTACAAGGTCCTGTACGCATCGATGTACGCGAACGTGACTCCTTCCTTCGTCGTGGATATCTCCTCACACTTTGAGCGCCGGATGGAGGCGCTGATGTGTTACCAGAGCCAGTACGGGGAAACAAAGCACGCTGGCGACCTCTTCCCGGCGGCGCAGGAGATTCACGACCGCCATGCCGCCATCGCGCGGTATTACGGCAATCTGATCGGCGTCAGATATGCGGAGCCGTTCGTCGTGAAGGAAGTCATGCGCGTGGACGATGTGGTGTCAATGGGCGTCCGCTCGTTCTAGATCGTCCATTTCGCCATCCGCAACGCAGCCTTATCTGAATTCCGGGTCTCATACCAAATGGTCAGTAGCTCCCCGCTGCCCAATTCCACGGTGGAAGGATAGCCGAGATCGCCGCCTGTTCCATCCGCCGAAATGATGATTGGCTCTGACCAGGTCTGACCGTGATCCTCGCTCACTCGCGCTTGATTACCGAACGGCGCTCGCCGGTAGCCATACGTCATCACGATACGTCCATCGCGCAGCCGCAGCAGGTGGGAAGGAAGACCCCATACACCGATCGCGTGAGGCAGTGACCACGTCTTGCCTCCGTCCCGCGATTCGCACTGCAGCGTCTCGCCCCGGTTCTGCGCACTATGGTTGCGGATGTGGACAAGAATGCGCCGGTCGCTGGTTTCCACCGAGTGCAGTTCGTGGTAGTCGTCCCAGCGGTCGCCAGGCCTCACCGGGATATCAGAGAGCCAGCGCCAGGTTTGCCCGTCATCCTTGGACTCGCAAACTCCCACTCGCGAACTTGTCTCCCACAGCGCTTTTCCGGCGTACAGCACGCGTCCGTCGGAAAGTGCGACCGGGCCGTGCGGACTATTCAACGGAACCCGATACGGCGCGGACCACGTAAGGCCTCCGTCGGTCGACCGCAGCATCCACGTGCCAAGTAGCGCGTTTCTCTGCTCCTGAGTGGTCCGGCGTTCCACTGCCTGCCAGCGCTCCGAAGTGCTGTGTTGGCGTTCATAGGCAAGCGATGTGAAGGTTGTGACCAGCAGTGCGCCCCGCAGAGTCTCGCACACTCCCGCGTCCCGATCGTCGATCGCAGAGTCCATCAGCACCTGCGGCCAACTCCAGTTCTTCCCTTCATCGAACGACCGCATCAGTTCCACACGTCCGAACGGGCAGATGTGATTTTCGCGACCGCCGGAATAGGCCA
Source organism: uncultured Solibacteraceae bacterium (assembly GCA_964464925.1). Classification (GTDB taxonomy): domain Bacteria; phylum Acidobacteriota; class Terriglobia; order Bryobacterales; family Bryobacteraceae; genus CAYXLI01. Next base: position 66,592 of record CAYXLI010000006.1, on the reverse strand, counting down.
GTAGCAATTCGCCGTTCTTGCGGCGCACTACAGTCGGCCAGCCGTTGTAGTATTCAGGCTGCCAACTGATGGTCCGGGAAGCTTCGATCGCTTTAGTTTGAGCTAACAGCGGGAGTAAGGGAAGGAATACGCGTCGCGTCACTCCTATTGAGTTTATCGCTTGAGCCCGCGGACCACGCGGCTCAACCCGAGTGCGCTGCCCAGCAACGCTGCTACAAATCCGAGCAAACCACGCGATTTGTTGGGATCGTCAATCGGCATAATCGGCGGCAAAGCCGCATTGCCGCTTGCCGCATTCGAGCTGAGCGACATCCATTGCGGCGGTTGGGTAGCACTGACCGGTGCGCGCCGTTCTGACCGGCTGCGCAACCGCACGGAACCGTGCTCGTCGGTAAAAACTTTCGTAAACTCCGCTCCAAAGAAAAAGATCTGTGCGGAGTAGTAAACCCAAACCAGCACGATCACCAATGATCCGGCAGCGCCGAACGTGGATCCGAAACTCGCCCTGCCCAGATACAGCCCGAGCAGCAGTTTTCCCAAATTGAATAGCACGGCCGTGAACACGGCTCCAAGCAGCACATCTCTCCATTGCAGCGTGATTGCCGGCAGATAGCGGAACAATACAGCGAACAACATGGCGATCACCAGCAGAGAAATCAGATAATCGAACGCGTGCAGGAAGAAACTGGGAACCGGCAGCACATCTCCCATAAGCTTCGCCGTTGCCGCCAGCCCTGCGCTGACACTCAAAGAAACCAGCAGCAGAAAACCGGTGCCCAGGATGACGCCCAGCAGGTACGATCGTTGCTTTATGGTCGCGACCAAGCTGTCGTTTTCGCGAGGAACATCCCAGATTTTATTCAAATCCGCCCGAAGTTCGCTCACAACGCTCGTAGCGCCCCACAACAGCGTAAGGATGCCTAGAATCGAGGCCCAGATGCCCGTGCTCTTGGTCTCGCTGGCCGATCGCACCATGTCCTGAACCGCGCGGCCGCCCTGCGATCCTATCAGATCCGAGACTTGGTTCATCAACTGGCCCTGCACGGCGTCGCGTCCGAAGACGAAGCCCGCCACCGTGATGATCAGGATCAGCAATGGCGCGAGCGACAGGATTGTGTAATAGGCTAGGGAGGCTCCGAGGCGCGGCGCATCATCCTCGTTAAATTCGGCGTAGGATCTGGACAACAACGGCTTGATCTCGCGCCATGACCATTTGAACGGTTTCTTCTCGACCACACACTGTGGACACCGATTGGGTTGGCAACGGTTTCAGATGATGATGTTACGCGTAACGGAGAGCCCACCCCGCCGTTCAGTCTTCGAGGGGTTTCGTCGGATCGATCAAGGGCCAGCAGAACGTGCCCAGCAGGTACATCGCTGCCATCGTGTAGAGGAACATATTCCAGTTACCTCCGGTTGCCTGGAGAATAAAGCCGCCCGTCATGGGGGCTACAAAGCCGGCAACGTTACCCATCATGTTCATGGAGCCAGCCACGGTGCCGGCGTACTTACCCCCTACATCCATGCAGGTCGCCCAAGCGCCCGGCATCACCAAATCGTTGCAGAAGCTGGCGAGCCCCATAATGATCATGGCGGTCGTCGCGTCTGCGGTTCGTATAGAAATCGTCAGCAGAATGGCAGCGCCCAGGAACCCGACGGTGGCTATCACACGCCGAGCATTTTGGATGCTTCCCGTCCATTGCGTAACTCTGGCGGACAGCATGCCGCACACCAGCGATCCAAGCCCTCCGCAGAAGAGCGGTAGGATCGCGAGCTTCGCCGCCTCCCCGTCGCTGAGGTGGCGGTTCTCCTTCAAGTAGGTTGGCAGCCAGGTGATATAGAAATACCAGGGATAGGAGAGAAAGAAGTACTGCAGCCACAATAGCCAGACATTGCGCGACGAGACCAACTTACCCCACGGCACATCACCGTGACGTTCGGCGAACTTCTCATTCTCGGCGAGTAGCGCAAGTTCGCCCTCATTGACGCCCTTGTGGTCGCGCGGCCTGTCCCGGAACCATGCGTAGAACAGGACCGCCCAGATCAGCCCCAGGCAACCAAAAGACACGAACGCCCAGCGCCAGGTCATGTACTTGAAAACCAGTATGACCAGAGGGGGAGTAAACGCGCCTCCCCACCGTGCGAACATCCACATAATGCCTTGTGCCCGGGTTCGCTCTTCGCGCGGCAGCCAGGTCGTGAATGCTTTTGTCAGATTCGGAAAACAACCCGCCTCGCCAGCGCCAAAGAGGAATCGTACGGCCCACATTGAGGTCAGGTTCCAAGCCCAGCCGGTTAGTGCCGTGAATGCCGACCACCAGAGCACGATGCGCATGAGAACTTTGCGTGGGCCCATCCAATCGCCCATCCACCCGCCTGGAATCTCAAACAGCGCATAGGCTACGCCGAAGGCCGAGAAAATAGACCCCATCTCCACCTTCGAGAAACCCAGGTCCCTCGAAATGGCTGGGGCCGCCATCGAAATACAGACCCGGTCAATATAAGAGAGCACCGCGAGCGTCACCGCAAAAACGATGACCCAATACCGCGCGTGTGAAGCCGGAACGTGCACAGGAGGGGTCTTGGGGAGGGTAGTAGGACGGGTCGCCATGAATCGAACCTATCAGATCACGCCTGAGCGGCGCGACGCAAGTATCCGGCTATAAAGTGAACATGGATTCTGCCCGCCTCCTGGCCGTTCCTTCCCGCCGTGCCGCAAGATCGGTTCATGGCTCCGTAGAGCTGTCGATCCAGTTCAGATATTGCTCCAGGCCCGCAGCGATCGGTACTGCAATCAGTTCCGGCACTTCATAGGAGTGAATGGACCGCAACTCTTCACGCACCCGATGGAACAATTCTTTGCGGCTCTTGATCAGCAGCGTCCATTCTTGGGCTTCTTCCACCGCACCCTGCCACCTGTAAACGCTTCGGACTCCGGGCACAATGTTCACGCAGGCTGCAACCCGCGTTTCTACCAGATGCCTGGCGATTCTCGCGGCCTCTTCCTCGCTGCTGCAGTTGCTGAAAATCAGAATCTTGTCTGTCATTCTGAAAAAAGTTGAGAAAGTACTAGCTTCTCGGCCAAAACAGGATTATAACCAAATGTAGTACCCCTTCCATGCAACGCTTGCTTCAAAAGACTGGTTACGTTTTAGCGCTCGGCATCTTCGCCGCGGTGCTTGTGACGGTCGTCCGAGGACCGCAAGGAATCCAGGCGCTCTCCGAGAAGCGAAAGGAGATCCGCACCCTTCAGGAAGAGAATGCGGACCTTGCTCGTGAGAATGAACAAAAGAAGCTCCGGATCAAGCGCCTCGCCGATAGCCAGGCGGAACAGGAACTCGAGATCCGTGAGCGCCTGAAGCTGGTGCGCCCCGGTGAGACTAGCTTCATCCTCCCGGACGCGAAGCCCGCAACAAAGTAGTCCTTAGCGCAGCGCTGCTTCTACTTCCGAGTACAGCCGTTCGGTCTCGCCCTCCGACTTGGCCTCAGCCGCCAGACGCAGCAGCGGTTCTGTGTTGGACGACCGCACGTGAATCCAGCGCCCTGGCCACATCATCTTGAGGCCGTCGGAGCGGTCCACCATCGCATCCGGGAAACGCTCTTCCAGCGCCTGCATGAGCGAACCGAGGCGGCCGTGCTCATACGCGACTTTCCCGAGCCTCCGGTAATAGCGCGGCAGGCGCGCGGCCAGTTCTGATACCGTGCAGCCCGTCTTAGCCATGAGTTCCAGGACAAACGCCATACCGGTGTAACTATCGCGGCAGAGATGCACAGGCGGAAAGATGATTCCTCCGTTCGAGCCTTCGCCGCCGATGACTGCGTGAACTGCCTGAATCATCTCCACGACGTTCGCCTCTCCTACTGGTGTGCGGTAGACGCGGCGGCCGTACTTCGCAGCGATATCGTCGATGACGGAGGAGGTGGTGAGATTTACTACCACGGACCCGGGCATCCTGGCCAGCACCGCATCCACCGCCAACGCAAGCACGTCGTCGTTGTCCAGCACCGTGCCGTTTTCATCGACCACCGCGAGGCGGTCGCCATCCGGATCCTGGGCGAACCCGATCTCGCAGCCTTTGTCCCTAACCAGCGCCGCCAGATCGCCGAGCGTGTCCGGCCGCGGCTCGGCGACGCGCGGAAACGGCTTCGCCGGATCGATGGAGATGGCGTGTAACTCGCATCCCAACATCTCCTGCAGGTAATGGGGAGTCATTACAGATCCCGCGCCGTTCACTGCATCCAGCGCGACGCGGAAGCGCCGTGCACGGATCGCCTCCACATCGACATGCGCCAGGGCTCTCTCAACGTGCATGCCCTGCGCGGTCTGCAGGTCCTGGCGGACGGTCCGTATCTCGTCGTTCTCAGCCTGATGGAAATCGCTCTGGTGATAGAGGTCGATCAACTCGCTCCGTTCGTAATGGTTGAAAAACAATCCCTGCGAATTGAAAAGCTTGAGCGCGTTGTACTCCGGCGGATTGTGAGAGGCCGTGAGCGCGATGCCGCCGCGCGCGCCGCTTGCCGCCACGTACATCTGAATCGTAGGAGTGGGAAGGATTCCCACATCCACCACTTCGCAACCGGCCGCAAGCAGGCCGCATTGCGTGGCGAACTGCAGCATCTCGCCCGTGGTGCGCGTATCCCGTCCCACCACGACGCGGCCCCGGCCGACATACGATCCGAAGGCCTGCCCGAAGGCGCAGGCGAGTTGCGGCGTGAGGAACTCACCGACAACGCCGCGAATCCCGGAAACTCCGATCTTCAGCAGATGCTCGCGCGCCATTAGGTCAGGCTCCTGACTTGCTCTAGAAGGCTATCGAAAAGTTGCACCGGCGGATCCCCTCGCTGCTCACAGATCACTCGGACGATCGGCTCCGTCTGGCTCACACGCACGTGGAACCAGCGCTCCGGCCAATCCACACGCAGACCGTCGGCCATGTTCGCGCGCCCATCGGAGTATTGCTGTTGCAGCCGCATCAGCAACTCTGGAACACGGGCGGAGCGGAGCGGGACCTCGCCCTTGAGGATGGAGTACTTCGGGTACGAGCGCACGATTTCGCTGAGCTTCTGGCCACGCTCCTGCATCATCGAAAGAACCGCGAGCATGGAGGCAATCCCATCGTAGACGAACTCGAATTGAGGCATCATGACCGCGCCCGTGCCTTCGCCCGCGAGGGCGATCTGATCGCTGCGATAGCCCGATAGCGCGTCGATCGTGGCCTGCCGCCCGACCGGCACGCGAATCACTTTGCCGCCATGCTTTTTCGCGACCTCTTCCAGCAGGGCGGTGCTCGACAGATTCGTGATCACCAGTTTGCCCGGCGCGCGCGGCAGAAGGTAGTCGGCCAGCATGGGCAGGATGATCTCCTCGCTGACCGGCGTCCCGTCCTCCAGGGCGATGCCGACGCGGTCGGAATCGACGTCGAACAGAAAGCCGGCGCCGGCACTCAGCGCCGGCATGAGAGGCGCAAGCTGGAGCGCGATCGTGTCAGCGGAGATGAGCGGATCGTGCGCAAATGCGACACCCTGCAGGCGCTCATTGATCAGGATGAACTGGAACCCGAACCGCTCGTTCATCCGCCGGAGGATTAGGGACGAGGTGCCGTTGCAGCAGTCCACCACCACCCGGAAGTGGCGCAGGGAGGGCATATCGAAGATTCCAGCCAGGTCGTCCAGGTAGCGGTCCAGGGCGTGATCATTTTTACGAACCGAACCCATTCTCTGCCAGTCACAGAACGCGAACTTTTTTAAGTGGTATATATCCAACAGCTCACCGGCCTCCATGGTGGAGAGGTAGGCGCCGCGGGGTCCGAAGAACTTCAGCGCATTCCACTCGGCCGAATTGTGACTGGCGCCGATCGAAACCCCGCCGGCGGCATCCTGGTGGCGGATGGCGTGCTGAATGACCGGGGTCGAGACGATGCCCAAGTCGAGGACTTCGTGACCGCATGCGAGCAGACCGGCGAGCACCCCCTGACGGACCATCAGGCCGCTGGCGCGCGGGTCGCGGCCGATCACCACTGGCCGCCCTTTTTCGAGGAACGTGCCGAACGCGCTGGCGAAGTCCAGAACATGGCTCGCTGTCATTCCCGAGCCGATCACGCCGCGCAGGCCGACTTGGGACAGCCGCAGTGCTTTGAGATGTCTCATTTTCCGAATACCAGCCGGCCGAAGGCTTCCGGAACGTGATAGTTCATTTTGCCGGTTGGCTGCCAGGCAATGTAGACGCGGTTTGGCGGCGGACCTTGCAGCCTGTAAAAGTTGATCCGCAGTTCGCTACCGGGCTTGATCGGGCGGGAGTCGATGGCCTTTAGCGGGATCTGCATCTCGCCGTACCAGACGTGACCCGCTTCATCGATGCGCGCTTTCACTTTATAACCCGAGTTCCAACGCCACCCGCCTTCCGGCTTAGGGTTGTCACGGTCAATGTCCAAGTCCACCCATTCACCCTGCGGCGAGACCTGCAATTCCTTGTACTGGCGAATGTGTTCAAAGTCGGAGCCGATGAAAACCTCGGCAACGTCGTGGTCCCACAATTTGTTGGTCTCCGTCGTGGTGGATGGCGACGGAAGCAAGTAGAGGTCCTTATATGGGCAGATGAACAGAATGTATAGATTGTCCTTCGTCCAACGGGAGCGGATCTCGGTGGAATGACCGGGGGAGGGAATACCCGTAGGTCCATTTCCAGCGACTACGCCTGGCACTGATCGCCACTGCCGGGCATTGGGATCGGCTGTGAGCGGGAAGTCCGCCTTGGAATACGTGCTGGTGATCCGGCCTGGGCCATCCGCGTAAAGAGCGCAGGCGAGCGGAAGGTACAGCAACCACGAAGATCGCATGTACACAGGATATCGAGGCCAAAAAGAAAAATGGTTCCAAGTGACCCAGAGAATCAGCTTGTTCCCCCACCGGCATGCACGGCGGAAACCCGGCCGCTCGAATCGCGGGGCCCTGACCTTTGCTCGACGGTGCCTCCTTTGGGAGATACCGCTTCAACGCTCCGGCCCTTGCCTGCTCGCGAACTTCTGACGGAAGCTAGTACCTCGGAACGATCTTTCGCTCGCTTACAGGGAGTGCTTGCTTTCCAAAGCCACCCCGGTAAGGTCGACGCTCCTGACCTATCCCTTCGGCCCGCTGCTGAATGCTGGATAAACCCGTTCGGCTCTCAACTCCCCTCCTCGACTGCCATCTCTGGCTCTTCGGGGAGGTTCCACGTCTTCAAGCCCGTTGCTTACCCGATCACTTCCAGCAGTCCCGAACCAACTCCGAACCGCCGCTCCCTGTCGGGCTTCCTCGCCCTTCAGATCAAAGCACACGGTCCGTTCTCAGTCGGGAAGCTTGCCCTGGCCAAACGCCCGATTCCTTTCTCTCCCCGAAAGCTTAAACTTTTGATAGTTGCTTCCGGATCATCGATCCCGGTTCGCTACGTCCTGCCCGGCTCGCTGTTCCTGTAACCTCTTGGAACCGAGTCCAGGATGCAGCAGATTGGCTTCGGAGTCAAATGAAATATCGCGATCAAAGGGCAGTTATCCGCAGATTTTTACTTCCTTATAATCAGTAGCTTGGCGCTGGTTAGAAGAGGAATTCCTGTGAATAAAACATCCATCCGCAAGAATGTTCAGGTCCTGAGATGCTGTGCCAGGAACGGAATGCCCTGCACTCCATAGAAGGAGTGCTCACCATCGAAGATCTCATGCTGGATCTGATCCGCCGCTCCGAACACGTCATATATCTTCCTGACACGCGCGAAGCTTTCCTTACTGGCAGCGATCGGAAAGATGTTATCGCGTGTGCCGGATTCGGCGAAGAGAGGGCGAGGCGCGATCAGGCCTGCGATGTCGTACATCTCCGCCCAGTTCAGAATCCCGGGGATGTAGTTGTCGATGCAATGGGACAGGCTGAGGATACTATCGCGGAACGTGTTCAGATAGCCGCTGACGAACGCGGCCTTGATGCGTGAATCGAGGGCGGAGGAGAAGAGCGTACACGTACCGCCGCCGGAGATGCCCATGCAGCCGATCCGCGTAGCGTCCAGTTCCTTGCGTGTCCCAATCCAGTCGATGGTGCGCATGACGTCATAGACGCGCCAGCCGATCATCGTTTCTCCAAGGAGGAGTGCGGCACCGGCGGCCGGCTGGCATGCGGAGGCGCCTGGGCCCTTGCTCTTGGTTTTGGCGTCCCTGCGGCAACCGAACGCCATGGGCTCAATGGCGATTGCAGCCAGCCCGTGCTCCACAACCTGGAGAGCGAAGTCATGCTGGTAGCCGGGTTTGCCAGGGCGATCATTCCCGTTCTGGTCGATGCCTACGATGTCATCCGCTCCCATACCGTGGCCGGGCACGCAAATTACAACCGGGAGCGGACCCTTGGCGTCGGCCGGCGTCAGCAGATAAGCGGAAATGGCAACACCGGGGCGCGATTCGAGGAGGAAGCGCTGACGGCGGAAGCCGGGCAGATCCTTGGCTCCGATCAGTTCTTCGCGCGGAGCGCCCTTGCGATCGGGGAAGCCGCCGACCAGTTCCGTGACTTTAGCGCGCAGTTTCTTCTGCCACGCTTCGGCCGCGGACTTACTGGAGCTGTTGAACGTGAGGCGCAGCGGAGCGGACGCATGTCGCGTGCGTGTCCATTGCACCGGATCGAGGCGGGGATCGTTCATTGGCGAAGTGCTCTCCGGTTGATTCTGATTTTGGGCAAGCAAGGAACTCGCCATCGCGCCTAAGGCAAGTTCGCGGCGGGTGAATCGGGTAGACATCGGCTCACATCATATCGCCGCGTGCGTGGCCGGCTTAGCGGAGTCCTGCACGCGAGATTAACATTACGATGGCATCAACACTCCCGGACGCGATCGTGTCCCGCAGGCCGATGCGAATACCCGGTGCAGGAGCCGCGCACTTACATGTTGACTTCGACGACTTCTTCAAACATCGCGGGATCGAGCTTGATGCCGCTGATCCGCAGGCGGTCCAGGATCTTTGGCGATTTGGTGGCGCAGCAGAAACGGCCCTGCACCTTGCCGGAGTCCGTGACGCCGGTGCGTACGAAGTTAAAGATGTCCTGCACGTGGATGTGATCGCCATCCACGCCGAGTACCTCGGAGATATACATGATCTTACGAGTGCCGTCCTGCAGGCGCGACACTTGCACCACCAGCTTAATGGCGCTTGCGAGTTGCTGCAGGATGACCTTGGTTGGGATCTCCAGGTCAGCCATCAGGATCATGGATTCCAAACGGGCGAACGCATCCTTCGGATTATTGGCGTGAATGGTGGTCATCGAGCCCTCCACGCCTGTGTTCATGGCCTGCAGCATGTCCAGCGCTTCGGCACCGCGGCACTCACCGACGATGATGCGGTCAGGACGCATACGCAACGCTGTACGCACCAACTGCCGCTGATTGATGCCGCCTTCTTTGTTCAGATTCGGCGGTCGCGTTTCGAACTTCACGACATGGCGTTGCTGCAACTGCAGTTCGGCCGTGTCTTCGATGGTGATGATTCGCTCTTCCTCGGGAATGAAGCGCGAGAGTGCATTCAAGGTAGTCGTCTTACCGGAACCCGTCCCGCCCGAGATCAGGATCGTCGTTTTAGCCTGCACGACGGCGGCGAGAAATTTGATCATCGCCGGCGTCAGCGTCTTGTACGAGATCATCTCATCCGTGGTGATGACGTGACGGCCGAAGCGGCGAATGCTGAGGGAAGGCCCGTCCAGAGCCAGAGGAGGAATGATCGCGTTTACGCGCGATCCATCGGGTAAGCGCGCGTCCACAATGGGCTGTGCTTCATCGATGCGGCGCCCGACCTGCGACACGATCTTTTCAATAATGTGCAGCAGGTGCGCATTGTCTTTGAAGCGAACCTGGGTTTGCACGAGCTTGCCACTGCGCTCGATGTAGACCTTGTCGAAGCGGTTGACCAGAATATCCGAGATGGAGGGCTCTTTCAGCAGGGGCTCGAGAGGACCGAGGCCGAGCACTTCATCGAGCACTTCTTCGATGATTTTGTTTTGTTCGGCTGTGGTCATCGGGACGCGCTCGTCTTCGAGCAGCCGTTCCACGACGCGGCCGATTTCCGAGCGCAAGCGTTCCTTCGGAATCGACGAGACTCGCTCCATGTTGAGAGCGCCGATCAGCTTCTTGTGGATCTCCGATTTGAGATCGAAATAGCGATCGGCTGCCCGTGCGGGCGCGGGAGTGCCGGCCGGGCCGCGTGAGGGCTGTGGACGAAAAGTGCTTCCCAAGGATCTAGCTCCTGTATTAAGAGCTTAGCTTAGAAAGAGTAACCGATCATCACGAAGGGATAGTTGTAGCTGCGGCCGGGCGTGGCCTTCTGGAGAAATTGTCCCGGGAATATGTGGGCGAACCCGCCAGCGACCTGCGTCTGCTTGTTCCACTGCCAGGTGGCCTGGCCATCCAATTCCTGACCGACGTGCCGTCCTGCAGTTCCGTTCGCGACTCGTGCGACAGCGGCTCCGCTTGCGGCGTAGAGCGCGTCGGTGGCACTGGCCAGCCACCAGGAATGGTAGTTCGACGAAAGAGTCAGCTTGGGAGAGACCTTGAAGTCCGGGCCGACGTGCAGATGGTGGATGTTGCGCCATCCAACCTGGTCGGATAGGCCGTATTTATCGTGGGCAGTTGGATAGAGCGGATCGAAGGTGCCGCGCTTGCCGTCCTTCGGGTTTGCGTCACCGGAAGCGTAGTTGTATTCGGTAGTGAAGTGCGGCTTGTAGCGAAAACGCGTCAGCGTATAGCCAAGCCGCCACTCGCCGGCCCAGGCGCGTATGCCGTCGGTGCCCAGCGAACCCATTTGCGTGGCCATCTCGGTGCCGTAGTCCACATTGCGCGGGAGCTTGCCGGCGAAGCGCACGCCGGTGGTGTGCGAGTCGAGCTTGCCGCGCGTGCCGTGTTCATTCACCGGATTGGCGAACCACGGCGCCACGCGCCAGAGCGTATACGCCTCCAGGACGGCATTGGGGATCAGCCTGTCGGCGCCGGCATACAGGCCGTGCAGATTGTTCCCTTGCTGGTGATGGTTCCATTCGCCATCGCGAGCATTCACCACGGAAGACGCAAACGCATCGAGGCGATAACCGTTGCGCCGAAGAGTGAGCCGGGCCGCGTCGAATGTGCGGGCAGTGTTCAACCAGTTCGCATGACCGATCAGCCGCTGCTCGCCGAACGCGAGTTCCTGGCGTCCGACCCGTAGAGCGACTGAGCCTTTCTCCATATCGCCGATCTCGGCGAAGGCCATCCGCAGGTCGAACGTGTCCTGGTAGGGAGGCGCGGCGGGATTCTGATTTTTCCAAAACACACGGGCATCCTGGGCCTGGAATATCAGCTTCAGCCAACCGGTTGGGATCAGCTTCATGTTCAAGCGGAAGCGGTTCAGGAGATAAGCATCATCGGAATCCGGCTTGTATCCGCCTCCAGTGAATCCCTCAAAGCGGGCGCGATACTCACCGCTGAAACGGACCCAGCCCGGTAACTGGCTGTTCACAACATCCGATGGAACAAATGTTTGCGCCTGCTGGCCATGTATCACGCCACATAGACACACCAATAGTGCATACCTCATTGAACCGCCCCCCAGGAATGTTTTGTGTTTTGCGTCAAGCGGCCAGATCTGCCGCATCATCATCATCGCGAGTCAGACCGCGATAGGAGAAGACACCTGCGCGTTCAACGGAGCGCACATTCCACGTGGAAAGCCAGCCATGACCAATTTGCAGAAGAATCACAAGACCGCAGAAGAAGACACCCGCACCCATGGCGAAACCGTAGCTGAACTGGCCGAAATTCTGCTTAATAGAGCCAAGCACGGAAGGAAGGAGGAAGCCGCCGAATCCGCCGGCAGCGCCCACCACACCCGTCATAATGCCTACGCTGCCGGGGAAGCGCTGAGGGAGGATCTGGAACACGGCGCCGTTGCCCATGCCGAGCAAGCCCATGCACACGATGAAAACACCCAACGCGATGGAGACTGGCGGAACAGTACTGACTGCGCTGAGGCAGATGCCAACGCCCAGCAGCACGCCGAGGAGCAGTTTGTAGCCGCCGATCTTATCCGCGATCATCCCTCCAACCGGGCGAAGCATACTTCCCGAGATAACAGCGAGCGTAGTGAAATCACCCGCGGTTACCTTCGGCAAGCGATACTGCTCCACGAAGTACATGGTGAGAAAGCTGGCGAGACCGACGAAGGTTCCGAAGGTCATCGAATAGAGCATGCAGAACCAACCGGAATCGGCCTGCTTCAGCACCTCTGCGTAATCGGCCCAGCGCATTGCTTTCGGACGGTTTGGGCTGTCCTTAGCGATGAATGCGAATACCACGAGAACCACGAGGACGGGTGCGGCAGCAATCGCGAACGCCGCGTGATAGCCGAGCGACGTCGCGATACGTGGAGCGAAGAGCGTGGCAAAGACCGTACCGGAATTTCCCGCACCGGCGATGCCCATTGCAAGCCCCTGATACTCAGGCGGATACCAGCGGCTGGCCAGCGGCAGCGCAACCGCAAAGCTGGCTCCGGCAATTCCGAGCATCGTGCCGATCGCGAGGAAATGCGCATACGCGGAGGCGAATTGCCACCCGATCAGCAGCGGTACCAGCGTAACGGAGAGGCCGATGAGGCCGGTGGTCCGTCCACCCAGGCGGTCCGCCATGACTCCGAGAATCGGACGGAAAAAGGAGCCGGCCAGAAGTGGAAGCGCAACGAGGAATCCCTTCTGCGATGCATTCAGCTTTAACGCATCACCGATGAAGGGGCCCAGCGGTCCGAGCAGAACCCAGACCATGAAACTCACGTCGAAATAGAGAAATGATGCGAACAGAGTGGGCCAGTGGCCGGCCTTGCGAAATCCGCTGATGGTCACGCTGCTTTTCCTTTCTGTTTGTCATCCTGTTCGGGGAGCTGGATGTGGATGACGCCATCCTCCACCTTCACCGGATAGACCTCGACACACGCCGGGACGTTTGGCCGGAGGATGCTGCCGTCCTCGAGTGAGACCTTCCACCCGTGCAGGGGGCACACGACGGCAAATCCTGCTTCGCCGGCCGAGACCATGCCGTCACACAGCGGGCCTCCGCTGTGCGGACACGCGTTGTCCACTGCGGCGAAGCTGTCGCCGAGGTTGAAAATCGCGACCTCCTGCCTGCCGACCCTTACGGAGCGCCCTTCGCGCGGAGGAATGTTTTCTGTTGTAGTGATCTTGATCCAGTTCATGCCAGAACCGCCATTTCCATAGGTTGAATTTGTACGAACTGCGTCGGATTTACAGGCTTGATGCCTTCCTGCCATGCATCGCGCGCGAGCGCCTTGGATTTCCGCAAACGCAATAGGATTTTCTTTCGTTCGGCCTCTGTGGCGTACACCGTTTCCTTGCGAATCTTCTCGATACCGACACGCTCGACGAAGTCGTAGGTGCGCTCCAGGTAATTCGCGTTTTCGCGGTAATACTGGAAGAACAGCTCGGCGGCCTCAAGCGCCTGCTCGGTGTTTTCGACCGTGATCAGCAGATCGGCTTTGCGGACACTCTTGCCCGCCGCACCACCTACGACTACCTGCCAGCTACCCTCCTGGCCGACCAGCCCGATGTCCTTCACCGTCGCTTCGGCGCAGTTTCGCGGGCAACCGACCGCGGCCATTTTGAGCTTGTGAGGGGTGAAGAGATTTTCCAGTCTCCGCTCGAGTTCGATTCCGGCGGCCGTGGAGTCCTGAGTGCCGAAGCGGCAGAATTCCGTGCCCACGCAGGTTTTCACCATGCGAACACCTTTTGTGTACGCCTGCCCGGAAGGCATTCCGAGGTCCGCCCAGACCTTTGGCAAGTCAGCTTTCTTTACGCCGAGCAGATCGATACGTTGGCTGCCGGTGATCTTGACCATCGGCACGTTGTACTTCTCAGCCACGTCGGCGATTTTGCGCAGCTCGGCGGGCGAGGTGACGCCGCCGCGAATTCGGGGAACGACCGAGAAGGTGCCGTCCTTTTGGATGTTGGCGTGTACGCGATCGTTGATGTATCGGGCGGAACGGTCTTCGTCGTGGTCGCCGCACCAGATCACGTCCACCATGTAGCTGAGCGCCGGCTTGCAGACTTCGCATCCGATGCCGTTGCCATAGATGTCGAGGACTTCCTGCACACTCTTTAGCTTTTGAGAGCGGATAATCTCTTTGAGATTTTCCTGTGCGAACGGGACGCAGCGGCAGAGCACTTTCTTCGTTTCCGCCTCGAACTCCGGCGCCACGGCCTTCAAGAGCGATTCGCACATGCCGGCGCAACTGCCGCAACCGGACGATGCGCGGGTGCATTCCTTCAACTGGACGAGCGTCTTGATGCCTTTGCTGTGGATGGTAGAGATGATGGTGCCCTTCGTAACGCCCAGGCAACCGCACACGGTTTCCGCATCGGACATAGCGGCTACGGCGGCGCCCGGATCCTCTTTTGCGATTACGGGCTCCGGGAAGAGCAGGGAGCGGCGCTGCATCGTGAGATCGGCGCCGGTGCGCAGCCATTCCATGTAACGGCCGCTGTCGGAAACGTCACCGACCAGAATGACGCCGTTGAGCCGCCCGTCGCGAAGCGTGAGTTTCTTGTATATGCCCAGTGCAGGATCCTCGTAGCGGACCACCTCAGCGCCTTCTTCGTTGTAGTCTCCGGCGGAAAAAACATCCACGCCCATGATCTTCAGCTTTGCGGCCTGAACCGTGCCCTCATACTTCGGGCCCTTATTGCCGGTGATCGTGGCTGCCAAAACCTTGCCCTGTTCGTATAGGGGAGCCACGAGGCCATAGGTCACACCACGATGCTCCACGCACTCGCCCACGGCGAAGATATGCGGATTCGAGGTCTCCATGTGGTCGTTGACGACGATCCCGCGATTCACCTCGAGGCCGGCCTTGCGGCCGAGTTCGGCATTGGGCCGAATGCCCGCCGCGATCACAACGAGGTCGGCATCCAACTGTTCACCATCGTGGAAGCCGACGCCTTCTACTTTGCCGTTGCCGAGCAGCGCACGCGTGGTTCTGCCGCAGAGAACGCGCACGCCGAGCCGCTCCATCTTGTCCTTCAAATACGTGCCGCCGATTGCGTCCAGTTGGCGATCCATCAGCGTGTCGGCCAGGTGGACTACGGATACGTCACAGCCTTGCACCTGCAGGCCTCGCGCCGCCTCTAAACCGAGGAGACCGCCGCCGATGACGACCGCCTTCATGCCAGGCCGCGAGCGTTCCAGCATGGCGCGCGTATCGTCGAGGCTCCGGAACGTGAAGACGTTCTTCTTGTCGATGCCGGGAATTGGCGGAATCAAGGCAGAACTGCCGGTGGCGATCAGTAGCTTGTCATATTTCGTGACGCTTCCATCGTCGCCGGTGACCGTACGTTTCACCGGGTTCACGTCAATCACGCGGACGCCGAGGTTCAAGCCTATACCGTTGTGCTGATACCAGTCGAGCCCGTTGAGGGTGATTTCGTCCATCGACTTCTCGCCCGCCAGCACGGACGAGAGTAAGATGCGGTTGTAGTTCGCATGCGTCTCGTCTCCGAAAACTGTGATCTCAAATTTCGGTGCATAGTTCAGGATCTGTTCTATGCAGGCAACTCCGGCCATGCCGTTGCCAATCACAACAAGTTGTTTCATCTTGCGGCTACCTCACTTTTTTCCACGCGGACTGCGCATTGTTTGAAATTCGGTTCTCGCGAGATCGGGTCGAACGCGCTCTGGGTGACGAGGTTCGCGTTTGTCTCAGCGAAGTGGAAAGGCATGAACACCTGTCCGGGCCCGACGATCTCGGTGATTCGTAATTCGACTCCGGTGACGCGCTGGCGCTGTGAAACGATATCCACGCGGTCATGCGGCTTTAGGCCGAGTTTCTTCGCATCCCTCGGATTCATCTCCAGCCAGGCGCGAGGTGACATCGATTCGAGGATCGGGATCTGCCCGGTCTTGGTGCGCGTGTGCCAGTGTTCTACCGTGCGGCCCGTGTTGAAGATCAGCGGGAAACTGGATGTCGGCTGCTCCGGGAACGGTTTGCATTCGATTGGGATGAGCCGTGCGCGGCCGTCCGCGGTCGGGAAGATGCCGTCTTCATAGAGGCGCTCGTGCGTTTCGCCATCCCGGCAGGGCCACTGGATGCCGCCGCTCTTCTCGATGGCAGCGTAGGTCATGCCTGAGTAATCGCAGAGCCGGCCTTTCGAAACGCGCCGCCACTCATTGAAGGCGTCTTCCGGCTTTGTCCAACCCGGGAATAAGCGGCCGGCGCAACCAATGCGGCGAGCGATGTCGAGGAAAATGTCGAAGTCGGAACGGGCTTCGCCAGGGGGATTCACAGCACGGTTCACCTTGCTGCAGCGGCGTTCGGAGTTCGTGTATGTGCCTTCCTTTTCGCCCCAGATCGCGGCGGGAAGAACAAGGTGGGCGAACTCGGTTGTCGGAGTCGGATAGTAGCCGTCCTGCACGACGAGGAACTCCAGATTCTCGAAGGCTTGCTTCAGCACCTGGAAATTCGGATAGGAGACCACGGGATTCGTCGCTATGATCCACAACGCGCGGATCTTTTTAGCTAGAGCCGCTTCGATGATGTCCGGATAGGCGAGGCCGCGGGTGTCGGGAATGTCAGAGACATCTACGCCCCAGATCTGGGCCAATTCGCGGCGGTCTGTTTCACTATCGAACTTCCGGTACCCCGGGAGACCCGACGTGAAGCCCGCCTCGCGGGTGCCCATCGCGTTGCACTGTCCCGTAATCGAGAACGGTGCCGCGCCCTCACGGCCGATCTGGCCGGTGATCAATGCAAGATTATTAATCGCGTTGACTGTTTCGGCGCCTTGCGTCGAGTGGTTGACGCCCATGGTCCAGCCGATGAAGGCGGCTTTTGCACGACCGTAGAGCAGAGCGACGCGATAGATCAGTTCCTGGCTCAGGCCCGTCAGCTCGGCGACGTGCTCGGGCGTGTAGCTAGCAACGGAAGCCTTCAGTTCCTCAAAGCCGGTGGTGTGCTGCTCGATGTATTCGTGGTCGATCAGACCTGCCCGGATCAGGATGTGCATCATTCCGTTCACCAGCGCGATATCGGATCGCGGCTTAAGGGGCAGGTGGACGTCTGCCATCATGGCGGTCTTGGTAACGCGCGGGTCCGCCACAATGAGCGTTTTTCTGTGATTGCGTTCGAGGCGCTGGCACAGAATCGGATGATTGTCGGCAATGTTGGCACCGATGAGGAGAATCACGTCGGACTTTTCCATGTCGCCGTAGCAACCGGGAGGGCCGTCGCTACCGAACGTGCGCTTGTAGCCGGCAACCGCGCTCGCCATGCAGAGCGTTGTATTGCCGCAGTAGTTGCGGGTGCCAAATCCAAGTTGGATGAGCTTGCCGAGCGTGTAGAACTCTTCCGTGACGAGTTGGCCGGTGCTGATGACGCCTAGCGCTTGCGGGCCGTGCTTCTGCTGGACGGCTTGGAACTTCTCGACCATCGTGGACAAAGCCGTATCCCAAGTGACTCGCTGCCCATGCAGCATGGGATAGAGAGCGCGTGTAGCGGCATCCAGGATGTGGTGCTCGGAAAGACCTTTCGGGCAGAGCTTGCCTTCGTTTACCGGGTGGTTCGGATTGCCCCGGACTGCAACGGCCTTGCCGTCTTTCACGCCGATGAACATGCCGCAGCCGACCGAGCAGTAGCCGCACGTCGTGGAAACCCAGTGATCCGGAACCTTTGCCGATGCCGTGTAGCCGAAAGCCGGATCGTAGGAGTAGGAGTACTTGTCTTCCAGGGTGTCGATTCCGAGTAGACGTCTGATGTTCATGCAGCCCTCCCCGCGAAGAAGGATGACGCGATGTTTTTCGGCACCACGCTGACGAAGAAGAGATAGCGGCCGAGGAACTCGCCTGCGAGCGCCAACGCGAATCCCGCGGCGAAGTAACCAAGGGCGGGCAGTAGCAGACCGCCGAGCACGAGCAGCGCGAATCTCAGCAGCAGGAATCGCGAGAGATCATTCGCGAGTAGCCGCGCAGAGGCTTTCAGTTCGAACTCCTCGGAGCGCGATAACCAGAGGAACCGCGCGCCCTGCACCAGTAGCTGCGTCACCGCCGCGGCCATAGCCGCGTGAACATAAGCTCCGTTTTCCGGAATGCTTGCAAACAGTGGACCGAGTACTGCGCCGGTCAGATAAAAATCCAAAACTGTGTAGGAACGGTTCCACGCCGGGCGCGCAGGAACGAGGTAGATGCACGCGCTAGCCGCGATTCCAGCCAATCCAAACAGCGCGGTGAATGCGCCCAGCAGGCCTTGCAGCGGCAATTGCAGCCAGAGCGCAGCCGAGTAAGCGGACGCGGCTCCGGCGAACAAGCCGAACAACAGCACTTCGCGGCTCAACCACGAGCGGCGCCACATTTTCAGCGCGCGGTAGGCATGAATCGGACGTCCCAGGTGCAGCGTGGCCGCGGCCAGCGCCAGGTTCGCAATCGCGAACGCCGCCCCTGCTGTCAGCTTTCCCCCAGCCGATCCGCCTGCCCAGATTGCGGCGAACGCACCGACGGCAAGCTGGGTGAGCACCAGCATGAAGACCAGGGGCATGTGCGCGTGTTCCGGCCGGACGCGATGATAATCCGCCTTCTCCATGTCGGTCGGCAGTTCCGGCGGGAGGGTAATGCGCGTCGTGGAAACCGTGTGGTCAGCGACCGGAACACCGGGTGCATTTGCCATTTCGGCGAAACTGCTCTTCCACTCCGCTATGTTAACGATCTCGATTTGAATGGCCTGCTCGGGGCACGCGCCCACACACGCGGGTTCCCGCCCGTCGGTAAGGCGGCCGTAGCACATATCGCACTTGCCGACCACGCCGCGTTCAGGATTGAACTGCGGGACACCATATTGACAGTTCCACGTGCAATACTGGCAGCCAATGCAAGCATCGGCGCTGTGCTGTACGATGCCGGTGAGAGCATCCTTGCTGTACGCATCCACCGGGCACCCCTTCAGGCAACTGGGCTCCAGGCAGTGGTTGCATCCCATCGAGAGATAGAAACGCTTGGTGAGAGGATAGGTGCCGCCTTCCATCTCGCCAACGCGGCGCCAATGCAAATCCGCAGGGTTGTTGTTCTGTTCGTTGCAGGCAACTTCGCAGCAGTGGCATCCGATGCACTTCGTCATGTCGAAGTGAAAGCGGTACTGCTCGCCGGTTTGAAGGGGGCGCGACGGGATCAGTGTGACATCGGGCCCTTCTACTTGTACGCGGGCAGAAGCGCCCTCAGGCGTCAGGCAGAAGAGAGGATGGTCCTCGAGTACCCGGTCTTTGATCGGTAAATGCAAACCCGGAAGCCCCTTTCGTGTGAAAACGTCAGTTGGGACTCCCGTGGTCCGATCGCTACTGGAAGTACGCGGTAGCGATACGACTAGTTTAGGTTGTGAAGGGAGGATGGATCCAATTCAAAAATTGGATGGGGGAGACAGCTTTCCCGAATGTTACAAATGTAAAATCAACGGAGGCTGCTGAAAATGGAGGACATAAAATAAGCGGCCGGAGGACACACGAGTCCTCCGGCCGCTTCCTCAGGAGACAACAAACTACGAACGGTGAAATTTACTTCTTGGCGGGCGCAGCGGCGGGGTCAGCGGACGTGGTCGTCTTTGAAGCCTTCGCCTTCTTGCTGTGCTTCTTTGCGTGCTTCTTTTCGGTCTTGGGGGCCGGATCGTTGGTGGCCGGCGCCTGGGCCGCGAAAGCAGAGGTGCCGAGGATGGCCAGCACCGGAACGAACATGGCAACTTTACGAATCATTGTGTTCTTATCGAACCTCCGCTTAACTAGATGTGCCGCACTCGGATCGTGTTCCCAACCCTAAGAAAACATAATGTGAAGCCCGATTCATCAATCAAAAAGCTGCTACTCTCAGTGAATCTATGGCAGACGGAATCGTTGTCCCGCCGGCGGGGCCGCCGGAACAGATGCGCCCGGTGGCCTCGGGCGAGCGGATCGGAGTTGTCGACATCTTACGCGGCGTGGCCCTCTTCGGCATCATTGCCGCGAACATGCGCGGCTTCAGCGCACCGGAGCAGGTATATTTCAACATCGGGCGCATGTTCAGCGGCAAGGCCGACACTATCGTGCAAGGCCTGGTGGACCTGTTTATACAAGGCAAGTTCGTTACCCTGTTCTCGTTCCTCTTCGGGCTTGGGTTCGCGATTCAGATGTCTCGCGCGGAAGCAAGAGGCAAGAGCGTCAAGTTCTATCCGCGGCGCCTGGCTGTACTGCTCCTCATTGGTTGCGTACACGCGTGGTTGATCTGGTGGGGCGATATCCTCATTGGTTACGCGCTTACCGGCTTTGTCCTGTTCTGCTTTCGCAAGGCATCGCAACGAACGGTGGCCATCTGGGTGCTCGCCTTATCCTTCGTACCATTTTTCGGATTTGCCGGATTTCTCACGTACCGCACACTCCTGCCGGAGAAGTCTCCCAGTGTAGAGCAGAAAGCGAAGCAGGAAAAGAATAAGAGCGAGGAAAAAGCGAAGTTCGACGCCGAGTTGCTGAGGTCGGTGCAGACGGGGCGCTCCGGAAACTACATAGAGATTACAAAGGACAACTTTCAGGGCTGGCGTGGGAACAGGGGTTTGCCTTTCCTCGTGTTCCTGTTTGTTCTTCCGCGCTTCCTGGCCGGCCTGTGGGTGTGGCGGACGGGAGTGGTAACTGACGTGGAACGCTTCGCGCCGGAACTCAAACGAATCTTGTGGTCGGCGCTCCTGTTGGGAGTTGCCTGCGATGCTCTGAATCTGACCCTCAAGCACTTCGCCCCAAAAACGGACGGCCCCGATTGGTGGGGTTTTGGAGACCTGTTCACGCGCAACCTTTCGCTCTTCGCCGTGTCTTGCTTTTACGCCTGCGCCATTGCGCTCCTAGTGCGGAATTCGGACTTCCGAAAATGGCTGGAACCTTTCGGCAACGTTGGCCGTATGGCTCTTACGAACTATCTGATGCAATCTCTGGTGTGCACGTGGCTATTCCGGCTGACTGGACTGTATGGAAAAGTAGGTCCTGCGTGGGACCTTTTGCCTACCTTCATTGTCTATGGCCTACAGGTGCCGCTCAGTGGCTGGTGGTTGCAACGATATCAATTTGGTCCCGTCGAATGGGTCTGGCGAGCTTTGACCTACGGGTATAAACCGCCCATGCGCCGGGTGGAGCAGGAACCACCTGCTCAGGCGCTGTCAGGAAGGGCAGGATGAATCCAGAGTTAACGAACGAGTCGCCTCTTGAAGTTCCCATTGTGCAGGAAGCCGCTGGTCTCGAACCTCAGAAACCAGCCATGGCTCCGGTTGCTGGCAATGAGCGAATTGACGTCATCGACATTCTACGCGGCTTAGCCTTGTTCGGCATTCTTACCGCGAACATGCGGGGCTTTGCCGCGCCGCTCGAAATTTACGGCAACATTAACCGCCTGTTCACGCATAACATCGACTGGATTGCGCAGGCTTTTGTGAACTCCGTCTTTCAGGGCAAGTTCATCACACTATTCGCATTCCTTTTTGGGCTGGGATTCGCGGTGCAGATGACGCGCGCGGAGGAACGCGGCAAGCCCGTTTCGTTCTACCCGCGGCGGCTGGCGATACTGCTCTGCATCGGATTGATCCATGCGCTGCTCATCTGGCCCGGCGACATCCTCTTCGACTATGCCTGCACGGGATTCGCTCTGTTGCTCTTCCGGAAACGCAAACAGAAGACTGTAGCCACGTGGGCCGTAAGCCTCTGGTGTGTGCCGCTGTTGATCTACACCGGGTTTTATATCGCGAGTTGGTTCGGCATCAAGCCGCCGGGAATGGGCGGCGGCGACCAGCAGAAGGTTGCCAAGATGCTGGAGCACGCGATCAGCGTCTATCGCGACGGCAGCTATTTCGCTCGTGTACAGCAGAATTGGAAGGAGTGGCTGAACTTCCACAGTCCGCAAACGCCGCTGTTCTATGCGGTTTTCATTCTGCCGCGCTTCCTTGCAGGGCTTTGGGTGTTCCGCAGCGGTTTGCTTAAGAACCCTTTGGAATACATGCCGACGATCAGGAAGGTAATGTGGAGTGGATTGGGCGTCGGGCTGTTGATGGATGCTATCGTCTTGTACTGCCGGTTCATCGTGGATCCACCGAATAACAAGATGACGTTTGCCGGATACACAATGATGATGGCGCGCGAAATTTCGCTTCCTGCAATCGCGGCTTTCTACGCAGCAAGCGTATTCATCCTGATGCAGAACGTGAGTTGGAAGCGAATCGTCGCGCCGTTTGCAGCGGTTGGCCGCATGGCACTCTCGAATTACCTGGTCGAGTCGCTGTTCTTCACGCTGTTCTTTCACTACTCGAAGATTTACGGGAAGATGGGTCCGGCGCTGGGTTTCATTCCGACGATCCTGTTCTTCGCGATTCAGGTGGTGGCGAGCAACTGGTGGCTGCAACGTTATCAATTCGGCCCGGCTGAATGGGCCTGGAGATCACTAACGTACGGCAAGATGCAGCCGATGCGAAGAGAGTACGCGATTGCGGCAGCCGCCTAGGCGCACCGCATCACGCTCGCAGCAGCGGCTTGACCACGTTCCCAGCCACATCGGTCAGGCGAAATCTTCGGCCTTTGAATTTGTAGGTCAATTTGGTGTGGTCGATGCCCAGGCAATGCAGGATCGTCGCTTGGATGTCATGCACATGGACGGGATCCGCGGTGATGTTATAGCAGTAATCGTCGGTGGCTCCCATGGTCAGTCCGGGTTGGATGCCGCCGCCCGCCATCCACATGGTGAAGCATCGCGGATGATGGTCGCGGCCGTAATCGTCCTTGGTGAGGCGACCCTGGCAGTACACGGTGCGGCCAAACTCGCCACCCCAGACCACCAGCGTTTCATCTAGCATGCCGCGTTGCTTCAGATCCTGAATGAGAGCGGCGGCGGGCTGATCAGTTTCGCGGCATACCTTCGGCAGGCCCTTGGGCAAATTGCCATGATGATCCCAATCGCGATGGTAAAGCTGGATGAATCGCACGCCGCGTTCGGCGAGCCTCCGCGCCAGCAGACAGTTGTACGCAAAGGTGCCGGGTTTGCGTGCGTCCGGACCGTAGGAGTCGACGACGGTCGCTGGTTCCTTCGAGAGATCCGTCAGTTCCGGTACTGAACTTTGCATCCGGAATGCCATCTCATATTGGGTGCTGCGCGTGGCGGTTTCCGGGTCCCCATACTCGGCCGCCGTGGATTCATTCAGGGTTTTCAGCGTGTCGAGATATTGACGCCGGGCGTCCCGCGGGAAGCCGGCCGGGTCAGAAAGATAAAGCACCGGATCGCCCACTGACCGGAACTTCACGCCCTGAAAGCGGCTGGGCAGGAAGCCGCTGCCCCATAGCCGGTCATACAAAGGTTGGCCGCCGCCTCCAGCACCCGGTGAGATCATGACGATGAACGCGGGCAGATCCTGCGTCATTGAGCCGAGGCCGTAGACGACCCAGGCTCCCATGCTTGGGCGGCCTGCAATCTGTGCTCCCGTCTGGAGGAACGTGACTGCCGGGTCATGATTAATCGCCTCAGTGTGGACCGACTTTACGAACGTCAGATCATCCACGATCTTCGCCGTATGCGGCAGCAGTTCGCTGACCCATGCACCGGACTTACCGTGCTGCGCGAAGGCGTACTTCGACGGAACTACTGGGAAGCTGAGCTGTGTGGCCGACATCTGCGTGAGCCGCTGGCCCATCCGCACCGATTCCGGAAGGTCCGTTCCCTGGAATTCCACTAGTCGCGGCTTGTAATCGAACAACTCCATTTGGGAAGGTCCGCCGGACTGGAAGAGATAGATGACGCGCTTGGCTTTGGCTGGGAAGTGTGGCTTCTGCTCCTCTCCGCGCAGGAGCGTCGCGAACGCCGTGCTGGCCAGAAATTGTCTGCGGTTCATTGCTTCGTCACTGCCTCATCGGTATTCATCAATAAGTTTGCAATTGCGGCATAAGGGGCCAGAGCCGTTGGCTTTATGCCAGTGGGGATTGGGGATTCTCCGGATTTCAGGTACTCGGCGGCAGCGGTTGGATGAGCGGAATAATACGAAACGAACCCATTCAAAGCCTTCTCCACAGTCGGGATCTCCCCCTGGCGGGGAGCCCGTGCCAGGATCCGCCGGATCATCCAATCGATGCGTCCGCTCTCGTCCGGAGCCGCCCCAAACGACTTCGCTGCGAGCACGCGCGCTGTCTCCAGATAGATGGTATCGTTCATCAGGTTTAACGCCTGCAGAGGGGTGTTCGTGCGGCTTTCCCGGACGACGCAGGTCTCCCGGTTGGGCGAGTCGAAGGTCACCATCGAGGGAGGCGCGATAGTCCGACGCCAGTACGTGTACAGACTGCGGCGGTAAAGGCCCTCCCCGTGGTCAGCCTGATACCCTTTCCCACCGGCCAGCTCCTGCCACAACCCTGGCGGCTGATACGGCTTCACACTCGGGCCGCCGACTTTCTCCACCAGCAGCCCGGACCACGCGAGCGCCTGATCGCGAATTATCTCGGGCGAGAGCCGGAGCCTCGGGCCGCGTGCCAGCAGCCGGTTTTCCGGATCCTTTTCGAGCAGTTCCGGCGTCACGCGCGAGGATTGTTTGTACGCCGAGCTGGTCACCATCAACCGCATCATATGTTTTACGTCCCAGCCGCTATCCATGAACTCGACGGCCAGCCAGTCGAGGAGTTCGGGATGCACGGGCCACTCGCCCTGCGATCCGAAGTCTTCCACGGTCTTCACGATTCCGGTTCCGAACAGCATCTGCCAGAAGCGGTTGACGGTCACTCGGGCGGTGAGGGGATTGCCCCGGTCTACCAACCACCGCGCCAGTGCCAGACGGTCTGCCGGTCCGGTCCCCAAAGGCGGAAGCGCAGCGGGCACGCCGGGCTGGACCTGTTCGCCGTGCGCATCGTAAGCGCCGCGCTTCAGCAGGAACGCCGGACGCCGATCTGCGCGTTCCTGCATCACCATGACAGTCGGAATCGTATCGTAAAACTGATTGCGCTCCTGCTCGGCGGCGCGCAGATCCGCGTATGCCTGCTTCACCTGCGCAGGAGCGTGCTTCTCAAGGAAGCACATGCGGGCTCCCGACGCCCTGCCTGCGACGACGGCCGCCTCTTCGGCGGAGAGAGCTCGCTTATAAACGCGCACGTCCTCGATGTCTCCCTGAAAGCGCAGACCTGCGCCCGCGCCGATGCGGAATGGCTCCTTCGAGTCGATCGGCCAAATGCACTGGTCGAAGAGAATCTTGAGTTCCTGCGGCTTGCCATCCACGTACATGTGGACGCCCGCGGCCTTCATGCTGCCGTCGTAAGTGACTAGCACATGCTGCCATTCATTTAGCTTCACCGGTTGGGCTGTCTCGACGCGCATACCGAGGTCCGTCCATCGGAAAATCACATGCAGCCGGATTTTGCCGTCGATGAGGTATAGCCCGTGCCCGGAACCTTCGAAGTAGTCCTGCGCCCGCGAGAGAATCGCGCCTTTGTTTGTAGCAGGCTTAATCCGTGCCGCGAAGGTGAAGGGGTCTTTGTAATCAAAATGGGCGACGCTTTTATCGGGCGCCGTGACAAAATCTTTGCCGGCGAAGCTAAGCCGTTTGGGTTCCCGATACGTCATGCCTTCGGTGACGGTCCAATCGGATGCTGTTCCGCCTTTCGCTTCCCAACGGGCCTCCTCTCTATCGATAACGGGTGCCAACTCCGCCACGCGTGCCTTTGCCGTCGCGACCTTGGCATCCAGTTCATTCAGGCGTTTCTGCTGGTCCGGTAAGGGAGCCTTCATATACGGCTCCTCATTACCGAAGTTGTAGACGAAGCCTTTCTCCGGCACGTTGTTGAAAAACGCGAAGAGCTGGTAATACTCCTTCTGAGTGATGGGATCGTATTTGTGATCGTGGCAGCGGGCGCATCCGACTGTGAGCCCCATCCATACAGTGCTGGTCGTCTCCGCCCGATCGGCCACGTAGTCTACGCGGAACTCTTCATCCACGATTCCGCCTTCGGCGCTGGTGCGGTGGTTGCGATTGAATCCGGTAGCGAGCCGCTGCTGCATGGTCGCATTCGGCAGCAGGTCACCGGCAATCTGCTCAACCGTGAACTGGTCAAACGGCATATTGCGATGGAACGCGTCGATCACCCAGTCGCGCCATCGCCACATGTCCCGAGGGCCATCGGTCTGATATCCGTTCGTGTCGGCATAGCGAGCCGCCTCCAGCCACCGGATCGCCATGCGTTCGGCGTAGCGCGGGGATACGAGCAGCCTATCCACGATCTTTTCGTAGGGTTCGTTCGACTTTAGATCTTCCTCAGAAGGCGGCAGGCCCGTCAGGTCAAGCGAGACGCGCCGGACCAGCGTAGCCCGGTCGGCTTCGGGCGACGGCTTCAGCCCCTCCCGCTCGAGGCGCGCCCGAATGAAGCCGTCGATCGAGTCCGCCAGCGGTGATTTCTTTGGAGGAATCAGGGACCAGTGCGCCTGGTACGCGGCGCCCTCGTTTATCCAGCGTTGCAGTACGTCGATCTCGGAAGCCGGGAGCGCATCGTGGCCCAAATAAGCCGGTGGCATCCTCAGTGTCTTATTTGTCGAGGTGACTCTGCGGATGATTTCGCTTGTGGATGGATCGCCCGGAACAATGGCGGTCTTGCCGCTAGCCTGTTTACTCTTTGCGTTGGACTCCACATCAAGGCGAAGCGCACTCTTGCGGCTGGCCTTATCCGGCCCATGGCAGGCGAAACAGCGATCGGACAGGATCGGCCTCACGTCGCGGTTGAATTCAACCGGCGCCGCGGCCGCTGCCATCGCTACGAGCCAAACCCACTTCGTCCTCATGATGGTTAGCTTACGCCAGTGTTGCTGTCTGTAACAGATTCTCAAAGGTCCAGTTCCCCTCTCGTTGCCGAGAGCCTAAATGCGGAATGTCCGTGCGGGAAAGGATACCCGGCACGGAGTTTACGAATGATTCTTTCTGTTCGTCCCAAAAAGAAGTAGGGGCGCCCGAGACGTATACCCGCTGCAGGCCCGATTCCATTGCGGCAGCAAACCTGGCCGGTATCGTGAGATGACCACGCGCAGCCAGTGTCAACGGAATCTCACGCTTGGCGGCGCGGACCACCGTAATGATGTCCGTGATGCGCTGCTCGAGAAGCGAGCGCCCCAGGATGAACGATGCCCAGGCGTAGGCATCTTCTGTGGCGCGCTCGCGCGTGTAGTGCGGATTTCCGCGGCCGACCTCGGGGGATAAATCACCGATGCAACGCACGTCAAACGCGACTACCTGAATGTTCTGAGCTGCGAGCCGGTGATAGAGATCACCTTCACGCCAATGAGCGGTGCGGCCATTCGGCTCCAAAACCAGCAAAGTGCTCGTCGGAGTAGCAGGCATCCACACGAAGCACGGCAGCCACACGCCCGGCTCAGATTCGATCTCCCATGTCTCAATGCTGGAGCGTTCGGCCCGCGCCTTCCCGAGGATTCTGACCGCGGGGTTTTTCGGTGCGCGAAGATCGAGCCAACCCAACTTACCCGATGGCCGCAGAGCGTCTGCCCGGCGCTTTGCCATCTGGAATGGAGTGGTACTGCCGAAGTCCCGGACGACGCTGCCTGTTTTGCCGGCATAGAGGTTTTGGTCCGGCTCGGCTTGGACCGCGGGCTCTTCGGTAACCGGGCGCGACGATCCCTTCAACTCACGCTCGAAGAAGGAATAGATCTGCAGCCGCATATCTTTTGAGAGCGCATGGGGCAAGTCGGTTTGATACCAGGAGAGCTTGTAAGGAGCACCAAGCGTCTCGTAAACGTTCTTCAGTTTCGCAAACTCCTCGTGTCCGTTGCGAAGATAACTCGGCGAATACGTGCCGAAGAAATCGCGTGTGCTCGCCATAACCAACAAGGGCCTCGGTGCGAGCGGGTATAACGTATCCCAACGATCGAACCCAAGCGGCCCTGAGCCAATCAGGTTCTGTTCCGCGTCGTCCACCGACCCCGGAGCATTGTAGTCCGCGCACGCGAAATTTTCCGTGTTGCCGGACGACACTGCAGCGGCCGCCAGTCTCTCATCCACTGCGGCGAGAAACATCGTGAGAGTGCCGCCGCCGGATTGACCGGTAGACGCGAGCCGCCGGGCATCCACTTTGGGATGACTGGCGAGGATATTCAGGCTGACAACGGCATCCCACGTTTGCATGCGCGTGGCCGTGTCGCCCACCAGCAACATGCGCTTGCCCGGGATTGTGTGCTGGTCGTCGGCGCTGAGACTGTGACCTGCATTTTGGATGTAGATGCGTTCGCCTTGCCCCATCGGATCGAAGGCGAGCACGATATAGCCAAGCCTTGCCAGCGCCTGACAACACTTCTGATACGGCTCCGCGGCCTTGCCATTCGGGCTGTGCCCCATCTGGAACAGCACGCCGGGATACGGACCTGAGCCTTCTGCCGGCGTATACAAATTCGCCGAAACGTGCAGCCCGGGCTGGCTTTCATAGACGAGCTTCTCGATCTTGTAGCCGGCGCGCTGCAACTCACCTGTAACGCGCGTATTCGGCGCACAAGGTTCCGGCTTGCCTCCAGCCAGTTTCCAGAACGTGTCGCGAATCCACGCCTGCCTCCCGGCGATTGCCTGCTGAGTGGTCAGTTTAGCCAAAGCTTCATTGCGGCGCTGATACGCTTGCCGGGCCAACCTCGCGAGATAGGCAGGCAAAACACGCGAGTATTCGCGAGGTTCGTCTCCACACAAGAGAGGTGCTGATAAGGTCAGCAGAAAACTGCGCCGGCTGTGCCGATACAAACGGTGCTGCACGTGGGAAGCATATCGCGGGAGCGCTCCCTCGCGGAAGTACCTGCTTCACCGCGGCTGTCATTCTGCCAGGCGGAAAAGCATGAGACGAAGCACTGTTGTCACCGTGATTAAACGGGTTCGAATCCGAGCAAACGGTGCGACTATCAATTTATTCTCCGGCCCTACTATGGCACTCATCACCGTCATTGTGCCGCTGTTCAACGAGGAGGAATACCTCAGCACGTTGATCCAACGTGTACTCGAGAGCCCTTTACCTGCTGGTTGCTGCCAGGAAATCATCATCGTAGATGACGGATCCACAGATGGTTCCGAAGAAGTGGCAAACCGGTTGGCTGAGGAGCGGCCGGCGGCAATCCGGGTATTCCATCATGGAATCAACCGGGGGAAAGGTGCGGCGATTCGCACGGCACTGGAGCACGCCAAGGGTGAGTTCTGCATTATTCAGGATGCGGATCTCGAATATGATCCCCGGGATTATGAAAAATTATTGACTCCGCTGCTGGAAGACCGCGCCGATGTGGTGTACGGATCGAGATTCATGAATGCCGGCGAGCGTCGTGTGTTGTATTTCTGGCACAGCCTTGCAAACAAAATCCTGACGCAGTTCTGCAACATCCTTGCCGACCTGAATCTGACGGACCTGACAACCTGCTACAAGGCCTTCCGCACTTCCTTGCTCAAGAGCGTTCCTCTGCGATGCAACCGATTTGGGTTCGAACCCGAGGTCACGATGAAGGTGGCGAAACGGCAGGCTCGGCTCTACGAGACCTGTATCCGCTACTACGGCCGCACGTATGAAGAAGGCAAGAAGGTTCGGATGAGCGACGCGTTTACTACCGCGTGGGTGTTGTTTCGGAACGCGTTTACGAATGACCTGTACAGCGACAGGGGTGCGCACATTCTGGATGGGTTCTCCATCGCCGGACAGTTCAATGCCTGGATGGCCGACACAATCCGGCCCTACGTGGGGCAGAACGTTTTGGAGATTGGCGCGGGCATGGGGAACCTCACGCGGCAACTCGCGGGACGAAGGAAACGTTATGTCGCTACGGATCTGGATACGGAGCACATGGCGCGGCTGCGGTCCCGGCTTCACCACCGGCCGAATTTGACCACGGCGATTTGCGACCTTTCGCGTGCGTCGGATCTGATGCCGTTTTACGGGCAGATGGATACAGTGGTTTGCCTGAATGTGCTGGAGCACGTAGAAGACGATCTGGGTGGCTTACGGAACATTTATTCGTCCCTGAGCGACGGAGGCCGGGCGATTGTCCTGGTGCCGCACGGACAGGAAATCTTCGGCAGATTGGACGAAGTGCTGGGGCATTACCGGAGGTATTCGCACGAACAATTGCGCGCGCGGATGGAAGAAGCCGGTTTCCGGATAGAAAAAATTCTGGAGTTCAATAGAGTGTCCCGTCCGGGCTGGTATCTTAATGGAAAGCTACTTAAAAAAGACCGCATCACGCGGATGCAGTTGCAACTGTTCGACCGGACAGTATGGCTTTGGCGAAAGCTGGATCATTGGATTCCATGGTCGCCGACTTCGATCATTGCAATCGGAGTGAAGGGCACCGCAGCATTACCGTGGCGGCCAGACAATTCGGCGTTTAGGAATGAAGAAGAGTTCACCGCGAAAGCCACTGCCACAAGCTGAAGCCCGAAGAGACGGGCTGGTTGCGCTGGCTCTGACTCTATTCAGCATCCTGGTGTACGGAGAGATCTACTTCTGGCGCGCGTTCGGTCCGGAGTTCCCTCTCTATTACTTCTACGGAGATGGCGCAACCTGGCGGAGCGTGCTGAACACCTACGTCGATTTCAGTCAGGGATGGTACCGGCCGACGGGGTCACTGCCTTATTGGCTGGTACAGAAAGTGGTGGATTGGCACGACCTTGCGGCCTGGAGGCTGGCAAACGTGTTGACGTGCGCGGCCACGGCGTGGCTGGTATATATATTGGCGCTGGAAATGTTTCCGAAGCGTCGAATGGCGGCAGTGATCGGCGCTGTTTTCTTCCTCGTCCATCCGGATTTTTATGTGTCCACTTTCGAAGTTGCCACCTTCGATTTTTTGCACTTGATTTTCGCCCTGCTGACAATTCTGTTTTATCTCCGCTCTTTACGGCCTAACGGCCGTCCAGCGTGGGCGTTGGCGTCCTGGGTGTGTTTCGTGATCGCGGTTACCGCGAAAGAGGTAAACATCGCCTTGCCGGGAGTGCTGTTTGTGGCCAGCGCGCTGAACGTATGGAAAACCCCCGCAGGGGATCGGCGTGGCGCAGCTTCGCGCGAACTGATGCGGCTGGCACCGTTTGCGGCCGTTCTGCCGGCGTATTGGTATTACCACATCTGCAACATGCCGAAGCCGGATGCGGCGAGTCCGTACCACCTGGATTTCGATCCGGGACGGACGGTTACCATGTTCGTGCATCTTGTGCTGTGGGGTATGCGGGTGTTCTTCGTGATGGGCTTGAAAAGCCCCGATGTCTATCCCGCGAACTGGCTGGATCATGTGCTCGGCCTCGCGTCGGTGGGCGTGGTGTTGTGGCAGTGGCGGAAACTGCTTCAGGAGAAGCCTGAATTCCGATTCCCGCTAATCTTGTTGTGCGCGTGGTACGTGATCCTGTTGCTGATTCCCGCCGCTACGGCCGGATTCATGCGCCACACCTCGTTGTCCGTCCCTGCGTACTCGATTGTGTTTGGAATTGCGTTCGCGCACCTGCTGCAATCTTTTCCGGAGCAGAAGAGGCGCTTAGCCGTGCGCGGCGGAGTTGCCGTGATTTTCGTATATACGCTGGCCGGCATTCATACGGAGTTGCACGCAGGAACGCATTCCTTACCGATTCGTATCAGCGAAACGCTGCTGGATAAGCCGCCGGTGCCGCCGCAGAATTTGGGCAATTCGCCGACCGTGTATATCGAAGACCGGCTTAACCTTGGGCCCTGGGCTTATGGGTGTTTTGGGCGTCTGTTCAACTTTGTTTACAAACGCAAGGACATTACCGAAGTAATCGTGAAGCCGGGGGATCCGTCTGTGCTGGAAGCAATCGCCGGAAGCCGCAATACCCACGTGTTCCGTTATAACGACAATTACGAATGGTATGACGCAACTGAGGAGGTGCGGGCACAGGTGCTGCAGCCTTCCTTCGCGGAAATCGAACCAGGGCGAGCGGTGAGATTCGAGACCAGGCTGCGGAACTACGCCAAGCTGAAGTGGAAGGTGATGCCGGCGGGCCTGGGCGGCATTACGGCAGATGGCGTATACACTGCGCCAGCACTGTTAAGAACTCCAGCATCGGTAGAGATCTCGGCAACAACGGAAGAACAGAATCCACGAACTGTGAAGTCGCTAGTCAATCTGTTCCCGCGTTGGCAGGATGCGGTGATCGGAAATCCCGGTTCGCGCGGCTCGCACACGGTCGCTGGCCATTCGCATGTGATCGAGGGGGCCGGCGACTTGTGGGGACAATCGGATCAGTTTCACTTCATTTATCAAAGGATCTCCGGGGACGGTTCGTGGATCGCGCAGGTTAGCCCGCAGGATCCGAACGGACAACCGGCGAAAGCGGGAGTGATGATTCGCAGCTCCCTATCCGCCAATGCGCCGAATCTATTCGCCGGAGTCTTTTCTGGAGTGCAGTCAATCGTGTGCAGCCGCAGAGCGGCGGGCGCGAATACGGTCGCGCGATTCGGCCCGTTTGCCTTCACATACTTCAAGATTCAGAGACGCGGAAATGAACTGACCGGCTATACGTCGCCGGATGGCCAGAACTGGATGGATCTAGGCGGTCCGGTCTCGATTCCGTTGGGTTCGGAACCACTGGCCGGATTGGTTGTCACTTCAGGAAACGGGCCCACGATTTCCGCAGCATTCTCTAATGTACGCTGGGAAGGTATTCCCAATCAGTAGTCCAGATTCATGGCTCAAAAAAAGAAGAAGCTCTCCGTCCCCACAACTGTGTCCCGGGTTGGGGACACGGCGGCAACCGTTCGCACTTATCATCCTTTCGAGTTGACAGACCGGCGGGTACTGTTAATTGCGCTCGGGCTTGTGCTGGCGATAGCAGTTTTATTTGGACGTACCTATGGCTTTGAATTTATCGACTACGATGATCCGTACATTATCACGCAAAATCCCCATGTAACGGCCGGGGTTACCTGGGAAGGCGTGAAATGGGCTTTCACGACCACGGACTTCTTCTACTGGCAGCCGCTGGCCTGGATTTCCCACATGTTGGATTGCCAGCTCTTCGGTTTGAATCCAGGCCCTCCGCATATTATTAACGCGATACTGCATCTGTTTAACACACTTCTGGCCTTCGGACTGCTGTATTACGTAACAGGATGTTTATGGCGAAGCGGATTCGTAGCGGCGATTTTCGCGCTGCATCCTTTGCGCGTGGAATCCGTGGCCTGGGCGGGCGAGCGTAAGGATGTCCTGAGCGGGCTGTTCTTTCTCATAACGCTCTGCCTTTGGGTCCGGTATACGGAGAAGCCAACACCCAGACGCTACGCAATGGTGCTGCTTACGTTCGCTCTGGCGCTGATGAGCAAGCCAGTTGTAGTAACTCTTCCTCTACTGCTGCTCTTCCTGGATTTCTGGCCGCTGAACCGCTGGACCGGCTGGCGTGGGGCTTGGTTATTAGTGAAGGAGAAGATTCCGCTGTTCGTAGCGGCGGCGGCCGTCTCGCTGACGACGCTATTTGGCAATGCGGAGCAGGGCGCGTTAGTGTCCACCGACATTCTTCCGATGGGCCTCCGCGTAGCCAACGCGATCTTATCGTACGCGAAATACGTGGTGCACTTTGTCTGGCCGTCCTCGTTGGGAATGCTGTATCCCTACACGCTGCCGACGCTGGAGGAATTGGCTTTGTCCAGCGCCGTGCTCGTGTTCCTGACGGGTGCAAGCCTGCTTTACGCGCGTAAGTATCCATACTTACTGGCCGGATGGCTCTGGTTCGTGGTTGCTCTGCTGCCTACAAGTGGGTTGACCCAGACAGGTTCGCAGGCGATGGCCGACCGCTTCACCTATCTCGCTTTGATCGGGCTTGCGGTGGCACTCACCTGGTGGATTTGCGACGTCGTGAAGAATCCGCATCTCCTATCCACCGGGGCATTGGCCGCAATTATTGCGATGGGTGTGCTGAGTTGGATCCAGGTCGGCTATTGGCAAAACTCGGTGACGCTCTACCGACACACGCTGGCGGTGACTGGGAACAACCTACGCGTTCTTCACAATCTGGGCGGAGTGTATTACCGGCAAGGACAGCTGGACGAAGCAGAAAGATGCTACCGGCAGGCCGTGAAGATTGCGCCGAAGCGGCTTGATGACCGGTTGGTTCTGGCGCAGATGCTTCAGGAAGAGGGAAAGTCCGACGCCGCAGTACAAGAGTACAAAGAGATCATCCGCATGGATGACAAGATTGCGCCGGCGTGGAAAGGTTTGGGCCTCGCATTCATTCAGCAGAAGAAGACCCTGGAAGCAATGGTCGCACTGCGCCGCGCCGTGAAGCTTGCTCCGGAGGATTCGAACGCGACTGCACTGCTCACCGGCCTTCAAACCTTCCATGGGGATATCAACCCGCCCGAAGATATCGTGGAACCGGAGAAGGGCTCAAAGTTGGCCGAACAGGTTCCGGTTGATATGCAGAAGTCGTTCGGCGAACAACAGGCCGTGGAGCTGGGAGCCGTGCTGGCATGGATCGCGCTGGCTCTTCTGCTGCCTGTTTGGGGCACGAGAGAGTTCGGCAAAGTGGAATCAAGGCTGGCCGCCTGGTCCGCCAAACCGAAGCAGGTCATGATCGCGTTGTTTGCTTTTCCCCTGCTGATTCGCTTATTGCTGATCCCCGTCCTGCCGCCGCCAGTGCCCATCATCGCGGATGAGTTTGGATACCTGCTTGTGGCGGACACCATGGCGAACGGACGCCTGGCGAGTCCGGTGCACCCAATGCACGAGTTCTTCGAGTCGATCTACATTCTGCAGAAGACGAGCTACACTTCTGTGTATCCAGTAGCCCAAGGCATGCTGCTGGCGATTCCCAAAATTCTCGGGATGAATCCGTGGATTGGTGTTTGGCTCAGCGTCGGGGCTATGTGCGCCGCCCTATATTGGATGCTGCTGGCATGGCTGCCGGCAAGGTGGGCTCTGTTTGGCGCGGGGCTGGCGGCACTTCGGTATTCGATCATCAGCCACTGGATGAATAGCTACTGGGGCGGCGCGGTGCCGGCGATCGGAGGCGCGCTGCTGCTTGGCTCGCTGGGCCGCTTGCGTAAAGAGCCGCGAGCGCGTTACGCCGTGCTGATGGGGGTAGGATTTGCCATCGTATTCCAAAGCCGCCCATACGAATCGGCATTTTTGATGACGGCAACCTGCCTGATTCTTGTTCTCTGGTTTTGGAAATCGAATCAACGCATGGTGTGGATCCGGCAGGTGGCGCTTCCGTTGGCGGGCATGGTTCTGTTGACGGCCGCTTTCTCGGCCTACTACAACTACCGCGTAACCGGCAATCCATTGCAGTTTCCCTATCAGCAGTACCAGACAACCCATGGGGCACCGCAATCGTTTTACTGGCAGCGGCCCGTTCCACAACCTAAAGGCATCGAAAAGTACCCTGAGATTCTGGCAATGTACCGCTGGCAGCTTGAGCAGTACAGTGTCCGGGAATCGTGGCAGAAGTTGATGGAGGCAGCGGGCGATAAGATTCGGATGTTCTGGGGATTCTTCATGCAGCCGGTTTGGACTGCGCCGCTGATTTTCCTTCCGTTCGTCTGGCGGGATAAACGAGTTCGGATCCTGTTTCCGGTGCTTCTATTCGTGCTGCTGGGCGTATCCCTATATCCATTCTTCTTTCCTCATTACGTAGCGCCGGTTACAGGAATCATTCTGATCGCGTTTGTGCAATGTTTCCGGCGGCTTCGGCTCTGGCAATGGCACGGGCACGCTGTTGGGACTTTTCTGGCCATGGGAGTTGTGATGATCACCGTGGTAGGCGTCCTCACGCCGGCCGGAGGGCCTATGGCGTGGGGCGAGCCGAGGTCACCTCGAAGCCAGGTAGAGAGCGGCTTGGCGGAGCGTGGCGGCAAGCACCTGGTGATGGTTCGTTATGGAGAAGGCCACAGCTTCCACTTTACGTACGTCTACAATGCGGCGGACATTGACGGCTCTCAGATTGTATGGGCACGCGATCTTGGAGACGGCAAAAATAGAGAGATCGTAAAGTACTATAGCGGGCGGCAGGCATGGCTGTTTCTGCCGGATGCACATCCGCCAAAACTGGAACCATATCAGCCGAACCAGCCCCGGAATCCGGCGCTGAGCGATGTGATGCTGAAAAAGTAGTTTTCGCATACGCGGGTTTAGCTGAGTTTAGGTGGACGGCGCCCATGCCGGACGGCTCCCTGAACGGGAACATAGGTAAGTTCCGCGCCGCTGCGTGCAGCGCGCAGCATCAATCCGCCGCGGCTCATATCGCCTCGACCGACAAACTCCGCTGGGAAGAGGAGCCTCTGGCCAAATAACTCGAGCAGCGGCCGCGTGTACTTCTCGGTCGCAATGCTGCCGAGCAGGACGAATTCATCGGCCATCTCTGCGAGTAGAGTGGCATCGCGCTGCAACGGAGCGCTATATGCCTCGTTGTTCTCGTGAACGTCTATGCAGGCAATTCCACGTAGCTGTTCCGCTGTGACAGGTTCCTGAGGCGGCAGCAGGCCCAAGCCGGGCACGATCACGAGGCCTTGGCCGAA
Source organism: uncultured Solibacteraceae bacterium (assembly GCA_964464925.1). GTDB lineage: Bacteria > Acidobacteriota > Terriglobia > Bryobacterales > Bryobacteraceae > CAYXLI01. The sequence goes on along the minus strand of CAYXLI010000006.1, from coordinate 30,082 downwards.
GGTCGAGATATAGGCCATCTTGCCTCGGAAGTACAGGCCGCTGATGAAGGTGTACACTTCGCCGATAGTTGCGGTCCCTTGGCGAAGGCGCACCGCGATGTCGAACTCCGCCTGCTGCCGGAATAGCATTTTGCAGCGCTTGCCACCGGTGTTCGCGGGTGAAAGCAGAAACATTCGCTTCATCCTGCAGAATGGACTCATTTCCGTGATATCTTGACGCGAAGAATGAAATACTCCGTCATCGCAGCATTAGCGCTGGGCTCAGTCTCGATCGCCCAACAGGCTCCTTACCCAATGCCGAATCCCGACATGTACTATCATCTCGGACCGGATTCGATGCCGCAGGACGGAGTGCCTAAGGGTAAGATCGCTGGTCCCTATACGCTGCCGAGCGAAGCCTATCCTGGCACGCAGCATACTTATTGGGTTTACGTGCCGGCGCAATACGATCCGAAGGTGCCGGCAAGCCTCATGATTTTCCAGGACGGGCAGGCATTCAAGGCCGAGGAAGGCGATTCGCGGGCGCAGAACGTGATGGACAATCTGATCTACCGGCGCGAGATTCCGGTGATGATCGGCGTCTTTATCAACCCAGGGCGCCGGCCGGATCAGCCCGAGCCCAATCCCAAGGAGTGGGGAGACCGGACGACGAACCGCCCGACGGAATACAACTCGCTCGATGACAAGTACGCGCGCGTGATTGTGGATGAATTGATGCCGGTTCTGTATAAGGAGTACAACATCTCCAAAGATCCGGAACAGCATGGAATCGGAGGCGCGAGCTCCGGCGCGATCGCGGCATTCACGGTTGCGTGGGAGCGGCCGAATCAGTTCCACAAAGTGCTGAGCATCGTGGGAAGCTTTACGAACCTCCGCGGAGGCGATGCTTATCCTGAGCTGATCCGTAAGAGCGAGAAGAAGCCGATCCGCATCTATCTGCAGGACGGACGGAACGACAACCGCTCCTTGCGCGCGGATGGCACGTATGACCAACGGCGTGACTGGTTCTACCAGAACGTGCGCATGATGCGGGCCCTGACCGAGAAGGGATATGACGTGAACTACACCTGGGGCATCGGCAAGCACGGTCAGAAGCAGGGCGGGGCAATCTTACCCGACATGATGCGGTGGTTGTGGAGGGACCAGACGGTTTCGACCGATGTACACGACATGGTGGAGCGGTCATTCCGGGAACCTGCGCCGGAAAAGAAGTAGCGCTAAAACACGCGACCTGTCACGCCCCCGTTTCATCTCACCGGGTATGCAGAAAATCGAAACGGTGAATTCGGAAAACGAAGTGCAGGCCGCTGGCCCTGCTTCGCTTTTCTCTCCTCTGACGATACGCGGGATCACCCTTACTAACCGCATCGCAGTGTCACCGATGTGCGAGTACTCCAGCGAGGATGGCTTCGCCAACGACTGGCACCTGGTGCACCTGGGAAGTCGCGCAGTGGGAGGGGCGGCTCTGGTGATCGCGGAGGCGACGGCGGTGCAGGCGGAAGGACGAATCACCTATGGCGATTTAGGGATCTGGAAGGACAAACATATCCCCAACCTGCGCCGCATCACGGAATTCATCAAGAGCCAGGCCGCGGTTCCCGGCATCCAATTGGCGCATGCGGGACGGAAGGCGAGTACCGAGTTGCCCTGGGACGGAGGCGCAGCAATTGCGCCGGATCAGCCGAACGGATGGCAAGTAGTCGCCCCGAGCCCGATTCCATTTCGGGAGGGCGATCCGGTACCGCATGAACTGACGAGGGCCGAGATTCAAGCCTTGGTCCAGGCGTTCGGAGCCGCTACCAGGAGAGCGCTGGCCGCTGGCTTCGAAGTGGTCGAGATCCACGGCGCACATGGATACCTGATCAACGAATTTCTTTCTCCGGTCAGCAACCGCCGGACCGATGAATATGGCGGGTCATTCGAAAACCGTATCCGGTTCGTCATCGAGGTGATTCAGGCGGTGCGCAGCGAATGGCCATCGAATCTGCCTGTGTTCCTGCGAATCTCAGCCACTGATTGGGTTGCGGACGGATGGATCATTGAGGATTCGATCGAGTTGGCACGGCGGGTAGGGCCGCTCGGGGTCGACCTGATCGATGCGTCTTCCGGCGGCAATGTGGCGCACGCGAAGATTCACGTCGGCCCGGGCTACCAGGTTCCATTCGCGGAGCGAATCCGAACCGAAACGGGCATTCTGACTGGAGCAGTGGGCATGATCACGGAGCCCGAACAGGCGGATGAGATCGTGCGGAACGGACAGGCGGATCTTGTGCTGATCGCCCGCGAGTTCCTGAGAGATCCTTACCTTCCCTTCCATGCTGCACAACAGCTTGGGGCGCCTGTGCTGGTGCCGAATCAGTACTTGAGAGCTTTCCCGGGAAGCAAGCCGCGTACGTAACGGTGTCGGCACAAGACGTACGGCGCGCCAACCGGAACGGAATTACCTCATGACCCAAGCCGGCAGGCGTTTTCCGAAAGTCTGAAGAACCTTGACACATCTTGTCGGCCAGCCGCTTCCCAGAAGTAGTTGACGATCCTACAGTGGCCTTGCTATCGAGCAAAACCGGGAATACACTGAATCCAGTTTTTCATCCTCGCTCGGGACCAGCGGCTTCCGGATAGATCCTGCCGCAGATTCCCCGCTGGGTACGTTCATGCGGCTGTACTGGCCGCGGGACGCTAGACCTTTTGGCATCATGACCGCGTTTACTTCGCGGCTTGAAGGGAGGGGACTGGGATGAAGCACACCTTTGCGGTATCCATCGGGGGCGCCGCGGGGCAAGGAGTCGCCACTCCGGGCAACATCTTCGCCCGGATTTTCGTGCGACGCGGCCTGCACCTCAACGCTTATAACGCGTATCAATCCATCATCCGGGGCGGACACACATTTCTAACGATCCGAACCGGCCTGGAGCGAGTTACCAGCTTCGGCGACGAAATCGATCTTCTGATTCCCCTTAATCAGGACACCATGGACCGTCACTTGGGATTACTGGGCTCAGGCGCGGCGGTCGTATATAACGGAGACACCATCCGGCCTGGCTCGCCTGCGGAGGGAGTTCAACTCTGTCCCCTACCGGTGTCGCAACTCACGCACAACAGCCGCAACAAGGTGGAGCAGAACACTCTGGCCGTAGGTGCAGGACTGAGCATGATGGGGATCGGATTTCAGCCGCTGGCGGAAGTTCTCGCCCACCAGTTCAGGAAGAAAGGCGATGCGGTGGTTGCCGAGAACGTCGAAGTTGCCCGCAACGCCTACGATTACGCCACGCAGAACTTCCGTCCCTTCGCGCGGCCACTACCGATGAGCGACAACCGCTACGGCGTGCTGACCGGAAACATGGCTCTGGCGATGGGAGGCGCCGCCGCCGGCGTCAAGTTTTATTGCGCTTATCCCATGAGCCCGTCGACCGGCGTGCTTCACTGGATGGCTGCCCACGCCCGCAAGGCGGGCATCATGGTGCGCCAGGTGGAGGATGAAATTGGAGTCGTTAATATGGCCATCGGCGCTGCCCACGCTGGAGTGCGGGCCATGTGCGCCACCTCCGGGGGTGGATTCGCTCTGATGACCGAGGGCCTGGGTATGTCGGCCATGATTGAGACACCGGTTGTCGTCATTGATGTTCAGCGCGCCGGCCCTTCCACGGGAGTTCCTACCAAGACCGAGCAAGGGGACCTGTGGCAGATGTTGGGCGCCGGCCATGGCGACTACCCGCGCATTATCGCGGCACCCTCTGACATCATCGATTGCTTCAGGATTATTCCCGAGATCCACAATCTCGCAGATCGCTTCCAATGCCCCGGAATAGTTATTACTGACCTGTTATTGTCCGAGGGTACGACCAGCGTCGAGCCCGCAGCGCTTGATTTTAATGTGGAGATCGACCGTGGCGCACTGATTAACTCCGGCTCGCAAAACGGCGGCAATGGCTATAAGCGCTACCTGTTCACAGACAGCGGCGTTTCTCCTCGCGCAATCCCCGGGATTCCGGGTTACACCCATACCGTCGCCACCGATGAACATATGGAGGACGGCGTTTTGATCAGCGACGAATTCACCGACCCCGTCAAGCGCCGCGCGATGATGGAGAAGCGCCAGCGAAAGGCGGCAGGCATCGAGGCCGCGGTTAAGCAACCTGCACTGATAGGGCCCGCCGACGCCGATGTAACGCTCATCGGATGGGGGTCCACCAGCGGCGTAATCCAGGAGGCGCGGGAGATTCTTGCGGAGGAGGGCATCACCGCCAATCAACTTCAGATTCGCTGGATCGTGCCGCTGCACGGCGATGCCATCGTGGAGATCCTGAAGCGTTCCCGCAGAACTATTCTTATCGAAAACAACTACAGCGGACAATTTGCGCGCTACTTGCGCAGTGAGACCAGCTTCGTGCCCAATGGCTACATACGAAAGTACGACGGAGAGCCGTTCATGCCGCACCACATTGTGGGCGCGGTGAAAGAACAAATGGCCGCCAAAACTACAATGTCGGTTCCTATGCACGAAATCAGGGTTTAAAAGGAGCGAATATGGCAGCGAGTGTCCCCCTGGCTAAGCAATTGACCCTGCCCGATCTGAAAGGAAAAGTGGATCCGGACTGGTGCCCCGGATGCGGAGATTTCGGTGTTCTGGCCGCATTCGAGAAGGCGATGGTGGATCTGCAGATCCAGCCTCATAATGTGGTGACGATCAGCGGCATCGGCTGCTCCTCCAACCTGCCGGGCTACGTGAGTACTTACGGTATGCATACGCTTCACGGCCGGGCTCTGGCAGTCGCAACAGGCGTCAAACTCGCCAATCACGAACTCACGGTGGTCGTGACCGGCGGCGATGGCGACGGCTTTGGCATCGGCGGCAATCACTTCATTCACACCATGCGCCGCAACGTGGACCTCCTGTATCTCGCGATGGATAACCAGATTTACGGACTGACCACGGGTCAGACTTCGCCTACCAGCCAGCTCGGTATGAAGACCAAGAGCGCGCCATTCGGAAATGTCGAGCCGCCCGTGAATCCAATCGCGCTCGCTATCGCCGCCGGCGCGACCTTCGTTGCCCGCGGCTTCAGCGGCGAGCAACGGCACTTAACGGAACTGATCAAGCAGGGCTTACAGCATAAGGGCTTCGCCTTTATTGACGTATTCAGCCCCTGCGTGACCTACAATCACGACAACACCTACCCCTGGTTCAAGCAGCGCGTAAAGAAGCTGGAGGACGACGCCTCCTATGACACCTCGAATTGGCTGATGGCGATGGAGAAGTCGCAAGTATGGGGAGACGTGATTCCGATCGGCAAATTCTTTCAGCGCACGGACCGTCCATCGCTGGAGCAATGCGAGCCGGTGCTGGACGAGGGTGGCCCCCTGGCACACCGGGATCTGCATATTCCACAGGAGACAGCGAAGGAATTTATCGCGGAGCTGATGTAACTGCTGTGCTTTCTCTTCAAGTAGTCGGGTCCTGCCCGACTACGAGGGGTAGAAGACCAGGTTCAATCGACTTGGCCGCGTAGCCGGGCACACCGCAGAGCGGTTCTCCATGTAACCAGCACGGGACTGCAGAGTATATACCCGTATGAATTCGCTGTCGGCCGACTTGCGATATGCTGTGCGGGAATTGCGGCGGCGCCCGGGATTCACCATCACTGCAGTGCTGTCACTTGCACTCGGGGTGGGCGCCACCAGTGCGGTTTTTAGCGTTATCTATGCGGTTCTGATTAATCCGTTCCCCTATGCGGGCGCGGACCGCATGATGCAGCTCAGTCTAAAAGACAAGACCGATCAATACCGTTACCCCGGACTGAACGGCATACAACTGGAACAGGTCCGCCAAGCGAAAAGCATCGAAAGCGTGGTCGCGGAAGACGGCTGGAATCTGACCACCACAGATGGCGACCTTCCCGAAGATGTCCAGGCAGCATATATATCTCCCAATGCTCCGAATCACTGGGGAACCCCTGCTCTGAAAGGCCGCTGGCTGATCCCATCGGATGGCCCCGCGGGACAGGAGCCGGAACGAGTGGTCGCGCTCGGCTACCGCTTTTGGCAACGATACTTCAATGGCGATCCGGGCGTTGTCGGCCGCACCATCCAACTTGTTCGAAAGAACTACAGGATCGTGGGCGTGATGCCGCCGCGGTTCCGATGGCGCGAGGCAGACTTGTACGTGCCGCTGAAGGTGACGCTTGATCCGAAAATCTATTACGGTCTTACGCTGAAGATTCGCCCAGGTGTGACCGTCACTCAGGCGAATGCCGAGCTCCAGCCCATTCTGGAGCAGTTCGCCAAACAGTTCCCGGGCCGCTATCCGGAGAACTTTCGTGTGACTCTGCGTAGCATCACCGAGATGTATGCGAAGCCTCTAGGCCCGAAGCTATACCTGCTATTCGGCGCCGTCGCTTCGCTGTTGCTGATCGGATGTGCAAATGTATCCATCCTCTTACTCGCGCGAGGCACGAAGCGGCAACATGAGCTCGCTGTGCGGTCGGCTCTTGGTGCCCGGCGTGGGCGGATCATTCAGCAATTATTGACCGAGTCCCTTGTGATCGCCACAGCAGGTGCCACGTTGGGAGTGCTCCTCGCATGGAAAAGTCTTGCGCTGCTCATCGCATGGATCCCTGAAAATTCTTATCCAGCGGAATCGGTAATCGAAATGAACGTGCCGGTTTTGCTGTTCAGTGTAGTCCTGGCAGTCGTTACTGCATTCGTGTTCGGCGTGGCGCCGGCGCTGCAACTCTCGCGGCCGGATTTGGGGCGAGTCATGCAGGCGAACACACGCAGGACCATGGGCAGCGCGGATCGCAAGCGCGCCCATAGCCTGATGGTGGGCGCCCAGGTGGCGCTGACACTTCTGATACTGACAGTGGCGGGAGCAGCGGGCAAGGGGTTCCTGCGGCTGGTGAATGCGGATCTTGGCTACGACCCACGTCTCACGATGTCTCTGCCAATTCCGGTTCATGAGAACACGTACCCGACCTGGAAGGAGCGGTCCGAATACTTCGAGCAGATTCGCGCAAAGATTGCTGCAATGCCGCAGGTGGTCGCGGCGGGCATCTCCACGAACGCGACACCTCCTTCGAATGGCGGAGACAACCGCATTGAAATCGCCGGAAAGAACGAGGCGGAAAAACCAGTTGTTCGCGTTAACTTCATCAGCTCCGAGTATTTCCCGGTTCTGCGCATTCCGCTCGTGCGGGGGCGCCTGTGGGATCACGCTGAAACGATGCGGGGAGCTCCGTTAGCGCTCATCAACCAGACGATGGTGCGGCAGTATTGGCCGAAGGGCGATGGGATTGGGCAGCGGGTTCGAATCATTGGCCTGAAGAACGAGCCACCTTATTCGCCGGCGGCGGAGGGAAGCGACGGGTGGTTGCAGATTGTGGGCGTGGTAGCGGACGCTCGCAACGACGGCCTGCGCAACACGATCAAGCCGGCTATCTATGTACCGTATTCGCTCCGGATGCGGATGTTTACACAGGTCCTGGTACGTACCCGTGTGGCTCCTCTTTCGCTGCTGCGGGAGGTACGGTCGGAGATTGTTCAGATCGATCGGGAACAGCAGGTGATGCGGGTGCGGGACTTGCAGGCATGGATCAGTGGGCTTCCCGAGTACGCGCAGCAGAGACTGGTGGCGATGCTGTTCGCGATCTTTTCCATCCTGGCCCTTATTCTTGCGGCGGCTGGGCTCTACAGCGTCGTCTCATATGGTGTGGCAACGAGGACGAATGAATTTGGGATTCGGATGGCTCTCGGGGCGAAGGCACGGGACGTGATGCAGATCGTGCTCTCCGCGACGTTGGTAAATGTCGGGGCCGGGTTGGCGACGGGCATTGTGCTGAGCGTCATCTTTGATTCGCTTGCCGCGAAGTGGGTCACCGAGAGTTCGCGCGATCCCCTGATTCTTGGAGCTGTTACCGCCTTGTTGATTGCGGTAGCGGGTTTGGCTTGCTTGATTCCGGCGTGGCGGGCGGCTTCGGTGGATCCCATGGAAGCATTGCGGTACGAGTAAGCATCCAACAAAACGGTTGCGGTACCACCGCAGCGAGTGCTATTGGATCGCATTCGAAACAGACGGAACACGGCCCGGAGTAGAGGGGCGCCGGTTGCCCAAGGTTCACAGATCTGGGAAGGCGTGCGTACCAATCCGATTTTCCGCTGCTTGCCGATTTATTTGGCTCCCCACACTGGACGCAATTAGAACAATAGGAGCATGAAAACGCGTCCGATCGAACCGAGGCAAGTCGTT
>CAYXLI010000006.1:0-21740 GCA_964464925.1 uncultured Solibacteraceae bacterium | reverse complement strand
AGCTGCAAGATCGTCGAGCATACCGCAACCCGCAAAGACATCGGCATCGTGTCAGCTTGGGCTTCTGCCGCTCATCCAAATAAGACAAGTCGCTGGAACGGAACGGAAGGCACTGAAGAAGCGCACCGGCTTGTGCAGCCAACGGAAGCGCACCAACACTGGCGCATCGGATCCTTATAGAGTTCGCAGGAACGCGATCAGTTGATCTCGCTCCACACCGCTTAACTTCAGGCCGAACTCGTGACCTTTGATTGCGCGCCTTTGGACGCCTGGAGGACTATAGCCTCCAGGCACGTGCGAATCGCGAAGTCGATCCGGGTCGAACATTTCCTCCAGACTTGCGACGGAGCCGTCGTGCAGGTAGTGCCCACGATACCAGATACCCTTGAGGGACGGGATTTTGTAATAGCCGGTCCCTTTGCGGGTCGCCAGTGCCAGGCCCGGATCGGTTCCGACCGAAAGTGGCATGACGTCGATCGAAGAGGGCTTGTCCTCCGGCGGCGTGAAGCCTTGGGCGAGCGTCACTTTGTTATTCGTATAGAGCGGCGGCGTGTGGCAGGCTGCACAAGCTTCGCGCTCAAATACTTTCCGTCCGGCTTTCGCCTTGTCGTCGAACGGATGCGGGTTGGGAGGAGGTTGCAACGAATAGATGTAGAGCGCCAGGGCGTAGAGCGCTTCATCGGGCAAGCGCGCATGCACTCGCTTCGTTTCGGCAGAAAGCATCCGGTGCGAGCCAAAGTCGGTCATCTCCGCGAAGGTGACCTGAGCCGCGTACCGCACGAGATCGCCGATCCCCCGATGGAGATGAGTGGCCGTGTGGTCGATGTACTTACGATCTTTGAAACCGATCAGATCAGGGATCTTGGCCGGGAACAGGATGCTGCCGTTCCAACGCGTGATCGCCCCGCCATTGCGCTCCTCGGCAACGATCGCTCTATATTCCGATTCCGTCATCGTCTTCAACCGTTGGTTCGGATCATTCTTCAGCCAGGGTACGCCGTACGCCTCGTATAACCTCGCCCCGAGCGTGCCGGACCCCATATAGAACGGCGGGGCTCCCCTCAGCACCTGATTTTGAGACTCGAGAAAATCGGCCCGCACGCCGAATGGCCTGAACGAGCGCTGCCGCGACATCTCGGCACGGGAAGGCGCACCAATGATACGGCTACCGTCGGACCGGAAGATAATGTGGCAGCCGCCGCACGTCGAGGTCGACAGCGCGACGCCTTGTTTGGTCGGCACCCAGCGAAGTGTGCCCAGAACACCGTCAGGCAGCGGCAATGCTTGCTGCTTTTCCAGAAATTCCTTGCTTCTAAAATTTGCGATTGCCTGCGGATCGAAGGTCGTGAGTTGCACCGTCGTCGCCTCATCGAACACCCTTTGCCCGGCCTTGACCCAGTCAGCCTCGGTCTTGAGCGTTTCCGGCTCAATCAACGGCCTCGGTCCAATGTGTTGCAGCATTTCCCAGTATCCGTCCGGCTCGCGGCCGGGCATGTAAATCGGATACGAGCGAAGGTTGTACTCAGGGACTGCGTAGTATTCTGCTGCTGAGATATGGGCTGGGCGAACGTTCAGCGTGGCAACGGGCGTAGCCCAGCTCGCAAGAGCTGCTTCGTCCCATACTTTGGGAATCACCGGTCTGAACGGTATCGCCTGCTGAGCACTACCGATGCAACCCAGGGCAGACACCGCCGCGATGATTGCTCGCAGCGAACGCTTGCGCGCCCGTCGCAAGGCATGAGCGCAATAAGTGAGCATTACTGCTGAGGTCATATTGCGACCCTCCGCACTACATCCCACCCAAGTTCTCGCGGGCACTATGTAGCTTATCAAAACCCGCGCACTCGCGATGGAGATGCAACGTACTCCCGGATGATGCGCCATTCGGAAGTTGGGCCTCGTTCTGCAAAACGAGGTGAACCCCAAGCAGGATTCGAACTTGATGCCAAAGGACTTAGCTCTCTTCTTCAAGAAAGCCGCTAGTGAAGATTGGCTCCCCACACTGGACGCATTTAGAACGCTCGCAGCATGAAAACCGCTCCAATCGAACCCACCCAAGCAATTCCCGCACCAGGAGATCGAAGCAAAACAAGAGGAGCGTCCAGTCTGGGCAGCCAGGCTGGACGGTTCTCGAACACTGCGTCTTGGCGGACTCCGCCTGCCCCTTGATGTTCTCAGTGCGCTGCACCCGGGGAAGTGATGGTCCCGTGGAACGAACCTGAGCTGACGAACGTCGCCAGGTCTATCAGGCGCTCCCCTGTGAAACTCCCCTTGGCGCCCTCGAATCGTCCCGTACCGCCCGTAATGGTCTCGATTTCTACAATACGGAACACGCCGGGTGTGCCCGTCGGCTCGCTCTGTCCGACAACGGTCATAAAGATCTGGTCACCATTGGCCGCGATGTAGCGAGCGAGACCTGATCCTGTGCCGTCCGTGGTGTTCACCGTAAATTCCCAAGTCAGAGTAAATGTACCAAGGTGCGTGGCGATTCCCCCGCCGCTCCCATCGGTCACAAATGACGTCGGCCCTTGGGATACCATGTGTTCGTGCGCTTGGAGCGAACCGCTGAAGGGTACCAGCTCCCCTGCCCAGGCCGAGGAACCGGCCACCAGCAAACCGCAGGCGATCAACAGGGGATTCGCGACGGTCGAAAATCTAGAAGCTAACTTTCTGTTCATTGAGACCTCCTTTAGGTCGTTTACTTGAAATCGCTTATCCGCTGTTTCAGGGATTGCGGCCGCCCGTGTCGAGCGGCATCTGTAGCCTGCCAGCCAAATCACAGAAGAGATAGTCGTGTCCGCATTCAATCGAGGTCACCGCCTTAATCTCTGAAAATAGAAGCCATCTTGGACCTGCATCGCCCGTGCTATGATCACGTCACCATGGCCTCACCCGGCGATTCGACGATGCCCCTAGGCTCGCGGGCGCCGAATTTGACCTTTGGACCTTTTGAATTCGACGCTACGTCGGCTGAATTGCGTAAGCACGGATACAAAGTCAAGCTCCCTGCGCAACCTGGACAGGTTCTGGGCGCCCTGCTGGAGCGGCCGGGTGACCTGGTGACCCGTGAAGATCTCCGCACCCGTCTTTGGCCCGGGGTTAGCGCGGGTGACTTCGAACATGGCCTCAACTCGGCGGTCAACAAGTTACGTCAGACACTAGGAGACTCGGCGGACCAACCCCGGTACGTGGAGACGCTTTCCGGCAGAGGCTACAGATTCGTCGCTCCCGTCTATCGACCTTCGGCCAAAGCCGTTCTCGAGATGACCGCCCCCGCGCCGCTGCGGATCGAACCGAAGCCCGGCAAACGGCCCCAACCGTGGCTGCTATTTGTTGCCGGGGTAGCCCTGGCAGCGGTTGCGGGCGGCTACTGGGTCAACAGGCGTCTCGCAGAGCCGGTCGCGGCGCCGAAATTGACGAGATTGGCTGTCCAGCCGCCTGCCGGATTTGCATGGGAGGGCGCCGCCAGCCGGCAGTCCTTCGCGCTATCGCCTGACGGCTCCCGCCTGGCGTTCACCGCCATGGATTCCAGCGGGGCGTTCAGTGCATTCCTTCGAGATTTCAACTCGCTGGAGGCGCGACTGATTCCCGGCAGCGAAGGCGCCCATACGCTCTTCTGGCCACCCGACGGCCAGTCGCTCTACCTGACCGCGAGGGGCAAGCTCTGGCGGACGATGCTGGAGAGTGACGCTCACGTCCTTTTAGCCGACTCGCCGTCATTCATGTTTTCCGGAGCCTGGTTAAGCCACGAACGACTATTGCTCGACGCCTTCCAGGGGAGTTACTTGGTTTCTCCGTCCGGTGGGTCTCTGGAGAGATTAAAGGAGATCTATTGGTGGCCCCAGATGCTTCCCGACGGCGAGCACGTCTTGTACGTGGTGTGGGATGAGCGAACCAACCGTCATCGAGCTCGCGTGCTCCGGTTTGGTGACGCCGGCACAACGAAGGACTTAATCGAAACCGACTCGCGAGTCTTGTATACGGCGTCGACGATCACGCCCGGCACGGGTTATCTCCTATATATCCGCGCCGGAAACTTGCTTGCGCAGCCGTTCGATCCTCGTTCCCTACAGGTAACTGGTGAAGCGATGCCGGTTGCTAGCAAAGTCTACTACTTCGCTCCAACCGGCGCGGCGGATTTTTCCGTTTCCGACAGGGGCGCCATCGCCTACCAGAGTTGTGTCAGCCGATCGCAGCTCGTGTGGGTGGACCGGGCGGGACACCAGCTTTCGACCATCGGTCCGGCAAACATAAACGTGAAGTCGGCACGCCTGTCGCCGGATGGGCGGCATCTGGCGACGGCGATTTACGAAATCGAACGAGGCGAAAACGATCTCTGGATCTTCGATGTCAAAACGAACTTGGGGCGGCGATTGACGGCGGAGCCATCCCTCCGCGACGCCGCCGTGTGGTCGCCGGATTCGAGGACGCTGGCGTTCCTGGATCAAGTCGACGGTAGTCCGCCCAAGGTCCATGTGCGCGGCTTGGGAGCCAAGGATGCGGAAGAAGTGATGCCAGCCGCCGATTTCCAGATGCCGGCCGACTGGTCCCCCGATGGACGCTTCATCGCGTACGTGAACACCGGATTTCCTCGCGTTCAGAACGAAACACAAGGCGACGTGTGGGTTTTCGACCTGGAGCGAGGCCGGAAGCCGGTCCCGCTGCTGAACACGCGCTTCCACGAGGCCAACCCGGTATTCTCTCCGGATGGAAAGTGGCTGGCGTTCACCTCGGACGAGTCTGGACGTCCGGAAGTCTACATCCAGGCGTTTCAGGCGAAGGATGCGCCGAGAGTAACTGGAGAACGTTACCTGGTTTCACGGGACGGAGCGCTCGCGTTACGCTGGCGGAGCGACGGCAGGGAGCTGTTCTATCTCGGATTCGATGGACGAGTACAGGCCGTTCCGGTGAAGCTCTCGCCGAAACCCGAGTTCGGCCCAGCCACGCCGCTGTTCACCATCAGCACGGAAGCAAGAGCAGCCATCCACTCCCTGGTTGGCTTCGACGTGTCCGCCGACGGCCAACGGTTTGTCATCCCCGTAGTAACTTCAGCCGCGGCTCCGTCGATAGTGGTGGTCCAGAATTGGGAAGCGCTACTTTCCCACAAGCCTTGATTAAGAGCTGGGCGCCCCGCCGCACGGTCAATTGAATGCGTCAATAAGCCTACCCGGCGATTCGTGGGCCCGTGGAGCTTCGATGGCTGGGTAACCAATGGGCCGATACGATTAGCGGGAAGTGGCTCCCCACACTGGACGCAATTCGAACTCTTGCGGCGTAAATCCCCATCTGCTCGAACCGAGTCAACTCCTTTATGCAGGCGAGCATACAGTCGAGAGTCGGCATAGCGTTCAGCCTGGGTACCCGGTCTGGATGGTGCTCGAACTTCGATAGGGATAGAAGGCCTTGGCGTTCCGAGGTTTGCTGACTTGAACACTCTGAATTTACACTTTCAAGTGCGCCGTCTCGGCATCCGCCGGGCGCCCCCGAACTCAGCTTGGGGAGCGTTTCCGATGGGTTCGTTTGAAGCCGCGCTGATTGGCGTATCTTCGCGATGTTCAGAAGTGCAGGGATAACATTCCGTTAGTTTACTCGTGTCATCACGTAAATGTACTCCTTGGAGAAGTCTTTACCGTTGGATCCGTAAAGAATTCGCATGTCCTGGTCAGTATAGACTTCGCGGAGTGCACCTCCACCGAAGAACAGCTTCACGAAAAAGGTGGGAAGAACCGTGGAACGGCTCTCCAGTCGGCCCGATTCAGCCAGTACCGGGAGCTCCCACAATTGTTTGTCCCTGGGACGGATCTTTACTCCGTATAAATTGGTGAACCTGACTCGAAGCAGGCTCTCGTTCTGGCGGTCAGGTTTGTACACTCCACGCAGCAACCCGATGCGCTCTTTTCTCCTGTCCCCCTTCGCGTAGTTTGGAGCGACATTGTAGTAGTAGCCGTCCTCAAAAACGACTTGATAAATGTCGTTAACACCCAGATTGGGATCCACGCCTCTCTTCCCGTTGCGATAGTCGTACGGGCCCCAGACTTGTTTCCAGGCACCGCGTATGTACGTCAACCGATCCTTGACCGGCGGCTGCGGAGACAGGCCGATTAATTGCTGCACAAGAGCGTCCAGCGACCGCTGCTTGGCGAGATCAGGATCACCTTGGCCCATGTAAGACCGCGCGAGATCTAAAATCTGTTGCTTAACATTCCTCACTGAGTCAGCCTTTTCGGGGCCATCCCTCGCCTCAACCGGAAATACCGCTTGCAACGCAAAAACGAGAATTAGGAACCTACTCATGCTACGAGCCAACTGCAATCTCCTTGCTACTTCGCCGGAAAAAATCAATGTTCGGCTATCACCATGTCGGGGCAAGAAACGATCACCAAGTTTTGGCGCGTCACGATGCCGAACTGCAGCCTTGGACTGCATCCCCGTCAGGCAGGCCCCCAAAGAGGCAACGATACTGCATCGCCGAATTTGATGACGCTTTGGATGACACGCCACTCGGACGTCACACGTACCGGGCGGTCAGTGGCCCGAGAACCGGGGAGCTACACCGGAACCTCGCTATTACCTGCGTGCCCTACAGCGGCGCTGCGAGCTATTCTGCTCAATTGGTATCGATGGTGCACCAGATGAGCAGAGAAAAACGTCAGGATTTGCTCCATCCCCATCCAGCCGCCGACCGGATGCTTGAAAATCCCTTTGTTCAACAGCTCGGAATTGCCTCGATTGACAAAGCTCTCCAACTCCTCGCGACTGTCATTCCAACGCTTACGAATCTCTGCCAACTCCAGGGCCGAGCCCGGCAACACTTCACGAGCGCTTCCAGGAACTTTCACTCTACGATCCGAACTAAAGATCTTCTGCAGGAATGCCGTTCGCAACTTGTCGCCGATTCCGATACGATGTGGTGATCCTAAGCCAACGCGCGCAGCTGACAGTATGGCGATTTCTGTTTTACAAAGGTGGTCCAGCATTTCCAGGACGGACCATTCCGTGGCGGTTGGCCGATGATTCAATTGTTCGGGCTGCCAGCGCTCGATCTCTGAGAGCAAATCTGCTTTCTGCTCTTCGAGATTCTTGAATATCTCAACAAAGTCAGGTGCCAAAACAGTAGCTCTTCGAACTACGTTTAAGTAAGTTTCGTTCTACAAATAACCTTTCAGATGCAGGCATCCGTAACCTAGATGCACTATTCTTGCGGACTCGATGGCTGGATGCGCAGGTCTGCATCATTGGCGATTTCCAGCGCGCGGCGGCGTGCCCGCTCGGAGAGGCCACCCTCGGCCAGTGCCTGAATTCGCCAGGCGATCCTCCGAAACAGGAACTGTTTGTGATTCGATCGGGACTCCTCGCCGAACACCCCAAGGTGCTTCTCGCGGAGCTGGCCGACTGTCATCCCCCTCAGCTCGTCAATCTCTTTCCGCATCGCGGTCTCCACGTCGTTCTCCATTCTCGTTGCCGTTAACCTCGTGTCCACGACGGCTCGAAGTCTCGGAACAGTCAAGTGGTGAAGCCGCTCGCTGAAGTTGGTCGCGATGGCGGAGGTAGCCAGTCGCAAGGATGCTGGCGATAACTTGCAGATCTTCTGTCGGGATGCCCAAGACGATTCACCTCGCTGTGGATTGGCACCACAACGAAAGTCCGCCTTGCGGTCGTTCCGCTGTCGAGTGGCTGCTGGAGAGTGCGAAACACCCTCCGCTGTAAACATAGCAGGGAGTTCGAAAAGTGTAAATCGAGACGCGAAACGCGTTAACCGCGTAGCGACACTCTCCGGAGAAACGGAGAATTCAGTCGAACAGGCAGCGGAGAGGGCTCGCCGAAACATCGGCAACGACTCTCCGCGCCCGGAAGTGGAGAACGTAATCGTCTGGAAATGTATGCAGGAACTGGGGATATCTTGCGAGGTGGAGGAAGGCCGATGGCGTCAACCAACAGGCAATTGAAGTTCGGAGGGAAATAGTTTGGCTCCCCGGCATGGATTCGAACCACGATAAGAACAACTCACGCAGAATGTGTAAGTTGCAGAGTTTTCAATGGCCTAAAATGCCATGTTGATCCAGAAAAACCATCACTCGTACGTAACTCGTACACGGAATCGTCGCCGTGTCAGAGCGGGAATCTGGCGGAGTCGGCAGGCGCCATTGGGGCACATGGTCAGATCATAACCCGATTGGAGTCGAGGTGCGTCGCGCCCACCGCCGGGTCGGCCTCGACTCCGAGCGCCCAGTTGGAAAGGCTGCCTATGCGGCGGCCTCCTCGGCGGATTCGGTCTTCGACGTACGATCGAGACGCGCGATCCGGTGCACGCGGATCTCGGTCACGGACTTCTTCGCGCCGTCTCTGCCGACGAAACTGCGCGTCTGGATTTCGCCGACAATCTGGACGTGGGCACCTTTGGTGAGCGTGGCCGCGTATTCGGCCCTCCGGCCAAACGTCACGCAGCGATTCCAAGTAGTCTGCGACTCGCGCTCTCCCGTCTGGCGGTTCTTCCAGATCCGCTTTGTCGCGAGTGAAAGCACCGTCAGCGTCGAGTTGTTTCGGGTGGTACGGGATTCGGCGTCGCATCCGAGATAGCCGATCAAGGTTACGTTGTTGAACATTTCGTTGTCTCCTTCTGCCCCGTCTCTTGACCGGGGCAACTAGAAGCAAGCGGGGACGGTCCCAAGAGCCGAAGCGGTGAGTCAGAGCGCTTTGTTGGGGGGGAGACCGGGCGGATTCCGGTGAGCACGGCGAACGAACTCGCAGAGCGGAATCCGTTTGGGGGAACCGACAAAGCAGAGCGGAGACGAAGGCAGGGCGCGGCCAGGCGGTCACGCCGTCAAGCGTAGCGTTGCCCGTCAAGGTCGGCGGCAAGGGGGGAGAAACGATGATGATGGTAACCGTGTACCGGGCGTCCTCGTCGGACGTTCAATCCAGAAACCTTGATGTATGGCGCTGTTGTGAATCCGGAGCGCAGCAATAGAACCCGAGGCCGGGCCTACTGCGCTAGAAAGATGTCGATGCTGCCGGACGTCCAAGTGGCAACGCCACATCCAAAGAAGTCGGTGTCTTCGGTCCAGATCGAACACCCAAGAGCCAGTGCGGCTGCCAGAATCGGCCAGTCCTCCGGATCGCGTGCGCCGAGCCGCTTTCGCGCTTCGGCTTCGAAGTCCTGACAGAGGTCATCGCCCACTATGGTCACCAACGTGGCCATGGCTTTCAGAGCGACGAGCGCCTTGGAAGGATCGCCACCACGCTTCACGACCAAGTCGGCCAGGTTTTCCTCCGCTTCCGCATACGCGGTCTCGGGCAGGAAAAACGAAATATTCTCAGTGTGGACTTCGAGGATACGCCGTACCCGCTGACCCAGCACGGCTCGAATCAAAATGTTCGCATCGAGCACGAGGGCTTTGCGTGGCATGCGAACTACTTCGAGTTCCGCCTCTTCTCGCGGCTGGTGCGCCGGATCTCCTTGTATTCCCGCATGAGCTCATCCTCGGATGTACCCCATTCCGCAATCATAAAGTCGAGATCCTTGGCAGCGGCGCGCATGGCTTCGATTTCTGCCTTGCGGCTCTTTTTTTGTGCGGGAATAAAGAAGCCGAGTGTTTCGCCATGACGGGTAATAGTAAGGGGCTTCCCGCCTTCCAAGTACCCCGCGAGGTTCTCGCGGAACTCCCTTATGCCAATCTTTTCCGTTTCCATATTGTGTACTCTGCGTACACAATATAGCATATTTCAAAATCAAAGTTGTTCCCCACCGAGACCTGTTCAGTTCCAAGGGATAACGGAAACCGAACCCGTATTTTCCGCCCTCTCGCGTTTCCTTTAAGTTGCTCAACGGACGAACGCAGGATTCGCCGGGTTCGCAGGAATCTCAGCCAGTTTGTACAAAATCTGTACACGACCAGATCGACCCGATTTGTGGTTAGAGTTGCTCTCAAACGGCGCTCTCTCACCCGGAGGCGTATCCGCCGGCTGGGGGGAGCCAGCACCTGGGGGGCGCCGCCCGGCGAAGCAGAACCTCCGCGGACCGCAGGACGCCGGAATTGGCCCGAAGCTGTGCGCCAGGAAACAAGGACGGAACAGCAGAGTCATGTTCAAGACTCGTTCGAATAGGAAAATGGGGCACATCGTAGGTCCAATCGGCACATCGGCTTTTTTATTTCCGCCGGCCTGAAGGGCTTCTCATGGGCTATGCCAAGAACTCATTCGAGCGCAATATGACGACAATGACCAAGGGCGACGAATTTCAGCGTGCGCGTCATCGAAAAGCGTGTTTTGCCGGCTGTGCGAACGCAACCAGGCCTTCATTTCAGCAGAACATATCGTCCGCCATCGACGGAGGCGATCACGAAATTGATCAATATGAAGATCAAGTCGTAGTGCCAGCCGTAGGCCTTCTCTCCCCAGAATCCTGTGTGCCAGGAGCGGATCTTCTTCTCGATCGCTCCAAGCATGATGGCGATCAGTCCGAACGCGGCAAGTTGAGTGAGCACCCCAAAGGCGACTCCCATTCCGCCGGCGCCCTCCGCGACGCCGAGAAAAACCGTGAAGCCCTTGGACATCTCGATACTTTTCGATCGCGCGTCGGGATTCCTCAGATGGCCATAGCCACTGGTCACGAAGACGAGACCGACCATCAATCGAAGCAGGAGCAGGGCAAGGTCGCTGAATCGGACGAGTTGCGGGAACATTACAAAGACCTCCTGCGGTTGGTTTCACAGTCGCGATAATGCGAAGGAGAATCGGGCGTACACCGGTGGATTTGGGATCGAGAGAGTGAGCGACTCGACCATTTGGTCACTTTTCGGCGGGCCGCCGTCGTCGCCAGCCATCTGCTGTCTATGGGCTTCGATGGATCTGCAGTTATCTGAAGAGCAGCGCAGTGATGATACGAATACCCGCCGGGAACGTTGTATGGGTGATCGGCCATGAACTGAATCACCTGCAACACTGTGTTCGGATCGACCCGTTTCGACGACGGCTCGCCCGGTTTGGCGTAGTGCGGAAACAGGCCGTCAACGAGTACTGGATCTGTGGAGGGCTTTGGACTTGCGCCCAAGTCGAGAACGGGCCTACCTCGGTCCATCTTTCAGTGACGACCGGATCGGGCGGCAGATCTGTTCGTGAATTGACGGCCAGCGCCACGCGATAGTGGCCGGAGTGAAAAACGGTCTCTTGAATCTTCAGATAAAGCTTTGATCCACCGCTAATTTTCGTAGAGGCATTGATCAGCAAGCTTCCGTTACCGCGTGGATCTCCACCACAAGGACCCATTTTTTGGGGATCGCCTAATTCGTTCGTCTTAACCCACTCAGCCGGTTCGAGTAGCTTGAAATGATCAAGAAGAACGAGGGGTAAAGCCGCCAACCCAGCGACCAGAATCACGGGACGCATTACGATTTTCATTTTCCAATCTCCTTTAGCTTTCACACTGAACAATCTCGTTGGAGACTTTAAGAGGGTTTGAACCGGAAAACATAGCGGCGTCGCCACTACGAATCAAAGGCAGCCGCAGACGATTGAAGTTCGTTGAACCTCAAAATTGTTAACCTCTCGTATTCGGAACTGGATTCGCCCGCCACGAGGGGCTGCGTTTCCATCGAATACTCTTTCTCGATCGCATTGGCAATCGAATCGAGACCTTCCCTGACCGTCCGGCGCAGGTGTGCTAACCCGGGATGGCTCTTTGAATTGTCTTCGTGAAGTTCATCGAGAATTGCGACGTGATTCCACACCAATGCCACGGCGGTCATTGACATCTGCATCAGCTTGCCGGCAGTGCGTATGTGGCCATCGCGGTCGGAACCGAACTCGTACTGCGCAGCTTCATTCAGCGTTCGGACCGTCGAGAGGCCTTTTGCCAATCGATCCCGCAATATCTCGGATTCTCTTGCATAGGCCTCGCGCGGCAGTCGGTTATCCATCAAGGCTACGACGCGCGAGGCGTCTTTCAGGACCGAGGCCACCACGCGGCGCATTTCTGAAGTCGTACGGACTGGCCAAATCCGATCGAAGACAAACCACATAACGATGACGGCCAGCATGATTCCCGCAAGCCGATCGCGGGCCGGCGCCAACTCGGTTGGCGTCGTAAATCCCGCAAGCGCCACGATATAAAAGGCAAAGGCAATTTGGATCCCAACATAGTTAAAACGCGGCCCTGCTGCGATCCATGCGGACAGAAATGCAACCGTCCCAACCACAATCACCAAGGACGTGATCGAATCGATTACGGGAAACAGAAACACTTCCGTTCCAAGTCCCAGTATTAGCCCGCCCACAATGGCCCCTAAAAGCCTGAATGTCAGCTTCTGTTTCATCGCCCCTGTCGTGACCAATCCGGTGATCATGACTGTCGTTACGGAAGTTGAGATGCCCGGCCAGTCGATGGCGTGATAGATGATGTAACAAAGCGTCGCGCACAGACTGATCTTGAGCGCAAAAGCCACGTTCGTGATATTTGAACCAGCGCCGGGAATCAATAATGGAGTGTGTCTAGGCGGCAACGGAGCAATTTCTCGATCCTTGTCGCTACTAGTGGGAATCGTTCCGATGGAGTTCAGAATCACTTCCACCCGTTCAAGATGTGTGCGCGGAATGGAGTCTCCGTTTCTTGAAAAGATTTTCGGATCGGACCGGAGCTCGCGCGCGAGATGGGCGCACTGTTGCGAAATGAGTCTACAACGCGATTGAAGATCGTGATCTGGGCACACTGCCTGGAGGCCAAACGCCGCTGAGTGGTCCATTAGCTCTGTGATCGCGATGATATGCTGCTGAACAGCCTGCGGCAGACTGCCGGTCGAAAGATTACGATCGGCGATCTGGCGGTGCAATTTAAGCACGCCACGGTGTCCTTCGGCTGCGAGCCGCGAGACAGATTGAGCAGCGGTTCTTCGTTGATTTTCCGTTGCATCGGCGCGGGCGTATGCATCAAACAACGCCTCGAGAGCGCGGTACCTCAGTCGCACCTGAGCTGCCAAGCGATCGGCAGGTGAGCGCATTGAAAATAGGTATGACGTCGCAACCGCGCCCGCAATCCCTGTTGCGAACCCGGCGAGCAGCCAAAGATTGGCCTTCACCACCCTATCCGCGGGAGCGTGGTTCTCCCATAAATGAAGCGCAACTCCGGCAATAAGTCCGAAGATCGGACCCAGCGCCGGCACGGTCGTTGTCACCGTGATCATGCCTGCCAAGAACGTCATCGCCGCGAGCGTAACTACGCGCGCGACCGGATCGTTGTCGGTCAAAATCACGACTCCCAAAGAAATCGAGAGCGCCAGAGCCACGGCCAGTAGCGAAGCGGCGCCAAGGCGAAAACTCAGAGCGGGGTTCTCATTGCTGATAATGAAAATGACATATAACGCAAAAGCAACATTCGGCACTTGTAGAACCATCATCGCGACCAGCACCACGATCGTTGCGAACACCATTCGCAGCGAACTCTCCACGCGGCCGGGCCTCGCCTGAAGATCCTCCCACCAATCTGGCAACCACCCTCCTCGCGCCATTGGTTCACCTCACGATCGTCAGGGCGGTTGCGCCGATTCGGAACAGGGCGGAATCGGGATTCTGTATCAGGATCCGAACCGGAAAACGCGTCGAGAGATGAACCCAATTCAGCGTCCTTTGGATATTCGGCAAGCCGTCGGCTACATTTCCGTCCTCAGGAAAAACACCGTAGCCCAGGCTCTGAACGACCCCATCAAACCTACGATCGGGATGGCCCATGAGATAGACATCGACCTTCGACCCTACGTGGATGTTCCAAATGTCGCCTTCGCGATAATTCGCGATCACCCACCAAGTCCTCGCGTCGATCAGAGTAAACATCGCCGAACCGGCGTGCGCATAGGCTCCTTCCGAGATATTCAAGTTGGTCACATAGGCATCGAAGGGAGCTGTAACACGGGTTCTTTCGAGATCCAGTCGGGCACGCTCCACTTTCGCTGCCAGAGCAGGACGCTGCGATTCGAGAATATCCGGCGTGTCGACGACGTGCATCGCTTGGCTGAGCTTGGCTTTGGACCCGACCGATTCATCATTCGCCTGACTAAGTTTCAATTCTGCCTGCCTCTTTTGTGATTCCGCTTCCGCAAGTGCCGCCAGCGCCTGCTCGTATTGACCGTTCGCAATTCGAACCGCCGTGTCTGCCTGGTCGACCTGATCGACGGTGACATATTGCTTAGCCAGCAACGGCTGAATCCGCCGAAAGTCGTTCGTCGCATAGGAGAGGTGGGCGCTAGCCGTTGCTACGTTCGCCTGCGCTCGGGTCACAGTTGCCTTCGCCGTTTCCACCGCGCTGGTTGCTGTTTTGATGGCAGTCTCAGATGTCCGCAACGACGCGCTTGCAGCTTCAACGGCGCTATTCTCTCCCGCTATTTTTCTTCGCGTATCGATAATCCGTTGTTCCAGATTGTTCTGATCTGACAACGCCTGCTTCAGCGCGTACTGGTAATCGCGCGGATCGATCTCGAAAAGCAGATCGCCTTTTTTGACAAACGCGTTGTCCTTTACGGGGAGTTGGACCAAGCGGCCACCCACTTCCGGCGCGATCGCGATAAAGTTTGCCCTCACACTCGCATCATCCGTGCGAGGTTCTCTATTCGTATCGTAGAAAGCCATCAGTGATGTGATGACGGCTCCGGCGATAACGGAAAGTCCGAGAAGTCGGCCAATGATTCTTCGTGCTCGATCTGCTGTGCTGGTATTCATCGAAAAAACACCTCCCATAAGGCACAGGCGCACAGAGTGACGCTTGATGGATAAAAAAGCCAAAGCGGCCCTACGTGGTCCTCAAGACGTAATCGCACGAGGACCGCCCGCCCGACAAAGGCCGCGACCACGCCAGCTGCGATACAGATCATCCATATCGGGAAGAATGAACCGATGATGGACACGGACGGCGCGCGGCTGCACCCCGAACAAACGACACAAATCGCGATCGTATAGAGCACCAGCAATGGTTTCATGATCACTTCCCCTGGCTCGTAGTAGCCGATTGCAGATTCCGCAGCATATTTCCCGTGACCGATTCCAGGCGAACCGCTTCTATAAAGACTCGACTACGGGCGGACACCATCGAAAGACGTGCCAGTGCCAGTTGTTTTTCCGCTGTGACAACGTCTACTAAATTCTTGACCCCATAGTTATAAGCGTCCAAGGATGCCGCATACGATGTTTCTGCTGCGTTCAGCAGGGCCACCGCGGCTTCCCCCTGCCGCAGAGCGGTACGGAATGCGATGTAGCTGCTCCACACTTCCCGTTGGACCCGATCGCGTTGATCCCTCAGTTCCTCGGTCGCTTGGCGTTTGCCGGATTCCGCCAACTCTTTTCGGTTGCGCCGCGCGCCGCCGTCGAAAATGGTCCATTCCACGTTGACTGCCGCGGCCCATGTAGGTGTGTTGATAGTCCCGAACTGCGCCGGTGGCCGGACGGCCGTTGGCCATGCCACCGCCTGGGCGACGTTTCCTGACAGACTCACGTTGGGTCTGAACGCCGAGTTCGCATTTCGTATTTCAGCGTCCGCCTTGCGAATTTCCTGGACGTGCGCCATCAGATCCGGACGACCGGCGAATGCCCGTTCGATCAATTGTTCGATCGTCAGCGTGAGCGCCTTCGGCAACGGTGCGTTTCTTTGTCCATCGATCAATATGTCGGGGGAAGGCTCGACGCCGATCGTCTCGGTCAGGGTTACGCACGCGATCTTTTCGTCGCCGTCCGCTTGTTCCAGATCGAACTTCGCCTGAGCTGTCTCTGCGCGTGCGTTAAGTATGTCCGGCAGAGTCGCGCGGCCATTCGCCAGCCTCGCTTCAGCCGCATCCTGTGTGGTTTGTGCCGTCCTCAGTGTGTCCGTGGCGGCTGCCAGACGTTCTTGCGCGGTGAGAAGCGAATAATAGGAGTTTGAAATGGCGAATGCGATATCCTGGTTCGCCTTGATAAATTGTGCCCCTGCGGCGATCGCCTGGGCTTTGGCGGCATCGACGCGAGCTTTGCGTCCTCCGAAATCCAGTAAGAGGTATTGCAGCTCAAGCTGAGGCTGAACCAAGGGTAAATCAATCACAGAATAGCCGCTCGGCGACAGAGGCTTAGGAAAGGGCTGCGCAACGTGTTGGTCGGCAAAGAGGACGGTCGTGGCTAGAACAGGAAAATACTCGCTTTTCTCGACGCCCAAGAGCTTGGCCTGTTGTTTTGCCCGCTCCCAGGTCGTCCTTGTTATCGGATGATTGCGCTCCCCGATGTCGATCAATTCCGCGAGTGAGTATGGGTGCTGCGGATCAATGATTGTGACCTTGAGATCTGGAATGGCCCGGCTGGTGCAGCCGGAAGCCTCGGCCGGAGTGCTGGCTATGCCCGAACATTGCGCCTCGGATCGCTGGCAGCACAGAAACACAAGGGCAATCAACAACGCTCTGACGCGTCGGCGTCGGCGAGCGCGCTTAGTCGTGCCAGGCCAACCGAAAGTTTGATGCCCGTTGCGCTCACGTTGCGCCTGATTGCGCCTTTGCAGCCTTGTTGCTTTGGGTCGTCTTTTCCAAATCCTGAACCGTGATCGCATGTTGCTGAGTAAGCGGCGTATGGCTATCGATCTCAAGCTGGGCGCGATGCTAATTCGCCCCGGCGACCTCGGCCCGCCTGGACTTCGGCCCGCGCGAGTTGGCCGCAGGCCCGTTCTACGGGCCAGTGGAGGTGCGCTAAGCCTGCTTCGGCCCGATCCAGTTCTGCGTGGAAGGGTCGAGGATTCATCTGAAACAATACCTGACCATCCCGCATGGACGAGCCGCCGGTCTAGGTCTGCTGGCTGAGATAGCCCGAAAGTCTTGCCGGGATTTCGGTGTTGCAAACCCTCAACCGTGCCGACCCAGACGCAGTACAGCGGCACGCTTCTTCGTTGGGCCCCGGCAACCAAAATCTCGAGCTGCTCAGCTGCTATGGCGGCTCTAGTACTGGTGACGCATACTACCACCAACAATACTGCGGTCATCGCAAATAGCAGCAGAAGCTTCATTCCACTCCTTCCGGGCGCTCGATCAGAGGGCATTTTAGACACCAAGCGGGGCCATGTCGCTATGGCACTTAGTGGAAAGCATTTATGGAGTCAATAACCCCACCGTCAATTGGAAAATGTCGGCGATTCGTCTTCGACGCGCGGTTCAGACCTCGATATGCCGTTCGGCCGGCCCGCGGCGGTGCGGACGAAGAGATATCGTTTCAGCGGTCCAACTTGGTGCGATGCCGTTCCATCCGGATGGCGGGTGCGTGCCGATGCGGCAACCCACAGTTATGCGGTCGACCTCGTGCTCGCGAATGTGGGCACGCCCGTCGAGCGGGAAGGCAAGGTGATCGGGTCAAATAGAGGAGACTCACTCCGGCGGCCAGTGCCCCTGACATTCGGTCACGCAAATACCCGCCATCTCTGCATACGCGTGGCGAAAACATCGCGCGAACAGTCCACGCAGGCCGATGAATTGAACAATTGAACTCGGAATCGCGGGATTCGATCGGGCACCCATCGGCGGCGGGGCACTAGATGGAGGTGCACGATCCGGCTGTAGACTGAGTGGTCGGCACAGCTGGAGGAGAGTGTGCTCGACGGCGACGTCGTCTGAGGGACCGTAAGAGCGCCGACCCTTCGGCAAACATCAAGAGGTGCGTTACCAAGAAAAGCGGAGTGCAACCTGAATTTGTCTTGAGGTCGTCGCCGTCGAGGTAATCACGCCGGCGGTGGCCAACGGAGTGCCTTTGCTGTCGTATAGAGCATTGTTCGGCAACGGTGGCTCGAAATTGGCACGATTGGTCACATTGAACACCTCAGCCCTGAACTGCAGCTTTGCCGTTTCCGAAATGGATCTCAGAGAGAAATCGCGATGGACGGCGGAATCGAGTTCAAGAAGGCCCGGACCGCTCAATGAGTTTCGCCCCGCATTTCCGAGGACAGTAGCGGGCGCGGGGAAGCTATAGCATGACAGATTGATGTAATTCGACGGATTGCCACGGTTCGTCAGATGGGTACATGCAGGGCCGGTCACGCGATTGGGAACGTCATACGATGAAGCGCTGTTCTCGCCTGCTGCATCGCCAGAAATCACCGGTGTGAATGGCAGTCCGTCGCTCGTTGTGAAAATACCCTCCATGTCCCATCCGTTGGTCAACACTCTAAGCGCTGTGGGCAGATGATTGAGTTTGGGCAAATACCACACACCGTTAATCGTACCCACACGCCCCGTGTTGAAGTCCGAGGGCCCGCGGTTAAGGTGACGGTTGATGTACAGCGTCGAGACAGAATTTTGGAACTGTGTCGGAAATATGCTTGAGGAGTATCCATCGATGCTCTTCTGCCATGTCAACGACCCTTGTATCTGAAAGCCTCTGCTGAGCTTCTTTCGAAGTCGAACCTGCAGCGAGTTGTAGTTCGAACTATCGCCCCAGGTGAGTTGGCGTATTGACCCTACACTGGGGTTCAGCCGGGTTCCGCTTCCCACCGGCGATGGAAATGAGTAGCCCTGAGCCGTGTAAGTCGGCAGCACGATGTCGGCATCATTAGCCATGCTGGACATGTGAATGCCGCGGGAACCCGCATAGGCGATCAAGAGCGCCAGATCCCGAGTGAGTGCCCTCTGCAGACTGGCATTCCACTGCATCACATAATTGCGCGATGGATTGTATTCGATGCTCGGCTCGCGCACAGGCACATGGGACGCGTCCAGCCTCAGAATCGCGTTGTAACCGCCATCGGGGAACGAGCCCACAGGTGGATTGACCAGGGTCAACAGACTGGAGAACGGCCCGCTGTATGCCTCCAGCATTCCTATTTGGTAGATGAGCGGCAGCACATCGAAGAGGCCGAAACCAGCACGCAGGGAAGTCTTGCCGTCGCGAAATGGATCATATGCAAATCCCACACGTGGTTCCAAGTTGAGCCTGGTGGGATTCTGAAAGAGGGGTTTGCCGATGTTGAGATCCGTGGTGTAGATGTCCCTCAGGTTTGACAACAGACCATGGACCTCCGTAGGCACCGAAGAAGTTTCGTATCTCAGGCCAATATTCATTGTCAGATTGGTTTTGAGCCGAAAATTATCCTGGAAATAGAACCCGGCGACGTTCTGCCGGAAGCCGCGCTCGGGAAAGCCCGTCGCCGTAGCTGCTCCTTGATTGCCCGGATACAGAACATCGGCGAAGAAGGAGGCCACAGTCCGGTTGGAAAGAAAATCCGGCAGGCTCGCAAAATTGTACGCTCCATTGGGGTCTGATGCGACCTGCGTGTTGTAGCGATAGTGAATAAACTGGACACCGGCTTTCATGGAGTGTTTGCCGATCTCTATATTCAGATCCCCGTAGAGTTGTAGGTTCGTGAACCAGAAGTTAGCAGCCGCCGTGCCTTTGGTCCCACCGACAAACGAAGTAAGACCTGGAACTGAGAGAGCGGGCGCGTCGCGTCCGGGCAGTACGCCGAGGGCCGGATCTGACGCCGCCGGGTTGTTGCCGGGAGATGCCGAGAGCCCGTTCGCCGCGACTCGGTTAATACCGGCCCTAAAAACACCGACGACATGCCGGCCAAAGATATGGGTCTCACTCAAGACTCCGGTGTTTCGCCACAAACTGTTGTGGACGAGAATGGCGTTTAGTGCGTCAGGCGATTCAACCTGACCTTCATCCGTCGACCAGGACGTCAACAAGTTGTCATTCTTCGTGATCAAATGGTCCAGCTTTATAAGGCCGAAATTCTCAGTAGCCCGGCTTGTGGCAGTGAATATGTACTGACCAATATCACTCGTGCCGAGCAGGGGTCTGTTGGGAAGAGGCCACAAAGCGAGGAAGGGAATAACAGCGGGACTGACGATGATTTTGCCGGTCGAGAGGTCGCCGGTGCGCGCCTGCGCGGAGGGTACCGTGGCGCTCGTTGTCGTGGATAATGCCTGCCGAAGGCCCTCATAGTTGGAGAAGAAGAACGTCTTGTTCCGGTTAAGGGGGCCACCCATAGCTGTTCCGAACTGATTGCGCCGGAAGGGGAGCTTTAGCCCGTCAAAGAAATTCCGAGCGTCGAGGATGTCGTTCCGCAGGAATTCGTAGACATCGCCATGGACCACATTGCTTCCTGAGCGGGACACCGCATTGATCACCCCACCGGACGTGCCGCCATAAGTCGCGTCGTAGTTGTTCGTGAGAACCGAAAATTCTTGAATGCCATCCGCTCCGAGCGCGAGGCCGAGGGTGGTTCCGGGTGCCCCGTTGGTGTAATCGTTCAGGCTGATTCCATCAAGGAAGTAGTTGTTTTGCGTGGGCCGACCACCTCCAATGGTCACTTCCGATCCGAAGCCACGGCTGCCGCGATTCGACGAACTGCCATTGAGGGTATTCTGCGTACGGATAGCCGCCACGCCGGGCTGAAGGAGCGCCAGCTGTGTCCAGTCGCGTCCGTTCAAGGGCAGCTCTTGGATGGTGGTAGCGTCCTCAACACCGGACAGGCTGGAGTTTGCTAGGTCGATATCGGCGGCGTCGGCTTTGACCTCGACGACAGTTTCGGCTACCGCGGGAGTCAATGTGATTTGCAGAATTCGGTGCGCTCCAACCGTCAAATTCAGATTCGTAACGTGCTTTGGCGCGAAGCCGCTGGCCGAAACCGTGATTGTGTATTCGGACGGCGGGAGGTCAGGGACGTTAAATACTCCGGCGTGGTTTGAGGTCGTAGTCCGAGCTACACTAGTCCGCGCATTTGTTACGGCGATGACGGCGTTGGGGATCAGATCACCTCTCTCATCGTGGACGGAGCCCTGGATTTCGGCTGACGTGTTTTGACCCCACAACAGCCCCACCGCGCACATCATTAAATGCGAGATGAAGAAGCCCCAGAAGCACCGTTTGAGTACTGACGGCAGAAGCCGATCTTCAAACATATGAACGCGTTTCAGGCCGATCTCCGCCTGCGAAACGCCAGGATGCGCGCCAGGCCGCGCGTCGTCAAAGAGCGACTTGATTTCCCCGGCTGAAATGCGATGTGACCTGGAACTCTTAAGCTGACCTGCGTTCCGGCCCCGGCGCGGCTATGAACGTCCAGAGACCCGCCGATCCGTTCCGCTCGTTCCCGCATTCCTTCGAGGCCGAAGTGGCCCACTTTCCCCGAGCGCAGGACCTGCTCCGGAATGCCTTTCCCTTCGTCTCGGATTACCAGTTGGATATCGTTGAGGTACTCTATATCGATCCACAATATCGTGGCACCGGAATGTTTCACCGCGTTGCTGATCGCTTCGGAACCGATCCGGAAGATCTCGTACTGGATCGCCGGATACAAGGGACGCGGCTCGCCTGTAGTGACCACGCGCAACGTGATACCAGGTACATTTGCTTCACTCGCCAGGTCTGACAGCTGCTTCGCCAGATCGTCCTGTCCGTTCCGCGAACCGCGCAATCCGTTCAGTGCGGCGCGAGATTCCACGAGCGCCGCCTCGAGCTTGTCCACGGCGCGCAAAAGCGAGCCCTTGACCACAGGCAGAGAGTCCGGCGTTTTTTCCGCTGCGTTTTCGACGAGCATCGTCGATCCGCAAATGGCTTGTACCACCGTGTCGTGCAGTTCCTGAGCAATCCGGGTGCGCTCTTCTATCCGCGCCTCGAAACGTGCTTGGATGCGCACGGCGATCTGCTGCAAACGAAGGCGATAGAGAAAATAGCAGATCGACACCGCAGTCGCGCATGCAAGCAAAAGGAGCGTGTCTCGAATCTAGTTGAAGGTTGGTACGGCGGCGGCGCCGATTCGATAG
>CAYXLI010000005.1:11237-261425 GCA_964464925.1 uncultured Solibacteraceae bacterium | reverse complement strand
AATTGCAAAACGAGAACTCCACTGTTTCCAGCAACTCCCGCGTACGCTGTTGGGCTCCGGCCCATGCCCCCACCGCGCACGGTAGCTCAACATGTTGAGCCCCGCTTATGATAAATTCCCAAGCGGCCACACCCATGCTACGCAGAGATTTCTTCGGAACCGCGGCGGCCGCCTTCGCCATCGACGTCGGCAGAATCCGGACTCGCAAAGCCGGCAAAGTCGAAATTGCATTTCGCTCTCCCGGCCCGCAGCCAAACGGACTGCAAGCCACCAGCGATGGTCTCTGGATCATGGACCAGGGGCCCGGCAACCATGCTTCTCTTGTCAGTTGGGATGGCAAGGTTATACGCGACTTCGAGACCGAAACCGAAGCTTCCAGCGGCATCACCTTCGATGGCGAAGCGCTTTGGATCGGCTCCACGTACAGCCGCGAAATCGTGCGCTGCGATGCAAAAACGGGCAAGACGATCGAGCGTCACTTCACGCCCGGCGCCGGAGTCATCTACAAGATGCTCGGCGACCCGCCCGCGCGCAGCAGTCCCGTGCCGGAGAACATGCGTCAGCGCAAACCTCACCCCACTGCCGCACCTGCGCCCGCGAAGCGCGATGTAACTCTCGGCACCGGAGCCCATGGTCAGGAATGGCGAAACGGCAAGCTCTGGTTTGCTGTGCCGCCTTCACGCGAGGTCTACCGCATCGATCCCAAGACATGGATTGTGGAAACGAAATTCCCCACCGCCGGCAACCGCCCGCACGGCATCGGTTGGGAGGGCCGCTACCTCTGGGTCACGGATTCGAACTGGAATGCGTTCTTCAAACACGATCCGGAAACCGGCGCGATCGTCGAAAAGATCCAACTTGGCGAAACAGATCCGCTGCCGCACGGCATGACCGTCTGGGACGGATGGATGTGGTACTGCGACGATGTCGGCCTCATCTGCCGCTTCAAGCTCTAAGGTTCACCGCGCACCGCGGCCTGTATGGGATGTATCTCAGGGGCCGGTGACCCAAGTTTTCCTGGTTATCCTTCAGGAGATACTAACAGCAGATGAAGATCCTGGTGCTGAACTCAGGCAGTTCCTCCTTGAAATTTCAGCTCATTGAGACGAGTCCCGAACAGATCGCCTCTAATCAAGACAGATTAATTGCGAAGGGCGCGGTCGACCGCATCGGCAGCACGGAAGCTGTAGTTACTTACGAGGCCGTTGGCCTCGGGAAGACCAAACACGCGAAGCCCGTCCCGGAACACAAACAGGCCATCGAGGCCGCGTTTCAGGCGCTCACGACCGGTGAAAACAAAGTGCTCGACAATACGAACGAAATCGAAGCCATTGGCCACCGGGTCGTACATGGCGGCGAGGATTTCCAGACTTCCGCGCTGATGACGGAAGAGGTTGTTGAAAAGATCGAAAACAATTTCGAACTCGCACCCCTGCACAATCCGGCCAATATGCGCGGCTTTTATGCCAGCCGCGCGCTTGTGCCTCACGCCAGGCACGTCGCCGTATTCGACACGTCATTCCACCATTCGCTGCCGCCCAAGGCGTTCGTCTACGCAATTCCGTACGCTTATTACAAGCGTGACAAAATCCGCCGCTATGGCTTCCACGGAACGTCTCACCGTTATGTCTCCTACCGCTATGCTCAGTTCTTCGAGGAGAAACGGGACAAGTTCAAACTAATCACGCTCCATCTCGGAAATGGCTGCTCCGCTTGTGCCATCGAATACGGCCGCTCTGTCGATACATCCATGGGCTTCACGCCGCTCGAAGGTCTCGTCATGGGCACGCGCAGCGGCAACATCGACCCGGGTGCGGTGCTTTACCTGCTCGGCACCGGCGAGATGAAGTTGCATGACGTCGAAGTACTGCTGAATCGGCATAGCGGTCTCGCGGGCGTCTCCGGGGTATCCAACGATATGCGCGACGTCATCCAGGAAGCCGAATCCGGGAATGCCCGCGCACAACTTGCGGTCGAAATCTTCTGTTATCAGGTCAAACGCTACATCGGCCAGTACTTGGGTGTTATGAACGGGACAGACGCCATCCTGTTCACCGGCGGCATCGGTGAGAACTCACCGCTGATTCGTAAGAAGGCTTGCGAAGGCCTCGAAAATCTCGGTATTCAGATCGACGCTGCGAGGAACGATACGGCAATCGGCGAGGCTGCTGACATCAGCGTCGCGGACAGCAAGACACATGTGTGGGTGATTCCGACGAATGAAGAACTGCTCATTGCTCGGGATACGGTCAGGACGATTCTCGGCATTCCCAATCCGTAGCGGAATTGTCACTCGTTTGTAACCCGGTGGGTGCAAACTCGGGCTATGAAGGAGGCCTGAAATGAGATCCGAAGACCTCAGCTCTCCGGAGGAACTCCTCCTGATCGCCATAGCGGAGGAAAGGGCGGGCCGGATCTGCAGTTACCTGAGCTATGCACTAGCCGGGGCGGCGTTCGGGGAACTTATGATTGCGGAGAAGATCGCAATCGAAGACAACAAGGTCGTCGTTCTGCAGCCGGAAGCGACCGGCAGCGCGGTTCTCGATTGGATAATCGATAGGGTCCGGGAATCTAAGCCGCGCAAGCTGTCGAGTTGGATCGCGCGGCTTGGTAACAACAGCGATTTGCGGCACACAGCCAGACAGTCGCTTGCGAGACGAGGTCTGGTGCGCGGCATCGAAAAACCAATTCTCGGTTTCATCCCGCACACCGTGTACAAGGTGACGAATCGGTTTGCGGTCGAAAATACCCGGCGACGGCTGCTCGACTGCCTCAAGGACATCGGCCGCGCCTCTGCTAAGGACCTGCTCGAATTGGGAATCGCGGCCCAGGTGGACATTGGGCTCTTAGGCGGGGGAGACAAGAAACAAAACAAGGCAGAACTCAAACTTCTCCGCGAAGGACAACCGGCCGTGAAGGCCGTTCGGGAAGTCGTTGACAACATGAATGCCGGTGTCAGCACCACAACCGTAGCAGTGATTGCAGCCAGTAGTTGATAGAAGGGCAGCGCCTCGATAATGGAAGGATGTTCGAGTCCCGCACCATCTTTCTGGATCCGCCAAGCGTACACGCGGGCTCCTTTGAAATTCGGCCCTCCGGCGAGCATGCGGAGAGAGTCTGTGCGCTATTTGCCGATTTCCTGCTGAACCGGCCTCCCGAGTTTCGGGATCGTATTGGTTTCCTCAACCGCGGCAACTTCGAGCTGGATTGGGCCGCCGTCCAGGGAGGAGCTGCCTTGGCCACTTGGTTGGAATCCGGCGAGCCGATCTGCGTAAGTGTCATGTTGAGTGGTCAGAACCATGCGGCAGACGGCCAGATGGCGTCGCTTTTTGAAACGAACATTCTAGGCGCGAAACTCCCGGGCGAGGCGGTTCTGGATAGCCGCCCGGCAGTCCTGCAGGTGATTTTTCCGGGTGCCCCGGAATGGACTCCGGTCGTGCAGCTTCTATCCGCCGCCCTGTCGGCGATGTATTTCCGCGCATTGGGGTGTGAGGATTAGTCTCGAACAGGCGTCTTATCGGGCGTGAAGATAGAGATTCCAAAAGGCGAAAAAGAAGTCGAGCTGAAGGCCGGCGGCAAGACCGTCCGGCTAACTAATCTGGAAAAAGTTTTCTGGCCGGATCGTGGTCTCACAAAGCGGGACATGCTGCAGTATTATGCCGATATTTCGGACGTCCTGCTGCCGCACCTCAAGAACCGGGCAATGGTGATGAAGCGATACCCAAATGGGGCACAGGGCGAGTTCTTCTTCATGAAGCGTGTCCCGCAGCCGCATCCGGAGTGGATTGAGCTTTGCACAATCCCACACCGGTCGGGTAACATCATCGATTTTCCGATGGTGCAGAATCTGGCCTCGCTGCTATGGGTAGTGAATCTCGGCTGTATTGACCTGAACCAGTGGTACGCGAAGTGTGACGACGTGGACCGCCCGGACTATATGCACTTCGATCTGGACCCGGTCCCCGCCGCCGTCTGGGAGCAGGTCCGTGACACCGCGCTGAGGCTGCGCGAGATGCTGACGGCACTGAATATGCCGTGCTACCCGAAGACCTCGGGCTCGAAAGGGCTGCATGTCTACGTCCCGATCGTGCGCGGGCCGTTGCAGAAAGAAGTTTGGACCTTCGCCAAGGCATTATCCAAGGAAATGGAGGCAAAGTATCCGGACTTGGTGACCGCGGAGTATCGCGTGGCGAAGCGGCCCGCCGGCCGCGTGCTGGTTGACTACAATCAGAACGCTTGGGGCAGAACCCTGGCTTCGGTGTACTCGTTGCGGCCGAGGCCGAACGCAAACGTCTCCACCCCGCTTTCCTGGAAGGAGGTTGAGAAAGGCTGCGATATTGAGCAGTTTCGTTTGGACAATGTTCCACGTCGCGTAAAGAAGTGCGGAGACCTGTTCGCTCCGCTGCTGCAGAGAACCGGCCGCGTGAAACTGGAGAAGCATCTGTGAATCTGCCTCTGCAACTCGACTATGCGCCTATGGAAGCCGAATCGGCGCTGAAGGTGCCCGAAGGAGAGGAGTGGCAATACGAGCCGAAGTGGGACGGCTTTCGTTGCCTCGCCTTTCGCGACGGGGACGAAGTCGAAATTCAATCAAAGGCGGGGCAACCGCTCGCCCGCTACTTCCCGGAGGTAGTGGAGCATCTCCGCGCTTTAAAGCCAAAACGTTTCGTGCTGGATGGAGAGATCATCGTCACTGTCGGCGGCCATCTCTCGTTCAACAGCCTGCTGCAGCGAATCCATCCTGCTGCGTCTCGAATTCGGAAATTGGCAGCAGAGACGCCGGCGACGCTGGTCGTGTTCGACCTGCTGGTCGACGAGCGCGGAAGGTCTCTTGTAGAGCGGCCCCTTTCAGAGCGCAGGCCCAAGCTCGACGCGTTTGCGGAGAAATTTCTTGGTGAAGAGAAAGGCGTCGCCGTCTCTCCATTCACATGCAAACTGTCGGTCGCAAAAAAGTGGTTTGACACAATGATCGGCGACTTGGATGGTGTGATCGCGAAGCGCGTCGATCTACCGTACCAGACTGGCAATCGCGAAGGAATGCTCAAGATTAAGAACCTGCGTACCGCCGATTGCGTGGTGGGAGGATTCCGGTATGCGAGCAAGGGCGGCGTGGTTGGTTCGTTGCTGTTGGGCTTATACGACGGCGAAGGCCGCCTGAACCATGTCGGCTTCACGTCGTCAATCGCGGCGGCGGACAGGAAGGCGCTCACTAAGAAACTGGAAGCCCTTATCGAGCCGCCGGGGTTCACGGGCGCGGCGCCCGGAGGCCCCAGCCGCTGGAGTACGGAACGCTCGACTGAGTGGCAGCCGCTAAGGCCGGAGTTGGTGGCGGAGGTGCAATACGATCATTTCAGTGGCGGCCGCTTCCGGCATGGTACGAAGCTGCTGCGCTGGCGCCCCGACAAAAAACCGGGTCAATGCACGATGGCCCAAGTGGAGAGAGAAAGCCGCTCACCAATGAATTTGCTGGTTTGATTGGGCTGGCGGCATCGGAACGGGCCATTGATGCCGCCGGAAAGAGCGCTGTTAGAGAAAGGAACAGATATGCTTTTGCTTATATAGTGTGTTCCTGGCGGAAACTTCTCACTGAATTTCGCGGGCGCCTTCGCCAGGCGTACAAACGAACAATCCCGGAGTCAATTTGAACTGCTTCTCATAGGCGTTGCTGATATCAGTGAGGAAACGGTCCACTGTTTCTGCGGCTACTAAGTTGACAGTACATCCACCGAAGCCACCGCCGGTCATTCGGGCGCCGTAGACGCCGGGCATCTTAATGGCGGTGTCGACTAGGTAATCCAACTCGGGGCAGCTTACTTCGTAATCATGCTGCAGGCTGCGGTGCGACGCTACGAACAGCTCGCCCATTCGAGGCAGCGAAGCATGCATGAACTCTTCAACACGCTCGTCCTCGCTCACTACGTGACGCGCCCGGTGGTAGACGAGTTCTGGCATTAGGTTGCGGCACTCTTCCAGTTGAGGGCTGCTGACATCGCGTAGCGCTTGTACGTCCGGATATTTCTGCCGGATCGCGGCGACCGCCTCGCCGCACTCGCGTACGCGTTCGCGGTAGGCCGACGAGCCGAGTTCGTGCTTCACCATCGTATTCACCGCTACGATGCGAATGCTTTCAGGAAGAGATACCGCCTCGTGCGTTACGGAGCGGCAGTCGATTCGAACTGCCTTATTTGCTTCGCCAAATAGGGAGACGTACTGGTCCATGATGCCGCAGGGCATGCCGACGAACTCAATCTCCGCCGATTGGCAGAGCCGCGCCAGTTCCACCTTGTCGATCGGCCTCCCTTGCAGAAGGGCTAGTGCGGTTGAGACCTCAATGGCTGCTGAAGAACTAAGACCCGATCCTACCGGCACGGTTGAATAGATAGCGAGGTCTTGCGCCCCGATCTCATAACCCCGGGCGATCAGCTTTTGTGCAACGCCAACGACATAATCCGACCAGTTGTGCGCGGGCTTCAGCGAAGCGAGTTCAGCGGCGGGCCACTGCTTCATCTCTTCCGTGTTCTGCGAATAGACACGGAAGGACGGGCCGCTCGATGGTGAAGCCGCCACCTGGCAATCCAGCTCGATCGCGATCGGTAGAACGAAGCCGAGATTATAGTCCGTGTGTTCGCCAATAAGATTCACACGGCCGGGCGCGCGGAAAACGCGGGGTTCCGGGGTGTTCGGATAAGTCCGGTGAAAGATGTCTCTTATGAAGCTCGTCGTGCCAACCAAAGCAGTACGCCTCCGAAGATGGCCATCACGGAACCGGCAAAGAGGTTCACGTTGACCGCAGTGAGAGGAGCCCGCGCCGAAGGCATCGCAACCGATACAACCATCAGAATGACACCTAACAGCAGGAAGAAGTAGCCGGATGGGAGTCGCAGATCGAGCATAGTTTTAGGCAAACACCAGATTCAGGATGATGCAGATGACCGCTACGATCACCGCCAGCGGGGCGGGCCTCAAGTACCAGCTTACTTCCTCACGCGGGATCTTCGTTAGCCCGTAAACAAGATTTTCGAGATCCGCAGCTGGTTTTGGGCGAGTCACAAGACTGACCAGAATCGTGACGACGAAGCAGGTAGACCATGCGAAGATCGCGATCCAGAAGTTCTGCGCCATTGTCGACGGAAATGTCTTCAGGGTGTCGATCCAGCCGCCCTTGCCTTCCGCAACGGTTAAGCCATGCGTGAGGGCGGCTGCGGTGGTGCCGGACAGCAAGCCGAGAAAGGCGCCGTGTCCCGTAGCCCGCCTCCAGAACATGCCGAGCAGAAACGTCGCAAAGAGCGGTGCGTTCACGAATCCGAAGACCAACTGCAGCAGGTCCATGATGTTGTTGTAACGCTGTGCGAGGTAAGCAGTCCCGATCGAGAGCGCGATGCCGACGATCGTCGTCATTCGGCCAACCTTGAGGTAATGATCGTCCGAAGCCTTCTTCCTGACGTAGCCCTGGTAGATGTCATAAGTGAACACTGTATTGAACGCCGTTACGTTCCCGGCCATGCCGGACATGAACGAGGCCATCAGCGCTGTCAACCCGACGCCGAGCATACCGGACGGGTAGAACTGCGCCATGAGTGTCGTCAGGGCCTGGTCGTAGTCATAGCCGCCCTCCGGTTTGAGCGGTAGAGTGTAGCCGACGCCCATATGGGTGAGTGCAAGCGCTGCAATGCCCGGCACGATCACGATGAAGGGCATCATCATCTTCGGAAATGCAGCAATCAGCGGGGTGCGCCTGGCGGCCGACATAGAATTAGCGGCCATCGCGCGCTGCACCACGAGGAAGTCCGTACACCAATAACCGAACGACAGCACAAACGCAAGGCCCGCGATCATGCCAAACAGATCGACGCCCATCGGGTTGTCTGACGCATGTTTCATGTACGCCCACGAATGCGTCATTACGGGAGGCAATCGCTGGGACAACCCGGCCCAGCCACCGGCCTTCGCCACCGCGAGGATGCCGAGCGGCGCGAAGCCAAGCACGATCAAGAAGAATTGGAGCACCTCGTTGTAGATGGCACTTGTCAGGCCACCGAGGTACGTGTAGACAAGGACGATGGCAGCGGAGAGCAGCACGGAAGCGGTGAAGCTCCAGCCAAGCACCAACTGAAACAGCAGGCCGAGTGCGTACATCGAAATGCCGGAAGAGAAGACGGTCATGACCGCGAAGGTGATGGCATTCAAGCCGCGCGTCTTCTCATCAAATCTCAGCTTGAGATACTCAGGAACGCTGCGTGCGCGGCTGCCGTAATAGAACGGCATCATGAACACCCCCACGAACAGCATCGCCGGAATCGCGCCCACCCAATAGAAGTGCGCGGTCATGATTCCATACTTCGCGCCGGAAGCGCACATGCCAATCACTTCCTGGGCGCCAAGATTTGCCGCCACGAAAGCGAGACTTGTGATCCAAACGGGAAGCTCGCGATCGGCGGTAAGGAACTCCGAGCTGGACGAGACCCGCTTCTTTAGCATCCATCCGATGCCGAGCACGAATGCGAAATACAGCGAGAGGATTAGGTAATCGACGAAGGTGAGTGTCACGGAACTCGGATTATATCTTTACCTGGACTCTCTCCGCTGCTCATGTGAAATAATGTCACAGCTCATGTGGCAGCAAACTTATACTCCCGTCCTGGGAAGCATTGGCTGGTCTTCGCTTGTAGCCGTGTTACCCGTTTTCGCAGTTCTGTACCTTCTCGGCGTACTTCGTAAGCCGTCCTGGATGGCGTCGATGTCGGGCCTCGTAGCCGCGAGCCTGGTCGCCCTTTTTGTATACGGCATGCCCGTTTCTTTATTTGTAGGTGCTGTCACTTACGGAGCTGCTTACGGCTTGTTTCCCATTGGATGGGTCGTCTTCTGGGCAGTTGTGCTGTATCGCGTCACCTTAGAGACCGGCAATTTTGAAATCGTGAAGAATTCGGTTGGCGGGCTTACGCAGGACCGTCGATTGCAGGCTCTCTTGATTGCCTTCGCGTTCGGAGCATTCATTGAAGGAGCCGCGGGTTTCGGCACCCCGGTCGCTGTCGCTGCCGCGATGCTCACGGGACTTGGCTTTTCACCGTTTTACGCAGCCGGCATTTGTCTGCTGGCCAATACGGCACCGGTCGCTTTCGGATCCATCGGCACACCATTGCTGATGCTGGCTGGTGTGACGGGACTGCCTCTGGCGGACTTGAGCGCCAATGTGGGGCGCATCTGCGCTCCGGTGTCGCTAATCGTCCCGGCGTACCTGATCGTCGTGATGGGCGGTTTTCGTGCGTTGGCCGGCGTGCTGCCTGCGGCCGTGCTCTGCGGGGTCGCGTTCGCCGGCACACAGTTTTACGTGTCGAACTTTGTCGGACCACAGCTCACGGATATTCTGGCCTCGCTTGCAGCGATAGGCTCCATGGTCGTGCTGTTGAAAATATGGCGGCCCAAGGATTCGTTCCATTTGCCGGGAGAGAGTGAAGTAACGGTGCACACGCACTATACGACGCGACAGGTACTTATGGCATGGGCTCCCTACGCTCTGCTTGTCGTCTTTGTACTGCTCTGGGGCATGGACGGCGTAAAAACGGTCTTGAACAAGGCCACCCTTTCCTTTAACTGGCCATCCCTCCACAACCAGGTTCAGCGAGTTGCGCCAGTGGTGGCCAAACCTTCGCCATATTCGGCTCCGTACACCCTGGCTTTGCTTTCCGCCTCGGGGACGGCCTGCCTGTTTGCTTCGATCCTGAGTGCTCTGTTGTTAGGCATGCCCGTGGCACGGTTCGGCGGCACAGTCTGGAGGACGGCGAAAGACCTGAAGCTCTCAATGTTGACAATTGCCTCGGTGCTCGGGCTTGCGTTCATGATGAACTACTCCGGTGCGACTGCGACGCTTGGCCTGGCATTCGCAACGACGGGAGCGTTCTTCCCTTACTTCAGTGCGATGCTCGGCTGGTTGGGTGTCTTCCTGACCGGTAGCGACACCTCCGCGAACGCGCTGTTCGGCAATTTGCAGGTGGTAACAGCGGGCACGCTGAAGCTGAATCCGGTGCTGCTGGCCGCGTCCAACTCGAGCGGAGGCGTCATGGGGAAAATGATCAGCCTGCAGAGCATAGCGGTAGCCGCCGCGGCAACGGGG
The DNA here is from genome assembly GCA_964464925.1 of uncultured Solibacteraceae bacterium. Lineage (GTDB taxonomy): Bacteria > Acidobacteriota > Terriglobia > Bryobacterales > Bryobacteraceae > CAYXLI01. The sequence continues at coordinate 251,314 of CAYXLI010000005.1, read as the reverse complement.
ATGGCGGCGAGCGAAGAATCGAAGCTGTTTCGCTTCACGCTGCGGCACAGCATGATTCTCGCTTCAGCGCTGGGGATTATCGTCGTCATCTATTCCTACGTGGTGCCGGGCTGGGTTCGCTAGTAGAACCGCACGTTATCCAACTCCAACCAGACCTGCTCGCCTTCGGGCCGGGCGATCTCGAACGTCAGCATCAGCATGTCCGTGCCGGTCCACTGGTTCTTCGAGTCCTTCGTAGCTAGTTGCCGGTAAGGACTTTGAGGCCGTTCTTGTGCGCTTCGTCGACATGTGAGGGCAGTGACCTGGCCTGTTCGAATCCGCATCGGCGCGAACGTCTCGCCGTATATACCGAAAATCCGCGATGGCTGTGACGGCGGAGGCCACCCGTTCTATGCGTTCGCCCTGAACGAGAACCGAACCGCCGGCGGCCGGCGCGCCTGTCCCCTCCACAATCCGAACATTAGACAGGAACATCGCGCTCTGCGCGAGAGCGCAAGACTGCTGAGAGAAAAACAACGAAACGCATGAAAATGATGGGCTCCATTGTGACAAACGATGAAGGGAACCCGCAAAAAAGCCTGTATCCCATCCTGCGATTTCGTGTTACATTTATCGAGGCAACTATCCCTTGGGGAGGGCGTGAATGGCGTTTTGTGCAAATTGCGGCGCATCGGTAGAAGGCCGATTCTGCGCTAAGTGCGGGACTCCGGTAGGCGTTGGCGCAACCGGACCTGCTGCAGCGGCTCCTGAAGCAGCACCAATGGGGGGAGCAACGCCGAGTGCGCCACCTCCGGCGGCTCAGCCGTATAGTGTCGCTCCGGCAACAGGGGGGATGACGGACAATCTTGCGGGCGCCCTTTGTTACATACTGGGGCTGATTACGGGGATTCTGTTCCTGGTTCTGCCGCCATATAACCAAAGCCGCTTCGTGCGCTTCCATGCATTCCAGGCGATTTTCTTCCACGTGGCGTGGATCGGTTTGTGGGTTGTGGAGATGATCATTTCGATGGCAATGCCCTGGGGGCTGCGGCTCATCAGCTCACTGCTCTGGCTTGGGATCGCGTTAGGCGGCCTGTTTCTCTGGATCTTCCTGATGTATAAGGCCTACAACAATGAAAAGTTCAAGCTGCCGGTAATCGGCGATCTTGCTGAAAAACAGGCGTAGCCAATCATGGGCCGCATACGTCCAACGCGTTTGCGGCCCTTTGTGTGTTTTCTCGTATTCGCTGCCGCCGCAATGGCCCAGCAACCCTCCGTGCCTAAAGTGGGCACCATTGAAGTCTATGGTCTTCGGAAGACGCCGGAGGCGCGCGTCCGGAAGGCACTCGGTATTTCGGAAGGCTCTCCTTTGCCCGCTTCCAAGGGCGCACTCGAAGAGAAGATCGAATCGCTTCCGAATCTGACCGAGGCGCGGCTGGAGGCTGTGTGCTGCGATGATTCGGGCAAGGCGATCCTCTATGTTGGCATCGAGGAGAAAGGCGCTCCTCATTTCGAGACTCGCGAATACCCCACGGAGCAAATCAGCCTGCCGGAAGAGGTGGGAGCCGCATACGCGATTTTCCTGCGGAACGTCAGTCTCGCTGCCCAGAAGGGGCATGTTGCGGAAGATCTCACGCGCGGCCACTCCTTCATGGAAGACGACAACGTGCGTGCGGTGCAGCTTCGGTTTGTGGAGTTTGCCGACAAGTATCTGGCTGATCTTCGCAAGGTGCTGCGTGGATCAGCGAGTGATGAGCAGCGGGCGATAGCCGCTTACGTCATCGGCTATGCGGCGAAGAAGGAAGCAATCGTCAATGATCTGCAATACGCGCTGCAGGATCCTGACGATACGGTTCGCAACAACGCTATGCGCGCATTAGCCGCGCTGGCCGTGTATGGGCGGAAGAATCCCGATGCAAACCTGAAGATCTCGCCCACATGGCTGATCGAAATGCTGAACTCTATCTACTGGGGCGACCGTCACAATGCGACGGTCGCGCTAGTGACGCTCACCGACGGACGCGACGAGGGCCTTCTAGCGCAGATTAAAGAACGCGCGCTGCTTTCGCTGGTGGAAATGGCACGGTGGAAGCACCTTCCGCATGCTCTGCCTGCGTACATCCTGCTGGGTCGTGTGGCCGGCTTCAGCGAAGAAGAGCTGCAGGCCGAGTGGAGCAAGGACAACCGCGAGTCCGTTATCAAGGCCGCGGTATACGGCAAGAAGAAATAGAGGGCTCAGGCCGTCCGCATCTTCAGGTGCGCGATGAGTGCAGCCGGATCGTCGGAGATGATCGCGTCCACTCCCGCATCGATCAACTTATCCCAAACCTCGGGCGTGTTGGCGGTCCAGGAAACTACTTCGAGTCCCGCCTTGTGCGCGGCCTCTACCTCGGCTTTCGTTACCAATAGATAGTGCGGTGAAACAATCGTAGCCTCGGCCTCATCCGCGATGCCGACGAAGCTTTTGCTGGGGAACTCCACCAGTGCGGACCGGCGGATCTCCGGTGCCAGCTTCTTCATTGCGTGGAGAGTGCGGAAATCGAACGATTGGAGGATAACCCGCTTCTCCAGCCGATGCGTCCGGATGTGGTGCAGGACAAGTTCGGCGAACACTTCCGGCGATGGCGTGTACTGCGGTTTATCCTTGAAGATTTTCGTCTCGATGTTGAAGCCCACTTTGCTCGTCTTCGCCAGCGCGAACACTTCGTCGAGCGTGGGCATGCGTGTTCCCGGCACAGGCTGCTGCTTCGGGAACAGCGGATTTTTCCGGGCGCCGCAGTCATAGCGACGCAATTCGGCGAGCGTCAACTCATGGATGGCGACGCCATCCTTCGGACCGGTACAGACCGGCTGATGCAGGACGGGATCGTGCGAAACGACGATCGCGTTGTCCTTCGTCACCGCCATATCCAACTCGAGGACGTCAACGCCAACACCGATCGCATACTCGAATGCGGGCAGTGTGTTTTCGGGCCGCATCGCGCGAGCGCCGCGATGTCCGTGTACCAGGATGCGCTTCTGCATGAGGTGTTCTTGCCCCTAGGATATAGTGATTACGGTTCCAAACGTATGAATGACGTCAGCCGCAGAGACTTCGCCAGGGCAGCCGGCATGACAGCCCTAAGTTATTCGCAGATTTCGGGTGCGAACGAGCGTATCCGCATGGGTTACATTGGTGTCGGCAATCGCGGAGACCAAGTGCATGATGCGTTCCTGGAACATGGCGATCAGCAGACCGTAGCCGTCTGCGACCTGCGTGACGACTACATGGATTTCGCCGCGAAGAAGTCGCGCTCGACTCCCACGAAGTATAAGGACTATCGCAAGCTGCTGGACGACGAGAATGTGGATGCCGTGGTGATTGCCACGCCGGACCACTGGCACGCGCTGCAGTTTGTGGATGCGTGCCGCGCCGGCAAGGACGTATATGTAGAGAAGCCCCTCAGCCTGACGGTGGCCGAAGGCCGGCGGATGGTGCAGGTCGCGAACGAAACCAAGCGCGTGACTCAGGTTGGCATTCAGCGCAGGTCAGCGAAGTTCCTCCAAGAAGCGGCGGAGTTCGTGCGCGGGGGCGGTATCGGACACGTCACCGTCGCGAAAGGGTTCCATGTGCAGAACGAGTGGCCCAAGGGAGTGGCTACTTATCCAGCGGGTCCGCCACCGAACGAATGGGAATGGGACCAGTGGCTCGGTCCGGCTCCAAAGGTGCCTTACAACAAAGCCCGTACCTATTACACATTCCGGTGGTATTACGACTATTCGGGCGGGCAGATGACGAACTTCGGCGTGCACTACATGGACATGCTGCGCTGGTGTTTGGGCCAGGATGCGCCGCGAGCCGTGACTGCAATGGGTGGCAAAGATGCCATTGAGGATTCGCGAGAGATTCCGGACACGGCTGAGGCGCTGTGGCAATTCGATGGACCGACGCTGATGGTGTTTTCGCAATACAACGCCAATGCGGCTCCGGCCAATGCCCAGAACGCCGAGATGGAACTGCGGGGCACAAAAGGCACGATGTACCTGCATAGTAACCAGTGGGAAGTGGTTCCGGAGAAGACGACGGAACAGAACATCCCGGCGCGCACGCCGTTGGACAGGCAGACAGAGCGATCTTACCGGCCATCGATGAAGGCCGCAATGGAGCCGCGCTCCGGCAAGGGAAGTTTAGACACAGCGTTTCATGCGCGCAATTTCCTGGATTGTGTGAAGAGCCGCGCCAAGTGCAATTGTGACGTGCTGACCGGCCATCAGTCGACCTCCGCCACACTGATTGCGAATATTGCGCTGAAGAGCCGCTCGTTCCTGGAGTGGGATGCGAAAACGGAGAAGTTCACCAACAACTCCGCCGCGAATCGTTATTTGAGCTACCAGTACCGCGCGCCCTACAAATTGGGCTAATCTCTGTGTATGAAAGTGCGGCGGGAGACGGTAGACCTGTCGGCGTACCCGGACCTGGTGGTGATTTATCTGGGCATGCAGGCGCGATCGCTTCGCGGTGTTGGCACCATCTTAAAATTAGGTCCGCAGATTCAGAAGGCCGTGGAAGCGAAGCCGGATGGACTGCTGCTTCACGAAAACCTGTTGTTCTCGCTGGTTCCCCTTCACGTCGGCATGCGTCAATACTGGCGCAGCTTCGATGAGCTGGAGAAATGGGCGAAGCTGCTGCCGCATCAGACCTGGTGGCAGAACTTCCTGAAAGACCCAGGCGGAACAGGCTTCTGGCATGAGACGTATTTCCGCCGCGGCGGCATCGAAGCGATTTATGACGCCACCGGAAGCCGGATCGGCCTCTCGGCGTTCGCTCCGGTAGTCGACGCGCACGGGCCGCTGTTCAGCGCACGCGAACGGGCCGAGCGTGGCGCATAGGCGGCGCGTTTTGGTGCAATTTTGGCGAATGGACTTCCTCCAAGACCTGAAACATTCTTTTGTATGTTCGCCAGAGCCGCGGGTTGATCGCCGGACAGCATTGCAATAATTTAAAGCCGTCCCGCGGTTTCGATACTATCTCGGGAGTATGAAAAAGCTTTCGCTAGATTGGTTGGCCGTTCTCCTAGCACTGGTGTGCGCGGCTCTGATACGGCTCGGCGCACTGCCGCACGTCCCCTGGTAGACCCACGATGAAATCCAATTCGATTCTTAATTTCCTTCCTGGTGTGCTCCTGCTAGCGGTGATCGGGTACCTGGGCAAATGGACGGAACAGTCGATTTCCGCATACGGCAAGGCGCACCATACCGCACTGCCGAACATTGAGTATGTCCTTTGGGCCATCCTGTTTGGGCTGCTGATCGCCAACACTGTTGGCGTGCCACGGATATTCCGCCGCGGCGTAGACACGTACGAGTTCTGGCTGAAGACCGGCATCGTGTTTCTCGGAGTGCGATTCCTGCTCGGGGATGTACTGAAACTGGGTTCGATGGCCCTCGTGTTTGTAGCGATCGAACTCGCGGTATCGATCCTGCTGATGACCTGGCTTGGGAGACGGTTTGGCCTCACGCCGAAACTCACCAGCCTACTTGCCATCGGATCGTCTATCTGCGGGGTCTCGGCGATCATCGCCGCGAAAGGTGCGATCGACGCGGACGATGAGGAAGTGTCCTATGCGATCGGCGCCATTCTCGCGCTCGGTGCGTTCAGTTTATTTGCTTTCCCGGCGATCGGACACGCGTTGGGGATGAGCGATAACGCATTTGGTCTGTGGGTAGGGCTTGCCGTGGACAATACGGCTGAGGCCACGGCCGCCGGCGCGCTCTATTCGGATACGGCAGCGAAATTTGCGGTACTCGCCAAGACCGCCCGGAATGCAACCATCGGATTCGTGGTGCTGGCGTATGCGATCCACTGGGCTCGAAAGAGTCAGGCACGGGCGGTAGCGAATAAGGCGGCTTTTCTGTGGCAGAAGTTTCCGAAGTTTGTACTCGGGTTTCTGCTGTTATCCGCCGTGGCTACGGCCGGGGTCTTCAACAAGCCGCAGATTGCGGATCTTGCGAATCTTTCCCGCTGGGCTTTTCTGCTGACCTTCGCCGGAGTGGGCCTTCGGACGGACCTGCGCGAAATGCGCAAGCAAGGGCTTAGGCCATTACTGGTGGGAGCGGCAGGCGAGTTTGTCATCGCGGCTCTCACGCTGGCGCTGGTCGTCGGGGCGGCTCGCTGGACGTCGATCTAATTTCCGCCGGGCGGAATTTAATGCCCGGCGGTGGCCTTCACTCCCTGAAGGGAGTCCGCGTTGCTGAACTTCGGCCAGTTGAATCCGTAGAAGGCCACGAATGCGAAGCAGAGCATCGGCACTATGAAGCCGCGCGACATGTCGTACTGGTCGGCTACATAGCCCATCAGCTTCGGAAGGATCGCGCCGCCCATGATCGCCATGACGATGAACGCCGATGCCTTTTTCGCGCGGGCACCCAAGCCAAAAATGCCTAGCGCGAAGATGGTCGGGAACATGATCGACATGAAGAAATAGCTCAGGAAAACGCAAAGCACTGAGATCCAGCCCAGCTTCAAGAACACCAGGAAGGTCGCGAGGACATTCAGGAGAGCGTAGAGGCCGAGAATTTTATGCGCGGAATATTTCCGCAGCAGTCCTGCGCCGGTGAAGCGTCCTATCAAAAAGCAGACGAAACCGAGCGATGCCAGATTCGATGCGCCCTTGTTGGTGATTGCGAGCGCGCCGTTTTTCCCAGTCTCAAACCAGCCTTGCAGCCAGCCGCCGAGAAAGTTGGCGTTTGCCGAGAGCGACGTCAGCGTGGAATCCCAGGAAGCCGGAATCGGAGGGACTTCGGCAGTCATGTAATTGATGAAGAAACTGAAGATTCCGGCCTGGGCCGCGACATAGAAGAATTGCGCGGCAACAGCCATTACGAAGTGCGGATGCGACCAGATGGAGTGAGAAACGCCGGGCGCTGCATCGTCCAGGTGGTAGTCGTCTTGCGTCTTGATATCCGGGACTTTGGCAAAAAAGAAAATCGCCGCCAACACGATCACTACAACGGCCACTCCTACATAGGGGATGTAGAGCGTCTGGCTGCCGGTGCTGTGCCCAGCCGCATCCTTCGAGTAGAAGAACATGCTGCCCACAATCGGGCCGAAGATCCAGCCGATCCCGTTGCAGGATTGGGCGAGATTGATGCGCGTTGCGGCGTATCGCTGGTCGCCAAGCACCGTCGTATACGGATTCGCGATGGTTTCCAGAAACGTGAGTCCGGTGGCGATCGCGCATACGCCCACGAGAAAAGCGACGAATGCGGTGTTGGACGATACGGTTCCTTCATGAACCATCGCGTTGATGTGGGTTGCCGGGAGAAACCAGAATCCGCCTGCGGCCACGATGAGAAGACCGGCAATGATGCCTCCTTTGTAGCCCAGTTTGGCGGCCAGGATTCCCGCCGGCAGAGACATCAGGAAATAGCCGAGATAGTGCGCGAACTGCACCCAGGCGGACTGAGACTTACTAAGGCCAAGTTCGTCCTGAAAGTGCTTGTCCATCACGTCGATCATCCCGTTACAGAATCCCCAGAGGAGAAAAAGCGAACTCACGAGAATGAATGTGAATATCAGATTGGTCCCGTCGTCCGCGATGAAGAGACCTTTTTTCTTTTCACTCATGGCGTTTGCGAACGATTCTATCAGCGAAGCGCAGGGATACTCCGGAATCTGAGATGATCGTCGTTTATGAAAATCGCGCTTGCGTTCCTTCTCACCTGTACGGCGGTCCTGGCCGCGGAATCCGGCCCGGTGCTGCGGCAGGGAAAAGCATGGAGCGAGGAAACGGGTAAGGCCAAATTGGACGAATGGGCGCAGACCTGGTCCGATCGTGCGTCTTGGGAAAAGCGAGCCGCGAACATTCGCGAGGGGATTCTACGTGGCGCCGGTCTTCAACCCCTGCCGGCGAGGACACCGCTTCATCCCGTATGCCGCGATCTTAAGAAGCAGGAGGGGTATTCGGTGGCGAACTGTGCGCTCGAGTCGCTGCCGGGCTTCTTCGTCACAGGCAACCTCTATCGGCCCGCGGCTAAACCGGCCTCGGGGCGCTCGCCCGCAGTGCTGTTAGCGCATGGGCATTGCGTGAATACAAAGGAAGCTTTCGGCACGAACCCGAAGGGATGCCGCTTCGGAGCGGACACGCAGAAGATCGGAGCCGTACTCGCTCGGATGGGGGCTATCGTATTCGCGTATGACATGGTGGGCATTAACGAATCGAAACAGTATCCGCATACGGGTAAGGTTACGCTCGGTCTGCAGCTTTGGAACAGCATGCGGATAGTCGACTACCTTACCTCGCTTCCGGAAGTGGATCCAGCGCGCATCGGAATGACTGGGGCATCGGGCGGCGGCACGCAGACATTCTTGCTCAGCGCCGTCGATCCGCGGGTGAAGGTGTCGGTTCCGGTCGTCATGGTATCGGCCCACTTCTTTGGGGGATGTGCTTGCGAGAGCGGCATGCCGGTTCACGTCAGCGACAAACACGATACATCGAATGTGGAGATCGTGGCGCTACACGCTCCCCAACCGCAATTGATCATCTCCGACGGTAAGGACTGGACGCTAAACGTTCCAAAAGTAGAGTTCCCCTACATCCAGCGCGTGTATCGCGCGTATGATGCGGAAGCGAACGTGGAGAACCTGCACCTGCCTCTGGAGGGCCACGATTACGGGCCATCCAAGCGGCAGGGCGCCTACACATTTTTCGCAAAGCACCTCGGGCTTGACCGAAGCCGCGTGCCCGGAGAAAAAGAAGTGGACGAGAGCTTCGTGAAAGTGGAGGATGCGGAAGCCCTGTCTGTTTTCACCGAGCAGCATCCACGCCCGGCCGGCGCGATGCAGGATCGGGCGAAGATCGAGGCCTTCTTCCATGTTCCGGCGGCCCACTAGACCAGGACTGCTCCTGTGTGACTGACGTCGTAGCCGGCCAGGACTTCCAGTTTGCGCCGTAGCGTTGCACGCTGCAGAACGTTCAAGAATGCCTGCGCCGCGGGGTTATCGAGTGTCTCTTTGCGCATTGCCAGGTCGTAGCGGGCGCTGTGCAGTGGAACGAAATCGAGCCCGAAGGTTTGTGCGGCGGAACGTGTGGCCACGCAGCAGTCGGCGTCGCCTGTCAGGACGGGATAGGCTGCAGCGAGGTGTCCGTAGGCGATGCGATCGTAACCCTGCACCTTGCATGAAGCCAAGCCTGCTTCGGCGAGCATTCGATCCAGCAGCGTTCTGCTGCCCGATCCCAGTTCGCGATTGACCAGACGCACATTCTTTCGCGACAAGTCAGCAGGGCTGTGCAGCCGTTTCGGATTGCCTTTGGCGGTAACGAGGCCTTCCTCCCAGCGCGCGAATGTCACAACACAGACGTCTTCAGCCGGAAGCTCACGCCGGATAAAAGGCAGGTTGAACTCGCCGGTTGCGGCATCCTCCAAGTGCGTACCGGCGATATGCACCTTGCCTTCTTTCAGCCAAGTGAGTGCCAATCTGCTGGAAGCTCCCGCGGCGACGATCTCGATGCCCGCCTTCTCGAGCATGGGTGAGAGAAGGCTGATCGCCGGATCGCAGCCTGCCAGGATCAGCCGGTTCTGGGTCGAGTAGTCTTTCGAAAATACAGCCAAATCGGCGTGATCAAGCGCGAGTTGCGAGATGACTCCGTCGGCTTCCGGCAGGAAGTAGGGCGATGCGCTCACGGGCACGCTGATGGAGTGGTCACCAACCTGGCAGATACGCACGGGCTGGCCGGCGGCGACGGGAGTCGCGCTTAAAAGCGAGGAGGATACCGTAGCCGGCCCGGGCGGCGTCTCGTCCGGCAAGGAGAACAACTCTTCGACTGCGACTTCCAATTCGCGAGCGAGGCGAAGCGTCACCTCGGTGTTGGGGACATAGCTGCCCGCCTCGATGGCATGAATGGTCTGGCGGGTCACGCCGACACGGGCCGCCAGGCCGGCCGCGCTAAGTCCGCGGTTTTTCCGGATTGCTCCGAGTTGGGTTCGGACGCGCATATCAGAAGTGTAGTTTCATCGCGACCTCGAACACGCGGGGGTCGAGTGCGGTCGTGATCACTCCGAATCCGGGACTACCGAAGCTCGTATTCGGAGCGCCTAACGGCGGCGTGTTGGTTAGATTGAAAGCCTCCAGGCGGACCTCCGTCTTCAGCCGCTCGGTTACCTGGAAGGTACGACCGGCCATCAGATCGATGGTCCGGTATCCCGGGCCTACAACCGGATTGCGCGAACTGTTTCCGATGGAGAACTGCGGCGCTTGCGTGAACGCAGCGGTGTTGAACCAGCGAGCGGTGCTGCGTTGATCGGTGGGAAGGCTCGGATTTGCGATCCGGTTTGGACGTTGAATCCCAAACCCGGCGAATGCGTTGAAGTTCGTTGCTTGTGTGACGGCAAGAGGACTGCCGGATTGCGCCCGGGCGATACCCGCCAACGTCCAGCCGCGCCGCTCATAGACAAAGCCGATCGCGAGAATATGGGGGATGTTGCCGGTCGAGACGTCCTTCTCCAGGCGCTTGTTGAAGCTGTCCGCTGCCTGGAAATTTGCGACGGGGCCGGTCAGAATTGCGGAGTCAAACACGGCCCCGGCATCGTCGATCAAACGAGAGTACGTGTAGGCAGCGGTGAAGGTCAAACCTCGGGCGAAGCGCTTCTCGATGTGTACCTGAACAGCGTGATAAGTGGAATGGCCCGTGTTGTTGCGGTACAGCGCGACCGTCGTGAATGCGGGGAATGGCCGAAGCAATTGAGCGCGAGCGATGGCTGGGGCGCCGAGCGATGTGGTTGCAGGAATCCGGCCGTAGAACGGGTTCGGCACCTGATGGGTCAACTGCGCACCGAGTGCGAGTTGCTCGACGGTCAACTGGTTCAAATTCACGTCCGGAACTCCGAGGCGAGTCAGTTTGGAGCCGAGATATCCGGCCTCGACGCTCCAGTTCTGACCGAAGGTTTTCTGCAAGGTGAAGTTCCACTGCTGGGCGTAGCCGCTGCCGTTGTCGCGCTGCGAGCCGAAGACGCCTTGGCCGAGCCCAGAGTCCGGGCCGGGCGGCTGTACGCGAACGCCCGGCCCATCGGAGAGAACGAACGCGGGGTGGAGGTTGTCAAACGTTTGCTGACCGAGTGTTTGAATGAATGGAAAGAGCGGCGTGGTGAACGGCGTTGTGATTCCGGCCTGTTCGATCCACGTCAGCCCGTAACCGGCTCGGATCGCGAGCGAGTTCTTTGCCTGGAAAGCGAGGCCGATGCGCGGCCCGAAGTTCCCCTTCTCGAGATTGCGGGCCGTCCTGGGGAAGTCGAGTTTTTGCGTAGTCAGATTGAAGACGGCCAAATGGTTGTCGAGTACGGTAGAGGGGAAGTTCAGTGTGTATCGCACTCCCAGGTTTAGGGAGAGTCTCCGTGTGGCGCGCCAGTCGTCCTGCGCAAAGAACTCGGCGATTCGGGCGCGGGGACGAATGACCTCGGGTTGCGCATCGATGCTGAATCGCGTGACTTGTCCCAGCAGGAAGGATGCGAAGCTGTTCCCGGTGAACAAGTTGTTGAATTGAAAATTCCCGGTCGGGCTGGGGGGCTGCAAGACGTCGAGATGCTCCAGGCGCACGTCGGCTCCGGCCTTCCAACTATGTTTCCCCAGCACGCGCGAGTAGGTGTCGAGGAACTGAGTGACGGAGGTTGTGAAACTCGCGTTGGCGTTCGCCGGCGGACCGAGCTGCTGGTATCCGACGATGTCGTAAGTCGGCATTACATCTGAGAAGGACGAAACGGGGAGATTGGGAATGCCGGAGACATTGCCCGTGCGAAGTGCGGAGCGATCGAACCGGCGGCGGGTGTAGCCGAAGCGAAGCTGGTTCACCGAAGCGGGAGTGACACTCCAGGAGTGCTCCGCGGCGATGGAATCCGCACGGGTGAGGGTAGCTCCGATTAGACCGGAGGTCAGGTTTCCGCTGCCATCCGGAAGCGGCGTGGTTGGCACGCTGTCATCGCGCAAGAAGGAATAGCGTGCGAACAGGCGATGGGCTACGCCGAAGTAACGGTCCAGACGGCCGTCGAACTGGTCCTGCACGGTATTGTCGTTGCCTAGGCGCCGGTAATTGTTGGCAACGCCGGGCAGGTTCGGAGCCGGATACCTGTCCAGCACCGCGAGTGCGGCCTTGTCGAATCGCTCTGTGGGAATCGTGTTGCCGGGAAAAGGCAGGCGCGTGAGCGGGTCGGTAATCGGGGTGGTGAATACGCCGCGTTTCTGACCGAGCGTGGGAACGGTGCTGGTCCGCACGACGCCGGTGTTGAGGCGCGTCTGCTGCCAATCCGCGAAGAAGAACGTTCGATTCTTCCGGATAGGGCCGCCCAGCACGAAGCCGTATTGATTGCGGCGAAAGCGCGGCTTTTCTCCGGTGCCGGCAAACAGGTTACGGGCGTTTAGCTTTTCGTTGCGGAAGAATTCGAATAGCGTTCCGTGAAGATCGTTCGAGCCGGACTTCTGATGCACCATGATGACGCCGCCGTTGGATCGCCCGTACTCGGCGGAGTAGCTGTTCAGCTCGACGCGGAACTCCTCGATTGCGTCTGCGATCGGGTAAAAGGCGACCTGTCCGGGCTCGGGTTGCAAGACGCTGATGCCGTCATAGATGTACTCGCTGGTGCGGGGGCGGCTGCCGTTGATGCGGGGCAGCAGATTGCCGGGCGGCAGGCTCACGCCGGGAGAGAGGGCGATCAGCGGCACAAAATTGCGTCCATCCAGAGGTAGCGCAGTGACCTTCTTCTGGTCTACGGCAAAGCTCTCTGTTCCGCGGTTTGTTTGCAAGAGCGGAGCAGCAGCACTGACCTGGATGGTTTCCGCGGATACGCCGAGTGCGAGCGTGAGATCGGCATTCGAATGCTCGCCGACGCGCAGAACGATGCCGGTTCTTTCCAGCGGGGCAAAGCGGGGTTTGCTCACGAGCAGACGGTAGTTGCCGGGCGGCAGACCTACGAAGTGATAACCGCCGTCTGTAGCGGTCGTGATCGAGGCGATCGCGCCGGTTTCCGTTCGAATCAGCTTGACGATCGCGGATTCTACGGGTAATCCGGCGGGGTCGCGCACAACGCCGGACAGTTCGGACTTAGTGGACTGTCCGTCGAGAATCGCGGCATACAGCAATAGTGCAAGTAATGTTCGCACGACACTGTAAGATTATCATGACATTGAAATGATCGATGTTGATTGACTATGAACGATGCTGTAAGTAGAATTGGGGTTCAGTCTCAATCCTTTATGAAGATCCTGGTGGCCAATATAGGCAGTACTTCGTTCAAGTACCGCCTGTTCGCGATGGACACGATGGCTGTCCTATGCCAGGGCAAGGTCGAGCGGATCAGAGATTATGAGACCGCGATCGCCGAATGCCTTTCCAGGATTTCAGGCCACGAGCTAAGCGCAGTTGCGTTTAAGGCTGTCCATGCCGGCCCTCTGAGCGGCGCTCGATTTGTGAACGGGGAGTTTCTGGCAGCGATGGACGAGTTCGCGTTCTTCGCGCCCGCGCACAATCCTCCGTACATCGCCGCGATCCGTGCCTTCATGAGGACGGCTCCGAATCTTCCTTTGATAGCGCTGATGGAGACCGCGTTTTTCGACAAATTGGACGATGCGACCGTCACCTACGCCGTACCGTACGAATGGCGGGAGAAGTTTGGAGTGCGGCGGTATGGCTTTCACGGAGCCAGTCACCGGGCGGCAAGTGACCGCGCGCAGCAGCTTGCGGGGCGCCGAGACATCCGACATATTTCGTGCCACCTCGGCGGGAGTTCCAGCATGGCGGCGATTCGGAACGGAACCGCGATCGACACAACGTTTGGCATCTCGCCACAGTCCGGCCTTCCACACAACAATCGGACTGGCGATCTGGATGTATTTGCCGCGTTGTACATGATGAAGAAACAATCGCTGAGCGTAGGCGAGATGGCCCGCATTTTGGGAAGCGAGTCGGGACTGGCAGGCCTGAGCGGCGGGAGCGGCGATGTGCGCGACCTGGAAGAAGCAGCGGCTAAGGGCGACGAGCGAGCCCGTTTGGCGCTTGCGGTGTTCGTCAGAGCGATCCGGAATTATACCGGTTCGTTTTATGTCGCGCTTGGCGGTCTCGACGTGCTTTCCTTCTCCGGGGGAATCGGCGAGAACAGCGTGTATATCCGGGAAGAGGTCTGCCGCGGGCTGGACATCCTGGGCGTGGAACTCGACAGTGGCCGGAACAGGTCCGCGGTGGGGGAGACGAATCTCTCTGCTGTAAACTCAAAGGTCCAGGTCTTTGTGTTTCCCGCTGACGAGGAATCTGTGGTGGCGCGAGCCGCCCGCGATCTTCTTTTGCAGCGAACTGCTGTTGCCTAGCCTCAAAATGATCAGCCGCAACGAAGTTGAGCAAATTGTCCGCAAAGTCGTCGTCGAACGGCTCACCGCCGGCGGCCGCGGCCCCGCTCCGGCGCTGGCCGTACACGCCTCGGCGCGGCATATGCACGTAAGCCGGCAAGATCTCGATACGCTCTTCGGTTCCGGCTACGAACTGACGATCGAGCGTCCGCTATACCAGGCGGGGAACTATGCCGCGAAGGAGACGGTGACGCTGATCGGCCCGCGCAGCCGGCTGATTTCGAACCTGCGAATTCTGGGGCCAATTCGGGAGCGATCGCAAGTAGAACTGGCATTTACGGACGCGATCAGCCTCGGCCTGGAGAACGTTCCTGTGCGGATCTCGGGGGACATAGACGGGTCTGCCGGCTGCTTCATCATGGGTCCGAAGGGGATGGTGGAACTGAAAGAGGGCGTGATTCGGGCCGCGATTCACGTACATATGAATCCGGCGGAAGCGGCTTACTACGGCGTGAAGCACCGGGACGTTATGAAACTGCGTGTCGGCGGCGAGGCGGGAGTGACGTTCAACCGGGTTCACGTCCGGGTGGATCCAACGGTGCGCCTGAACGTACATATGGACACCGACGAGGCGAACGCATGCGGCCTCCACATGGCCAAAGAATTCGAACTGTTCAAGTAGAGAGAAAGCGAGACATGAGACAAGCTCTGGGAATGATCGAGACGAAAGGCTTGGTCGCGTTGTTTGAAGCGACCGATGCCATGTTGAAGGCGGCAAACGTCACGTTCAGCGGCTGGACGCCGGTGGGCAGTGGCCTTGTGACCTCCTTCGTGGAAGGCGACGTGGCAGCGGTGAAGGCAGCTACGGACGCAGGGGCCGCGGCCGCAACCCGCATCGGCGAAGTGATCAGCGTGCAAGTCATTCCGCGCCCGCACGACGGCCTGGAGTTGTTCCTTCATCAAGCAAAGAAGGGCAATGGGAAGGATGAGGGATTGGGCACCGGCCCGGCGATCGGACTGATCGAGACTAAGGGTCTGGTCGGCGTGATCGAGGGCAGTGACGCGATGGTCAAAGCGGCCGGCGTGCAGTTGATCAAAGAAGTGGAGATTGGTGGCGGCTTTGTGACTACGATCGTGCGCGGGGACGTCGGCAGCGTGCGTGCTTCGGTGGACGCCGGTGCGGCGGCGGCACGGAGGATCGGCGAATTGGTTTCCTCCCACATCATCCCGCGCCCGCACGAAGGACTGATCGAAGGAATGCTCAAGTAGGAGACAAACGAACATGATGACAGCGATTGGAATGCTGGAGACCAAGGGCCTGGTGCCGCTTGTGTACGGGACGGACGCGATGCTGAAGGCGGCGCGTGTCGAATTCAAAGGTTGGAAGAAGGTGGGCAGCGCGCTTTGCACGACCTTTGTGGAAGGCGATGTCGCCAGTGTCAAAGCGGCGGTGGATGCCGGCGCGGCTGCTGCCCGGTCGATCGGAGAAGTAGTCAGCGTGCACGTAATCCCGCGCCCGCACGACGATCTCGCGACGATCCTGCCGAAGTAGTTCAGCGATGTTTCTGGCAAAGGTGATCGGCCACGTCGTATCGACCCAGAAAAGCCCGGAGTTTGAAGGTATGAAGCTGCTGTTGATTCAGCCGTACATCAACCGTGACCGGGAGCTGGTGCCGTCGGGAAGCTCCGTAGTGGCTGTAGACACCTTGGGAGCCGGAGAAGGCGAGTGCGTTCTGTTTACACAGGGTAGCTCCGCCCGGCTCACGGCCGGAACAAAGGGCGCTCCCGTGGACGCTGTCATTGTCGGCATAGTGGACACGGTTGAAGTGCAAGGACAAAGGGTAGAGAAACCGTGATGCAAGACCGCGACCAGATCATTGCCGAGATCGCAGGGGAAGTGATCGCGAAGCTGCGGGCTCATTTGGCTGCAAATCCGCAGCCTGTCGGTTCACCGGCTGGGACGGATGGAGTATTCGCAACCGTCAACGAAGCCGTGCAGGCGGCGGCCCGGGCGCAGCAGCGGGTTGCCGAGCTCAGTTACGAGGACCGTGGCCGGATGATCTCAATCATCCGCCGAATCTGCGAAGAGCGGAAACAGGAACTCGCGAAGATGGAACTGGAAGAGACAGGTCTAGGCCGTCTCGACCACAAAATTCAGAAACTCGAGATCGTGAAGTACGTGCTGGGCGTGGAGGCGATGCGCTCCGACGCCCGGACCGACAAGACAGGGCTCTGCCTGATTGAGCGCGCGCCATGGGGCGTGATCGGGATGGTGCTGCCGGCTACGCACTCGGTACCGACGATGGCGAGCAACGCAATCAACGTACTGGCGGCAGGGAACACGGCTATTTTCAGTCCGCATCCGGCGGGTGCGAAGTGTGCGGCGCACGCGCTCCAACTTTTCAATCGGGAGATTCGGCGCGAGCTTGGCATCGAGAATGCTATGGTGACGCTGCAAGAGCCCAGCATCAAGACGGCGGAAGAAATCTTCCACCATCCGGATGTGGCTCTGTTGTGCGTGACGGGTGGTCCGGCTGTGGTGCGGGCCGCGGCAAAGTCGGGCAAGCGGGTGATCGCCGCAGGGCCGGGCAATCCGCCAGTTGTTGTGGATGAGACGGCGGATCTGGATCAGGCAGCCATCGCGATCATCAAGGGGGGCGGATTTGACAACAATCTGCTCTGCATCGGCGAGAAAGAAATTTTTGTGGTGGCATCGGTCGCCGACGCCTTTAAAGCGGCGATGAAGCGGGCAGGCGCGGTTGAGTTAGATCAGGCGGCGATCGAACGGCTGACCGACGCGGCGTTTCGTTTCGACAAAGATGGCAAGGGCTGCGGGCATGCGCACTTGAAGCGGGAACTCATCGGTAAAGATGTCTCGAAGCTGGCTGCCGCGGCGGGGGTACGGGTGCCTGGGGATACCGAGCTGCTATTTGGGGAGACCGGCGAGGATCATCCGTTCGTGCAAGAGGAGCAGATGATGCCCTTCGTTCCCGTGGTGCGAGTGCCCAACGTGGATGCGGCAATTCAGGCGTCCTTGAAAGCCGAGCACAACTACCGGCACACCGCGATTATCCATTCACGCAACATCGAAAACGTAACGAAGATGGCGCGGCTAATGAACACGACGCTGCTGGTGCACAACGCACCTTGCACAGCTTCACTTGGAGCGGAAGGCGCCGGCTATCTGAGCTTCAGCATTGCTACGCCGACGGGTGAGGGCGTGACGACTCCGCTGACGTTCACTCGCGAACGGCAAGTTACGCTCGGCGCAGGGGCGATGCGGGTTATTTGAGACATGTTTCTGGCACGCATTGACGGAACCATGACCTCGACGGTGAAGCATCCTACGCTCGAGAACGCCCGCTTCCTGATCGGACAGCGGCTCGATGCGGAAGGGGCTGAGATTGGGGAGCCGATCCTGATGGTGGACAATGCCGGCGCGCGGAGGGGCTGTATTGTTCTGGTCTCAACCGATGGCGACATTTTACGGAAGGCTCGCGGCAACACGATTCCGGCGCGTCTGGTGGTGGTCGGGATTGTGGATCAGGTAGGAGGGAAGGCCGTATGAGGATCGGAGTGGTGCGCGGCCACGTGGTGCTGAATCTCTGCCTGCCGGAACTGAAAGGAACGAGGCTGCTGCTGATTGAGCCAATCACGGCGGCGAGTCTGGCGGATGACCCGACTGCGGGCGGCGGTAAAACTCTGGTAGCGGCCGATCATCTGGCCCCCAAGGAAGGCCAGATCGTCGGATTTGTGGAAGGGCGCGAAGCGGCGAATCCGTTTTCTCCCGGAGTGGCTCCGGTGGATGCCTATTGCGCGCTCATCGTGGAGAACATCGATTACCATCCGCCTCGAGGAAAGTCATGAACAGTTACGATCTGACGGAGTTCAAAGTGATCGCGGCACAGGACGTTGAAGCAGCGGGAAAAGCCGGAGCAAAGAGTCTTCTAGTGCGTCCGGGGGCTCTGCTGACGCCTTCGGCGCGCGATCTTGCGACCAGCCGCGGCATCGAGATCACTACTTCGGCTGCGGCCGCGCCCGGTTCCCCACAAAAGACCAAATGGGACGCGATTCTGAATTCGCCTGAAGCCGAGAAGATCAAGAACGAGATCTGCGCCGTGGGCAAGAAGTTGTGGCAGCGCGCGTACGTGGACGGGAATGGCGGAAATATTTCCTATCGCATCGCGGAAGACGCGGTGATCTGCACGCCGACTTTGGTGAGCAAGGCCGATCTCAAGCCCGAGGACATGTCGTTGGTGGATCTGGACGGCAAGCAACTCGCGGGCGGGCGGCCCCGGACGAGTGAAATCCTGATGCATCTGGAGATCTATAAAGAAGTGCCGGAAGCGAAGGCTGTAGTGCACTGCCATCCTCCGCACGCGACGGCATACGCCATCACCGGGCGTGTTCCGCCGACTTGCATCATCCCGGAGTTCGAAGTCTTTGTGGGGCGCGTTGCTGTTTCCCCGTACGAAACGCCGGGAACGAAGAAGTTTGCCGAGACCGTGATCCCGTTCGTGAGGAAACACAATACGGTATTGCTTGCGAATCATGGAATCGTTTGCTGGGGCGACACGGTCACGCACGCCGAGTGGTATGCAGAGGTGTTGGAGACCTATTGCCAGACACTGCTGATTGCCAGCCAGCTCAATTCGCCGATTACGTTCATTCCGCCGGACAAGACGACCGACCTGCTGAACATCAAACAGAGGCTTGGCCTGCCGGACGCCCGGCATGGCCTGCAAGAGTGCCAGCTATGCGATCTTCCGGAACCCGCCGGGGCGATCGCGATTCCGCCCGCGCCTGGGTCGGGCGCGGTAAGCGCGGAGGATATCGATGCCATCGTAAAGCAAGTGACCGATGCTGTGATGGCTGCTCTCAACAAAAAGTGAACGGGGCCGTCCGGCAGCGCAAGATTCGCGAGTGGCTCGACAGCGAGGAGTTCCTCGATCTGGAATCATTGTGCAAACGGCTGGACGCGTCCGAATCTACAATCCGGCGAGATCTCACTTCGCTTGAAAACGAAGGTGTCCTGAAGCGCGTGTATGGCGGTGCGATGGCACTGCAACCGCGCGAGCACACAATGGACTTCGCATTTCAGAGCGAGCACATGGTTGCCGAGAAACGGCGGATTGCGGCGGTTACGGCTGGACTGCTGCGTGACGGGCAGACGGTCTTGCTGGATGGGGGCTCCACTGTGGCCGAAGTGGCGCGTGCATTGGTGAACCGCTCCTTACACGTGATCACGAACTCGCTGCCGATTGCGGATATCCTCAGCGATGCGCGCGACGTAGAAGTCACCTTGACGGGCGGCTATTTGTATCCGAGGGTGCGGGCGCTGCTTGGGCCGATCTGCGAGCGCACGCTGAGCAGCGTCAGCGCGGATGTGCTCGTCATGGGGATAGCTGGGATTACGGAAGCGGGATTCAGCAACAGCAACACGTTGGTGGTTGGCCCGGAGCAGAAGATGATCGAGGCGGCTCGCAAGGTGATCATCGTTGCGGATCGCAGCAAGTTCGGGCAGGGCTCCGTGATTCAACTTGCGCCGCTCGATATGGCTGATGTGGTGGTATCCGATGCGGGCCTTCCGGGGAAATACGCGGAGATACTGAAGGCCAACGGCGTTGAATTACTGATAGCCTAGCGGGGTAATGCTACGCAGGACATTCCTGGCCGCGGCGGGAGCGGCGCCGCTTGCCCGCGTTCGGCGGACGGCGGTTTCGATCCACGGGGATCAATTCCACATAGGCGCGGAGCCTACATACTCGGGAAAAACCTACAAGGGTATGAAGATCGAAGGCTTGCTCATGAACACGCGCATGGTACAGGGCATCTTCGACGACCTGAACCCGGAAACGCGGGGCAGGTGGGCCTATAAGGACACGGGGAAGTGGGATCCCGAGCGCAACACACGCGAGTTCGTTGCGGCAATGCCGCAGTGGCGGCGGTACGGAGTGCTGGCGTTCACGATTAACTTGCAGGGCGGCAGTCCTGAGGGTTATTCGAAAGCACAGCCCTGGATCAACTCCGCCATCGATCCGGATGGCAACCTCCGTAAGCCCTACATGGACCGGCTCACGAAAATCCTGGACCGGGCCGACGAACTTGGTATGGTGGCCATCCTCGGGTACTTCTACTTCGGCCAGGACCAGCACGTGAAGGACGAGGCCGGCGTAAAGCGCGCTGTCACTAATGCGACCAACTGGATCCTGGATAAACGCTATCGCAACGTTTTGGTCGAAATCGATAACGAGTGCGATGTCCAATCGTATGATCACGCAATTCTCAAGCCCGGCCGCGTCCACGAATTGATCGAACTCGCCAAGAGCATTCAGAAGGATGGGCACCGCCTCCTGGTTGGAACCAGCTACGGCGGTGGCAGGCCCGCTACGGCCAACGTAGCCGCAGCGTCCGACTTCATCCTGCTGCATGGCAATGGCCCGGACGACCCATTACGGATACGCAAGATGATCGAAACGTCCAGAGCCCTGCCTACTTACAAGCCAATGCCGGTCGTCATCAATGAAGATGACCACTTCCGTTTCAACGAAGCGGACAATCACATGATGGCAGCGCTCGATCTCTACACGAGTTGGGGCTACTTCGATCCGGAGGGATACCAATCGCCGCCCGTGAACTGGGGAATCGATACGGATAGAAAGAAGCAATTCTTCGCTGCCGTTAAGAAGGTGACCGGCGCATGAGGATCGCACTGCTGCCGGGGGACGGGATAGGACCGGAAGTGATCAACGAGGCGGTGCGGGTCCTACAGGCCGTGGAACCGAGCCTGGACTTTGCAGAGTTTTCGGTCGGGGCCGGAGAGTATCTGAAGAGCGGCGATCCCTTGCCGGCGCATGTTTTCGAGCGGCTGCCGGAGTTCGATGCAATTCTGCTGGGTGCGATGGGGTTGCCAGGCGTGAGGTGGCCGAGCGGAGTCGAGATGACTCCTCAACTCGATTTGCGGGAGCGCCTGGATCTGTACTGCGGGCTAAGGCCGGTCCATCTGTTTCATGAACAGGACTCGCCACTACGGAATCCAGGCGGGATCGACCTGATGCTGGTAAGGGAGAGCACGGAGGGGCTGTTCGCGTCTCGTCTGCGGCCTGTGGATTTGAAAGCGGATCGCGTGGAGGATACGCTGCTGGTAACACGTTCGGGAGCCGCGCGTGTGATCCGGGCTGCGTTTCAGCAAGCCTTGAAGAGGCGCAACCATTTGACGCTGGTCGACAAGGCGAACGTGCTGCCGTCGATGGCGTTCTTTCGCCGAGTATTTGACGAGATCGCACTCGAGTTCGGTGAAGTGTGTTGCGACCGCGTTTATGTCGACGCGATGACGCTCTATTTATTGCAACGGCCGGAGCGGTTTGATGTGATCGTGACGGAGAACATGTTTGGAGATATTCTGTCCGATTTGGCGGCGGGGCTGGTGGGCGGGATGGGCATGGCGCCCTCAGCGGATATCGGCGACCGGTATGCGGTATTCCAGCCGTCTCATGGGTCTGCGCCGGATATCGCAGGGCTGGGCATCGCTAACCCAATCGCGGCGATTCTGTCCGCGGCGATGATGCTGGAGTGGCTGGGGAGTACGAAGGGCGGAATGATCGAACGCGCTGTAAGGACGGTTCTCGCCGACCGCAGGAATCGGACGGCGGATCTGGGCGGGCCACTGAGCACGACCGAAATGACCAGCGCCGTTCTAGCCGCGTTGTCATGAGGAACGGGTTCCGGGTTTTCGACACGCACACGCATGTAGGCGCGGCCCGGCACAGCGGGAGGAGATATTCGGCCGGCGATTTGCTGCGCGACATGGACCGCCACGGAATCGACAGGTCTGTCGTCATCCCTTTTCCCGTCGTCGACAGTTTTCGGACACAACACGATCTGATCGGCGATGCAGTGAAGAAGTATCCGGAGCGGTTGACCGGAGCAGCGTGCGTGGATCCGTACACTGGCGTGTTTCGGGAGGAGGTGCGGCGGTGCGCAGAGCAGTTTGGCTTCCGTGCCCTGAAACTGCAGCCGCAGTATCACGGGTTAAACCCGATGTCGAACGCGAGCGACTTCTTCTTTGAGGCTGCGCTTGAGAATGGCATGACGGTGATCTGCCATACGGGCGCAGGGCTGCCGTTCTCGCTTCCGTCCCTGTGCATGATGCCGGCGCGCAAGTTTCCCGAGCTGACGATTGTGATTGCGCACTGCGGCGGCGGGATGTTTGTGCATGACACGATTGTGGCTGCTTCGTTCTGTCCGAATATCGTTCTCGAACTGTCGAGCCTAATGCCGCATCACATAACGGAAGTGATGGCGCATGTTGGAAGTGAGCGTCTGATGATCGGATCAGACCTGCCGGAGAGTGCGGAGACGGAGATCGGGAAGATTTTCACGCTCGGGATCAAAGACGGGGACAAGCGTAACATTCTGAGCGGGACGGCGGAACGAGTGTTCTTATGAAGGGCGTTGGGCTGGGGGCGGGTTATTTCTCGCATTTTCATTATGAGGCATGGGGGCGCATTCCCGAGGTGGAGATTACCGCGATCTGCGACCGCGTGGGATCGAAAGCCAAGGTTTTTAATGCGCCGAGTCACTACACCGATTGGCGCGAGATGATCGACCGCGAGAAGCCGGACTTCATCGATATAGTGACGCCACCGGATACCCATGAGGAAGTTTGCAGGCACGCGGCAGAGCGAGGCATCGCGATCATCTGCCAAAAGCCGCTGGCCCCGAGCTTCGAGGCAAGCGAAAGGATTGTGGAGGCCACCCGCGGCGTCCGGTTCATGGTGCACGAGAACTGGCGGTGGCAGCCGTGGTATCGCAAAATCAAGCAGATTCAGCGAGAGGGCACGATCGGCGACTTCACGCATATCCATTTCCTGATGCGAATGGGTGACGGGTGGGGTGAGGGTGCGTACCTCGACCGGCAGCCATTCTTTCGTGAGTATCCCCGGCTGCTGGTGTATGAAACGGGAGTTCACTTTATCGACACGTTTCGGTACCTGCTCGGCGAAGTTACCGATGTGTACGCACATCTGCGGCGATTGAATCCGGTCATTCAGGGCGAAGAGACGGGACAGGTGTTCCTGAGGTTCGAGAGCGGAGCGACGGCGATCTGGGATGCGAACCGGTATAACGAGGTGGAGTCGCAATCGCCGCGGTATACCTTCGGCGAGATGCGCATCGATGCGATGGGCGGTCATCTCACGATGGATATGGAAGCGAACCTGCGGATGAAGCGCCTCGGCGAGCCTGCCTTTAACGTGCAATATTCGCACGAAAACGTGAACTTCGCGGGCGATTGCGTATACGCGCTGCAAAGACACTTCGTGGATTGCATGCGCAGCGGAGCGCCGTTCGAATCAAATGGGGACGACTACTTGAGAACGCTGCGAGTGGTCGAGGCGATCTACGCTGCGCATCTGAAATTTCAGTGTCCACAAATCTGAAACAAAACGGTTGAAGGAACTACGGCGTTCGTTGAAGCGCAAGGTGCAGAACGAAGGGCGATTCCCCTCAGGAGGGATCGGGTCAGTACCGATGGTCGACAACGGTTCCGGCGCTTTACTCGGTGGACTTCGAGACGGCTCTTGACGACTAATACAGGCGTGGCTGGGTGGGGCGAGGCACGGGCGCGCCGCTTGAATAGCCGCGATAATCCGTGACCACGTCGACGTAATTGGGCGTAGCCGGTGGATTGCCGCAGACGATATTCAGCTGTGCCATGGGTATATTTTTCAGATCAGAGTTATGATTACGCGCGGACTATTTTGAGAGTGCAAGCGCCGGCGGCAAGCCAGTATAATGACGTTCATCCTCATGAAAGTCCTTGCTGGCGTCGCTATCACCTGTGCTGTCTTCGGTCTGCTTGTTGCTCAGCAACAAAGTAAACAAGAAGCGTCCATCTCCATCGAGGAGTATGAGCCGAAATCGACGCTTGTGGTGCCGGAACACCATCCGACTCACGCGAAGTACCCGTTCATTGACGTGCATATCCACCAGCGCGCGACGAGTCCGGAAGCTATAGATAAGCTTCTGAGCGAGATGACGAGCCTGAATATGCGGATCGCGGTGAGCTCTCCGGTGAACGGTAGCTGGGGCGAAAAAACAACGAACGTGATCAACGCGTTTCGAGCGCGGTCGGGCGGGCGCCTGGTGTCGATGACGAATATCGATTTCAAGGGAATCGACGAGCCCGGATATAGCGATCGCATCGCGAATCAGCTCGAACAAGACATCAAGGCGGGCGCGGTAGGGCTGAAGGTCTGGAAGAATTTCGGGCTAATGGAAAAGGATTCGAACGGAAACCGGATTCATATT
Source organism: uncultured Solibacteraceae bacterium (assembly GCA_964464925.1). Lineage (GTDB taxonomy): Bacteria > Acidobacteriota > Terriglobia > Bryobacterales > Bryobacteraceae > CAYXLI01. The sequence continues at coordinate 226,716 of CAYXLI010000005.1, read as the reverse complement.
GATGATCCCCGATACGACAAGGTTTGGGATGTCTGCGCAAAATATAAGATCCCGGTGCTAATCCACACGGCGGACCCGAAGGGTCTCTTCCAGCCGATGGACAAGTACAACGAGCGCTGGCTCGAACTGAAGATGCGCGCGAACCGGAACCACGCAAGCGCAACCGACCCGAGCTGGGATACGTTAATTGAAGAGCAGCACAACTTGTTCCGCAAACATCCGAAGACCACGTTCATCGCAGCCCATATGGGTTGGTTGACGAACGACCTTGGGAAATTAGGGAAGCTGCTGGACGAAATGCCGAACGTGAATGTGGAAATCGGCGCGGTAACGAGCGACCTGGGCCGGCAGCCGCGGTTCGCGCGCCAGTTCTTCGAGAAATATCAGGATCGTGTTCTGTTCGGTAAGGATGCCTATAGCGTGCCTGAGTACTTCGTATACTTCCGGTTGCTGGAGACTGCGGATGAATATTTCGATCCCATCCGGAAGTATCACGGAATCTGGAAGCTTTACGGACTCGAACTGCCGGACGATGTCCTGAGAAAACTCTATTATAAGAATGCCTTGCGCATTGTACCTGGCCTGAATCCCGCAGGGTTCCCAAACTAGACGCTTATGGAGCGCGACGAGATCCTCCGCCTGTTGCGTGAAAGGATCGTCGCGTTTGTGGCATCTCGTTATCAGAGGGATGTCGCAGAGGATATCGCCCAGGAAGTCCTCATGCTGCTGCACGATAGATATCCCGAAGTGCAGAAGCTTGAGGAACTGATACCGTTGTCCCTGCAGATTGTTCGATTCAAGCTGGTTGCACTCCGCAGAAAGGTGGTCCGCCGCGGGGAAAACAAGCTGGTGCCTGTAGAGGAAATTCAAGTTCCGGACCTGCGTGCAAGCCCGTCCACGGATTTAGAGCAGAAAGAACTGCTGGAGCGCATGAAGCAGGCGATCGGCCGGCTAGGGGAGCGCTGCCGCGAGATGTTCCGCCTGAAACTGCTTGGCAAGACATTCGCCGAAATCCAGAAAGAGCTTGGGGCCGACTCCATCAATACCGTTTATACCTGGGACGCGCGCTGCCGCAGGCAACTGATGGAGGAGATGGGCGGAAGCTGGGAGACTAAAAAGGGAAGCGCGGAATGACCGACGACGTGCGCAAACTCTTAGGCGGCTACGCAACCGGAACACTGACGGAGGCAGAACGCAATGCTCTGTTCAGTGCGGCGCTGGAAGACGCGGAATTGTTCGCCGCGCTGGCAGACGAACAGTCTTTGAAGAATCTGCTGGATGATCCGGCAGCGCGCGCTGAGCTTCTCAGAGCAACGGAGCGGCCGTCGGGGAAGAATGTGTGGCGCTGGCTGGCTCCGGCGGGAGTTCTTGCTGTCGCAACGCTGATTGGGCTGATCAGCCTACGGTTACACCGCGAACCGGCCCAGGTGATGACTGCGCGTGTGGAATCGCCCAAAGCGGTAGAGGTGCCTCAGCCGGCTGCTGCGGTACCGCAGCCGGTTCATAAACCCGTAGCGAAGAAAATGCCGGCTCCGATTCCTGAACGTGCCGCGCCGTCAGCACCGCCTTCCAGACAGCCGGAGGCAAAAACCATAGCGCAACATGAGGAGACGGTGGCGAGCACTGCAGAATCTGTCGAAGTGAATCCGCTTCCATCTGAGACTCGGGAGCAGACAAAATCGAAACTGGTGAACGATCCTCGGGCGGCCATCACCATGGCGATGCGAGCGCCGGCGGCAGCTGCTACGCGTGTGGAATACTCGCTTCTAAAGCGGATTGGTTTCGGGGATTTCGTGCCCGTACCAAACGATACAGTGTTTAACCAGGACGACGTGGTCCGGGTGAAGATCCACCTGGCGGGTTCGGGAAACCTCTCGCTCATGCAGGGCAATCGAAGAGTGGCCACCGAGAGTGTTTCAGGTACGGAGGATCGCGTTCTGCCGCGCGAAGGCGGAATCCCCGTTTCCGAGGGATCTCTCTTGCAGCTGGTATTCGAGCCGGTGGCGCAGAGCTTCGCGCCTGGCTTACCCGCCGCAACGCATTACATCAGAATCCAGCTCAAAACTACATCACAGCGCTGAGTTCTTTCCACGCGCGGTTCTGCGACTCCGCTACCGCCGGGTAGACGACTGCGCCCTGGTACGTGTTGACGCCTTCACGGATGGCCGCGCTCTCCTCAACCGCTCTCTCCAGACCTTTCTGAACGATACGCACCAGATAGGGGAATGTCGCGTTGGTCAGACCGAAGGTGGATGTGTGGGGAACTGCAGCGGGCATGTTCGATACACAATAATGCAGCACGCCATCCACGTAGTAGGTGGGATCGGTGTGTGTGGTCGCATGCGAGGTCTCAAAACATCCACCCTGGTCAATCGCAACGTCTACAACGACTGAGCCCGGCCGCATGAGCTTGATCATGTCGCGTCGAACGAGTTTAGGAGCCGATGCGCCTGGAATCAGCACGGCTCCGACCACAAGGTCGGCGAGCTTGAGCGATTCGCGAATGGTCCAAACATTCGATGCCAGCGTGACGACCTGGCTGTTGTAGATATCGTCGAGGTTGCGAAGCCGCTCCAGGTTACGATCGATGATGGTGACATGGGCGCCCAAGCCGACGGCCATTTTCGCTGCGTTGTGGCCCACAACGCCACCACCAAGGATGACCACATTCGCCGGAGCGACACCGGGTACGCCCCCGAGCAGGATGCCGCGGCCGCCGTTCGGCGCCTCCAGATACTGAGCGCCCACCTGGACTGACATACGGCCGGCCACCTCACTCATTGGCGTGAGCAGGGGAAGAGAGTTGTCGGCCTCACGAATGGTCTCGTAAGCGATCGCATTTACCCTGGTTTCGACCAGCTTGTCAGTCAATTCGGGCAGAGGCGCCAAGTGTAGATAGGTGAACAGGAGCAAACCGGGACGCAGATGTTTGTACTCGGACGGCTGCGGCTCTTTGACCTTGACAACAAGATCAGCCTTTGACCAGACCTCGTCGGCGGTCGGCACAATTCGGGCGCCGGCCTCCGCGTATTCTTCATCGGTAAGGGAGCTTCCCAAGCCTGCCCCGGATTGAACCAGCACAGTATGGCCGGCCTCCACCAGTGCGATCACGCCGCTGGGTACCAGGCCGACGCGAGCTTCATGGTCTTTCACTTCCTTCGGAACGCCAACAATCATTGGGTCGCTTTCTGTGGCATGGCTACTACGGCTTCGTTGGACGCCTGCCGTTTCGGGCCAAGCCCCAGTGCGATCAGCGATAAAGAGCCGAGTTTGCCGTCCACCTGGAGGTTTTGATCCTGCTGAAATCTCTTCAGAGCCTCGACCGAATCCGGCCCCCACTGGCCGTTCACTTCCCCCTTGAAGAACCCCCTATCGGCAAGTGCCTGCTGGATTTCCTTGTACCGCTCCGGTGTCGGGGAAGCTTGTGTGCGCTGGGTGGTGCGGTGGCGTGCAATGGAGGAGGCGCGGGTAGTTGCTCGGCGCTTTCCACGCGAGGGCGTTCCCTTCCGGGCTGAGGCCGTTGAGTGTCCCTTCTTTTGCGTTGCTTTGCTGGATCTGGAGGTGCTCTTCGCCTTCTTCTTCGCCGCCGCAGCGTACGTGGGCGCGAAGCAGAACAGCGCACTGAGCAGGAGAGCTAAGTATTTGTTCCGCAAATCTCCATATTAACAAACAGAGCGAATGGGATGACTGCGGTTGCGCTTGGGCCCGATTGTAAAGGAGTGTAATGCCTCCAAAACGTTCATCGCCTCGTGACGATAAGGTTTTTGAGCCGCCAAGAAAAAGGCTACTTCAGCTGCTGATAATCCAGGGCTGCAACCACCTGCCCGCTTCGGGAAGGAAAACGGAGGAGAGATGAACAGATTCGGTATTGGTGTGTCCGCCGCCCTGATCGGGCTGAGTATCGGGCTCACGGCGAGTGCGCAACAACTGACCATCCTGGGGAGAAATCTCCAGGTGCATGGGTTTGGATCACAAGGCTTTGCCTATTCAGACGTGAACAATTACCTGACGATGAAGACCAGTGACGGGAGCTTCGCGTTCACGGATGGAGGGCTGAACGTATCGACGCAAATCACCGACCAGTTTCGTGTTGGGGCACAAGCTTACGTGCGGAAGATCGGCCATCTCGGCGAAGGTCACGTGACTCTGGACTGGGCATTTGGCGACTACCGCCTGGCAAAGTGGATTGGAGTCCGAGCGGGCAAAGTCAAGACGGTCCTGGGCTTGTACAACGACACGCAGGACATGGAGTTCCTGCATACCTGGGCGATCCTTCCTCAGTCTCTGTATCCGCTTGATCTGCGGGCGTACACGATAGCGCACACGGGAGGGGATATCTACGGCGACGTGCCATTAAAGAAATACGGAACCCTCAGTTATACGGCTTATGCAGGCGTCCGGTCAGTCGACAGGACGAGTGGGTACTACTACGGTTCGGAAAAAAGGAGCATCATCCTCCAGGGTGACTCGGGACAGATGGTCGGTGGGGATTTACGGTGGACTACTCCGCTGAAAGGCCTGCTGTTGGGCTCCTCAATCCTGAACCAGGACAACTCCGCGAGTGGATACGTGATCAAAACCACAGGCAACGCGCCCTATGACGAGAGCACGCGCCGAAATGTGACGCTCGCCTATTATGCGCAGTACACTCGCGGAAATTTGAAGCTAGATGGTGAATACCGCCGCAATTACAACGATCTGATCGGTGCGGAAGTCGTATCGGCGAGGAGGAACGCGGATGTTCGCGCATGGTATGGCGCAGCGGCCTACCGGCTGCACAAGCGTCTCGAGATTGGCTCCTATTACTCGCGCATGTACCCAAACTTCAACGACGTCAATCTCAGCGACCCGAACTCACATATCTTCGACAAAGTGGCGACCGTCCGTGTGGACATCACACGGTTCTGGAATATGAAAGTGGAGGCGCACCTGATGGACGGCTATGGTCACACGAGTTCGTATCGCGGATTTTATAAAGCGGACCAGCCGAATGGCCAGCCGGAGCCCAAAACGAACATGATCGTGGTGCGGACGGGATTCAGTTTCTAGCGGCGTACCGAGCGAGGAGAAATCACATGAAGAGTATTAGAAGAGTAGTGGCGGCGATCTGGTTCAGCACGTGTTTCAGTCTGATCTGGGGGGCCGACGTGAAGGTAATCGCAAACAGCAGTGTCTCCGCCGACAGCATTACGGCGGACGAACTGAAACAGGTCTTCCTTGTGACGAGCACATCTTTGAGCGACGGCACACACGTGCAGCCAGTGCTCGAAAAGGATGGACCAATCCATGAAGCGTTCGTGAAGACGTATTTGGGGAAGACGGATTCGGCCCTGAGTACGTACTACCGAAGTCTTGTATTCACCGGACGCGGACTGATGCCCAAGAGCTTCAATTCGGAGTCAGAGGTGATTGCATACATTGGGCGAACGAAGGGGGCGATCGGGTACGTCAGCGCCGGCGCAAGCGTGGCGGGCGTCAAGACGCTGAAAGTCAGGTAGGTAATGTATGAAGCGACAATTCAACATCGCGACGCGAATCTGGCTCAGCGTTTGCGTGTTCGCGGTTGGTTATATTTTCACAACGGTGCTAGGGCAGTTTCTGGGGGTTAGCGCGGAATCGGAACTGCGATATGCCGTAGGATCCCTCCTGCCCGCCGCGGAGCGCACTCACGAAGCTGAAGCAGCCTTTCAGCGAGCCGTCAAGGGTTTCAGCGACAGCGTTATGACGCAGGACGCGGCAATGTTACGGCAGGCGACTCAGGAAGGCCGGTCGGCGCTGGTAAGTCTTCGGGAAGCCGCGGGGATGAACGGCTTAGAGCCTGCCCGGGCTGAAGCGGTCCGAGCGGTCGCGGCTAACCTCGACGGCTATCTTCAGGAAGCGAACAGCATTTACGGAACGGTCGTTGGCAATCCGGAGAGTATGACTCCGGAAATGCAGGCTCGCATGGGAGCCCTTGCGGCCAGGACGAATCGGTTGGAGGCGGCGCTGCGAGAGACCAAGCAGCCTTTTACCAAGCAATTGGAGCAGAGGCTGAGCGATCTCGACGCGCGCTCGGTGCAGCAGAGATACACCACATTGATCTGCTTTATTGTGACTCTGATGCTTGCCACCGCGATCGTCCATTTCACGATCCAGCGTGGGATCACCCGGCCAATCACCCGCATCGTGCAAGGGGTGCAGGAGGCGACGGGGCAGACGTCCCGAGCTTCGGACCAGATGCTGCACTCTGGTCAGATTGTCGCGAGGGATGCGCAGGAACAGGCGGCATGCATCGAGGAAACATCGGCATCGCTCGAGCAAATCTCCGCATCAACCAGGCAGAATGCATCACTCGCTTCCGAGGCCAATCAATTGATGGGCAAAGCGAACCGGACGGTTGAGCAGGCGGCCGTGTCCATGAAGGAGCTTACCGCGTCGATGGATGAGATCCACTGCTCGGGAAAGAAAGTTTCCCAAGTGTTGAAGAATATCGACGAGATCGCATTCCAGACGAACATTTTAGCGCTGAACGCGGCTGTGGAGGCCGTGCGTGCCGGCCAGGCCGGAGCCGGCTTCAGCGTGGTGGCAGATGAGGTTCGATCCCTGGCGCAGCGCGCCGCGGAGGCAGCAAAGAATAGCGCTGAGATCATAGACCAGACCCTTCGCCACGTTGCAGAATCCGCAGCCCTGGTATCGGCTGCCAGCGAGGCGTTCGGTCACGTATCTGCCAACGTCTCGGAAGGAAGTGAGGCGGTCGCACGGATTGCGGTCAGCAGTGAGGAGCAGGCCAAAGGAATCGATCATATCGGGAAGGCAATTTCACGAATCGAGACGGTCACCCAAAGCAATGCGTTGAACGCGCAGCAGACTGCGGACGGAGCATCCGGTTTGGCGCAGCAGGTTCAGGTAACGCGCGCACATCTTGATCAACTTCTGGGAGTAATCGGGCTTAGGACAGCCTGAGTTGTCTGGATGGATCGCGGTGGGTGAAACTCGCCGCGATTTTTTACTTCCAGTCGGCGGTAAAGATATTGAACTCGTAACGGGCCGTTGCTTTCCAATCGGAGCAGAAGACCAGTTTCTTTCCGTCGGGAGAGAACTCTGGAAATGACGTGAAGCCGCCGAAATCGGTGACCTGCTCCAGGCCGCTTCCGTCGAGATTCATAAGGAACAACTCGAATTTCCGTCCATCACAGTTGTGCTTGTTGGATGCGAACAGGATCTTCTTGCCGTCGGGAGTGAACGTTGGGGCGAAAGCAGCACAGCCAAAATTTGTGATCTGCTTCACGTTCTTTCCGTTAGCATCAGCGATGACGATTTCCATCTTCATCGGAGTGGTCAGATTCTCGTTCAGCAGTTCCTTGTAGCGCTTCATCAGATCCGTCGTGCCTGGGTGATTCGCACGCCATACCAATTTTTTGCCGTCTCTGGAAAAGACTGCCCCGCCGTCATAGCCTTCTGAGTTCGTGATCTGCTTCTTCCCGCTGCCGTCCTCGTTCATTGTCCAAAGGTCGAGATCGCCGGAGGCCATGGAGGTGTATACGATCTTCCTGGTCTTCCAGTTAACCGTCGCCTCAGCATCATAGCCCGGGGTTTCAGTCAGCTTCTTCACGATGGTTCCGTCATCTTTCGCCAGGTAGATGTCATATCCGGGATAGACCGCCCAGACATAGCCCTTACTGCGATCTGCGGCAGGCGGGCAGGCGTCCCCGGCGCCGTGTGTGGACCCGTAGATGATGTGCTTGTTGTCGGAAAGGAAATACGCGCAAGTGGTTCTGCCTTTTCCGGTGGAGACCATCTTCTGATTCGATCCGTCCGCGTTCATGAGGTAAATCTGATCGCAGCCGAGATTCTCGCGCGTGGACTGGAAGACGATTCGCTTGCCGTCTGGCGCCCAATACGCTTCCGCGTTCTGCCCGCCCTTGGTCAATTGATGAAAATTGTCCAGGTGCGACTGTGCCGAAACGGAGAATGGCAGCACGGCGAGAAAGAATGCTTTGCGCCACATAGGTTTTATTAGATGATTGTAGTCGGTGCGCACCCCTGTTGCCTTTTTCGTTGCCGCGGTATCTCTGGCCGCCGCCCCTCCCGCATTTCGTGAACACACGCTCGCCACGGACCTGAAGGGCGGATACCAAGTGATTGCGGTGGATATGAATCATGACGGGAAGCCGGATCTGATTGCACTCGCGAGCGGCATGAAAGAATTGGTCTGGTTCGAAAATCCGACCTGGGAGCGCCACGTTATTGCGGGACCTTTCAACGCCATGATCAACGTGGCGGCGTTGGACATAGACGATGACGGCATCCCCGAACTGGTGCTAGCACATGGGTTCGCGAACCAGGCAAAGAACAGCGTGGGGATTGTTTCGGTCCTCCACCACAACGGCGATCCGCGCCAGCCCTGGTCAGTGAAAGAGATCGACCGGCTGACTACCTCGCACCGGTTGCGTTGGGCCAAAATCGACGGAACCCCGATTTGCGTCAACGCAACGCTCACGGGAGCAAAAGCGGAGGCACCCGATTACCGCGACCACACTCCCTTGGTCTACTACCGACATGGCGAGTGGAAGCGCGAACTGATCAGCGATGCGAATGAGGGCGTAGTCCACGGCATTTACATTGTCGATTGGGATGGCGACGGAAGCGACGAGATTCTTACGGCAAGTTTTGTTGGCATTCATCTCTACAAGCTGGAAAAGAACAAGACTTGGTCGCGAACAGAGATTTCAAAGGGCAATCTGAGTCCGTGGCCAAAGGGCGGTTCGAGCGACGTAACGGTGGGAAAGACCGGCAAGACCCGTTTCCTGGCGGCGATCGAGCCCTGGCATGGAAATGAGGTCGCGGTCTACCGGAGACATAAGAAAACATGGGACCGCGAGGTGATCGACAGCGGCCTCGCGGACGGGCACACGATTGTGACCGCCGATTTGGATGGCGATGGCAACGATGAGATCATCGCCGGTTACCGCGGACCGGGGCGCAGCGTTTACATCTATCACTTGGAAGGTAAGAGATGGAAGCGAACCACGCTGGATAACGGCGGAATCGCCGCAGCCGCTTGTGCCGTCGCCGATCTGAATGGCGACGGCCGCCCGGACATCGTCTGCATCGGCTCGGCGACCACCAATTTGAAGTGGTACGAGAACCTCGGTAAACTCTAGAATTGCAACAAGTCAGTCTGACGGTGGTGATTCCAACGCTAACTGCCGATAGCGCGCTGGTTGCCTGTGTGCAATCGCTTCAGGCGCAGACGCGGAATGACTTTGAAGTGATCATTGTAGACAACAGCGGACAGCGGCTTGTCCGCCGTCTGGGGCTGCCGGTTCGGGTGATCGAGAACGACCGCAACGTCGGGTTCGGATCCGCTATCAACCAGGGAATCCGCGCCTCTGTTTCTCCCTTCGTCGCTACGTTGAATGACGATACAATCGCCTCTCCGCAGTGGGTGGATGCTCTGCTGCGAGAAGCGGATTCGGAAGACGATCTGGGGATGTGCGCCTCGCGCGTGCTGCTCTCGCAGGAGGGTAGCATAGATTCCGCCGGCATGCTGCTCGCGGCCGATGGCAGCAGCAAGCAGAGGGGGCATCGGGAAGCGGCTTCGAGCTACAGCATGGTGGAGGAAGTCTTGTTTCCGAGCGGGTCCGCCGCGCTGTACCGCCGTGCCATGCTAAACGAGATTGGACTGTTCGATGACGATTTTTTCCTCTACTGTGAGGACACGGACCTGGGCTTGCGCGCCCGCTGGGCCGGCTGGCGATGCGTCTACGTTCCGGAAGCGACCGTGGAACATCGCTATTCGCATTCGGCAGGCCGGGTGTCGCCGTTGAAGGCTTACCTTGTGGAGAGAAACCGGCTCTGGATGGCGCTGAAGCTGTTTCCGCTGTCGATGTTGTGGAAAATTCCGTTCGCCTCGATTGCGCGGTATGGGTGGCACCTCCTTTCTTTGGGCAGAGGCAAGGGAGCGGCCGCGGAGTATTCACGGTCGGGCAATCCACTGCAACTGCCCTGGTTCGTACTGAAGGCGCATGCCGCGGCTGTGGTTGCCCTGCCACGGTTGCTTGCGAAGCGCAAGCGTGTCCTGCGGCGGCTCAGCGACCGCGAGTTCAGCGTGCTGGCGCAAAGGAATGCGATCCCGGTCAGGCAGGTGGCGGCGCTATGACGCTTGGTTCGGATCGCTTGCTGGTCATCATTCCGGCATACAACGAAGAGGGAGCGGTAGGCAGCGTGGTCCGGGAGGTGCAGGTTACACTTCCCGGAACTCCAGTGCTGGTGATTGACGACTGCTCTCAGGACACGACGCAAGTGCAAGCGAAACTTGCCGGGGCGCATGTTTTGGGACTTCCCGCACACCTTGGCCTGGGCGGATGCGTGCAGGCCGGATACAAACTGGCATACGAGCTTGGCTTTGATTATGTAATTCGGGTCGACGGGGACGGCCAGCATGATCCGAAGGACATCCCGCGCATCCTCCAGGTGCTGCAGGAATCAGGCTGCCAGATGGTGATCGGCTCGCGTTATTTGAATGAGAATGCAACCTACACCAGTCATGCCCGCGGAATTGGGATTCGATTGTTTCGTCTCATCCTGCGGCCGATTCTCGGAAAGTGGGTGGTTGACCCTACGTCGGGTTTTGTTGGAGTGAATCGCGAGGCGCTTGCAGTATTCAGCCGTAGCTTCCCTTTGGAGTATCCGGAGATCGAGGCGCTGGTGGTGCTGCAGCGCAAAGCGTTCCGGTTTGAGGAGGTGCCGTGTCAGGTGAGGCCGCGCCAGGCGGGCCGCAGTTCGATCACTCCAATTAAATCGATTTACTACATCATCCACGTTCTGCTTGGCGTATTCGTGAATATCCTGAAGTATGAGGGAAAACGGAGGAAGTAGCGTATGGATCGCCTGCTGGACGTAGTGGCGCTGTTGAGCCTCGTGCTGGCCGCCATGGTGCTCTTTTCCGTGCGGCGTGCCCATATCCGCGTGGAATATTCAGTCAGCTGGTTGACGGCAGCGGTGATCCTGTTCTTCGCTTCAAGGAGTTCCACGCTCCTCCGCTTCCTGTCCGACCTGCTCGGCATCAGCTCCCCTGGGGTGGCTCTGATCGCCCTGACTCTGTGTGTGTTTCTGGTCGTGTTCTACCGCTTCTCCGTGCGAATCTCTGATCTGAAGGACGCCAATATCGCCCTGACGCAAAGACTTGCAATACTGGAGTATCAGTTGAATTCGCGGAATGAAGACCAGCACTCTCAAGGCTCCCGCTAAATCAAAGCAGTCCCAAGCTCAAGCCGTATCCTCCGGAAGAACTCAAGATTGGTGGTGGTACGCGCTCGGCGTGTTGGCGGTTGTTCTTTTCGGCTTCGTGATTTACTCGCCGGCGCTAGATGGACCGTTTGTTCTTGACGATCTATACCTGCCGTTCATGAATCCCACCCTGACGCAGCAGCCTCTGCGTGTGTGGATGAGCGTACGCCCCTTTCTGATGCTGACGTTCTATGCGAACTACCATCTGAACGGGACAGATCCGTATTACTATCACTGGCTGAACATCTTCTTTCATTGCCTGAACGCCATGCTGGCCTGGGCAGTCGTCCGGAAACTCCTACAGAAAGTGGGCGAACGGAGAGAGTTCCTCAGCGTCTTCGCGGGGCTAGTGTTCCTGGCGCATCCTGTTCAAACCGAAAGTGTGTCTTATGTCGCGAGCCGGTCAGAGGTTCTGAGCGTCTTCTTCTTCCTTGCTGCGTATGCCGTGTTCCTGTACCGCAAAACGGAGGCCATCTCGTGGCCCACTGCAGTGGGTGTTCTGGTGCTATTCGGAATTGCGGCGAATACAAAGGAGCACGCGGTCACGCTTCCGTTGCTGTTGCTGTTAACGGATTACTACTTCAACCCCGGCTTCGCGTTCGGGGGGATGAAGCGCAATTGGCGAGTATACATCGCTGTCGTGATCGCGACTGTGTCTGGCGTAGTCACGATCCTCACCGTGCTGAAGTACTCACCTTCGGCCGGTTTTGCCTTGCGCGATCTGCGCTGGTACGAATACTTGCTGACTCAGTTCCGGTCAATTTGGGTTTATCTTCGTCTTTTCGTTCTGCCGGTAGGCCAGAATCTCGATTACGATTTCCACATCTCGCGTACGCCTCTTGATGATGGCGCTATCTTCTTTGGGGTTGGCTTGCTGATTCTCGCGGTTGCCGCTTGGATCTACAGAAAACGGTTTCCATTGGCGAGCTTCGGCTACTTTGGCTTTCTGCTGCTGTTGGCCCCGACATCATCCGTGCTGCCGATTCGCGATGTGCTGGTGGAGCATCGTTTATACCTGCCATTCCTCTGCTTGCTGTTGGTCACTGTCGACTTTCTGCGGCGATGGGAGGCGCCGCGCAATACGCAGATCGGTACGCTTGCTGCAATTGTGCTGGTGCTGAGCGGCTGCGCCTACGCGCGGAACCAGGTGTGGAGCAGCGCTCTTTCACTTTGGACCGATACCGCAGAGAAGTCGCCTAATAAGGTGCGGCCGCGGTTCCAGGTGGCATACGCACTTTATTCCGCCGGGCGGTGCAATGACGCCGCGAATGAATACGAGAAGGCTTCTAAAGTGGCACCTCCGGACTATCAATTGCTGCTGGACTGGGCGCTCGCGCTGGATTGCGCGAACAGCCAGGATCAGGCGCTGGCGCGGCTTAAGCAGGCGGCTCAGTTAGAAGATACGGCCCACGCGAATGCACTGATCGGAATGGAATACGCCAAGCAGGGCAAACCGGAGCAGGCGCTGCAGGCGCTTGCGAAGGCTGAGTCAATCGACAGTAACTTTTGGATGACGTACGTTTACCGTGGGAACGTTTTCCTCACGCAGGGTGAAACGGCAAAAGCGATTGCCGAATATGACCGCGCACTGGCGATTGATCCGAACGCCCAGGTTGCTCGCGATGCCAAGGGGCTCGCTCAGCGCAGGCAGTTGCAGCAAAACCGATAACCATGCGCATCGGGGTAAATGCGCTCTACCTGATTCCCGGCGGTGTAGGCGGTACGGAGATTTACCTGCGAAGTCTGCTGCAGGCGCTTGCGCGCGTAGACCAGGCCAATGAGTACTTTATCTTCACGAACCGGGAAACCGGCTCTGATCTGGTTCCCGCGGCAGCAAACTTTCATCACGCTCCACAGCCTGTGAACGCCACTTTTCGCCCTGCACGACTGTTGTATGAGCAGCTGCGGCTTCCGCAATGGGCTAGAAGACTGCGGCTCGATGTCATGTTCAACCCGGGCTTCACTGCGCCAGCGTTTCACTCGTGTCCGAACGTAACGGTCTTTCATGATCTGCAACACCGGCGCCATCCCGAATATTTTCGGTGGTGGGATCTGCCGTTCTGGGAATGTTTCCTGGGGCTCGCAGTCCGAAACTCGGAAATCCTGGTGACCGTGTCGGCGGCGACCATGCGCGATCTGCAGCATTTCTATGGCGTGCCCGCGTCCCGCGCGCGTGTTGTTCAGCACGGCGTAGAGAACGAGTTCTCCGAGATCGCGAGGCGGCGCGGGCAGACGGAGCCGTACTTGCTCTGTGTGTCCACTCTGCATCCTCACAAGAATCTGGAGCGTTTAGTGTCCGTGTTCGCGCGCTTCCGTGAGCGACATCCTGAGTTCCGGCTGGTACTGGCGGGCATGCGTGGGTTCCACTCAAAGGTCCTTGAGCAGCGCATTGCAGAATTGAACGTATCAGAGTCGGTCACGATCACGGGTTGGATTCCCCGGGAGAAACTGCACTCACTTTTCCGCCGCGCGAGAGCTTTTGTTTACCCATCCACCTTTGAAGGATTTGGAATGCCGGTTCTGGAGGCGATGGCCGCCGGTGTCCCGCTAGCCTGTTCGAAGATCGACCCTCTGATGGAGATTGCCGCGGATGCGGCAGAACTTTTCGCTCCGGACAATGACCAGGAAATGCTGGAGGCGCTGGAGCGCGTGATCGTAGCACCCGCCCGGGGGCAGGAGCGCGCGGCGCTATTTACGTGGGAACGCGCGGCCAGCAAAACACTTGCCGCGTTAGAGGAAGCTTTAGATCAAGGCACAAAACAGAAGCGCTGAGATATTACGAGTAGCCGCTGTCCGTAGTAGGATCTTTTCAGACCCTATGCGATACCTTGCATCTCTTTTGCTGTCACTGTCACTGTCGCTGTTCGCGGCTCCTAAAGCCCTCGATATTTATTTCGTGGACGTGGAAGGCGGGCAGGCGACCCTGATCGTTACGCCGTCCGGACAATCCATCCTGGTGGATGCGGGCTGGCCCGGATACAACAAGCGAGACGCGTTGCGAATCCAGGAAGCCGCGAAGCACGCCAAGGTGAAACAGATTGATTATTTTGTGCTGACGCACTATCACACCGATCACGTTGGCGGCGTTGCGCAATTGATAGAGAAGATCCCGGTGAAGAACTTCGCGGATCATGGGCCGAACAACGAACAGGGAAAATCTGCGGACGAGTTGAGCGCAATGTACGACAAGGCAGTGGCTACGGGGCATCACATTGTAGTGAAGCCCGGGGACAAGATTCCGCTGAAGGGTGTGGACGTGACGGTGGTGCAGGCAAATGGTGAACACATCGCTCAGGCCCTGCCGGGCGGCGGCCAGCCGAATCCACTCTGTGCTGAGGCGCCAAAGTTTCCGAATGATCCATCGGAGAACGCGCGCTCAGTTGGGTTCGTTTTGCAATTTGGCCAGTTCCGTTTTGTGGATCTGGGCGACCTGACCTCCGCAAAGGAACTCGGCCTTGCTTGCCCGAACAATTTGATCGGGCCCGTGAGCGTGTATCTGACCACTCATCACGGTCTCGACCAGTCGAATGCTAAGGCTATCGTGCACGCACTTCATCCGAAGGTCGCCATTATGAACAATGGCGCCAAGAAGGGTGGATCGCCTTCGGCGTGGCAGATTATCCGCAGCTCGCCCGGCCTGCAGGACATGTGGCAGGGGCATTTCGCGATGGCGGGAGGCAAGGAGAACAACGTGCCGGACTCGATGATTGCGAACCTGGAGGAACAGTGCGGCGGAAGGTATCTGAAGCTAAGCGCGAACCAGGACGGCTCGTTTACGATAGAGAACCAGAGGAACAAGTTCTCCCGGTCATATAGGTAGGAAGAACGGCCTACTTTCCAATACAGAACGTCGAGAAGATCCGGTTGAGAATATCGTCGGCCGTAGTGGCGCCTGTGATCGCGTCGATCGGTCGCAGCGCACTATACAGATCCAAAAGCAGCATTTCATGCGGGATGCGAGCTGATACTGCGTCACGGGCACGATCTAATGACTGAAGGCTTTCGCGGAGCAATTGCTCATGCCGGACGCTCGTGATGAAGCCGGCTTCCTGCGCCGTAGCAGCGTCAGGGGTGACAGCGCTGACGATTGCGTCGCGCAATGTATCGAGACCGGCACCTGTCTTAGCGGATACCTCAAGCGATTTCATGGGATTGACGCGGGGCAGGTCGCGCTTATTCCCGACTACGATCTTGCGCGTTGCGCGGTCCAGCAGTGCCGTGTCCGCGGGATCCGGCGGCTGCGAGAGGTCCAACACAACCAGAGTCAGATCTGCGTCGGCGATGGCCTGATAGCTGCGTTCGATGCCCAGAGACTCGACGATGTCCTGCCCCTCCCGGATGCCGGCCGTGTCCACGAATCGGACGGGGAAGCCGCCTAGCGAAGCGGTCTCGGAAACCGTGTCGCGGGTGGTGCCAGGAATTTCGGTTACGATTGCCCGTTCCTGGTTCAGCAGGCGGTTGAAAAGGCTACTCTTGCCGACGTTCGGCCGCCCGACGATAGCAAGGGTGAATCCGTTGTAGACTAGCTTGCCGTATGCGAAGGAGCGGACCAGATCCTGGACGCCTTCGCGAACGGGAGCGAGACGGCGGACGATTTCGTCGTCCGCGGCGATGCTGATGTCGTCTTCGGCGAAGTCGATGCCGGCCTCGAGTAAAGAGATCAACTCAAGCAGGTGCTCCTTGATGGGTCGGATTCGCTTTGAGACGGAGCCTTCGATCTGCTGTGCGGCGATGCGTGCCTGGTAGAGCGTCGTTGCATCGATGAGGTCGCGTACCGCTTCGGCCTGTGGCAGGTCAATGCGGCCACGGAGGTAGCCGCGCATCGTGAATTCGCCGGGCTCTGCGATGCGGGCACCGGCACGCGCTGCTCTCTCAACGCAGTGCCGGAGAACGACGGGTGCACCATGGCAGGAAATTTCGACGACGTCTTCGGCTGTGTAGGAACGCGGGGCTTGAAAAAAAGTGACGACAACCCGGTCGACGGGGGCCCCGTTATCGTCTAGCAACTCGGCTAATTGTGCGCTCCAGGGCCTCCACGCAACACTACGCGGAAATCGCAGGATGCGTTCGGCGATGGCGCGCGCGGAGGAGCCTGACAGGCGCACTACTCCAAGGCCGCCCCTTCCAGGCGGCGTGGAAATGGCCACAATCGTATCGGATAGTTGCAAAACTGCTTAGCGGCGGCGGCGCCCGCCACCACCACCGGGACGTTCGCCACCACTACCGGGACGCCCACTTCCACCCGGACGTCCACCACCTCCGCCAGGACGGCGGAACTGTGGCTTGGCTGCGAGCGGTGCTGAGGGCATGCCGGCGGGATAGACCACAACCTGGCGGAAGGGACCAACGCCCGTGCTCTCGCTCCGAACTTCGGGCTCGTTGCGGAGCGCCAGATGTACGATGCGGCGTTCGCGGCTGTTCATTGGATTGAATTCAAACGGAACCTTGCTGCGTTTTACCTTCTCTGCCGCGGTGAGCGCACTCAGGCGCAGTTCCTCAATACGGAGAGCGCGGTAATCGTTCGCGTCGAATTGCAACTGCGAGTGCTCCTCGGCAGTCATGCGCAGCATCTCCATCGTCAATTGCTCAAGTCCGAGCATCAACTCGGCCTTGTTGGAGAGCAGCACATCGATATCGCTGCCGGTGAACGTCACCAAGACTTCCGGATTCTCAAAATCCGGGTGGAGGTTGGTCGCTTTGCTGATTGTGAACTTCAGGTCGAAGCCCGCCTTATCGAAAACGGTGCCAAGAAACTCTTCGATTTTCCGGCCGACGGACTCTACAGTTATTTTACGATCGCTCACAGGTTACCTGTTCTTCTTCTTCGGTGCCGCAGGCGCCTGCACAGCGGGTGCAGGCATCGTCTTGTTGATGGCCCACTGCTGAACCAAACCGACCACGTTTCCGGTAAGCCAGTATAATACCAAGCCGCTGGACGCGCCGTAGAAAAAGAACGCCATCATGAGAGGCATCATGAGGAGCATGACACGCTGCTGCGCGGGATCCGTGGTGGTGGCGGGGGTCATCTTTTGCAGAATGATCTGCGTGACCAGCATCAGAATCGGAAGGATGCGGATTGGAATCGTTTCGGGTTGCGACAGATCGGTTACCCACAGCCACGAAGCCCCGCGCATTTCGATGGCGACGGTGAGCACCTTGTAGAAGGCGATGAAGAATGGAATCTGTAGCAGCAGTGGCACGCACCCCCCGGCGGGATTCACCCCATTCCGCTTATACAGTTCCATGATTTCCTGATTCTGTTCAGCCTTTTTCGGATCGCGAAGGCTGATGTTCTTGTACTTCTCGTTGATCGCGGCTATCTGCGGTTGCAAAGACGACATCTTCTTCATCGACTTCATACTGGTGAGCTTGAGTGGAAGCAGCAGCAGGTTGATGATGACGGTGACCAGGATGATGGACCATCCATAGTTGTGAACCAGCTTGTCGTTCACGTAGTTCAGCGTATAGAAAAGGGGTTTGGCGAGGAAGAAGAACCAGCCGAAGTCCACCAGATTGCGCAATTTCGGATCGACCCGCCCGAGCAGATCGACGTCTTTCGGGCCGAGGAAAAGCGTGAGGCGATTGGAGCCCTCGCCGCCGACGAGTGCGCCGACGTGCGGTTGTTCCTTGTCCTTACTGCCCGCACTGGGGACGTTGTCGGAAACAGTTTGAATCTCCAGTTGCTTACCGCCCGCGGGTAAGAATACGGCAGCAAAGAAGCTGTCCTCCAATCCAGCGAAGGAGAAATTGCCCGTCGCGCTTACCGGACCGTCCTTGGCGGCTTTCGCATCCTGTACTTCGAGTTTGTCGCTGTAATGAAGAGTGTGCTGGACGGTCGCTGCGTTGAATACCGTTTCGTCGCCGAATCCGCCACGCCAGGCGATCAAGTGAGGCAGAGCGGTGTTGTTCTCAAACACTTCGGTAACGGCCTTCACGAGATAGCTGCTTTTCTCAAAACGGAAGGACTTGCGCGCGCTGGTTTTGCCGGAAGCGAACTCGTAATCAACACCGATGCCGTCGGTCGCGGGTTTGGGAACCCATAGGGCCTGATTGACATCGGCAGATGGGTTCTGTCCCTTGAACGCGAGCGAGAACGGAAAGTGCGTCTTGCTGCCCGCCATTTCGTTTACGAGTTCCAGCGGATGTCCGGAGCTATCCTTGTAGTTTTTTAGAATCCAACTCCGCACCACTCCCCCGTGATTTGAGAACTTCACACGGTATACGTCCGTCTCCACTGTGTAGAATTCTTCTTTTTCCGCCGCAATAGGAGTGTTGCCAGGAGCGGTGGCGGTGGCCTCGATCGGCGGCGGCGGGGGCTTTTCTGACGCCTTCTGCGCATCGACGGGCTTCTCCTGCTTCACGGGTTTAGGCGCGGCAGGGGGCTTGGGCAGGAAATAAGGAGTCAGGAACAGGACAAGTCCCATCAGCACGAACGCGATCAGCAGCCGCGCTTCGTTGGACATTTCCTGTTTCTCACCGGGCTTCTTCGGGCTATCGGGTTTTGGATTTTCGGACTCTGGCATGAAAGTTGTTAACGGACGGGATCGACGCCGCCTTCACAAAATGGGTGACAGCGGCCAAGCCGACGGACACCCAACCCGATACCGCGAAACACGCCATAGCGCTGAACGGCCTCTGACATATATTCGGAACAGGTGGGGTGGAACCGGCAAGCAGACGGCAACATGGGGGAGATCCAACTCTTGTAAATACGCAACATGCCGATTACGAGTTCTTGCATTGCAGAAAGAGCCTTTCGACGTCGCGTTCCAGTACTTCGACCGGAGCAGTGAGACTTGGCCTCCGGGGATTGAACACAACGGCCCATCTACTATCAAGTTGCCATAAATGCAGACGAACGGCTTCGCGCATACGGCGTTTCAGGCGGTTGCGCACCACGGCCTTGCCCATGGCACGGGAGACGGTAAAACCCACTTTGGGCCCTGGTTCTCCCTCCGGCAGCGCCAGATAGAAGGCGGCAAACAGGCCGCAAGAGAAGCGGGACCCTTGGTCATAAACTTTTCGGAAATCGCCCGAGCGCAAGAGCCGGTTCTGTTTAGGGAACGGATGGCTCTGGGCTGTGACGGGTTTAGTCGGCGTAGCGGACCACTCGCTCGTCGCTGACCGTGAGCTTGTGACGGCCCTTGGCGCGGCGGCGGGCAAGAACGGCCCGGCCGTCCTTGGTCTTCATTCTTTCGCGGAAGCCGTGCGTCTTTGCACGGTGGCGGTTATTCGGCTGAAACGTACGTTTTGGCATGTCTGTCTGATCCTGAGGCGCCAGAACAGCAAAACCGCGTTCCGGACACTACTCCCTGTAGGTGAAACCCAAAGATACCAGTATACGCAGGCGCGGAGCCATTCGCAAGTGCGGCGGACGTACACTCGTTATAATTACGGATTCAGCGCCTAAGTAACGTGTTGAATCCTTACTATAACATCGGGTTGCATCCGGACCCCGGCGAAGATTCGCGAACGCATTTCGACCAATGCGATCTGCAAGAAGCAGCGCGAGCAATAGAGCGGCCATACTAACATCTAAGCCTTCGGATGTGACTTGTCGTACACCGCCATTAGATCGGCCAGAGACAGTTGTGTATATTTCTGAGTTGTAGAAAGCTGCGCGTGACCGAGCAACTCTTGAATACTTCTCAGGTCGGCCCCATCGATCAGAAGATGAGTGGCATAGGCATGCCGCAGGCTATGCGGATGTAGAGACGAATCGCCGGCCAGTGCGGTCGCGTACATCTTCACAATTGTGCCGACACTTCGCGATGTAAGCCGCATGCCTTTGAAGTTCGTAATCAGGGCGCGCTCGGCGTGGGCAGCTTTGCGTACGGCAAGGTATCGATCCAAGGCAGTGGCGGCCTTCTCGCCGAAAGGTACCTCGCGCTCTTTTCGCCCTTTCCCGCGTACTCGCAAGTAGCGCTGCGGCCTGTCGATGTCTTCCAAATTCAGGCCGGTCAATTCGCTGACGCGTAATCCGCATCCGTACAAGAATTCGAAAATGGCGAGATCCCGCTCGGGAAATGGCCGAGACAACTCGCCGCGCCCGATGCTGTCCACCAGTTGATTAGTCTGCTCCGCGGTCATGACCGCAGGAACGTTCTTGGGAGCCTTCGGAGTTCGAACTAGCTTGGCGACGTTCTTGGTGACTACGCCGCGTTCCAGCAGGAACTGGAAAAAAGATCGCACTGCCGCGAGCTTGCGCCGAATCGAGACGGGTGTCAGCTTTTGCTCGTACAGCTTGCCCATCCATTCACGAATTACGAGCGCATCGAACTCGGCTGGCTCGGGCGAGAAATAGTCCTGGAACTGCTCCAGGTCGGATTCGTAGTTGCGCAGAGTGTGTTCGGATGCGTTCTGCCGCCGCAGATGGCCGATATATTCAGGGATTTGTTCGGCTAGCATACCGGAACGGCCAGATACGCGTCCATGGCGGAAACAGCGCGCCGGCATACTTCGGCATGGCGCGCTTTCTTATCGTGCCGCATCCGCTGGCGCGTTGCGTCGTCCAGTTGTGGCAGCAAATCGAAAGTGATGTTCGCGGGCTGATAGTCGCGTGGATCCGCACTCGAGATATAAGTGCACAGAGAACCCAGTGCAGTTTCCCGGGGCATCGGACGTACTGGCTGACCGAGCACAAATTCCGCGGCATTGCGTCCTGCCAGTAATCCCGTGGCGATCGACTCCGTATAGCCCTCCACGCCTGAGATCTGGCCGGCAAAGAATACGTCCGGCCGCGCCCGTAGCTGCAGCGTCGGAGTGAGCAGCGCCGGCGCATTGATGTAGGTATTTCGATGGATCTGGCCATATCGCAGGAATTCGGCTTTCTCCAATCCGGGAATCATCCGGAAGACACGAGCCTGTTCCGGATACCGCAGGTGATTCTGGAATCCAACCAGGTTGTAAGAATCGGCGCGCGCATTCTCCTGCCTGAGCTGTACAACGGCGTACGGTCGTCTCCCCGTGCGCGGGTCAGTGAGGCCTACTGGTTTCATAGGTCCGAAGCGGAGCGTGTCCTTTCCCCGGCGGCAGATCTCCTCAATGGGGAGACAAGCCTCGAAGTAAGGCACGTCCTCTGCGATCTTCGGAGAGAATGCCTGTGCAGACTCGAGTGCCGCAATGAAGGCTTCATATTGCGGCTTGTCAAACGGGCAATTGATGTAATCGTCGCTGCCATCGAGCGACTTCCCGTACCGCGAGGCGCGAAATGCGACGGACATGTCGATCGTGTCGGCGTCGACAATCGGGCTGATGCTGTCATAAAAGAAGAGCCGTTCGGAGCCGGTGAGCCGTGCGATCTCTTCGGCGAGCGCATCGCTCGTCAGCGGACCGGATGCGATCACAACGACTTCCTCTTCCGGGATGTGCGTTACCTCTCCTCTGCGAATCTCAATTCCGGGGCAGCCCTCAATCGCGCGTGTGATCGCCTCCGCAAACAGGTCGCGATCTACGGTGAGCGCATGGCCACCGGGTACTCTCGCTTTCGCGGCTGCGCCCATGGCGAGCGAGCCTAACCTGCGCAACTCCTGTTTTAGGAGCCAGGGTGCGGTGTTCTCGGACTCGCTCTTTAGTGAATTGCTGCAAACCAACTCAGCCATCAGTCCAGTCTTGTGCGCCGGTGTATTCCGGTCCGGCCGCATCTCATGCAGTACGACCGCAATACCGGCTTGAGCCGCCTGCCAGGCCGCTTCCGTCCCGGCGAGTCCTGCGCCAATCACGTGAATCCTTCGCGACATTTTATATTTCCATTTTACGGGCGCGTGGAACGTAGCCGATATATAATTCCCGTGATGCCTTCCAAAGACCTCTCCCGCCGGACGGTGCTGCGTGGCGCCGCGACAGCCGCCGTTATGAGCACGGCTGCCTCCTATTCGAAGATCCTGGGCGCGAATGATCGCATTAACCTGGGTGTTATTGGCTGCGGCGGACGCGGCCAGTACGTCATGTCTACCTTCGTCAAGACCGACAGGGTGGAGGTCAAGGGCGTGTGCGACGTTTGGCAGGAACGCGCAGACGAAGCCAAGACCAAATCGGGATCGTCGAGTGCTGCGACGTACAGAGACCACCGGAAGATGCTGGACACTCTGAAACCGCTGGATGCGGTTCTCATCGCGACGCCGGACCACTGGCACGCGGGCTGCGCCATTGATGCACTCAACGCAGGGAAGGACGTGTATTGCGAGAAGCCGCTGACGTTGAAGATCGAGGAAGGCCCTGCGATTGTCAAAGCAGCTCGCATTAATGATCGCATTTGCCAGGTGGGTATGCAGCAGCGGTCCGGACGGCACTACCTGCAAGCGAAAGAAGAGATCGTCAAGGCAGGCAAACTGGGCAAAGTGACGCTCGCACGTACGTGGTGGCACGGAAATGGTGCGCACCTCATGAAGGCTCCTCCGCGTATGGCTACCCGGCCATCGAACCTGGACTGGGCTCGGTTTCTGGGTCCGGTAAAGTGGCGCGACTGGGATCCTCAGCAATACTGGAACTTCCGTGCATACCTCGATTTCGGTGGCGGGCAGGTCACCGATCTGTTCACGCACTGGATCGACGTCGTTCACATGTTTCTGGAGCAGGACAATCCAATTTCGGCAGTGGCCGCGGGAGGAGTGTACTACTACAAGGACGGGCGCACCGCGCCAGACACAATCAATGTTCTGCTGGAATATCCGGACAACTGGACTGCAACGTTCGAAGGCACGTTAGCGCCTGGAATAACCGGTGCGGCAGTGGAACTGTGCGGAACGGAAGGCAAGTTGTTCATTACTCGTAGCCGTTACGAGTTCACCCCTAAGGGGAGAGGAGCGACACCGACTGTGGTCACGACGGACCGCGACCAGACGATCGATCACGTCGAGAACTTCCTCGACTGCGTGAAAACTCGTAAGTTACCGAACGGAGACGTTTATATCGGTCATCGTTCGGCTCAAGCATCGCATCTGGGCAATATCGCATATGTGCAAAAGCGCCGTTTACGGTTCAATCCGGATCGCGAAGAGATCCTGCCTCTGTAACCGTTTACCGGCACCCCTGTTCAATGCTATACTCTTCCTTCCGTCAAGGAAGAAATCACGGGGGAATTGCCTTATGAAGCGTTCGTTCTGCCGCCTTTCGGCGGTTTGCATTCTGTTCCTCGGCCTCAGCCTCGCACCGGCTATGGCCCAGGACGACGCGGTGCCATCCGGTCCCGCCCTTTCTGAATCTGAGATCATCATCCTGCTGCAGGCAAAGGTGCCGCTGGGCACGATCGAGAAGTTTGTTTCCGTCCGCGGAGTCAATTTCGTCTGCACTAAGGACACCAGCAAGAAGATTCTCGCCGCGGGTGGGAATGTTTCCTTGATCGGCACCATCAATCTGAACCAGAAGGAAGATGCGCCGCCGCTAGCTGCTGTCGCGGCCAGCGGCAAGAAAAAGAGGTAAGTCGCAGACGACGCAAGACTTTACCGGCCCGGGCTGATACAGTCCGGGTCAGCCCACCCTCTTTTATTCCCTCCATTTGCGGAAACCGGGAACCTTCGGCGTTTACGCGCGCTCCCGCTGCGCCAGAGTACCCGCACCTGCGCTAAATTGGTTCAAGCCATAGATGTCTGGGCATGAAATTTCTGTCGACGAGGTGCATGCGCAATTACGGCGCGTGCTCTTAAGCCCCGAATTTGCCGATTCCGAGGATGCGAGGGAACTTCTCCGTTTCTGCGTTGAAAAAACCGTCTGTGGCGAGCAGGATGTCCTGCACGATAGCCTGCCACTGCTCCTGTCTCAGACGGCAGATTTGCGCGCAAGGCTTCGACGATACTACGAAAAGGGGGGACTGAATGACGCTCTCGTCATCGATCTTCCTGCCGGCGATTTCGTCCCAAAATTCCGCCAGAAGGTCGCTCAGGCTGAACCCGCCCATGGAACTTCACCACCGAAGGTGATTTATTGGGCCGCAGCAGGCGCAATCGCCGCCTTCGCGATCGCCGGCGCCACGCTGTGGTCTCGGATTTCAAAAACATCTTCTCAAGGGCCAATTCTGCACCGGGTCACCACCAATCTGGGGTTGGATTCGTATCCTGCTCTGTCGCCCGACGGCCGGTTGCTTGCGTATGCATCCGACCGCAGCGGGGATGGGAATCTGGACCTCTGGATTCAGTCGATGGACAACGGCACCCCTCTTCGGCTGACCAGCGACAAAGCGGACGAGCGGGAGCCTTCGTTTTCTCCGGATGGCCGCTTCGTGGTTTACCGCTCTGAGCGGGATGGCGGTGGAATTTATCGCGTGCCGTCCTCTGGCGGCCAAGAGGTGCTTCTGATACAGGGTGGCCGGGGCCCGCGCTTCTCGCCCGATGGCAAGTGGATCCTTTATTGGGTTGAAGGCGAAAATTTCAACCCGGGCTCGGCTTGGGTTATTCCGTCGGAAGGGGGCAACCCGCGCCGTCTCTTGCCCTCTTTCCAGGACTCCCATACTCCGGTCTGGTCGTCTGACGGGAAACACGTTCTGGTGTGTGGAACTAAGAACAGCGATATTCCTGAAGAAGGCCATGACTTGTGGGTCATGCGCTTCCCGCAAGGAGAACCGGTTAAGACCGGAGCTTTTAGGATTCTCAACGTAGACCGCACGGCCGCGGTTCTGCCGAATGCGCTCGATTCCAGCCAGTGGTCTGGCGATTCTGTAATCTACACGGCGAGAATCGGGGATAGCACCAACGTGTATCGAATCCAATTGAATTCCGGCACTTGGCAGGCAGTCGGTCCACCACAGCGGCTTACGTTCGGCAGCGGATTGGAACTGCATCCTGCCATAGCTGGGAAGCTCTTAGTGTTCACCAGTGGGAACGCTCATTCCTCAGTTTTTGGGTTGCCTGTGGATGCGGAGACCGGGAACGTCACCGGCGAACTCCGCCGGTACACCGAGAACACAGCGGCCTGGGAGTTTTATCCTTCTACACCGGATGACGGCTCGTTTTTTGTTTTCCTTTCGAATCGCCTGAGGATTTACCAGGTTTATCGCATGAACCTCGAGGACCGGCGTGAGATGCCGCTCACGGACGGACCGGTATCAAAATCCCGGCCGCGTGTATCACGTGATGGCAAGGAGGTCGCATATCGCGTGATCGAACAGGGTAAGAGGTGGCAAGCGATCTACGCAGTTCCTGCAAACGGCGGCGCAGCAAGGCGTATTTGCGCGGACTGCGGAATTCCGACGAGTTGGTCCGCCGACCGGAAATGGCTCTTGTTCGAGACAGGCCGACGCCGGACAACCATTGGCGTACTTGCCACGAATCTTGGCCCCGATCACCGGTACGAGAGCCGGCCACAAAGCGAATTCCTGGTTCATCCAAGGTTCGCGGTGCATGCTGCAAAGTTTTCGCCGGACGATCACTGGATTGTTTTCCACGCCGATAATGAGCCTGGCCATAAGCAAATCTTCCTCGCGCCGTTTCGGGGCGAGCAGCCATCGGACCCGAGCGAATGGCAGGCTGTGACGGATGGGACTTCCGCCGACGAACATCCTGTCTTCTCGCCCAAAGGGTCCGTCGTGTATTTTCTATCGCAGCGGGACGGGTTCCGGTGCGTTTGGGCCAGGCGGATTGAGCGCAATACCATGCAGCCCAAAGGCAATATATTTCCCGTGCAACACTTCCACAGTGCCAGCAGGTCGTTTTTCGTTACAACGGGGGAGCGTCCCGATGCGGCCGGCCTTGCCGTGTCTAACGGGATGTTGATCTTCTCGCTCGATGAAGTGTCCAGCAATATATGGAGCACCGAGCTTCCTAACTGAGAGCCCTTCCTGTTTAACCGTGCGGCCTGTTTTCGGCTAGTAGCGTGTCTGGGGCGGCCGATAAGCACTACATATGCCGCAATCGATAGACCGCACACGATTCAATCGTCTTGTGCATGAAATGCTGCATGGCTGCGTTCGCCGCAACTCTTTCGAGCCTTGGGAGGTAGAGCTGATGGTCGCCTTTCAGGAATACGATTATGATCGAGCCACGAACCGCCAGCTCTTGAAGCGCTATCAAAGGGCAGTCAACAGGAAATTCGAACTTGGGGACGTGCCACAACCGCCCGCCAGCTATTTGGCAGCGCATTATAGATCCCGATGATATTCTGGATGCATGGGATGCGGTAGCGGATTTGTAGGCCTCTCCAACAAGCAGGAAGACGACGGCGGTCGCAAGGTCATGTGTGTGAAGTTTGGCCGCGAAATGCGAGGCCTGGACGAACCGCCCTTTGATAATCATCCACTCGGCCAGAAAATCTATGAGAACGTCTCCAAGGAAGCTTGGAAGATGTGGCTTGAGCAGATGAAGATGATCATGAACGAGTACCGCCTGAACCTCGGGACGAAAGAGGCGCAGGAGTTCCTGTTGAAGCAGATGGAAGACTACTTCTTTGGACCCGGCGCGGCGCTGCCGCCCGGTTTTGTACCTCCGAAGACGAAAGGCTAGCTGCCTCTCAGGGCGGGGCAAGGCCAATGGCCAGACGCGTCGCACTCACGTATAGTGCCAGCAAGCCAGATAAGGCAGAGCCCTACCGAGCGGCACTGTCCAGCGTTGGTTTGGAATCCGTGTCCAATCCCGGCTCTCTAGCTGAATGGGATGGGCTGCTGGTAAGCGGCGGTGCAGATGTAGCTCCATTCCTATATGGGCAGGAGCCCGCTCCGGAAACTCAGCCGGCGGACGTGGAACGAGATGAACTGGAATCGCATTTGATTCGCGAAGCTCTGCGTCAGGATATCCCACTGCTTTGTATTTGCCGAGGACTGCAGATCTTGAACGTGGTGCAGGGCGGCTCACTCATTCAACACATCCCCAGCCGTTCGCATGAGGCAGGCGGCCGCCCAAAGCCGGCCGATGCTCACCAAGTGAGACTTTGTGCGGGTACAAAGTTGGCCGCGATCGTTGGAGGAGAGTCGTTTGCGGTGAACTCGCGTCATCATCAGGCGGCGGACCGTCTCGGGGAAGGACTGCGTTTGACAGCGGTCGCGCCGGACGGCATCATCGAGGGCTTGGAAATTCCCACACACCGGTTTGCAATCGCTGTACAGTGGCATCCGGAGGACCGGATCGGCGTTTCGGATGCGGACAGGCGCATTTTCGAAGCTTTCGCCGAAGCTGTGAACGAGGTCTGATGTCCGCCACTTCTACGAAGGCGCTCCAAGCCCGGCACTTCTTCTCAAAGAGCGGGATCCTTTCGCGTTGGCACCCGAATTACGAGCACAGACCCGGACAACTCGAAATGGCCGAGGCCATCGAGGCCGCCCTTGCGCAGAAGAAACACCTGATTGTAGAGGCAGGCACCGGAACCGGCAAAACGCTCGCGTACTTGATCCCGGCGATTCTTTCCGGACGGCGGGTTGTGATCTCTACCGGCACGAAGAACCTGCAGGAACAACTCTTCTTCAAAGACGTGCCCTTCCTCCAGAAGCACTTCGATTATCCGCTGCGCGTCTGCTACATGAAAGGGCGGAACAACTACGCGTGCCGCAAGAAGATCTACGATGCGGACCGCACGCCCATTCTCAACGGAATGGAAGAAGTAGCAGACTTTCAGATCATCCGTGAGTGGGAGAAGAGCACAGAGACAGGCGATCGTGCAGAGATTAAGACTCTGCCGGAACAGAGCACCGTATGGTCGAAGCTGGACGCGCGGCGGGACCTCTGCAGCGGATCCAAGTGCGAACAGTTTGAACGCTGTTTCCTGACGACGATGCATCAGCGAGCTGTCGAGAGCGACATCATTATCGTGAACCATCATCTCTTTTTTGCGGATCTCGCGTTGAAAGAGGAAGAGTTCGGCTCCATCATTCCGGAGTACGGCGCGGTCATCTTCGATGAAGCGCACGAAATCGAAGACGTTGCCGGACAGTATTTCGGGATCTCCGTGAGCAGCCATCAGCTTCACGATTTGCGGCGGGACATTTCGGTGTTGGCTCGGGTGAAGCAGTTCGGGAGTACCGAGTTAGACCGTATTTTGAATACGGCAGAGCAGTACGCGGATCAGTTCTTCGGTCTGTTTGGAGAGAGCGAAGGCCGTGCGGGATTTCGTGCGCACCAGGCGTTTATCGAAAATTATGAAGAGGTGTACCGCGATTTTCAGCGCTCCCTGGAGATGATCGCGCTGCAGCTTCAACTGGTGAAATCGGCCCCTGAGGAGCTAATCCCACTTTACCGTCGTGCGCGGGAGTTCAGTGAAAAGTTGCGCTTCTGGCTCGAAAACCCGCAGGAAGATTTCGTGTATTTCGTTGAGAAGCGAGGGCGCGGAACGTATCTCCACGCCGTGCCGATACGCGTGTCGGATGTACTTGAGGAGAAGCTGTTCAATCGGGTGGATACGGTAGTGCTCACCTCGGCGACGCTTGCCGTAGCCGGCAGCTTTGAATATACGCAGCAACGGCTCGGCATTCCGCAGTCCCGTTCCCTGGTCGTGGATGGCCAGTTCGATTATGCGACGCAAGCACTGCTATATGTGCCGCAGCACATGCCGGATCCTCGGAGCCCGGCATTCACGCGGGCTGCTTCGGAGGAAATCGTTCGGCTGCTTGAATACAGCCAGGGTAGAGCGTTCGTGCTGTTCACCAGTTACCAGCAGATGCGGATGGTTTACGACCGGATCTCGTTCGACATCGAATACCCGGCCTTGCTGCAAGGCACCGCGCCGCGAAGCGCGCTGATTGAAGAGTTTCGAAACACCCCGAACTGCGTGCTCTTTGCGACATCCTCTTTCTGGCAAGGGGTGGACGTCCAGGGCGAGCAGCTAAGCTGCGTGATCATCGACAAACTGCCGTTTGCGGTGCCGAGCGACCCGATTGTGGAAGCACGGGTCGCGTCCATCCGTAGCCAGGGAGGAAATCCCTTTTACGATTACCAGATCCCCCAGGCGGCGATCGCTCTGAAGCAGGGGTTCGGAAGGCTGATTCGGAGCCGATCAGATAGCGGCGTGCTCGCAATCCTGGATAATAGAATTACGAAGCAGCGTTACGGCCAGGTTTTCTTCGACAGCTTGCCCGACTACCGTTTCACCACTGATATCAGCGAGGTTCAGAAATTTTTCGATGTTTGAGGTTACCGTAGAACAGAAGTTTTCCTCCGGGCACGCCCTGCGGAATTACAAGGGGAAGTGTGAGAATGTGCACGGTCATAATTACCGCGTGCAGCTTACGGTTGCCGGAGAGAAACTCGCATCCAACGGACTGCTGGTCGATTTCGTGGAGTTGAAGCGATGGATGAAGGAGACGGTCGACCGTCTGGACCATCAGTTCATAAACGATCTGCCCCCCTTTGACATCATCAACCCTTCGGCTGAGAACATCGCCAAATATTTCTACGACGAGGTCAACCGCGGTCTATCCCAATCGAGCCCGGAAGTGCCTGTGCGGATTGCATCGGTGCGCGTTTGGGAGACCGACACGTCGATCGCCGTGTACAGGCCATAGCCGCCCGGAGTTGTTCAGATTCTTGCCTGAAAAGCAAACAGGGAGCCTTTCGGGCTCCCTGTTTTTCGGTTCTTCGATGTTGTCGGGCGTTCTTACTTGCCGTAAAAGGCAGCATTTCGCTGCGCAAAGTCGTTCCACTTCTCCGGGAGGTCGTCCAACGCGAAGATGGCCGACACCGGACAGACAGGAACGCAGGCGCCGCAGTCAATGCATTCGACCGGGTCGATGTAGAGAAGTTCTTCTTCTGCAAACTTCGGCTCGTCCTTCTTCGGGTGGATGCAATCGACGGGGCATGCGTCAACGCATGCCGTATCCTTGGTTCCTATGCAGGGTTCTGCAATCACGTATGCCATGTGTGTGTATGCTCGCTGTCCGGAGTGAGTGTTTCGGGGAAATACTACGGATCAAACTATAGATAGCACACGGCAGACGGCCTTTTCAATGCACGCGGTCCAGGTGGTTGGAACCGGAGGTTGAGAGGTGCCAACAGCGTGTTGAACGCAGCGAGAGAAGCGGCCCTCGGGCTACATGAAGTAGTCTTTGACCTTATCGAACAAACCCTTCTCGTGGGGCTCGTTGTCGGCAGGCAGAGACTCGCGTAGCTGCTCGAACAACTTCTTCTGTTCCCGGGTAAGTTTTGTCGGAACGCGTACATCCACGTGCACGTGCAAGTCGCCGCGGCCGCTCGCGTTCAGTTTCGGCACGCCGAGGCCGCGCAGCCGGACTATAGAACCATTTTGACTGCCTTCCGGGATCTTGACCGTCTCCAGTCCGTCGAAGGTAAGAATGTCCACTTCCGTGCCGAGTGCGGCTTGGGCAACGTTGACGGGAACCGTGCAATGGAGATCACTCTCCTCGCGATCGAATACAGCGTGTTCTTTCAGCTTTACGACTACATATAAGTCTCCCGGAGGACCCCCGTTTACGCCGGGTTGGCCTTCATTCTGAAGGCGTAGCCGTGTTCCGTTGTCCACGCCGGGAGGGATATTGATCTTCAGCTTGCGATTGTTGCGGACGTAAGCTTCGCCTTTGCATTGCGTACACGGGCGGCGGATGATTTGGCCGCGGCCATTACACTGCGAACAGGTACGCCGTACCTGTAAAAAGCTCTGCTGGAAAATCACCTCGCCGCGCCCTCTGCACATGGGGCAAGTGGTAAGGCCGTCATTGGGCTCCGCACCGCTTCCACTGCAACGGGTGCAGGGTTCTACGCGGGGCACCTGGATATCGGCGCTCATCCCGCGGATCGCGTCTTCCAGGGTAATCTCCAGGTCATACCGGACATCATCACCGCGCTGGACGCGATTTCGCCGGCGGCCTGCGCCGCCACCACCGAACAGATCGCCGAAACCGAAGAAATCGCCTAGAATGTCACTGAAATCAGCGAACGCGTCGGGGTCAAACCCTTGCGGCGCACCGGCGCCTTGTACTCCGGCATGCCCAAAACGATCGTAGGCCGCGCGCTTTTGGGGGTCGCTCAGGACCCCGTAAGCCTCCGCAGCCTCTTTGAATCGGTCTTCGGCTTCCTTGTCATTGGGATTCCGATCCGGGTGGTATTTGAGCGCAAGTTTTCTGTAGGCACTCTTCAACCCGGACTCGTCGGCCCCACGTTCTACACCGAGAATTTCGTAGTAATCTCGTTTCGTCACCTAGATCCCTATTCTGACGCGGAAAGCGTTCAAGGCCGCACGGCCACTTCCACCATGGCCGGCCGCAGGAGTTTCCCCTTGAACTTGTATCCGGATTGATACGTGTCGAGGATCGTATGGTCTTCCAGTTCCTCGTTCTGCACCATCTTCACCGCGTGGTGAAGGTTCGGATCGAACTTCTGGTCCGTCGCCGGAATGGGTTCCAAGCCCAATTTCTTCAAGGACTCCAGCAGGCGCTGGTACACAAGCTCGACGCCTTTGACGAACTCGTCATTAGCGGATTCGGTATTCGCGGCGGCACGCAATGCGCGTTCCAGGTCATCGATGACGGGCAGGATGGCGCGTACGGCGTCCATCGCGGCGTACTCGGCGAACTCCATTCGTTCGCGGTCTGCGCGCTTGCGATAGTTGTCAAATTCTGCCTGGCGGCGGAGCAGGAGATCCTGTAAGTCCGCCTTTTCCCGCGCCAGTTTATCCCGCTCTTCAATAAGGGCGGTAAGTTGGTCGGTGGCTTCAGCTACCGACGCCGTATCAGCGGTTTTCACTTCTTCTTCCATGTCAAACTAGTCCCAACTCTCAGGTTATCAGAGCGCCGCGGCAGAGCCGCTGAATTCAGGATCGGGGATCCACAGGATTTCCGTTGGAGGGCCAGACATCCGGCCGCACGCAACGGATCTGTCCTGTTTTCTGTAAGTAGAGGGCCTAGCGGGCGCTTTGAAACGCTTGGCCCACATGCAGCACGGCGGAGATCACACGCTCGTAATTCATTCGCATCGGACCCAGCACGGCCATCTTTGCCGAGATTCCGCTCGGCAGTGTGACGTTCAGTCCGATAAGTGATAACTCTCCCATACTGGGATGCAAATCAGCCAATCCTACCTGTACGCCGATTTCACCGTGGGGCTGCTCCAGGAAGCGGTCCAACAGGAGCAGAATCTTCTTCTTTTGCTCCAGCGCGCGAAACAGCTCCCGAAGCTTCTCCCTAGTAAGATGCAGATCCAGGCCGACCAGATTCGAAGCGCCTTCCATATGGATTTCCGGCGATAACCCGATATCGAGCAATCCCATCTCATACAACAGGTTAAGCCGCTTCAAGACCGCGTCGTACGCCGAACTCTCAACGGCCAGCCGCCGCCCCAACTCCCGTTGAACATCGCTTAGAATCCAGCCGCTGAAATTCGCGTTGAGGTAGTTGCGGATGCTCTCGAGTTCGTTTTGCGGAATGGGTTCGTTTAGCGCGACCAGGCGGTTCCGGACCATCCGGTCACGAGTGACTACCACCATGAGAACGCGGTTGTCAGCGAGACCGAGCAAATCGATCTGGTCCAGAATCTGCGAAGAGGTTGGGATGGCTGCCGCAATGCCGACTCCCCGGGTCATTTCGGTCAACAGATGCGAAGACCGCTCTACGCGCCCCTGCATCGTGTCTACCGCTCCTAATTCCGTTCGCAAGCGATGCAGTTCGTTCAGCAGAATTCGCCGGGCGGCGAGCGTTTTCACATAGCTTTGAAACGCCTTCTCTGTAGGAATGCGGCCTGCCGACGTGTGAGGCTGAGAAAGATACCCCTCATCGAAGAGATCAGCCATCACATTCCGAACCGATGCGGGACTCAGGTTTTCACCGAGCCGGCGTGCAATCGTGCGGGAAGCGACTGGCTCGCCCGTTTCGATATACTCCTGCACGATGCAATGCAGGATACCCAGATTCCGTTCCGTTAAGGATATCCTGGTCCGCATTGGGTATACACTCCCACTCTTTCTTTATTGTAAATAGCGGAGGCGGGCCGATCAAGATGTCCGGGGAGGGTAAATCACAAGGAACTTTGCGGGAGGCGTGGAAGCCTCCCACCTCAATCAATCAGTTGTTTTGGTTGAGCTGATCCAGCATGACCTGCGTAAAGCGGTTCACGAAATCCGCGCCGCCGTTCAGCAGGTTTGTTCGCGTCATGTAGTCCGCCTCTACGTCAGGACGCACGCCGACATTCTCGATGAGGTTGGTGGTCGGAAATTCCGGCGTGGCAATCATCTTTGGGCGGACGACCAATGTCTGCGTAATAGTGGTTGTGGCTTCGCCGTAAGTTCCCGCGGGAACGGTGCCAACGCTACCACCTGCACCTGAAGTGCGGAAGCCCACCAGCGGCCCGCGGCCCGCGTCCTGGAAGATTGCGGAGAAGATGTCGGCGGCCGAGGTGGTGAACTCATCCACTAGGAGGATCGCAGGCTTCGTATACGCGATCACCGTACCATTGCTATCTGTTGCCGGATCGCGATCAAATGATTCCGTGCACGCAGGCAATGGACCGGTCAGGCCGCGATTCTCGCCGTAAGCTGCTTCTACCTCTCTCGCATATTTCTGTAGCAGCGTGATGACCCACTGCGGGGAGTTGTCTTGAACGGCGGCGTCCACAGCGTCGTAATAAGAGTTGACGTCCGCGTAAGTCGGCCGCACTTCCTGTCCATACGAAGCAAAGCGATACGGGATCACCCGGGTCAGCAACTCTTCGGCGTAACAGCCGAAGCCGCCGGGGTTTCGCATGACATCTATTACCAGGCCATCGGTGTTTGCCTGCAGATACGCAATCTCGCGCTCAAATACAGTGATCGGAATATCCAGATCCTGGAAGGCAGTCGGCTCGAAGTTGCCTATCCGGAGGTATCCGATCCGCTTGCCCTGCGCTGTAAAGACTCCGTCGTAGAAAAACGAATTGCGGTGCTGTGTAAATCCGGACGGCATCGTGAACGTAGGAACGGCGGCTCCGAAGTTCCGCAGATTCCTCCCCGGGCGCACATTGCGCTGGTGCTGAAGGAGTGCCTGCAGATACGCAGGATACGCATCGAACGTTTCCGACAACGCGCGCGGGTACGACAGCGTTGGAATGGGTTCAGCATCCACCAGAGAGGCGGCCTTGAGGCCATCCGACTTTGGACTGGGCACCGGCCCATTCTGTACGAGAGGCCTTCCTGATTTTCGCCATGCGATCTGGTACGTTTCCAGATCGCCGCTCTGGCGCCGGATGACTACCGTTGCGTTATCTCCAACCTGCGGCGCTTTCGGGATTACGCTCTGATCCAGGAAGCCGAGGTATGAGGCCGACCAGCGATCTGTCGATCGCGGATTGCCGTAGGACTGGAATCGGTTGACCGTTTTAATAAACTCGGCAGGCGTCTGCCCGTCGATCGATACCAATTCATCGCCGACTTCGAATGGATAGCGACTTGCTGGTAGAGAACTCCGGCTGATGCTATCCACCAGCACCCTTCCATCGTAGATGTCAAATCGGATCGGCAGGAACGCGAAGAAGGTCGACGGGGTGTAGTACTCCGAGTGAACGTCTGTCAATGATGAGACGTATTGTGAGGAAATCTCATAGAAATCCAGGTCAGTCTTGGAATTCCTAATCCTTTCGAGCCAGGGCTTAACGTTCAGCAGATCGACCTTTAAGTTGTCACGCTTCCATTCATAGGGAGCGTACTGTTTCGCGAACTGTCCAGCGAGTTGCTCGAAGTCGAAAACTTTCTGATCTGGTGAGAGTTGCCCTAAGGCTGCGATGGCCGAGTTGAGGAGAAAGATAACAGCAAAAACAGCTTTCATGAATACTCCATTCACAGGATCGGCATCTGGCAACCCGGACTTGATACAATGAGGCTTCACTTTACAGGAGGCATCCCACCAAGGTCTGATGGCCACTCTACTCCGTCTGTATAGTTACTTGTACCATCTCATCCTTTGCATATTTCTTCTCGGGATTTCGGGCTTGGCAAAGGCAAGCAACGCCCACAATCTGGACCTTTCCATGCTGCCTTGGAAAGGCGACGAACTCATCGCCTGGGTCTTTTATGGAAGCCTCGCCGGATTGATCGCATTGCTGTTGGCAATCTCCGGAATTTTCCGGTATCTCTTTCCCATCTGGACCTTCATCGTTGCGGTTCTCATGGTTCGGGGCTTTCTTCTGCAAGGCTACGCATTCACGGGGAAAGATCACTTTTACGCAGTGCTCGCCTTGATCGCCGGCGCGATCGGGGCGTTTCTCAGTAGCCTGACGCTACTGAAGCGATCCAGACGCTAGGGCACGGCAGATCCCGCTCAGGCGCGTTCAGTTCTGCGCGCCTTTGAAGAACCGCCACGTACTGTAAAGTCCGAACAGGCAAGCAAGCCCGATTGCGGCATACAGAATCGGGCCGTGCAGTTGTGCGAGTACCCATTGCCACTGGTCCCCGAAAAGGTAGCCCAATGAGATGAATGAAGCCGCCCACAGGCTCGCGCCGGAGTACGCGTAGATAGCAAACTCACGGTATGGCATGTAGGCCGCGCCCGCAACATAAGCGGTGAAGTGTCTCACGCCGGGTATGAAGTAGCCGAATGTGAGGGCCCAGTGGCCTATCCTTTCAAACCAATCATGTACCTTCGCGAGATTCCGCTCCGTGAAGTGAAAATAAGTCCCGTACTTCCGAATCAGCGGCAATCCTAGACTCCGCCCGATCAAGTAGCTGATCGTGATCCCGCACGCGCTTCCGGCGAAGGAAACCAAGAACGTGGCCGGCAGGTTCAGCTTGCCTTTGTAGACCATGTATCCGGCGAAGGTCATCATCGTCTCGTCGGGAATGGGGAGCCCAACAATCCCGAAAACGAGAAGTAGAAAAATGCCTACGTAGCCATAACGTACGATCCAGTCTAGTACTTGATCCAGTAGCAAGTTCTCAGCTTAACCGAACCCTTCCGTTACTTGACAGCACAATTAGAAAACTGTATCTATATTGAACCAAGTCCGCGACGGTAACCGCTGCCGGATACCAGTCTTTGACATTCTCGGTTAAGGGAGTTGTAAATGCGAACCAAGTTGTTTGTTCTACTGCTGGCTGTCTTCGCGAGCGTTCCAACGTGGGCGCAAACTTTGGGTGAGATCAGCGGCGAAATCCACGATTCATCGGGAGCCGTGATCCCAGGTGTTAGCGTTACCGCTACCAATACCGGTACTAATGTGGCGCGCAGTGCGACGACGAATGAAGCCGGAATCTACAGCTTCCCCGCTCTCAACCCCGGCAACTATACGATCCGGGCGGAGAAGCAGGGATTCAAAGCAGTGACCCGTTCCAATATCGAATTGCAGGTGCAGCAAAATGCGCGCCTTGACCTCGAATTGCCGTTAGGCCAAGTGAGTGAGTCTGTGGAAGTCTCCGCGTCGGCCGCGCTGCTCTCGACAGAGAACGCGACGGTGGGTACCGTCATTGAGAACAAGCGGATCGTCGAATTGCCCCTAAACGGGCGCAACTACCTCCAGCTTGTCTCCCTCGCTCCGAACGTGAGCTTCGGCTTCGGTAGCGCTGGACAAGCCGGATCCCGCCAGGGAGGGGAGCGCGCCAGCCAAAACATCTCCGTAAGCGGGCAGCGCAGCTACTTCAACAATTTCACGCTTGACGGTGTGAATAATACGGATCCGAACTTTAACACCTATGTGATTCAGCCGTCGATCGACGCCCTTCAGGAATTCAAGGTGCAGACCGGCATTTATCCAGCGGAGTTCGGCCGCCAGGCGACCCAGATCAACGTATCCACTAAGCCGGGAACGAATGAGTACCATGGCACGATGTTCGAGTTTCTCCGCAACGACAAATTGGACGCCAAGAACTATGCGTTCACCAGCCGGGTAGCCCCCAAGGATCCATTCAAGTGGAACCAGTACGGGTTCACTCTCGGCGGCCCGGTATGGATTCCAAAAATCTTTAACGGGAAGAACAAGCTGTTCTTCATGGCGAACTATGAGTCGTTCCGCCAGCGCCGCACGGTGCAGGCCATCTATGATCTGCCCTCGAGTGCGATGCGTGGAGGCAACTTCAGCGAACTGCTCCCAAAGGGCATCACTATTTACGATCCAGCCACGCGAGTCGTCAACGCCGCGGGCGAAGTGACCGAAACTCCCTTCCCGGGAAATATCATTCCGGACGCCCGCATCAATCCGACCGCAAAAAAATTCCTGGAGTTTTATCCAGCTCCGAACGTCGCCACATCCAGCCTTGTTCGCAACTTCCAAAATACACAGGGTCAACCTCGCAACAAGGATCAATTCGTGCTGCGGATGGACTTTGCCGAGTCCTCTAACTCGCAGTGGTTCGGCCGCTATAGCTGGGGCGATGAGAACCAGCTCAACGAAGGCCTGAAGCTAAATGGCTTTCAGGTCCTGACGAACGTCGAGCAATACATGGGGACCAACGTGCGCGTCTTCGGCCCCACGAAGGTCAACGAATTTCGCTTCGGCTACACACGCTTCTTCAACTCCGCCGGACGCGAACTCGCCTTCAAGCGGGACGTAGTGACAGAACTCGCAATCCCGGGGTTGAAGGGCGGAGATCCGGTCACTTGGGGCATTCCTTCGGTCAGTCTGCAGAACTACAGCGGCTTCGGCGACGATTCGGAGGGCCCGTACGCGAACGATAATAATTCACTGCAGTTCATTGATAACTTTTCCTGGATACGTGGTAAGCATTCATTCCGCTTCGGCGGCGAAGTACGGCACGATGGTTACAACCAGGTTGGCAACCAGTTTGCCCGCGGCTCCTTCACATTCGAAGCAGATGCAACCGCGATCACAGCGCTCCAGAATAACTCGCTCGTGAAGTCCGGCGGCGACGCATTTGCCGACTTTCTGCTCGGCTACTCTCGCCGGTCCGAAGCTGCTGTTGCCATCGCGCAAGCTCAGTTCCGCAATATGGCCTACGCGTTTTATTTCGATGACGTGTACAAGGTGACCTCGCGCCTTACGGTAAATCTGGGTCTGCGCTACGAACTCACTCCGCCTTGGGAAGATCAGACAGGCCACTTGTTTACCGTCGCCATCCCCGCTGACTTGCATGTGCCGCGAGTTGCCGATCCGGCTCTGCATCCCTTCTTCCTTCGGCAAGGCACGGGAACCGATCCGTACGCGGGTGTGAACCTGTTCTGGCCCGGTATTACAGTGAAGCAGGACGGCAGCCTCGGCAACCGGCTAGTCCAGACCGATTATCACGATTGGGCACCGCGTCTTGGAGTGACCTGGAATCCGAGTGCCAAGTGGGTGATTCGATCTGGCTTTGGGATGTTCTACTCGCAGGACACCGGCAACCCGCGGTTCGACATGGCGCGAAACCTGGCCGGCCGCACCCGGTTTGAGGCGGACTCGAAGAACCTCTATACCTTCCAAAATGCGTTCGCAGGACTGGCTGGTGCGAAGGCTATCGTGTCGTCTCCCTATTCGTTCTCCAATAAATACGACCGCGTGACCCCTTACACGGTGCAGTGGCTGTTCAACATCCAACGCGAACTGCCCGGCAATACGCTTCTCGAACTCGGCTACGAGGGCAATGAATCACATCACCTCGAACAACTGCGGGCCGTGAACGAAGAGATTCCGGGCACAACGCCACACTCGACGCGCGTTCCATTTCCCGAATTCGGACGCATTCAGTTGGTGGACAATGCCGGAAACGGCAACTATCACGGCTTCTCGACAAAGTTGACGAAGCGATACAGTAGCGGCCTCACTTACCTGTTCGGATATACATGGTCGAAGAGCATCGATACCGGCAGCGCCATCCGGACTCACGATGGCGATACGCTGTTTCCCCAAAACAGTGCGTGCCTGCAGTGCGATCGTGGGTTGTCCAGTTTCCACGTCGGCCATCGGATCGTGACCTCCGCACTGTATGACTTGCCAATCGGAAAGGGACGCGCCTTAGGGATTGAGAATCCGGTGGCGAACGCGGTGATTGGCGGCTGGCAGATCGGCTCGATTTTCAGCTACCAAACCGGATTCCCGATCACTGTCTCGAGCGGCAAAGACCAGGCGAATACGGGCGGCGGTTTCGACCGGCCGAACGCCACGGGTGTCGATCCTGTTCTGCCGCGAGGTCAGCAGACAACCGAGCATTTCTTCAACACGGCCGCCTATGTCTTACAACCGTTCGGCACCTTCGGCAACGTTGGCCGCAACACGTTGATTGGGCCAAGGATTCTGAGTTGGGATTTCTCGACGCACAAGGACTTCAATTTCACCGAGCGATACCGGTTGGAGTTCCGCTGGGAGGCCTTCAACTTTAGCAACCACCCGAACTGGAGTAATCCGAATACGACCCTGACTTCGCCGGGCTTCGGCACTATCGGAGGAACGCGTACCAACATGCGTCAGATGCAGTTCGCATTGAAGTTCGTTTTTTAGAACCAATAGGGTTGCTCGTAATGCGGCGCGGCGGCTAAGGCTTCCGCGCCTTTTTTGCGTTCACTCATGTACCATGTGATTTCGTCCTGCACATGCATCGCGATTACATCAGGTGGTTTAGCCCTTCCCTCCATCGAGACATGGAGTTGCTTGTATTCGGCGACGCCGGCTTTCCGGTGATTGTTTTTCCTACGTCTTACGGACGCTTCTTCGAATTTGAAGATCGCGGTATGGTGGGAACGCTTGCTCCCCGTATCGAGCGCGGTGACCTTCAACTCATCTGCGTCGATAGCGTTGACTTGGAAAGCTGGTTCAACAAGAACACGCATCCTGCAGACCGCCTGCATCGGCAGAATGCGTTCGATGCGTATCTGGTAAATGAGGTTTGTCCGTTCATCCGCAATCGCGAGTGGGACGGGAAGATCGGAAGTGCCGGATGCAGCTTCGGAGGCTATCACGCGATCAACTTCGCATTGCGGCACCCCGATGTGGTTGCGTATGCGGTGAGCATGTCCGGAGCCTTCGACATTCCGCACCGATTCTTGGATGGTTTCTATAATCAGGACGCCTATTATCACGCACCGCTGGATTACATGCGCCAGCTGAGCGATGCTTGGCATCTCGGCAACATGCGAAGTAACCACTACGTGCTGATAGTGGGGAACCACGATCCGCTAGTTGATCAGAACACGAAGCTCGCGCACGAGTTCGGCATCAAGCAGATCCCGCACCGGCTCGACGTATGGGAAGGGTTCTGCCACGATTGGCCCTGGTGGCAGAAAATGGCCCAGAAGTTCTTTCTCTGATACGGTGGCTCTGAATTTATCTCTCACCAAAGTTGGTAGTAGCCGGCCCTCTCTACAACTTCAACCCGCATGCGGAATAGGGCGCCAAGCGCTTCAGCTGTGAGGATCGCCTGTTTGGGGCCATCCTGGATAACGCGCCCGTGGTCAATCAGGATCACCCGCTCAATCTCCGGAATAATATCAGGCAAATGATGTGTCACGAGCACGATTCCCGTGCCGCTACGCGCCAGTTTGCTCAACGTTTCGCGCAACTCGTGCTGTGCCCGGAAATCGAGGCTGGTGCTAGGCTCGTCCAGGATCAAGGCCTTGGGATTGTGAACCAGCGCACGGCCAATCAGGATCCGGTGAGCCTCGCCGGACGACATTTCATCCGTATTCCGATCCGCCAAGTGTGCCACCTCTAGCAATTCCAGCACTTCGCGCGCGCGCCGCACCATGTCCCGCGTGACATGATGGTTCGGCCAGATCCCCACGCTCGAGAAGAATCCGGAAACCACGATCTCCAGCCCAGAGTAGTTACGTGTACAGGCATGCATCAGGTCGTTCGACACGATCCCGAGTGTGGAGCGCAGATCGAACACATCAAACAGTTCCTCGCCTCGGATCCGAAGCCAGGAATCGGGCTTCAGCAAGGGATATATCTCACGGGTGATTGTCTTGATGAGCGAAGATTTTCCCGAACCGTTCGGTCCGAGAATCGCCACATGCTCGCCCGTATATATGGATAAGTTCAGATTGTCGAGCGCCACGTTGTCTTCGCGGCGAACAGTCACATTTCTGTATTCAATGAGGGGGACTGGCACTCTTTCGATGGTACTGTGACGATAGTTGCTATGCGATTTGAAACACTGGCGGTTCACGCGGGACGTGCTATCGACGAATCTACGCGAGCGGTGGCGGCGCCCATTCATCTTTCGACCACCTTCGAGCGCGGTGCGGATCTTGGTTATCCGAAAGGTTTCAGCTATAGCCGGGAAGACAATCCGAACCGGCGAGATCTAGAAACGTGTCTGGCTGCGCTGGAGGGCGGGACTGAGGCACTGGCGTTCTCTTCCGGTCTGGCTGCAGTGCAAGCCGTGCTGCAGGCGATGGAACCGGGCGACCACATCCTCGCGCCTGATGACGTCTATTACGGCTTGCGCAAACTCGTGACTGACGTGTTCGCTAAGAACCAGCTTCAGGTTGACTATATTGACATGACGAATCTGGAGCAGGTCCGCTCTGCGGTCCGGCCCAACACGAAGCTGATCTGGGTTGAAACGCCCTCTAATCCTCTCTTGAAGGTCACGGACCTGGAAGCGATCTCCGCGATAGCTCGACAAGCCGGTGCAATGACTGTTTGTGACGCAACCTTTGCCACACCAGTGCTGCAGCGGACCCTGGAGCTGGGCATTGATGTGGTTATGCATTCCACGACGAAGTACCTGGGAGGACACAGCGACGTGATGGGAGGGGCTCTGATAACGCGGCACCCGTCTTATTTGTTTGAGCGCGCCCGAACCGCGCAGCGCTTCGGAGGTGCGGTGCCAAGTCCGTTCGATTGTTGGCTGCTGCGGCGTGGGATCGATACACTGGCGCTGCGGGTAAAGGCCCAAGGCGACGGCGCACGTCAGCTTGCGGAGTTTCTGGAGGGGCATCCAGCGGTCGAGCGTGTCTACTACCCCGGGTTGTCCAGTCACCCTCAATATGAGGTTGCGCGCAGGCAAATGGCGGGCGGGGGAGGGATGCTTTCGTTCCTCGTCCGAGCTGGCGAGCAGGCGGCCATCGCGACAACTTTGAAAATGCGCGTGGCGACGAGGGCCACCAGTCTCGGCGGTACCCATACTCTGATTGAACATCGCGCGTCGGTCGAAGGTCCGGCCAGTAAAACGCCGAAAAACCTGCTTCGCGTTTCGGTCGGCATCGAACATGCAGAGGATGTGGTCAGCGATTTCGCTCAGGCAATAGCGGTGTAGGTGGATGCGATCTACCTAGAAAATCCATTAGTTATTGCTAGGGTTTTTCACTTAGCAATGGATTTCCTCAGGCCGTTTGTTTGAAACGCAAGGGTTCTAAAACGGCGGATAAGTAATGGTATCTTCCAGTCTAAAAGTACTAGACGCCCAAGAATCGTGGAGCTAAGGCATTCTTTTTCAGAAGCTTGCGAGGGCCCCAAAAGTGACCTCCTCTTGTAACGCT
Source organism: uncultured Solibacteraceae bacterium (assembly GCA_964464925.1). Classification (GTDB taxonomy): domain Bacteria; phylum Acidobacteriota; class Terriglobia; order Bryobacterales; family Bryobacteraceae; genus CAYXLI01. The sequence continues at coordinate 184,205 of CAYXLI010000005.1, read as the reverse complement.
GCGTTACGCCGCTATTGACACAGTGCGGACCCACCCCCTATTCTGTTAAAGCAAAACGGTCTGGATAACGGATTTGCTGTATTTGAGCTGAATTCACCCGGAACGTCTTCGGAGGGTTAGTGAAAAAAATATTACTCGCATCGGTGGGAGCACTACTGGCGTTTTCGAGCGTCGGTTCCGCTGTCCCGGTCACATTCGCACAGTTTCTTCAGCAGAACTCAACCAACGGAATTACTTATTCGTGGAACGGATCAACGGGAAGCCTAAGTGCAAATTACAACGTCAGCTTCCTGTTTCTTGTCCCGGTAGCTCCGCAGTATACCGGTCTGCTTAACGCCAATCTCATACTGACCGCAACGTCCACAACCGCGCCGACAAACGACGGCACAAACTATACCGAAAACAACTTCAAGGGCACAATCAAGTTGATCGGTACGGGGGCGAATGCTGGTGTAAACCTGCTCACAGGCAACTTCACGGGTGGCCCTTCCGGCGGAACTTTCAGTGGTGGCTCGGGTGGTTCGGCAGCCACTTTCAACGTTGCGACCCCGCTGCTAACTGAATTGGTCTATAGCTCCGGAGTATTGAGCTTTCCGACGCCGGTGAATCAGGCAATGGCCCTAAGCTTCAGCGCGGGAAATCCGGCGCTTCCGTCGTCTGGTGTAACGAGTCCCTTTACGAACACCTACTCGGCCTCTGGCACTTTTTCGGCTGAACCAACACCTGGCGTTCCTGAGCCGGCGACGTTTGTTCTTCTAGGTGCAGGGCTTGTCGGTCTAGCGGTTGCCCGCCGCAAGAAGGCCTAAGCCCGGCTTCTCCGAAGGTCCGTTTCTCCAAGGCGCGTCCCTCCTGGGTACGCGCCTTTTGTTTTTTCTGCGGTACACTTCGGGTATCAGTTCCTCCCGTCTTTTTCTGCCCACCCGGCGTCTTAACTGCACGGAGCCGAAAAGTTGATCTTTCGGGAAGTAGAGGATCGCGACTTAATTGCAAAGGCCCGCAAGGGGAATGTAGAGGCGTATAACCTCTTGATTTCCAGGTGGGATAAGCGTATCTACAACTACCTCTTCCGGCTGGTCAAGGACCGTGAAGATGCGATGGATCTCAGCCAGGATGTCTTTCTGAAGGCATACCAAAATTTGGCCAAGCTGGAAGAACCGTCGCGATTTGGACCCTGGTTATATCGAATCGCACATAACGAAGCCTATTCGCTTCTCCGGAAGAACCGCCCGGAGACCGAAATGGTGGAGGAATGGGCCGAGTATGCGCCTAGCCGCCGGATGCTCCCGGTGGAAGTCAGCCTGGCAGTTGAGCGGGCCATGGCGCGACTAACTGAGGATCAGCGGGAAGCCGTTGTTCTGAAGATCTATGAAGGGTTCAAATTCGAGGAGATGGCGGAGATCCTGGCATGTCCGGTCTCAACTATCAAGTCGCGCTTATATGCGGCGCTTGATCTCCTGAAGGATACACTGGCTCCGGTAGCAGGTTCAGATGCTTGAAGTGGGGTCGGTATGCGTTGTGCACCATTTGACTTAAAAGATTATTTTTTCGGCGAGTTGTCCAACCAGGACCGCCGAAACGTGGAAACTCACCTAACCGCCTGCAGCGCATGCCGGGAGGAGTTGGAAGCCCTGAGCGTGACGCAAACTGCCTTGCTCGCTGTCCGGGAAGAAGAGCCGCCGCGGCGCATCGCCTTCATATCCGACAAGGTCTTTGCGCCGAATTGGTGGCATCGCCTGTCTGGCGCCAAACTTGGCTTTGCATCGGCAGCCATGCTCTCGGCCGCCATCATATTTCATGCCGTGGAGACCAGGGCTGCGCAACCGGCGCCCGTGGCGTCCGCACAGCATCTCGATCAGGCGAAGGTCGAAGCCGAAGTAACCCGCCGTGTGCAGGCCAAGCTCGAGAAGGTGCTTGCCGAAAGCGAATCCAGGCAGTCAGTGCAACTCCAGCAGGTGTTGGCGGACCAGCGGCGCATGGAGTTCAATCACAAGGCGGACCTGGTGACGCTCGGCGAAAATTTCGACGTGCTACGCAAGCGGCTCGGAGTATACATGCGGGCCAGTAATGATGCGGGGGTAGGACAATGAGGACCATCACCACACTCTTACTCACGGCTTCTTTGTTGAGTGCTTCCAGTGTTCCCCCGAGGGTAACCCGCGCCGCGGTCGCAGCCATGGAAAAGAGCTTCGACCGGCGGCTGCAACTGGTCGGCATCGAGGATCCTTTTTATATACTGGGCGACACTCGCGGCATTTATGTCGACGGCTTCGGCGTGGTGTTCAGCACGGAGTTGAACCTGATCGCCAGCGCCGCGCCGTCGCCGTTCCGCCCGGCATACACGAAGGAAGAGATTGAAAAGATCCGTCAGAAAAAGACCCAGCGGCTCGAAGCATTGAAGCAGAACATGCGTGAGATGCTGATTAGTTCAGCCGCTTCTTTGGATGCCATCTCGACCGGTGAGCAGGTGGTGCTCGGCGTCACGCTGTTTTACTACAACTGGGAAAATACGAATGGCCTTCCTCGCCAAGTGGTGATGCAGGCCTCCAAGAAAGCGTTGCTGGAAGCGATGCACGGAAATAAAACGGCTTTAGATGCTGCCCTCCGAATCACTGAATACTGAAGCAACTGCGGTTGCGGCCCGCCCCATGCGCCTTGGGGAGATCCTTATGTCCCGCAGGCAGATCACACCCGATGACCTGGAGCGGGCTCTTGAACTGCAAAAAGAACGCGGGGAGAAACTCGGCAAGATTCTGGTCGACCTCGGCTTCATCGCCGCGAAAGACGTGTTGCACGCGCTCGCTGACCAGATCGGTGTCCCGCTGATCGCAATCGACGGTCCACCGGCCGTCTCGCCTGAGACGGAAAAGCTTTCACCCCGCTTTCTGCGCCAATTCCGCTGTCTGCCGGTCGCTCTGAACGACAATGCGGTCACGCTCGCAATGGCTGATCCGCTCGATTTCGAAACCATTAATGCCGTGGGAGCCTTCACGGGATTACGCGTCGAGCCGGCGTTAGCGAGCGAAGCCGAGATCGTCGAAGCCGTCGATAAATACTACGGCGAGGCTGCTTCGAGAGCCGGCTTCGAAGAAGATGCTGCGCAGGCGAACGAAGATCTCGAACACCTCCGCGATATGGCCAGCGAGGCACCGGTCATACGCCTCGTAAACGCCATGATCGCGCTCGCCGTGGAAAAGCGCGCCAGCGACATTCACATGGAGCCGTTCGAAAAGGAATTCCGCATACGGTATCGCATTGATGGCGTACTCCACGAACAGGAGCCGCCTCCGCGAGAGCTGCGCCCCGCGATTATCTCGCGTGTCAAGCTCATGGCGAAGCTCAACATCGCCGAGCGCCGCCTGCCTCAAGATGGCCGCATTAAGATCAAGTCGATGGGCCGCGAAGTCGACCTTCGCATCTCAACTTTGCCGGTACTCTATGGTGAGAAGGTCGTCATGCGTTTGCTTGACCGCTCAGCCGGTGAGTTCTACGACCTCGGGCGCCTCGGCTTTGACGGCCACATGCTTGGCCGCATGGAGCATTACACCTCCCTGCCGCACGGCATTTTTCTTGTGACCGGTCCGACGGGCAGCGGTAAATCAACCACGCTGTATTCAGCGCTGAAGCGTATCAATCAGACCGATAAGAACATCATCACCATCGAGGATCCCGTCGAGTACCAGATGGACGGAATCAATCAGATCCACGTGAATCCGCAGATCGGCCTTACATTCGCAAGCGGCCTGCGTCATATCATGCGTCAGGATCCGGATGTGATCATGGTCGGCGAAATTCGTGATCGAGAGACCGCCGACATCGCGATCCGCGCCTCGCTCACCGGTCACTTCGTATACAGCACGCTGCACACGAATGACGCGCCTAGCGCCATCTCACGGCTTACCGACATGGGCGTGGAGAATTACCTCATTACGTCTTCCTTAGTCGCCGTGCTGGCGCAGCGTCTGGTCCGCGTGATCTGCCCGGACTGCAAGGCGGACGCCGGCTATCGGATGACACCCGATGGCGATCACATCATGACCTACAAAGGAGCTGGTTGCGATGCGTGCTTTGGTACGGGCTACACCGGCCGTGTCGGCGTCTTCGAGTTGATGGAGATCAACGACGATATTCGTAAGCGCATCATGGCAAATGAGGACGCTGGAGAGATTACGAAGGCTTCCCGCCGCAATGGCATGCGCAACCTCCGCGAAGACGGCTGGCTGAAAGTGCGTCAGGGCGTGACTACCGCGGCGGAAGTCATGCGCGTCACGCAGGAGTTCTAGTTTGGCAGCGTTCTACTTCAAAGCAGTCGCTTCCGATGGCAAGACGCGCACCGGCGTGCTGAATGCCGATACGGAAAAGTGGGTCGCGCAGGAGCTGCGGAAACAGGGCCTGACGCCTGTTTATGTCGGGCGCGAAAAGAAGGCCGGGGCGTTTGAACTCAGCCTGCCGTCCTTCGGCGGCCGCAAGAAGAAAGACATTCTCTTCTTCACTCAGGAAATTTCCACGCTGTTGAATGCCGGGATCCCTGTCGACAAGGCGCTCAGCATCGCCAGTGAACTGACCGAGCGCCCGCAATTTCGCGCGCTCATTTCCGACATACTGCGCCTGGTCAAATCGGGCAAGTCTCTTGCCGACGCTTTAACCGTCCATCCGGAATACTTTTCCGATCTCTACGTGAACATGGTGCGCGCGGGCGAAGCCGGCGGTTCCCTGTCTCCTGTCTTCGAGCGGCTGTCTGAATTCGAACGAACCCGCGATGACCTGCGCAGCTACATCATCTCTTCGATGGTTTATCCAACGCTGCTCGCGGTCGCCGGTACGTCTTCCATCGTGTTTCTCTTGACGTTTGTTGTGCCTCGCTTCGCCACAGTGTTCCAGGATTCGCACATTCCCATGCCGCTGCCCACAAAAATCATGCTGGAAGCGAGCAATTTTGTGAAGCAATGGGCGCTTCCTGGCGGTGTAGCTCTGTTCGGCGGCACCATCGCATTTCAGGTCTACATACGCAGCCTGGAAGGCCGCCTCTGGTGGGATACGTTTCGTCTGAAGATTCCGGTGCTCGGCGATGCGCTCCGGAAGGCGGAGGTCTCGCGTTTTGCCCGGGCGATGTCCACTCTGATTGCGAACAGCGTCCCGCTGGTGCAATCGATTGGAATCGCCGGTGCGACACTGAATAACAAACGCATCAGCAACTCGCTTCAGCCCGTGATGCAGGGTGTGAAGCGCGGTGAAGGCATCGCGACTCCCATCAAGCGCACCGGCGTTTTCCCGCCGCTCGCCGGGCATCTGCTTACGGTGGGCGAAGAAACAGGCAGGCTGGATACCATGTTCGCCAAAATGGCGGATATTTATGAGAACGATACGCGCTCCTCGATCAAACGCTTTACATCGCTGTTCGAGCCGCTCATCATTCTCATCATGGGCATTATTGTCGGCGCGCTTATCCTGAGCATGTTGCTGGCGATTACAAGTATCAACGACGTGGCGGTTTAAATGAGGGAAGGTATGGAACAGAAAAGAAGAAGGCGTAGTAGAGAAGCGGGCGTGACGCTCATCGAAATGCTCGTGGTCGTCACCATCATCGCATTGTTCGCGGCTTTGGTGGCGCCCAAGATGCTTGGCAAGGCCGACAAGGCAAAGGTCACGGCTGCCAAAGCGCAGATCAATGCATTCGCCACCGCGCTGGGGCAATATAAGCTCGATACCAGCACTTTCCCTTCGACTGAAGAAGGGCTGAAGGCATTGCGTGTGAAGCCGCAGAACGTCAACCGCTGGGAAGGGCCGTACCTGCCGCAGGACATCCCGAACGATCCCTGGGGCAATGCGTACATCTATAAGTATCCGGGAGAGCACGGCGACGAGCCCGACATTACCTCGCTCGGAGCGGATGGCCAGCCTGGGGGTGAGGGCATCAACGCGGATATCGTGAGTTGGAAAGGTTCGCAGTAGTTCTTTTCAATGCGAAGTTGTCAAAAGGGCGTCACGTTGATCGAGATGTTGATCGTGGTGACGCTGGTCGGCCTGATCGCGGCCATCAGCTTCCCCTCCGTCACAGCGGGACTGGAGGCGCTGCGTCTTACGTCGGCGTCCGATTCGATCGTCAGCTTCCTGAATAGCGGGCTGAACCGGGCTGAACGCCGGCAGGAAGCAGTGGAGGTAACTATCTCCAAGGCGGACAACTCCCTCTCGCTCCGCTCCGTCGCCCCGGCCTTCCTCAAGAAGCTCGAAATGCCGGACGGAGTCAAAATCAGCCGCATTTTGCCCGAGCACCCGGCGCTCGGCAATGACGAAACCAGCCGCGTGTACCTGCTCTACCCGGGCGGCACCGTGCCGCGATTCGGCATCGAAATTACGAACACAAAGGGACGCAAGAGGGTCGTGCGCGTCGATCCGATCACTGGCGTGCCCCAAGTCGAACAATGAAGAAACGCGGATTCACATTGCTGGAAGTGATGGTGGCAACGGTCATCATGGCCATTGCCATTACCGGATTGCTGTCTGCGCTCTCCGGCTCGCTCCGCAATGCAGCGAAACTGACCGACTACGATCAGGCCACGCTCCTGGGCCGCGAAAAAATGGACGAGCTTCTCGCCTTGAAGAAAGTGCCGCGATTCCAGACCTTCCAAGGCCAGTTCGAGGGCCGGAATGCCGGCTGGCGTGCGCGCGTTACCCCTTACGAAACCGTGCCCAACCCGGCGCCGGGCTACTTCGTTCTCGACCGTATCGAACTGGAGGTCTGGTGGATGTCCGCGGATAAGCGCCGCACCTTCACAATGGAGGGCTTCCGGCGGAACGTCCTCACGCAGGAAGATATCGCCCAGGGAATCGCGGTCCGGCCATGAGGGCTTCACGGGCTCGACACACGCAATCCGGCGTAACGCTGATGGAACTTCTGGTCGCCATCACGCTCCTCAGCCTCCTCTCCGTCGGAATGCTGTTTGCTTTGCGCGTCGGCCTCAACTCAATGACCAAGTCCAACGGCCGTCTCATGAGCAACCGCCGCGTCATCGGTGTCGAGCGTGTCTTTCGCCAACAACTGGCCGGCTATATGCCCGTAAAAGCGGACTGCGTCGTGCCCCAGGGCGGCATCACCAGCGTGGTCTTCTTTCAAGGGGAGGAACAGACTATGCGCCTGGTTTCCAGCTACTCGCTGCAGGACGCCACCCGCGGCTATCCCCAGATTCTCGAGTATCAGGTGATCCCGGGCGAGAACGGCGCAGGTGTCCGGCTGATCGTTAACGAAATTCTCTACACGGGCGCTCTCTCCACCGGTCAGCTCTGCGCCGGTGTCGGTCCCGACGTGGAAGGCTTGCCCACTGGACACTTCCGCGAGGTAGTAGCCGGCCCGCACTCCTTCGTACTTGCGGACAAGCTATCCTCCTGCCGCTTTTTCTATAAGGAAGAACTGCAGCAGCCTCCCGGCGCCGAGCGCTGGGTTCCCCGGTGGGCGAAAGCCCGTCCGCCCGCTGCAATCCGCGTCGAGATGCGCCCGCTCGATCCGAACGACGGCAAACTGCAGATCGGGGCAGTCACTGCCCCTATGCGGGTGAATCGCGACGTTTTCACGAGGTACAACGAGTGAGAGCCAGGCAGAACGGCGGCGCCCTTCTCGCAGTCATGTGGGTGACGGCAGCTTTGGCGGCTATCGCGTTCTCCGTAGCCAATTCCGTCCGGGCGGAAACCGAGCGTACGGCAACCGCTTCCGAGGAAGCCCGCGCGCACTACATAGCTGCCGGAGCAGTAGAACGGGCTCTGCTGTATATGTTTTGGGGACCGCAGTACCGCAATCCGGACGGCTCTGCGCGTTTTTACGAACAGGGGAAAGCACGGCTGGCATTCCGTTTCCCTTCCGGCCCGGCCATTGTCGAAATTATTCCTGAGTCTTCGAAGATCAGCGTGAACCAGGCGGAGCCCATGGACGTGACCCGTCTTCTCATCAACTTAGGTGTGGGTCCCGAGGCCGCCATGGGGATCACGGCCGCTATTCTGGACTGGCGGACGGCTTCGCCCGGGGGGCTGACCCCCTTCGATCAGTTTTATTTGTCACGCACTCCGTCTTTTCGGGCGCGCCACTCGTCTTTTGAAGAGTTAGAGGAACTTCTCCTTGTGAAGGGCGTGACGCCGGAACTCTTTTATGGCAGCTATGTACGTGATCCGCAAGGCCGGTTAATGCGAAAAGCCGGTCTGAAGGATTGCATGTCCGTGTACGCGGTACCGAACAATGTCGATGTAAACACCGCGGAACCTGCTGTGCTGGCCACCATCGGAGTTAACCCTGAGGTGATTTCGGCCATCGTAGAACGGCGTCGCGCCGCACCTTTCCACAACATGGGTGAGTTGCAAATGTTCGCGCAGGCGGCAGGTCCCGGCTATGGCAAACTTCGCGTGGGCGGCGGTACGATGTACACCTTCAGGGCCACCGCGCAACTGGCACTCCCCAATGGCGGACTTTCCGACCTGCGGCGTACCGTCTCGGCACTAGTCAAGTTCCGGGAGCCCGGCTACAATCCTCCGTACGAAATTCTGCGCTGGTACGACAACTGAGCATGGCAACGGATTATCGCAAGTGGCTCGCCTTCGGCACCGGCGTCGGCGTTGAAATCCTCGCCAACGACCTGAACGTCACAATTACCAAGGTGCGCCCCAACAGTATCGCTGTGCTGGGATCCGCAACAGTCACGGATTACAGGAACCGGCCCGCGGCTGAGTGGGGCCGCGAACTCAACGCGTTTTTAAAGCAGATCGGCGCCGCGCACATTGCGGCGACAGTCCTCTTGCCTCGCCGCGAAGTAATCGTTCGCCAGATTGCGATGCCCGGCGTAAAGGATGAGGATCTCGGCCCTGCCATCGCTTTGCAAATCGATTCGCTCCATCCTTACGGTGAGGATGAAGCCGTTTCGGCCTTCGCGCGTATCGGAAAGACCACGTCGGTCCTGGTCGGCATCACGCGCCGGGATGTACTGGACCAGTACGCAAATCTGTTCGCCGAGGCCGGCATCAAGGTCGCTTCATTCACTTTCTCCGCCGCTGCCATCCATTCGGCTTTCCGCGTGCACTCCGCGCCGCCCGCCGCTTTCGTAGCGGTTCATCAAGGTGCCGGCGAATTTGAAGTTTACGGCGAGAGCGAATCACGCCCAATCTTCTCGGCGGGCTTCCCTTACGCCTCCGATAGAGCGGTTGCCTTTGCCGTGTCCGAACTGCGCCTCGGGCCTGAGACGCACGGCGCGGAACTACACACGCTGCTGCCCAAGCCGCAAGTCTTTCCGCCCAATCACGATCCAAAGACCGCAGCGTTCGAACAGCGGGCGCTGCCCTACGCCACGTCTCTCGCGGGGGCATGCCCTTGGCTTGGACTGAGCGCGAACCTGCTTCCGCCAGAGATGCGGAAGGGCAGTTCGCGCCTGCGCCTCGTCCCGACATTCGCGCTCGGCTCCATTCTGCTCCTGATGGTCGGCGCGCTCGCCGCGTACTCCAACCTGGAAAACGGCAGGTACCTCAAGGTTCTCCAGGGTGAGATCAAGAAGGTCGAGCCGGCGGCCCGGAAAGTCGAAATCCTCGATAAGAAGATCGCCGACTCCAAGAGTCGCGCACAATTCCTGGAAGACTATCACAAGCGTTCGCGCGAGGACCTGGACGCGCTCAACGAATTGACGAAGCTGGTGACGCCTCCCGGTTATCTGAACAGTCTCGAAGTGCGACGCGGCCAGATCACTCTCACAGGTGAGGTGGATGCCGCCGCAAATCTGCTCAAGACGATCGATAACTCGCCCCTTTTCGAAGCTTCCGAATTTACGATGGCGCCCACACGTGTAGCTAATGGCGAAGTATTCAGCATTCGTGCAAACCGGGAGGCGCCGAAGAAATGACACAACGGGAAAAGCGCCTCGTCACCATTTTGCCCTTCGCGGTAGGTGGCATCCTGCTAGTCAGCTATCTCGCTTCTGACGATCCGAAGCAGACGACCGTAGTGCCGACAGTTGCTGCAGTGGACAACGTTCCTGCCGCTGAAAAGCGTCTCGCGAAACTTCGGCAAACGGCCGCTGCAGTGCCCGGCCGTCAGCAGGCGCTCGATAAGGCAGAAGCCGAGTTGAAGGACCGGGAGAAAGGTCTGATCGAAGCCGACACGTCACAACAGGCGCAGGCGCAGCTCATCCAAATTGTGCGCCGGCTCATGAAGTCTCAGAATCCTCCAATCGACATGCGGAGTTCGGAGATCGGGCCGATCAAACCGATCGACTCGCACTACGGCGAAGTGACCGTCAGCGTCTCGTTCGATTGCCGCATTGAGCAACTCGTGAATCTCTTGGCCGATCTGGCGAACCAGAAGGAGCTGATCGCGTCAAATGAGATCCGTGTGGGCAACGCGAATCCGAAGGAAAAGATCATGCCCGTGCGGGTGACCGTCACCGGGGTCGTGCGCCGTGAGCTGATCCCCGATAAGAAGACAGGGAGCACATTATGAAGCAGCGATTGCTCCTGCTGAACGTAATTTTGTTGATCGCCATCGTGGCCGCCGGATCGGTTTTGAGGAAGAAGTACCTCGAATCGAAAGGGCACCAGGAGACGGTGTTGAAGCAGAAGCCCTCGCCTGTACCCGCGCCGAATATCCCGTCCATTCCGAAGTCCGCACCTGTAGCCGCTACCAGCTATGCGCAGGTTGCTCAGCAAATGCTGTTCACCCGCGATCGGAATCCAAACGTGATCCTTCCGCCGCCGCCTCCCCCGCCTCCGGAAAAGAAGATGCCGCCTTTACCCTTTGCCTACGGTGTCATGGATTTTGGATCCGGACCAATGGTCCTGCTGTCTGAGAAGTCGGGCGGCCAAAACAAACCCTACAAAATTGGCGACAAGATCGGCGAATTCAAGGTTCTCGCCGTCTCTAACAAAGAGATCACTTTTGAATGGGAAGGCAAAGAGGTTAAGAAGCGTCTGGAAGAATTGGCTGACAAGGTAGCCGCAAGCAACGCACAGGCGGAAGCAGCGACAACTGCCAGCAAGGAGCCGCCGAAAGCGCCATCTGTTCCGGCCCCACCGCCTCCACCAGCCGAACCCAAACCGTCCAAGGTGGAACTCGGCGAGAATCGGGCGTGCCAACCGGGCGACAGTTCGCCTGCCGGTACCGTAGCCGATGGCTTCAAGAAGATCGTCAAAGCCTCGCCATTCGGCTCAACGTGCTATTGGGAGCCGTCAAAGTAGAGACGGTCCAAGAGGAGATTTTATGAAGTTTGCAGCAATCGCATGGATCGTGTGTGTCGTATGCCTCGCGGCCGATCCGAAGAAGCCCGCACCACGGCCCGCCGCCAAGGCCGAGGCAACAAAGAAGTCGCCCGCGGTTACTATTCCCGCCGGAGCCGTGAAGGTCGACGAAACCACTTACCGCTTTACGGACACCGCCGGCAAGACCTGGATATATCAGAAAACGCCCTTTGGAGTTACCAAGACGGAGCAAGGCGACGTCGCAGCCGCGAGCGCCGCGGCCGCTTCAGCTCCGCAAAAACCTGCTGATTCCACTCCTTTTGGGAAACTGACCAGCAATACACCGGCAGCCGGCACGAAAGCCGTGGAAGACGGCGACAGCATCAAGTTCGAGCGGCCGACTCCGTTCGGCGTACAAAAGTGGACGCGCAAAAAATCGGAGTTGAATGAGGACGAGCGCGCCATTTGGGAGAAACAGAGGACTAAGTGAGCACAACCGTTCTGAAGTCGAGCTTTCTCGTGATCGTCATTGCGAGCCTGTTGCACGCTCAACAGCCGGCGCCCGCTCCGGCCACTCCTGCGCCCGCGCAGCCAGCTCCGGCGCAGGCGGCTCCCGCGCAGCCCGCGTCGACGCCTGCTCCAGTGCTCAACTTGCAGAACGCATCGCTCGTGGATGTCATCTCCATCCTCGCCCAACAGCTCAAGATCAACTACATCCTCGATCCCCGCGTAAAGGGTGCTGTCACCATAAACACGTACGGCGAGACCAAGTCGATCGACAGCCGGTCACTCCTCGATCTCATCCTGCGTTTGAACGGCGCGGCTATGATCCAGGTCGGTGACATTTTTCGCATCGTACCTCTCTCAGAGGTAAACCGGTTGCCGCTGAAGCCGGAAGTGAACGCGAAAAATATTCAGGAAGACGATCGAACGATGTTGAATCTCGTTTTCCTGAAATATGCAACCGTGGGCGACGTTCAGCAGCTTCTGCAGCCGTTCATCGGTGAAGGCGCCACCATGGCGACCTATGCTCCTGCGAATCTGCTCCTCATTCAGGACAGCCGGCGCAACATGCACCGCCTCATGGATCTGCTTGGCTTATTCGATAGCGATACGTTTGCTTCTCAGCGTGTCCGCCTCTTCGAATTGAAGGAGGGCAGGCCGAGCGACATCGCGAAGGAACTGGAATCGATCTTCAAGAGCCTGGCGCTCAGCGAGAAAGCATCTCCCGTGAAATTCTTCGCAGTCGATCGGATCAATACTTTGATCGCGGTCGCTCCCAACCCGGGCGTATTTGACGAAGTGGAGAAGTGGATCAAGAAGCTCGACGTGCCGATTCAGATCACGGCGGGATCCATTGACAATTATGTTTACCGCGTCAAGTATGGCCGCGCGGAACTCCTCGCCACCGCCATCATGCAGCTCTACGGCGGCTATGGCTATGGCATGGGCGCGGGGATGAGCTACGGAGGATTCGGCGGTGGCATGGGTATGGGCATGGGCGGTTACGGCGGCGCCTATGGTGGTCAATATGGCGGCGGATATGGCGGCGGGGGAGGCTACGGTGGCAGCATGTATCCGACCTACCCGGCTGGTCCCGGCGCGGTCACGCCTCCGAGCGCCCTTCCGGCATTGCAGGGCCAAGCCTCGGCGGCGACCGGCGCAGGTGCTACTGCCGTTGGCAACTTACCGGCGGCCGGCGCTGGAGATCTGACGGGCTCCTACCTTGGCGCTGGCGGTGTGGGTATGGCTCCAGGCGGCCATATCCCGCGCGTTGTCCCGAATCCTTTGGATAACTCCATGCTCATTCAGGCCACCCCGCAGGAGTACGCCGGCATTATCAAGCTGCTTCGGGATCTCGACATTCCTCCTCGCCAGGTGCTGATCGAAGCGAAGATTTATGAGGTGGACCTCTCCGGCGCTTTCGCAAGCGGCGTCGCGGCGTATCTGCAGCAACGGGATGCCAAGGGCAATGTCACTTTGCCTACGAACAAGGTTACGGCCGCGCTGTCTCAGGGTTCGTTCGGCCTTTCTGCTGGCGCGCTCGTTGGCCAGAGCCGCGAATTGCTCGCGTTCCTTTCGGCCAATGAAAGCGCCACGCGCGCCAAGGTGATCTCGGCTCCAAGCATCATTGCCACTGACAGCATTCAGGCATCCATCAACGTGGGTACGGAAGTGCCGACCTTAACGGCTCAGGCCGTCACCGGAATCCAAAGCGGCGGATCCTCGGTCTTCGCGAACAATATCTCCAATCGCAATACCGGCGTTACGCTGAACATTCTCGCGCGAGTGAACCCAAGCGGAATTGTCACGCTGGTCATCAACCAGGAAGTAAGCGCACCGGAGCAGCCTGCCTCGGGCTCTGCTATTCAGTCCCCGTCATTTTCCAAGCGAGCCGTCTCTACTCAGGTGACGGTTCAGGATGGCGACACGATCGCCATCGGTGGAATCATCAACGAAACCACCACGGCCGGTAGCGCCGGCATTCCAATTCTGCATCGCTTGCCCGGCATCGGAGCGGCGTTCGGCAGCAGGAATTATTCCAAGCAGCGGACTGAATTAATCGTATTCATGACACCTCGCGTGATTTACGACACCAACCAGATCACTGACGCCAGTGAGGAACTGAAATCGCAGATGCGGAAGGTCATGAAGTACGTGAAGGAGTAGCAGCGCACAACTCCGCCGGCGGAATGGTGTTCAAGTACAATAAACCGGTACTTCATGAGATTCCGTTCCGCAGTTGGCCTGTGCGCCGTACTCTTGTCTTCGCTATCGGCGCAGACCACCTCTACCGGAGACGTCGGGTCCGGAGCTCCCACCGATAGTCTCCGCCGCAGCTTTGTCGCCGCCTGGTACCGCAACCTCTTTTATACGCAGGTCGCCATGCCGCCGCTGGCCGATGTTAAAAAATTCGGAACTACGGGGCTGGTGCAGGAGTTTCAGGATGCGAACAAGACCAGCGGTGTCAAATATGCGCTCCTTGCTCCAAACACGGCAATTCAGCCAGGGGACGGCAGCGACGTATTCCAACTGCTGAGCCCGCTTTACAACTACTACACCAGTGTCGGGCTGAACACGGCCGGCAATCCGTCCGGCGATACCCTCAATTGCCCTTCGTCAACGCCATATCCTTGCGTTTACCAACTCTTCGATAAGAAATACGCTCTCTTTGCTTACCTTCAGGCAACCCCGAATGGGCAGAACTTCGCCGTGCGGGATCCTTATTACACCAAGTGGGTCGGATTGGGAGGCATACAGGGACTGGGAGCGGTACTTTCAGCAGAGACTGCGGTGACCACCAGCGCCGGAAGCGTCGGCACCATCCAGACCTTCGCGCAAGGCATGATCGCCAATATCACGCAGGGCCTACTGACGGGGAGGCTCGTGGCCGTCGCTCAGCCCATCTACAACTTGTACGTGCAGAACGGGGGCGCCACCGGCTTTCTGGGCTTTCCGGCTGGCAACGAGATCGTGCTCCCGAATGGCAATCACCGGCAGAGCTTCGAGGGGGGAACGGTCGATTATGGTCCCGACGGAGTCCCATTCCTTCGCCTCCCTGTCTACTCCGTTGTCTTCCAGTCATCACTGACGACCGTTAAGCTGAATCTCGGAGATACATACCCCGTGCAGGCGGTCGCTTACACGGCCACCGGCCAGGTTCTCACCGACCGCACGATCAACTACGTCACGTCCAACAGCCGGGTCGTAAGCATTCAGCCCTCGGTCTCCGGGGCAGTCGTTCGTGCAGTTGGTGGAGGCACGGCGAAAGTCACCGCCACTGCAGAAGGCAAATCGAGCGGCTCCATTACTTTTTTTGTCTCGGCCCCTTGTTGCGGAATCGGGGAAGGCGCTCCAACCGGCGCCTTGCAGTCTCTGTTCCAGGATGCTGTAAATCGGAACCGGCTGACTGTCCAATTGCCCGCTGCAAACCCGGTCCGCCGCTCCGGCTCCGGTTACGTGCAGGAATTATTCAGCGTCGATCCGAACAACCCGGTACGCTATCTGCTCGCCGTCTCGGACAACGCAGCGCTCGCCTATGTGGTGACGGGCAGCATTCTCTCCGCGTATGAAGCGCTCGGCGGACCAGCGCAGTTTTTGGGATATCCGACCGGCGACGCCGTGTATGACAGTGCACGAACTCCTCGACAAACGTTTGAAAAGGGAGCCCTGGCCGGCAGCCCGGTTCGTGCAGTCACCGCGCCCTTCCTCCAGAAATGGGCACTTTCCGGCTACGAATCGGGACCCGCTGGTTATCCTGCGGGCAACCCTGAAACGTTGCTCAGCTTTCTGGGAACCGATGCCACTTCACAAGCTTTTCAGAAAAGTGTCTTCTACGCGGCCAACTCCGGCGCGCAAGCTGGCAAAGTATATCTGGTAACCGGCATGCCGCTAGCCAAGTATCTCTCGCTCGGCGGAGGCCGCGGCCAGCTTGGGCTCCCAATTACCGATGAGTATGGCCTTTCCGGGAAGCGTCGGCAGGATTTTGAGGGTGGTTCGCTGGAGTATGCTCCGGGAGACACGGAAGCGAAATTGATCGAAAAAGCCCGCACCCCGGCCGTGACCGTGACTCCCGGCATAGTCCCTGCCGGCACGCGGGCCCGTATCGGCGTTGGAGGATTTCCCGATGGGGCCACCATCCGGGTGTCGGTAACCGGGCACCCCGATTTCATGGTCACGGCGCAGACCGGAGCGTATGCGTGGGACATATTCGTGCCGCAAACGTCCGCCACGGGCACGGTCACGGTGCGCGCAGTAAATATCGCCGGCACCGATCAAACAGCACAGGGTACGTATATGGTTCGTGCCTTGGCAGACGTGAAAGCGCGAATTACGAAGCTTATAGGCGATACGCAAACTGCTCCTCCCGGTGCCGCTCTTCCGCAGAAGCTACGCGTCGCTGTTCGGGATGATGCAGGAAACGTTCTTGCCGGTATCCCGGTGAAGTTCACGGCGAGTCCTGGCGCTTCTGTTGTGTCGGCATCTGTCGCAACCGACTCAGCCGGAGAAGCCGAAGCATCAGTGCGTCTGCCTATGACTGAAGGAGTCGCACTCTTCAACGTGGAAGCCGCCAGGCAGGTCGCTACATTCAGTGCCAGAAGCGCTCAGGGTAGTGTGAACGCATTCCCTCGGCTGATGCAGACCAGTGATGTTCCCGTCGGAAACGGCACGGCCACGCTCACACAGGCCGGGTCCCTGCTGGCATCGGCGGCTTCGATTGTGCGCCTGTATCAGAACCGGGGGCAGTTACCGCAAGGCAACGGTCCGGCAGATCCAGTCCTGCTGAATCAGTTTCTGAAACAGTTCTGCGAATTTGATTCCAATGGAACTCAAATCTGTGATGGCTTCCTGGTTCCCGCAGGTTCCGATGAACAGATTGCCAATTTGTGGAGGCTCTCTGAGTTTGCCCCCTCGCTCGACGTGTCGGTTGTGCCAGCGGCACCCGACGCGATTCGGGACCTGATCGCCGCCGACAGCCCGGTGCTGGTGACTCTCGCAATTCGAGTGAATGGAACCGCGGCAGGTACTCACAATGTGGTCGCGATAGGAATCGGCGGAGACGGGTCGATTCTGATACATGATCCGAATCCTGCGTACGGCCGCGCCTCTCTACAGGAATATCTGAGCGGCTTTTCCGTAGCATCGGGCTCGGTACGGGGAGTAATCGCCAGCGCAATTCGATTGATCCCGAATGCCCCTAGCAATACCGGTTTCCTGCTGACCGCATCCAGCGGCGATGTGATGATCAACTCGCCAGCCGGCCCATGTGGGACGAATGTCCTGTGGCCTCTGACGAACGGAGGATCTTTCCTGCAGCGTTATTGTGACGGCAGCCAGGGCAATTATCAGATCGATATTTCGAGCGATACGTCGTTTGATGGCGCCGTATCCGACCTTGGCTCGCAATCGGGCCAGTACCACGTGTCAGGTGGCGGCGGAACAGCCGCCTTCCGAGCCAGCCGCCCGGGCGCACAATTGCTGCTCTCTGCCCAAGACTTGGCCTTTACTACTCGAGGGGTTGTGAACGCGGCGACGTTCACCGCCGACATGGCGCCCGGAGGGTTGGTGGCCATCTTCGGAGCAGGGTTGGCCAGGGCAGGCGCGACAACACGAGTCGAGGTGGATGATCGTTCCGCACCTGTATTGCTCGCTACAGCTTTCCAGTTGAATGTTCAGGTGCCCGCTGATTTGTCTGCCGGCACACATCTCGTGCGGGTAATATCACCCTATGGTACGCTGGAGCAGCCTTTTGATTTGCAGACGAACGCCCCTGCCATATTTCGAATTAATGCCGGTATTGACACTGATAATCGCGGCGCGATCCTGAATTCGGACGGGAAGCTGAATTTGTCATCGAATCCGGCTCGTCGTGGCAGTACCATCTCTGTTTACGGCACTGGGTTCGGGGCTATCGTACCGAGTGGCTCTCTTTATATAACCGCCGCTCCCGTGACCGCCGTGCTAGGTGGCGTGGAACTCCCGGTACAGTTCGCGGGACTCGCGCCGGGCTTCATCGGGCTATACCAGATTAACCTCGCGTTGCCCCAAGCGTCGCCGCCCGGTCTCGGTGTTGTCCTCACTTTCCGGCAGGCCGGGGTGGAAAGCTCGCCGGTGCAAGTTGCCATTCAATGAGAATCTGATCCGATGAACTCACACTCATTGACCTTGAAGCTACATACGTGCTGTAATACGAAGCTGCAAGCAAGTTTCCATGAACGTCGGATCTGCCGGACAAGTCACGGCTTTGTTGTATTTTGATCTTGACTTGGCATGGGGAGAATGTTATCAATATTCTGACTGCGTCTAAGGGTTAGAGCGGCATTCATCTGTACGAATCCCGCGAGCACAGAGAAACGAAAGAATGAGAAGTCGAAATTTGAGCTTGCAACCGCAAGTTTGGGGCTCAGGTTGAAAAATAGAACTTCCATCAATTCAATTTTGAAATTCACAAGGAGAAGGAAATGGTAGATTTTCGCAAGTGGTTTCCTGCTCTGGCAGTGGCAGCGTTGTTTGCAGCCACGGCCAATGCGCAGATCACACCAGCTTTAAGTTGCGTTTCCAACGCTGGTACTACACCACTAGTTAGGTCCCAAGGCCTCGCCGAAATCGTCGGCGATGTCGTTCTGAATTGCACTGGCGGCGTGCCGACCCCGGCTGGCCAGACCGTGCCTCAGGTCAACATTCAGGTCTTTTTGAACACCAATATTACGAGCCGTCTGGTTGCCGACCCGCTCAGTGAGGCGCTGATCCTCATCGACGATCCGGCCCCGGCCAATCAGATCCCTTGTATCCCCGCTTCTGGCTCGACCTCCTGCCCGGTTACCGGTGTGGGCGGCTCGGGCGTGAACTTTAAGAGCGGTGGCGTTACCAACGTTTATCAGGGCCGCAACGGCGGCGCGAACTCGATCCTGTGGCTCGGCGTTCCGGTGGATCCTCCGGGTACCAACGGCGTCCGCACGATCCGCATCACCAACGTTCGTGCAAACGCGAATGCCCTCGGTACGTCCTCGACTCTGATCCCGACGCAGATCCAGATGTTCATCTCCGTGACACCTCCGCAGTCCCTGCCGCTGAACAATCCGCAGCAGACGGTTGCTTTCGTGGCCAACGGTCTGAGCTTCTCGCTCCGCAAGCCGGATAACAGTGCGACTCTCGGCAGCGGCGGCACCAGCTTCCTGCAGTGCGTCAGCAACAACAGCAGCACGTTTGGTGATCCGACCAAGGCCTTCTCGGGCTCCAGCTCCAACCCGGCCTTCATCGCCCGGTTCAGCGAAGGTTTCGCGAGCTCCTTCAAGCGCCGCAACGTCGCGCTGGCAACCACCAGCAGCGGTGTCGACCTGAATACTGCTCCGAGCCCGATCGCCCAGGATGCTCCTGGCGGTGTCTGCTCGGCCGGTTCGCCGGTTCCTGCCGGTACTTGCCCTGCAAACAACTACTTCACCGAAACCGGTTTCTACAATCCGGCCTTCACCTCCACCAACGGCCTGAAGGCTGCTGGTCTGGCTGACTTCGGTACCCGCCTGATGCTCCGCTTCGCGAACATCCCGGCAGGCCTGACACCGTTTGTTCCGGTGACGGTTGCCCTGCCCGCGCCCAGCATGAGCGGTCTCCGCTTGGTGAGCACGGATGCCAACGGAAACGGTGCCTTCAGTGCGGTGAGTGCGACCAACTCGAACGGCTTCGCTCCGGTCAGCATTACGGCCGGTGGCGGCGTCGCTGTGTATGAAGTTATGAACAGCGATCCGCTGGCCAGCGAGAGCTTCGACGTTCCGGTCGTCATTGCCTACTCGGCGAACACTGGTGCGAGCCCGGCCCTCCCGGCCCTCGGCAGCGCCACCATCACTGGCAGCTTTGCTCCGCTGAGCACGGTGACCACGCAGAGCAGCAGCGCTCCGCTGCCCCGCTTTGCTGACTCCCCGACCAGCGCGACTGGCTTCGTCATCAACCCCTGCTCCACGAACCTGCTCTTCCCGTTCGTGACCAACCAGGCCGGCTTCGATACGGGTATCGCGATCAGCAACACCTCGCTTGATCCGTTCAAGACTGCCACCCAGCAGGGCACTTGCACCATGAACTACTATGGCAACACGAATGGCGGCGCTGCTCCGGCCGCTGCTACCAGCCCGGTTGTTGCGGCTGGCACGACCCTCGTGTTCCTGTTGTCCTCCGGCGGTTCGGGTGTCGCTGCGACGCCCGGCTTCCAGGGCTACATGATTGCCCAGTGCGCCTTCCAGTACGCTCACGGCTTCGCCTTCATCAGCGACGTCGGTGCGAACAAGCTGGCCGAAGGTTACCTGGCTCTCGTGCTTGATGCGGCAATCGGCACACGTACCGGCTTCTTCAGTGAAGTTCTCGCTCACTAAGTCGTCGGGCCGTAAAGCCTAACCATCGCGGGAGGAGAGGAAACTCTCCTCCCGCTTTGTTTTTATCCCGCCCGTTTCCTCCTTCTTAAACCCTATTCCGTACTACATAAAAAACATTCCACGCGTACTATGTTAGTGCTACACTACTGATGTATTTCCGCGTCCAGCCACAAGTTTGTCATTTCTCTTCAGAGGTGTACATGTCTCTCAACAAACCCTCGGTACTGGCGGTGCTGTACCTTGGCGCTCTGCTAGGCAGCGTTACGGGTCAGAACGTGTTTGTTCTGCCAACTCAGAACACCACGCAACCCGTGTATGCCTACTCAGGCGAGCCGTTCGCTTCCTTGGCTTCGTTTAACACAGGCGGCCAGCCGATCGCTGTCTTCTCGAATCCGGGAGGAACCCGCTTTTACGTCATTTCGAAGTCGCCAGTGAACGCGGTGACCTTCGTCGACAACACGAATTTCCAGCCTTCCACTTCAAAGGCGGCTCTCAATTATCAGGCTGCTCCCCAAGCTGCGGGGTTGAGCCCGGATGGCTCCCGCCTGATCGTGCTTGCCGATACAATACACGTCATTGATACGAGTACGGATACTGAGGTGGCCAGTATTCCTGCCCCGAGCGGTACCGGCGCTCCGGCCGACGTCAGCTTCTCATTGGATTCTTCCCGGGCGTACATCCTTGGTAAGTCATCCGGTGGACTAGCGAACAATTCGGTTCTGTTTGCACTGGATCTCAGGACAAACACGATCGTGCAGAACGCGCAGAATCTATTACCTGGCTTCAACACCACAGTGGCCACCGGCCCGAATGGATTGATCTATGCCACAGCGCAAAACCGGATATACGAAATCGATCCCATTACCCTGACGACCAGGAACGAAATTCCGATCAATGCACTGCCCGGCCGCCCGGTGTTCACGCCTGATGGAAAGTTTGCCATCGTTACGAACGCGACCCCGATCACCTCATCGCATCTGATCGTTCTGGATCTCGATTCGAAGAAGCCTGCCCCGATCGGATTTCCTAATCTGGGAACGCAGGTTTCTTTAACGACGATCGTTCCGGTCGGCGGAACCCGGCTGATCGCGTTGGGTTCGGATAACCGGCTCTACGACATCAACCTCAGCAATGTTTCCGCCACACAAACAACTTTCGGCAGCCAGACTCTTACTGGCGATATCCTTGCTCTGATTCCGTCCGCGGAGAGTCCGACGCCTCGCTATCTATACATGAACACGGCGTCGTTCCTGGCGCGATATGACCTGTCAAGCGCCTCCCTTTCCGGCGCGCAGGCCGTAAGCAGCGGCGGCAACACCCTGGCCTTCACCGGAGCGGGATACACAGGAACCGTCAGCTCCGTCCAGGCATTTAATGGGACCCAGACGGCCCAGGCCGGCACTCGGCTCCTCCCTCTGGTTGTCCGCGTTCTCGATCCGACCGGCAAGCCGCTCTACAACGTGCCGGTCACCTTCTCGGCAAGTGACGCAACTGCCACTCTCTCACCGAACTCTACCAAGACCAACCTGCAGGGCTACGCTGAGGTTTTCGCGACCGCGCCTACCACAGCAGGTCAGTCCACCCTGAGCGTGTCCGTGGGCGGAGG
The DNA here is from genome assembly GCA_964464925.1 of uncultured Solibacteraceae bacterium. GTDB lineage: Bacteria > Acidobacteriota > Terriglobia > Bryobacterales > Bryobacteraceae > CAYXLI01. The sequence goes on along the minus strand of CAYXLI010000005.1, from coordinate 162,539 downwards.
GAATCCGCAATCTCTGTTTACGATTACCGCAACCGGTACTGCGACGGGCGGTGGAGGCGCCGGCGGAGGTACTGGCGGCGGTGGCGCAACCTCCACGGTCTCGATCGTTTCAGGCAACGGCCAGATGGTGCGTGAAAATTTCGTGACGAACGAACCCATGACCGTGCTCGTGAAGGATGTCAAAGGGAATCCCATCCCCAACGCTCAGGTGACCTACACCATCACCAGCGGCTCCGGTACACTGCAAACCTTTAGCCTCGGGACTGGTACCGCTTCCACGTGCGTGAACAACGGCACAAGCGCAACGTGCGTTACGGACGCGACCGGTGCGGCCAGCATCTCTTTCCTCGCAAGCAACATTGACCCGAGCCGTTCGTTCGGTGCGAATACGATTACCGCGGCGTATGGAGATCAGAGCGTTGCGTTTAATGTCGTGACTTATCTCAGCATCGGTTCTCTCGGACAGCAGTTGCCGGATCCGACGGTGCTGGATATTGCTCCCGCTCCCGGCGCTGCACGCAATCTCACTGTAAAGGCCGGCCAAACGGTACCCGGTGCTATCGCGGTTCAGGTCGTCGCCACGGGTGGCCCGGCCAGCGGCCAACCTATCCCCGGTATCGGCATTGAACTCACATCGCCTTACACTGCCGCGCAGGGCCCGACGGCCACTTGCGTCGGAATGCCGCTTTCAGATGCTAACGGCATCGCTTCCTGCGACCTGAAGGCGGGCGGTAAAGTCGGCGTAACGCCTTTGACCATCACTGTCGGTGGTCAAAATGTCCGGGGTTCTGTCAACCTGACCGTGACACCGGGCGACGCGTCCACTGCTTCCATTACCAGCGGCAATAATCAGAAGGGTAACGCCGGAACAACACTTCCGCTGCCTATCGTTGCTGTAGTGACCGACGCATTCGGCAACGTTCTCCCCGGCGTACAAGTCACGTTCCAGCCGGTCAATGCGGGTGCGGTCACTCTTGCGAATGTAATTGGCACCTCTGATTATCAGGGACGCGTTTCGGCAAACGTTCGGCTTGGAAGTACTCCCGGCGATCAACAGATCCAGGTCAAGGCAGGCAACACCGTCCTTGCCACCTTCACCGTCACCATCAACGCCAATTTTGGAGCCCTCACGGCGACCGGTGGCAACAATCAGACTGCTCTGGTCGGCGCAGCTTTCGCGCCGCTTACGGTCAAGCTGACCGACACCACGGGAGCTGCCATCCCGAATGTCGCTGTCAATTTCGCGGTGACGTCCGGCTCGGCCACCCTCTCCGCTCCATCAGCGAACACCAACACTGCGGGCGAGGTGACCGTTACCCCAACTGCGGGTGCGACTGCCGGGCCGATTGTGATCACCGCCACGGCTGGAAACCTGAGCGCGACATTCAATCTAACTTCGCGCTTGCCCGGTCCGGTCCTGACGCTGAACAGCTTCCGCAACGGCGCCAGCTTCCAACAGGGCGTCGTCCCCTGCGGCATTGTTTCCATCATCGCTACCGGTTTGGCGCCAAACCTCCGTGGGGTTATCACTCCAGCGAGCCTCGTCGGTGCACTGCCGACTACTCTGAGCGGAGTCACCGTCACCTTCGGTGGCTTGCCCGCGCCGATTTACGCCGTTTCGAATGTGAACGGGCAGGAGCAGGTAACAGTTCAGGCTCCCTGTGAACTGACCGGACCCGGGACTGTCTCGGTCACTGTCGATGTGAGCGGCGCCAGCTCAACGGTCACCGGTGTTCCCGTTCTCTCGGTTCAGCCCGGCATCTTCGAGACCAGCGATTCCTCCAAGAATCGCTTCGCCGTGGTCCTCCGTTCGAACGGCAGCTTTGTAAGCCCGTCGAATCCGGCAACACGCGGTGAAACGGTGCGGGTCTACCTCACCGGGCTCGGTGCCGTCTCGCCTGCCACCGGTACCAATCGTGCCGGTCTTCCGAACCAGCTCGTCAACGGGCAGATTATCACCGGTGTGAATGGGGCTGGCGTTCCTACCATCTCGTCGGAATACGTCCCGGGTGCCATCGGACTCTACACCATCACCTTCCAGGTGCCGGCCGATGCTCCCACGGGATCGAACGTTTCGCTGAACTTTGCCGAAGTTGGACCGGACGGACAAGCCGTTTATTCCAACGATTCGACAATTGCCATTCAGTAGCTGAAGCCAACGCAACACCGAAAGGCGAGCCGCGAGGCTCGCCTTTTTTCATTGGTTGCTACACCATGTGCTCGGCCCGCATCTCCGTGACCGTCACGTTCGGATTCCTGGCAACCAAGTCTGCCGAGTAGCTCGCAACTCGGCCGCCGGGCAATTGAACCACTAGCTGGCGATCCTGATAACTCCCCATCATGTAGGAGATTGTGTCGTTGTGCACTTCCATGTGCATCGCGCTCGTGTCGATTCCCTGGGCTTGCAGAGCCTGCTGCAGGGCTGTAATCGACCCGTCGTCCGTTGAGACGGTACTGTCTGCCGGCAGCGGACTGGTCACGGTCGCGACGCTTAAAGCCGGATCGGCCACCTGGCTCACTCGCGCCTCCGCCAAACGCGGGCTGGGCGCAGCTACTGTCACGGCTTGGTTGCTGACAGGCTTGTCCATGGCAATCGCCAGAAGGCTCTTTGGAGCGCTGGCCTTTTGCAGGCCCGAAACATCGAGTGAGCGCGATTTTGGAATCAGGACGGAACCCTGTTTCAAACTGGCGTTCGCCTGAGTTTCATTCCGGGACGTGCGCCGTGAGCCTGTCGTCTGTGCAAGGCTACGGTCAAGCTGACTTGCAAAGCTTGTGGAACTGCTGGAAGTCTTTCCGATTGTGCGATTTATTCCAGATCTATGAAACGGACTGCCATTCACTTTGTATGCGGCATCGAGCATCTTTCCCACTTACCTCCGGCGCTCATGACGGCACGCCGTGGACCATACGAAACGAACCCAAGCTAAACTATAAGAATGCGGTTCCTATTCGCGCTCGCGCTGTTTTCGTGCGCCTACGCCCAAACGACTTCTGCGCCTCCCGAAATCGATCGGGCACTTCGTGAGCGAGTGAAGAAGTTTTATCAGCTTCAGATCGAAGGTAAGTACCGTCAGGTCGATGCACTGGTCGCCGAGGACTCCAAGGATGCTTATTATGAGTCAGCGAAGGCTAAGTACCTGAAGTCCGAAGACCCTACGATCGAATACTCCGATAACTTCACGAAAGCGGTCGTGAAGACACCGGTTACGCAGGAGTGGCGAAGTGCCCGTATCGGTGTAATGGTTGTTCGCCCGATCGTGCCAACGAACTGGAAAATCGAAAAGGGCGAGTGGTGTTACGTGATCCCGAAGGAAGGATCCAGGCAAACCCCGTTTGGGGTGGCCGATCTCTCTAAGAGGGGTGAAGCGCCGCCCTCCGATCCCGCGATCCGGAAAATCTCTGTTGTGGAGGTGATGGGGGGCGTCACGGTCAGCAAGCAGAACGTCGAACTGAGCAGTTTTGAAAAATCCTCCGATGAAATAATAATTACGAACGGTATGCCGGGCCAGGTCAACCTTGACGTTCAGTATCCGGCCACGAAGGGACTGGAAATCTCTATCGACAAAAAGGTTCTTATGGCTGGAGAGAAGACGAAGCTGACCGTCAAATACACTCCACCCGACCCGAGCCCGAAGCCGATGGTAGATATCGCGCTTCAGGTGCTGCAGACAACCAAGACGATCCCCCTGCGGGCCGTCTTCGCCGTGCCTGCGAACGCACCGAAACCCAAATAAGGCCTAGGTACGGTCTTTACGCCTTCGCTGCTATACCGGATCCGCGGAATGCAGCCTTCAGAAACGCACTCACAACCGGGTGGATCTCTCCGTGCAGTGCGGACCTCTCGGGCTGAAACAGGGTCGCCACGAAGAATGGATGCCCGCGCAATTCGATTCCACGCGGCTCGCCTGAATCGTCGACGGCCGTGATACGCATCTGGCTCTCATCGAACAGCGGCCGGTATTGGGCATTCAGTCCGAAGTTGCAGTGATACGTCTCACGCGCCCTCTCCGTACCGTAGACCTCCCGTAGCTGGCTACCGGCGGCGAGATGGACCGTGCCCTCAACTTCTACCAACGAACAGGAGAGCCGCGATACAATCGGCATCTTCGCATCGGGATGCGACTCAACGTGGTCCGCGTCTTCCAACCCCAGTACATCACGCGCATATTCGATTACCGCATGCTGAAATCCGCCGCAGGTACCCAGGAAAGGAACGCCGCGCTCTCTCGCATACCGGATCGCCCGCAGTGCGCCGTCCATGCTTGCATAAGGGCTGCCAGGCACGCACCAGAATGCATCCAGAACTTCCAGGCTGGAAAGCGGCTTCCCTACCAGATTCACGGTCGGCAGCCACACGGGCTCGATGCTGGCCGCCATCTTATCCGCGGACAGCGCTAGCGCCTTCGGGATGGCTTCATGTGCCACAACGTCCGGACTAAAATCGCCGATCAGGCCAATCCGCAAATAATGCATGCCTTCTTGGCAGAATACACGAATCAGATGTGCGCCGCCCGTCAAAACGGCTACTACCTCGTCAGCCGCCGTAGGAAATAACTGCCGCGCTTACCCTTCCAGTATGCCGCCCCAGCCTCTGGAGGCACGCGTAACGGCGACTCCTGCAGCCATCCGTCCTGCCACATTTCCCAGGCTCCCGGAGCCAGGCCTGTCAGCAGAAACTGCGCGTCATCCCCTGCTTCCAGCAAAAAGGAAACGGCGGACTGCGCCGAAACCACGTCGCGGTGAAACCAAATGTACCAGCCCGAAATGGATACGCCAATCAGGTCGATTTCGCGGATCAGTTCGGGCGCGCGATGTCCTTTTGGCTGCAGGGTAATCAGGTAGGGGTCCGACATCAGTACATGCGCGTCCAGGTCCTCCGGTGCCGTATAGGTCCACTGCCAAGGTCCCGCGTTCGTTCCTGGAATAATCCAGTCCAGGATCAGCACCGTCTGCGCGGGTTTCAAGTACACCATAGACCGCTGGCCCTTCACGGAACCGCCGACACCGAATTGCCCGGCCAGAAAGCTCACTTCCTGAGACTGGTATCTGCCCAGCAGCGTCGCGTCCAGCGGCAATAAGGTGCGCAGGTCAGCGCCGGTGCGCAGACGCCAGGCCAAAGCCCCATCCACATGCATTCCCGAAGGCATTTCCTCACCAGTTTCGCGTATCCTGATTACTTCATGGCGAAAAACTTCAAGGACCTCACCGAGCGCGAAATCCTTGCCCTGGCCATCTCGCTCGAAGAGGAGGACGGGCGCGTCTACGCCGACTTCGCGGAAGGACTCCGGGAGACCTACCCCGCGACTGCCGAAATCTTCACCGAAATGCAGGAAGAGGAGTCTCGCCACCGCGCCGCGCTGATCGATCAGTTTCGGCACCGCTTCGGCGACCACATCCCTCTCATCCGACGTCAGGATGTGAATGGCTTCGTGACGCGGCGACCAGTTTGGCTCGTGCGCCCCCTCGGCATCAACACCGTTCGCAAGCAGGCCGAACTCATGGAACTGGAAACGCGCCGCTTTTATGAACGGTCGATGGAGCGTGTGACCGATGCGTCAACCCGCAAACTCCTCGGCGATCTCGCCGAAGCCGAGCGCCGCCACACACACGCCGCGGAAGAACTGGAGAAGAGCCTCACGCAGGAAGTGCGCGACAGAGAGGACGAATCCAACCGCAAGCTCTTCGTACTGCAGATCGTGCAGCCCGGTCTCGCCGGTTTAATGGACGGATCCGTTTCTACGCTCGCCCCACTTTTCGCCGCTGCGTTCGCTACGCACGATAGTTGGGATGCCTTCCGCGTAGGCCTTGCGGCCTCGGTCGGCGCAGGCATCTCCATGGGCTTTGCTGAAGCGTTATCCGATGACGGCTCTCTTACGGGGCGTGGGCACCCGTGGATTCGTGGAGTCGTCTGCGGGCTGATGACCACCGCCGGCGGCATTGGCCACACGCTTCCTTACCTGCTCGGAGATTTCCAGGTAGCAACGGCGGTGGCGGCTGTAGTTGTCGTCGCTGAACTTGCGGCAATCAGCTTCATTCGCCACCGCTATATGGATTCGCCGTGGGTTTCGGCGGCCTTCCAGGTTGTGCTTGGCGGCGCGCTTGTTTTTGCCGCCGGAATCATGATCGGCAGCTCTTAGTCTTTCGCCAGGAACAGAGGTTGAATGTGCCGGTCAAAGAGATTGGCGGTTACGTTTCGCGCAATCGATTCCTCGCACTTCACCAGCATGTCCGTGTACCGCTTGCCCATGGCCGCGGCAACTTTGTAGCCGACATGCAGAAGTTGCCGCAGATGCATGTTGAACATCGGATTCGATGGATCGTGCCGCAGTGCGCTCGCATACTGCTCCGCCCCCCAGCCATTCACCTCAGCGGGCGAGGGCAACTTCGAGCGATCGATATCGATCACAGCCGCATACGGAGCGCACAGATCTTCGCAATGGCCGTACGCCTCTGAATAGACTTCCTTCGCCAGCGCCAAACCTTCGGGGCCTGCTTCGGCCAGCCCGATCAACTCTTCCAACCACGTCGTGCCGGCTGTTTTCACGTGGACGCCCGCGTTGAACTTCTTCAGCGAGCGGCGAATTGGCCCGTAGATGCAGAACTTGTCGCTGCCCGAGTGCACGCTTAACTTCAAATTGTCCGGTAACCCGTATTTTCTAATACCGAAAGCGATCACCGCAAGGTCGTCCGAGAATTCCTTCTCGAACTGTTGCACGTTGCCGACATAGTCGACGCCCTTGTTAAACCGGCCTGTGAACTTCGGCGCGATGGTCTGAATCGGAATCTTCTCGTCCGCGATCGCTGCGAGAATCAGCAGCAGTTCCGGCGGTGTCTGCGGCAGATCCGTCTCGTCCATCGAGACTTCCGTCACGAAGTTGTCCTTGCCCTTCGCCGCTTCGATATGGCGATAGATCTTGCCCGCTTCGGTCACCGCAAAAAGGTACTTCGATGCAGCCCGTGCGGCGGTTTCGCGCGGGATATCGAATGGCTCCGCAATTCCAGGGATTTCGATGTTCCCGATCAGTTCCGGATGTTTAGAGAGAAATGAATGCACGGCGCCTTCGGCCGGCTTCTGCCCTATGTAATCCGCTACGTCGAGAGTAAAGAAGTCGCTGGGTGCAATAAACCGGTCTACTGTTCCAAGATTAATGTGGTCGGCGTCAATGAAATACTGTTTCTTCCAACCTAGGTCCGCAACGGCTTTGTCGGCCGCGGCGCGCACGCTGGTTGGCTCTGAGCCCACAATCTTGTGCTCGCGGTTCGATTTATTCCACACCGGCACCACTTCTGCGCCAAGTTCTGCAGCGCGGGCGCATGCCTGCAACTGCGCTTTGGCCTGATGCGCAAAGCGGTCGCCGACCCCCAATGAAAACTTCGCGATCTTCATTTATTGATTCACTCCCGATGCCAGGAACCCTCCATCCACAGCGAGGCACTGCCCGGTGATGAAACTCGACGCCTCGGACGCAAACATCACGGCAGGCGCTACCAATTCCTCGAACTTGCCAAAGCGGTTCATCGGCGTGCGCATGCGCAACTCCTTGCCTCGTTCCGTGCCGTCCAGCAGCTTTGCATTCAGATCCGTACGGAATACGCCGGGTGCAATCGCGTTCACGTTGATGCCATCTCTCGCCCACTCCACCGCGAGGCTTCGTGTCAGTCCGAGTACCGCCGCTTTCGAGGATGCGTATGCAGTCACTTCGAGCAGCGACACGAATGAATTCAGTGACGCGATGTTGATGATTCGTCCCGTGCCGCTCGCCTTCAATGGCTCATAGAAAGACTGGCACACGCGCAGCATGCCGGTCACGTTCACGTCCATCAAATCGTTCCACTCCGCTTCGGTCACGTCCTTGGTCGGTTTGCGAAAAATCTTTCCGGCCGAATTCACCAGGATGTGGACGCTGCCGAATTCATTGAGCACCGCATCGCGGAAGCCGTCAATGGAAGTGCGCGAACCGACGTCGCAGCTATGCCTTAGAGTCTTCACGCCGGCAGCTTCAATCTCGCTGCACACCGCGGCCACCATATCCTCGCGCCGTCCCGTGGGCACGACATGCGCGCCGGCTTCTGCCAATCCTATGGCCAGCGCGCGTCCGAGGCCCGATGTGCCACCCACCACGACGGCCACACGGCCGGCCAGATTCATCATTTGCTTTTGAGACAAGATTCTCCTCTCCATACTTTGGGGTCAGACCCCAAGTAGCAGCTTACACTTTCTAAGGTTCGGAAGGTCTAAATTAGATCTGCACCGTCGCGGTCACTATCGACATCGGCGGCAGTGTTGTCTGAAGCCTCCCGCCACTCGCCGTCACGCTGTGATTTTTCGGTACGATCCGGTCCGGTTGGCTGAACGTATTGCACGCGTTGAAGTCGTTGTCATGCAAGATCCGCGCCGTCACGCTATGAGCCGTCACGCCTGCTAGTGAGCAATCCAAATCCATCGCTCTGTCATTAAGCGGATTCACCAGCGTCAACACCAATTCCGGCCCCTTCCTCGATGCCGACACCGACATGCCCAGAGGATCCTTCGCCGACCCCGTCTCGCTCGCCACCGCCGTCGCCCCGCGATGCGGTTTCAGCAACTCATACGCGTAGTACGTCGAGGTCCGGATGCATTTGTCCCCCTCAGTCAGCAGAAGAGAGTGCAGCACGTTTACCATCTGCGCAATATTGCACATCACCAGCTTGTCCGCATTCCGGTGGAACACGTTCAGCCCCATGGCCGCCGCTACCGCGCTGCGCATCGTGATCTGCTGCCATAGCCGGCCGTACTTCTTGTCTTCTTCGGGATTCATGCGGTCCCACACGCCCCATTCGTCGATCAGCATCCCGATCCGTCCCTGGGGATCGTACCCGCGCAGAATCCCGTGCTGCTGCGCGATGGCCTTGTCCAGATCGGCGAAGGAAGAAAGCTGCTCCCGCAGATTGTCGACCGTGAACTTGGTCGCCTCAGCTTTCCCATTCGAATAGAAGTGCATCGCGAACCCATGCACCATGCCCAGCCCCGGCCCCATGTTCTCCAGGAACTTCCGGCTCCAGACGGGATCATTCCGGTTCGGCCCGCAGGCGATCAGATACAGCGGAGTTCCACCGATCCCATTCCGCGCGCTGATATAAGTGGCATAGCGGCGGTAATTCGCCGCGTATTCTTCGGGCATCATTCGCCCGCCGCAGCCCCAGTTCTCGTTGCCAACGCCCCAGTACTTCACTTTGAACGGATCGCGAGCGCCGTTCTTGACGCGTTCGTCGGACAGCGTCGAACCCTCAGGGAAATTGCAGTACTCCACCCACTCGCGCAACTCGGTCGGCGTACCACTGCCCACGTTGCCCGCGAAGTAAGGTTCGGCCCCGATTAGCCTGCACAACTCGATAAACTCGTGCGTGCCGAAGCTGTTGTCTTCGGTATACATGCCCCACCACAGGTTCACTCGCTTCGGCCGCTTGTCCGCAGGGCCGATTCCGTCGCGCCAATGATAATCATCGGCAAAACAGCCGCCCGGCCATCGCAGCACAGGAATGCCGAGCGCTTTCAAATACTCCACTGCGGCCTTGCGATGTCCATTAATATTCGGTACCGGCGAGTTCTTGCCTACCCACAGGCCGCCGTAGACACAGGAGCCCAAGTGCTCCGCGAAATGGCTATGTAGTTCCGGCCGGATGGTTCCGATGGCGACGTCCGGATGAACGGTGAGGGTTTCTTTTGTTGTCTGAAATCCCGCAGCCTTGCGCGATGTAAGCACGTGCAAGCCCGCGGCCGTGGCGAGGGCGGTGAAGGTTCGGCGATTCATGGCGATGTCCTAGAAAAGTCTATCGCAAATCTGGCGGCTTCGGGCCATGAAAGCGCTTGCTGCATTCAGACCTTGTAAATTCCGAAGAAGGTCTCGGGTTTCAATTTACCCGTCTTGATGTAATAGCAATCAAGTTCCCAAATCCAATTCAGTATCGCCTTGTGCAGCGAGTTCTGAAGATCGTAGTTCGGCCCATACATCGTGTCGAAGAATCGTCTCGAAATGCTGAAGTAGGGCACGAAGCGGTCTCGCCGGAAGGTGCGGTCGATGATCTCTATAATCTCCCCGGAGCGGATGCACTCCATTCCGGACTCGCTCGTATCGGCTTCCCACACGTCGGCATCCACCCGCGGGCCATCCGCGTAAGCCGTGTGATTCACGCGAAGTTCCTCGGGCAGCGTTGGCCAGATTGCTCTTACGACTTCTCCGCTCTCCGGCCACATTCGGTATCCACTCGGGGTGACGACATCGAGCACGATCAGTTCGCCATTCGCTCTCAGCGTCTTGCGGATCTGTTCCGCTACATGCTCGAGTTCGACAACGTGGTGCAGGGATGCATGGCAAAACACAACATCGTAGGTGGATGCCGGCAAATTCAACGTATTCAGGTCAGCCTGCTCGAAGCGTACGCGCTTCAAGGCTTGCATCGATGCGCGCTCCCGTCCCAGCGCCAGCAGCGTTGGGTTGAAATCAGTGCAGAGAATGTCCGCGTCCGGTACAACCGACGCGACCAGCAACTCAATACCGCCAGGCCCCGAACCAAGCGATAGCATCCGGCTGCCGGGCCGGCGCGCTCGTTCGATTAGATGCCCGGTCAGGTCCTGTCCGGTAGCCTGCCGGATCAGGTTAGCCGCGCGCGTTTCCACCTCTACCCAAGACGCCGGCACCGGCTGGAACAAAGGTCTTTCCTTCGTTTCTGAGAAGCCGTCGAATACCTTAGCGTAGTGCTCGATTTCCGCTTTTTTGTGTTCCTCGTATTCGGAACTCCCTGGCTGTATGCGCATGCAATTCAAGGTTAGCAGCCCGCGCCTTTGGCGCACACAGGATGCTAAAATCGTACTTCGCCATGCGAAAACTTGCCTTCCTTCCGATCTGTCTCTTGTTCATCGCCTGCAGCAAGGACCCGGTGCCTGCGAATTCGCCCACACCTGCGGAGCCGTTGCCTTCCTCGGGAGGTCCTCTCACGCTCACGGCGATCTACCCGGCAACTACCAAGGCGGGCAGACCATTCAATGTACAGCCCAACGGCACGGCTGCCCTCGGAGTCGCCTGCACGGGAACGCCTAGCGGTGCAGTCACCCTCGTAATTGGCAACCGGGAGCTTTCTACTGTTCACGGCACCGGATGCGGATACACGACGACGGTTCCTGCAGAAGTTTTTGCCACCCCAGGCACTTACCCGGTTTACCTGAAACACGGTGGTGGTGAGAGCAACAAGAAAGAATTCATCGTTACTCCCTGAAGTCCGGCGTAGGCGATGTTGTAGATGATCCTTACAAAGCCTAGCGAGACGCGGCGAGCGCAGAAACTATTCGCTTACTACCCGTGGATTGTTAGTGGCGTCACCGTGTTACTTCTCGCTGGGCTTCTGCTGACGCAGTTCTTCGTACCCCCTTACATCGGTCTGGCTGACAATGGCGACTTCTGGCGCACGATGGGCTATTACGACCTCGGTCACACCGCCCAGGCGGACTCCGACCGATTCTTCAATTGGTTCGACCGTCTTTATAAGAACGACCCGATCGGCAAGCCCACTTTTGCGACGTCTCAACTCATCTTCCTACGTGCGGCCGTTCTTCTAAATCGCTTCGTTCCAAACCGCGGCCTCTTCGATCTGCGCCTCATGGCGGCGCTCTACGTAGCCTTCCTTCTTCCGGCGATTTTCTTACTTGTGCAGTATGCTGCGCGCTGGGGTATTGTTGCGCAAATCATGACGGGGTCGTTCCTCGTACTTGCGTTTTCTGATGCGGGCTACGCGGCGTATCTCGATTCGTTCTATAGCGAGCCGGCCAGTTTCGTCTTCCTGGTGGCTGCGCTCACGGCTACGCTCTACGTCGTTTCGAGGCCGACATTGCCGCGTCTGTTTGCCTGCTGCGCATTATGGCTGCTGTTTCTCTCGGCGAAGCCACAGAACACGCCACTGGCGATTTTTGTCGCGCCTCTGTTTCTTCGCTTTGGCTGGCTCACGGGAATGCGCCGCTGGCGGTGGCTATGCGCTGGTGCTTCGATTGTCGTCCTTGTTGGAAGCTGGCTCTACTACAATTCCACTCCGCAACTCAGCATCGTCAAACCGACTCATTACGTCGCGGTATTCGATGGTATCCTGCTCGACTCGCCCACGCCGCAAAAGGATCTGGACGAGCTTGGGCTGCCGCGGGAACTGGCGAAATACGCGAACAGCACTCCTTACGACCACTCGGCCCCTATCGATTCCGACTACTTCCAGCAGGCCTTTTTCGCGAGGATCAGCTTCCCCAAGATTGGTTGGTTTTACCTCAAGCATCCGTCCAGGCTGATAACCGTGCTGGACAGAAACGCGAAATCTGCGCTACTGCTCCGCCCGCTGCTGGGAAATTTCGAAAAGTCCACCGGAATGCCTCCGTTGACTCAAGCGGGTGCGAACTCGACGTGGAGCACCTGGAAGGCGGACTACTTCCCGAAATCAATCGCAGCGATCGCGCTTTGGATGGGCATTGCAGGGGCCTCGGCGGTCTGGATTAGGCGTCGTCAGACAGTCGTTTCCAACCGGGTCCTGATCGATCTCTACTTGGGGCTGCTCGTGATCGCTGCTTCACAATTCGCGCTGGTGTCGATTACTCAGAGCATCATCGACCCCGTGAAGCACATGTTTCTGTTCAACCTGGTCTTCGACATCTGTCTTGGCGGCGCCCTGGTGTGGGCCGCTGCTGCGCTGGTGCCGGTTTTGGCTCGTAACCGGACCGCAACCGCTTCCCCAGTCCCGATGGCTAGCCCGCACAAATTGCGCCGGCCTGTGTTGGCGCCGCACCGCATCCCTGGCCTGAGTAACCGTCAAGCGATGTTGGTGGCTGCCGTATTACTTGCCGTATTCGCTTCCGCGGTTTACTGGGACCTCGTCTCCTACCGCACCTTCGGCCCCGAATACGCCATGTTCTACATGATGGAGCGCAGCGACACGTTGCAAAAGGTGGTGCACGAGTATTTCCAGTTTAAGAATCCCTGGTACCGCCCCACTGCGTTCGTTACGCCCTACTACGTGGGCAAACTCTTTATCGATTGGCACAACACGCCTGGATGGAAGGTGCTGGAGCTCTCGACAGCCGTCCTGAGTGCATTTCTGATCTACATTCTCGCCGTTGTGCTCGGCCTTTCCAGGTGGGCTGGTCTGCTGGCGGGAATCTACTACCTGGCACACCCGACGCTGTTTGAAGGTGTGTACGCAGTTGCCGCATTCGATTTCACCTATGTAATCTTTGTGCTGGCCACGATCATTACTTTCGTGAAAGCGTTACGAACGGCGAATAAACGTCAGTATTTTTGGTTGGGGCTCTCGCTGGCTTCCTTCCTGGCGGCGCTCACTTCCAAAGAACTCAGCGTTGCTACTCCGGGGTTTCTTGCAGTACTTGCGTTTCCCCTGGTGCTCACGAGGCAGTCGATTCAGCGCGCCGCGATTTTCGTTGCTCCCTTCTTCCTGGTCCTCGGTCTCTACTATGTAGTCCACGTGCGTAATATTCCGAAGGCAGCCTGGACCGCCGAGAGCGACTACCGCAAAGAACTCAACGTCAACGTGATCCGGGAAAATCTGATTAAGTATCCGCTCTGGATGATGCGGGTATTTCCGGATAACATCGATCCCCTCCAGCAATCGGCGGACTTTGTCAACCGTCGCAATCTCTTGTTCGGTGCTGCCTCCGCTGCATTCACGCTGGTTGTTTGGATTTGGCTCCTTCTTCGCAGGCCGGACTATCGCAGACTGTTCTTGATGTTGCTGCTGTTCATTGTGATCTTCGCAGTCGTCCCGGTGTTCAGCGGCAGATACTTTCACCATGTAATTCTTCCGCTGGCCGGCTATTCGTGTCTGTTCGGTATCGCGATTTTCGAGATGCTGTCCCGATTGCGACACCGCTCTGTAATTGCAGCCTCCTTTGCGGCGATTTGTATCTGGTTGCTGTTCCTAGGTCGCGCGGATGCACGCCAGCATCTGGTGGGAACGGCCAGCCACTTTTACCGTCTGGACTATAACGCGCTAAACTTCCCGCCCTCGAACGCTCCGGACCTGCGCAAAGGCATGCCGCTCGTATACATCGAAGACCGCATGTCTCTGGGCGTGTGGGCTTACGGCGTCAATCATGTCTTTCAGTACGCCTACCTGAATCCGGAGTTGCGGCAACAAATCCTGCCGGATATGACCGCCACCCAGCCGGCCAGTTGCTTGGCGTGGCTGAACGAGCCCAGAGCTTATTACTTCCGTTACGATGCTGCCTACCGCTGGTACGACGGGTCCTTATCGTTTCGCCAGTTCTGCACTAACCTGCTGCAGAATCCCGCTTCCCGGAAGTAACCTTAGGGCGGCTGAGGAAGAGCGCGAAAAGCGGGATCATGCATAACTCTAGGCACAGTGCCAGCCATCCGTCCGGCTCGGGAACGGCTACAGGCCTATTTATTGCCAGACTGCCCAGAATCATGTTTTGCGGCTGAGGAGTTCTGTTTTCCAAGCGGAATACTGCCTTTGTAATTTCTCCCACGCTGTCCAGAATCCCGATAAAAGGAGCGCTGCTATCAACCGTTGTGCTGGCCCTGCTCTCGGAAAAATTGTTCAACAGAGTGTCGCCATTATATACGGACAGGTCGATAGTGAATGGCGTCAAATCACCTTCTATTTGTGAGCCCAGTCCGAAAATAGGGCTGGCAAACGTGAAGGTCAACTCCGCGTCATAAACCTCGCTGTGTGCGACGAAAAGTAGGTTGTCACCGGCCGCAAAATCAGCTTGGAAAGCGGAGCTCTGGCCAAGGAGTTTGGGGCCACAACGAAAACGCGACAGGGGCGTTTCCAGACACAGGCCTGTGATACCGAGTCCCCCTGCCGACTGAACTGAAAAGGGATTGGATAAAACGGTGCCTGCAGTCCCCAAGCTGCCCCAGTCCACGGAATCGTTGCTGTCAAAGGCAGCCCGGTCTGTGAACGTTGTAATCGTGCTCGCGTTCACGAGGCTGGACAAAAGAAAAATGCCGGATAATGCGAGCGGCGTTCGCGCCATAGAGTATACTCCCAGGAATGACCGTACGCAAAATTACGGATGCAGTCAATGGCACTAAAGGGCAACGCGAACTCTTATCACTAAATCCGAAAATTTGAGTTTGTTTTCTATTTCCGGCAAGTAACCACGCAACGTATTCCTGCCGGATACGAAACAAAGCGCCCTAACGCCAGTTCCGCCTGCATCGCCAACTTCATCAGCGGATTCGAACCGCTCCTGCTGATACTCTCCGCTACTACGCGCTTCTGCTCCTCCTCGGGAGCATTCAGGTATCGCCGGTTGCGCAGCTTCACGGACCGGAACATTGGATAAACGAAACTTCCCAAATGCGACGCACTCTCGATCTGGAACCCGGCCATGACCAGCCGCCGTTTCAGATCCCCGAGTTCGTACCTCCGGAAGTGCATCAGGTGCTTGTCATAGACATCGTAGAGATGCTCGCCCGCAGGCAGTTCAATTACGGCTACACCGCCCGGTTTCAGAATGCGGCACACCTGCCGCATCGCCTCTACATCCTGGTCAATATGCTCGAAAACGTTCAGTAATACCGCCGCGTCCACGCAGGCATCCGGCAACGGGCATTTCACCGCGTTGAATTGCAGCAGCGGAATCCCGGGCATCCGCGATGCCAGTTTTCTCAGCGGCCCCTGCACATAATCCGCGCCGATTAGCTCGGCCTCCGGCATCGCTTTTCGCAAATCGCGCAAAAAGAACCCGGACGAGCATCCGATATCAATCACGGTCGGTTTCGCAGTCCGCAAATGTTTGCGCAACTCGGCGATCGCGCGGTTGCGTGACGCTACATCGATTGGGTGTGAATCGCCTGCAAGGTCCTCGTGGAAGTTTGTCAGGTCGTCGGTCCAGCCTGACACGCCCGGTTCATATACCAGCAGCGGCACTCGCTGGCTGCCGATGACGAATCCGTTGCCATCGTAGACCGGCCGTTCAGAATAGCCCGGGGGGACGGGGAAAGCAAACATCTACTGCGTATATCCTGGATGATCCCAGTGGAAGCTCTCGCCCAGGTAAACGCGTTTCACTTCCGGATCGCGTCCCAGCGCGCTGGGCGTGCCCGCTCGGAAGATCTTACCGTTGTTGATGATGTATGCGCGATCCGTCACGGCCAGCGTTTCGCGTACATTATGGTCAGTCACCAGGATTCCGATGCCGGTGTTGCGCAGGTCCGAGATGATCTTCTGTATCTCCAGCACCTGGATAGGGTCAATCCCGGAGAACGGCTCGTCCAGCAGAAGGAAACTTGGATCGATGGCCAGCGAACGGGCGATCTCCACACGCCGCCTCTCGCCGCCGGAGAGCGCATAGCCCTTATTGTGCCGCACTTTCTCGAGGCCGAGTTGTTCGATGAGCTGATTCATGCGATCCCGCCGCTCGCGCCCGGAAAGCGAGAGAGTTTCCAGAATTGCCATCAGGTTCTGTTCCACCGAGAGCTTTCGAAACACGGATGCTTCCTGCGGCAGGTAGCTGATCCCACGCCTTGCCCGCATGTACATCGGCAGTTCAGTAATGTCTCCATCATCCAGGCGCACCGTCCCGGAATCGGGACTGATCAACCCCACGATCATGTAGAAGGACGTCGTTTTCCCGGCGCCATTCGGGCCGAGAAGCCCAACTACCTGCCCCTGTTCCACCAGAATTGACACGTTATCCACAACTTTGCGCCCGCGATACGTCTTCGAAATTTCGCAGGTTTGCAGTGTCTTCATTTAACAGTGGATCTACCTTCTGAGGATATTGCTGACGGCAGGTTTGCTTTCTACGCCATCAACCAGCAGCCTATCATTATTGGAAAAGTAGGTCAATTGCTGGCCTTTTGTGGTTCCCCGCACACTGTCGACCAATGTCGGCTGCCCCTGTTGCAGAATCACCTTCCCGTCGGCCGTGAAATACTCGGCGTGCTCGGAAGTGCCTGTCCGCTGCCGCTCCGGCGTTGACTGGACGATTTTAACGGTTCCATCCGCGAGCGCTTTGTCCAAACTGGAATCCGACTCAGAATCCTTAAGGAATGCCTGCAATTCCTTGGAGACCACCACCAGTCCCGGTCGGCTCATGGTCACCCCGCCCCGGTACTTCGCCACACGGTCGGCATCCAGATAGGTCATCTCCGGCGCGCGCACTACAGTTATGACCGGGCCCGTTTTCGCGGCCGGCTGGGCTGCCTTTGTCTTCTCCACGAACTGGCTTACCACCTTGCCCTTCGCTTCCAGAACGCCCTTCTGACGGTCGATATCCACGCGATCGGCCTGGATCCGATTCGGCCCCTGCCACAGAATCGCGTTGCCCTCATAGTGAATTACCTGATTCCGAGCTGTCGAAGTCATCCGTGCCGCCTTTGCCTGCATCGGCTCATCTCCGGATAGCAGTCCCGTGCCACTCTCTTTTTTCTTGTCTTTCTTCTCCGGATTGCGCGTCGAGCTTACATTGCCTATCGCCTCGGTGTCGCTGGTCTGCTGGTTGAGAAGGATCCGGTCTGCCGTGGTCGACCCCGAGTTGTCCCACACACGGCTTTGCGGCCCTTCGAGAGTAATGAGGTTCTTGGCCTGCTCTAGCGTTGCGTGATCGGCGCGGGCCTTGCGCTCCCCTTCCTCGTACCGGAAGTCATGCCACTGCTCCATTTTCGTCATCTGGCCCTTGGAGTCAAACTCAGCCTGCAGATCTTTGCTCCAGGTGAGCGCGGGCGGCGGAGCGGGCTTGCCCTTCGGAGCTTCCGCATCGGTCCGCGTCGATACATTCACGGCCCGGAAGTTCTGGATCATGTTCTGCGCGCCGTAAGTCATCGACATTCGCTCGGCATTCAGGAGCCGGTACTTCTGTCCGGACCGGTTCGGCATAAATTCCAGAGTGCCGGGCGTGTGCGTCTCAACCAGCTGAACTTCCTGCCCGTTCGGCTTCATCGCGAGCGTCATCACATCTGCCTTCATCACCCGAGATTCCGGCGCCGGCACGTTCGGCTTCAGAATGGGGCGGTTATCCATGACAGTGTTCCCGTGGCCTTCCGCTTTCGACAGAACGGCACCTTTTTCTGAGGGCGCGAACGCGAGGTCCACCCGGTTGCTCGTAACAGTGTTGATGACTGCATCCGTTGTAGAGATTAGCTTCGCGTTCTGCTCGCCCGCAATGCTCCTCACTTCGCCGTTGTCGTCGAATTCCATGCGCAGATGCTCAGCCTCATAGTCAATCTTGCGCTTCGGATCGAGATCGGTTCCGCGGGCCTTGTTCGCCTCCACCAGTTGAATCACACCCTCATTCAAAGTGATGACGGCATCGGCTCCATCCATCGTGAGCGTGTCGCGCTTCAGCTTCGACCACGGGTTCAGGTAGACTTTCTGCTCTCGTTCCTTGTAGACCAGAGTCCCCGCTTGAACCTCCATGGTCTTGTCTGTCGGCTTCTGGCCTTTCCAGCGGAGCAGCACGTCTTTATACAGCGTCAACTGCCCAGCCGCAGGATCGTACTCGGCGCCTGTGGACTGACCCTCCCCGCGGTCAAACGTGAATGACGCAGGTTTCTCTGTTGTAGCCTTGCCGCTCTTACTGTCGTAGCGGACTCCGGAACTCTTGATGTTCAGGAGCTTTCCCGACGGCTTCGCTTCGGGGTTCTCCGTCGGAATGCCCATAACAATCTCCACATCGCCTTCCGAGTACATGATGCCGGTACCGACATCGTACTCGGCCTTGGCACTCTTCACGTGATCGAAAACCTTGTCGTTGTCTTTATGGAAGAGCCGCAGGTCTACGCCCTCTAAGAGATACTTGGAACTGTCCGCCTCCTGTTCGAAGGTTTTGGCAATGACGCGCACTACGGTCCGGCCATTCTCCGTCTTAGACCAGTCCCAGTTCTCCGCCTTCGAGTTGACGTTCTTCGGCAACTCCTTCGGTGGGGGAGGAGCACTGGCAAGCTGCTGACCCTTTTGAATACGGTACGTGTAGGCGACGGCCGCAACAATGAGCGCAATAGTGATGAGGATAAGTGCGCGGGCACCCCGCATGCGTGTACTTTCAGCATACCAAGCGATATCATGAGGCCTTCATGCGAACCCTGTTTTTATTCCTGATCTTGTCCGCGATACTGTTCGCCGCATCCCCGGAAGATGAGATCCGGACCGCGGAGAAGCAGTGGAGCCAGGCCCTCGAGAAGCGAAACCTCCCCGAATTGGAGAAGATTTTCACCCCCGGCCTGATTTACGCTCACGCTACGGGCCTCATTCAGGACCGGCAGCAGTTTCTGGATCAAGTGAAGTCCGGCAATCGCCGTTATGAGGCTGTCAAACAGGAACGCATCAGGATCGTGAGTTACGGCGATAGCGCCGTGGCGCATTCCATCATGCGCATGATCGGCGTCAATGACAAAGGGCCGTTCAACGATCACGTCATGATGATGCACTTCTGGGTAAAGCAGGGCGGGCAGTGGCACTTGGCCGCGCATCAGACGACCAAACTGCCGGATTGATCTGAACCTGGCCGTTACCAGCCCATCCGTTTCCGCAGATTCACGATGTGTGCCACGTGGTGGCGGCTGTGCCACGCATAAAGACCTGTCGCCTTATCCAGACTCATAGTGCCCGCTTCCGGATGGCGGAAATCGCGCGCGTAGTCATCTTCCGTCATGCACTTCAATAGGTACGTCCAACGCACGTGCAGTGGCTTCAGCAATTGAAGCGAGACCTCGGCGGGCAGTTCGCGGGCATCCGGTAGACTCGCCCAAAACTTCTCCTCGTACGGTTTAATGACAGGTTCCGGCTCGGTCAAGGCCAGCCGGAAGCGAACATAGGAGTTGATGTGACTGTCGGCGATGTGATGGACCAGTTGCCGCACGGTCCAGCCCTCGGGCCGGTACGGCGTGTCCAGTTGCTCTTCATTCAGCCCGGCAACTGCGGCGCTCAGTTTCTCAGGCAGATGGGCGATCTCCTGAATCCATTCGGCGCGCTGCACACGGTCCGCGAACCCCTGGTATGTGAACTTTCCGACCGGATACCTCAGATCTTCTTCCATTCCTCTTTTATAGCCCGAGAGAATTTCTGGGTTGAAAGCACTATACGGTTGAGAACCCTATGCGCTCACTCACTGCAATCACCACTTTGCTCTGCTTGTTGCTGTCGGCGACGGCATTCGCCTCCAGCCGGAAGTCTTCTCATTCAAGATCGTCCCGTTCGGGATCATCGCGGTCGAAATCGTCTCGCTCCAAGTCGAGATCCAAAACCCGAAAATCCAACTTGGGGTCAGACCCCCAGGGTTAGCTTACACTTTTGGAAGTCTCCCTCCGGTCTTGCACATTTGGATGGAGACTTCCGGACTCCGCGCCTGATATAGTCTCCGAATCGTTCGCAAGGAGACCGAAATTGCCCATACCCCGTTACGGCGTTTATCGCTTCCAGCCGAAAGATAAGCGACTCGCGACCATAAACGAGCCTCACTACCAGATCCTCGGTGTGGATGCTTCCGCCCAGTTGCGGGCTGCTGTGAATGCCCGATCCAATCAGAACCCGCCTGACGTGTTGTACTTCGTCAATGAGAACCTCGATGTCCCTTTCGAGACCCGTCTCCTCAATGTGCCCATGGGTTTCAAGCCGCTAAGGAGCATCCCCGGCGGCTTGGCTATCGACTACATCCAAAGCAATCTATTCGATATTCAGCAGATGAAACCTCTGGACACCGACCACTCAGCAATCTGCTGGACAAGTACGTCCCGCGCGCGATGGCCGGCGGCGAAATCTTCGCTTTTGGTCAGAAATGGGGGCCGGAGCCGGGCAAACCCGATCAGTACTTCGGTTTCGAGCCCGGAAACGGCGTTCACGACATCCATATGAACCAGGGCGATACCGGAACCCACGCTCACGAGAATGGTCCCTGGCAGGACGGCGCTATGATCATCCATCTGCCGAACGACCAGTGGGTCGGAATCTTCCTCGCCTTCCAATCCCAGCACGTGCTCGAACTCGCCGCACCGCCCGCGGCCGGCGCGAGAAAACCGAGGAAACATCCGGGCAAGCGCAACCGGAAAAATACCCCTAGGCCAACTGCCCACCGCAAGCATAAGGCCGCCCACAGATAGCCGTTCCATTTCGGTCGCTGTCCCCGAGATTTTCCCCAAAACGGGGACAGCGACCTCAATCCCGGAATTTTCCGACCCTCCATTAAGTTCAGTTCACGTCCTGCTCGGTATCATAGAATCAAAAACTTACAAAACCATCTTGTCACTCCTCCCCTGAGTGTGCTAATAAATAGGCGTATCGCAGTTCCCAGCAAATCTCTCAACATCTAGGAACCGTTCACGGAGGTTGATACCAATGAACATTCGACCGCTATATGACCGCATTGTGGTCAAGCGTATTGACGAGCAGGAAACAAAGACCGCGTCCGGTCTCATCATTCCGGACAGCGCTAAAGAAAAACCGCAGGAAGGCGAAGTTGTCGCAACTGGCAAGGGCAAGCGCCTGGAAGATGGCAAGGTTGTCCCGCTGGATGTTCAGGTCGGCGACCGCATCCTGTTTGGCAAGTATTCCGGAAGCGAAATCAAGATCGACGGCACGGAATACATGATCATGCGTGAGGACGAGGTCCTCGGCGTTCTGAGTGCCAACGGCACCAACGGCACTGCCAAGAAGAAGTAAGCAACAGAGGAGATAACGTACATGCCTGCAAAGCAGATTGTTTATAGCGAAAATTCCCGTCAGGCGATCCTCCGCGGCGTAAATCAGCTTGCTGACGCCGTGAAGGTGACCCTCGGCCCCAAGGGCCGCAACGTCGTACTCGAAAAGAAGTTCGGCGGCCCCACAATTACCAAGGACGGCGTTACCGTCGCCAAGGAAATTGAACTGAAGGATCCGCTGGAAAACATGGGCGCCCAGATGGTGCGCGAAGTTGCCAGCAAGACCAGCGACGTCGCCGGTGACGGTACCACCACCGCGACCATCCTGGCCCAGTCGATCTTCCGCGAAGGCGTGAAGGCCGTTGCCGCCGGTGCGAACCCGATGGCCCTGAAGCGCGGTATCGATAAGGCTGTCGAACTGGTTGTTGAAGAAGTCAAGAAGTTCTCCAAGCCGGTCAGCGGCGAAATGATCGCCCAGGTCGGCACCATCTCCGCCAACGGCGACTCCACCATCGGCAACATCATCGCCGAAGCGATGAAGAAGGTCGGCAAGGACGGCGTCATCACGGTGGAAGAGTCCAAGACCATGTCCACCGAACTGCAGACCGTCGACGGCATGCAGTTTGACCGCGGCTACCTCAGCCCCTACTTCATCTCCGATCCGGACCGCATGGAGTGCGTCCTCGAGGATCCGTACATCCTGATCCACGAGAAGAAGATCAGCAACATGAAGGATCTCCTCCCCGTGCTCGAGCAGATCGCCCGTAGCGGCAAGCCGCTGCTCGTCATCGCCGAGGAAGTGGAAGGCGAAGCGCTCGCGACCCTCGTCGTGAACAAGCTCCGTGGCACGCTGAACGCCTGCGCCGTCAAGGCTCCGGGCTTCGGTGACCGCCGCAAGGCGATGCTGGAAGACATCGGCATCCTCACCGGCGGCAAGGCTCTGATGGAAGAGACCGGCATCAAGCTGGAAGGTGTTCGCCTGGAAGATCTCGGCCGCGCCAAGCGCGTGACTGTCGACAAGGACAACACGACCATCATCGACGGCGCCGGTCAGCAGAAGTCGATCGAAGGCCGCATCAAGCAGCTCCGCGCCCAGATCGAAGAGACCACCAGCGACTACGACCGTGAAAAGCTGCAGGAACGCCTGGCCAAGCTGGCCGGCGGTGTTGCGGTGATCAAGGTGGGTGCCGCGACCGAGACCGAAATGAAGGAAAAGAAGGCTCGTGTCGAGGACGCTCTCCACGCCACCCGCGCTGCGGTGGAAGAAGGAATCGTTCCCGGCGGCGGCGTCGCGCTGCTCCGCGCCGCGAAGGCCCTCGACGGTCTGAAGCTGGAAGGTGACGACCAGATCGGTGTGAACATCATCCGCCGCGCCGCCGAAGAGCCGGTTCGCCAGATCGTTGGCAATGCCGGACACGAAGGCGCCGTGATCATCGGCCAGATCAAGGGCAACTCGGAAACCAACTACGGCTACAACGCCGCGACGGGCGAGTTCGAAGACCTCGTGAAGTCGGGCGTCATCGACCCGGCGAAGGTGACCCGCACGGCTCTGCAGAACGCTTCTTCGATCAGCGGCCTCATGCTGACCACGGAAGCGATGATCTGTGAGATCCCGGAGAAGAAGGCAGCTCCGGCCCCCGGCGGCGAGCACGGCCCCGGCGGCATGGACTACTAAGCTCCAGCCCAACTAGCAACACAAAAGCCCCTCTGCGCCGCAAGGCGAGAGGGGCTTTTCAATTACAACCGTATTACGAGTCGCCAGAAGAGCAAACAACGAAGGCTCGCGCGTTACTTCTGCTTCTCCACCCGCACCGTCACTGCATCCAGTGAGTTATCTGGAGCCTTCTTGCCCTCCACCGTCACCTGCAACCCTTGCTGGACGGCATTCGCTTTGACACGCTCCGCACCCCGGTAGAACATGGTCTTTCTGGTGATATGGAACGCCAGCGTATTCCCGTCCGCGACTTCGATCAGCAGGTCCTTCGTCGAACTTCCCTTCACGGTGCCTTTGAACTCCGCCGCAACCTGTTCACCCGCCGCCCCGCGGTCCAGGGAGGCGCCCCGGCCCTCACGCCCCCGGCGGGATTGTCCCGCAAGAAGCATCGCACATAAGAGGAAAGCTGCCAGCCATCGGCTCATGCTTCCATTCTAGTTCTGTTCAAAAATCTCACAATTCTATTTCCATCAAATTCAGCTACTTGCAAATTCGCTGCCCAGGTTTCGGCATCCTCGCCTGCTACGGTCGAAATAGGTAAGGAGGTTCTGCTCAAAATGTCAGCTTCACCCGCGCAATTCGCCGCCAATCGCCGGAATGCACAGCATTCCCCCGGCCCGGTTACGGAGGCCGGCAAGTCTCGATCCTCGCGCAACGCCGCCGGCCCCATCGCCCGGTTCCTCGTCATGTCGGAGGAAGACCAGCAGAATCTCCAGGACCTGATCGACACCTATGTCACCCAATTCAATCCTGCAGGCCCAATCGCATCGGATCTGATCACGGACATGGCCGTTGCCCGCTGGCGACGCTGTCGTCTGTTGGAATTTGAAGCATCCCTGCTCAGCCACACTATGGACAAGGTCCGGTCCGAACTCGGCCCAACCGCCACGCGCGTGGAGGTCCAGGCGATCGCCCTGGAGCGACTCATCGACGGCTCCAAAACCTGGAACACGCTCCATCGCTATATCCGGGACGCCGAGCGCACCTTCAATGCATGCCTTAAGCAAATCAATGACATGCCCACGCGGGATGCGCGACCATCGCCCCGCAATCCCATTCGGAAAAACGAACCCACTCAACTGCCAGCACCTCTCATCGCGGCACGTCCCACGCCTGACCGCTTCGGTCCGAATGTCCCGCTTCGGCCCAATGGCTATCCCGTAAACCTCGCTCTCGCCCTCTGACCGTGTTGCAAAATACGACAGCCCAAATGGCAGGAGGCGTGCTAACCGTATCGCTTACGAGATAATAAAAGGTTCATGAACCCTAAGCCTCCAGCTACCATGGCGAGTACGCCCTGGGACAGCGAACTCTCACAGAGGATCGCCGCACACT
Source organism: uncultured Solibacteraceae bacterium (assembly GCA_964464925.1). Classification (GTDB taxonomy): domain Bacteria; phylum Acidobacteriota; class Terriglobia; order Bryobacterales; family Bryobacteraceae; genus CAYXLI01. Next base: position 137,858 of record CAYXLI010000005.1, on the reverse strand, counting down.
TCGGCGATGCTGTCAAAGAGCGTTCCAGCTACCTGGGACAAAACTTTATCGTGGTGGGATACAACATCATCCGGCCCGTTTTGGAGTATCTCCGCCTGGAAGAAGATTTCGACTACTTGGTGGACATAACCGCTGTCGACTACCCGAAGCGCGACGCACGGTTCGATTTGGTGTACATTCTGTACAGTTACAGGCTCAATAACCGGGTGCGTGTCAAGACGCAGATAGCCGATGGGGAACGCCCCGAATCTGCGACTCCTGTGTACCTTGGCGCAAATTGGCTGGAACGGGAGGTCTTCGATATGTTCGGAATCGAATTCGCCAACCATCCGGACATGCGCCGCATCCTTCTGCCCGACGAATGGCGCGGGTTCCCTCTTCGCAAGGAATATGGAATTACGCAAATGGATAACGAGTGGGTGAAGGACAACCTCGGAATCGAGAGCGGGCAATAAGAGATGTCACAAACCTTCCTCGATTCCACCGAACTGGTCTTGAATATGGGGCCGCAGCACCCGTCCACCCACGGCGTGCTGCGCGTCATCCTCAAACTGGACGGTGAGCGGGTCACCGGAACCGAGTGCGTCATCGGCTATCTCCACCGCGGTGTCGAGAAAATTGCTGAAAATCGCACCTACAACATGTTCGCGCCGTATGTTGACCGCATGGACTACGTCGCTGCCGTATCGAATGGACTCGGTTACTGCCTGGCCATCGAGAAACTGCTGAATACCGAAGCACCGCCCCGCGCGCAGGTGATTCGCGTCATCCTTACCGAACTGAACCGTATCGCCAGCCACCTGCTCTGGTTGGGCACGCATGCCCTCGACATTGGCGCCATCACGCCGCTCTTCTACACCATGAGGGAGCGGGAAGAGATCCTCAAGATTTTCGAGGCCTATTGCGGAGCACGCCTCACTACGCACGCCTTCCGTATCGGTGGTCTTCAGTACGAACTGTATGAGGGCTTTGAACAACAGGTGAAAGCCTGCTGCGACTACATGATGCCCAAGTTCGACGAGTACGAAGAACTGCTTACCGGCAACCGCATTTGGGTGGACCGCCTGAAGAACGTAGGGATCCTCAACGCCGAAGATTGCAAGACCTACGGTGTCACCGGGCCCATGCTCCGCGCCGCTGGCGTGAAATGGGATCTCCGCAAAGCCCAACCCTACAGCGGCTACGACCAGTACGATTTCGACATCCCGACGCGCGAGAATGGCGATACTTTCGACCGGTACATCGTGCGTATGGAGGAGATGCGCCAGGCCGTACGAATCATCCGCCAGGCAGTAGACCGGATCCCGGACGGCCCCATTATGGCCAAGGTGCCGAGGGTGATGAAACCACCGGTAGGTGAGGTGTATGTCTCCATAGAGGCACCCAAAGGCGAACTCGGCTACTTCGTCGTGAGTGACGGCGGTCTGAATCCTTATCGCGTGCGAGTCCGCCCGCCCTCTTTCGTGAACCTCCAGTCGCTGGATCAAATGTGCAGAGGCGCTCTAATCGCGGATGTCGTAGCAATCATCGGCACCATCGACATTGTTTTGGGAGAAGTGGATCGATAGCAATCCCACTAAATCTAGTAGAGAATGGTAGTATAGACGTAACACTATGGGGAAACTACTACGTAGGTTATTCTGGGTGGACCTCATTCAGGGGCTCTGGGTCACCTTCCGGAACCAGAATCCCAAAGAGATCTACACGGAGCAGTACCCGGCCGAGCGGCCGAAAATCGCCGAGCGGTACAGGGGCGCCCCGCGCCTGAATATCAACCCGGAAACAGGGGAGACGCTTTGCATCTCCTGCGACCTCTGCGCGAAGGCCTGCCCGGAGAACCTGATCGTTGTCACTAGTGTGCGTAATGAGGAAACTCGCCGCAAAGATCTGGTGAATTTCACCTACGACCTTTCGCGGTGCATGTTCTGCGGTCTCTGTGAAGATGCGTGCCCAGTCGACGCGCTGGAGCTCACGCAGGATTTCGAGCTGGCTAGCTATTCGAGGGAAGGAGCGATTTGGGACCGGCAGATGCTCGAAGAAGGCCCCCGGCCAACCCAATATCAATACTAGTGCCTTCCTTGGATTATTTGTTTTTCTATAGTTTCGCTTTGATGGCGGTCGGGGGTGCCATCACCACCATTGCCGTTCGTAACGTCGTCCACAGCGCCATTTCGTTGATTGTTGCCCTCCTCGGCGTCGCCGGCCTTTACCTCCTGCAACAGGCCGAGTTCCTGTTCGTCGTGCAGATCATTCTGTATATCGGCGGCATTATGGTGCTGTTCCTGTTCGTCATCATGCTGGTCAACCTGGATGAGGCCGCAAAGGTCCGCCAATTTACGCGCCACTGGTGGTTGGCCGTGCTCGGCGTGATTGCGGTTTTTGGCGAGGTGTTTCTGACCACGCGGCGGCACGGATACGTTCTCCCCTGGGGAGATTCCCCCGTGAATGTAAACTCAACGCTCCCCGGCAATACCGAATCGATCGCCGACGTTCTCTTTTCCACGTATTTGCTGCCGTTTGAAATCGCCTCGGTCCTGCTGCTCGTTGCAGTCGTCGGATCCGTTTATATGGCGAAGAAGAGCTGATATGGTGCACACGATCCCAACTTCTTACTACGTTGTTCTGGGCGCAATCGTGTTCCTGATTGGAACGCTCGGCGTGCTGATCCGCCGCAATATCGTTGTCATTCTGATGTCCATCGAGCTGATCCTCAACGCGGTGAACATCAACCTGATCGCCTTCTCGAAGTACTACGGACAGGTGCATGGACAGGTATTTGCGATTTTTGTGATCGCCGTCGCGGTCGCCGAAGCCGCAATCGGACTCGGCATACTCATTGCCATGTTCCGCAATCGCGAGACCGTGCTCGCGGATGAAGTGGACCTTCTCAAATGGTAGACCTCCTTGCGCTCGTCCTTGTTTACCCGCTCATCGGCGCCGTTTTAATGCTCCTCATCGGCAAGCGTTTGCCGAAAGCGGCCGTCAACCTGATTTGCTGCGGATCTGTTTTCGCTTCGTTCGTCACGGGCGTCCTTGCCATCGTTCAGTACCATTCGTCGCATGAAGTCGTGCTCGCCGTCTGGCTCCCTTTGGCCAAGGCCGATTGGGGCCTGCTGCTCGATCCTCTCTCCACGGTCATGCTGGTGGTGGTTACGGGCATCGGCTTTCTCATCCACCTCTATTCTGTTGGCTACATGGCGCATGAGGGCGGCTATTACCGCTTCTTTGGGTATCTGAACCTGTTCATCTTTTTCATGCTGCTGCTCATTCTCGCGAACAATTACGGGCTCCTGTTCGTCGGATGGGAAGGCGTCGGCCTCTGCAGCTACCTATTGATTGGTTTTTACTTCCGGCGCAAGTCCGCCACGAACGCCGGCATGAAGGCATTCCTCGTCAACCGTGTCGGCGATTCCGCCTTCATCCTCGGCATGCTGCTCACCTTCGCAGCCTTCGGCACCTTGCGATTCTTTGACGTGACGCAGGCCGCTCAAAAGGGCGAAGGCGCCTGGGCTCTGGAAGCCATCGCTCTACTCTTTTTCATTGGCGCAACGGGCAAGTCCGCGCAGTTCCCACTGTATGTTTGGCTCCCGGACGCCATGGAAGGCCCCACGCCCGTCTCGGCCCTCATCCACGCGGCCACGATGGTCACTGCCGGGGTGTACATGATCGCGCGGTCCAGCGCGATCTACTTCCAGGCTCCGCACGCGTCGTCCATCGTCGCGGTAATTGGCGCGTTCACGGCCATCCTGGCCGCATCTATCGCGCTCGCGCAGAACGACATTAAGAAGGTTCTGGCCTATTCCACTGTCAGCCAGCTCGGCTTCATGTTCATGGCCGCCGGAGTCGGCGCCTACTGGGTCGCCATCTTCCACCTCTTCACTCACGCATTTTTCAAAGCCCTTCTGTTCCTTGGTTCCGGTTCGGTCATTCACGGCATGAACGGCGAGCAGGACATGCGCAAAATGGGCGGCCTCCGCCACGCCATGCCCCAGACCTTCTGGACCATGCTGATCGGCACTCTCGCCATCGCAGGAATCCCCGGTCTGGCCGGCTACTTCTCCAAGGAAGAAATCCTCAAACAGGTCTTCGTCTCCCCGCACGGCTCGCAGCTCATCTACGGAGTCGGCCTCATCACCGCCATGATGACCGCCTTCTACATGTGGCGGCTGATGCGCATGACGTTCTTCGGTGAGCCCCGCACTCACGTCCACGCCCACGAATCTCCTTTGGTCATGACCGGTCCTCTCATGGTTTTGGCCGCGGGCACCGTCATGATCGGCTGGGGACACAAGGTGTTCGCCGCGTTCCTCGCTCCGGTGTTCCCGGCTGCGGAAGAGATCGAGGTCACTGCTTCATTTGAATACGCCCTGACCGGCGTGGCGGTGCTCGTGGCTCTTGTCGGTATTTATCTCGCCAGATATGAGATCCGCGGTCACATCGCCAAAATCCTCGAGAGCAAGTGGTACGTGGACGAAGTGTATGAGGCCGTGTTCATCAATGGTTTGGCAAAGGGCGGCGGAAGCTTACTTGCCGAATTCGATCGTAGGGTCATCGACGGCGGCGTAAACGGCGCCGGCTGGCTGACCCGCATGACTTCAAGAATTCTGATCTTCTGGGACACCTGGGTGGTCGATGGCGCGGTGCGCCTCACCTCCGCGCTGGTTGGCTTCGCTTCGTATCCGAGCCGCCTTCTGCAAACCGGCTACGTGCAAACCTATGCGCTGGTCGTCGTTGCCGGGTTCCTGATCCTGATGGGAGTGTACGCAACGAGATGACAAATCACCTGCTCAGCCTCATTCTGTTTACGCCGCTGGCGGGGGCGCTGATCCTGCTGCTGATGCCGGCGTCTCAGAAGAATCTCATTCGCGGTTGGGCGAACATTGTGGCGATCGCCGGTTTTCTGATCTCGCTTCTGCTGATCCCTGGCTTCGACAAGAACAACGGCGGCTTTCAATTCGTCGAGATGGCCGACTGGATCCCCTCTCTCGGCGTCAAGTACGCCATCGGCATCGATGGCATCAGCCTTTTGATGGTGCTCCTCACTGGCATCACCGGCGTGGTCTCGATCCTCTCTTCCTGGTCGGCCATCGACAAGCGCGTAAAAGAGTACTACACCATGTTGCTGCTGCTGCAGACCACCATGGTGGGCGTTTTCGTTTCACTGGACTTCTTCCTCTTTTTCGTCTTCTTCGAAGCCGTGCTGATCCCGATGTACTTCGTCATCGGCATCTGGGGCGGTGAGCGGCGTCTCTATGCAGCGATCAAGTTCTTCATTTATACGCTGCTCGGCAGCGTGCTGCTGCTCCTCGGAGCATTGACGCTCTACTTCCAGCACTTTAACGAATTCGGTACGTATTCATTCCTCATCTCCGATCTCATGAGGGTGCACATGGCGCCCACGGTCGAGCGATGGGTCTTCTGGGCCTTGTTCATCGGCTTCGCCGTGAAGGTGCCCATGTTCCCGTTCCACACCTGGCTGCCGGACGCGCACACCGAGGCGCCAACCGCAGGCTCCGTGATCCTGGCCGGCGTTCTGCTGAAAATGGGCACATACGGGTTCGTCCGCTTCAGTCTCCCGCTGCTTCCGAAAGCCTCGTCCGACGCGACCATCGTGCAGGTCATGGCAGTGCTCTCCATCATTGGCATCATCTACGGAGCTCTAGTCAGTCTCATGCAGCAGGATTGGAAGAAGCTGGTTGCTTACTCCTCCGTGAGCCACCTGGGCTTTTGCACGCTCGGCATCTTTGCGCTCAACAAACCCGGATTGGCCGGTTCCATCCTGCAGCAGGTCAATCATGGCATCTCCACGGGCATGCTCTTCCTCATCGTCGGTGTCATTTATGAGCGGCGCCACACGCGCGCAATCAAAGACTTCGGCGGCCTAGCAAATGTCATGCCGAACTACGCCGTCGTCTTTGCCATTGCCATGTTCAGCTCCGCCGGTCTTCCTCTGCTGAACGGCTTCATCGGTGAGTTCACTATCCTGCAAGGTGCTTACCTGGCGAACCGAATCTGGGCCGCATGCGCGGTGCTGGGTGTGGTTCTCGGCGCGGCGTACCTGCTGTGGCTCTATCAGCGCACGATGCTCGGCGATGTCGGGGAAAAGAACGCGAAGCTCAAGGATCTCAATCTCCGCGAGTGGGCCGTATTCCTGCCGTTGCTTGCCTGGGCTTTCTGGATCGGTATCTATCCCAAACCGTTTTTCGATGTTTTGGACAAGCCCGTTGATCAGATCGTGCAGCGCGTTCAAACCGCCCGGACCGCCGTGGAGGCGCACCGGTGAACAACTTCTACACAGCCACAGACCATTTCGTGGTTCTGCCCGCGCTGTTGCTCACCTTGTTCGGCTCAGCCGTCTTGCTGTTCGACTTTTTTGGCTTTAAGGGTCGCGAACAGCGGCGCTGGCTGGTGTTCCTGTCCCTGGTGGGGCTGGTCTTCACAGGAAGCGCTCTGTGGCGTCAGCACGACTTCCTCGTGACTAATCATGTGCAGCAGATCGTGGCGTTCCGCTCTACGCTGGTCATCGATGCGTTTGCCCTGTTCTTCAACTGGCTGTTCCTCATTGCATCCGCCGTCGTGATCCTGATGTCTTACCGCTTCCTCCAGACCGCGGGCGAACCGCTTGGCGAATACATCGGCCTCGTTCTCCTGGCCCAGTCCGGCATGTTCTTCCTCGTTACTGGGGCCGACCTGATCACGTTGTTCGTGGGGCTGGAACTAATGGCCATCTGTTTTTACGTGCTCGTCGGTTTTCTCCGCTATGACAAGCGCTCCAACGAGGCCGCCATCAAGTACCTGATTCTCGGCGCGCTCTCCACTGGCTTCCTGCTTTACGGCTTCTCACTTCTATACGGTCTGTCGGGCTCCACCAATATCCAGAGCATCGCGACGGCGTTGAACGAGCGTGGCGGCGGTGACCCAATCGTGCTTCTGGCGCTCGTCACCATTGCTGTTGGCCTGTTCTTCAAAGTCTCTGCCGCCCCCTTCCACATGTGGGCGCCGGATGCCTACGAGGGCGCGCCAACGCCGGTCACGGCTTATCTCTCGGTGGCTTCCAAGGCTGCTTCGTTCGGTCTGCTGATGCGCCTGTTTCTAGGCCCTCTGATGGCTGCCCGCCCCGTGTGGGAACCCCTCATGATCGCGGTGGCCCTTGCCAGCCTCACCGTCGGTAACCTCGCAGCCATCGGACAGAGCAATTTGAAGCGGCTGCTCGCGTACAGCTCTATTTCGCACGCTGGGTACATGCTGCTCGGCCTCATCGCCGGCAACAAAACCGGCGTCACCGGCGTGATCGTCTACCTGATGGTTTACACGTTCATGACGCTCGGTGCGTTCCTGGTCATCGCAGCCATGCGCCGCGCGGGTGTGATGGGTGAAGACATGGACGACTTCTCCGGCCTCATGAAGCGCCACCCGTCCTACGCGATCTGGATGCTGGTCTTCCTCATCTCGCTAGCGGGCATTCCGCCGACGGCGGGCTTTCTCGGCAAGTACTATATCTTCCTGGCGTTGCTGGAGACCGGCCACTACACGTTGGCTGTCGTAGCGGCGTTGTATGTCGGAGTATCGCTTTTTTACTATTTCCGAATCGTGAAGGCCATGTTCTTCAGCGAAGGCGAGGAAGGCGTGCCGCTCACGCAAAGTTTCGGAACGCGCTTCGCCATGGCCGCCACCGGCGTTGCAACGCTCGCCATCGGCGTCTACCCCGAACCCTTCTTACGATTCGCAAACGTGTTCGTCCAGAGGGCGCAATAACATGCCACTACAGGAACTTCTTCTGCCTCTCATTCTGTCTCTGGTGCTCGTCTTTGGGTTCCCTTTGGTAGTCGGCTATATCGTGCTCGCTGAGCGCAAGGTTCTTGCTGACATGCAGGTCCGGCTCGGACCCATGCGCGTGGGCCCGCACGGTCTGCTGCAGCCGATCGCCGATGCACTGAAACTTATCCTCAAGGAGGACACCATTCCGGCCTCATCGGACCGGATTATCTTCTGGTTCGCTCCCGTCATCTCGGTCTTCTGCGGTTTCGCCGCCATGGCGGTCCTGCCGTTCAACGCGCAACTGCGCATCGCGGACGTCAACGTCGGCCTGCTGGTTGTTTCCGCAATGGCTTCGGTTGGTATTTTGGGCATCATCCTCGGCGGCTGGAGTTCAAACAGCCATTACCCGCTCCTCGGTGCATTGCGTAGCGCCGCACAGCTTGTCAGCTACGAAGTCGCCCTCTCTCTTGCTCTGGTCTCCGGGGTGATGACCGCAGGCTCGCTCAGTATGGTGCAGATCGTGCAGCATCAGGCAGAGCGGGGCATCTGGTTCGCGTTCAGCAACTACGGCCTGATGCTCGTGCCATTCACCATTTATTTCATCGCCGCCGTGGCCGAAACCAACCGCACGCCGTTTGACCTTCCCGAAGCCGAATCGGAACTCGTCGCCGGCTTCCACACCGAGTACAGCGGTTTCCGTTGGGGCTGCTACATGATCGCCGAGTACTGCAACATCTTCGTCATCGCCGGCGTCGCCGTCACGCTATTCTGGGGCGGCTGGCTACGGCCCTTTCCGAACGTCCCGTGGCTTAGTTTTCTGAACTATGCCGTTCCATTCGCAACCATCGCCGTTCCTGGCTTTGCTTCGTTCATTCTCCTGAAGCGGATTAAAAGCCGGATCCAGCAACTCACGCTCATAGCCTTCGCGGTGGGTCTCATCCTGCTCGGCTCGCTGTTCTTGATCCCGTTCGTGAATGAACTTGCGATCGGCGTCTACTGGTTCCTGCTCAAGGTGGGGGTCATCGTGTATACGCTGATTTGGTTCCGCGGTACGTTCCCGCGTCTGCGCTATGACCAGCTCATGAATTTCGGTTGGAAATATCTGATCCCCATCGGCATGGGCGCCGTCCTGGTGAATGCCGCAGTCGGAATGATATAGCGCCGCCGAAGAGTCACAGCTTCGCCCAGCGAAATATTCAGCCTCGTATCAACGGGCTAGAAGCTCTATCCGAATCTTGCGATCCGTTTTGACGCCCCCGCCTGCTAAATCTTGGATGCGCTGTGGCGTAAGCTTTAGCTTGCCGGCCAGCCTTCACGTCGGCGAGTACAGCGAGGAGACCTGGTAAAGGTGTTCTCCTCATAGATCTTCGAAAACCGAATAGTAATGAGGCGTGATCCCCGGAGTCCCGGCAGGAGGCCGGCAACGGAATATCAGCGTTTCACGTCCGCCACTCCGCTCCGTTCCCGCGTCTTCACCATCACGGCATCGCCTGGAAGAGTGCCCTGGTAGCCTTCGCGCTGAAAGGCCGATTCATGAACGAGCGGCTTTGGCGGAACGGACCGTCGCGCCCAAAGGTTCATTTTCCGTCCGGTCTTTCCGGTCTTCCAGTCGTAGTGCTTTTTCGGAATGATTTCCGCGAGATTCCACCACCGCGTCAGCGACTCATGCATCGTTGCATTCGCATCAGGCCTGCTGTGCCGCGCGCTGCCGTACCCAAGCACCTCGTTTACTTTGGAGTCGTCCACCAGCAGCCCCGCCCACGTCGCTTCCGCGATCATCCATTCGAGCGGAAATTTGGAAAGACCGCTCTCCGCCTCCGGATAACCTCCACCTACGTCGCAATGCACGCCGGCAAACCAGACCTGCTGAAGGTCTTTCGGACCACACGGAGAGGACACATCTTCTGGTCCTCGCCACAGATGACTACGGAAAAAAGCTCGGCGCTCGTCCAGCGAGATGGCATGCCTCCCGATCTGAATGTCCGGGTTGTTGGTCACGAACGGTAGTTTCAGCGGATTCTCGATCCACCCGACGGAGCTGACCGTGTCCCAGACGCCGACGAACCACGGCTGGCAAGGTGCGGAAGTCATACTGGATTTGAAGTCGTCTGCCAGTTCGAAGTATTGCTTCACGGAACCGTCGCCGTCTGCGCGGTTGATGGCCATGAGCATCCGAGTCGCGTAGGGCACTAAGGGCTCGTTGCCTCCGCGAATCAGTCCATACATTTTCAGCAGAGCAGCGACTGCGCGTACCGTGTAGGCACCGCGGCTGAAACCGAACAGAAAGACCCGATCGCCGTCTTTGTAGTTCTGCATCAGAAAAACATAACTGTCGCGAACATCATTCGCCAGACCGTACCCGATCGCCATCCCTAGCAGTTTTGTGATTTTCCGCGCAAATGTCGTCAACGCTCCGGCGGGTTCCATCGTGCCTAGGCCGGGGTGATAGAAAGTAACCTGACGATCAGGATCGTTGATCAGAGTGGAATAGAGCTTGACGACGTTTGTGTTGTTCTTGGCGAATTCGTTCGCTGTTCCATCACAACAGAGGACGATGTTCTTCGGCATGATCGTCCATACTACAGAGCCCCGGCCCGCCGCGCAAAGGGGCTACGGTAAGGCCATATCCATGGAGGAAGGCCACGCGATTCGATTCTCATCCACCTCGTGGTCCAGCCACGCCAGCCACTGGTCCAGGCCCGTGTCCGTCGTGCATGACGATTCGATGATCTTAATATCCGGGTTGATTGCCCTTGCGTTTGCCTTCGCGCGTTCCAGATTGAAGGGGACGTAAGGCAAAAGGTCGACCTTGTTGATGATCATCAACTCGGACTTGAAGAAGATGCCGGGGTACTTCAGTGGTTTCTCCTCGCCTTCCGCCGTGCTCAGCATGACAATTTTCTTGTGCTCACCCAGATCATAGCTGGTCGGGCAGACCAGATTTCCGACGTTCTCGATAAACAGGATCTCGAGATCGGCCAGGTCCCAGCCTTCGATCGCCTTCTTGATCATCCGGGCATCCAGATGGCAGGTCCCTTCGGTCGTAATCTGGCGCACCGGAAAGCCATATCGCTTCAGGCGTGCGGCATCGCACTCCGTCTGAATGTCACCGGTCAGAACGGCCACGTGTCGGCCCGGTGCGTACGATGCGAGGGTCTTCTCTAGCAGAGCCGTCTTCCCCGAACCGGGTGAGCTGATCAGGTTGACGACAAATACGCCGTTTACATCGAAGGCTTCCCGCAGTTCATCCGCTACCACCTGATTGTCTACCAGAACTTTGCCCACTAGGGGGATTCGGCTCATGATTCCTCCATTCTCAGCATTGGCTCCGGCATTTTGCATGCCACCCGGCGCTCCGGCGTGCAGTGGTTGAGGATTCGATCCGGCATGCCTCCGGAATCCGAGGGAACTAAAAGAACGAGCGGCAAATTGGCTTCGTTTTGTACCAGTGCTGCCCGCCTTAACGAAGCGCGAGGCGCCGGGGCGGGTCTGGGTGATTGCACGCAACGGGGGCAATTGCCACGCCCCGGAAATGCTCTACGGCGAACGTTGTAGTAGCTATTGTTTACAACACTTTTACAACATGCACGCTGCTGTTTCGAGACCGGCACACATCTACAGAGCAGCAGTTCAAACCTGGACCCGTAAGCGAATTCAACCACTACGCTAGGCGGCCTCTGTCTAGCGGCTTTTAGAAGAAGGAGGTCCCATGAAGGGAACACGTGTGTCGCTTGCCAGTTGGATCCTGCTGCCGATCGCAGTGTTGGCTTCACTGGCATTTCTTGGAAAACTTGCACATGGAGACGATGCGCAAACCACTCTCCACAACACTTCAGTCAATGCCTTGAAGTTGACGGATGCGGGGCGGAAGACATTCCGGTTCGATACCTTCGGAGACGAGGCATTTTGGGGAGATACGCTCAAACTGCATCAGGCGATCTCCGGCTCGGCACTCGGCGGAGTTGGCCCCGGACTCACGCCGGCGGCAGCCTTGGGACTCGGTTTGAAGGTAGATCTGGATGCGTTGCCTTCCGACCTCGTAAACCAAATTCAGACTGGCGGAGTGAGTCTGAACGTCCCTTCCACCACGCTCGCACTGTTGAAAATGAACGCCGTGGTCGGCGTCACCAGTACGTTCGACTCGACGGGCATCCTCCAGTCGGTCGGAATCACGTGTGCATTGTGTCACTCGACGGTAGACAACGCGGTACCCGGCATTTGCCCCAGTAGCCTTCAGCCGATGAATCCAGGAACCGGGTGTGTCGGCCATCGCTTGGATGGCTGGCCGAACCGGGACCTCAATGTAGGGGCGATTGTTGCTCTGGCACCTGATCTGAGTGCATTCACGAATCTGCTGAAGGTGGATCAGGCAACCGTGAAGAAGGTTCTGATGGCGTGGGGGCCGGGAAAATTCGACGCGGAGTTGGCCTTGGACGGCAAGGGATTCCGTCCGGATGGAAAGACGGCTGCCACCTTGATTCCCCCGGCGTTCGGGCTTGGTGGAGTAGACTTGCATACCTGGACTGGATGGGGCGGCGTGCCGCACTGGAACGCGTTCGTGGCCAACCTCGAGATGCACGGCAAAGGCAGGTTTTGGGATCCACGGCTGAATAATTCCAAGCAGTTTCCGATTGCGGCGGCCAACGGGTTTGGTGATTTGAAACAACCTGACGGAAGTTACATCAGCCCCGATGACGACAAGATCACGTCGAAACTTCCGGCGCTCCAGTTCTATCAACTCGCGATTCCCGGGCCGCAGCCTCCAGACGGAAGCTTCGATAAGGCCGCGGCGGCTCGTGGCGACGAGTTGTTCAGTGGAAAAGCCAAGTGCAACAACTGTCATGTCGAGCCGCTATGGACCGATGTGGGATGGAATATGCATACGCCGGATGAAATCTGCATTGATGATTTCCAGTCGAGCCGCGGGCCGGATCTGCGTTATCGGACGGCGCCGATCGGAGCGCTGTTCACGCACTCGAAAGGGGGCTTCTTCCATGACGGACGGTTCGCCACACTGGGCGATGTCGTCAATCACTACAACAGTTGCATGAGCCTCGGGCTGACTGCGCCGGAGAAGAGCGATTTGATTCAGTACCTGCTCAGCATCAGCATCGCCGGCATTCCGGAGAAATGATCGGCAGCGCTACTTCGATGTAGGCACCGGTAAAACCGGCAGATCGATGTTTTGAGCGGTGCCTTCTTCTACCGTTACTTTCTTCAGCTTGGAGCGGATCGGCTTGATGTACTCTTCATCGTCCAGCGCGCCGGGCTCGATCTTGTCGAGAGCAACCATCATGTAGTCGCCAGGCGGGAGATTGGAGAGCTTGAAGACGCCGCTCTGATCTGTGCGAACGATCCGCTGGCGGAAGGACCGCCGGGGAGAAGGAATAAGACCGACGGTAGCGCCGGGAACAGGCTCGCCTTTGTCATTGGAGGCCATGCCGGTGATCTCCCCTTTGCCTGAGGCAAGCGAAATCGTAAGGGGTGTGGATGCGTCGATGACGTCGATTTCATCGCTTTCGGCAATCTGATCTCCGGCACGAATCTCCTTCACATAGTGCGTCGGCGGAAGGCCGGTGATATTGACCCGATGGCGCCCTGCCACAAGGTTGGCCAGAGTAAGATCGCCGTCCGCACTCGCCGTGCCCTTGGCGATCGCGCTCGTGATTTCATCTGCGGGCGTGAGAATGATACGGACGGAAGCAAGCTTCAAATCGGGTGCTGGTTCTGCTTTGATCTTCGCCTTGACTTCGAAAGGGATCAGGGCGGGTACCTGCAAATCCGTCACGGGTTGATTGCCAACGTCGATGGTGGTCTTCACCATGAATGGCGCACTACCGAGGCCGGTGGGCAAGGTGTGCAGGATGTAAGAACCAGGAGGTACGTTCTTGAACTCGAACTTCCCCTCCGCGCTTTGAACGTAAGCGCGAGGATGAATCGCGTTGCCCATTGGTCCAGCCGATTTGGAATTCAGATTCAAGATCGTAATCGTGCCCGCTCCGGCAGGCACTCCGGTGATGCGGCCCTGGACCGTAACGGTGCGGCTCTTGATGAGGCGAATATCTATGCCTGGAATCTCGGTAGCGTCCTTGATTTCGAGTTGCGTGCCCTCATTCACTTGGCCCACATTCGGGTAGCAGGTGGTGACCGAGACCTCTTCCGAGCCGGGTTTTGATTCCTTGGCTCCCAGAGCCGGCTGGTAGAAGCCAACTGGAATCGCACAGATCACGTACTGGCCGGGAGGGAGTTCTCCGATGCGGTATTCGCCGAGATCATTCGAGATCACTGGGACCGCACCGCGGGGCAGGCGGGCCCGGCGGCCGTTCTGATAATACGTGTTCGCCAGCGCGATCACCAGACTCTTTGCGACCGGTTCACTATCGGCATCGAGCACCTTGCCAAAGACTGCCCCGTGTCTGGGCATGCCGATATCCAGGGTCTTGATTGCAGCGCCCGGGTCGACGCGGACCGATTGGCCAAGCGCATCGCCAGGCGTGCGTGCTCCGTAGGCAGTGGTCTCGTATCCGGTCTTCGAGGCGGTGAGGCGATAACGGCCCGGTTTGATGTCCTTGAGCGTGAACTTCCCGTCGTCGCCGGTTTCGACGGTGTTCGGTTCTTCCGATCCAGTCGGTTGCAGAGTCACCTTAGCCTTACGGATCGCGGCTTTCGATCCTGCATGTGTGATAGTTCCTTCCAGCGTGGCAAGCTTGGGCGCCTCCGGAGCCTGCAAGAGTAGCAGTCCGAGCATGAGTGGGGTGAGCATTAGGCTTACCTCCGGTCTGGGCGTTGTAAGTCTTACTTAGTGTATCTGGTTTGGCTACTCTGTGAAGATGCAGAAAGTATTAGATGCGGCGTCGGAGTGTGCAGCCAAGTATCTGGCAGAGTTGCGGAACCGGCGCGTGGCTCCTTCGGCGGAAGCAGTCGCGGACCTGGCGGTTTTCTCGGAACCGATGCCGGAGGAGGGAAGTTCTCCAGAAGACGTCGTTCGTATGCTGGACGAGTTTGGTTCGCCCGCCACAATGGCGATGGCGGGTCCGCGGTTCTTCGGGTTTGTGATCGGTGGATCGCTCCCGGCGGCTCTGGGGGCCAACTGGCTCGCTGCCGCCTGGGACCAGAATGCAGGGCTGTTCTCTGCGACTCCGGTAGCTGCAACGCTGGAAGAGGTCTCGTTAGGCTGGTTGCTGGACGTGCTTCGTCTTCCGAAAGGTTGTGAAGGGGCCTTCGTTACCGGTGCAACGGTTGCAAACTTTACGGCGCTGGCGGCTGCCCGGCATGCGGTGTTGCATCGCGCCGGTTGGGATGTAGGGAGCAAGGGGCTGTTTGGCGCGCCGGAGATTCAGGTACTCGTCGGAGAAGAAGCGCATCCGTCGGTGATCAAGTCGCTCGGGATGCTGGGCCTGGGGCGTGAGCGAGTGATTCGTATTCCGGTCGATGGACAGGGCCGCATGCGTGCGGATCAGCTTCCCGCGCTTACGCCGCTAAGTATCGTGTGCGTGCAGGCGGGCAACGTGAACACCGGCGCATTCGACCCAGCCGGAGAAGTATGCCGCCGCGCGAAGGAAGCGGGCGCGTGGGTGCACGTGGATGGAGCGTTCGGATTATGGGCCGCGGCAAGTGCCAACTACGCTCATTTGGTGGAGCCCGTATCGGAAGCCGACTCGTGGGCTACTGATGCACACAAGTGGCTGAACGTGCCTTACGATAGCGGGCTGGCATTCGTACGAGATGCCGCGCACCTGCGCGCTGCCATGAGCCTCACAGCCGCCTATCTCCCGCAAGGTGAGCATCGCGAGCCATCGCAGTTTGTTCCCGAGTTGTCACGCAAGGCGCGTGGCGTGGAGATCTGGGCGGCGCTGAAGTCACTCGGAAAGAGCGGGCTGGCGGAAATGATTGAACGGAATTGCCGGTGCGCCAAGCGTTTCGCGGACGGCTTGACCGCGGCCGGATTTCAAGTGCTGAACGATGTGGTGCTGAACCAGGTCTTGGTCTCGTTCGGAACGGCGGAGGAGACTTTGCAGGTGATCCACGGGATTCAAGAGGAGGGCACGTGCTGGTGTGGAGCTACGGTGTGGCAGGGGCACACTGCGATGCGGATCAGCGTGTCCTCGTGGGCGACCACCGAGGAGGATGCCGATCGTAGCATCGAGGCGATCGTAAGGGTGGCTAGGGCTGTTTTGCAGCCGGCGGCGCTGTAGCCAGCCTGTTCAGCGCGGCGCGCGCCTCGGCGATTTGACGCTCGAGTTCCGGCTTGTGTCGCGATGCCTGGCTGTCGAGCTGATTGCCGGGTTGCGACAGTTCCTGCTCAATTTCGCGGAGGTAACTTTCCGAGAGCTTGAGGTTGTTGGCGTACGTTTCCGGATTGTAGAAGCTGCCGCCGTTGACTGTCACGTAGACCGGAGTGGTGTGGGCGACTTGCGTCCTGCCCCCATCACAGCGGGCGGCAATCCAGAGGCCCTTGTCCGCTGTGAGGTCCAGTTCTGCCGTGAGCTTTGAGGCGTTCTGTCCGGTCGTGCTCTTCATCACTTTGCCGTGGACGACAATTTCGAGATTGTTGAGTGCCGGTGCGAAAGCCTCCGCGGTGATGTGAAGCTTGGTTCCCGGAGGAACGTCGAGCGTATCGCCGGGGATGCGATCGTTGACCTTCAGTTGCACGATCGGGCCGGTGGTGACGAACGTGTGTGAGGCTTTCAAGCCGCTCAACCAGGATGCAAACGTCAGATCCTTGCCCGCATAGGTGTAGAAGCGCGCATTGCCGATTTGGGCGCATTCGTTGCGGTCGCAATCCTTTGGCAGGCCGTAGCGAGGGCCGCGTCCGCACCAAGGGAAATCGGATCCCGCGAGTGCGGTGAGTCGAAAGCCCATATCAAGAAACTGGTAGTAGTAGGTAGTCGGCAGCGGCCCTTCGGGTACGCAGAACTGCGCGAGTTCGAGGAAGTCGACCTTGTTGCGGAGAACGTTCAGCACCATGCCGCGATATCCGTGGAAGCTGAAACCCTGGTGTGCGAAGCCGGTGAGACCGCCGAGCTCGTGCACCCGGTCGAAGGTTCGGTCGTAGGAATAGTAGTTGCGCGTGCTGCGTACGATGGCGCCTGCCCCGAGCGATATCGTATGCCCTACTTCGGGCGTGCGCGGCTCCTCCTGGCCCGGCGATAGAATGTTCGCGCCTTCCTGGTAGCGGCCTTTTTCACCGAAGGCGTATTGGGTAAAGTAGGTCGCCCAAAAATCGCCCATTTCGAGAATGTTCCCAACCTGCACGTCCTCCGCGGCAATCCAGCGCAGAATCGAAGCGTCGTCGCGTGGCGAGCGTTGGAGATGGATGTGGTCGTCTGAGGAATACCAACCGCGCGCGGGCATATTGATCCAGCGGTCGAGTTTGAAATCCTTCGACAGCCGTGCTCCGGGCTTGAGTTCGAGAGTATGGGTTTGCGGTGTGTATTCGTTACCTTTGCTGATCGTTAGAGTATAGGTGCCGGCGGGCAGCCGCACATCGAAAGCTCCGTCCACGATGAAGGAACCATCAGGCTGGATCGCATAGCCGTCCGCGCGGTCCTGCTGCCCCCAGAGGACGCCGATGGCTTGCTTGGGAATCGGGATGGCAGATTCGGAAACGGGAACAGCCCCGCGGACCTGCGGGCGCACACCCTTCGAATCCTGCAGACGAACGCGCACGGGAGTGGGCTTGCCGGTGCCCGCGTCAATTATACGGACGACGAGTGCGGCGTCGCGATTCAACTGGGCGGAGGCGGCCAGCGCACAGACGAACATCGTGCGCATTCCAATGACGAGAACTCGGCGTTGGGTCATCCGGCCCTCAGGATATCAGCGTTCTGGCTTTAGTTCACCCGTTACACTTGCATCATGCTGCGTACGATTCGGGCGACCCGGTATGTCACGCCGCTGCGGGAGGGCGGCTCGTTGCCAGCTCTTATCGAGGCGGATGACCTCGGTCTTTACGTTTTGAAATTCCGAGGGGCGGGGCAGGGCCCACTGGCGCTGGTTGCGGAACTAGTTGCGGGAGAGATTGGCCGGGTTCTGGGGATCCGCATCCCGGAACTCGTGTTTGCCGAAGTAGACGAGGTGTTGGGGCGCAATGAGCCCGACCCGGAAATATTTGATCTGTTGAAAGCGAGCGTGGGCCTGAACCTTGCGGTCGATTTTCTTCCGGGCTCGGTCACGTTTGATATCGCCGCTGGCGATGAGCCGGATCCGGAGGTTGCATCGAGGGCTGTCTGGTTTGATGCATTCGTGAGCAACGTAGATCGCACGGCGCGGAACGCAAATATCCTTTGCTGGCACCGGCAGATGTATTTCATTGATCACGGCGCGGCTCTCTACTTTCATCACAATTGGCAGAACATAGAGCAGATGGCGCATTCTCCGTTTCGTCCAATTCGCGATCACATTTTGCTGCGGTGGGCTACGCGCCTCGAAGCGGCGGACGAGAGCATGCGATCCAAGCTCAATCAGGACGTGCTTGAACGCATTTTGGATGCTGTCCCGGATGCGTGGCTGCTGCCGGAGCCAGGCATAACAACGCCGGCAGAAAAGCGCGCCGCGTATGTTTCCTACTTCCTGGAGCGGCTGAAGGCTGCACGCACATTCGTCGAGGAGGCTCAACGTGGCCGCGCCGAACTCGTTTGATTACGCGGTGCTCCGCGTTGTGCCCCGAGTGGAGCGCGAGGAGTTTATCAATGCCGGAGTTATTTTGTTCTGCCTCAGCCAGAACTTTCTCGGCGCCCAGGTGTACGTCGACGAAGCGAGGTTGCGCGCGCTCTGGGCGAACCTCGATGTGGAGCACGTGAGGCACCACCTGGAAGCTATTCCGAAGGTCTGCTCAGGTTCTGCGGATGCTGGGCCGATCGCGAAGCTCACCAGGAGGGAACGCTTCCATTGGCTGGTATCTCCGCGAAGCACGGTGATCCAAGTGTCGCCAGTTCACAGCGGCTTGTGCGAAGACCCACAGCGTATGTTGGACGACTTGTTCATCAGGCTGGTGAAGTGAAAATGTAGGCTAAGAAACGAAGCGTAGTCTACGGTGACATTCCTATATGAATCGCGAACGAACGATGTTATTCTGACCCTGTCTTTGTCCGCATCCGCTCCAACCACGAGTGCCCTCCGGCCCGAAGATTTTCCCCGAAGCGAGTTAGTTCCAGTGCTGTCTGACAGAGACGAAAACCAATGAATGTGAAGAGGATCCGATTGTGACGAACATCTTTGTCGGCAATCTCAGCTACGACACTACGCAAGACGACCTGTACGCCGCGTTTGCAGCGTACGGGGCCGTGGAACGCGTCAACATTGTCAAAGATCGCGACACCGGCAAATCCCGCGGTTTCGCTTTCGTGGAGATGACGGAATCGCAGGAAGCAGAGGCCGCAATTTCCCACTTGAACGGAGCCGAATTGAACGGGCGTGCAATGAACGTTAATGAGGCAAGGCCGAAGCCTGCCGGCGGCGGTGGTGGCGGCCGCGGAGGCGGTGGCGGCCGCGGTGCTTCCCGCTGGTAAAGAAGGTAAAAGCGGTTTCACGCAAAGGGGCCTCCGCATCCGTGGGGGCCCCTTTGCACATCAGTTCTGCTCGATAGGAATCTTGTCCACTGCCGGAGGCGCGGGATGAACAGGTGGAATCCTCGGCACCGGCGGAGCAGATGTGAAGATCTCGCCAACCCCACCTTTCCGAACTACGATCGTGCCACGATCGCTGTTGAGAGTGATCGCCGGACCCTCGCCAACTGTGCCACGCAATGAGGACCCTCGTCCGGAGCTTTCGTTCCGCAAAGGCTGGCCAAACTCGTTGTTGATCTCACCTTTTTGAACCTCGGCCCGAAGGTCGAATTTCGCCGCGGGCGGGATAGAAAATTCTATGTCGCCGTTATTCGTGCGCACGTCCATCTTTGAAAGTGGCAGACGGCCCGGCTTGATTTCTATGTCGCCGCGATCCACCTGCACCTCCAGAGATTGGGTGAAGCCATTGATCTGTACGTCTTTCGAATGTCCATGCACTGTGATGGGACCGACCAGGTCGGTGCCGTTCCAGTAGCCGCGCGCCAGCCGGATCTCGCCCGGAACGCTCTGTACGCGGAACTGCGTCTGCTCGCCGTCGTAGCGAATGCCCTTGGGAATCTTTCGAAACTGGAGATCGCTGTAGGCGCCGGCCATCGTCACTTCCCCCTGAATGTTTTCGAACTCGATCGTATTGGAACGGCCCTTCACTTCCACGTTGCCCTTTACATTTACGGCTCGCACAATGTCGCTGCGCCGCAGGTCCACCTGGAAATTGCCGTCGATGTTCTGCACGCGGACGCCTGCATTGTCGCTATTAATATCCACATTGCCATGCAGGTCGGAGACGTCGAAGTCGCCAAAGCGCCCTCGCCCCTCGATCGTTGCGCCCTTAGGCACCGTGATGTCGAGATCCGCGCTGATGCGGCGGTCGCCGCCGATCCGATCCGTATTCGTACGGACAATGATCAGGTCGCCCTGGTTCACGACTTCCACCTTCGTGGCCTCATTCGCCTGATCGGCCTCCGCTTGTTTAAAGGCTCGAACGGTCTTGCGCCCTGCGACGCGAACTTCGCTGACATCCGAACCCACGATGCGTGCGTTGCCGCGAAAGTTCTCCACCAGCACACGCGGCGTCTTGCCGCACGCAACTTTCTGTTCCGTTATGGTGTAGTCGAAAGGTTCGCCAAACATTTCGATGCCTCGGATGCGGATATTCGGAGGTCCGAAGTGCCCCCAATGCCGTTTAGCCATGAAAGCGCCGGAGCCCAGGATGCAGAGCAGGATCACCAGAAACCACTCGCCGCCGGAGAGGCCGCGCTGCGGGACGGCACTGCTGCGAATGGCGGAGAAAAAAATCTCAACCAGCCGCAGGACGCCCCAAGCGATCAGCAGGAACGGCCAGTAGGTAACGAACATTTCGATGACCGACAGGTCCGGACGAATGTTATTCAGCAGGAACGCCGCGCCGATCACGATCAGGATGATCGGCCCGATAACGGAGCCTCTCCTCATAGAGCACCTCCAGGGGGCACATTGCCGGCGGGAGGCGGAGGAGGCGGTGCAGCATTCCCTCCTGCCCATTGGACAGGAGGCGGGCTATTGTAAGCAGGCCCGGGCAAGGCGCGCTCCAGCAGTTTCATCAGGCCAATCACGATGATGATGATGGGCCACGTGCGGTCGAACGTATACGAACCGAAGTGATCTATGGCGAACAGAGTGCCAATCGTGATCAATATAATCGGCCCGCGAATCGCACAGGCCAGCGAACGATCAGCGTTCATTCGACGCCTCCTCTGCCGGCGGCTGAGGCGCAGGCGGGCCGGCCACGCGAGCGTAAAGCATATATGCGCCGAGCGCGATCAGGAATACCGGCCACCATCTCAAAATCTGATACAGCCGCACGATTTCCAGCGTGTTCAGCAGGAACAATACGCCGATTACGATGAGAATGACTGGTCCGACGGGAAAGCCTGGGCTGCGCTTCATCGGCATAACGCTTGACCACTCATCGAGCGGTTCGCCGAGTTGCCGTTTCCGCGCCGTGTGGTAAGCCTCAAAGGGCATGTACAGATACCAGGCGGCGATCAACATTCCAAAGACTGGCGCGAAATTGCCCGCCGCGTCCGAGCTTATGATGCTGATCAGCAGGCCCAGGATCACCACATGCACGAGGCCCTTGGCGTACTGCCCGTTGTAGATGGCACCTACGCCGGGAATCAGGCCGAGCAGGAAAGCCAGACCGGGCGAAGCGGCAGGATCGGATTTGGCTGTATAGGGCGATGTGTACGGAGAGTATGGCGCGGAAGCTCCGGACACCGCCGGAGCGGCAGGAGCAAAGTGCTCCTCACAAAAGATCGTCCCCTGCGCTGTGCGCTGACATGCCTGGCAGAGCGCCTTGCCGCATGTGCGGCAATACGCCGTAGCCTCGATATCCGGATGTTTGGCGCAATTCATTTCTGTCCCCTTCCTTCAGTTGGCCTGCTTGTGCCGACGCTATTCTGCGTCTGTTTTCCCGTCTGCGTTTGGGATGGCTGTTGTTCTTCCTGATCGGTCCACTCGCTCAGCCTGGTCTGAACCTCGTAAACCAGCTTCAAATTGTCGTAATACTTTACGGCGCGCTGCCAGGTGCGATGCACTTTGTCATCGGCAGCGGCCCAGATTTTGGATGGCGTGAGGTCAGCCGGTTTCAACTGCCTGACTTCGATTCCGGCGAAGCGGCCCAGCATGGAGAAAGACAGAATCGTCATCGCCATGCCCATAACAAATCGCGGTTGAAAGATTGCGTGCAGTGGTCCGCTGAACCACGACCGCATCTCCTTCGGAGTCTTTGAAGAAGGAATCGCAAAAGTGATCCGGGTAAGCAACTCCGTAGGAGGCTTGACCTCTTCGACGCGTTCGATGAAAGCGACGGCGCCCATGACATCGCGCGCAAATTCGGCGCACGTGACACATTCGCTCATGTGCTTCTCGAATTCCTGCCTGCGCGAGGATTCGAGTGTGCCGTCCATGTAGTCGCACAATACGATCTCGAAATCCGCGCAGTTCATACTGCCACCTTCTGCTGCCTTTTCAGCACCCGCGTCAGTTCCGCACGTCCCCGGTTGAGCCGCGATTTGACGGTACCCTCAGGCACATTGAGTACTTGGGCAATTTCCCTGTACTCCATCTCTTCGATGTCCCTCAGAATCACGGTCTCTCTCAGTTCGGGCGACAGCTTCTGCAGCGCTGCCTGCAATAACTCGCTCGCCTCGCGTCCCGCCAGCATACTGTCGGTGCGGGCGGTAATCGCGGATGTCTCCTCCAACGTCGGCAACTGCTCTTCGATTGAATCGGTAGCCCGATCGAGCCGGGTCCGCCGGTAATGGTCGATTAGCAGATTCCTTGTGAGCCGGTTGAGCCAGACTACAAACGTGCCCTCACCGATTCGAAACGATTTGAGTGTCCGGAACACCCGCAGAAACACTTCCTGCGTGAGATCCTGTGCCTCGCCGTCCTTTCCCGTAAAACGGTAGCAGACCGAATAGACACGCCGGGTATGGACTCTTACGAGTTCTTCCCACGCGGCCTCCTCACCAACGAGACAGCGTCCTACGATTTGGGCATCTGGATCCAAGCGCCGTTCCGCAGCTCTGTCACTGCCGACCCAGTTACCATTCCAGCGTGCCTTCACGGCACTGGTGCTGACTGGAAGATTCACCTGGATTGTCGCAGCGGTTGCCATCGTCCTCGTCCATCTGGTGGGCACTTGTCTAAGTGCCGCACCCACTATAGAGAACGAGGATTTATCATAAGAAGTTCGCTCAAAATGTGTTGTTTGGCAATTCGCTCTCCATTCTACTCCGATCCCGTGGGAGCTTCACCTTGCCGCAGCCAATCAGGAGGCTCTTGATTTCCGAACAGACAAGCACTTCCAAGCGCCGGCACCTCATCTTCTTAACCGCCGGAACTATAGTCGCCATTATCGCGATCGCATGGTTCCTGCGCGTTCGCGGCGCCCAGTTTCACTGGGACGAGTTTGTAGTCACGGTTCGAACTCTGGATCCGTGGTGGATGACTGCGGCGCTGGCTCTGATTGCCCTTACTTACGTGGGTAGAGCCCTACGCTGGCAGGTACTCATGCGGCCGGTCTGTCCTCACCCAAATTTGCGGAGGATCCTGGTCGCTACGGTGATCGGATTCGCGGCGATTGTTCTCTTCGGCCGGGCCGGCGAGGTGGTTCGGCCCTATCTAATCGCGAATCGCGAAAAAGTGTCGTTTTCTTCACAGCTCGCGGCGTGGCTGCTGGAGCGGATCTATGACCTGCTGGTGGTACTTCTGATCTCCGGGTATGCTTTGACGCAACTGCAGGGTGCGGCGGCCAGCTTCAGCCCAGGGCTCCAGTGGGTCCTCCGGATGGGTGGATATATTATCGCGGGCATCTGTGCGGGGTGCCTGATTGTGCTGCTGGCAGCCAGACAATTCTCTGGTGCGATGCAGGAGCGGTTCCTGAGCTCATTAACTTTCCTCCCCAAGCGCCACTTCAACAAGATCCAGGAACTGGTGCGGGCGTTCGCGGCAGGTATGGAAAGTACTAAGAGCCATAACTTCGTGATGCTGCTGGTCTTGTACACTGCGCTGGAATGGATCATGATTGCCGGTAGCCAAGTGTGCATGTTCAAGGCCGCGTCTGCGACTTCGCATCTCGGGTGGACCGATTCTCTTACATTTGTAGGATTCGTGGCATTCGGCAGCATCGTGCAAATCCCAGGAGTTGGCGGAGGAACGCAGGTAGCCTCGGTTCTGGTGCTGACGGAGTTCTTCGGATTGCCACTGGGAACCGCGACGGGTCTGGCGATCGCGTTCTGGTTTACTACATATGTAACAATTCTGCCTGCCGGGTTTTGGCTGGCGTTCCGGGAAGGCATCAAAATCAGCAGTTTACGACACATCGAGGCTTAGTTTATGAACTGTCCGTTCTGTGGTCACCGCGAAGACAAGGTGATCGACTCACGGGAAAGCAAAGAAGGCGAACTGATCCGGCGCAGGCGGGAGTGTCTTGCCTGCGAGCGCCGTTTTACAACTTACGAAAGAATCGACGAAATCCCGTACATGGTCATCAAAAAAGATGGACGCCGGGAGAAGTTCGATCGGCAGAAGGTAATGAACGGGCTACTGAAGGCATGCGAGAAGCGTCCTATTGCAATGAGTAAGCTCGCCGATATCATAGATGGGGTCGAAGCGAAGCTGGCCGAGTCTCCGGAGCGGGAGCTTTCTACTACAGAGATAGGAGAAATGCTGATGGATGCGCTGAGCGGGTTGGACAAGATCGCTTATGTCCGGTTCGCCTCGGTTTACCGGGATTTTCAGGATGTGGAAGCATTTCTGGACGAGCTGAAGACGATGATTCGCACGAAGAGGGGCTAGGGATGGTCCCGCTTGCAGTATGGGGTGAGGGAACAACCCAAAAAACTGTAACCGATTTTCCTCTGCAACATCTTCTGAGATAGGGGCTTAACAGAGAAGACATTTTGATGGTATACTTGTCGAGCGTTCTGCGCACCACTTACACTCAGCAGCCCTCTGTAAGTCCAAGGTTTTTATTGCGCGAGCGAATGAATGCTCCGGGTAACCGCCGCGTCTGTCCCCAAGACGCCGGCGGTTTTTGAAAATTGGGGGAGGTGAGTCCCAGGTGGATCAATTCGAAGACCAGTACATAGTAGATGCAACAGAACCTTTAGGCCTTCCGTTCGATGAAGATGCGAACTATTTTCATCCGGAAGAGGTAGCCGAAGGGGAGGATCCCCAGGCCAGCCAACCGGTTGAGGAGTCGATTTATACCGACGACCCGGTACGCGTGTATCTGCGCGAAATGGGTGCAGTGCCGCTGTTGACGCGTGAAGGCGAAGTTACGCTTGCCCGCAAGATGGAGCGCGGCAAGCTCCGGATGCAGAAGTCCATCAGCCGTTCACCGCTAATCCAAATGACCGTGGTGGATCTGGCTGAGCAGATTAAAAAAGGCACCGAAGAACTCGACGGCATAGTTGACTTGGGCGGTGTAGATATCGAAGAGGGGAGCCCCGCGGACAAGAAGCGCCGCGACGAGGCCCGCCAGCAGTTCGCGGACGTCCTTACCCTGCATAAAAAGCAGCAGCAGTTGCAGGAGAAGGCGGACGCCGTAGCTCCAGCAAACAAGAAGCTGAAGAAGAAGGCGGTCGGGAAGCTGAACCGTTCCCTGGTGGAAACATCCAAGGCGATCCGTGAGATTCACTTCCTGGGCAGCCGCTGGAAGCAGTTCACGAAGGAACTGGAACTCGCGGCCGAAGAACTGAACCACCTCGAAGTCGAACTGCACAAGCTGGAAGAAAAAAAGAAGGCGGAAAACCAGCCCCGTATCCGGGAACTGCGGCGTGAGGTAAAGAAGCGTGAGGCCACGGTAGGCGCCACTTCGTTACAGCTCAAGCACACGCTTGATGTGATCCGTCATGGGGAAATCGAAGCCGAGCGGGCCAAGAAGGATCTGGTCGAGGCCAACCTTCGCCTGGTTGTTTCGGTCGCCAAGAAATATGTCAACCGCGGTCTGCATCTGCTGGATCTCATCCAGGAAGGCAATATTGGCCTGATGCGCGCCGCCGATAAGTTCGAATATCGCCGGGGTTACAAGTTCTCGACCTACGCGACATGGTGGATCCGGCAGGCGATCACCCGTGCGATTGCCGACCAGAGCCGTACGATCCGCATCCCGGTTCACATGAACGAGAGCATGAACAAGTTCCTTCGCGCGACGCGCGAGTTGGAGAAGGAACTTGGCCGCGCTCCAACGAATGAAGAGATCAGCCGCCGGATGGACATTCCGGTGGAGAAGGTGCAGAAGCTGAAGACGATTTCGCGCGATCCGGTTTCGCTGGAAACTCCGGTCGGCCGCGACGGCGAATCGGCCTTAGGCGACCTGATCGAAGACCGCTGGGTGGGTTCGCCCGTCGATGCGGTGATCGATTCGAACGTTCGCGACGAGACCGCGAATATTCTGAAGACGCTATCGCCAAAGGAAGAGAAAGTCATTCGTCTCCGCTTCGGGATCGGCTGCGAGCGCGAGCATACACTCGAGGAAATCGGCCAGGAGTTCGACGTCACGCGCGAGCGCATCCGCCAGATTGAGGCGAAGGCGCTTCGGCAGCTCCGTTCCCCGGAGCGTGCGCGTCACCTTCGCGCTTTGCTGGCTGCGCGCTAAGACGCAGATTCATTTCTCTTTGTGAAGGGTCGGATCCATATCGGATCGCGACCCTTTTTTAGTCGCGATCCGATATAGGACCGTTCAGGTCGGATATTTCTCAGTTGATACTCGTTTGCATGTGACTCGATGCAAAAGTGCAGCGTTGCTGGCAAAAGTTCTGTTAAGTTGCAAATAAGCTTCAATAAGCGTGTGACGGAAGGAACTTTTATGCCGCAGATTCGATGGTGGGCGCTTGCAGCCTGCTTTTCTTCGGCGCTGGTCCCCTGCGTGGTGAAGGGGGCCGATGCGCCTTATTTTGTGACTTATAGCCATAAGCTCGAGGAGCCCGGAAACCTGGAGATCGCCACGAGCCAGGTAGCCGGTTCGCCCAAGGGCGGGAATACCTTTCTGAATTCGCTTCTCGAGATCGAGTATGGCGTGAAGGCTTGGTGGACGACCGAGCTTTATCTCTCAGGACAGGGAACGCGCAACGAGGGCTCCGTGTTTACGGGCTACCGGATCGAGAATCGATTTCGCCCTTTCCTCGGCGAGCACTGGATTAACCCGATCCTCTACGTGGAATGGGTGGATGTGAACGGAGCCGATAAGAGCCTCCGCGAAGTCGTCGGACACGACACGGTTGAAGATCAGCTTGAGCCGAATGACGAAACGCGCCTGGAGAGGAAGCGCGAGTTGGAGACGAAGCTGATTCTGTCGAGCAATTTCAAAGGCTGGAACGTCTCGGAGAACATCATTGCAGAAAAGGTGATCAACCATCCCGAATCCTGGGAGTTCGGCTATGCCCTGGGGGTCAGCCGGCCATTGCGGATGAAGGCCCATCCCGAGCGCTGCAACTTTTGCGCCGAAAACTTTCACGTTGGGTTGGAGATGTACGGCGGGCTAGGCACGCGGCATGAGTTCGGACTTCACGACACGTCCCACTACCTGGCGCCCGCGATCGCCTGGACGCTGCCGAACAACACAACGTTGGAGTTCTCGCCTGGCTTCGGCCTGAACGACCATAGTCACGGAGTGCTATGGCGCTTTACGATTGCACACGAATTCAACCAGTTTGGCCGTCTGTTGCGGAATGGAGGCACTCGATGAAGATGTTTTTGTCCGCGCTGCTGGCCGCGGGCTTCGTTCTTGCGGGCGCGGCTGCGCCTAAGTACCGTAACTGGCTCGAACGGGCCAACGCAGATCCAAAGACCTCCCAAGTCGCAAATCCTTACGAGGGCCAGGAGGAGGCGGTGAAGGCTGGGAACAAGCTGTATCTGCGTTACTGCTCGTCGTGTCACGGAGAGGATGCAAACGGGATTGGCCGGAATCCATCGCTGCATTCGCCGACAGTGGCCAACGCATCTCCGGGCGCGCTATTTTGGCTGCTCCGAAATGGCAGTCTACGGCGCGGGATGCCGTCGTGGTCGAATTTGCCGCCGGAACAGCGCTGGCAATTGGTGACCTGGATGAAGACATTGGGAATGCCGCCGGCGTCTACCAGGAGATGACCGATGTGATTGTGATAGGCGCCGGAGCGGCAGGTCTCACCGCCGCCCGGCGCCTGGCAGACGCGGGACTGGAAGTGGCCATCCTGGAAGCCCGCCAACGGATTGGCGGCCGCATACATACGATCCACGATCCCGATTGCCCGGTGCCCGTCGAACTTGGAGCCGAGTTCGTGCACGGCAACCCCTCCGAAATCTTGGGCACTGGTCTTCCGGTTTATGAGCTGGACGGCGAGCGCTACGCGTACGAACAAGGGCGCGTTCATCAGGACAATGACTTTTGGGAGGACGTAGATCGGGTCATGAGCGGCATGGAGCGGGTTCGCAATGACCAGTCCTTCGCTGCCTACGCTGCGAGATCGCCGGAACCTGCGGAGGCGAAACGATGGGCTACGCAGTATGTAGAGGGATTCAACGCGGCCGACGCGAACCGGATCAGCGTTCTTTCTCTTGTGCAGGCTGCGCGCGCGGAAGAATCCATTGATGGCGACCGGCTTTTCCGCGTAACGCGCGGGTACGATTCCCTGATCGAGCACCTGCGTCCGCCGAACATAGAAATTCACACCGGTGTGGCCGTCCGGAGGGTGGATTGGTCCCGCGGAAGGGTCGTCATCGAAGAAGACACCGGCCAGTTCCACGCGCGTGCCTGTATTGTTACGGTGCCATTGGGTGTGCTTCAGGCCGGGTCCATTCAGTTCTCGCCGGCAGTCCCGTTGCCCAAGGGACTGATCATGGGCGAAGTTATCCGGATTGGTCTCGTTTTCGACGAGCCCTTTTGGGAAGAACGATTGCCGGACGCATTCTTCCTCTTCACGGATCGCGGCCAGTTCCCAACGTTCTGGACCACCCATCCGAAGCCGTCGCCGCTGCTGGTCGGCTGGGCCGCCGGGGCTCGTGCAAGACCGCTCAGCGGTCTTGCTGCCGAACAGGTGTGCCATGAGGCTCTGGAGTCATTGACGGGGCTGCTGTCTGAATCTGCCGATTCGCTTCGGCGGCGGCTACGCACGTTTTACACGTATGATTGGCAAAACGATCCATACAGCTTGGGTGCGTACTCTTATGCGGAGGTTGGCGGCGCCGAAGCAGCACGGAAGTTCGCAGAGCCCCACGAGGACACGTTATTCTTCGCCGGGGAGGCGACGGAGACCACCGGGCACTCCGCCACGGTTCATGGAGCGATCAAGACAGGCCAGCGCGCGGCGGAGCAGGTGCTCGCGGCACTCCGTTAGGAGAAGGATCAGTTTCGATCCGTAATGCAAACGTGAACCGCCAGGCGATCGATCTCCTCGCCGGCTGTTTCCAAAAGATCTTTCGGCAGGAGGAGTTGGGCCCTCTGAAAAAGGTCGCTTTCCTCACGGCGGATATGCCGGCGCAGCAGATTACAGAAATCCCTAAGATCGTCTTCCGATTCCTTTTGCCTCAGATGGCCGACCAGTTCTTCCAGTCGACGATGTTCGGCGAGGAGTTCTGTCACGATTTCCTGCAGGCTGTCGGGCAGGATGGGGAACAGGATGGTTTCTTCGATGTCGAAGTGGTTTGCGAGTTCGGCTTCATAGCGCTCGACGCACCGGCGTGCGAGACGGCGAAGATTCGCAGCGCTGCGGTCGGCCCGGAGGGAACGCTCGGTGAGCACGCACAGGGCGAGGCCGTTGTGGTGCTGATGGGACAGCGGGATCAGGTTTCGGTCACGCAGCATGGGTCCGCCCTCTCTTCCAGGGTACGACGCCCCAGAGCGGGCGCGCGATTTCACTCATTTTGGGTGTAACTCACCCAAGCGCACGAAGTGAACTGCTTTATTTTCAATACGTGAGTTTTGGAGCGAGACGTGCAGCTACTCAGGACAACTAAGGCTAATCGCCGGAATGATTCTCTCAATCAAACTCGCCAGCTTGATTGCTTCAATCATTCGTTTCGGTGATGGCCGTGTGGTTGGCTGCCTTTCCTGTTCGCGACTCCTGACATAGCCAACCCACAACTCACTGCTGCACTCCAAAGAGGCAGCGCGGAACCCAAAGCCGCGCTGCCTCACGCATTTCCGGACCCCTTGCAGCTAATATGGTGACAGGCACGGTAATGGGATTCCATTTGGACGCTGCAGATCTTTCCGGACTGCAGGATAGGCTTCGCGCGCTCGGCTGGCTCACTTCGAGCGAAGCGGTCGAATCTGTTGGAAAGGCCGGAGAAGGCAACATGAATTGCACACTGCGTATCTTCACGAACCAGCGGACATTCATTGTGAAGCAGTCCCGCCCATACGTGGAGAAATACCCCCAAATCCCGGCTCCTGAAGACCGTGCAGTGATCGAAGGGAAATTCTATTCACTGATCGGTGAGGACGCGAAGCTCGCCCGTGCCATGCCGAAGCTCATCGGCCTGAGCGAAGCGGATCGTTTGCTGGCGCTGGAGGACGCGGGCGCCGATGCCCGCGACTTTACCTTTCTGTACAGCGGCACCCCACTGACAGACCAGGAGGTCGGAGAGCTGACGGGTTGGCTGGCGCATTTACATCGTGCATTCCGCGGGCGCGCATCCGATTTCGACCGCAATGAGAAGATGCGTAGGCTGAACCACGAGTACATCTTTGTCCAGCCGCTTACGGCAGGTGTCAGTTTCCCGGGCGCATACCGGGAGTGCCTCCGTCTTTTGGGCGAGCTTTATCTCGGAGATGGTCCGTGCCTTCTTCATGGCGACTACTTCCCTGGAAGCTGGCTGAAAACCGCGAGCGGCATCAAAGTGATTGACCCCGAGTTTGCCTTCTTCGGCCCGCCAGAGTTCGATGCCGGGGTCTTGCTGGCCCACATGTACCTTGCGGGGCAGAGCGATCCGGATCGCATCCTTCGGCACATGAGCCGCTGGTGCGACGCCCGCCTGACCCGGCAGTTTGCCGGAGTGGAAATTATGCGCCGGATTCTGGGTGTCGCGCAATTACCTCTGCGGGCCACGACGGAGCAAAAAGGGGCGCTTCTCGAAAAATCCAAGGAGTTCATTCTGGAATGATTCTGCTTTTCGTTTTTCTCCTGGCGGCGGCCCAAAACGTTCTTGCGGCTACGCCAGTGTGGATCGATACGGACCCTTCCGTGCAAGCCGGCGGGCACGAGGTAGATGACGGATTCGCGCTCGTGCAGGCGTTCCACTCGCCCGAACTCTCCATACGCGGTGTCAGCGTATGCTTCGGCAACGCGCCTCTGGATACGGCATATCCGATCGCTAAAGAGATCGTTGGACACTTCGGACCCAGGGGTTTGAAGGTGTACCGCGGGGCTGCTTCGGCAACGGACCTGACGCATGAAACGGAGGCGTCGAAGGCGCTGGCGGCGGCCTTGAAGAAGGAGCAACTCACGATCCTGGTCCTTGGTCCCGTAACCAATGTGGCCGCGGTTCTCAATGCTCATCCCGATTTGAAATTCCGCATCAAGCAGATTGTGGCGGTTGCCGGACGGCGCATTGACCAGCACTTTATTGCAGGTCCGAAGCAGCAGGTCCCGTTCCGCGATTTCAATTTTGAAATGGATCCAACAGGATTCCAGATTCTGCTCGCGTCGGGCATCCCGATCGCCCTTGCGCCGTGGGAAGTTTCCTCCAAGGTGTGGATGCACGCAAGTGACCTCGACAGCCTGCGCAAGGCGAATTCTGCGGGGGAGTTTCTTTATAGGCCGGCTAGCGATTGGTTGAATCTCTGGAAAAAGAACTTTGGGGCTGAGGGCTTCAATCCGTTTGACACGCTCGCCGTAGCGTACCTGACTACTCCACAACTCGTGAAGTGTGAGGAGATTCCGGCGCAGGTCCAAATGTTGCCGGATGATACGAAACCGAAAGGCGACAAGGCGTATCTACTGGTGGACGCGGACCTGCGTGCCGGAAGAAAGGTAGCCTACTGCCACACGCCCGCGCCCGAGTTCAAGGCCGATTTGTTACGCCGCTTGAGTGAATGATGCGAATCTCAATCGTCATTCCGACATTGAATGAAGAAGTGGCGATTGAGCGGACTCTCGAATCGGTACAGCGGGTAACCGGGATCTGCGAAATCCTTGTGGCCGACGGCGGAAGTTCCGACGCGACGTGCCCGGTAGCAGAGCGCAAGGGCGTGCGCGTAGTCCGGAGCGCCGCGAACCGGGGAGCTCAAATGCACGCCGGTGCGCAGGCCGCTATCGGGGACGTGTTGTGGTTCCTACATGCCGACACCATCGCGCCAACGGAATCTGGAGAGGCGATCGTCAGGGCGTTGGCGGATCCCTCAGTGGTTGCCGGCAATTTCGCCTTACGATTCGACGGCACAAGCGGAGGAGCGAGCCAACTCACGCGTATCTATCCACACCTCAGAAAAATCGGTTTGTGCTACGGGGACTCCGGCATCTTCGTGCGCGGGACGGCGTATAAGGCGTGCGGAGGATTTGGCAACCACCCGCTGTTCGAAGATCTCGACCTGCTGCGGCGCGTCCGCCCGCTGGGCAAGTTCGTACATCTGGACTGCGCGCTTGTGACGTCATCCCGCCGGTTTGAATCCCGCAATTTCGCCGGGATGTTCGCTTTCTGGTCTGCCCTGCAGCTGCTGTACTGGGCCGGAGTGTCGCCGGTGACTCTGGCTAAGTGGTATGGGCCGGTGCGGGCCCGCGCGTAGCTCAGCTTCAGCGCAGCAAGTCTTCCAACTGAATCTTCGAATCCGTCTTCGAATCGCGATACTTCACGATCACGGGCGTGTAGAGCGAGATGCCCCACTCCTGTCCCTTGCCCTTCGAGATAGGCCGCGAGCCGGCGACAACAACGGCATTCTCCGGCACGACAAGAGGCTGGTCCTCCGTGGCGGAGTACACTTCCCCGCGGACGATGTCATACACCGGGGTGGATCGATTCAGAATCGTTCCGGTGCCGAGAACGGCTCCGCGTTTAACAACCGTTCCTTCGTACACGCCACAATTCCCACCGACCAGCACATCGTCTTCGATCACAACGGGCAGGGCACCCACCGGCTCCAGCACGCCGCCGATCTGCGAAGCCGCCGAAATGTGCACACGCGCGCCGATCTGGGCGCACGAGCCCACCAGAGCATGCGAATCGACCATGGTGCCGTCGCCCACATATGCGCCGGCGTTGATGTACATCGGCGGCATGCAGGTCACGCCCTTGCCGACGTAGCAGCCGTCGCGGATGCTCGAACCGCCAGGCACGATGCGCACGCCATTTGCCGGACCAAACTGCTTCACCGGATAAGTGGACTTATCTAAGAAAGGCTGCCGGGTGGCGTCA
The DNA here is from genome assembly GCA_964464925.1 of uncultured Solibacteraceae bacterium. Classification (GTDB taxonomy): domain Bacteria; phylum Acidobacteriota; class Terriglobia; order Bryobacterales; family Bryobacteraceae; genus CAYXLI01. The sequence goes on along the minus strand of CAYXLI010000005.1, from coordinate 104,655 downwards.
ATCGACATGTCGACAATGGCGCCTAGCTTGAAGCCGAAGAGAATCCCCTGCTTCACCCAAGCGTTCACGCGCCATCCGCTCGGCGCCGATGCGTCCGGCTCCGCTGCGCGCACCTCGCCTGCATTCAGAGCAGCTTTGAATCGTTGAAAAATGCGAAAACTATCTTCCGTAACCGGCGCCTGAAGAGCCGCCTGCAACTCCGTTTTCAATTCGATCATCCGAGCAGTCCCGCCCCGTTCAGCACCTCTTTGATTTTTGTCACGCTTGCCGCCTGCGGCGCAACCATCGGCAGCCGCCACACCGGCTTCAAGAGTCCCATCAGCGCCATTGCGGCCTTTACCGGCTGCGGATTCGACTCGATAAAGTTCACGTCCATCAATGGCAACCACTGCCTCTGCAGCTTGCGAGCCGTTGCGAAATCGCCGCGCATCGCCGCCTGGGTCAAATCGGTCATCTGCCGCGGAATGAGATTCGAGGCGACTGAGATCAACCCATGACCGCCCAGAGCCACCAGCGGAAGCGTAATCGAATCATCGCCGGACAAGACCTTGAACCGTTCCGGCATCTGGGCGCATACCGCGCCGATCTGTGAAATGTTTCCCGAAGCTTCCTTCACGGCTACGATGTTTTCGAAGTCGTTCGCCAGGCGCTTCAGTGTCCCCGGTTCCACGTTCACGCCCGTGCGCCCCTGCACGCTGTAGACGATGACCGGTGTGTGCACGGCCGTCGCGACCGCTTTGAAGTGCTGATAGAGCCCTTCCTGAGTGGGCTTATTGTAATAGGGCGTCACGCTCAGCAGGCCGTCGACGCCAAGCCGCTGCACTTCCTGCGCGAGTTCGATTACCTCAGCAGTGTTATACCCACCGGCTCCGCCGACTACAGGCACTTTGCCCTTGGCCTCTTCCACTGTGATCTGAATGACGCGCAGATGCTCGTCGCGGCTTAGCGTCGGGTTCTCGCCCGTGGTGCCGCACGGAACCAGGAAGTTGATACCTTCCGAAATCTGCCGCCGCACCAATGCGCGCAGCGTCTGCTCGTCCAGCGAGCCGTCTTCTAGAAAGGGCGTGACCAGTGCAGTCCCGCAGCCTGTAAACATGTACCACCTCACCTGGTGAACAGAGTCTCGCTGAATTCGTATAAACCTGTCTTGCCCTGGATCCACTGCGCGGCCTTCAGCGCTCCGCGCGCAAATCCTTCGCGGCTTCGCGCCGCATGCCTCAAGGTTATGGTATCCGCACTCGAATCGAATCCGATCTCATGGGTGCCGGGATGGCGTCCGGCGCGATTGGAACTAACGTCGATGTTGCGGCTGTAGCCCGCCTTTTTCATCTCGTCGGCTAGTTTCAGTAGAGTGCCGGAAGGCGCATCCTTCTTGGTGTCGTGATGAATCTCCCAGGCCCATGCGCCGTATTCCTTCTCGTTCGCCAACAGTCGAGCCGCCTCGTTCACAAGGCGAAAGAAGACATTCACGCCTATCGAGAAGTTGGGACTCCAGACAACGCCGACTTTGTATTTCTCCACGGCCGTCTTTACGCGCGGCATGTCCGCCAGCCATCCAGTCGTACCGATTACCGTGTTCACGCCCAGAGCGGCCAGCCGCTCCACGTTTTCGACCGTTGCATGCGGAATCGAAAACTCGATGGCAACGTCGATGCCCTCGAACTTCGCAGACGTCAGGCCTTCGAAGTTGGCATTGTTGTTCTCATCGAGCCGCAACGCGACTTCACAACCGTACTCGGGCGCAAGCTGTTCGATCAGCTTGCCCATCTTGCCATATCCAATCAGGGCTATTTTCATTTCGCCGTGACGGCAGCCTCTTCGAACACTTCCGGATCGACGGTTGAGAAAAATTCGCGATGCAGCAGATCGACAGCCTTCACTACATCGGAGTCCGCGACGACGAAGCCAAGGTTCAAAACCGACGCACCCTGAGAGATCATGCGAATATTCACCGGCTCCAGCGCCTTGAACGCGCGCGCGGCAACCCCCGGCGTGTAGCGGATGTTTTCGCCTACCAGGCAGATGATCGACTGCTGTTCTTCCACTGTCACCTCAGCGAACTCGCGCAACCGCTCGACCACATCCGGAAGTTGCTGCGCATTATCCACAGTCAGAGAAACCGACACTTCGCTGGTGGCCAGCATGTCCACCGCGACCTCATACTTGGCAAAAACTTCAAAAATACGGTTCAGGAAACCATACGCCATCAGCATGCGCGTCGAGTGTACATTCAGCAAGGAGATGTTTCTCTTGCATGAGATGGACTTCACCGGATTCGCGGAATACACCGTCTCACTCACGATCCGCGTCCCTTCCACTTCAGGGCGGCGCGAGTTCAGAATGAGCACAGGAATGTTCTTCTCCATGGCGGGAACAACGGTCGCCGGGTGCAGCACCTTCGCCCCGAAATACGCCAACTCGGCTGCTTCGGCGAACGAGATGACCTTCAGCCGGTGTCCGCCCGAAATTACACGCGGATCGGCGGAGAGCATGCCATCCACGTCGGTCCAGATCTGGATCTCTTCGGCATCGATGCCCGCGCCCACGATCGCGGCCGTATAGTCCGACCCCCCGCGCCCGAGTGTTGTCGTGGTGCCATCCTCAGTCGAACCGATAAAGCCGCTCATCACCACCACGCGCTCGCGAGCCTTCGCTGGAATGGCGCTTGCCAGCCGCTTGTAAGTCTCTTCAAACAACGGCGCGGCCTGCGTGTGCCGCCGGTCGGTCACGATGTAGTCGCGCGCGTCCACTTGCGCGGCAGGCAATCCGGATGCATCGAATGCGGCGGCCACAATCACGCTCGACAGTCGCTCGCCGTAACTGGAGATTGCATCGATGGAACGCGGCGTCAACTCGCCCAACACCGCGAGACCCTTGACGAGCTCTTCGAGTTCTTTGAAATGCGCGTCGATGATTGCTTCGAGCTGGGCAGAAGCCAGTACGGCCTTGGCCTCGCGCAAATGGTCGTGATGCAACTCGCACAGCAGCTCCAGAGCCGCCTTGCGGTTGCCGTTCACCGCATCATTCGCAATGGCCAGGAGCTTATTCGTCGTTTTCCCCATGGCGGAGACGACCACCACGGGATGACGATCGGCGCGCGCCTTTACGATGGAGGCGACACGCTGGATGGCAGCGGCGGACTCAACGGAGGTTCCGCCAAACTTCATGACGATCATCAGTCGAGATACCCCTCAGTCTTCATCAATTCCGCATTTAGCACAGCCGCGCCGGCAGCGCCTCGCACAGTGTTGTGCCCGCAGGCCAAGAATTTGTAATCGAACACAGGGCATTCGCGCAGACGGCCGACAAAGACAGCCATGCCGTTTTCGCGCTCTACGTCGCGCCGCGGCTGTGGCCGGTCCTGCTGCTCCATGTAGATGACAGGCCGTGGCGGCGCGCTCGGGAGATTCCGCTCCTGCGGAACAGACCTGTAATTGTCGAATGCAGCGCGCACTTCGGCGAGCGTCGGCTTCCGGCTGAACTCCACGCTGATCGCCACCATGTGGCCGTCCACTACCGGCACGCGATTGCAATGCGCACTCACTTTCGCCGGCAGCATTTCGACGCCCGAGCCGTTCAGGTCACCGAGGATCTTCTGTGTCTCCTGCTGCATCTTTTCTTCTTCGCCGCCGATATACGGAATCACGTTGGCGTTGATGTCCATCGATGCCACGCCCGGATAGCCCGCGCCCGAAATCGCCTGCATCGTGGTGACAATCACGCGCTGTATCCCGAACTGCTTCAGGGGAGCAAGCGCCATGGTCAGCACGATGGTAGAACAGTTCGGATTCGTCGCGATGCCGCCCTTCCATCCCCGATCCGCACGCTGCTTCGCGATCAGCTTCAGGTGATCCGCATTGATCTCCGGCACCAGCAACGGTACATCGGGTTCCATTCGATGGTTCCGGGAGTTGGAGACGACGATGTGTCCAGCATCGGCGAATGCACGTTCAATCTCGGTTGCCACCGAGGCATCCATGGCCGAGAACACTAGCTTCGGCGTATTTCCGGGCTTGCATTCGTTTACAGTCAGCCCCGCGATGGTCTCCGGCATTGCGCCATCCAGGCGCCAGCTAGTCGCCTCTGCATACTTCTTGCCCGCGGACCGGTCGCTTGCGCCCACCCATGTCAGATCGAACCACGGGTGACCCTGCAGAAACTTCACGAAATGCTGACCCACCATGCCGGTGGCGCCTAAGACTCCAACTTCAATTTTGTTTGCCATGATCCTTTAACCTGCGTACCAGTTGCTTGTAGACCTCGATCGCCTCGAGCAACTCCTTTTTGGGGATCCGTTCTTCACTTGTATGCGCCACATGTATGCTGCCGGGCCCGAACAGGAACGGTTGTCCCCATGCTCCGGCGAAGGCGGGAATATCTGTTGTGTACGCCATTACGGCCGTTTCAAATCCGTCCAGGGAACCCAATCGGATTGCCGGAATCCAAAGTACTTCCTTCGCCTCGGCCAGACCGGCCACAGCGCTGTGTACCGCCGCACGCGTCGACTCACCGTCGTCCACCAGGCGCACGAACACTTCCGCCTTCGCCGTGTCCGGAATGACGTTGGGAGCGCGCCCTCCGCTAATCGTCCCGATATTGAGCGTGCTCGCGCCCAGCACAGGATCGACGGGCAGCTTCATCGCACGCAGCTTCTGGAGCGCGTCCAGCAGCTTTTCAATGGCCGATTCGCCCAAGTGCGGATAAGCCGAATGTGCCATGCGCCCGCTGGCTAGAATCTCGTAACGCAGCGCGCCTTTCGAGCCGAGCGCCAGTTTATTTTCGGTCGGCTCGCCATTAATCAGGAACTTCGACCCACGCGGATCCTTTGCCGCCACATATGCGCCCAAGCTGTTGCGTTCTTCACCCACCACAAAGAGCAGCCCGATCCCGCGCTCGCCCGCTGCCAGTAGTTGATTTGCGGCCTCGATCATCGCGGCAATGATGCCCTTGGTATCGCACGCACCGCGCCCCCAGATGAACTGGTCATCCTCGCGCGAAGGAAAGAACGGTGGGACCGTATCGTAGTGTGTCGAGAGCGTCACCACCGGTTCGCCAAAATGCGCGAACACGTTAAAGCGCCCGTCTGCGACCGGCATCTTCTCCACATGCCCTGCATAGCTGCGCGCGAGTTCGCTCAACGAATCGAAGAGGAATTGCCCGGCACGTTCTTCGTTTTCCGTGATCGACTCGATATCGATCAGAGCGCGCGTGAATGCAAATGGGTCCATGTTCTTTAGGGTAGCTGGGCCGGCTCGAAGGAAAGAATGGAGGCGTAGGGAGGAAACGCGAAAATGCAGAGCAGTGTTGGCGTCCCCGATAGCGCTCCATCCGAATCAGGCGATCCGAATGACAGTGGGCCGGTCTTAACCGAAGCCCCCCAACCCCACTTGCCGATGCTAGCAACCGGGATTTCGGCGGATACTGCTTGTGCCCCTTTCGCCGCTGCCCGGAGCAACCCGGAATTCGCAACGGCTACTGATGGCCTCCGCGCCTCTACCAGTAATCTTTAGGGTACCGAATTCGCCCGGCTCAGGTCAAACCAGGCGCCATTAAGAATGATTCAGGAGAGCCGGCGCCGTTACAAGTTGTTACTTGTCCTGGAGAAAGACTTCAACACTCCTTCCGGAGATACTGAGGTACCATAGCCAGAGTGAGCGTTGCCGCAGCAGAGCTGGTTTACCAATTAAAAGAGAGCCCGTTCAGCAGCCATTCCCTTCTGATGAACGCATTCCCTGCTGAAGGAAGGGGTGCATCTGTCCTGGACGTGGGCTGCGGCGATGGATATCTTTCCGCCATCCTGGCGTCCCGCGGCTACCAGGTGACCGGCCTGGAACGGAGCGGCGGCTATTCCGCCGCGTTTCCTTCCAATGTCCGTTTAATCGAGGCGGATCTGGAGGGCGGCTTGCCCTCCTTAGGCGAGCAGTTCGATTACATCCTGTGCGCTGATGTCCTCGAACATCTTCGCCGCCCCGAAGACCTGCTTCAGCAACTTCGCCGCGTGATCAAACCCGGCGGCAAGCTGGTCGCGTCGCTGCCGAACAGCGGCAACCTATATTTCCGTCTGAACATTCTCCTGGGGCGCTTCCCGCAGGACGACAAGGGGCTGTTCGACCGCACGCACGTACGTTTCTACATGTGGAAAGGTTGGATCGCGTTGTTGGCCGGAGCCGGTCTCCGCATCCGCTCGGTCCAATGTTCCGGCATCCCCGTGGGGCTGGCTGTTCCTAAGTCTCTCGAGAGTTCACTACCAGTAAGAGCGGCCGAAGCGGTATCCTACGGCTTGGCCGCCGTCTGGAAGAAGCTATTCGCATATCAATTCATCATTACCGCTGAGTAGGTTCCAATTATGACGAAGAAAGAAAAAGTAGTTGTGGTGATGCCGGCCTACAACGCCGCTAAGACTCTCCACATGACCTATGCGGAGTTGCCCCACGACATTGTCGATCTCGTCATCGTTGTGGATGATGGCAGCAAGGATGAAACGACGAAGATCGCACGCGCGCTCGGGCTGGAACTATTCGTCCATGATCGGAACTACGGCTATGGTGCGAACCAGAAGACGTGTTATCGCGAAGCGCTGCGCGCAGGCGCCGACATCATCGTCATGGTCCACCCTGACTATCAGTACGACCCAACGCTGCTGCCTGAAATTATCAGACCCATTCAGGAAGGCAAGGCTGATGTTGTGCTCGGATCCCGGCTGCTCGGCGGAGACGTCATGAAGCAGGGAATGCCCTGGTGGAAGTTCATCTCCAACCGCTTCCTTACGGAAGTGGAAAACAGCGTTTTCGGATTGAAGCTCGCGGAGTATCACACCGGGTATCGCGCCTACAACCGGGCCGCCCTGGAATCCGTGAACCTCGAGATGAACTCGGACAAGTTCATTTTCGATCAGGAGATTATGGCGCAGTTCGTGGATCTCAACCTCCGGATCGCCGAGATTCCGGTCCCGACCCGGTACTTCCCGCAAGCCTCCTCGGCGTCATTCATCGATAGCACCATCTATGGACTGGCCATCCTTCGCGTAGTCACGCGCTACTGGCTGCACAAGAAGGGTATCCGCCGCGACCGCCAGTTTGAGAGCCTGGAACGCCGCTACAGCAATCAGAAAGAGGCTCACGCACGGTAGGCTCCGACCGCGTCCGGCAGATAGGCTGGTTGCTTCAAAGGACGTTCGTGGCCAGTTACGAGCACAATGTGCTCGGCACCGCGAAGGGCGCCGCCTACTCCGCCCTGCTTGCGTTTTTCCCCGTCCTCACCACGGTCACAACGCTCCTCGTTCAGGCGAACGCAACTTCGGTTTCGCGCATCCTGAGCACTCTTATATTTCAAGTAGTCCCGCCCGGAACCGAGGAGATCGTATATTACAACTTCACCGAGCGCGGCCAGCGTCCCATTTACCTCATCTTTCTGGCGACGCTACTGTCGCTCTACGCCGCATCGGGTGTGATGATGACGCTCATGCAGGGCTTCCGCGCATCGTACAGCATTCATCAGGGACGTTCGTTTTGGCGTGAGCGCGGAATGGCGGCGGCTCTCGTCTTCGCCGCTGCCGTGCCGATTATTGCGTCGTCGGTGCTGATCGTCTTCGGAAACCGTGTCGAGCGATACGTGCTCACCTGGATCGGCGTGATCCCGGAAGGCGAACAACTGAAGGGCTGGATCTCGTTCTTTGGGCAGACGGCACGATACGCGATCGCCCTCGGCTCCATTCTGCTAGGGACAGCATTTCTTTATTACCTCGGCCCCAACCGGGCACAACGTTTGCGGCATGTCTGGCCCGGCGCATTTCTGGCGATCACACTCTGGTGGATTGCCACAACCGGGTTCGGATTCTACGTGCGCAACATTGCGAACTACAACGTTCTCTACGGGAGCATTGGTGCGGTCGTCGCCTTGCTCGTGTGGATGTATCTGCTCTCCGTCATCGCTCTGTTCGGCTGCGAATTCAACGCGCGGCTGGAAATTGCCCGCGCCCGCGACCGTTAGATCCGGATCGAATTCCCCCCTTCTCACAAGCGGTTGCGACGCGGAAGCGATCGTTGTATGCTTGGCGCACCTGACAAGTAGAAGGGGGTCTAAATGCTAGTGAAGTCCAGGTGGATTCTTGCGCTCCTGTTAGCGCTCAGTACCAGTGCGTTCTCACAGGAGTTTCGCGCCACAATTACGGGACATGTCACAGATCCGTCCGGCGCCGCCGTTCCAGCCGTGACGATTCAAGTGAAAAACGTGGACACAAACGAAGCTGCAACTGGCGTTACGGACTCCAGCGGCAGCTACACAATTCCATTCCTTCGTCCGGGCAACTACGTGCTGCAAATAGAAGCACCCGGATTTAAAAAGTACAATCGCGAAGGGTTGCGGCTCAATGTTGGCCAGACGGCAGGCATTGACGTAGTTCTCGAGGTCGGCCAGGTATCCGACCAGGTGACAGTAACCGCGGAAGTGCCCCTGCTCCAGACGGAGAAGGCGGATCGCGGCCAAGTGATCGATGAACAGCGCGTACGCGAACTCCCGTTGAACGCGCGCAATCCATTCATGCTCTCGATTCTTTCGGCGGGCGTGAATTTCAATGGAAACATCATCTATCAGCGTCCGTTCGATAACGGAGCAATCGCAGACTGGACGATCAGCGGCGGCCTCGATCGCACAAATGAGTTCCTGCTGGACGGCGCGCCGAATAATGCGCAGGCCGGCGGCAACAACATCGCCCTTGTCCCGCCAGTGGATTCGGTGCAGGAGTTCAAGATCCAGACCAATGCTTACGATTCACAATACGGAAAATCGTCGGGCGGATCCGTGAACGTGCTGCTGAAGGGCGGGACGAACGCCTTCCACGGCAGCTTGTATGAGTTTGCACGACGCAATCAGTGGGATGCGAACTCGTTCCAGAACAATGCAGTCGGACAGCCGAAGGTCGCGCACTTTCTGGATCAATACGGCGGCTCGATCGGCGGACCGGTGATCTTCCCGAAGTTCTACAACGGCAAGGACAAGAGCTTCTTCTTCGTCAATTATGAAGGGTACCGCGAAGGCACGCCGACTCCGCTGGTGCTCTCGGTTCCGGAACCTGAATTTCTTCAGGGAGACTTCTCCAAACTGGTCGACACGCAAGGCCGCCAGATCGTCATCTATGATCCGGCCACGGGCCGCAACGTGAATGGCACCTGGACGCGCGATGCGTTCCCCGGGAACAAGATTCCTTCGAATCGTTTGAACCCGATCGCACTCAAGCTGCTCAGCTTCTATCCGAAGCCGAACCAGAAGGCGACCGGCTCATTCTATTCGCAAGGGAATCTGTTCATTCCTGGCGGCGACAACCTGGACCGCGACGACTTCTACAACCTGGTCATCAAGCTCGACCAGAACTTCGGCGATAAACATCATGTGTTCTTCCGTCACGCCAGCAACGACCGGACTGAGATCCGCAGTTTCAACGGTCTTGCCCGGGACGTTCCGGCGAGCGACGGCCAGTTTCCGCTGAAGCGCGTGAATGACGCCTATGTGCTCGATTGGGTAGGCAGTTTGAGTCCAACACTGATCACGAACGCGCGTATCTCGTTCAACCGGTACATCGAAGGTTCGGCCGGCTATGGAAACTCAAATTACAGCCCGACGCAACTCGGTTTTCCGGCATCGATGGTGAACCAATTGGCATTGCCGAGCTGGTTCGGACGGTATGAAATAGATAACTATCAGGCGCTGGGCCGATACTACAGCTTCAACTACACAAATACGCTCGCGTTCCATCCCACGGTGACGAAGATCTCCGGAGCTCACTCGATCAAGACGGGAGTGGATATGCGGTGGATCCAATACAACGTTCAAAACGTCGGCAACGCGTTCCGGTTGCAGGCGACGCGCGATTTCACTCAGAAGGAGTTCAACCGCGCGGACCCGCTTAGCGGAAACGCGATGGCTTCGTTGCTACTCGGTGTGCTCAGTCCCAGTTCAGGCGGAGCCGATGTGAATGTGTTTCCTGCGACGCTGTGGAAGTACTATGCACCCTATGTCCAGGATGATTGGAAGGTCAGCCGTAAACTGACCCTGAACCTTGGCCTGCGCTGGGATATCAACATTTCGCCAAACGAGCGGTATAACCGGATCAATCGGGGCTTCGATCCAACCGTAACCAATCCGGCTGACAATCTGATCGACCGGAAGGTCTTCCCGGGGGTTCCAACCTTGAAAGGCGGCCTGCTGTTTGCCGGACAAGGCACGGACCGGACGGTCTCGAACATCGACTACACGGCGATCCAACCCCGCTTCGGTCTCGCTTACCAGGTCACACAGAAGCTCGTGTTCCGCGGCGGGTTCGGCAAGTTTTACCTGAATCCGAACAACGACTATAACCAGCACAACGGCTATAGCATTACAACCCCGTTCGTAGGCTCGCTGGACGGCAATCGTACGCCCATCGACGGAATCCTGAACAATCCGTATCCGAACGGCATCGCCAATCCGGCCGGCAATGGGTTAGGAGCCGCAACTTTCCTCGGGCGTGGCTTCTCGTTCTTCGATCCGACGTTCAAGCTGCCGTATGTGTGGCAGTTCTCGACGGGATTCCAGTATCAGCTTCCGTGGAAATCGGCGGTTGAAGTGTCGTATGCCGGCAACCGCGGGTACAAGCTCGAGACGAATCGGGAGGCGAACGAACCGGATCTAGCCTTCCGGAAGAAGTGCAATCCGCTGGAAGGCGGCAGTGTAGCTTACTGCGACGAACAGGTTCCGAATCCGTTTTATAACCTCGCTCCGTTCGCCGGAACGAGTCTGGGTACCAGTCCGACGATTTCGAGGTTCAATCTGGCCCGGCCCTTCCCGGAGTTCGGCGCCTTTACGCAGCGGGGGCGCAACGATGGCAAGAGCTGGTACAACAGCATGCAGGTCACGTATGAACTGCGCCGCTTTGCCGGCCTGAACCTCAACGTTGCGTATACCTTGTCGAAGATGATCGAACAGGGCCGCAACTTCACAGACAGTAGCGGAAACAATCCGTTCCTCGACCCGCAGGCATTCGTCATCCAGCGCGGCATATATCAGTACGATCGGCCGCACGTGGTGAAGGTGTCGAGCGTGTGGGAACTTCCGTTCGGCAAGGGCCATGCTCTTTTCAACACGTCGAACGCGTTCTGGAACCGCATTGCCAGCGGTTGGCAGCATACGACGATCTTTACGTATAGCTCTGGCCGTCCTTGGGATCTCCCAAGCAACGTGCGTTACGTGCGCGATGCGAAGGTGACGCCGGACTGGTCCGCATCGAAGATTTACGGCGTGCGGCCGTGCGTTGCGCGGTACAACTCCGACAACACCATCTCGCTTCAATCGTTCAGCCAAAGCGTTTCGGGCTGCGACCTGACGAATTACAATTTCCTGGTCCTGCCGAACTACGCTCCTCGCGAAACGCCTTTCCGCGATCCGCGTATCCGTCTGCATTCCACGCCGCAGTTCGATATGTCAATCGCAAAAAACACACAGATTAAAGAAAGCATGAGCGTGCAGTTCCGCGCCGAGGCTTTCAACGTCATGAACACGTTTTACATGCCGCTGCAGCAGTTCAACAACAACCCAAATGATTCCAACTTCGGAACAATCATCAAGGGAACTGTGGCGCAGGGCAATGCGAACTTCCCAAGGCAGATCCAATTTGCCGTCAAGTTCATTTTCTGAGCTGTTGGTAAAACTCTCAATGCCGCCTCCCCGATCATCGGGAGGCGGCTCCGTTGTTTCTTTACCGGGAAGATCTCCTGAATTTCTGATTCATCAGCAAAGCCTCTATGCCCACAGTCGCCTGGCCGCGGTTGAAGGTCGCGAGGATCTGATTAGAGCGTTCCTGCAGAGGACGGGCTTCGTCTTTGCGGTGAGCATCCCGTAACAAAGCAGCGTAGCTTGCCAGGATCCAGCCGACGCGCAGATGTTCCGGTCCAAATGTCGCCTCGGCCATCTCCAACGCGCGCTTGATGCGTGACTCGGCGGCCTCTATTGGTCCCGTTTTAGATTCCGCTGCCGCGAGCACCATCAATCCCATCAGACGCTCGCCAGGTGAAGATTCGGGATGAGCTTCCAGCAGATGCAGCGACTGCTCTGCCAAGGGGCGGACCTCGGGATATCGCCTCAAAACAGCGAACCAGCAGGCCAGGTGATTCAGAACCATCGCGAATTGGAGAGTGTCCTGCTGGCCATGGGTAGTCAGCAGATCCATCGCTTCCCGGAAGTGCGCCTCACTGTCAGGCCGCTTCCGTAGAACATGTATGGTTCCGAGAATGTCCACTGCGTCCGCAAGACCAATGGCATTCTTTCCCGGATTCTGCCTACGGGCCTCTACCACCCGTATCATCAGTGCCTCTGCCTCGTCCGGGCGGTTGAGTTCTACGTACAAAGACGCGAGATTCTGCTGAATCTTCAATGTAGCTTCGTCGGCTGGTCCACGTCGGGCCACAAATATGTGGATAGCGCGGCGGTAGAACTTCTCGGCATCACTGTAACGTCCCGCGTTTCCCGCAGCAATCCCCAAGCCGTTGCAGATCAATGCCGCTTCGACACTTTCCGGCTGAACTTCTTTCAGTAGGGCGCTGAGGATGCTCGTGGCTCGTACGGTATCTCCCGCCTGTGCCATTGTTTGAGCCGTTTGTAATTCTTGTGCCAGGTCCGCAGGGCCCGTGGCGCCGGCGACCAGATAGAACGAAAGGAGAAGGCTCAGCATAGTCCGCCTCCGCGTGCTGCTTACTCAAACGATGGCTCAGATCGTTTGTTTCCACATCTCACTTACACAAACGATGACGGAGGCAAAATGCTAGCAGTGTAGACAAATTTATTTTCGGGGGCAGAACGTGGGCGAGACCGCTACTTTCCTTTCGCGACGATGGAAATTACGTCATACAGCGGCGCGACCTTCCCTTGAGCGATTAGGACCCGCCTCGCATGGATCGTTTCCATGCCTGCCGCGCGAAGCATGCGTTCGGTGTCCACGCGCGTGTCATTGTGGATCAGAATGCCGCCGGGGGCCAGCATCGCCCCCATATTTGCCACAGCCAGTGCGAGTTGCGGGTGCGGGAAGTACAGCAGCACGTTCGTAACAACTAACAGATCGTAACGACGGTCTGAAAACCGTTGGGTAACAATATTCATTCGCTCTGCCGTGACATACATGCTGGCTTGTCTACTCTTGAGCGATCGTCCAAGGCTCTCCTGATAACGGAGGAAATCCTCTGTTCCGGCTTCCTGAGGCAACTGGAGCTGCGCCTTGGCCGGAATTGCCGCGAGCGCGCGAGGATTGATGTCCACGCAGTCAATTTGCGCCTGACCGTCTAATGCATCGGCGACGGCGTAGGGCTGATAGCTCTGGGGTGGGACGGCTCCCGTGAAGCCTGTCCGGGAAGCGAAATCCACACCCGGTCCCACGATCAGAACGCGGCGAACCTTCATTTCGGGCCGCAGTACATGCACGACCTGCAGCGCGTTCCACACCGAGTACGACGATGCCAGTTGCGTATCGGAACTATGGCCCCTGGTCTCATAGGCATCCGGAGCATGCAAGACCTCCTTCGCATTCAAAAAGGCTCGTGCCTCCTCATACGCTTCATTCAGAGTCTGCAAACTCCTGTTTGTCACCGAGCGTTGGAAATATTTGAGCCGTTCGTCCGTGGTGGGCCGCTCAAGGGCCGCCAGGAAGTCGCGAAAGCGCCGCTGAACGAGTTCGTCGTCCCTACGAGATAACGCTGGCTCCACCGGGTTGGCATTGGTAAACGTCCGTGCCTGAAGGACATAGTAGATCAGGTGCTCCTGCTCTCCGCGCCGCAGCCGGTCGTCTGTTTCGGTTTCCAAGCTACGCACCCACGCATCGAACTGCCGATCCGGCACGGACAATTCCTTGCGTAAAGCCTCCGGCACGTCCCTCCACGTGACACGGACAGGCGCGGCGGCCAGCAGAAGCGCGGCGAATACGCGGAGATGCACGTTGCTATTCTCACCTACGCTGAGCTAGGCGTGCCCGGCTGGATACAATGAAGCCCAATGGCCCGAGATTATTCCATCACCCCGAAGCCTGTGCCGCGGGTGGAAACCAAGTACCGCCGCATCGTGACCGAAATCCCTGCCGCTGGGTCGGTTCCTGTGCTTGAAAAGCTGCACGCGTTTGAACCGGTCGCGATGCGCGGACAGCCGCCGATCGTGTGGGATCGAGCCGAAGGCTATCAGGTGTTCGACAAGTACGGAAACTGCTGGATCGACTGGTCCTCCGGCGTCCTCATTACGAACGCAGGCCACGGCCGCCAGGAAATTGTTGACGCAATCACAAAGCAGGCGCAGTCGAAGCTTCTCACGAACTATTGCTTCCCGAACGAAATTCGTGCGCAGTTGGTGGAGCGCTTTGCGGGCATGATGCCGGAGCCTTTGAAGAAGGTTTTCCTGCTCACCACCGGGTCGGAAACGATTGAGTGCGCCATTAAGCTCTGCCGCACGCACGGCGTGAAGGCAGGCGGACGCTCGAAAAATGTCATCGTTTCGTACGAGAAGGCATTCCACGGCCGTACGCTCGGTTCCCAGCAGGCTGGCGGGATCCCTTCCCTCAAGGATTGGATCATCAACATGGATCCGGGTTTCGTCCAGATTCCATTTCCTGATGGCTTCCGCACACCCGACACCAGCTTCGATTTCTTCCTGAAGAGTTTGCAGGAGCGCGGCATTCACGCTGCCAACGTAGCCGGCGTGATCATGGAGACGTACCAGGGCGGCTCGGCCGCGTTTGCGCCTGTCGAGTACATGAAAGCCCTGCGGCAATGGTGCGATGCGCACAAAGCGCTGCTCGTGCTGGATGAAGTGCAAGCCGCGTTTGGGCGGACTGGAACGCTGTGGGGATTCGAGCATTACGGCATCCTTCCGGACCTCGCCACCTGGGGGAAGGGCATCAGCAGTTCGCTCCCCATCGCCGCGGTAGTAGGCCGGCCTGACGTAATGGATTTGCATCCGCCGGGGAGTATGACGTCCACTCACACGGGCAATCCGGTGTGTTGCGCGGCCGCGCTGGCGTCCTTCGAACTGATCCTGAAAGAAGATCTGGCGGGGAATGCGGCGCGGATGGGGGCCATCCTCCATCAGGGCCTTCGCGCGCTGCAGCAGCGCTTCCCGCAGATTGGCTGCGTGGATGGGAAGGGATTAGTAGCCGGTATTGCCTGCGTGCGCCCGGGAACAAAGGAGCCCGACGCGGATCTCGCGTGGAACGTCGTGGAGCGCTGCATTGAGAAAGGCGTGCTAATGTTCAGCCCGGTCGGCTTTGGCGGCGGCACTGTCAAGATTTCCCCACCGCTGGTAATCACGGAGGAGCCTCTGCGGGAGAGCATGGCAGTGCTCGGGGAGGCGTTCGCGGAGTGTGTTGCTTGACCCCTAACGTCGTTATTGTTGGCGGCGGGATGATTACGCACGATCAGATCCTGCCTTCACTGCTGCAACTGCAGCGAATGGGACTGGTAGGTAAGATCTCCGTCGTAGCCCAACACCGGTCTACGGTCAGGCGCCTCAAGATCGCCCGGATCTTCGAAGAGGCGTTTCCGGGCCAGAGCTTCGATACGTTTCCGATTGGGACCGACGAGCCGCAGCCGGATAAATTCCGCGAAGTGATCGCGTCAATGGGGCCGAACAACATCGTGGTTGCGGCGGTTCCCGACCAACTGCATTACGACGTGGTCATGACGGCACTGCAGCACAACCAGCACGTCTGCTGCGTTAAGCCTCTCGTGTTGAATGTGCAGGATTCGATGAAGATCGAAGCGGCATCGAAACAGCGCGGCCTCTTCGTAGGGATCGAGTATCATAAGCGCTTCGATGACCGTAGCCTCATGGCGCGAAGGAAATACCGCGAAGGCCTGTTCGGACACTTCCGCCTCGGCACAGCCGCGTTGATGGAGAAGTGGTATTACCGCAACTCCAATTTCCAGAACTGGTTCTCCACTGAGAACTCCGACGCGTTCACGTACATTGGATGCCACTATGTGGACTTGGTCCACTTCATCACCGGGCTTCTGCCGGTCAGCGTCAGCGTGTACGGATTGACAGACCGCTTCCCGAACGGCACCGAGGGTTATTTGTGGACCGATGCACGGATCGTCTGGAACAACGGCGCGTGCCTCAACGTGCAAAATTCCTTGAGCTTCCCTGACGCTGCGCCAGGAACCAACACGCAGAGCCTTACAATGCACTGCTCAGTGCTGGATCGTGCGGGTCTGCTTCAGCATTCGGATCAATATCGAGGGTTGCAGTATTGCTACACCGAGAAGCCGGATTCGCCGGGCGCGACGCAATATGCGGAACCCAGCCCAGACTACTTCCAATACGTTCAGCTCGGCGGCCCGGGCCTCACCCCGGTCGGCTACGGCTATCGCTCTATCGAGCACATCATCAGAGCCTGTACTCGCGTTGCATCGAAGGAGAGCGTGGAGGATCGCCGCGCCGTCATGCAGGAGATCGAAAGCGAAGCTATCATCGCGACCCCCGCGAACAGCCGCTACAACGAATTAGTCATGCAGGCCGGCCGGCTCTCCATTCTGAATCACGCGCGCGAGGCAGTCATCGCGTACGGCGAAACTCCGGCGGTCAAGCTGCGCTGATCACTTCTTTGCCGCAACCACGATCGGCTCGACCACTTCCGGTGCAACTTTCTTGGGGCGTGCATCGAGCCGCTGCGTAATCATCTGTTCCTTGGCCTTGGCAAACTTCGGCGTACCGGGCGCGACCCCCGTTGCGGCCACTTCCTGATCCGTCACCTCGTGCGCGGTTAGCAGATACTTTTGCAGATAGTTCCTGATGCGATCCTGTACAACGCGCTGCGTCGAACGGATCAGCAGGAACAAGAGCAACTCGCCAGGTACTTTCAAAAGCGCCTGGTACACTCGCGAAGGCTTGTTCAGTTTTGCGGACTGAAGCTCTTTCTCCAGCTTCTTCGCCCGGGGCTCGAGCTTTGCAAGATTCGACGCCGCATCCTTCGGAACGGCCACTGCGGTCATCAGAGCCGCGCGTTCCTTGGGAGTCAGCTTCTCAGTGAGCAGGAACAGGAAAAGCGACAGGTGATCCATCGGGATTTCGATGCCGAACGGCAGCAACATTCGCGCCTTTTGCAGCTTAGCCCATCCCTGCTGGTTCAGCTTCGGGCCGATCAGCGCCGGAGAAATAAGACCGATGAGGTTGCCGTGCTCAAGAGCTTCGAGTACTGCTCCGGGATTTGGATCGCCGGCAAGCTGGCGCACCTCTTCGAAGATCGCTGCCGGAGTAATGTACTGCTCTACCTCAGCGTTGCGGGCATTCTCGTATTGCAACTGGGTTCGTTCGGCGATCTGGAATCCGAGGCGAACCTTGAACCGGATCAGCCGCAATAGCCGCGCCGGGTTGTCGTACAACGTGTAATTGCCGACCGCGCGCAGTTCACGCCGCTCGAGTTCCGCCAGTCCGTTCGTCGGATCTAGCAGCAATCCCCGGGAAGCCTTGTTCAAAGACAGCGCGATGGCATTGATTGTGAAGTCGCGTCCGCGCAGGTCCTCATGAATGGTGGCCGGCGAAACGTGGGCCTTCCCGCCGGGTTTGGCGTATCGCTCTGTGCGAGCCATCGCGATTTCGACCGTCACGCCACCCGGAAAGAGCATTTCGACCGATTTCTTGTTCTCGTCCGTGCTGAGGATGGCCGCTCCGGTCTTTTGCGCGACTGTTTTCGCGAGTTTCAGGGCGTTGCCTTCCACCGTGAAATCCAGATCGCGAATGGGAAAGCCGCCCATCATGTCACGAATCGCGCCCCCGGTGAGGAATAGGCTCACGTTGGCCTCCGCGGCGGCGCGCTGGACCTCGGCAAGCGCCCGGTTCTGGTCCGCCGTCAGGTGGTTTTCGAGCATGAACATGTAGTCGCTCATGGCAGTTTGGTCCTCATGAGATCCCCTTCTAGGCCCTGGGATGGTGTTTGTCCACGGTGGAGCGCAACCTCGACTTCGTGACGTGGGTGTAGATTTGGGTGGTGCCGATATCGGCATGCCCGAGCATGGTCTGCACACTGCGTAAATCGGCTCCGCCTTCCAGCAGGTGCGTGGCAAAGCTATGCCGGATCATATGCGGCGTCAGCTTTTGCCAGATGCCTACTTGCTTCCCGTAGGCCACCAGGAGTTTCCAGAAATTCTTCCGTGTCATGCACGTGCCGCGTGCAGTCACGAACAGGTATTTGCTTCCCCGGCCTTTCAGTAGCGCCGGCCGGCCGTCGGCCAGATACTCGTTTACGGCTGCTAGTGCCGATTTGCCTACCGGTACCATGCGCTCTTTGCTGCCTTTCCCCATAACCCGAACTACGCCATAATCAAGCGTCAGTCCGGCCATTTCCACCTGGCACAATTCCGTAACGCGCAACCCGGTGGCATAGAGGAATTCGAGCATCGCCTTATCACGCAATCCTGTCGGCTTCGACGTATCCGGAGCGGCCAATAGAGCTTCAATTTGCTCCGTACTAAGGTTCCTGGGGAGCGTTTTCCACTGCCGGGGAAGCGGCACTGCGCTGACTGGATCTGCAGCCACCTTTCCTTCCCGTAGCAGGAACTGATAGAAATTGCGAAGCGAAGCCAAGTGTCTGGAAATCGACCGCGGCGACAGTCCCGTTTCGTACAGGTGATCCAAGTACTTCCGGATTGTCTCCGGATTCGCGACCTCATCTGCCGGACAAAACGCCGCAAAGCCGGCCAGATCCCGCCGGTATGCCTGGAGTGAGTTGTCCGCCAAGCCCTTTTCCACCCGGCAGAAGTCCAGGAAGGCCCCTGACCATACCGCCACCGGCCCGGACGGGCGGCTTCCGCCAGGTGACGTTTCTTCCTTCCGCGCAGGTTTCACCTGGAGTGCGGACACAACTCTGGCTGGGCACGAAACCTCCTTGCGCCACCTATCCAGCCGCAAGCCCCTGTACATCGTTGCAATGATACAATATTCGCGAAATTGTTTGGAACAAATTCTACCCTTCGTGGTACTTTGGGGCGGTTAGGACACCGGATTGGCTGGCTCTACCAATAAAAAGGTCCAGGTGGTGCGGTTCGATCGCGAACCCGTGCCCGGCATTGTAAATCCAACAACTTATCTAGCGAACTCAGGTGTGGAATTGCTTACCCTTTCCGGCACCGTGATTGTGGTCCCCTATGGAGAGATCAAAGCAGTCCATTTCGTGCGGGAGTTTGATGCCGACACGGTCCTGGAGCGCCGCACGTTCCTCAGCCGGCCCAAAATGGATGGCCTCTGGGTCCGAATGACCTTCCGCGACGGGGATTCCCTGGAAGCTGTTTTGCCGAACAACCTGTTACAGTTGGAGCCGTTCGGCTTCACCATCATCCCACCTGATTTCACGTATACGAACCAGCGGCTATTCGTGCCCAAGCAGGCGCTCACAGAAATGCAGGTGCTCGGAGTCGTGGGCAGCCCGTTGACGCAGAAGCGCAAGCCGAAGCCTGCCGACAAGGACCAGATTAAGCTGTTCGATTAATCGGCGGACGGCTTTTTGGGAGCGCGGAGCAGGTCGCGCGGATCGGATTTCGCGTCGACCGCGATATTCAGACCACCAAACACCATCTCCTCCCAACTTTGATCGCCCCACCTTACTTCAGTCTTCGGGTCGGGATTATTCGGGTTGTTCGGAGAATTGTCGAACCACGCGGAACACTCCAGCCGCGTGCCCGCGGGCAGAATTTTGTCTTCAGCCGGCTCGTAAGTGAGCTGCCAATTGAAGTCGTACTTCGGCACGAATACCAGTTTTTCGGACTTGCCATCCGGGTAAAAGGCGCGAAATTCGAATGCCTTGCCTCGCAGGTGCATATGGGGCGTGAGACCTATCAGGCGGCTGGGAGCCCAAAGAGTCAGAGCTCCGTCCACCTTGTAATTCGCCGCGCCAGCCGGGATCACAAATTTCCGGTTTTGGACGGCCAGCGCAAACACCCGCTCCTTGGGGGCCTCGTTTGCAAAAACGAACCCGATTTTCGTTTGATCGTTCGCCTGCTTACCGTTGGCGGTGTAGTGCATCTGGAAGACGATGTCCGATCCCGCCTTGACCAGTAAGGCCTGTCCCGGATCGAGAGGCTTGGCCGGGAAGCCCGGGACATAGCCGCCCGCCCATCCACTAGCGCCACCCTCGTCGGAGCCCGTCCCCTTTGCATACGGCACGCCCGGAGCCGCGTCCTTCAGCCATTTGGAGCCTGGTTCGCGGATGAACGCGATGACGTGGTGGACCACGCTGCGGTTGCCGGGGCGCACTTCTGAAGCTGTGATCCACTTGTCTTCCTTGAAGTTCGTCGGAACGATGATGTATTGGTACGCGATCGTTCCAGACGCAGGCACCTCATAGGGAGCCGGCATTTCGAACACCTGGTCCGGCTTGCCGATATTCCAGCCGTCCACGAACTTCAGCGGAGCAGGCGCATCCTTGGCGTCGCCTTCGCGAGCTCCGGTATCCGCCCATCCAACCAGAGTTTCCAATTCCTTCGCCGTCAGGCTGCGATCATTCTTGAAGTGGCCGACGGAGGGATCCGCGAACCATGGCGGCATTTTCCTGGAGAGCACCGCCTGTTTCATTGCTTTCGCCCACGGCCGCGCTTCTTTGTAGGTGAGTAGCGGCATCGGCGCCGCCTCTCCCGGTCGATGGCAGTTCTGGCAACGAGCCTGCAAAATCGGCTCTACGTCTTTATGAAAGGTGACTTGTTGCGTGGAATTTGTGGCCGCGAACAAACTGCCCGCCGCGCCAAGAAACATTACGAAAAGAGGACGCGCCATATAGCCTCCTGAAGGCTTCCATCAACTATAGAGGTACGTAACAGCGCGTGCAACCGGATGTACGCCTAGCGGCCCACCGCTAGACGGGCGGCCAGCAGTTCCGGTAATCCGACCTGCAGGATCTTGGTCTGCGTTGTCAGGAGATCGTAGGCAGTTCGGCGGAACTCCACCGTGCGCTCGTTCGAATCATACAGCGCGTACGCCGCCCGCGGGTCGGTATCCCTCGGCTGTCCTACCGAGCCTGGATTGAGTAAATACCGCAGGTCCTGTTCGAGCGCAAGCGTGACCTGCTCGATGTACCGCACGCCATTCCGATGAATCCAGAAGCCGCCTTGAATATGGGTATGGCCGAAGAAGTAGAGGTCATTCTCCAACTGACCTGCAATCTCGCGTACTTCCCACGTTTCGATCAGGTATTCATCCTCATCGGTTGGAGAGCCATGCACTAACTGAAATCCGTTCACAGCGTGCGGTCCTTGAGGCAACTGCCGCAGGAAGGCCAGATTTTCTTCCGTCAATTGCTGCCGGGTCCATAGTGCGGATTCTTTTGCCAGATCGTTGAACCACTCCAGATCTTCCAATCCAGCGCAGGCTTTGTCGTGATTGCCGCGCACCAGGTCTGGAGTATGTTCCCGGCACCAGTCCACGACGGCGTTCGGATCCGGTCCGTATCCGACGAGATCGCCGCAATTCACAATTTGGTCGTACGTGCCTTTGGCGTCCGCAAGGACGGCCTGCAAAGCTTCCCAATTCCCGTGAATGTCGCTGATTACTAAGTAGCGCACAATTTGATCAGAGCCACTTCCGGAGGAGCGCCAAGGCGGGCGGGCAGACCTACCGTGCCGACGCCACGCGTGACGAAAATGGACGACTCTCCTTCACGATACAACCCGTCCACATAAGGCGTATAAAAGCGTGCCACGTTCAAATTCTGCTTCAGAATCTCAACGCTCACCTGGCCACCATGTGTGTGCCCCGCGAGGGTAAGCGCAAACCCTTGCTCCGCCGCTACCGGAAATACGTCAGGATTGTGCGAGAGTAGCACATTTACGGTGCCGGGAACTACCAACTGCTCCGCTCCTGCCAGATACGGCCCAGTCCGTTTGCTCTGGTAGTCTACGCCGGCCAGATTCAGGGCCGCGCTGCCAAATCGAAGCACACGGTTGCGTTTGCGGAGGAAGTCGATTCCGGCCCGTGCCGCTTGCTGCTCGGTGTAATCCTCACTTTCGGCGTAGATCTCGTGATTCCCCATGCAGCCGAATACGCCGGCATCCGCGCGGAGCCGCGCCACGTGCCGCAGGCAGTTATCGAGCGGATCTCCGCGCCGCGAGATGAGGTCGCCCGTGATGAGTGCGATATGCGCTTTGGTCGAATTTGCAATGTCGATCGCGCGGGCCACGAGCGATTCCCGCACAAGCGGGCTCAAATGAAGATCGCTCACCTGGACGATGCGTAATCCGTGCAGGTCCTTGGGTAATCCGGGAATTTGCACATCCACTTCCCTCAGGCGCAGATCTTCGCGTTGGATGAATGCAGCGCCCAGGACCATGGCGGGTGCGGCGGCGGACACCACTTTCAACATCTCGCGGCGTTTCGGGTGAAACGGAGCCCGATCCCAGACCCACCAGAGCACCCGTGTGCCCAGAATGATCGCGCCTAGCACAAGCCCCGTAATTTGCAGTCCAGCCGAAACCTGGTTGGGAACCAAGGCCGCTATCCGGTGGTAACCCATAGATAAGCCAACGGTCAGGATGGTAGAGAGACAGATCAGAACGGAACGCCTCCCCCAACTCGCAGTCATGTCCCGCGTCATGGACCGGAGGGCGAATAGAGAGAGGAACAGGGCCGCGAAGTCGACCGTCCAAGGAGGCAGGTAGAACAACGCAATCACCCTATCAGTTTACCTTTAGGCCTGGTTGCTTCTGGACTCTGACCCGACGACGGCTACAATCAAGAAATATGTCCATTGTTGTGGTTGGTTCCGTCGCCTACGACGGAGTCGAGACGCCGTACGGCCGGGTAGACAGGATGCTGGGCGGTGCCTGCACATACATCGCCTTATCGGCCAGTTACTTCAATCCGGTGAAGATTGTCGCCGTTGTCGGAGATGACTTTGATCAGGCAGATCATGAGTTTCTGGAGAGCCGGAATATCGACCTGTCCGGCCTGGAGCGGGTGCCCGGCGGAAAGACGTTCTTCTGGCAGGGCGTCTACTCGGCCGATATGAATGACCGTACGACGCTGCGTACGGACCTGAACGTATTTGCCGATTTCCAGCCTAAACTCCCGGAGAGCTACAAGCAATCGCCTTACCTGCTGCTCGGTAACATCCAGCCGGCGCTTCAGAAAACTGTCCGCGAGCAGATGAACGGCGTGCGTCTCGCCGGCGGCGATACCATGAACTTCTGGATTAACGATTTCCGGGAGGAATTGCTGGAAACTCTCAAGGGCTGGGACTTCCTGCTCATCAATGACAGCGAGGCCAAACTCCTTTCCGGCGAAACCAACCTCAAGAAAGCCGCCCAAAGGATTCTCGCGATGGGGCCGAATACGCTCGTGATCAAGCGCGGCGAATATGGAGCGATGCTCTTCCGCGAAGACCAGTTGTTCGTAGTGCCCGGTTACCTGCTGGAAGAGGTTTTCGACCCGACCGGCGCTGGGGACTGCTTCGCCGGAGGCTTTATCGGGTACCTGGCCCAGTGTGGACTCGATTTGAAATCGCAGCACATTGACCGCAAAGAATTGCACCGCGCCGTCATCTACGGCTCCGTGATGGGAAGCTTCTGCTGCGAGAAGTTCGGCGTGGACCGCTTCCG
This sequence comes from uncultured Solibacteraceae bacterium, assembly GCA_964464925.1. Lineage (GTDB taxonomy): Bacteria > Acidobacteriota > Terriglobia > Bryobacterales > Bryobacteraceae > CAYXLI01. The sequence goes on along the minus strand of CAYXLI010000005.1, from coordinate 81,073 downwards.
TACGCTGACCCGAGCCGAAATTGATGCCCGCTACAAAGAGTTCAAGAACTTCACCGACTTTTAAAAAGACGGTTGCGAAACGGACAACTGCACCCGCTGGAGCCTCCTGGTATGCCGTCGTAGGCGTTTTCGTGGTGCTTGCAGCCGTCACAGTAGCCGCAGCGGCCTGGTTCTACTCAAAGGGATATATCTGCTACTACGGCGATGCGGAGGCGCATCTGAACATTGCGCGCCGCATCGTCGATTCCCGCACGCCGGGCCGCGATCAGATCGGCACTGTCTGGCTGCCGCTGCCGCACCTGCTGATGCTGCCGTTTGCGGCAAACCAGAAGCTATGGGAAACGGGTTTGGCCGGGACGATTCCTGGCGGACTCTGCTTCCTTGCGGCCGGCATGTTCCTTTTCTCCGCGACGCGGCGTTTGTTCGGCAGCAACACGGCAGCGGTCTGTTCGGTGCTTTTATTTGCGCTGAATCCGAATCTGCTCTATTTACAATCCACGCCGATGACGGAGCCAGTGTTCTTCGCTTCGGTGCTCGGCTTGCTGTACTTTACTGTTTTGTTCCGGGACACGCAGTCGGTGCTGGCGGTGCTTGCCGCCGGCGCATTCTCGAATTTCGCCTCGCTTACAAGATATGAGGGCTGGTCGCTGATCCCGTTCGTGACCCTGTACTTCCTTATTGCCTCGAGGGAGCACCGCTGGCGGGATGCCGTTCTGTTCGGGGCCATCGCGAGCTTAACGCCCTTTGCCTGGCTGGCGCACAACTGGTGGTATTTCGGCGATGCGCTGGAGTTCTACCGAGGTCCCTACTCCGCAAAAGGGATCTACCAGAGCTATCTCGATAAGGGCATGGCGAAGTATCCGGGCGATCAGGACTGGGGCAAAGCGGTTTTGTATTATCGGACAGCCGTCAAATTGGCCGCCGGTATGGGACTGGTTGGCGTGGGAGTGCTGGGCGCGGCCGCCGCGCTCGCACGCCGTATTTTCTGGCCTGTGCTGCTGTTGGTTCTGCCACCGGCGTTTTACGTGCTGAGCATGCATTCCTCCGGAACACCGATCTTCGTTCCGCAGCTTTGGCCTCAAAGCTACTACAATACTCGCTACGGGCTCGCAGCCTTGCCGCTTCTGGCACTGGGCGGAGGTGCCCTTGTTGCCTGGCTGCCTTCGAAATTCCGAACTGTTGGTGCGGCACTCATTGTGCTCGCCGCCGTCGCCGAATGGATCGCCTATCCGCATTCGGATAACTGGATTACCTGGAAGGAGAGTCAGGTGAACTCCGTGGCCCGGCGCGAATGGACCCAGGAAGCAGCGGATTACCTGAGGCAGAATTACAAGCCCGGACAGGGCATCTACACCACCTTCGGCGACGTAACGGGCATCTACCGGTATGCCGGCATTCCTCTCAAAGAGGTGCTGCACGACGGCAATAACCCGTTGTGGATGGCAGCTCATAACCGGCCGGACCTGTTCCTTTGGACGGAGTGGGCCGTCGCGCAGACGGGCGACGGCGTCTCGGCCGCGATTCTGAACGCCGAAAAAAATGGGCTTCACTTCCGCTGTGTGAAAATGGTTGCTGTCAAAGGTGCGCCGGTTCTTGAGATTTACCGGCGGGATCGACGGCCTTCTTCCTCCCGATGACGATTCCTTTTACGAAGGCGCACGGCGCCAAGAACGATTTTCTGCTCACCTGGGATACCGACGTTGAGAACGTCGAATTTCCTGAGATGGCGCGTGCAATCTGCGATCGCCACACGGGCATAGGCGCGGATGGCTGGCTAATCGTTTCGCGCTCCTCCCAACCGGATATTCACGGCTCTATCCGCCTGTTTAACTCCGACGGCTCCGAGGCTGAAATTTCCGGCAACGGAACACGGTGCGCGGCCGCTTTTCTGATCGAGGCAGGCCTGGCGGAGCGGGAGGTACGCATCCTGACCGGAGCAGGCGTGAAACATCTGAAGGTGATTCATCGCAATGGATGGCGTTACGCGTTTGAAATGAACATGGGCCGGCCGTCGATTGAAACGCAGCACGTGCGCTACTCCCTGCCGCTTGACGGCGGGCCTACGGAATGCACGATCGTGAACGTCGGCAATCCGCAATGCGCAGTGTTCGTGGATCACTTCAACTTCGATTGGCGCTCCATGGGTGCTGAAATCGAGAGGCACCCTTACTTCCCGAAGCGGACCAATGTGTCGTTTGTGCGAGTGGTTGACGATCGAACGATCGACGTGCGATTCTTCGAGCGCGGCGTTGGCGAAACAATGAGTTCGGGAACGGGTTCCACAGGCGCGGCGGCGGCCGCCCTGGCGCGGGGCGTTGTCTCTGCGCCCGTTCAAATCCAAACGCCCGCGGGTCCGTTGGCGGTGAGGCGGGACGGCACGGATCTCTATCTTAGCGGTCCGGCGGAAATCGTAGCGAAAGGCGAGTTTTCTCTGTGAACTTTGAAGAGCAACTGAGCAGTAAGGTCACCTCGCGCACTGCCCGAGTCGGCGTGGTTGGACTGGGCTACGTGGGACTACCGCTGGCCGTGGAATTCGCGCATGCTGGCTTTTCCGTGACAGGCATCGACGTGCAGCAGTCCAAAGTGGACGCTGTGAATCGCGGCGAGTCCTATATCCAGGACATTCCGGCGTCGGTGATGAAACCGCTGGTGGAGAGCGGCAAACTGCGGGCGACGTCGGATTTCAGCGTCATCAAGGAACTGGACACGATCGACATCTGTGTGCCCACTCCGCTCCGGAAGACCAAAGATCCGGACATGAGTTACATCGTGTCCGCCTGCCAGCAGATAGCGCAGTACTTTCACGCGGGCATGCTCGTCATTCTGGAATCGACAACCTACCCGGGTACGACAGACGAACTGGTGCTCCCCATGCTGGAGCAGCCGAATCCCGACCTGAAGGTAGGCAGGGATTTCTTCCTGTGTTTCTCTCCGGAACGCGTCGATCCAGGCAATCCGAATTTTCAAACGTTGAACATTCCCAAGGTAGTGGGCGGAATTACGGCGGCCTGCACCCGGATGGGTAAACAGTTTTACAGCCAGGCGCTTCAGACCGTCGTACCCGTCGCATCCACCAAAGTTGCAGAAATGGTGAAGCTTCTGGAGAACACTTTCCGCATGATCAACATCGGCCTGGTAAACGAAATGGCGCTGATGTGCGATCGCATGGGCATCAATGTGTGGGAAGTGATCGATGCCGCTGCTACCAAACCATTCGGTTTTATGCCGTTCTATCCAGGTCCCGGTCTTGGAGGCCACTGCATCCCGATCGACCCGTTCTACCTGTCCTGGAAGACCAAGCAGGCCGGCATAGAAGCGCGATTCATTGAACTGGCCGGTTACATCAACGGCCATATGCCGCACTTCGTAGTCGACAAAGTGCAGAACGCCCTGAACGATCACGGCAAGCCGCTGAAGGGATCCCATGTGCACGTTCTGGGAATGGCGTACAAACGCGATATTGACGATGTCCGCGAGTCACCAGCTCTGGACATCTGCCACCTACTGGCCGTTCGCGGTTCAAAAATAACCTATAGTGATCCGTTCGTTTCCGAACTGAAGTTCGAGAGCCTCGATATGAAGTCGACGGACCCGGTCGAAGGGGCGGCAAATGCCGACTGTGTGGTGATCGTAACAGATCACTCGCGGTTCGACTATACGGCTGTTGTGGAGAAGGCGAAACTGATCGTCGATACGCGCAATGCCCTAAAGGGATATACTGCAAGTAAAATCGTCCGTTTGTAAGGAGCCGGGCCGATGCCCGCGCAATTGGTATGGCGCGAGGTTGGGAAAGTAAGTCCGTTGAATCGCAAATGGACTCCGCGGCTGAGCGGAGTACCCGGAAGGGCCAGTTGCAGACATCTGAGGAGATTGAACGCCAGCGCAAGAAAGAAAGCCTGGAGCTGACACGCCGTCGGGTCGTCCACGATATCGAGAGTGCGCATCATGAGCGCCACAAGGATATGCTCCGTGCGGCGCTCGCCCATCTGGACCACGAAATCGAACTACTGGGCTGATTGCCTCCGGTTTCAAGGAGACGTCCCTTCCCGTGATTGCTAGACTATAGGCCGTGAATCCAGTCCGTATAGCGGTGATCGGGGCGGGTGCGTTTGGCGCCAACCATTTGCGAGTGTTGCACGAGCTGCCAGGCGCTAACCTGACGGCCGTCGTCGACACGAATCCGGAGCGCGCGGCGGCTGCAGCCGCGCAGTATGGTTGCCCGGTGTTTCAGAATTATCTGGAACTGATCGGGAAAGTCGACGCCGCCGTAATTGCTACGCCGACGGTGACGCATGCGGAGATCGGCTGCGCTCTCCTGAAAAACGGAATCGACGTCCTGGTGGAAAAGCCAATCGCGCACGATCTGGAATCGGCTGCGAGGCTGATCTCTGTGTCGGCAGGGCGTGTCCTTCAGGTGGGTCACCTGGAGCGCTTTAATCCAGCCATACAGGCATTAACCAGAGTGATCACCCTTCCGCTTTTCTTTGAAATCCATCGTCTCAATCTGTTTAGCCCCCGCAGCCTGGATGTGGATGTTGTTCTTGATCTGATGATTCACGATGTCGACATTTTGCTATCGCTCACCGGCCGGCCGCCGGAGGAGATTCGTGCCGCAGGAGTCGCGATCCTTTCCCGCAAAACCGACATCGCCAACGTTCGTCTTTCGTTTGCGGGAGGCTGCATAGCAAACCTGACCGCCAGCCGCGTTTCTACCGAGCGCGTGCGTAAACTGCGCCTGTTTCAGCCGCATCAATATATTTCGCTCGATTATCAGCGTCAGGATGGAGCGGTTTTTTCCGTTTCTCCAGAGAACGAAATTGCGTACGCCCCCCTTGACTCGGTGAAAGCCGAACCGTTGCGTCTTCAGGCGGAACACTTCCTGACTTGTGTGAGAGAGCGTACGGTTCCGCTCGTGAATGGGTCCGCGGCGACCGAGGCGCTTCGGGTATCGCTCGCCATCCTTGCTAAAATTGAAGAGCACCTCGACCTCGTCCACAACTCAATTGAGCAGTGGCAGGCAACGTCATTGCCATCCGTTTCGTCTGTTCAGTATCCCGAATGAAGTCAATGCTTGAGCGCCCCTCTCGTGATGCCGGAGCAGATCCGCAGTTTCTGCTCGAATGGCGGCACGAAGGCGATCAGCGCAGATGGTTCGAAGCCGGTATCGGTTCGGCTATCATTCACATCCTGCTGGTCTTTGCAGCTTTCTATGTTGCGTCCTTGCCGCCGACGGCGGTGCACCCGCCGGCTCCGTCGGAGATGGCCCGCCGGAGTGTTACCCCGCTGGTTGCACCGAAACTGACAGAATTGACCCAGACATCGCCGAATAAAGCTGCCGTCAGCAAAGAATTTAATCTCGGCAGCTTGGCTCCCCACCAGCGGGAAAGCAGAATTTCTGCTCCCGGTGCAGCGGCGGCGCCGTCCCGGAATACTGTAAAATTCAATCCACCGGCGCGAGTGCAGGCTCCCATACCCTCGCCAGTGCTTGCCGAAGCTCCAACCCTAGACCCCTCACAGATTCGCCCTGCAATGCCTCCCCCACAGGCGTTGGGCACCCCACAAGTAGCCCCTCCGCCGCAGATTCAGGCGGAAGAAAAGCCGAAAATCGCGTTTGAGCGTCCCGGCGCGCCCACCGGGGTACCAGGTGGACAGGGCATCTCCCGCATGCCCGCACCCCCGAAAAATACCGTGCAGGAGGCAGTGCGCAGCGTGGCACGGGGAAGCCATTCCGCAGCCATTGTGGGCGATGACGAGGATGCAATTGTTAACCTTCCCGGAAACAACCGTGCTAACCCCATGCCCGGCCGGCTGGGCAGCAGCCTGGAACTGGTGAGCGATCCGATGGGAGTGGATTTTCGCCCCTATCTGATTCGAGTCCTTGCCTCAGTACGAAGGAACTGGTACGCCGTTATCCCGGAGAGTGCGCGATTAGGGCGGACCGGTAAGGTAATTATCCAATTCGCGATCAGCCGGGATGGTAACGTCCCAAAGCTCGTGATTGCGGTGCCCTCCGGGGCGGATCCTTTGGATCGCGCCGCGGTTGCAGGCATTAGCGCTTCGAATCCATTCCCGCCGCTGCCCGGTAATTTTCCGGGTAACCAAATTCGTCTCCAGTTAGCTTTCGACTACAAAATGGCACCCGCAAGGTGACAAAAACCCCGAACCACTACATGCTGTGGCGTCGGAATAGTACAGCCGCAAGAGAACGTTTGTACCATATTTTTCAAAGACCAGAAGGTGTAGTCCGTACCCCCACCAGGTATCCTTCACCTAAGGCAACGATCTAGGTGTCGCCTAAGGTTAAGCGCCAAGGTACATTCTTGCTGTATGATGTTTTAATTCCGAAAGAGCAGTTCTGATGTGCCTGGAGAAGTTGGTCCCGAAGCGGTACCAATTTTCCACAATGGGTTTCCAAAATGGACCAGGCAGAGCGTTTAACGGCGCTGCCGTTTCAAGGTGGCAGTTCGTGCTCGTGTAATACCTGAGCTCCAGATACATGGAGTTCGAGGGTTAAACCTCATAAGTCGCAGGAGTTAGCTATGGCTATAGCAGTCACAAAACAGTCGAATTCAAAGTTGCCTCAAGACTGGGCGCAAGCTTGCACATACCTGGATGTCGAGCAAATTGAGCCAACGGGCGGCCTCAGTGCTGAGGACCAGCCGGCAAAAAAAGGTATGGAGCGTGCGATGAAAGCTAAGACCGTAGCTGCAGAAACCCCGAACTGGTCCAAGCGTGATCAGGTGGTTTTGGAGCACCTTCCGCTGGTAAAAGCGATCGCGGTGCGCGTATATGAGAACCTGCCGGTGCACGTGGACCTGGACGATCTGGTTCATGCAGGCATCCTTGGCCTCTTCGACGCAGCCACGAAGTTTGACCCTGACAAACAGGTCGTCTTCTCCAGCTACGCAAAGCATCGCATCAAGGGAGCCATCCTGGACAGCCTCCGCCAGCTCGACTGGGCATCCCGGGACCTGCGCCGCCGCCATAAGCAACTCGAAGCGGCAACGCGAGATCTTGCAGCCGAACTCGGACGCACGCCCACCGAGGCTGAGCTTGCAGAACGGCTGGGCGTAGACGTGGATCGCTGGCGCCAGATGATGATTGATCTCCGCAATGTGGGTCTGGTCTCGGCGAGTTCCCGTGCGAACGAGAACGAAGATCTGCCCGCTCCGGATTTCCCAAGCAAGCCCGAGACACAGCCCGATTCCATGTGCGCACGGGAGCAGTTGCGCTCCGTGTTGGCCACGGCAATGAAGACTTTGCCCGAGCGGTACAAGAAAGTCGTTGTTCTGTATTACACGAACGAGATGACAATGAAGGAAATCGGCGGCATTCTCGGAATTAACGAGAGCCGCGTTTCCCAGATCCACAAATCCGCTCTCGAAAAGATGAGCACGGTTTTGCAGAACGCCGGTATCCGCGGCTCCAGCGCATTCTAATCGCGAGTTCTACTCGACCCGGATCGAATACGGCATTATGCGCATTAGCCCGCCGGGGCTCAGCGTCCGTATGTCGAATCCGATAAGCTGGCGTAATTTGGTAAACATCAGGGTTTCGGTGCTCGAGTCCGATCTGGATTTAACGAACTCGTCCAGCAACGACTTCGGACCCGGGTAAGGCATCAGCCGGATCTTCTCATCCGGGCCGATGTTGGCCTTTTTCTTTACGAGTTCGATAGCCTTATCCAAACCGCCGAGCTCGTCAATCAGGCCGTGATCTTTCGCTTGCGAGCCCATCCACACGCGCCCTTGTGCAAGAGGCTCCACGTCATCATATTTCTTCTTGCGGGCCGCGGCGGCCTTGCCGACAAAGGTGGTATAGACCTCGTCCAGACCTTCGCGCAGCTTCTGTCTGCCTGCATCTGACAGCGGATGGTAATCCGTATCGATATCCGCATTCTGACCCCGCATCATGATGTCTTTCGTGACGCCGATCTTGTCATAAAGACCACGCAGATTCACCTTGCCGAAAAGCACCCCGATCGAGCCCGTGTAAGTATTCGGATAGGCAATGATCGGATCGCCGGTCATCGAAATGTAATAGCCTCCGGATGCCGCCACGTTCGACATGGAGACTACGAGAGGCTTCTTCTGGCTTAGCAGTTTCACCTCACGGAGGATGTCATCCGAGGCGATCGCGTCGCCTCCTGGCGAATCCACGCGCAAGATCACGCCCTTTACCGAATCGTCCGCGGCTACCGTACGCAGCAGTTTAATGAACGGGAATGCTCCGATATTTTCTTCGCCCGATATCCCGTCCGAGGAAGTTTCCGAACCACGCACGATGTCACCTTCGCCGACGACCAGCGCGATGGTTTTGCGTTTATCTCCGGAAGTTGGCAGAGCCTTGGCGTATTCGCGCTGTGTGACGCGCTTCAGCTCTTTTTGTCCGAACTTCTCCTTCATTTCCGTATAGACTTCATCTTCATACTTCAGCCCGTCAATCAGTCCGTAATTCAGGGCTTTCTTCCCGATGAAGGGGCCGTCATCAATGGTCTTCCTGATATCGTCGGCGGACTTCTTGCGGCTCTGTGCTACCACCGTGACGAGGTTTCCATAAACGGTGTCGAGCACGGAGTTCATCACTTCGCGAGTCTCCGGCGTCGCCGCGGTTTGAGTGAACATGTCCCCAGCATCCTTGTACTTGCCGACGTGCATGACCTCCACCTCGGCGCCGAGTTTGTTCAGCGTGTTCTTGAAGAACATCAGTTCGGCGCGCAGTCCCTTCATGTCCAGCACGTCCTCGGGGGACATGTAGATTTTGTCGGCTGCGGTCGCAAGGTAGTAGTCTGGTGTGCGCGGGTTCCGCAGGAAGGCGATGACCGGCTTGCCCGATTTCTTGAAGGCCAGGATATCCTGCCTGATCTCCTCCATCTTTGCCCAGCCCATTGACGCCCCATAGGGCATCAAGAGGATGCCCTTGATTCGCGAATCCGTGGCTGCGTTCCGGAGAACGGACCATGTGTCTCGCACGGTGAGAGGCGCCTGCCTGCCAAAGAACGGGAGCGGAAGGTCCACTCCCGGCCGCTCCGGAACGTCGCCCTGCAGTTTCAACAGCATTGTCGATCCATCGGCAATGGTCGGCTTTGGTTCGCCGAATCGAATCGCCGAGAACACTACAATTACTCCGGTCAGAATCGTCAGAATGAGTCCGACCAGCAATCCGAGCAGAAATTTCTTCATAAGAATGTCACGCCTCAGGCGAAGGAGATTCCGGCTGATGCGCCTACCTTAAGAATATGCTCTCTCGCCCCGTCGTAGTCTTCCGCGGTCTTGAGATGCTCCAGCATCAGCGGAGCGTCCACGGGCAACTTACTTAATTCTGTCAGGTAGACGCCATAGTCGATGGCCCCTTTGCCGGGGGCGACTTCAGCCAGATGGATGTTGTATCCGTCGTGCATCCATTCCAGATCCTTTGCGTGACAGGAGACCACAAATTTTCCAAGCTTATGGAACACCTCGCGGATCCAGTCAGCGTTGTTGTAATAGCGATCCTGCGAGTTGATCGTGTTCGCAATATCCAAATGCACACCGAACTGCGGCCTGTCCACCGCTTTGATTAGCGCCAGATACTTCTCCGGATTCTCCGGCTGCAGGCCAACCTGCATTTCAATGGTGAATTTCGTCCGCTTGGGTTTTACAGCGTCAATCACCTGCCGGCAATTCTGAACAGTTCCATCGAAGAATTCCTTGCTCATATTCTTCGGGTGATACCCGAACCAAACCTTGGGATTGTAGGAACCTGCGATGTCGACGCAGCAACGCGCGCCGATTGCCTCGGCCAGCGCCATGCGCCCGGTCACATAATCGAGATTTTTCTTCCTCTCGGCATCGTTCGGATCCATCATGTTCTTCCAAGCTCCAACCTCGGCGATGACCACGTTGTGCGCCGCGTAGGCCTTCTCAATGCCGCGAATATGGTCTTTGTCCTCGAGTTTCACCGGCGGACAGTAGGCGGCGCTGTAGCCTAGACGCCGGTGTTCCTTCGCCAGGACATCGGGGTCATCGCTCTTGAGGAAGATGGGACCTCCCAAGCGGATCTTCTGCTTTGGGGACGCGCCGTGCGCCAGCAGGGCGCCAGTGGCAGTGAAAAGGGCAGTTCGACGAGTAATCAGCACGCATCTCAGTGTATCCCCGGAAGGGGGTACACGGGAGTGTCCGGATTCGGTCCCAATGAAAAAGCCGCCGGCGATCTCGTTGCCCGCGGCTATATCTCGAAAAGGGGAAGGTCTTGGGTCTAAACCAGGTTCGGGATTTTGATGATCTTCTTTTGAATCGCGTACTGCACAAGCTGCGCTTTGTTGTGAATGTCCAACTTCCGCATCAAATTGAACTTGTGCGCCTCGATCGTTTTTACGCTGAGGCTGAGATCGCACGCGATCTCTTTCACGGAGTTGCCTTCCGCCAGCATCTTGAGAACTTCGCGCTCACGCGTCGTCAGGGTTGCGAAACGCGGCAGGCGGTTCGCGGACTTGATGCGCGACCGGAAATCGTCCACTAATTGGGAGAGCATTCGTGGGCTCAGGTAACTCCCGCCGCGGCAGATATCGCGGACCGCCGCCACCAACTGCGCCGCCGGGCTATCTTTTAGCACGTAGCCGCTTGCTCCAACTTCCATGCCTTCCACGAGATAATCCTCGTCGTCGTACATGGTCAGGAACAAAACCTTCGTTTCCGGACGGTTTTTTTTGATCTGGCGCGTGGCCTCGAAGCTGCTCAGGCCCGGCATTCCGATATCCATGAGCACTACGTCCGGACGCAATTCGTTGGCTTTTTCCACTGCGTCGCCGCCATTGCCGGCCTCACCGATGACTTCCATGTCCGATTCGGCGGAAATCAACGTTCTGATTCCCTGCCTGAACAGGGTATGGTCATCTGCCAGCATGATCCGAATCTTCGACATATTATTTCGCTGAGTCTCCTGATTGGGATCTGGTACCGCTAAGGATTATAGTACTACGCGGTTTTCCAGTTCGCCTCTAAGGGAATCGGAATCTCAATTCTAATTGAACTGCCCCCGGTTCGCCCCTTGGTTTTTTCTTTTACCGATAAGGGCCGGCTCTCCACTACAAACCGCCCGCCTAACAGGGCCACCCGCTCCCGAATCCCAGAAAGTCCGAAGGACTCTTTCTTCGCAAGTGCTGATTCCACATGGAATCCTACGCCGTTGTCTTCTACAAGCAGCCTTAGTAGACCATCGGCTGAAGAAACGCAAATGTTTACACTAGACGCCAGCGAATGTTTACTAATGTTGTTGAAACACTCCTGGATAATTCGGTACGCAACGATTTCGAGCCGCGAAGGCAATCGCTCCAGCCCACTAGTATTTAGGCTTACTTTTGTCCGATGGATCGACTGAAATCGCTTGACGAGTTGCCGTAATGCCGCCTCTAACCCGAACTGCTCCAGCACTACGGGGCTGAGATCGGCGATCAGGCGCCGCATCTCCAGGATGGTTCGCTCCGTCAGATCGCGGGCCTCCACCAGCTTGTCCGTTACGCCGCTGCCCTCCGGCAGCGACATCTCGATCAATTCGAGTTGCAGCCGGATGCAGATGAGACTTTGGCCCGCTTCGTCATGCAGCTCCCGGCTGATCCGGCGGCGCTCCATTTCCTCTACCTGCAGCATGTGCTCAGCCAGATAGCGGAGTTGCTGTTCCCTTTGTGCGAGTCCTTCCACGAGCTTGGCTCGATCCGTGGCCATGAGGCAACGCTCCACGGCCGCAGCCAGCAATTCTTCATCCCTGGGCAGCCACTCGCGGTTCTCAGGAAAAGCCAACTGCATGACCCCGGTGATGTTGCGCTGCATTTGCAGCGGGAAAGACCATACCGACGCGCCGCGCTTAACCCACCCTTTATCAAGAGCATACGTCTTAAGATCCTGCTTCTGTAAGTGCCTCGGACGACCAAGGAACTTTTTCACCTTGGCGGTCAGGGGCAGAACGCCCCGAGTCTGGTCGCTTACGCCGTGCGCAGTGCTGGCCCGCAGTATCCAATCGTCGCGTTCTTCCGCAGCAAGATATAAGTGCCCCGATTCCGCTCCGAACAACTGCGCCATTGACTCGAGGAAGCGCCGGAGAAGAATGTCGGGGTTTCGCGATTCCAGCTCAATACTGAAGATTTCATGGAATGCCTGTGTTTCTGCCTCGCGTACCTGGTAGTACGCTTCATTCAATGTGAGAATGATGCAGAAATGAACCTGTTCGCGCACCCATTGAAATTCACCAGCCTTTCCCGGAGCCGATTTTTCCAGCACAGGAACCAATAGCGCGTCGTAATGCTGTAATGCGTGCACGATCGCCTGTGGAGGAATGTTCAGTTTCGCCAGCCGACGTCCGGCGACCGCCACCTGTTCAAAAAACACCAGCGGACTCGTCTTGGCCTTTAGAATGCGCGACGCCGCTCCAGGCGTGATGTTCATCAGGGCCGATACGGTGCGCGGGTCGTCATGCTGGGTCCGCAAAAATCGAAGGAATCTCCGGTCGAGAGCACCCGCTTGCGGACGCAACACGCGCGCGAGTTTCTGGATATGAGCCTGTAACTGCTCTCCGAGGCTGCTGGTCGAATCCCCAAGTTTTTGTTTGGTTGATATAGAAGACACTTTGAATTTCAAATGTACCGCGAAATGAGGTGACGTTACCCGCGCGGACCGCATCCACTATTGCAAACGCATGGAGTACAAACAGACGGCCATCGGCAATTCCGAAGTTCCGCGATGCGTAGTTCCGATCCTGCAGCATGCGATGGACACGTATGCCAGTGAGATCAACAAGGTATTCTCCACCTGGAGTGCATTCGCCGATTCCGATCTGGCATTTCGCCCGCACGCCCGGTCGAGTTCGGTGGCTGAGATTCTCCGGCACCAACTCCTGTCGGAGCGGCGCTTTTTCGGCGAGTTTCTCGGCACCCCCGAGCCTCCGGCTGAAGCGACTCTTCCTCAAACTCCGGGTATCGAATCGTTTTCGGCACGCCTGGTGGAACTGGCACGTCCGCGTCTCACGTTCTTAGCAGCGCAGTCCGAACCGTGGTGGATGGAGAACGCGCCTTTTTTCGACACTACACGGCAGCGTATCTGGATCTTCTGGCGGCGCGTGCTCCACACGGCACATCACCGGACACAGCTTACCGTGTATCTGCGGCTTCTGGACAAGGCGGTTCCGGCGACATACGGCCCTACTGCGGATATTACCTGGTCCGGCGCCGACCCCACGCTGACGGTAGACGCAGCCAAACGCAAATGATTGTAAAGATGCGTGCTTTAGCATGTCCTCCGGGCGACAATGAAGTCAGCGGAGCGTATCAGTGAACGTAACGTACGACCTCACCACTGCGGCCAAACTTGCACTCGACTCGATTCGAGCTCATAAACTGCGCAGTTTCCTCACCTTGCTCGGGGTGATTATCGGCGTTGCAAGCGTGATCCTGGTGGGCGCCGCGATCGATGGTCTTGGAGTCTATGCGGAAGGCATCACCGCGAAGGCATTCGGCACGGATAGTTTCCTCGTGGCGCAGATCGCCTCGGTGGGCCGGCTCACGCGCAAACAGGTGGCCGAGAAGCAACGCAGGAACAAGCGCATCCGCCCGGAGGACGTCTCGTACCTGAGAAGCGCCACTGGCGACAGCATGATCTATAGCCCATATCAGCAGAATGTCCAGGATGTGAAAGGCGAGAACCTGAGCTACGAAGGCGCGATCATCATTGGAGCCTCCGCAACGCTTCCGGACATCCGCGACGTTCCGGTGCTGGAGGGCCGGTTCTTCTCTGATACGGAAGAGCGGATGCGCCGGCCCGTCTGCGTCATCGGAGAAGATATCCGCACTGCCCTGTTCCCTGGTGCCTCGCCGCTCGGACGAAAACTTCGTTTCTCAGGTGAAGAGTTCACCGTAGTCGGATTGCTCGAAAAGCAAGGCTCCTCTTTTGGGCGCAGCATGGATAACCCCATCTACATTCCCACCACGATTTATACGCAGCTGTACGGGGCGCAGCGAGGCATGTCGGTGTTTGGGAAAGCGCGTCCGGAATCGGGGATGGGAATGGAGGAGGCGCTGGATACAACGCGCGGCGCGTTACGCAGCCGCTTCCATACGCCGGCGGACAAGGAAGACAACTTCGACACGCTCACTCCGGACTCAGTTCGATCCTTCGTGGATCAGATCCTAGGCGTCATCGCCGCCGTCGTCGTCCCGGTCACGAGCATCTCCCTCGTCGTGGGCGGGATCGTGATCATGAACATCATGCTGGTGAGTGTTACGGAGCGCACACGAGAGATCGGAATCCGCAAGAGCCTCGGCGCCCGGAGTGCGGACATTATGCTACAGTTCCTCACCGAATCGGTCATACTCTCACTGGCGGGCGGCATGATCGGGCTAGGCATGGGAGCGGTTGTTTCCGCCGCACTCTCCGCCGCCTTCGGCGCGACGCTCAAGATTACGGCTCCTTATGTGTTGCTGGCGATCTTCGTCTCGAGCGCGGTGGGAATTATTTCGGGCTGGTACCCGGCAAGAAGGGCAGCGCGCCTCGATCCGGTGGTTGCGTTGCGCGCGGAGTAGAGAACAATGCAGATCAGCGCGAATGAAACACTCACCATGGCGTTGCAGGCGGTCTGGTCGCACAGATTCCGGTCTGGCCTCACCATTCTGGGCATCGTAATCGGAATTACGACGGTCGTCACTGTAGCTTCTCTGCTCACGGGTCTTCGCAAAGGCATCGTGGACTTTTTCCAGGAGTTCGGGCCGGACAATATTTTCATCGCGAAGGTCAGCGGCGATCCGAGCGGCAATGGTGCACGGCCAAAGGAAATCCGCCGCAAACCGATCAAGGCCGAGTACGCCGAATATCTGCGGAACACCGTGCGCTCGATCGTGGATGTATCGGCCAGCGTGTTCATCAACCCGCCGGCTGGAAGCTTCTTCACTGCTAAGGTCCCTGGGTTTGAATCGGACAATATGAACCTGGTGGGCACTACTGCGAACGCGTACGCACTCTCTCCGAGGGAACTGAAAGCGGGCCGCATCTTCACCACCGAGGAGGCGCAGCGCGCGCAGCGTGTCTGCATTCTGGGCGCAAACATCGCCGACGCACTTTTTCCGGGCGGAGGCGGCATCGGCCAGAACGTGATGATCGACGGCGCCGAGTACACGGTGACCGGTATCTTTGCTGCGGCGAAGGGCGGATTCTTCGGTGAAAACGGACTCGACCGGCAGATCACGATTCCACTCGAGACAGCGCGCCTCCGTTACCCGCAGCTCGATAACTTTTTCCTGACCGCCAAGGCGCGTCCGGGAATGCGGGCGGATGCAATGGAAGAAATACGTTCTTCACTGCGCAGGTTGCGCCGCACGCCTCCAGGGGAGGAAGACGACTTTAACCTTTCCACTGCAGACTCGATTATCGAGAACTTCGACAAGATCACCGGTATGATCGTACTCATCTCGATGGCCATCTCGGCGCTAGGACTGCTGGTGGGCGGCATCGGCGTGATGAATATCATGCTGGTCAGCGTCACGGAGCGCACGAAGGAGATCGGTGTCCGGAAAGCCCTGGGAGCACGGCGGGGCGATATCGTCCTGCAGTTTCTCGGCGAGGCCGTCACATTGACGGGAGCAGGCGGCGTCCTCGGCGTTGTCTTCTCCATACTCGTTACGCTTCTGGTGAGCGCCCTGGTCCCCAGCCTTCCATCCGAGGTTCCGGTGTGGGCGGTGGTGACGGGCTTTACCGTCTCGGTCATCGTCGGCGTCTTCTTTGGCGTCTGGCCCGCGGTCAAGGCTTCCCGGCTCGATCCGGTAGAAGCATTACGATACGAATAACGTGTCCGATATTGCGGAAGTCCGCCGCTGGCTGGAAGCAGCAAAGCACCCGTGTGCGCTGACCGGCGCGGGCATTTCAGCCGAAAGTGGCATTCCAACGTTTCGGGGAGCAGGCGGCCTCTGGCGCCAGTTCCGCGCCGAAGATCTAGCGACTCCACAAGCGTTCGCACGGGATCCTAACCTGGTTTGGGAGTGGTATGACTGGCGTCGCGGGCTGGTAGCGCAAGCCAAGCCCAATTCCGCGCACGCTGCGCTCGCGCGCCGCGGCCTCTCAATCGTCACGCAGAATGTGGATGGTTTGCATCGGCGCGCCGGATCCGCGGAAGTTGTCGAGATTCACGGCTCACTTTGGACTCTCCGTTGTACCAGATGCAGGTACGAGGAGGAGAACGAGACCACGCCTCTTATGGAGATTCCTCCGCGCTGTGCCTGCGGAGCGATCCTGCGTCCCGGAGTGGTCTGGTTCGGTGAAGGGCTGGACGGACGTGTTTGGCGCCGGGCCGAAGAACTGGTGCGCAAGTCCGATCTGCTATTCGTCATCGGCACTTCGTCCGTGGTCTATCCGGCCGCTTCGCTCGCTCCTATAGCAAAGCAATCGGGAGCATGTATCGTCGAGATCAACATCGATGATACGCCGCTATCGGGTTTCGCTGACGCCCACTTCCGTCTTCCCGCCTGCGAAATCTGCCCCGCTCTTTTGTGAGCCGTGTTCCCCCCGCCCCGATCCGCTGGAATGGTGAATTCGCTCTATTGACTGAATCTCGAAATCCTGACAGAATCGGCTCAATTTGCGCTCCGGCGCTGACTTTGTAACGGGTGTTCTTATGAGCTGTCCTTCTCCGGATCGGGGATCCGGTCTGTTTCCATACGGGGTGTCGGTTTTCTTTCCCGCGTTCAACGACGCGCCGTCCTTGCCGCAGCTATTGCAGCGGACGTTTGATGTCCTGCGGCGTTGCGTTGGGGAATACGAAGTCATCGTCGTTGACGACGGGAGTGCGGATGATACCGGCGCGGTGCTGGAACAGCTACAGCGCCAGTACGCGCCTTACCTCCGGGTAATTACCCACCCGCAGAACCTTGGTTACGGCGCTGCTCTGCGGACCGGCTTTGCCAACGCATCGAACGAATTCATTTTCTACACGGACGGGGACGGCCAGTACGATCCGTCTGAGTTGGCGCGGCTGCTCGCTGCGGTAACAGAGAATACGGGGCTGGTGAACGGTTACAAGATCTGCCGCAACGATCCTTGGCATCGGGTTGCCATCGGCTGGCTCTACAATCAGTTCGCCCGCACCATTTTTGGCATCCAGCTTCGGGATATCGACTGCGACTTCCGTTTGATCCGGCGGTCCGCACTCGGCTCCTCACCCTTTCTCTCCACCAGCGGGACTATTTGTGTCGAACTGGTAAGCCGGCTGGAGCGAAGCGGGGCCGAGGTGATTGAACTGCCGGTATCACACTATCCACGCCTGCATGGCAGGTCGCAATTCTTCCGCATCAAATCACTGGCGACTACCTTCCTGCAGCTGTGCGCTCTGTTTTTCCGGCTGATGCTTCAGTCTCCGGCGCGCCCGGCCTCCGCACTTTCTCTGAGGACCGCCGCGCTCGTTTTCACAGCGGTAACGCTGCTTTCACTGCTGGCCTACTGGCGTTCGTTTTGGATTCCGTTCATTTCTGACGATTACGTGCAGATTGCCTTGGCCCGGCGTTACGGGCCCGTGTCCGGATGGCCCGCGCTGATGCAGGACGCGCTCTACCGCTGCCGCGCGACCTCGCTGGTCTTGACGCATTGGACAGAACTCGTGTTTGGCATCGACCCGGTCCTGTTCTCGTTGACCAGCTTAGCGGTTCACATCCTCAATGCGATGCTCGTCTTTGCCCTCGGCGTCTGGCGGCCGATTGGCTGGAAGGTTTCTGCCATTGCCGCCTGTGTCTTTGCGGTTTCCCAACGCCACCATGAAGCAGTCATGTGGTACGCCGCCCTTCCGGAACTGCTGGTGTTCTTTTTCTGTGTGCTGACGTTTCTTCTTTGGATCATATGGCTGCAGTCCGGGAGCCGGCCCAGGATGATCTACGCAGCTTCGATCCTTTCCTTCGTGCTTGCAATGTTATCCAAGGAATCTGCTGTCGCGGTGGTGCCGCTCATGTTCTTTGCGGCGTGGCTGAAGCGCTCCCGGTGGCGCGAATACGCCCGCATTGTGCCGTTTACGGTCGGTTCAATCGCATACTTCGGGATGGCGTTTGCGGCGCGTAAGACGCATCTGCATTTTAATGACGGGACCTTCTCGCTCAGCGCTCCATTTGTCCTGGTGCTGATTCACAGCAGTTTGCGGTTGTTCTGGGTCTGGGGCACGGTGGCCCTGGTTGCCCTCGCGATCTGGCGTCCAGCGCGGTGGATCCGACTTCTGATGGTCGCGGGCGTCTGGTGTATCGTAACGCTGCTTCCCTACAGTTTCCTCACTTACATGACACAGGTGCCGAGCCGCCATACGTACTTCGCGAGCGTCGGGCTCGCCCTGACGATTGCTGCGGCGATTATCGAACTGCACCAACGCGGGCCGAGGTTCCGTCGCGTCATCCCGATTCTGCTTGCCGGCATGGTGGCGCATCAATGTGCTTATCTTTGGTTCCACAAGCAATCCCAGTTCGAATTGAGGGCGCAGCCCACGGAAACGCTCATTCACATGCTGCAGGAAGGGAATGCGCCGGCCTACTTGAAGTGTTTTCCGTACGATACGTCCGTGGCCACCTTAGCGGCCAACATTCGCATTCCGGAGACATTCCACGGGGAAGTAGAGTACAAGCCAACTGTCGCCGACCACGAAGGTGCCGTCGATCTCTGTACGGAACCTGATCATAAGAAGCTCGTGAGTAACCAGACCCGCTAGCACTACGCCTAGTTTCCAGAAGGTGCTCTCCTGAAGATCTCTGTTCTGTTCCTGTGTCTTGCCGGTATCGCTTCCGGACCCGTTGTGTTGGGCCAGTCGGCCTCTCTCAGGCCCGCGCCAAGAGTCGAATTACCGCCGGTAATCGATGGCAACAGTGCCGCCTTCTGGTCCGATGGGCAGTTGAACCTGTTTCACTCCACCGGCGTTCCGTCGATCAGCAGAGGGACGGATCAGTTCTCCCTGTATTCCACAGACCCCGTCCAGTTCGATGGCGCCGAGCACCGTCCTATCTGGTTTGAAGCGGCATGGCGTGATGACGACGGAACTCTATTTCTCTGGTATCACCACGAGCCCGGGGGTGTTTGCCGCGGCAATTCGCTGACCGCTCCCAAGATTGGCGCGGCGATTTCACGGGACGGCGGAGCGACCGTGGCAGACCTTGGTATCGTGCTCGAATCCGGAGATCCGGTGGATTGCAACGCGAAAAACGGGTTCTTCGCCGGAGGACATGGAGACGCGTCCGTTGTACTCGACCGAGACAGGCGGTATTTCTATTTCTTCTTCACTAACTACGGCGGCTCTGGTTCGGAACAGGGCATATCCGTAGCACGGCTTGCTTTTGAGGACCGTTTCCATCCTGCGGGTGCCGTTCACAAATACTATTCGGGCGACTGGCAGGAACCCGGGATCGGTGGGCGTGTTACTCCTATATTTCCAGCGGCACAACCGTGGCAGGCAAGCAACACCGACTCATTTTGGGGACCGTCTGTCCACTGGAATACGTACCTCGAGCAATATGTGATGCTGCTGAACCATTCATGCTGCAAACCTGGATGGCCGCAGCAAGGAATTTATCTGAGTTTTAGCGCGGATCTGAGCGATCCCGCGGCGTGGCGTCCCGCGACTCAGCTCATCTCGAAGGGGCAGATTTCCTGGTCACCGGGATATTATCCGCAGGTGCTCGGGCTGGAAGCAGATCAATCGGATCATCTGGCCGGACAGGTTGCGCGATTTTACGTGCATGGGCGGTCGGAGTGGGAAATCGTATTCGAGAAAGAGCCTCCGGCAAGCGCGATCGTCCTGTGCGAATCAGCGAACGATCCTTGCGAGCCCTGACTTGACGAACCAGCACTCACTTTGAAAGGATGCCAGCATGACTGATGGCGTCTCGCGACGATATTTCTTTTTCGGCTCTCTGCTGGCTGGCGCAGTTCCGGCGGCTGGCTTCGGATCGGTCCCCTCGCTCCGGGCCCTGGGATACAAGCCTTACTACGACAAGCTCAATGTTGCTGCCATCGGCTGCGGCGGCCAGGGTGGAGCGGACCTGAACGACGCCGCCCGGACGGAGAACATTGTCGCTTTGTGCGATGTGGACGAGAATCGCGCAGCCGCGAATTTCCAGCGCTTCGATAAACAGCCGAAGTACAAGGATTTCCGCGTCATGCTGGAAAAGGAAGGCAAAAACATAGACGCATGCACCATCGGCATTCCCGATCATATGCATGCAACAGTCGCGCTCGCCTGCATGCAGCATGGCAAGCATGTCTATGTGGAAAAGCCGCTCACGCGCACTCCTTGGGAGTCGCGTCTTTTGGCCGATGCGGCCGTGAAATACAAAGTTGCAACACAGATGGGCAACCAGGGCTACTCGCACGAGGCGATTCGTGTAGCTGCGGAAATGGTTTGGTCCGGGGCCATCGGCGACGTGACGGAAGTGCACGCCTCCGCCTCTCCGGGTACCCATCCTACTGGCTTGCAGGAGCCGCCGAAGGAAGTGGGAGTGCCGCCAAATCTGAGCTGGGATCTGTGGCTTGGCGGAGCTTCGATGCGGTCGTACGCGGCGGAATACACACCGTACAACTGGAGAGGCTTCTTCGATTTCGGAACGGGTCAAATCGGAAATTGGGGCATTCACACGATGGGCCCGGTGAATCTGGCATTGCAACTCGGGGCACCCACGAGTGTGGAGCTTCTGAGTGATGCCGATCGGAGCAAGCTGACCTTCCCGTCCCGAGCCGTAATCCGTTTTGAATTTCCGGCCAGGGGTGGTATGAAGCCTGTTTCCGTTTACTGGCACGATTCGGCACGGCCTACCGACCCGGATGCGTATCACGTGCCCGGAATGGAGAACGAGACGATTCTTCCGGCGAGCGAGAACCTCGGGGAAAAAGGCCGTCCACGGATTGCGCGTGCGGGAGGTGGTTTCCCGGGAGGCGGAAGAGGTCCAGGCGGTCCTCGTCCGCAGGGCCAGCCGGGGCAGCGTATCGGTGCGGGCGGTCCTGGTATACCGGTTTTTGGGCCGCCGAGAGTTCCCAATCAACCCGGCATTCTGACCGGTAACGGCGCCGTGTTCATCGGCACCAAAGGCATCATGACGACCGTCGAGCGCGGCGAAGGCGTCCAACTCCTACCCGCATCCCGCTGGAAGGATTACGTGCTGCCGCCGCAGTTGCTCACTCGCTCGCCCGGACACATGGCCGACTGGGTGCGCGCCTGCAAGGGAGGAGATCCGGCGTGCTCGAACTTCAGTGTCTCGGCGCCGTTTGCCGAATGGATGCTGCTCGGTGTGATCGCTTTCCGCGTGCCGGGCAAACTGGAATGGGACAGCAAGAATCTCCGATTCACCAACAGTCCGGAGGCCAATAAGTACGTGAAACCCGCGTTCCGCAAAGGCTGGGAACTGAAGTTGTAAGGCTACCGCGGCGGTTGTTGGGCTAACGGAGTTCCTCCATGGCAGCCGCGAGGGCATTGCGAGTTGGGCGGACGCGCTGCTCGGGCAGAGTCGCCAGGGGCTCGTCTACCAGGTTCAGCATCTTGATGAGCGTGTTGTCGGTCGGGTTGACATAGAAGATGCCAGTGAGAACTTCTCCATTCTCTTGTGTGGCAGCCAGTGTCTGGATCGCCCGCAGACGGTCCGTCGGGTCGTAATCACGCTCGAGCTTCTTCAGAATAAGCCGTGAGCCGTCATGGAGCTTTACCTCTTTGCTGGAGCCCTCGGCGTATTCGACGCTGATCTCGTCATAAAACGGAACGAAATCCACTTCGTTGAGTGGCTCTTCGTGGTCCTTCATGTAGCTGTAGCTCTTTGTGGAGCCTTCGTGATCGTTGAACGTGGTGCAGGGCGAGATGACATCCACGATGGCGAGGCCGTTATGAGCCATGCACGCTTTGAGAATGGTCGAGAGCTGGCGTTTATCGCCCGAAAAGGAGCGGGCGACGAGTGTAGCGCCGAGTTCGATGCCAGCCAGGCAGCAGTCAATCGGCTTGAACTGATTCAAGAGGCCGCTCTTGGCCTTCGATCCGGAGTCGGCCGTTGCTGAAAATTGTCCCTTCGTAAGGCCGTAGACGCCGTTGTTCTCGATCACGTAAATGAGCGGGACGTTACGGCGCAACATATGAATGAAGTGGCCGATTCCGATCGATGCAGTGTCGCCGTCGCCAGTAACCACGATGCAGCGCAGGTTATGGTTCGCCAGCAGTGCTCCCGTTGCCACCGTCGCGGCGCGGCCGTGCACGGAATTAAATCCGTGAGACTGGTTGAGGAAATAGGCGGGTGTCTTGGACGAGCAGCCGATGCCCGAGATCTTCATCACCTCCCAGGGCTCCACGCCCATTTCCCAGAACGTTTCGATGAGGCGTTCCGTAATGGCGTTGTGGCCGCAGCCCGCGCATAAGGTCGTCTTATTGCCGCGGTATGGCAGCACATCGAGGCCGATGCGGTTCACTTTCTTCGGAGCGGATGCCGAGGTGCTCATATTCCCTCCTGCTTCACGATTTGGCTGGTCACTGTGCGCGCGTCTAAGGGAAGGCCGCCGTAGTAGCGGACACTGCGCAGCTTTGCGATCTGTTCGGCGGTCATTTCTAAACGCATCAGGGCGAGCAACTGGGCGTCCCGGTTCTGATCGATGACATAGACCCGCTCGTGCGAGTCGATGAAGTTCGAAAGTTCCGTCGTGAACGGATACGCTTTCAAGCGGAGCCAGCCCGCATGAATATCGTACTCGCGGGCGAGTTGGTCGCAGCTCTCTTCCGCGGCGTAGAGCGACGTCCCGCAGCAGACCAGCCCGATCTTTGCACCGGGCGGATCGGTGATCTGCGGTGGCGGCACGTGCGAGCGCAAAGTCTCGAACTTGCGGCGTAAGCGGTCCACGTTGTTGGTGTAGTCTTCCGGCTTCTCTGTGTACGCTGCGTACTCGTTGTGGCCCGAACCGCGAGTGAAATAAGCCGCCGACGGATGAGGTGTGCCGGGAATGGTGCGATAAGGAATGCCGTCGCCATCCACATCCTTGTAGCGCCCAAAGCTGCCGAGCCGGTCGAGATCTTCCTTCGAAAGGACCTTGCCTCGAACGATGGGCTTCTCGGGATAACGGAACGGATCGGCCATCCAGTTGTTCATGCCGAGATCAAGATCGCTATTGATAAAGACGGGCGTTTGAAACATCTCGGCGAGATCGAAAGCGTCCTGCGCCATGTCGAAGCATTCTTCGGGTGAGGCAGGGAAAAGGATCGGGTGGCATGTGTCGCCGTGGGAGAGGATGGCGTTCTTCAGCAGGTCGCCCTGCATGGTGCGCGTCGGCAAGCCGGTGGAAGGGCCAACGCGTTGCACGTCGATAATCACTACGGGTACTTCCGCGTAGTACCCGAGCCCGACGAATTCCGACATGAGTGAGATTCCTGGCCCGGACGTGCACGTCATCGACCGTGCCCCTGCCCAGCCTGCTCCGAATGCCATGCCGATGCTGGCCAGTTCGTCTTCTGCTTGCACCACCGCAAATGTCGCCTTGCCGGTGTCAGGCTCGATGCGCATCTGGTTTAGATAGCCGATCATGGCCTCAGCCAGCGAGGACGAAGGTGTGATGGGATACCACGTGAGCACCGTCGCGCCCGCAAATACGCAGCCAAGCGCGGTGGCGGCGTTGCCGTCGATAATAATCTTTCCGGCGGTCTTGTGATCGCGCTCGATGAAATAGGGATCCGACTTGGCCACATTCTGCTGGGCGTAATCGCGACCGGCGAGAACGGCATTCCAATTCATGTCAGCGGCCTTTTTCTTCTTCGGGCCGAACTGCTTGTAGAGCGCCGCCTGCATTTCATCAAGATCTATGCCGAGCAGGTGAGCCATGATGCCGTCGTAGATCATATTGCGCACCAACTTGCGAAGCTTGGCTTCGGGGCAGACCGGTCCCACGAGCTTGTCGAACGGCACTGGATAGAAGTGCAGGTCGGAGCGTTGGTGGTTCAACGCAAGAGGCTCGTCATACAGGCACGCTGTGCCCGGAGCGAGACTGAGCACATCTTCCACGGCGGATTCCGGATTCATCGCTATCAGGAAATCCACCTCTTTTTTGCGGCCGATGAAACCCCGGTGATTCACCCTTATGGTGAACCATGTCGGTAGGCCCGCAATGTTGGATGGGAACAGATTCTTGCCGGACACCGGGATGCCCATGCGAAAAATAGATCGCATGAGAACGTTGTTTGCGGTTTGACTGCCGGAGCCGTTGACCGTCGCGACCTGGATACTAAAATCGTTGACGATCCGGGATGGAGAGACTAGGTCTTCAGGGAAGACCGGGATTTCCTGGACTGCCATACAGGGGTCAGCCCTCCTACTGCACGGATTATAGGCGAAATTGACCCACGTTGGCGTTTACGGCCTGCCGGCGACTCCCTGTTTGGCTTCGGCGACGGTGACCTGGTTGGCCTCCAGAGTGCGGCCGAGTGTCTGGTTCAGCGTGACCCGTGCTTCACTGTAAGACACGAGGGCCGAGGTTTCGGCCGATTGCGCCGTGGTTACGTTTCGCTGCTGCTGAATCACGGCCGATGGAATAGAGGCTCCCAGCGCGAACCGTTTCTGCTCAGCAGTAAGTAGCTCGTGCTGTAACGTGCTGTTCTTCAAAGCCGCGTCGTATCGTGCACGGGCCTGACGCAGCGCGATGATCGCGTTTCTCAACGAAACCTCCACCTGATTGAAGTTCTTGTGCGATGCCAGTTGGCTCTGCCGCAACTGGAGCTGGTCGATTGCATAGTCCGCCTGAGACTGATTGTTGCCGATCGGACTCTGGTAGAACACGCCGATACGCTCGGTCGGAAAGTTGCGGCGGAATACCTGTCCGGTTGCTGTTCCGAACCCGCCTATAAAGTAGGCGTCTGGCCGGTTGTTCCGATTCGGCGTTCCGGCGAGACCGGCGTGCGACTCTGCCCCGAAGACCACCAGGTTAGGCAGGATGCCATTGCGCGTACCGAGGGCATTGATCTCACTCGCCTCCAGGTTCGCACTCGAGACTAACAGGTCGGGCCGATTCGCCTGGGCTTCGCGAATCATTTCTTCGATCGGCGGTAGTTCGTCCGTGGCGGGAATTTCGATCCGGTCTACCGGCATGATGCGGATGCCCTTCAGGCCATCGCGGCTGATGAGGTTCTTTAACCGAACTTCCTGTTGTTCCAGAGTCGCCTGCGAATTCGCCAGCGCGACTCCGCTATCGACAACCTGCGCTTCGGAACGGATCAGCTCCGGCGGCGCGATAGAGCCAATATCCACCTGTTTCTTCAGGTCGCTGAACAGTGTCTGCGCCACTTCCAATGCGCCCGTCTTCGCTCTCATATCTGCGTGTGCGGCAGACAGGTTGTAGTACGCGTTCAGCACCTGCGTAATGACGTTGGTCACCTGGTTTCGGAAGCTCAGGTCCGTGATCCCGATATTCTTCTTTGCCACGGTAATTGTGCGTCCGTTCACTGCACTGCCGAAGCCGCGTAGAAGGTTGTGCTGAAACACCAACGAAAGATTCGGAGCAACGGAAGGATTCAGGACATCGGTCGGCGAGTTCTCTTTCAGATAGTTGTTGCGGAAGGTCAGCGTCACGCTGCCGCCGCTAAGGAAGCCCTGCTGGAGAGAGACTGAGTTCACCCGGGTATCCGAGATCAACGAGGCCGTGCGGCTCTGCGTCGCATTTGGCTGCGGGGTAGTAGTGTGGCTGAATATACTGCTTTCCTGAATGATTGGATCCAGATTCGCCGTGACCGGTCCGATCTGGGAGATCTGGGCGTTTGTGCGCTGTGTTGCTGTCCCACCGCCTCCTCCGCCGACTCCTGCCGCCGCCTGGCTGCCTGCGACGCCTTGTCCCGCCGCCACGCTTCCCACCTGAGCGGCCCCGCTGGGAACGCCGGGAAGAGTGCCGCCGGCTTGGGCGCGCTCCAGCCGCCACTCGGCCTGGATCGGACTGTAGCGAGCCACTTCGATATCGATGTTGTTCTCGAGTGCCAGGGCTACCGCGTCATGTGCCGTCAGGTAAAGCGTCCCCGCACGGACGAGGCTGTTCAGTCGCGGCGAGTCCGCCGTACGAATCGGGGGAACCTGCGGTGTCAGGTAGGGACGAACGAATACCGGCGCGTGTGGCCGCTCCGGAATTATGTTGGCAACCTGCGCATGCAGAGTGCTCATGCAGAGGCCAATGGAGAGGAAGCGCTTCACTGGGCACCTCCCGGCGGCAGGTTTGCAGGCAGGACAGATTGTTTCGAAACCTGGCCTCTCAATGCCTCATCGATGGACACGTTGTTTACTTGGAGAGTCCGGCCCATCGCCTGATCGAAGGAGATTTGCGCGTGCGTGTAATTCGCCATCGCCTGCGTTTCCGAACTCTGTGCGGTTGCCAAGTCGCGCTGATCCTGCACCACCTGGAACGCCGTCGAAGCACCAAGCTGGTATTTGCGCTGGTCGGATGCGAGCGTCTGCTCCTGCAACTCGCGCGATTTCACTGCCGCCTCGTACCGGGCCCTGGCTTGCCGCAAACCGATTACGGCGTTCTGCACATCCACACGCACCTGGCTCGCGCTCTTGGTCAGATTCAATTCGTTTTGCCGCAGTTCCAGCATGCTGGTCACGTAATCGGATTGGGCTGCCCGGTTCCGTAAGGGGATGTTCAAAGAGAACCCGGCAGAGTAGTTCGGATAATTGCGCCGGAAAATCTGTGCGAGCAGGTTCGTGTACCCGCCGGCGAGATACGCGATGCCGGGTTGCAGCGCCCCAAGGCCGGTGAGGTCGCCCGTGAGACCGTTGTTGGTTAATTCCGTGAACGCCTGCAGAGTCGGCTTCAGTGAGTTCTTGATGCCGACCAGGTTGATTTTGTTGCTCTCCAGGTTGATGCGGGACTGCTGGATCTCCGGGCGGTGCTCCATGGCGTCCGCCACCAGATCTTCCACTGGCCGGATCTCCTCCGTTGCAGGGGCGGGAATGCGATCGAGCGGGATGATGTGAACTGCGGCGAGCCCTGCCGATGCAATGCCGTTCCGGCTGAGCGCGTTCTTTAAGACCGTCTCCTGCTGCAGGAAATTGGTTTCGGCGATGGTGAGATCCTGTTGGCTGGCGTAAAGCTGCGCTTCGGCGCGGGTGATTTCAATCTCGGCAAGCTGGCCGATCTGCACCTGCTTCTTGTTGTCGTCGAGCAGTTGCTGCGAAGTCGCGACGGCTTGCCGGCGCGCTCGCACGTCCTCATGAAACGCGACCAGATCCCAATAAAGATTCAGAGCGGATGCGACCGTCGCGATGAGCTGCTGTTTGAACTGCAGGTCCGTGACCTTGAGGTTGTTCTTCTGAACGCGAATATTGCGCGTGTTCACCGCTGAGCCAAACCCTTGTAGCAGATTCTGCGTGATCTGCAGGTCCAGCGCCCCGTTTGTATAGGGATTCAGGGCAAAGAATTGGCTGTTCACCTTAATGTGCTGGCTTGAATAACTGAGCTGCGTGCTGAGTCCGAAGTCCCAGTTCTGCGAATACGAGAACTGTACGGCACGCGAGTTTTGAACCAGCGCGGTGGTTCCGGTGAGAATCGTATTGCTCTGCGGGATCGATGCGTGCTGGAAGTTCACGAATGCAGAAAAGTTCGGATCGAGCGCGGGAATTGCTGGGCCGAGCTGGGTCACGATGCCGCCGCCTGATCCCACGGCGGAGACCCCAAAGTCGCCTGTGGAGATCAGGCTGACACCCTGGAGACTAACGCTCTGCGGACCCGCCGCCACTGGCAGGCCGACGCTGCGGAGGGCACCGCCGGATCGTGCGCGGCGCAACACCTCCTGGGCGAGCAGAGGTGCGTAGCGCTGCACCTCCACGTCGATGTTGTTCTCAATGGCGAGCGCTACGACATCCTGCGCCGTGAGATAAAGATTACCTGCACTCATCAGCGCCTCCAGCCGCGGCGAATTGGAAAGCCGGACCGGTGCGACGTCACGCGGCTGATAGGGCCGAGTCAGCCAACCGAGGCGGCCTCCGGAGGCCGGCTCAATTTGGATGGCGTTTTGTCCGAACGCACTGAACAACAGCAAATAAATTGCGAACAGCGTCTTGAGAATTGGTCTCATCGGTGTAGTACCCATTTGCTCACGCACGGGTGGCGTGAGGCAACCGTGGCGTCTATTAAGAAGGTACGACGTGTGAACCGGGTGAATTCTTAGCGGCTACCGCAGGTTACTGATACTTCGAGAGATATCGTTTCTTTTTCACGGAACACGCAGGCTGGCATATTCATGCCTGTTGAACCAGCGAAGCGTAATATCCCGAAGGCACTGGCAGATCGATAAGACGCCAGCCCGCTGGAAGGTCGCGATGTGTCGAGAGCCCCCGGATGCCAATCCCGTGTGCCTTCAGCAGCGCCTCCCGCCGCACCCAGGCACGGCAGAAGGAATCGCGGTCTCCGATCGGTTCACCCGGAAAATACTTTGCCGCTAAGTGATCGAGGTGAACAATTGGGCGGACCCGCTCGATATCGATGCCGACCTCTATGCTGGAAAGCGCCAGCAGCATCAATTCCCCGGAATGCGACGCATTGAAATGCCACCGGCTATCCACGATACGAGGCTTTCCATGCTCATTGATTCCGAATTCTACCGGGCCTAGCTGCGACCGTAGGAACGCCCGGTAATCCGATGTGGCAGACATCTGCCACACCGTCAGATCAGTCTCCGAGTAAATGATCGACTGCACGGCGGAGCTCGTCCAGAAACTTTTCGCGGTATTGGCGGAAATAGAAATGACCGCCCGGAAAGGAGTGTAGAACAAATTCCCTGGTCGTTACTTCACGCCAGGGCAGCATGTGCTCCACTTGTAAATTCGGATCCGATTCGCTCCAATAGGCGGTGATCGGTAGGTCGAGCGGCGCGTCCGGCGTGTAGGCGTAGTTCCGGTACAGCGTTGTGTCCGCCCGTAGGATCGGCAGCAGCGTGTTGCGGACCTCCGGAATCGCGAGCATTTCCCTCGGCATTCCCTGAAGGCGGTCGATCTGTTCGATCAACTCTTCGTCGGACGGTGGCGGCTGTGGCGTGAGGCCTAGACGGAATCGCGGTGCCCGCGCCGACGATACCAGCAGAGCGGCGGGCAACGCCATTCCGCGCCGCCGCAACTCGCGCGCGAGTTCAAATGCGATGCCCGCCCCCATGCTATGCCCGAAGAATGCGAACCGTGTCTCTGTATAAGGGGGAATGACGTCCGCGAGCGCCAGCACCAGATGGTGCATGTCCTCGATCGGCTTTTCGTGCAGGCGCGTTTCCCGGCCTGGCAACCGCACCGGCACAAGCTGCACATCATTCGGCAACGATTCGGCCCAGGTTTTATATTCTGTGGTGCCTCCGCCCGCATAAGGGAAGCAGAAGAGGCGAAGGCGTACGGCAGCCTCGTCCCGCACTCCGGGAAACCACTCGGGACCGCCCGCGCTCAACCGCTTGTGCAAGCGTAGGGCAAGCAAGGCGCGCTTCTCGGCCGAAAGGTCAGCCTTGGGTGCCGGTTTGGCACGCGTCTTCGGTTGCACTCTGGTTAGCAGAAATTCGAAAGGCTCGACGGTAGCCTTCTGCGCGTATTCGGCTGAGACCCGGCGTGAGGCTGCCGCGACTTCCTCATAGTGATCCTGATCGGTGAGCAGTCGTCCGAGGGACTGTTCCCATGGCGTGATGTCCTGTTCGGGCAAATCTGCAACAGGCACCATGTTCTCGTCCATCTGCGGCCTATAGCGCTCGATGGGCCGAACTGGAACCAGATAAGGGACACCCATTTTCGCTTCTGGAATACCCCCAATGTTGCTGGCCATCACCGGCACTCCTCGTAGCATGGCTTCCACAACGATACGGGACCGTGCCTCTGCCCAGAGCGATGGCACCAGCAGAACACGAGTTCGCGCGAGGAGGTCGTCAATGCGGTCGACGGGTTCGAGGATTTCGATATTCGGATACCGGCGAAGTGCGGCGAGATCCCCTGCATTCGTGCCCCACGTGGGAACGGCCGCGAAGCGCACGGCCGGCATCCGCTCGGCAAGTGCGCAAAAGATGCTGATGCCTTTCACGCCGCAGGGGTTCACCATGGTGACGAACTCGCTATCGAACCGGCCCAATTGTTCGTAGGGACCAGGATCCATCAGAGAGATCGGAACATGCACGGCCGGAATTCCACTGTGCTTCTGAATGTAATCGGCGACGTACTGGCTCACCCCGGTAATCGCGTCGACCTGTCGAAGTGCGTCCGTCTTATCTTTGCTCGGAAAGGCACAGTCGGGGCCGAACGGCAGCGCCAAGGTGGCGCGCGCGAGATAAATCACCTTGGCCGCGCTCTCCAGGGCGGCCATGAGCATGAGCTGCGCCGGATCGTCTGTTGAGCAGAGGATCGCGTCAGGCTGAAACTCGGCGATATGACGCGCGAAGTAGCTGCGCAACTGTGGATGGCTGGTTGCGACGTGCACGTCCACACCATGCACCTGAAAGTGTACCGAGCCTCCTTGCTGATGAAGAACAGGCACGTTCCGGTCGGCAAGCTGACCCAGCAGCTTCTCATGTTCCGCTGTGCTGAACTCCGCCATGCGAGCCACCACGCGGCACTCATGCCCGCGCGCGGCGAGTGCACTCATGAGGAGCCGGTTCGATTTGTCCCCTCCTCCGTGTGCCGGGTAGTAAAGGGAGTTGTGGCCCAGCAGGATCCGCATCAGCTCTTCCTGCGCACCCGGCTGAGTAGGAGAGCGCGTTTTTCAGGCGACAGATTCGCCAGCACAGGCTGGCGTGAGGGGGCCTGCTTCGCGGTGGGATTGAGACTCAGTAGCATGTCCTCCAGTGCGCCCGGACGTACGGCACTCACGAACGCGTGCGCGGCTTCCCGCGATGCTCCCGATTCCGTCTCATATACAGTTTTATGCGTTGCGAGCGTGTGTACCGCCGCCGCCCAGGGTTCCAGATTCTGCGGGGGGATAATCGCCCGGGGCATTGCGCGCTCGTCGAAAACAGGTTCGTAGCGTTCCACAGGCACGACAGGCTCGGAGAAACGCGTACCCAGTTTCGATTCCAGCAGTCCGCCCCAAGCGCTTGCCACTACCGGGATGCCGCGCAGCATCGCCTCTATCACAACCAGGCCGAAGCCTTCCAGCCAGAGAGACGGAACCAGAAGTACCCGTGTACGGCGAAATACTTCGTCGATGTTGCGGGTATTGGGCAACCAGGTGACCGGAAGCGAAGCCCGATCCGCGGCCGTTGTACCCCAGCCGGGCAGCGCTGCGAACGGGAGTGCCGGAAATCGCGCAACCAAGTCCCGAAAGATTGAAATCCCTTTGACCGCGCATGGATTGATGATGGTGAAATATCCGGAGCCGAAGTTCCTGTACTGCGGATAAGGGCCTTCGCCGTACATCGGCGGGTGAATCAGTGTTGCATGGCAACCGGTGTACTTTTCCATGTATTCGCACATCGTGCGGCTGATGGCGACCACTGCTGAACAACTCCGGACGGCGTCTGTTCCTTCGCGATTGGGATTCCAGCTTTCCGGGCCGAACGGATAGAACTGCGGAGTATGGGCGAGATACACTACCCTGCCCGGCGCACTTGCGACAGCCTCCCGTAGAAGGACTTGGGCAAGATCTTCAGACGACACCAGAACCCAGTCGGGCTGAAACTCGTGGATCTGCTCCCGGAGTAGCGTGGCCCGCTGCGCCGGGTGGCGGGCTGAATGTACTTCAATCGATCCGTGATGCCCGATCTCCGCCTGTCCATTCACCTGCGGTGAGGCGTAGCCTTGCTCCTTCAGTTCCACCCCCGTACCCGAAGTCGAAGAGGCGACCACACGGCAGAGGTGGCCGTTCGAGGCGAGGGCGTCCAGCCACCGCAGATTGCTGCGCGTAGACCCTCCGCGTGGGGGAACATACGAAGCGGTGGAGGCCAGCAGGATCCGCATAGGCCTTAGCGTTGCTCCTGCTCTTTCTGAAGCAGCGCCGCGGCTTCCTCATCCGTCATGTTCTCCAGGTCCTGCAGGAGAGCGGCGTACTCTTCAGCCGACAACCCTTCCAGTTCCTGCATCTCGATCGTGCGCGCCAGTTCGGCTACTGTGAAATTCGAGCCGTAGACTACCGTGAGCGGAACCTCTACGCCAAACACATTGTGGACGATGGAGAGGAGCTGAATGGCCAACAGCGAGTGGCCGCCGAGATCAAAGAAGTTATCCTGAATGCCGAGTGACGGAACGTGCAGCAGATCGGCCCAAATCTGCACCAGGCGGCGTTCCGTGTCTGTGCGCGGCTCCTCGATCGGGGCGGATGTCCCACGGTGAGCTAACTGCGCCTTGCGTTGCAGCACTGCCTCCAGCACGTTCTCCGGATGGCTGAGCTCCATAGCAAATCGTTGGTAGGGGAGAGCCTTTGTAGCCGGCCGGATTGGCGTATCTTCCTGAATTTCGTCGGCGACGGGCTCCTCCGCCGGCTCATACTCCACTCGCGCGAGTTCAGCAGCGGGGAACCGCAGGCCGCCCAGACTGTCCAGGAATTTCGCGGCTGGTTCGTTCCGCGCTGTTTTGACGAAGATTGCCTCAACATGCGGCAGGCCGCGGTGGAGCGCGATCTCGCCTAGCTTCGCCATCATCCGATGCTCCACGCCACGCCCCAGCGCGCGGCAACTGAGCAGGAATGTGTCGATAATCAGCGTGTCCGCGGTAGTGTGGAACAGAATTACGCCGGTCAGGCCGTAGCTGCCGAACCGGTCTGAGACGTGGACGGAGAGACACTCAGCCTCGCCGCTGTCGAGCAACACCGCGATCTCCGCCTCGGTTCTCCGGATCGAGGAGAAGTTCATCTGGTTGGTGCGAATCGTGAGTTGCGAGACGCGCTGCAGTTCGTCTTGCGTCATCGGCGCAATTTCAATTTTGAGTTGTAGGCTTTGCAGGAAATCAGCAAGCGTCGCGGACTTGCGCTGGAGGTGCTTGCGCTCCCGCTGCTCCAGATACATTTCGGTGCGGCGCCGGTCCTCGCTCGTGACTCTCCAGCGGTCGAAGACCCAGACGTGCTTCAGAAAGCGGCCGATCTCGCCGGGATCGGAGGGTAGCACCAGCGTGGTGATCTCAGGCGAGTTCGCCTGCACGTCGGCAGCTTCCCTTACGTTGTCATCTACAAATACGAAGCTGTCCAACCCGAGGTTCAGTTCCCGCGCAACAGCCTGCAAGCTTACCGGCTTTGGGTCCCAGTTAATTCGCGACGCGGCGATGTCACTCCACTGCAAAGGCATCTCCGGATGCAACCGGAAAGTTTCCAGAACGTCTTCTTCAATGTTCTTGCTGCAGATGGCGAGCAAAACGCCGGAGTTTCGCTGCCGCACCATGAACTGCTGCAGATGCTGTCTGGGCTCGTCGATCCGAACGCCCAAGGGGCCGTCTTCGCCGCATACGCCGGACCAGAGCGTGTCATCGCAATCTAGTGCGATCACCTTCACGGGGGGAAGGACGCGGGCGCGCAACCGGCGAGCGATCATCGTGCCGATGGCCGCAAACATCGCAGGCGTGTAGGGAACTTTCCCCAGTTCTTCAGAATGCCGGTCGTAGTAGTCAGCGACGGGATACAGATCCTGTAACTCCCTCGACGTGACTACTTGAACCGCTCCATCCAACTCCTGGGCAAACTTACTCTCGGCGGCGGCATGCCCTTTCAGCCCGGGATGGCCGGGACAAAAGCAGACCAGAAGCGGGGCGGGAAAGGCCCGTGCCGCATCCCGCAGCGAGGCGATATTCTCCTCCAGGTTTAACGGCCCAAAGTCGTCCAGCCGGACCAGTGCTACATTGTACCCGCTACGGTTTGTGAATAGCACACTGGTGGGATCCAGTAACTGCTGGAAAACCTGATTGTAAGGAGCGAACTGAACGGAATACGGCAGCCCGAGTTCCTCCAACCAAAAGTGGAGGGAGTCCTGGACGGGCTCCGCGGTGAAAGTGGCGGTGATGGTTATAAGTTGTGTTGGCAACCTGCTAGCAGCCCTGGGATTTATTCAGTTCTGCCGCCGGTCTTAACCCGCCGGCAGAATCTTGGAGATGTCGTTATATAAAACGAACACTACAACCATCATAAGGAACACCATTCCCACTTTGAAAACGGCCTCCTTCACAGGCATGCTCAGGTCACGGCGCATCAGCATTTCAATGACGAGCATCAGGATCATGCCGCCGTCCAGAATCGGAATCGGCAACAGATTGAAGATTGCCAGATTCAGGCTCACCATGGCCATTAAGCCAAAGAAGGAGCCCGGACCTTCACGGGCGGCCTCACCGGAAAGCTGGGCGATGCGGATCGGCCCTTCCAATGACTTCGGCGACATTCGCCGCTCCACGATCCCTTGCAGGAACTGGTAGATCAGCGAAGCGCTCTTTACGTTCTGGCGAACGGATTCGCGAACGGCCTCCGGGAAAGTCAGCTGCGTGTTGATGACCCTCCGGTCGAGCTGTACACCGATCATCCAGCGCCCACCGGCCTCATTCGAGAACGAAGGCTTTACAGATGCGTGATAGGTCTTGCCGTCACGCTGATACTCGACATTGACCGGAGCGCCCTCGCTTGCCTTGATCATCTCGTGCAGCTTGTAAATGGAGCGGATCCGTGTGCCGTTCACCGACAGGATGATATCGCCGCGCTTCAGGCCCGCCTTTTCGGCGTCCATGCCCTGCATCACTCCGCCGAGTTGCACTTCGTTCTGCTGATCCCAGCCTGCGGAACCCACACCGCTCTTTTCGTCCAGCACCGGGGTTAATGTCGTGTGCTCGTGCTGGCCGTCGCGGATGTACCCGATCGTAAGCGGCTTCTTTGCGCTCGCTACTTCCTTGAGAACCACGTCTTCCCAGATCGGATTCATCGTGTCATCGATCTGTACGATGCGGTCGCCTTCCTGTAAGCCTGCCTTCGCCGCCGGAGAATCCTTCTGGACATAGCCGATTGTCGCCGGATCCTTATAGTTGGCCGGGCGCGGGAAGCTGAGCATGAACATGCCTGTCAGGATCGCGACCGCCAGCACGATGTTCATCGCCGGTCCCGCAGCGGCGATCACTAACCGCTGCCACCGGGGCTTGGCCGAGAACGAGCGTGGGTCGTTCGCTGCTTCTTCGCCAGGCTGTTCCCCTGCCATCTTGACGTATCCGCCAAACAGGATTGCGGAAAAACGGAAGTCTGTCTCTCCGCGACGAAAGCCAAACAGCCTTGGGCCGAAGCCGAAGCTGAACGCCTCCACTTTCACATCAAAAAAGCGGGCTGCCCAAAAGTGTCCTAATTCGTGGATCAGGATCATGACCCCGATCAGAACCAGCAGCCACCAGACATTTTCCAGAAAAACCATATATGATTACGCTCGCACCGCGGCCCGCTGCCGCACACACTCGCGCGCGACTTCGCGGGACTCAATATCTATCGCCAGCACCTCACCTACGGAAGCAGGCGTACGGGAGGGAACCCGGGACAGCGTTTCCGAAACAACCTCGGCGATGCCCGGGAATGAGATCTGTTCCTTCAAGAACGCATCCACAGCTATCTCATCGGCAGCATTGAGAGTACAGGTAGCTGATCCGCCCGCCCTCTGACTGTCGAAAGCAAGTTGAAGCAACGGAAACTTCTTGTAATCGGGAGGGGAAAAATCCCAACTTCGCGCCTGTGTCCAGTCCAGGCGCGCCACCGGCGCATCGGCGCGCTCAGGATACGTCATCGCGTACTGGATCGGCATCCGCATATCGGTGGCCGAGACTTGGGCGATGACACTCCCATCGGCATACTCAACCATTGCGTGAACAGTCGACTGCGGGTGCACGACAACGCCGATGTCCTTCGGATCGAAATCGAACAACCAGCACGCCTCAATCACTTCGAAGCCCTTGTTCATGAGCGTGGCGGAGTCGATAGTAATCCGCGGGCCCATCTTCCAAGTTGGGTGATTCAAAGCCTGCCCGGGAGTGATCTTTTCAAACTCGGACGGCGGTGTGTTCCGGAATGGCCCTCCGGAAGCCGTGAGCCAGAGCTTCACAGCCTCGCTGCGCAGCCCCGCCCGGAGACACTGGTGTGCTCCATTGTGCTCGCTATCCACCGGAATCAATTCTGTCCCCGTTTGACGTGCCGCGTCCATTACTAATTTGCCGCTGGCCACCAGAACCTCTTTATTAGCGAGGCCGATGGTCTTGCGCAGGCGCACGGCTTCATAAGTTGCCTCCAGGCCCTCTATTCCCACAATGGCCGATAGAACGAAATCTACTTCGCTTGCCGTCGCGGCCTGTATCTTGGCTTTTGACCCGGTTGATAACTCCGGCCAAGCAGCCCTGGAGAGGGACGAACTCTCCAGACACTTGGTTAGATTCTGAAGAACCTCATCCGTTCCAACAACTACCACCTTAGGCCGGAACTCGAGAATTTGTGCGGTCAGTGCGTCTACGTTGCGTCCGGCAACGAGTGAGAAGACACGGAACCGCTCCGGCCAGCGGCGAACGACATCGAGCGTCGAGAGGCCAATGGAACCTGTTGATCCGAGAAGAGCTATGGATTTCAATACTGTGATGATACCAGTCCTATGCTTACTGGAAAACGCGAATGTTACCCTAGAGGCTGGAGGAAAAACCATCCATGAAGCATCTGATTGCAGGACTTGTGCTTGCCGGCGCCCTCGTGGCCGCCCCAGCCGAAAAGAAGGCGGAACCCGCCCAGGCGAAGGATCCCGTCTGCGGCATGACCGTCGAGACGAAATCGGCCGAAAAGGCGGATTACAAAGGCAAGACCTACTATTTCTGCAGCAAGGAAGAAAAGGCGACCTTCCAGAAGAGCCCCGAAAAGTTTGTGAAGGAAGAGGGCTCAAAGAAGAAGTCCTAGCCGATCCAGTTCGCGACCATCAGCAACAGCCCGCCGATCACAATGCCGGGGAGGCACTCGTACAGTTTCTTTCGCATACTTCCAGGATGCGACGAGCCCCCGGCGCCAGACTTCAAATTGTGTTTAGGACGTGTAAAGCTTTGTTAGCTCTCTTGGGGTCAGACCCCAACGGTTGGCTTACACTTTTTGCTTTGCGAGACCTGAACCCCTAAGGGCGCCGGGGAGGATTGCTTCAGGGGTCTTTTCTATGAGGTTAGTCTCGCTTTGGTGGGAGTTGCCTCCCCGGCTTAATTCCAATTCTAGGATATGGAATTCTGGATTGCAATAGAAATTTTCAGATTTTTTTATTGCCGCTTCACTTCTACCCGCGCAAACTCTTCTAAGACCTTGATAGTAGAGCACATATCTTCTTCCCCATACCCTTTCGAGATCGCCTGCTGAAAGAGCTGCCGAGTGAGGCCCGTCAATGGTAAGGGAACATCCAGTTCTTGGCCCGACTCCAGCATCAGTCCTATGTCCTTGTGCATCCACTTGGTCGAGAAGTTCGTTTCGAAATTCCGGTCGAACACGAAGGGTGCCTTGTAAGAAATCAGCCCTGACTTGGCTGCACTGTTCTCCAGAATCTTGAGCATCAGCTCAGGGTCCACCCCCGCTTTCGTCGCCAGGACCAGCCCTTCGTTGAATGCTTGCAATATGTTACACAGGACTAAATTTTGGGTTAACTTTGCATGAAGGCCCATCCCGGGTCCGCCGCAAAAGTAGAACTGCTTGCCCATGATCTCGAGATAAGGCTTCACCTTCTGAAATACCGATTCGTCACCGCCAACCATAAAGGTCAGGGTGCCCCCATCGGCCCCCGGTTTGGATCCGGTGCAAGGCGCATCCAAAAACTGGATTCCAATTTTGGAAAGTTCTCCGTGGATGTGTCTAGAAACGGAAGGAGATATGGTGCTGGCGTCCACTATGATCGCGCCTGCTTTGGCCCCCTTCGCCAGGCCGTTCTCGCCAAGTATGGAGTTTTGCGACATCTCGGAATCGCCAACACATAAAAAGACAATGTCCGATTGTGCCGCAACTTCCGCTGGCGTCGCACAAGCGATTCCGTTGCCTGTCTTGGCGAGTTCGCTTGCCTTCCCGGCAGAGTGCGACCACAGGGCAACCCGGTGTCCGGCCCGCAAGAGGTTCCGGGCCATGAGGCCGCCCATTATGCCTAATCCTAAAAAACCTAAGTTTGCCATTCTTCCTCCCAAGTAAAGAACTCACATTGTACGCCAGCGCCGGTCTTTGGGGGCGTACAAGCTGGAGAGAGAAAGTTAGAATCCTGTAACGGCCGAAGAGGATAGGTGCTCTGGCTCTGTACCGGCCAGAATTCTCAGCAGAAGCAGGTCAGACGCCTGAAACGTTGCATACGGCAGGTTGGAGGCGTCTCCTTCGTCTTTGACGATGTGGCGCCGGACCAGTTCTCTCAGATGCTCCACGCTCATACCCAGAAGCGTGGCGGCTTCTGCTTCGGTGTACTGCACTTTCGGTGATTTCGACAACAGCATGATAGGGAGGGAGCAACCTTTCTATTGGTTGCATTGTAGGGATACCCTGATCTAGCACCCAATCAGCGAGAAGGCTTAATTCCAAGAGGGCTTCTACTGACGAACCTATTCGGCGCCTGTACTAAGGTGGGAACTCACATCCCGGTTTAATGGTTTGGAGCGTAAGGTACTGCGGCCTTTGGACTAAGCACCTTAGGAATGTAGTATATGGGCCGGGACTATGGTTCCAGGAGTCGTCAGGTTGGTACTAACCGGATACTCGTTCGCGGCGGTACACTCCAGGTGGAGGTTGTATGGCAGATCCAAAAGACCTTTCCGGGCAGTTGCGACCGCGCACGGCGGTCTTGACGCGCGGATTCGATCCGACTTTGTCTGTCGGATCGGCAAGACCTGCAGTATTCCGAAGTTCGACGTATGTCTTCTCCAGTCCCGAAGCGGCTGAACGCGCTTTTGACGTGGTGAGCGGGCGCAAGCAGGCGGAACCCGGCGAGAAGGTCGACCTCATCTATTCGCGTTTCAACCATCCAAACGCGGAGATTCTCGAAGACCAGATCGTTCCGCTGGAGGAAGGCGCCGCGGCAGCCGCGGTGTTCAACTCTGGCATGGCCGCGATCATGACTTCCATCCTGGCATTTGCACGCCGCGGCACAACCATCATCTATACTGTTCCGCTCTACGGGGGAACGCAAAGCCTCATTCATGACTTTCTGGAATCGTTCGATATTCACGGGCTGGCCATCCCGGCAGGCCGCACCGAGGAACTGGACCAGGCGATACGTACAACGGAAAACGTTTCTATCGTGCTGATTGAGACGCCCGCGAATCCTACGATGATGATGACCGACATCCGCCGGGCCTGTGAAGCGGCTTCTTCACGCACCGAACGGCCACTGGTCATGGTCGATAACACCTTTCTGGGTCCAACCTTCCAACACCCTCTTGTTCTCGGAGCAGATCTCTCGCTCTATTCAGCGACAAAGTACTTGTCCGGCTTCAGCGATATGATCGCGGGCGTCGCTCTTGCTCGCGATGAATCCATTATCAAGAAAATCCGCGGGAAACGCGGTCTTTTCGGAAACATCCTTCCTCCCGATGAGTGCTGGATGTTAGACAGCCGGCTCCCTACCGTACAGTTGCGCATGTACCGGCAGAGCAAGAATGCCCAGCGCATTGCAGAGCGCCTGGTTAACCATCCGAAGGTCAAAAAGGTTTACTATCCGTCTCTCTTTGACGATCCCGAACAGATCCGGATCCGCCTCGCCCAATGCGATTATCCGGGCGGAGTTTTTGCAATGGATCTGCGCGGCGGTAAGACGGCCGCTTTTGAGTTCCTGCGGAATCTGCGAATCGCGCGCAACGCCGTATCGCTCGGCGGAGTAGAGACGCTGGTCTGTCATCCGAAGACGACCACCCATTCCGGTGTCTCGAAGCCGGAGCTCGAAATCGCCGGAGTGGTGGACGGGCTCGTTAGGGTCTCAGTGGGCATCGAGGACTGGCGCGATCTCGTGGCTGACTTCGAGCGCGCGCTCGAGTTCGCTTAGAAGAAGAGACGCCACGTCGTGACGACCAGCGCGTGGGTAACCATGGACGCTCTGATACTGCGGGCTTGCTGAAAGGCGAGCCCGTAGAAGATCCCGGCCACCGTCGCGAGGATGGCGAACCGCCAGTTCGGGAACGGTGGGAAAAAGACGTGGGTAGAGCCGAAAAGCACCGAAGCCGCAAGCAGTCCTGCAATGCCGCTCTTCATCGCTTTCACCAACGTTTGCTGAAGCACACCCCGGAAGAATGTTTCTTCCATCGGTGCAAGTACCCACAGAACACCCAGAAAGGTCAACCCCGCCAGCATCAGTTTCCGTTCGGTGATCGCGTTCGGGTTTAGCCGCAAAAATTTCAGCCAGATCCCGAGCGCCGCTCCTACCGGGATGAAAAACAAAAACTGCCGCAGACCGATTCCCCACTCCTTCGCGGCAGGCCAGAGCCCGAAATTCACGCCGGGCATTCGTCGTACGCCCAGCACGGAAAGATACCCGGTCCGGGCCCACATCAGCATACCCAGCGCGCTGGTGGCAACCTTCGGATACGGCTCCGGGTATGCCCACACGAAAACTTTTAACAAGTACACGAGCGCCATGAAGAACAGCAATCCGAGATCGGCACCGGTGTTCTTCCCGGCAAAAAGATACCAGCCTGCGGAAATGGCGGCCAGCACAAAAATGGCCAGAAAGGCTTCGGGGCGAAAACGGTGGAGAGGGATCGTGTAGATGGAATACGGTACTACGGCTGCGATCGCTGCAACAAACGGCAACGCTGCCCCCGTACGTACGATGCGGTCCCGGGCGGCCTCCGTTCCCACTGCGGCGTACATCGTGATCTCCACCAGGAACGCCGGCAAAACGGCCCAAGCGATGTTTGCCGGTATATGTTGAAGGTGGGAGTAATACAGACCACCCATGCCCAGAATGGCCCAGACTGCAAGCACAACAATGGCGTACGTGCGAAGACTCTCGGGCATTCGCTTCATGCTAGCATTCGCACTCTTGGCGCCCGCCGCGCTCGCAATCGATCCACCAGCAAATCTCGCGAAGAAAGTAGCAGAGCGTGAGGCCGAGAACGAAGCGGAGCGCGCCAACTACACTTACCGGCAAACGATCGTTTTCCAAGAACTGGATAATCATGGAGCCAGAGTCGGCGAATATCGCGAGGTTCGCGAAGTGATCTTCTCTCCGCAGGGCGAGCGCACCGAGCGCTCCGTGGGCAAGCCGTCGGTAGCGCTGAAAAATATGAAGATGACCGAAGAGGATTTCCGCGATTTCCGCGAAATCCAGCCGCTTCTGCTTACCCCGGATCTCCTTTGGAACTACGAAACCAAGTACAAGGGGGAAGAGACGATGGACGGCGTCGATTGCTGGTTGCTCCAGGTGCGGCCGCGCCAGATTCTACAGGGGCAGCGCTTTTTCGAGGGGATCTTCTGGATCGACAAACGCGACTTCTCCATTGTGCGGTCCGAAGGCCAGGCCGTTCCTCAGATTCGCAGTACCAAGGCGGAAAAAGAGAATCTGTTCCCGCACTTCACCACGATCCGGTCCTCTATCAACGGGTTCTGGTTTCCCATCCACACCTTCGCAGACGATACACTCCACTTCCGCGCGGGGGCGCAACGCGTGCGCCTCACCATTCGATACGCCGACTATAAGAAGTTCGGAGCACAATCGAAGATCACTTACGAGAAATGACAGTAATACGGCCTACTCTAAAAGGTCGGGCTGTTCTTTTAGAATGCGCGCCCGCAGTGGCTGAAATTGAAACCACCCTGCCTTTGGGCTTCCAATCTGGCTTCGCGTGAGAAGAGCATTTTCCGCACTGATACGATGAGGTTTGCCGGCCGATTCTGCCGCGATCTGCGCCTGGCAGCTTCGTTCCATCGTGATGAACCACCAAATGGCCTCTTCACAACTTCCGCCTACCGTCAGTAGGCCGTGATTTCGAAGGATCACTGCCTTGTATTCGCCGAGGGCGCTTGCGATGCGTTCGCCTTCCTCCGTCTCAAAGACCACCCCGGTATAGTCATCAAAGAGCCCGTGATCTTCGTAAAAGGCGCATGCGTCTTGAGTGATCGGATCGAGCAGTCGTCCCAGCGTTGACCATGCCTTGCCGTACATAGAATGCGCATGTGCGGCGGCAACCACATCGGGCCGGGCACGGTGAACAGCGGAGTGTATGGCAAACGCGGCCTTGTTCACGGGAGCACTGCCCTGGACAACCTCCCCCGACTCGTTCACAAGGATGAGGTCGGAAGCGCGAATCATGCTGAAGTCCATACCGAACGGATTGACCCAGAATTGATCGGGACGCTCAGGATCGCGCGCCGTGATATGTCCGGCTACGCCTTCATCGAAGCCGAACTTCGCAAAGAGTCGGAAGCCCATCGCGAGTACCTGTTTCCGGTGTTGCCGTTCCTCGCTGAGGTTTCGCGAAGAAGGCGTGACCAGATTCGGGAGGAGAATCGTAGGGTCCTTCATTTCAGCGGCCGGTGATGCTGGATCTTGGATCGAAAATCGCCGAGGCTGCGCCAACGCGTCGTGTCACTGAGATCGACTTCGGCCACTATGACGGAGCCCCAATCCTTTGCCTGCGCGAGCGTGTGTCCGGTACGGTCCCACACGGCTGTGTACATCCAGTTGCTCGACACGTCCTCATAGGTGCTGCTAACCAGATAAACCTGGTTCTCCGCCGCACGGGCGCGCGCGATATCGGGATTCGCACCCCACACTGGCCAGGCAATCACTTCGGCTCCGCGCAGGGTCAATTCGCGGGCTACTTCAGGGAAGAAAGCGTCGTAGCAGACCATCATGCCTAACTTGCCGAAACGCGTCGGAAAGATCGGATAATCGCGCCCGGGAACAACGCCCGCGGAAGCTTCGCTATCAGGAAGGGTGACCTTACGATACTTGCCGCCCAGTTCGCCTTCCGGTGTCAGCAAAACGGCTACGTTATAGACCTTGTGTGCATCCTTTTCAAACAGGCCGGCAACAATGTAGAGGTTGTGCTCCTTCGCTAAGGCCGCAAAGTAGCGGGTGGATTCGCCCGGGATCGGCTCGGCTACTTCGGCGGGAGTGCGGCCGGCGTTGTAATAAGTGAGGGTTTCCGGCAGCACGACCAGGTCTGCCTTCCTACGGCCCGCCTCGGCAATCAGCGCCGCAAATTGCTCTCGCTTCTCCTTGGGTGTTTTGCCGGATTGCGGACGGAGATGAATCGATGCGAGGCGAACGATCCGGGGCGTGGGAGCTTCGTTAGGTGCAAATGTGATGCTCTTCCACTCCATACGGGCATTTGCCGCCCAGCGCCCATGCAATTCGACTACGGCCTGTGTTGCTTTGGATGGCGCTTGCCAGAGCCCGTTCTGCTCGCTCCACCCGTCTTCTCCAACCGGACCATCGGTGGTGTATTCGAGAGGCGTGAGTGGGTTGTATCGCGTGAGGTATCCGTTCACCAACTTCCGATCATCCAGGACGCGCTGTCCGGACGCGTCGAGCCACTGAACCGTCACCACCGCGCACTGCTGGGGTGAATCCGTTCCGGCCGTTTTTCGGAATGCGTGGAAGCGGTAGTACCGGCCGCCCTCCACCGCGAAGTTTCTTCGCCAGAATCCGTCGAGTCCGTCGCGCTGATCGGTCTGCACAGTGAACACCCCATGGTCGAAGGACATCGCCGGCCGGACCTCGTCGCGGACTGCGTTCGCCGTCCAGCCTTCCGGCGGACCTTCCGCCGCCGTAGCAGCCAATGCCAGAACAAGCCCGAACAGGATTTCGCGTCTCATGGTGAGTATCCTAGCGCAAGGGAACGACGGCGGCTATGGGCTTACCCGTTGTCATCCGGATCTCCCATGCCTTACCAGGTCAAAGAGGTGAGTGTGGCACCGGTGTTGTCCACACGCCACTCGAAGTGTTCGCGGGCTCCCGCGCTCGTATCTGGTAAAGTAATCTGGGCGCGCCGGTTCGTAAGCGGGCCTATACTCTTCCACCAGCAACTGAGTCCGTGTGGTCTCAACGATCTTCCGCTGGCGAGAATTTGCAGTACACATGCAATATGGATGAGATTCTGAAGATACTACCGCCGCACTCATTCGTACTTGATTTAGGGGCACAGAGAGGAAGTTTCGCTTCGGAGCTTACAAAAGCCACAGCGATACGCTTGGATTATGACCCCTCGGAGATGAAGGGAGAGCTTGTTGTACGCGGCGATGCAGCGCGCCTTCCATTCAAAGATAACGTTTTTAAGGCTATCGTCGCAAACCACAGCCTAGAACATTTCGAGAATCTTGGAGGCGCCTTAAGAGAAATAGGCAGAGTGGTCCGTGCCGACGGTGCCCTCTTCATCTCCGTTCCTGATGCCACTACATTTACGGATAGGCTATATCGCTGGCTCGCGCGCGGCGGCGGGCATGTGAATGCGTTCACATCGCCAATCGACATCGCCAGATTGATTGAGCAAGAGACCCGGCTAGTGCATGTCGCCACAAGAACGCTGTGTTCATCTCTTTCATTCCTGAATCAGCACTGCTCAGCGAAGCCTCGTCCTCTTCGTCTCATTCTCCTTGGTGGCGGCTCTGAATGGTCGCTGTTTCTTTATGTCTGGTTTTCACGGATAATCGACCGCCTCTTTGGCTGCAGACTGAGCATTTATGGATGGGCGCTATACTTCGGCAACATTCCCGCAGTTGTCGACACCGACATTAATACCAATGTTTGTATCCGATGCGGAAGTGGCTGCCCTTCCGCATTTCTCAAACAAACTGGTTCGGTGCCTTCAACGGGCTTAGGTATTCAAATCTATAGATGTCCGAGGTGTTCAGCCGCCAACCCATATACGAAAGATGTTAGACAGCGGGTACACGCGTGACCATTTCTTCAGCGAGTCACCTTTGGTGTCGTACTGTCGAGAAGGCTGATGCGGTCCTTTATTCGGTTTACGCCATCGAGATCTAGCCGCCGGCAGTTCCGAAGCGATTTCAAGCAAAGCCGATCACGGCCACTCTCTGATTCTCTGTAAAGGCAAAATGATCTAGATGCGTGCGCCGGGCGACGCCAGTTGGGCCCGCGGTTCTTCCGGAGCAATCGCGTCTGCTGTGCCCGTCCGCTG
Organism: uncultured Solibacteraceae bacterium; assembly: GCA_964464925.1. Classification (GTDB taxonomy): domain Bacteria; phylum Acidobacteriota; class Terriglobia; order Bryobacterales; family Bryobacteraceae; genus CAYXLI01. The sequence continues at coordinate 36,084 of CAYXLI010000005.1, read as the reverse complement.
GCACGCTGTCATCGCGATTGCGATCAGAATCAGGATCGCGGGCATTTGATTGTCGCCCCTTTACAGTTTTTTCAATCGGATGTTCCGGACTTCCATCTTCATCGCCGGGCCCCGGTGGACCTGGATGCCGATGAGCCCGTCCATCTTCCGGCCGGCCGGATCATCGTCAATCAACATGCTCATGACGTGCCCGTTCAAAACCTGGATCAGCTTGTTGCCCTGCGCAATCAGGTGCACCTCGTTCCAGTCTTCGCCCTTGATGAATTTCTTCAGTTCCTGGCTGTCGCCGAGCGAGCCGACAACCCCCGGTTTGCCCCCTGGATTGATGAACGTGAATTGGCCTCTCATGGCGAGAAAGCCGCGGCCGCGCTCTTCGTAGAACTGGCCTGTATAGCGCTGCTCGCCGTCTATATCGGCCTGGTAACCCTTCATCGCCCATTTGATGTCGGGCAACTCGATGCTGCGGATCTGAATGCCGCTATTGAAGCCCGTCAAACGGTATTCCAGCTTCAGTTCAAAATCGCCGGGCGTACCGCCGCGCCAGATGATAAAGGTATTCTGCTTGGGCTGTTTCTCCGTGGTGGTCTGGCCGACGATGGCTCCGTTTTCGATGCGCCAGAAATCAGGATCACCATCCCAGCCTTGCATCGACTTCCCGTCGAAGATGGCAACGAACCCGGTCTCCGCCTCCGGCGGGATTGCCGGGCCTCTCTGTGCAAACAGCGCCGTCGTAAGAAGAAAAAGTGTAGTTCGAAGCAGCATGGTTATCCAGTTTATCTCTGCCGGGCACGGACGAAGGAGCGATCGATCTGGGAGAGGTTGGCAATGCCCGCCATTCCCATATCCAGCGCCAGCTCCGCGCGGAGCAGTTCGATTATGCGTTCTATTCCGCGGCGGCCGAACGCAGCAAGACCCCATAAGTACGGCCGTCCGATTCCAACTGCCGTGGCACCGAGCGCGAGTGCTTTGAAAATATCTGTTCCGCGGCGGAAACCTCCATCGATCAGCACGGGAACCTTTCCATTGGCCGCCTGTACGCATTCCGGAAGGGCCTCGATTGTGGAGCCCACTGAGTCGAGCTGCCGCGCGCCGTGGTTGGAAACAATCACACCGGATAAACCGTTCTTCACTGCACGCTCAGTGTCCTCCGCCGTCATGACACCTTTCACGAGCACGGGCAGCGTGGTGCTCTCCCGCAAACGTGCGAGCGTGTCCCAGGTCGGCGTAGGAAATCTCATTGCGGCCGGGAAATCGCCGGTGGTCCAGAGAACATCGTCCGGTTTATAAGTCACGGCGCCCTGCGAATCGCGAGGGATGCCGCCCGTGTTGCACCAGCTCCGGACCAGCCTGTTCCGCACGCTACGCTCGCGATGAGAGACATGATAGATGTCCACGGTCACCGAGATTCCGCTACAGCCGCGGTCTTGCAGCCTTTCGCAGAACTGGACGATCTTTTCTCTGGTTCGGAACTCGGAAGCCGTAGTGAATTGCCACCAGTTCTTCGGACCGGCGGCTTCGATACCGCCATTTGTGATCATCATCGTATTCGAAGATGCCGCTGCATAGGCGGTTTCGAGTTCGCCGTCCGGCATGACGCAATTCTTGCCGCCCGTTGGACAGAAGAAGATCGGGTGATCCAGCTTTTTTCCGAACAGGGTCATGGACAGATCAATTTTGCTCACATCATGCAGCAGGAACTGCGGACGGATGATCAGTTTTTCGAAGCCTTCACGATTATCGCGGAGCGACGTCTCATCCTCTGAGCCTTCGTCGATGTAGTCCCATGCGAGCGGGTCCAGCTTCTGTTTTGCCAGCTTTCCCATCTCGAGCACGTTCGTTACCGAGTGGACCGGGTCGCCGTCTTCACTGAACTTGCGGTCGGCCCGCAACAATGGCGAACTCGCAAGGAACTGGAGCAAAGATCGAAAAGCACTGCGGCGTGTCATGCATCAATCCGGTAAATGTAGCCGGCATGCTCGCTGCCGCTAAGGATTCCTGGCGGTGCGATCCCTGCATCGCAGAAATACATCTTTCCCTGATACATGTCCATCCCGTGTGGGTCCGGGTCTTTGCCCTTTTGCAGGCTGATGATATCCAACACGCGGCCGTCCTGTACATCCTGCTTCATGAACAGGTAATCGTTTGAGTAGCCGACCCAGATGCCCGGCGGATCCCAGGCGAGGCCGTGAGGACGTGAGAGATGCAAGGGAATTTTATGCTGCAATTTGAAGGTCTCCGGGTCTACGCGCGCAATCGCGTTCCACTTGAAGCAGGTGAACCAGAGTGAGTCGTCCGCGTAGAGAACGCCGTGTACGCCTCCCTCGTCTGGAATGCGATACAAGCCCACGGTGCGTCCGGTCTCCGGATCGACTTTCACGATTCGCCCATACTTCAACTCGTCCGGACGCTGGAAGCGCCCCAGAGGTCCGCCATTCGCACCCATCCAGAGGTAACCGCCTCCATAGGCAATCCCGCTGGTGTTCGAGGATTCCGTTGGAACTTTCTTGAGTACTTCGCCGGTCTTCCAGTCCAGGAGGTAAGCAATGTCCGTGACCTGTTCGCCCACCCAGAGACCGTCCGGAGTAGCCTCCAACGCATTGGGATGCAGGTCCGGCGATTTGAAAAGACGCGTCACCCGGGCCTTGCGAATCGGCACTCGACCCTTCGCCTGCACGGCCGCGGTGGTCGCTAAAAGAGACAGGAAAGCGCGACGCTCCATTTGGTGTCTGACGATATCACAAACCGGCCCTGCCGGAGCGGTGCCGGATTTACGGTAAAGCTGGCAGGCTTTGCGCCATTCTTGCTAGACTACGCGGTTGTGCAGCAGGAACCGCCGATCCCCTGCCGCATTTGCAAGGATGCGGCGCATCTGGTTGGGCAGGTGATGGGAAAGCTGTGTAAGCGCCCATTTCGTGTTCGCCATTGCAAGTCGTGCCGGTTCTCCTTCGTGGAAGATCCATGGCTCGATTTTTCTGCTATTTACTCCGACGACTATTATCGTGGCCGGGGCGCAGACCCATTGGTCAATTACTTCGATGAGTTGAACAATCCCGATGAATCTGTGCGGCAGTATGAATGGCGCGGCATTCTGAACGTCGTGAACGGCTTGACGGAGTTACTGCCCGGCAGCAAGTGGCTGGATTATGGATGTGGCAACGGCGGATTGGTGCGCTTTGTAAGGCAACACACTGATAACGAGATTTATGGTTTCGAAGAGGGGGCCATGGTGCATCAATTGGAGAACCGCGGCATCCCTCTGCTCGCTCAATCAGATCTATTCCGCCTCGCGGGCTCGTTCGATGTCGTGACGATGATAGAGGTGATCGAACACGTGCCTGACCCGATTACGACTCTGCGGCTGGTACGCCATCTCCTGAAGCCCGGCGGAACGCTTTTTCTAACAACCGGGAATGCCGAGCCTTACCGCGACAAACTCCTATCGTGGCCGTACCTGATTCCGGAGATCCACATTAGCCTGTTTGAACCCCGGACGCTCGATGTGGCGCTTCGGAAGACCGGATTCGAGCCGAGACCCAAGCCGGCCGGGATACCTTTCAACGACATCATCCGTTTTAAGGTGCTGAAAAACCTGGGAGTTCAGCGGAGATCGTGGGTGGAGCGGCTGATTCCGTGGAATTTGATCGGTCCGATGGTAGATCGCATGTACCAAGTGAGTAAGCAGCCGTATGGCTGCGCAGTTTGAGGCTTTCTAGCCGGCCTTTCTCAGCGGCAGAGGCGTGAGGCCGTACACGGCGCGCAATCGCGCCCGAACGGTCAGGAGTCTTTTGACTGCGATTTCAGCCAACTCAGATCGCCACTGTTCCGCGTGTTCCTCGGAGCAGAAGCGGCCTCCCGAACCAACCAACCGTTTCCAGCCTGACAACTCATTATGACAATACAGACACTGCATGGTACTTCGTCCCAGTCTACTCTGCCACAGACGCGGGTAATGTTTCGGTCGTTTCACCTAGATGTATACGGTTAAGCTGGTACTCTGACGGTGTTGGTTCTAGGGTGGTGTGGCGCAGGGGCCTATCAACCTTGAGCCCGATTTTAGGTTATCCCGAAGTGACGGCTATGCTGGGAAAGAGGTCGCCCAATTCCTTCTCTAATTCTGCCCGCCGGCAAGGCGGACAAACTCCAATCACTCTCTAATTCCCACGGAGTCATCGCCGCTCTGGCCATGGACCAGCGAAAGAGCCTGCGGCGCATGATTGCCGAAGCTGCCGGTGTTCCGCTCGAGAGCATTTCCGATGCGCAGTTGGCAGATTTCAAGATGGAGGTCTCGCGTACTCTTACGCCCCATGCCACGGCCGTTCTGCTCGACCCGGAATATGGCATTCCGGCTATGCGGGCTCGGTCTGCGCGTTGTGGCCTGTTGGCCACATACGAGGCGGATGGTTATGAGAACCCGCGGCCGCACCGTATGCTTGCCCTCATGCCGCAGTACTCAGTGCGGCGTCTTGCGGAATTGGGGGCGCAAGGGATAAAGATCCTGCTGTCCTACACACCAGACGATGACGGAGCTGCGAATGAGGAGAAGTGCGTCCTTATCGAGCGGATCGGATATGAATGCGACGCTGCCGGCATCCCTTTCTTTCTGGAGCCGGTTGTGTATGATCCGGCCGGGCAGGATCCGAAAAGCTTTGAATTCGCAAGGCGTAAGCCGGACCTGGTAGTCCGTACCATGCAAGAGTTTTCGAAACCGACCTACCGCGTCGACGTGCTGAAGGTGGAGTTCCCGGTGAACGTGTCGTTCGTCGGCGGAACACAGAGCGCGTACTCCATAGAGGAGGCACTCGATTGGTACCGCAAGGCGGACAGCGTGGCGCGCCTCCCGTACATCTACTTGAGCGCGGGTGTGAGTAGCGGGGAATTCCTGAAATCTCTTCGCCTCGCCGCCGAATCCGGTGCGCGCTTCTCCGGAGTATTGTGCGGGCGGGCGAACTGGCAGGATGGAGTGCCCGCTTTTGCGAAGGCGGGCGGCCCAGGCCTGCGCGCGTGGTTGGAAACCGAGGGAGTGGAGAACATGCAAGCCGTGAATGACGCGCTCCGTGCAGCGACTCCGTGGCAGAATTGGTTTCGGACCCCGAGTGAACAATACGCCTGAAGGCCACAGCCCAATGACGGGCGCGCAGTGGACGCTGCTCGTTCTCTTAATTATTTCAATTTTCATTAACTACATCGATCGCGGCAGTCTCTCTGTCGCAGCGCCACTCCTCGAAAAGGAAATGTCGCTGAGTCCGGTGATGCTCGGCGCCTTACTATCCGCTTTCTTCTGGAGCTATGCGCTGTTCCAACTGTTCGGCATTGCGGGTTGGCTGGCGGATCGATATGCGGTCGGAATCGTATTGGCCGCGGGGTTCGCCCTCTGGTCGGCTTCCACGGCACTGACTGGTGTGATCAGCAGCTTTGCGGCGCTTTTCGTCGTGCGGCTTTTGCTTGGTGCAGGGGAGTCCGTTGCGTATCCCTGTTATTCGAATATTCTCGCCGCCGACATCCCGCAGCATCATCGCGGCCTCGCGAACGCCCTGATTGATGCTGGTTCGAAAATGGGCCCTGCGCTCGGCACATTCATCGGCGGGCTGTTGGTGGCACACGTTGGATGGCGGGTGTTCTTCGTCGCTCTTGGGGCGGGCGGGATGTTGTGGCTGGTTCCCTGGCTGCGTTGGATGCCGAAACATCATTCGGCGCCAAAGCAGGGCGTTGCAGCGTCACCAGCCCTGGTGGAGATCCTGGAAAAACGTTCCGCGTGGGGCTCGTTCTTCGGGCACTTCTGCGGCAACTACTATTGGTTCTTTCTGCTTACCTGGCTACCTTCGTACCTGGTCACCGAGCGCAAGTTTTCGCTCGAGCAGATGGCCAAAGTGGGCTCTCTGGCGTATTTGCTGATCGGTTCGGCAACCGTGGCGGCGGGTTGGCTTTCGGATCGATGGATCACGGCCGGCATCTCGCCAACGCGCGTACGCAAGGGCGTGGTGGTATTCGGCTTGACTGGCTCGACGGTGATCTTACCGGTCGCCATAGTGCAGGACAGCACCCTTTCCATTTCCCTGCTACTGGTGGCGTGTATGTTTTACGGCACTTATACATCGAATCACTGGGCCATCACCCAGACGCTCGCCGGACCTCAGGCGGCGGGCCGGTGGACGAGCTTTCAGAATGGAGTTGGGAATCTGTCGGGCATCGCCGCTCCATGGCTCACCGGGTTCGTCGTGCAGCGGACTGGTAGCTTCCACCTGGCTTTTGTCGTCTCTGCGGTGATCGCCCTGGCCGGAGCGTTGTTTTGGGGTCTTATGGTTGGACCCGTTAAACAGGTGCTGTGGAGAGATTCAGCTTAGCTGTTCGCACCCATGCTTCGATTTCAGCGTGAGGGCGGACGCCGGCTACTGCTCCGATCTGCTGAACGCTCAGTGCTCCTACCGCGTTCGCATAGATCCCGGCCGCCTCCAGCGTGGCGCCCCTATGCAGTGCGGATAAAAATCCGGCAACAAAGCAATCGCCTGCCCCGGTTGTGTCACGGCACTCGACCTCAAAGGCAGGACAGAGGATCTCGCTGCTTCCGGTGTAAATTGCACACCCTTGGCGGCTCAGTTTCATTACCGCGGTCCGCACTCCCTTTTCGAGCAGGATACGCGCGGCGGTGGCGGGATCTGATGTGCCAGTGATCATGCGGGCTTCATCCTCGTTCATGAACAGCAGATCGATGTGAGGCAGGCAAGGCTCCAAATCCTGCATCCATCTGCCTTGCGCATCCCAGTTCGTATCGAGCGAAGTGGTCATTCCGGCGGACCGCGCGCGCCGCAACATCTCTGGGCCGTGCCGGCGCACGTTCGGCAGCACGAACAGGCTCGCTAGATGATAGTGGCTCATATCGCCGATTAGCTCGGCCGTGAACTCGGGAGGTTCCGCGAAAGCGAATTGACTCGAGCCGAGCCGGTGTAAGAACTTGCGATCGCCCTGCTCATTCACAAGTACACACGTCGCTGCAGTAGGCGCGTCGGCCTTCGTTAGGCAGCCAGTGTCGACTCCTGCTACCTGTAAGCGGTGCATCGCGAAATTGGCCTGTTCGTCATCGCCAATCACGCCGAGCAGCCGGACCGGCGTGCCGATAATGCCTAGCGCCAACGAGGTATTCGCGCCGTTGCCGCCAACGTGATACTCCAGCGTGTCCACGAATGTGGTGGTGCCCCAGTCGGCGCGATCGACCGGTTTTACGAGTACGTCGAAGACGATGCTGCCCGAACACAGCACTCCGGATCCAGGGCGCATGCTAGCTCAACTCCAAGGCAGCCTTCAATGCTTCCACGCCGAGCCGCGGACTCGAGAGTAGCGGGACCTGAACTTTGTCCTTCAGGCCGGGAACGAGCCGTGCCATACTGCCCTGTGCTAACACGACGGCATCGTTTTCCGCCGGAGATCTTTCGATAGCCTCGCTCACCATGGCATCGTGACCTGAAGTATCGCCGGACATCAGCGCATCAAAGGCTCCATGCACTAGATAGCGTCGAATTGAGATTTGTTTCCCCGTCACGTCGGCCTTCGACTGCACCAGGCGGGCGGTCGGATCGAGAGTGGTTGGCACCGTTGCAATTACGCCAATCCGGGTTGCTTGCTCAACGGCGAGTGTAGCCATACGGTCATCGATCTTGACCACCGGAATGTCCACTGTTTGCGCCAGCGCGTCCGCCGCTTCGCCGACCGAGGAGCAGCAATTAAAAATCGCATTTGCGCCCGCGGATTGCGCCAGTACTCCATAGCCGGCAATTCGTCGTGTCACGGAGGGAATCAAATGACCGGCGATCCGGACATCTTCGAGCAGGCTGTCGTCAACAACGTTGACGATCCGGACCCCAGGGAGGATTTCGGCAAACAGGTCTCCAAGGACCTTCACCAGAGCAAAGCTGGTATGGATGGCAAAAACGGTTTGGGACATGAAAAGATCATTATCGGTGTCATCGGGAGATCTTCCGGTCTTTAGGACGAGCTGAGAACCAGCCGGAATCTGGATCCCTTTCCCAATTCGCTCTCGACGGTAAGAGACGAGTTGTGCGCGTGGGCAATCGCCTGGGCAATCGCAAGACCCAGGCCCGCGCCTCCGCCGCTTTTTCGCATTGGATCGCCGGTGTAGAAGCGTTCGAAAATGTGCGGAAGTACCTCGGTCGCGATTCCCTCGCCTGTATCCGCCACCTCTAGAGATACGGCATTGGCCATGCGCACCGTCTGTACCGTCACCTTTCCGCCGCTGGGCGTGTGTTTCAGCGCGTTATCGAGCAAAATGAGCAGCAGCCTCCGGAGCGCTGGTTCGTTTGCGGGTGAAAGGACATCGCACTCGGTCTGGCGGATCACCGTGATTCCTTTTTCCACGGCTGCCGGCTGGGTTTGCTCCACAACATCGGAAACCAGGCGTCCAAGGTTCGTATTCTCAAGAGGCAGGGAAACACCATTCCCCTCCACTCGGGCAAGCGCCAGCAGGTTCTCGGTAAGTTCCGTCATTTGCTCGGTCTCCGCCCGGATCTGGCTCAACGCATTCCGGTAATCGATAACGCTGCGTTCCCGGCGGAGCGCCAACTCGGCTGTCGCGCGAACGAATGCTACCGGAGTTCGCAATTCATGGGAGGCATCGGCCGTGAACTGCCGGATACGGTTGACTGCTGTATCCAGACGTTCCAGAACGTCGTTCCAAGCTTCCGACATGCGCTGAATCTCGTCGTTCGTACGTGGCACCTCCAGTCTCCGGGAAAGGTTCTGCACACTGATCGATTTCGCCACGCGAGTAATCTCGTCGACCGGGGCGAGGGCGCGGCGGCTGATCCAATATCCGCCAAGCCCGGCCAGGATCAGGACCACCGGAATCGTGAGCAACAGGAAGTAGCGGAAATCTTCGGCAACCTGCCGCGTCATCCGCAGGTCCGCTCCGGCAGTCGCCCGATACCGCACGCCATTGGCTTCGATCGCGGCAGAGAGAATGCGGTATGTTCGTCCGCCGTGGGAGACTGTGCGGAATCCGCTGTCCTCCGGCATCCAAGCCGTATTTGCCGCGGGAAGAATCGCCACTCCATGCTCATCGTGGAGTTGCATGAGCGTGCCCTCCGGTACTTCGCTTGCGAATTCGATCAGCTCCTGGCGTAAATCGCTTGCCGGGAGCTTTGCTTCCACCTCAAGTGTCGTTTTCAGCCCTTGGATCCGCTGCTGGAGAGTCGCGTCCACAGCCGCGAACAGGCGCTGTTTCAGCACAAACCACATCCCCGCACCGAAGGACGCGAGCCCGAGCAGTAAAACCGCGGAGTACCACAAAGTGAGTCGAAGCCGGATACTCATGGCTGTTCGCTCCGGATACAGTAACCCACACCCCTGATTGTGTGGATCAGCTTGGACTCCCCTTGCGCCTCCACCTTCGAGCGCAGCAGCCGGATGAACGCGTCTAATGTATTGCTCTCTATTTCGTGCCCTGTCCAGACGCTGTCGATCAGGGATTCGCGCGGAACCACACGGCCTGCCGCCCTCATCAGCAGTTCGAGCACGGCGAACTCGGTCCGGGTAAGTGTCAGGGAACGGGAGCCGCGCGTCACATCGCGCGTCCCCGGATTCATTCGCAAGTCCCCTGCTTCCAGGCAGACTGGCTGAGGAATGGGGCCGCGGCGCGCCACGGATCGGACTCTGGCCAGCAGCACCTCCAGCGGGAAGGGCTTGGTCAGGTAATCATCCGCTCCAATGTTCAGGCCATGTACGATATCCGCCGTGCTATCGCGCGCCGTCAGCATCAGAATCGGGGTCTGGTTGTGTGCGGCTCGGAGACGGCGTGCGATCGTGAAACCGTCGATGCCGGGCAGCATAACATCGAGAATCAGCAGATCGAATGGGAATTGGGATGCGAAGTCCAGTCCCGTCTTCCCTTCGTGTGCCGCCGTGACATCATGCCCTTCCTCCTCCAGGGCCTGGCGCAGCACATTGGCCATGCGTTCGTCGTCCTCAACCAGCAGCAGTTTCATCGTTCCCGTGGACCGGGGCTTCAGCCCCTGCGATTGGCGGCCCAGTAGCCGCCCGCCGTCCACCCTTTCCCTAACGCTAAAGCTCTCACCTGAAGAACCGCTGAAAGTTTTCAGTAGTTTTTCAGATTCCTGAGGTGCAATAGTAATCCCATGATGACCCGAATTGCGCCGCTATTTCTCGCTGGTGTCATTTCCGTGCATGCCGCGGACTATCACGTACTCGGCAAGATCCCCGTCGGAGGCGACGGGGGCTGGGACTATCTCGTGGCCGACAGCGACTCCCGCCGGCTATACGTCTCACACGCAACGCACGTTGTTGTGGTCGATATGGATACGCAAAAAGTCGTAGGCGACATTCCGGATACGCCCGGCGTCCATGGCATTGCGCTGGACCGCGGATTGAACCGCGGATGGGTGAGCAACGGCAGGGCGAACAACGTCACCGTCTTTGACACTAAGACCCTGAAGAAGACGGGCGAGGTCGCCACGGGACAAAATCCGGACGCCATTGTTTATGACCCCAAATCGGACAGCGTCTTCGTTTTCAATGGCCGGTCCAACGACGCAACCGTGATTCAGGCTGCTGACAACTCAGTGAAGGCGACTATCCCGCTCGGCGGCAAGCCGGAATTCCCCGCAATTGACGGAAAAGGGAAGCTCTGGGTGAACATCGAGGATACACATGAGATAGCTGAGATCGATACGGTGAGGGGCGCCATTTCGAAGCGCTACACCCTGGAAGGCTGTGAGGATCCTACCGGGCTCGCCGTGGACCTCGCGAAAGGCCGGCTCTTCTCCGTCTGCCGCAACAAAGTGATGATTGTGTCTGATCCGGCAGCGGGGAAAGTAGTGGCGTCCGTTCCAATCGGAGCAGGCACGGACGGCGCGGCATTCGACCCCGCGCGCAAGCTGGCGTTCAGTTCCAATGCGGATGGCACGTTGAGTATCGTCGGTGAGAAGGGCGGTAAGTACGTTGCGGTCTCAACGGTCCAGACGCAGCAAGGGGCGCGCAATATTGCGGTCGATCTGAAAACGCATAAGCTGTACTTACCCGTAGCGGAGTTTGGTCCCGCACCGCAGCCCGTTGCTGGCCAGCCGCGGCCCAGGCCCGCGATGGTGCCCAACTCATTCTCCATTTTGGTAGTTGGCCAGTGATTCGGCTGCGCGCTCTCTGCCTCACGCTGGTTGCCGCATGCGCCCTGGCCCAGCAACCGGATGCTCCTGCACCTGTTACCCTGGACCTCGCTGCGGCGCTGCAGCGGGCCAGGCAGTATAACCAGCAGTTCCTTCAGGCGGGAATCGCGGCGGCTTTGGCAAGAGAAGATCGTCGCCAGGCGAAAGCGGCGTTTTTCCCGGCCCTCACTGCACTGAACCAGTACATCTACACGCAAGGGAACGGCACACCCTCCGGTGTATTCGTTGCGAACGACGGCGTGCACGTCTACAACGAACAGGCGGTAGCCCATGCGGAGCTGTTTTCGCTGAGCAAGCGCGCCGATTACCAACGCACGATAGCCGCGGAAGCAGCCGCCTTCGCCCGGCAGGAGATTGCCGCTCGCGGGCTGACCGCGACGGTGGTGCAGGGTTACTATGCCGTCATTTCTGCCCAGCGCCGCGAGCGGAACGCCCGCACGAGCCTGGACGAGGCAACCCGATTTGCCGACATCACCCGCAAGCAGGAACAGGGTGGCGAGGTCTCCCACGCCGACGTAATCAAGGCGCAACTCGGCCTCCAGCAGCGCCAGCGCGATCTCCTTGAAGCCGAGGCTGCCACTCAGAAAGCGCGGATCGGCCTAGGCGTACTTCTCTTTTCCGACCTGATGCAGCCGTATGACATTAAGGATGATCTGCAGGCAGATCTGCCGCTTCCCGCCCTCGACGAGCTTCGTCCTCAGGCAATGTCCACCAGTCCCGAATTGCGCGCGGCACAGGCGGGACTGCGTCAGGCCGAGGCCGGTATCAGTCTGGCCAGGTCCGCCTATTTTCCATCGTTGATTGTCGATTACTTCTTCGGTATCGATGCCAATGTCTTGAATGTGCGCGGACCCGGTGATCGTCAGAATCTTGGGTCGGTCGTGCAGGGAACAGTCACGGTGCCCGTCTGGAACTGGGGTATCACGCGGAGCCGTGTCCGCCAGGCACAATTGCAACGCCAGCAGGCCACACAGGACTTGACTTTCGCCCAGCGCACTCTGCAATTGAATCTGAATACCTATTATTTGGAGGCGCAAACCGCGCGCGCACAGCTCGATTCGCTCCGTAGTTCGCTCGATCTCTCCAATGAAAGCCTGCGGCTGACCGTGCTCCGGTACCAGGCTGGCGAAGCAACTGCGCTGGAGGTGGTAGATGCGCAGACGACACTCGCAATCGCGCGCAACGCTTACGACGACGGCCTGGCGCGCTACCGTGTGGCCGTCGCCGCTCTCCAAACCTTGACAGGAAGGTTTTAGACATGAGGAAGAAGATTCTCTCTCCACTGCTCGGGACACTGCTTGTCTTGTCCGCTTGTTCGAAGGAGAAAGAAAAAGAGGCCGAGCCTGTTCTTCAGGTGCAGTTGGCGGATGTGCGGAGCGAACCCATTCAGAAGGTGATCCGGGCTGAAGGGGTGCTGCGGGCTATCGATCAGTCGGCCGTGATGCCGAAGATCAGTGCTCCCGTCAGTAAGTTTTTCGTCAACCGCGGCGATCACGTTCGAAAGGGTCAGTTGCTCGCCACACTCGAGAACCGTGACCTGGCCGCCGCCGTCGTGGATTCGAAGGGCACGTATGAGCAGGCTTCGGCCAATTACCGCAACGTTTCAGCCGCCACGGTTCCTGACGAAATGGTGAAGGCGCAGTCCGATGTGCAGGCGGCGCGCCAGCAGGCTGACGCGGCAAAGAAACTCCTGGACAGCCGTGAGCAACTTCTCAAGGAAGGTGCTCTCGCGCGCAAGCTGGTTGACGAGGCGATGGTCGCCTATGCACAGGCGCGAAGCCAGTACGAGACCGCGCAAAAGCACCTGGAATCCCTGCAGAGGGTCGGACGCCATGAAGAGACAAAGGCCGCCCAGGCCCAGATGGATTCCGCCAAAGGCCGCTATGAAGCCGCTCAGGCGCAGCTCTCTTATTCCGAAGTTCGCAGCCCCATCAACGGTGTTGTTGCGGACCGCGCGCTGTTCGCTGGTGAGATGGCGAGCGCGGGTGCGGCATTGCTCACTATCGTCGACGTGTCCAGCATCATTGCGCGTGTGAACGTTCCTCAAGCGGAGGCAGCCCTGGTTCGCGTTGGCCAGCCGGCGCACATCCGCTCGACCGATCGGCTGACCGAGGTCAATGGCAAAGTAACGGTTGTCAGCCCGGCAGTCGATCCGCAAAGCACCACGGTAGAGATCTGGCTGCAGGCTGCGAATCCTGGCGGGAAGCTGCGGCCGGGGGGAACGGTCCAGGTGGAGATCACCACCGATACCATTCCGGACGCGACCGTCGTCCCTGCCGAAGCATTGCTGCCTGCCGAGGAAGGGGGCTCCGCTCTCTACGCGGTAGGATCCGATCTGGTTGCCCACCAGCGCAAAATTGAGATCGGCGTCCGCACTCCGGAAAAGGTTCAGATTCTGAGCGGAGTGAAACCCGGCGAAAAGGTTGTCGTGTCCGGCGGAGTCGGGCTGCAGGACGGCGCCAAGGTGAAGCTTGCAGAAGCCGCCGGGAAAAACGACAAAAAGGACGACGACAAAGACGACAAGAAGGAAGATAAGCATGATTGACGGCGAGCACTGGACAGCCCGCCACGGCAAACCCATCGTTTTCGTGATTCTCACCCTGGTCGCCGTGGGAATCTACGTCGCGTTCTCGATTCCGGTGTCCGTGTTTCCCAATACGGACTTCCCGCGCATCGTGATCGGCGCCGATAACGGAGTAGCGCCGATCGACCAGATGCTGGTGACCGTCACGCGCCCTATTGAAGAAGCCATGAACAGCGTGCAGGGCCTCGAACGCGTGAAGTCGATCACCAGCCGTGGCACGGCAGAAGTGAATCTCTACTTCAACTGGAATGTGGACATGTACCGCACGCTGGAACTGGTGAATGCGGCCGTGGCGCGCGTACAGCCTACTCTCCCGCCCACCGCGCGGCTGAACGCAAACCGCCTGACGTTCGCTGCGTTCCCCATCATGGGTTACAGTCTTACTTCCCAAACCATCCCGCAAACCCGGTTGTGGGAACTGGCCACTTATGAATTGAAGCCGCGCCTGAACCGGTTGAGTGGTGTCGCGACCGTGGTGGTCCAAGGCGGCCAGGAGCCGGAGTTCGAAATCAGAACCGATCCGGCCAGGATGTTGCAAGCCGGAGTTACCGTTCCTTCCATTCTGGACGGGGTCCGGCGCAGCAACATGGTCGATTCGCCGGGCCTGATCGAGAGCAATCATCAGCTTGTTCTCAGCCTCGTCACCGGACAGGCGCGCACACCCGAAGAGATATCGAACATCGTCCTGAAGACAACCAATGCGGGTGTGCCCGTACGCGTCGGCGATATCGGAACCGTTCTCAATTCCGTCAAGCCGGTCTACACCATCGTGACTTCGAACGGAAAACCCTCGGTTCTCATTAATATCAATCGGCAGCCTGATAGCAACACGGTCGCCGTTGCCGATACAGTTCATGCTGAAATCGCAGCCATCCGGAAGACATTGCCTCGCGGCGTGGAACTGCAGCCGTTCTACGACCAGTCCGAGATAGTAAACGATTCGATCCGGAGTGTACGCGATGCCATCCTGATCGGTCTGATTCTCGCTTCCATCATCCTGGTTCTCTTTCTGCGTGATTGGGGCACGTCACTGGTTGCGGGTCTCGTCATTCCAGCGACGGTAGCGGTCACCTTCCTCGCCCTTCGCGCGTTAGGCGGGACTTTCAACCTGATGACGCTGGGCGGCCTTGCTGCCGCCGTCGGACTTGTCATAGATGATGCCATCGTCGTCGTCGAGAACATTGTGATGCATCGTGATCTCGGGCAAAGCCGCTCGGAGGCGATTCGCAGCGCACTGCGTGAGATCAGTAAGCCGCTGGTGGGATCCACGATCACGCCGATCGTCGTTTTCCTGCCGCTCATCTCCATTACCGGCGTTACTGGCGTGTTCTTTCGCGCACTGGCCGTCACGGTTGCCGTGGCGCTATTAACGTCGCTCTTCCTCGCTCTCACGTGGACGCCGGCGCTCAGCCACTACTTCCTGCGCAGACGCCCACAAGGTAAGGCTGAAGAGGCAGGTTCTGTGCTCGGGCGTTTGCTGCGCGTATACGATCGGGCCCTTCGCGCTGCGCTCGCGCACCCGGTGATCCTTTCCGTCCTCCTGCTAATTCTGGTGGGCGCGTCCTATGCATGCTACTCCGCGCTTGGTACCGATCTGCTGCCGGCTATGGACGAGGGCGGCTTTATTCTCGACTACATCATGCCGGCCGGTTCATCCCTCGCCGAGACAAACAAAGCAATCTCCACTGTGGAAGGCCTGCTCCGATCGATTCCCGAGGTAGAGAGCACGTCCCGCCGCACAGGCCTGCAACTAGGCCTTGCTCAAGTCACCGAGGCGAATACTGGTGACATCACAGTGAAGCTGAAAAGAGATCGAAAGCGCAGCGTGGATAAGGTCGTGGCCGAAGTCCGCGAGAAGGTAGCGGACCGGCTCCCGATGCTCCAGGTAGAGTTCGTTCAGTTGCTGCAGGACATGATCGGAGACCTCACCAGCGCGCCCGAGCCCGTGGAGATCAAGCTCTTCTCTCAGGATCCTGCTGTGTTGCGGGAATGGGCTCCAAAAGTGGGCGATCAGATCAGGAAGATTACCGGCGTGGTGGACGTTCTGAACGGGATCGATAACACCATCAGCGGCCCGGCCATTTCATTCAAGGTCAATCCGGTTGTTGCCGCGCGTGCCGGTTTCACTACGGAGGAGATCGAACTCGACGCCAGCGCCATTCTCCAGGGTGAGCCCGCACCTTCGCCCGTGGTGATGAACGATCGCGCTTACACGATTCGCGTGCGATACCCCGAGGAAGCGCGCTCCACGGTAGAAACCATTCGCAATACCCTGATCGGCAATTCGAGCGGCAAGAGCGCTACCTTGGGCTCGCTGGCGTCGATAGTCGAATTGCCCGGCCAGACCGAAATCCGGCGCGAGAATCTGCAGCGCGATGTGGCGGTCACCGCGAGACTGGAGGGCTTGAGTCTGGGCGCAGGCATCACCGCGGTGCAGAAAGCATTGAACTCGCTCAACTTGCCGCCATCGATCCGCGTCGCATACGGCGGCGCTTACGAAGAGCAGCAGCGCTCATTCCGCGATCTCGTGACAGTGCTCGTGCTTGCCATTGTTCTGGTATTCACGGTGCTTCTGTTTGAGTTTGGCGGCTTCGCTGCGCCGGTCGCGATTCTCGCTTCCGCGCTGCTCTCCACATCCGGCGTGTTCCTCGCGCTGTTGGTCACAAAGACTACGTTCAATATCTCGTCGTTCATGGGCCTCATCATGGTCATTGGCATCGTGGCGAAGAATGGCATTCTGCTGCTCGATGCTGACCAGCGGCTTCGGACCACCGGTGCGTCGGCGTTTGACGCAATGATTCAGGCTGGCGAGCGGCGCCTCCGCCCTATTCTCATGACCGCTCTTGCGACCGTCGCCGGTATGATTCCGCTCTCATTGGCCTTGGGCGCGGGCTCGCAAATGCTGCAGCCGCTCGCCATTGCGGTGATCGGAGGCGTGCTCGCTTCGATGGCTCTGTCCCTGATTGTGACGCCTGCCGTGCACTACCTGCTCACGCGCGGCGGTAAGTAGTCAATTCGATCCCGTGTGCAGCAATGGCCTCGCGCACTTCCGGTGCCACCAGTGCCTGCAATTCGCGCTCGCGGCTCTCCTTCAGCCGTGTGGGTGCTCGTCGCAGTTCGTCCGTGCAGAATGCCGGGTGGCACATGAATTCCGTTAGGCCCTCTCGTGTCTGCGCCAGTGCGGATACAAGCTCCGCCGGGCCGAACTTCCCGGTCAACCGGAACCCGGCGAAGTGATCGGCAGCGCGCGCGCCATAGCGGGCCAGCTTCGCGGAAAGCCCCCAGTCCACCGCGGGTAGCGGACGCCGCACCCACGGGATTCGATACTCCTGTGACAGGCGCAGCACCGCATCCAGAATCGGCGGCAGCACGTGAGTATGCTTGTGGGTATCAAGGTGCGTCGCGCACAAACCCGCGTTCAGAATCTTCTCCACCTGGGCCTTCAATTCGTCGTAGATCCGAATCCGCCGCAGTAGCACCGCTATCAGGAGTTGCTTCGTGTCTTTCGGAAATGGCGTTGCACGGTTCAGCACTGACTCTCCCTGAACCAGCACCAGGTGGCAGCCGATATCGAGCGTTGGGTGTTCCTGTGCCAGCAGCACAGCTTCTTCAAACGCGCGCCCATTCGCCATGAGTGTGGTCGCGGTGAGGATGCCGTGCGTATGCGCATGTATGATGCCCCGGTTCACATCAGCGGTGAAACCGAAGTCATCCGCGTTGACGATAAGCCGCTTCAAAACAAACTGAGCTTCACGTGCAGGAACTTCTTCGGATTTGAGCGGAAATCCTTGAACAGTTCGTGCAGTTCGCGGGTGGCGCCGTTGAGATTGTCATAAAGCTGCTGGTTCACCAGTAACTGACCGATCGTACCCTGGCCCGAGTTGACCTTGTCGATAGTCAGGTCCACCTTGTCCAGCGTAGTCTTCAATTCGTTTGCAAGTTCGTCGCTCTTCAGCAGCCTGCCCGCGGTTCCCTTGCCGGCATTCAGGTCTTCCAGCGTCTTGCGGACCTCGGCCATACTTTTTCTTGTATCCTCATACAACGCTTCGTCCCTCAGGAGTTTACCTGCCGTGCCTTTCCCTTGTTGCAGATCCTGCAGCAGCGAATCCACGCGCGCCAGTGACGTGCGAACGTCGTTGTACATCGCATCATCGTTCAGCAATCTTCCGATGGTTCCCTTATTGGTGTTCAGTGCCGCCGTGATCTTTTGGCCTTCGTTCACGATGGCCAGGACCTTGTTGTAGAGTTCTTCGTCCACCAGCAACTTGCCGATACTTCCCTTGCCCACTTCCACCAGGCTTACGATGGCGTCAATGCGCTTTACGATCACCTGCAACGAACTCAGCACCTGATAGCCCTGCTGTACCAGTTCGTCGAACTCGCGCGTATCCAGACTCGGAACCTCTGCGCCAGGTTGAATCGTTGTGCTGGATTGTCCCTTCTTGATGTTGATGAACTTCGATCCCAGCAGATTTTCCGCGCTGATCGCCGCCACCGAATCCACCGGAATTAACGCCAGCTTGTCTGCTTCCAGCCGCATCGCAATCTTTACGATACGCCGCGGATTTTTCTCGCCCGATAGTTGTACGTCATCGATCTTTCCGATCAGGATTCCGTTCAGGCGAACGGGCGAGCCCTTGGCGATCGCGGCGGCATCGTCCATATAGGTGTAGACGTCCACTTCCTTGCTGAAAAGTTTGGTGGTGCCGGTCAGATAAAAAATCAGCACACCCAGGATCACCATCGCCCCGATGGCCAGCAGTCCCACCTTCAGTTTCGCCCAACTTACTTTTTGTGCCGTTGGCATGAGTTTACGTTTTTACCCATTTGAACTTGGAAACGTATGGATCGCTCGATTCCTCGAGCGCGTGTTCGGTTCCTTCGAACACCAGCTTGCCGTCTCCAAATACCATGAATTGCGTCCTGTCCCGGATGGAATGATCGTTCGGTGGCGTCGCCTCAAGGCGGCCACTTTGCGGATTGTAGCGGAAATTCGCAAGCATATGTCCGTCCTGGTAACGATGGGTTACCAGGACAGAGGTGGAGTTCCTGGTGTCGCGCGCCTTTACAATCAGCGCAATGATCGTGTTTGCCGTGATCGGGTCCAGCCCGGCCGTCGGCGAATCGTAGAGAACCAGCTCGGGCTGCGTCACATTTGCCCTTGCAATGCCGACGCGCCTGCGTTGCCCTCCCGAGAGTTCGCTCGGGAAACGCTCGAGAACGTTCTCCAATTCCACAAACTGAAGCGATTGCCGCACCCTTTCGCCAATGCCACCGTTCTGTTTGCTCTCGCGAACTCTCTGGTTGAGCAGAGGATAGGAAACATTTTCCGCAATGGTCAGAGAGTCAAACAAACCGCCCTCTTGAAATAACACGCCCACGCGGCTGCGCAAATCAAAGAGTTGGTGCTCCTCCATCCCGGTGATCTCCGTTCCAAACAGATAAACGCGCCCTCTATCCGGCTTCAGCAGCCCGATCGCGACCTTCAACATGACCGACTTCCCGCTGCCCGCTGCACCCAGCACGATCAGCGTTTGCCCCACTTTCAGGTCGAAGCTTACGTGATTCAGCGCTACGGCGTCGGGGAAGGCAAGGGAGACGTCTTCAAAGCGGAGAATCGAATCGTTTGCATCGCCCGGCATATTCACCGCGTCGTAAAAATCCGCGTAATGAAGGCGGTCAGGATGAAGATCCAGACGCTCGCTACGACCACCGCCTGTGTAGTGGAGCGCCCCACCCCCTGTGTTCCGCCCGATGTATTGATTCCGTAGAAGCAGCCGACCAGCGCGATTACCACCGCGAAAACGAAGGGTTTCAGCAATCCCTGTACGATATCGCTCCAATCGAGAGCGCGCCATGCCGTGTTCCAATATTGGCTGGTCGTGATGTTGAGCGTCAGATTGGCAATCATGTAACCGCCCACCAGTCCTACGAAATCCGCGACGATGGTCAGCAGGGGCAGCACCACCGATGTGGCAATTAAACGAGGCGTGACCAGTTTCTGAATCGGGTCCGTGCCCAACGCGCGCATCGCATCGATCTGCTCTGTCACCTTCATGGAGCCAAGCTCGCTCGCGATTCCCGACGCGTTCCGCCCCGCCACCAACAGCGAGCTGAGCACTGGGCCCAACTCGCGAACCAGCGTGATTGCAACGATTTGTCCCACCTGTCCCGTGGCGCCGTACTGCGCCAGCGCGCGCGACATCTGCATCGTGATCACGATGCCGCTAAAGAATCCGGTCAGGATAATAATGGGTAGGCTGCCTACCCCAATAATGTCCATCTGGATAAAGATGTCGTCGCTATAATGGGGGCGGCGAAGAATATTGCGGACGGCGTTTGCGCTGAGGGCGTAGAAGTCTTGTAACGCCGCAACAGGCGGTTTCAGGATGTCTAACAAGCTCGCGTTCGCCTCGTTTCAAATCTAACATGAACGGCCTCACCGACATCCCTGGCATACGCGTTGGGCACGCTTCGGATTTTGAAGCGCTAACCGGCTGCACCGTCATCTTGTGTGAAGCCGGCGCGCACGCCGGTGTGGACGTCCGCGGATCGGCAACCGGCACAGAAGAGATGGACCTGCTGAATCCTCTGCATGTAACGCCCGTGATTCATGGGATCTGTTTCGCTGGCGGCAGCGCGTTCGGGCTCGAAGCGGCCAGTGGCGTGCGCCGCTTTTTGGAACAGAAGGGTATCGGATACGAAACTGGCGTAGCCAGGGTGCCTCTCGTTCCAGCCGCGATTCTGTATGACCTGTCTATTGGCAAAGCGCATGTGCGTCCCACTCGTGAGATGGGCGAGGCCGCGGCCGCCTCAGCTACGGATGGCCCCGTGAAGGAAGGATGCGTCGGCGCGGGTACGGGCGCAACAGTCGGGAAGGTGCAGGGTATGAAGCAGGCCATGAAGGGTGGGCTCGGTTCGTATACCGTCTCTCTTGGCGGCCCATACGCGGCGGTGAAGGTCTCGGCGTTAGCCGTCGTGAACGCGGTCGGCGATATTCTCGATCCGCATACGGGCAAGATCCTCGCCGGAGCCCGGCGCGCACCCGATTCAGGTGAGTTCCTGCACAGTGCCGCGGCACTCAAAGACGGCGCCCGCGCTGATTTTACATACAGGCGGACGAATACAACTCTCATCGCTGTCGCAACCAACGCCAGACTCAGCAAAGTGGAAGCTACCAAACTGGCACAACTCGCGACCCAGGGAATGACGCGCGCTATTTCGCCCGCCGCTACAACCGGCGATGGCGACCTGGTCATAGCACTGTCTCTTGGAAATGAGCAGGCCGACGTTAACGCTTTGGGAGTTGCGGCAATGGAGGCTGTGGCCGAAGCCATCGTTCGGGCAGTCAGAAAGGCCCGTACGCTCGGAGGCGTTCCGGGCCTCGCAGGCTAACTACTTTCTCTTGCGGATATAAATGTTGCCGTTCATCGTCTGGAACTGAAACTCTGGCCCTCCGCCATTGATGGTGCCAGTCATTGTCCGATCTACCTGAATGCGGTACCTGCCTTGTCCTGTTTTGCTGGATTCCACTACCGATCTGCTAGGCTGCAGCGTGATATCGAAGTCACTGTAGGTTTCGCCATTCTGATTTTTCAGCTTCACCTGCGCCTTTAAGTCCGCCGGTAGCGTCACATCGATGTTGCCGTTCAGCGACGTGAACGACATCGGCTTATCCGATCGGACCTGGCTCAACGAAACCACGACATTGCCATTCAGCGCGTGCGCCAGCACTGCGCCCGACACGTTAGTCAACTTCACGCCGCCGTTCACGTTCTGCACGTCAAGTTCGCCGTTTACGTTTTCCACCGTGATATTGCCGCCATTTACCGTCTTGAGATCCAGGTTCACGTTGGTGGGTACCTGCAATCCGACGTTCGCGCCGCCATGCATGGGAGAAGGCTTGATGACGATTACGTTATCCTGCTCTTCCGCGGTGATTCCGGCTTGTCCCGTATCCAGCCGCCGCAATCCATCGGCTCGTGCACGCGCCGGTCTCGAGTCGCCGCGCGTCTCGATCACCACCTCATTGCCTTCGTATCCTCGAACATTGATGCTTCCGTGCACCATATTGATTCTTACTGTTTTGGGTCGTGCCGGATCACTGAAGGGAACCCGCACCGTGTCCTGCGCGCACGCGAGGTTCGCGGCTAGAAGACCCAGAATGCAAACGAAACTCTTCACTGTCTCTCCTTAAACTCGAATCACTTCTGGTGGTCCATCAGGCGGATGGTTCCGTTCAGCGTGTCGAACTGCAGTTCCGGACCGCCGTTTCCGGCGCGAACCCGCATCAACCTGTCGCGGCTGTAGATCTTCTTCATCCCCTCTTGTTCTACCGTGGCCTGCTGCAACGGCAGCGTGACCACATCGAAATCCGAATAGACCTGGCCGTTGAACGTCTTCATCGTCAAATTGGCTGACAACGCCGAACTGAACACCACGTCGATGCCGCCGTTGACAGTCTTGAACTTGCAATCCTTCCGCGGATTCTGCCGGAAACTTACGTTGATCGGTCCGTTCACCGTATTTACCATTCCCGATCCGGTCATGTCCTTCAGATCGATCCCGCCATTCACGTTATGGACGTCAAAATCGCCGTCCGATCCCTGCACTTTCACCGATCCGCCATTCACGGTCCGCAGTTCCAGATATGCATCCATCGGCACCTTCACATTGAAATCGAAGTGCACATTATAGTGCCGCTCGCCGTGATTGCGGGGGCCGTTTCTGTCTCGGAACGGCCCGTCCACGTATAGCTTCACAGTGTTGCCGCTCTGCGTCATATCCACCTTCACATCGCGCTTGGCATCAGCAAGGTAGCGGTCGTCATCGGCCTGCCACGTGCCGTCCACCGTCACCTCCACCGTATTGCCGCTGTAGCCTGTGACTGTGATCGAATCGTTTACGCCGTCAACGATCAACCGGCGCTCGCCGCCTGTCATCGCGAATGTCCTCTGCTCGTGTTTTGTGTCCTTCACGTCCGCGTGCAAAGACACACTGATGGCCAGTAAGGCCATAGCCCCGTATTTCATGTCGCTTCTCTCCTGATTCGGTCTAGACTATTGCAGTTCCCGGAGTGCTGTATCCACGCGCTGGCGCACGTTCGGATCCAGGTCCGTCTTGCTCAGCATTGCGCGCAAAACCGGAGCCGAGGGCTTCTCCTTCAACTCCACCAGCAGATCGATGAGCGCGATCTCCACCATGGGTGACGTCTGCTTCGGAATCGCCTGCGTCAGTGCTTTTCGGGTCACTTGGCTCTGGCCGAAGTTGCGGAGCGCATCAACCGCCGCCAACCGCACATTGACATTCGGATCCTGATTGACCGTCTTTAACAGCGCCGAAAGCACTTCCGTATCGGACTGCTCGACGCGGTAAGACCAGTTCACTCCCTTCAGCCGGTCCGACGCCGACTGCTGCTGAAGCAGGGATAGAGTTACTAACTGCCGCATCGTATCTACCTCGTTGTGAAGTTGTGCGACGTCTCCGGTTTTCTGGTCCCGTACCGTCCACATATGTCCCGCGAATATGCCCACTGCCAGCAACGCGAAGCTCAGGCCCATCTGCCAGCCAGGCTGTTGCGGCCACCATGCGAACCAGGACCGCTTCTCTCTTTGCGCCTCGATCCGCCCCTGTTGGTATGCCTCGAGCATCTGATAAAACCGCGGTCGCACCTCCGGACCAGGCTGGGCATCCGGCAGCAGTTCCAAATTCTTCCACAAGCACCGGACTTCCCCCAACTCCATGCTGCAAACCGGGCAATCGAGGATGTGCGCTTCCAGTTCGAAGCTCACTGCCGGATCATGCTCGCTATTCAGCGATTCCGCCACCAACGCTCTTGCCTGTTCACACGTCATGATGCTCTCTCTCCCGCGAGTTCGTTATAGATCTGCCCGAGAGCGCGGACCGCCCGGAAGACCCTCAGCTTGACCGCATTCTCCTCGCACCCGAGGATCTTGCCGATCTCCTGGTATTTCAGGTTCTGATACCTGCTCATCACCAGCACTTCGCGTTTATCGGGCGCAAGCGCCGCCATTGCCTTCTGCAGGATTTCCAGTTCCTGGCGCTTCTTCATACGCTCATCCACGCGCGCATCCTGGCTGGCTGGCTCCGGCTGCTCCTCATTCCATTGCGCCTCGCGCTTCCGTTTGCGGAAGTTGTCGATCTGGGCGCTTCGCGCCACCTGGTACATCCAGGCGGTGAAGCAGGACTTCTCCTGGTAGGAATCCTTGTACTTCAGCATGCGAAAGAACACATCCTGCACCAGGTCTTCGCTAAGTTCCCGGTTCCCGCTCATCCGAAAGAAGAAGTTGAAGATAGCCCGGTTATGGCGCTCGAATAGCACCGCGAGTTTGCCCACCTGCCCGCCTTTGACGGCAAGCATTAGGGCTTCGTCCGCCGGTCCCGGTGTCGGCTCCATCTCCCTCCGCTCGGCTCTAGCAGCCAGTCTCAAGTATGGAATACGGAGGGTGGAGAAGAAGGTTACTAACTTGCCTGAAGGAGATCAGAACCTGAGCCGGATTCCGGCGTTGAATACGCGTCCGTCTAAAGGAGCCCACGCATCCACAGTCCAGCGCCCGTCCACTCCACGCGTTTGCCGCAGCAGTGGATTCCACCTGGTCTGGCGAACGTCTCCAAGGTTTTCGGCGTTCACAAAAATCCGAGCTGGCCCTATCCTCCGCTCGCCGAAGAAACCTACCAGAACATAGGGCTCCGACTCGGAACGATACGGGTTCTCCTCCAGGCGTTGCCGGCCGGTGTAGTAGCACTCCGCACCCAGCCGCCAGACCTCTTTTTCCCACATTCCCGTCACCCCAAAGCTCTGGCGCGGCGTCAGAGCCCTATCCATCGCTCTGCCGAACTCCACCTCACGGGGCCGGACGTAGGTGTAACTCGTTGTTGCGGAAAATGGAGCTCTCCTCAACGTCGCAAGGAGTTCCACCCCGGTATTCGTCGCCGACCCGGGCAGATTGACCATCTGAAAACGATCACTGCGTTCTACATAGATGGGGTGATGGATACTGGACGCGAACAATGTCGCCGTATAAGAGATCGGACCGGTCTTGCGGCTGAGGTCGAA
>CAYXLI010000005.1:0-11137 GCA_964464925.1 uncultured Solibacteraceae bacterium | reverse complement strand
GCGGCAGACCCGGCAACCCACGTGTGGCGTCCGGAGGTGCCGCGGATTGTAATCTCCGCAAACAACGTCTCATGCCGGTCGCGCTCACGAACTTCGCCGAAGCGATGATCGTGCTGTTGCGATGAGGCCGCTGTCCGCGCCGTGACAACATAACGGTCTTGAACAAGGAACTGAAAGCTCCCGCCGAGATCGTACCTGCGAGTGTATAGAGCTTCGGCGTAGGGAGTGCCGGTCGTAGGCAGCACCGAGCCAGGCAAAGTGCCGCCTTCCCGATTCTCGTACGTGATTCCACCCGTTACTAGGGCCGACCGCCCTCCGCCATCGTCCCAAAAGAAACGCGGCTTCACTACACCTCGCGAGTATCCGGCCAGGTCCGCCCAACCGTCGCCGTTCCTGTCCCGGCGCTCCTGCCAGTAGCCGCCTCCAAGCAGCGATGTGCCCCAGTGAGGCGATAGTTGCGACGCCAGAAATACCGCGCCGTCCGTTGCCCCTAAACTGGATCGGTTGAGAAGAATCTCGTGCACCGGTTCGGTCCCTGGGCGTCTGGAGATGAGGTTGACGACTCCGGCCATCGCTCCCGCACCATACAGAGCCGAGGAAACACCCTTAATCACCTCTACTTGGCCCAGATCCATTGGCGGAATCTGCAGCAAGCCCAGTCCGCCTCCTTGTTGCCCGAACAGCGGCAGGCCGTCGCTAAGAAACCGGGTGTCGCGCCCGCGCATACCTTGGATACGCACGCTCGCCGCTCCCAGAGAAGGAGAGGTGGTCTGCACCCGGACACCTCCCATTTCATTCAACATCATGACGATATCGCCTGGCGTCATGAGTGTCTTTTCTTCAATCTCCTCCGGTCCCAGCACTTCGACTCTGGTCGGCGAATCCTGAACGCGCGTGTCGGTACGCGTCGCGTGTACGGTGATCTCTTCTTCGATTTCCGGCTGGCGCTGCAGTTCCACGATCACCTGCCACTCCCGCGCTTCGCTGATCGAGACGGAGGTCGTGGCAGGCAGGAAACCTTCCTTGGTGACTCGGATTTCGACTCGTCCGGATGGGACCGGCGCAATCGCCACGCCGCTCCGGTCCGTCTTCAGCGTGCGGCCGTCGAGTGCGATCTCGGCACCTGAGACCGGAACTGTCCCCGCTTCGACTGTGATCCGGATTGTGGGCTGGGGTTGAGATCGTAATGGAACGCAGGTGGCCAACGCGATCAGGAATACGGCAACCGCCCGGACCTTGCGCACTTGCGCACTTGCGGCAGCAAGCGTCCGCTGGTCAACCCAACACAATCCCCTCAATGTTCAAGAGGCTTTCTTACGACCACGTCCAGAGCCGCCTCCAACTGATCTTGCGAGAACGGTTTGCTCAGGCATATGCCAGGTGGCTGCATCTGTGTCGGATCCCGGAGGAACACAGCCGCATATGCCGTGACGAAAATAATCTGCGCGCCCGTATTCCGCTGAATCGCTTTTGCTGCCTCAGTGCCGCCCAATTTTCCCTGGAGCTGAATATCCATGAGAACAACCTCAGGCCGCCACTGGTCGGCCATGAGCATCGCTTCCTCCCCGGAAGCGGCTATCGCCACTACGTCGTAACCCATTCGCCTCAGCTTCGATTCGATGTCAGCAGCTACGATCTGCTCGTCTTCCACAATCAAAATACGTACAGCCACTGGCGTCTCCTTTTGCTCGGGTCGAATCTAAATGTGCTTCAACGGGAAGCTGACTGTCAACCTGGCACCCGGACCAGCCCCGGCGTCCAACCGCCCGCGCAATTGACGTACTAACAGAGTCACCAGACGAAAGCCCATCGAATCTGTTCGTGAGATGTCGAGTTCGGCGGGCAATCCAGGGCCGCTGTCCGCGACGCGCACAAATGCCCACCCGTCGTCCCTCGTCTCGCCGGATTCAGGATGAAAGCTGCCCTCTTCGTAAGCCAGGGTGACCTGAAGACGCCCCGGCCCCCCTTTTAAACCATGTTTCAAACTGTTGACAAGCAATTCGTTCGCGATTAATCCCAACGGAATAGCCTGTTCGATCCGGAGCACCATCTCATCCACCTTCAGATCGAGCGAGACCTGGTCAGGAACCGTGGAGTGAAGTTTCAACAACTCGCGCGTCAGATTCGTTAAGTACGAAGCAAATTCCACTTCGCCCAGGTCGTCCGATGTGTACAATCGCTCATGAATGCGTGCAATGGCCTTCACACGGCCTTCCGTCTCCTCAAATGCCGAGAGAATCCGGGGATCGTCGGTGTGATTCGATTGCAGGCTCAGAAGGCTCACGATGACCTGCAGGTTGTTCTTTACCCGGTGATGGATCTCGCGCACCAGCATGCTTTTCTCTTCCACAGACCGCTGTAGCTGTTCTTCCTGCCGCTTCCAAGCCGTGATGTCTCGCATGATCTTCGCGAAACCAAGCAGGTTCCCATTTTCGTCACAGACCTGAGACAGCACTCCACTGGCGAAAAAGCGGCTGCCGTCTTTCCGTATGTGCCACCGCTCGTCCTCTGCGCGTCCGTTCTTACGCGCTAACTCCAGTTCTCGCTCCGGTTCGCCCTTCGTGATGTCGTCAGGTACGAAAAGCATGCTGGAATGCCTGCCGATTGCTTCCCGTTCGCCCCAGCCAAGCAGCCGCTCCGCACCCGTGTTCCAGGTCAGAATCACTCCATCGCCATCCAACTGAACCAGCGCATAATCGCGGACGCTTTCCACGAGCAGACGGAATCGCTCCTCGCTTTCACGTAATGCTTTTGCGGCCTGTTTCCGTGGCGAGATATCGCGAACATTGAGCTGGATCACGGGCTGGCTGCCAACGTAATATTGGTTGCCGACCACATCTATACTGATGCTGCCGCGGTCGCGCGTTGAGATCTCCACGTCATCGTGCCGCACGATCTCCTGTTCACGCGTTTCGGATACTAGCGTGTCTACCCGGGTGAGACCAAGCATTCGGCCGGCATCAGCGACGCGTTTGCCTACAAGGTCCTCGCGCGCGAATCCGGTGAGTTCCAGAAAGAACGGGTTCACGTCCAGCACGGTTTCCGTTTCCACATCGATCACAACGATTCCGTCTTTCGCAGTCTCAAACAGCCGCTGGAATCGGATCTCCGCAATTTCCCGCCGTTCGCTGACATCTTCGATTGATAAAAGGAGCGAGCGGTGCTGCGCGTCAGGGCGTGCGATACGCCGCCCGTTGAGCCGCATGGTCCGGCGCCCTATGTGCGGAAAGTCGTGCTCTACTTCGAAGTCATGGAAGGGCTCGGATCGGAATAGAGCTGTGCCCAGCAATTCGCGAAGCCGTGGCCGATTCCACTGCCCGTTGCCAAGGTCGTATAAAAAACGCCCCTCCGTCTCCTCACGCGAGACCAGAAAGGTCTCATAGAACGCGCTGGTGGCACGGAGTACCCGAAGATCCGAGTCCAGGACCACGAGAGGCTCGCGAACGGTTTCGATCATGCCTTCTGCGTAGTCGCGCGCTTCTTGCGCCGCCTGCAGTCCGCGTTTCAACGGATCGATATCTTGGAATGTGATCACGGCTCCCGCTATCCGGTCGTCGAGCGTCCGATAGGGACGGATCCCGACGGAATACCAGCAGCCGCTTTCGTCTTGAATCTCTTCCGTGATCGCATGAAGAGACTCGATGACAGTCTTCACCTGCTCTTCCAGGCGCGGTGTCTCGATATGGCCTCGGATATGACCCACGGGCCGCCCGATGTCGAGAGGTCCAAGCGTCAACAAACCTCCAGCCGCTGTATTGAACCGGCGAACCCGGAGATCGGAATCCACCATGATGATGGCTACCGTTACCGCGCTCAACAGGTTCTTGAGGTCGCTATTGGTGGCGCTCAACTCATGATTCCGGTTTTGCAGCTCCTCGTTCACCGTCGTCAGTTCTTCGTTTGTTGACTGCAGCTCTTCCTTTGTAGTCCCAAGCTCCTCGTTGGTAGACTGCAGTTCTTCGTTTGCGCTCCTCGCCTCTTCATTTGCGGCCCGGAACTCCTCGGCGCTTGCTTCGTACTCTTCGGTAAGACTGCGCAAGTGTTCGCGGGTCTCAGTGAGTTCACGGTGCATCTTCCTGAGCTGTTCGTCCGCCGGCAAGGACGCTGTTTCAGCAGCAGCGGTGCCCGGCGCGTCCGGTTGTGGTTCCCGCGCGAAAACGATCAGGTATAACCGTTCCCCGGTACCGAGCAGCGGTGTTACTTCCAATGTGATTTCCTGATGTTCTCCATTTATGTCCAGTGGGACTCGGGTCTCGCGGATCGTCACGTTGCTCTCAGCCGCGTTTTTTAAGGCACGCCGCAGTGGCAAAACGAGACTTTCCCTCGCCATGCGCAGCACGTGCAGGCTCGCCTCACCCGGCGATGGATCGATGTATGGACTTGTGTGCCCCCGAAACTGAATGATCTGCAAGTCGTTATCTACGACTACCGCGTTCGGCGAATAGTTGCTCTGGATTAAACGTTCCAGCTTCTTCTGCAGGTCCACACTGCCAAACGCCCCGGCGCGGTTTCGATCCGTACTGGCGTCGCCCAGCGGTGGTGGGCTCACTGTCGTCAGATCCAGCGAAGGCCGGGTGGATGCGGCCTTACGTGTATAAATTCGATGCTGCTTGTCGACCGCTGCAAACAGGTCCGGCGCCGCCCCTGTCGTCTCCGCGCTCCCGAGCATCAGCAGGCCCGTAGGTCGTAAGGCGTAGTGAAAGACCGGAAGCACCCGGCGTTGCGCAGACTGGTCCAGATAGATAAGCAGGTTTCGGCAACTGATCAGGTCCAGATTGGAAAACGGCGGGTCTTTCGTCACGTCGTGGCGGGCGAAAATGCAGCTCTCTCGGATGACTTTGTTGATCTGATAGCCCCCGTCGGCTTTCATGAAAAACCGCCTCAGCCGCTCCTCGGAGATGTTCTCCGTGATGACACTCGAATAGATACCATGACGGGCTCGCTCGATCGCCACCTCGCTGATGTCAGTGCCGAACATCTGTACAGGCACATTGACGTGTTTCTCCTGCAGCAGTTCGTGCACGCAAATCGCGAGTGAGTAGACCTCCTCTCCGGTTGCACATCCCGGCACCCAGATGCGAACCGCCTGCTGATTCTGTGCCCGCTCGGTGAGCGCAGTCGAAAGCAGCCCGCTCAAAGCTTGGAAGCTGCTTGGATCGCGGAAAAAAATCGTTACGCTGATCAGTAAGTCACGGTAAAGTTCGCGCAGTTCTCCTTGGTTCTGTTCGATATAGTGCGCGTACTCTGCCATGGTCTCGATGCGCAGTACCATCATTCGGCGGCCGATCCGGCGGCGGATGGTGGTGGGCTTGTACCGCGAGAAGTCTACCTTTGTCCCCGCGAGCAGCAGTGCAAAGATGCGTTTCAGCTCGCTCTTGCCTTGTGGCAAAGTTTCCGATTGCGCATCGCCTGGCTGGCTCGGTATCAGATACGGATGGCGCCCCAGAACACCCAGCTCTCTACCGATCTCGTCAGGAGGCAAAACATAATCGATAGCCCCTGTCGCAACTGCGTTACGCGGCATGCCTCCAAAACGAGCCGTCACTTCGTCCTGCGCGAACGTAATGCCGCATTCCGATTTGATCGCTCGAATCCCCAGACTACCGTCGGATGCGTTCCCGGAAAGGACCACGCCGATGGCCCGGCTCCCCTGCACTTTCGCGAGCGAGCGGAAGAAGATATCGATCGGGAGATGCAGGCCGGGTTCACGGGATACTAGCCTCAATTGCCCGTCCTCAAGCTCCATGCTCGTGTTCGGCGGAATCACATAAACTCGTTCAGGCTCAACAGTCATCCGGTCATGAACGGTGAGAACGGGCATCTTGGTCGACGCCGAAAGCAGCTCTGGAAGCAGGCTCTCGTGCTGTGGATCGAGATGTTGAACAAGAACAAACGCCATGCCCGTGTGTGGAGGCACCGTCGAAAGCAGTTCCTGAAACGCTTGTAGCCCGCCCGCCGACGCACCGATTCCGACAATTGGAAAGGGGTTGCCGCGCGGAGGGCTGCTATCGGATTCCGTTACAATACCCGTCGTTGAGGTGGGCTGCTTATCTGACGATTCAGGTGCTTCTAAGTGGTCCATTGTTGATAAGTTCGGCTGCCGCTTTTGCAACCTCCGATCGATCCTGTTTCGGCTGTGCATTCAGTATAGGCTCCTAGCCGCGCTTTCGCACGGTAACGTCCCCTGAACAAGATAGTGGGAGCACAATTCCTCCGTCAGCGTCCATCTATTAGTTAGTAGTAAACTTGGGGGTCACCTTTTCCGCTTCGAACACTCAGTGGGGGAAGGAGCATCGCATTTTATGAACCGCGCCTTCAATCTATTGATCGTCGACGACGATATCGGCCAGGTCCGGCTGCTTGAGGTTCTGATGAAGGAACTCAACCAGCCGCATAGGTTACACCACGTCCCCGACGGGACCAAAGCGCTCGATTTCCTCTATAGTCGCCCCCCCTACGAACTCGCCCCGCGGCCTCAACTGATTCTCCTGGATTTGAATATGGCCGGGATGAACGGTTGCGAAGTCCTGCGGGAGATCAAGGGAGATCCGGAGTTGCGCGCCATTCCCGTGATTATCCTATCCAGTTCCCAAAGCCGGACGGACATAGACGCCTGCTACGGCGAACGCGCGAATGCATACATCAGTAAACCCTCGGATCTCGACAGCAACTTGCAGTTGCTTCGGGAAATTGATCGGTTTTGGATGCATACCGCGCGTCTACCTGACTAACCGCTTATGCGCTCGCGATCGCCTGGGGTTTCGTCGTCGGCCGTGTAGCCGCTCCTGTCCACCAGCCTTGAACTCTCTCCAGGTACAAATAGATCACCGGCGTGATGTAGAGCGTCAACAACTGCGAAACCAGTAGCCCCCCCACCACCGCCAGCCCCAGCGGCTGCCGCGCGTCCGCTCCCTCCCCGTATCCAAGCGCTATCGGCAGTGTTCCGAACAGCGCGGCTACCGTCGTCATCATAATCGGACGAAAGCGCAGCAGGCAGCCGCGGTAAATGGCCTCATGCGCGTCAAGCCCTTCGTGTTTCGCGTGAATCGCGAAGTCGATCATCATGATGGCGTTCTTCTTAACCACGCCGAAAAGCATGATCAGCCCGACAAACGCATACAGATCCAGCTCTTTGTGAAACAGCAGCAGCGTCAATAGCGCGCCGAAAACCGCGGACGGTAGCCCCGACAGAATCGTAATCGGGTGAATGAAGCTCTCATACAGGATCCCGAGCACGATGTAGATCACCAGAACGGCAATGATCAGCAGTACCGTCAGGTTCCGGAATGACTCCTGGAACTCCCTCACGGTTCCCTGGAAACTCGCCGTCACCGACGACGGCATTCGCATCTGCCGTATCGAGCTCTCCAGTTGATCGGCAGCTTGACCAAGGGCGAAGCCCGGCTTCAGATTGAACGACACCGTAACGGCCGGAAGCTGGCCGAAGTGGCTGATGCTCAGTGGTCCCATCGTGCGCGCCACGCTGACCACCGAGTCCAGCGGAACCAGCGTCCCCTGCGAAGAGTGCACATACAGTTTTGATAGGGCGTCGGGCGTGCGCTGATATTGCGGCTGCACCTCCAGAATTACTTGATACTCATCTGCCGGTTCATAGATCAGCGAAACCTGGCGGTTGCCGTACGAACTCATCAGCGCATCCTGAATCTGCTGCGGCGTAACCCCGAGTGACCGGGCCCGCTCGCGATCGATATCCACCATCACCTGTGGACTTGCGACCTGCAGATCGCTGTTCACGTCTACGAAACCCGGAATCGTGCTCATCGCCTGCACCACGCGCGGCGTCCATGCGTACAGATCCTTCAGATTCGTGCTTTGCAGCGTGAGCTGGTAGGCGCTGGTGGAGAACTGGCCACTGACCGTGATAGGCGGCGGGTTTTGCGGGAAGGCCAGAATACCCGGCACCTGGAAAAACTTGGGCCGCAGTTCCAGAATCGTCTCATCCACCGAAAGCGCCCGCTCACTGCGTGGCTTCATCTTGGCGAAAAAGCCGCCCTGGTTGCCTCCCATCAGGAACACGCCAACGTCGCTGATGTTTGCGTCATGGCGAGCGATTTCGGATAGCGCATACTCGTGCTGCGCCATCGATTCGAACGATATGTCCTGCCCGGCCATGGTGAAGGCAAAGAAAAACCCGCTGTCCTGGCTCGGAATGAAACCGGTCGGCATAATGTGGAACAGCCAAACGGTTCCTATCAGCAGCAGAATTGCCGCCATTAACGTAATGAATTGATGCCGCAGCACCACCCGCAGCGTGCGATCGTACGTGCGCGCCATCCAATTGAAGGCTCGTTCCAGCAGCAAGCGCCCTCGTCCCTCGCCATGGTCCATCTTCAGGAAACGGCTGCCGAGCATCGGCGTGAAGGTCAGCGAAACGAAGCCCGAGATCAGAATCGCCAGCGCGATCGTGACGGAAAACTCGTGCAGAAGCCTCCCCACAATCCCGCCCATGAAGAGCACGGGTATGAAAACCGCCACCAGCGACACCGTCATCGACAGAATCGTAAAGCCAATCTCTTTGGAGGCAAGCAAGGCCGCCTTCATGCGCGGCTCTCCCATTTCCATGTGGCGCACGATGTTCTCCAGCATCACAATCGCATCGTCCACCACAAAGCCGACTGACAGGGTCAAAGCCATCAAGGAGAGATTGTTGAGGCTGTAGCCCAGCAAGTACATCGCAGCGAACGTGCCGATTATCGAAAGCGGCACTGCGGCGCCCGGAATCAGTGTCGCCGAAACATTGCGCAGGAACAGGAAGATCACCATCACCACCAGGCATACGGTCAGCAGGAGTGTGAACTTCACATCGTTGATGGACTGCTGAATCTGCTTCGACGAGTCGAATGCAACCTCCATGTTGACGGATGGAGGAATGGCCCGCCGCAACTGGGGCAGAAGCTCCCGGATGTTGTCCGCTACTTCTACCGTATTCGTGCCCGGCTGTTTTTGGATCGCAAGAATAATGCCGCGCACACCGTCATACCAGCTCGCGGATTTGTTGTTCTCGACATCGTCGATTACGTTCCCCAGTTCTTCCAGGCGGATCGGAACCCCGCTGCGGTACGCGACGATCAGCGGCCGGTATGCCGCCGCGTTCCTCAATTGCCCCGTCGACATCACCGTAAACGATTGCCGCTCGCCGTACAGCTTGCCCGTCGGCAGATTCGTATTGCTTTGCTCGATCGCTTTCTGCACGTCGTCGATTCCCAGCCCGCGTGCCGCAAGCTCGTCCGGATTTACCTGCACCCGCACGGCATACTTCTGCGCGCCATACACCTGCACCCGCGAGACGCCGCTCACCATCGAAAGCCGTTGTGCGATAAGCGTCTCCGCGTACTCGTCGATGGTGTAAAACGGCGCCGTCGAAGAACTCAGAGCGAGATAAAAAATCGGCTGTTCGGCCGGATTTACTTTCTCATACGAAGGCGGCCGCGGCATGTTTGGAGGAAGGCGCCCGCCCGCGCGTGAGATCGCGGCCTGAATATCCTGCGCGGCCTCATCGATCTTCCGGCTGAGGTCAAACTGCACCGTGATCGTCGAGCCGCCCTGCGAGTTCGACGAACTCATCTGCTTCACCCCGGCTATCGTGGAAAACTCCCGCTCCAGCGGCGTTGCCACAGACGATGCCATCGTTTCCGGATCCGCGCCCGGCAGCCCTGCGCCGACCTGAATCGTGGGGTACTCAACGCTCGGCAGCGCCGCCACGGGCAGCGCGCGATAACCCACAATGCCGAACAGCAGGATCGCGAAGACCACCAGCGTCGTCATGATCGGGCGCTCGATAAAAATGCGTGAGAAATGCATCGCAGCCGCCTCCGGTTACTGCACCCCAATATCCGCTTTAGGCGCCGAGGCGATCACTACGTGGGCTCCGGGGAAAAGAAGCATCTGGCCGTCCGTAACCACCGTCTCGCCTGCCTTGATTCCGCTCTCGATGATGACCTTGCGTTCCAGATTCCGTCCCACCGCAACGATCCGGGGCTCCACGGTTTTATCGGCCTTCACCACGTAAACGAACTGGCCTTTCTGCCCTGCCTGCACGGCTTCCGCTGGAATCACCGTGGTCTGCTGGCCAACGTTGAGCGTCAGGATCACATCGACGAACTGACCCGGCCATAAGAGCCGGTTCGCATTCTCGAACACGGCCTTCAGGCGGATCGTACCGGTTTGCGTGTCCACGGTATTGTCGATGACGCTCAGGTACCCGGATGTCTTCACTCCGGAATTGCCGCGCTGCATAACATCCACGCGCAGCTTCCGTGTAGCGCTATACCGCCGGATCGCCTCTAGATGTTTCTCGGGCACACTGAAGCTGACGAAGACGGGCGTAATCCGGTTGATCACGACAAGCGGCGCATCGTTGACCTTCACCAGATTCCCGGGATGCACCAGCAGGTTGCCCGCCCGTCCGGACATAGGCGCCTGAATCCTGCAGTAGCCCAGGTTCAGCTTCGCCTGGCTCACTGCAGCTTCGTTCACCTTCAGGCTGGCTCGCGCGCTTTCCACCCCGGCCCGGTCGCCGAGGATTGCCTGCTTCAAGGCGTCCGCGCTCGATCGGTATTGCAGTTCCTGCTGCTCTGAGACGAGGCGCTCTTTCACGAGAGTGGCGTACCGCGCCGCCTCGGCATCGGCCGCTTTGGATTGAACTAGGTCTTTTTGAAGCGCAAATTCCGACTGCGCGATCTGAGCCCGGTCGCGCTCCGCAGCGGCTTGCGCTTGGTGAAGGGCCTCGAGGTAAGGCTGCGGGTCGATCTCCAACAGTGGCTGGCCCTGTCTGACGTCCTGCCCTTCTGTGAAGTATGTCTTCAAGAGTTGGCCGGCGACTTGCGATTTAATCTCTACCTTTGCAGACGGCTCAACCGCGCCCACAACGCGCACCTCCAACGGAGTTTCCTCAATCGAGGCATTCGCTACGGTGACGGGAAAAGAAGGCGGCGGCCCAGCCGCTTGGTTTGCTTGCGTCCGGCAGGATGAGAGAAGTGGGACGAAGACCAAAGAAAGAAGAATGAAAGCTTGTAGGATCGGCCCCTCGTCCATTGGCGTACTCCCGGCAGTGCGATATACGTGACGAACGTTTCTTATTGATCTAGTCTAATGGAAATTTCGGGCGGGCGAATTG